>NZ_BOPG01000007.1 GCF_016863635.1 Virgisporangium aurantiacum | reverse complement strand
GACGCGGGGGCGCCGAGGACGCGGGGGCGCCGAGGACGCGGGGGCGCCGAGGACGCGGGGGCGCCGAGGACGCGGGGGCGCCGAGGACGCGGGGTTACGGGCGTTGGTGGGCGGGTTCGCCGTCGGGGGCGGAGCGCTGCTTGACCTTCAGTTCGACTTCGAGGGGGGCGGTGAGCTGCTGGAACTCCGCCTCCTCCTCGTAGGCCTCGGCGATCGCCTCGACGGCGGTGGTGGGCGCGGCGTGGTCGGCCGGGTGCGGCCGGAACACGAGGGTGCGGTACGCCCAGAAGCGGAACACCATGCCCAGGCCGATGCCGACCATCGTGGCGGCGTTGAGCCAGAGGCGGTCGGTGGTCTCGGACAGGCCGAAGCCGTACTTCGCCACGCCGACGACACCCGACTGGATGAACGTGCCGGCGAGATTGAAGCCGACGAACAGCACCGCCTCGCGGCGCACCTGCGTCTTCGCCGAGGCGCGGTAGGTCCAGTAGCGGTGCGCGACATAGGCGAGCGCCGTGGTGATCGCGTTCGCGAGGATCGTCGCCTTCACCGCGCCCATGGTCATCGTCACGTTGAAGATGACGAAGTAGAGCACCGAGTTCGCGGCGCCGATCACGGCGAAAGCCGACACCTCGGGTACGAGTGAACGCACCCGCTGGGGCAGGACCGAAGTGACCGAGGCTGGAAGCACCTGGGCAACTGTACGTGACGATGCAAGCCGTTGCATCGCAAAGAGATTTCGATCCGGCGGCCGTTACTTCCCTTGTGTGCAAACGGTTATCGGGCCGTTACGAAGCTGTACGGAAAACGATGTTCCGGTAACTCCAGAAGCGGAAGACCGTACCGAGCGCACCGCCCACGATCTGTTTCGAGATGTTCTCGGCGAGTGGCTCGGTGAACACCGGCCAGATCGCTCCGAGTCCATACGTGCTGATCGCGAGGCAGGTCAACGCGATCAGCAGGCCGACCGCGTTGAAGATGAAGTACAGCGTGTACTCGCGGCGCAGCCCGGACCGTTCGCGATCGCGCCAGGTCCAGAAGCGGTTTCCGATGAACGCGGCGGTGGCGGCGACCGCCATGGAGATCGCCGCGCTGGTGAGTGACTCGACCCCCGCCTGGCGGAGCAAATTGAAGATTGCGACGTCAATCACAAAGGCAACCATGCCGACGGCGCCGAATTTGCCCAGTTCATGGATCAGATGGGCGAACCGGTCGTAGAGGCCGCGGAGGCCCGGCCGGGTTTCCGGCTGCTCGGCGCCGGGTGCGTGGACCGCCTCGTCGAGTTCGCTGGCCGCCTCGGCGACCTCGATCGCCGCCGACGTGCTGTCGACCGAATGTGAGGCGGCGTCGGGTTCATCGCCGCTTCCGGGCGTTGTAGTGGTCGACACGCGTACGAGCGTAGTGGGCGGGGTCGCATGCTGCCGGCCGCGGCACGCGTCCACTTTGATCTTGAGGGGTGATGGCCGGGACCGTCAAGATCACCGCGCCCACGATGCGGATCTTGAAAGCGTGCGCAGAACTGCGTGTTGCACGGGATAAACGTGCTGCTCTGCGCGTCGTACGTGAAAAGATTGACGTCTTGTGCAAATTTTCACAAGGGACGTCGGCTGCCGTCTCGTTAACGTCGGCTTACGCTGAGGCAACCCCTAAACGACCCAACTGTCGCGCCACACCCAACGGCTCGGCAGGGCTGCTGCATCCTCCCCAACGCGAACAGCATGACGGGTCCTCGGCCACCGGGTCTGCGACAGGCAAGCCGACCGCAAGGAGATGCCCATGTCCGCTCCGGCCACCGTTGCGGGGCTTGATCAAGCCCCCACCAGCCATGCCAAGTTGCTCACCTGGGTGCGCGAGGTCGCCGAACTCACCACCCCCGACTCCGTGGTCTGGTGCGACGGCTCCAGCGACGAGTGGCGACGCCTGACCGACGACCTCGTCGCCGCCGGCACGCTCGTGCGGCTCAACGAGGAGAAACGGCCCAACTCGTTCTGGGCCCGTACCGACCCCACCGACGTGGCGCGGGTCGAGGAGCGCACGTTCATCTGCTCGGTCGACGAGGCCGACGCCGGCCCGACCAACAACTGGCTGGCACCGGCCGAGATGAAACGGGTCATGACCGACCTGTACCGCGGGTCGATGCGCGGGCGGACGATGTACGTCATCCCGTTCTGCATGGGTCCGCTCGACGCGCCCGCCCCGATGTTCGGCGTCGAGATCACCGACAGCCCGTACGTCGTCACCAGCATGCGGATCATGACGCGCATGGGCACGGAAGTGCTGGCGAAGATGGGTGACGCGGCGGAGTTCGTGCCGTGCCTGCACTCCCTGGGCGCACCGCTGGAACCGGGTGAGACCGACGTCGCGTGGCCGTGCAACGAGACGAAGTACATCTCGCACTTCCCGGAGACCCGCGAGATCTGGAGCTACGGGTCGGGGTACGGCGGCAACTCGCTGCTGGGCAAGAAGTGCTACTCGCTGCGCATCGCGAGCGCCATGGCCCGCGACGAGGGCTGGCTGGCCGAGCACATGCTGATCATGAAGCTGACCTCGCCGGAGCAGAAGACCTACTACGTGGCGGCGGCGTTCCCGTCGGCCTGCGGCAAGACCAACCTGGCCATGCTGGAGCCGACCGTCCCCGGCTGGAAGGTCGAGACGCTCGGCGACGACATCGCGTGGATGCGCTTCGGCGACGACGGCCGCCTCTACGCCACCAACCCCGAGTACGGCCTGTTCGGCGTCGCGCCCGGCACCGACTGGAAGACCAACCCCAACGCGATGCGCACGCTCGCCAAGGGCAACTCGGTGTTCACCAACGTCGCGCTCACCGACGACGGCGACATCTGGTGGGAGGGCATGGGTGACCCGCCCGCGCACCTCACCGACTGGAAGGGCGAGGACTGGACGCCCGACTCGGACGAGTTGTCGAGCCACCCGAACTCGCGGTTCTGCACCCCGATCAGCCAGTGCCCGATCCTCGCGCCCGAGTACGACGACCCCAAGGGCGTGCCGATCGACGCGATCCTGTTCGGCGGCCGCCGCCGCGACACGATCCCGCTGGTCACCGAGGCCCGCGACTGGGTGCACGGCGTGTACCTGGGCGCCACGCTGTCGTCGGAGACCACCGCCGCCGCGGCCGGCAAGGTCGGCGTCGTCCGGCGCGACCCGATGGCGATGCTGCCGTTCATCGGCTACAACGCCGGCGACTACTTCGGGCACTGGATCGCCATGGGCAAGGGCGCCGGAGACGGTGCCGCCGACAAGAAGCTGCCGAAGATCTTCTACGTCAACTGGTTCCGGCGCGGCGACGACGGCCGCTTCCTGTGGCCCGGGTTCGGCGAGAACTCGCGGGTGCTCAAGTGGGTCGTCCAGCGCCTCGAAGGTCGGGCCGACGCCGTGGAGACGCCCGTGGGCATGGTGCCCGCGCCCGGCGCCCTCGACGTCGACGGTCTCGACCTCGACCCGGCCGACCTCGCGGCCGTGCTGAACGTCGACGCCGACGAGTGGCGGGCCGAAATTCCCCAGGTCACCGAGTGGTTCACCAAGTTCGGCGACAAGCTTCCCGGCGTTCTGTGGGCGGAGCTCGACGCGCTGAAGGCGCGCCTCGGCGTGGAGTAGTTGCGAAGAAACTGTGCAGACCAGCGGCTCCCGACGGGCCGCTGGCTAGCCTCGTTCCGTGAGCCTGCGCGCCCGGATCCGTGACGTCCTCTATGCCGTGTACGAGCGACGGCTGCTCGATTCCCTGAGCGGCCGGCCGCTGCCGCGTCATGTGGGCGTCATGTGCGACGGGAACCGACGCTGGGCCCGCGACCAGGGTTTCGCTGACCCCGACGACTGGTACCTGGCCGGTGCCGAGCGCACCAAGGACCTCGTGCGCTGGTGCGACGAGGCGGGCGTCGACCACGTCACCCTCTGGTTGCTGTCGACCGACAACCTGTCCCGGCCGGCCGCCGAGCTCGACCCGCTACTGCGCGTCATCGAGAACCTGGCGACCGAGCTGGCCGCAGCCGGGAACCCGTGGCGGCTGAAGATCGTCGGCGCCCTCGACCTGCTGCCCGCCGCCACCGCGGAGGTGCTCAAGACGGCGCAGGCCGACACGCTCACCCGATCGGGTGGCGCGCAGGTGAACATCGCGGTGGGCTACGGCGGCCGGCAGGAGATCACCGACGCGGTGCGCTCGCTGCTGTTCGAGCACGCCGCCAGGGGCACGTCGATCGAGGACCTGGCCGAGATCATCGACGCCGACCACATCGCGGACCATCTCTACACGCGTGGGCAGCCCGATCCCGACCTGCTCATCCGCACGAGCGGCGAGCTGCGACTCTCCGGATTCATGCTGTGGCAGAGCGCAAACTCGGAGTACTACTTCTGCGACGCCTACTGGCCCGAGTTCCGCCGCACCGACTTTCTCCGGGCGTTGCGTTCGTATGCCAACCGCCAGCGCCGATTCGGCACCTGACCTGCACCAGCGTTGCGGCTGGCCGAAGCGATTCCCAGGGGTTAGCGTCTGTGGTGCGGAGCCGGGTTTTCCGGGTCCGCCCGGCAGGCTCCGGGGTCATGATGTGCGGCTCAAGCTGTACCACGAAACGCGGGAAGCGCACCCGCCTCCCGCGCCGGGGTGCCGGTGGCAGCAAGACGTGGGCCGGGGGTGCCCGTCCGCCGGAGATGCCCTGTGACCGTTCGTCGTTCCAGCTCGCGGGGCAGCGTCCCGCAGCAGGCCTCCGCCCCGTCGTCGTCGCCGGCAACAGCGCCGGTGAAGAGGACCCGTTCCCGCGCCCGCGCGGCCGCCACCGACAGCGAGCCCGCTCCAGCCCGGCGCACGATCGTTCTCGACACGTCGGTCCTCCTGTCTGATCCGGGCGCGTTCCAGCGCTTCGACGAGCACGAAGTGGTGCTCCCCCTGGTGGTCATCTCCGAGGTGGAGGCCAAGCGCCACCATCCGGAACTCGGTTGGTTCGCGCGGCGCTCGCTGCGCTTCCTCGACGAACTGCGGGTCAAGCACCTCCGGCTCGACCAGCCGGTGCCGATCAACGAGGTGGGCGGCACGCTGCGCGTCGAGCTCAACCACGCCGATCCGTCGGCGCTGCCGTTGGGCTACCGCAACGAGACGAACGACGCGCGCATCCTCACCGTCGCGCTCGGTCTCGCGGCGGAGGGTCGTGACGTCACGCTCGTCACCAAGGACATGCCGTTGCGGGTCAAGGCCGCCGCGGTGGGCCTCCGGGCGGACGAGTACCGGCAGACGCCGGTCACCGACCCGACGTGGACCGGCATGGTCGAGGTCACGGTCACCGAGGACGACGTGAAGCAGCTGTACGCCGGTGAGGCGCTCGACGTGCCGGCGGCGTTGGACCTGCCCGTGCACACCGGCCTGGTGCTGCAGTCGAACAACGGGTCGGCACTGGGGCGGCTGGGCGTCGACAAGACGGTGCGGTTGGTGCGGACCGACCGCGACACGTTCGGGCTGCGGGGCCGCTCGGCCGAACAGCGGGTCGCCCTCGACCTGCTGCTCGACGAGACGATCGGCATCGTGTCGCTCGGCGGGAAGGCCGGCACCGGCAAGTCGGCGCTGGCCCTGTGCGCGGGCCTGGAACTGGTCATGGAGCGGCGCAAGCACAAGAAGGTCGTGGTCTTCCGCCCGCTGTACGCGGTGGGCGGCCAGGAACTCGGCTACCTGCCGGGTGACGCGGCCGAGAAGATGGCGCCGTGGGCGCAGGCCGTCTTCGACACGCTGGGCGCCGTGGTGCACGACAACGTGCTGGAGGAGGTGGCCGCCCGCGGGATGCTGGAGGTGCTTCCGCTCACCCACATCCGCGGCCGGAGCCTGCACGACGCATTCGTGATCGTCGACGAGGCGCAGTCGCTCGAACGCGGCGTGCTCCTCACTGTGCTGTCGCGCATCGGCACCGGGTCCAAGGTCGTTCTCACCCACGATGTTGCTCAGCGTGACAATCTGCGCGTGGGCCGTTACGACGGAATCGCCGCCGTCATCGAAGTGATGAAGGGGCATCCGCTTTTCGCTCACGTCACGTTGACGAGATCGGAACGCTCCGCGATCGCCGAGGTGGTCACCGATCTTCTGGAGGACGACTCGTTCTCGCCGTAAATTTCCTGTTTTCGACCATATTGATAGCGTGACATGAATCACAGAACCCTCAGGTCAACTCGCGACCTGAGGGTTCTCTACGTAATGGTGTTCGACGGATCTGCCCGCCCCTGTGGGTGGCTCCGTCGATCGGTCGGGAACTCGGTGGCCGATCTGCCCGCCGGACCCGGTCACGGTCAGTTGCCGTGCATCGGGTCCGGACGCCTTGTCCCCGACGAAGGGAACCTGTTTGTGATCCGGCTGTGGAACCGCGCCGGCCTCTACCGCTCGCTCGGTGCGCTGGTCCTCGTCGGGGGCGTCGCCGGTGGAGTCGCGGTAGCCGCCGACGGTCCTGCCCGGCAACCCGCCAGCGCCAACAACGCCGCGAACTCCCGGCCGCTCAACGTGGCCGATCTCGAGCGGCAGGACGCGGAGCGGGCCGAGGCCGAACGGGCCGCGCGGGACACCGCGCAGCGCAAGGCCGACGAGGCCGCCGTCGCGGCGGCGGAGCAGGCGAAGAAGTCGCCCAGCGCGTCGGCGTCGGGGTCCAAGAGCCCGACGGGCAAGCCCGGCGTCACCGCTCCGCCGGCACCCGCCTCGTGCAACGTCTACAGCGGCAACCGCAAGACGGGTTGCTCGATGACGCTCGCCGCCGGCTACGACCTCCAGCAGGTGGGGTGCCTGGAGAAGCTGTGGACGAAGGAGAGCCAGTGGAACGAGAAGGCTCGTAACCCCAGCTCCGGTGCGTACGGCATCGCGCAGGCGTTGCCGCCCGGCAAGATGGCCAGCGCCGGTGGCGACTACATGACCAACCCGGCGACCCAGATCAAGTGGGGCCTCGGGTACATCAAGGACCGGTACGGCAGCCCGTGTTCCGCGTGGAACCACTCGCAGAACACCGGCTGGTACTAGCGAAAACGCACAAAGCGGGGCGGACCGGAGGTCCGCCCCGCTCTGCTTTGCGGATCGCCTGACGTACTGCTAACTATCTCTACGTGACCGCGGCCGATTTCACCCAGTCCGACGCCTCCAGGTTCGGCACCGAGGCGTTCTATGCGTCGATCGGCAAGGCCTTCGTGGCCATGTGCGCGTTCGTCCCGATCCTCTTCGTGATCGAACTGGTCGACATGCAGCTCGACGGCCGGCTCGACCAGGCCGGCGGCATCCAGCCCCGCAACGCGGCCGGGCTCGACGGCATCGTGTTCGCGCCGCTGCTGCACGTCGACTACACCCACCTCGTCGGCAACAGCATCCCGCTGATCCTGATGGGCACGTTCGTCCTCGCCGCCGGCGGCAGCCGGTTCATCGCGTCGACGATCCTGATCGCGTTGGTCAGCGGCGTCGGGGTGTGGTTCTTCAGCCCGACCGACACGGTCACCGTCGGCGCCAGCGGGGTGATCTTCGGTTACCTGGCGGTGCTGTTGACGCGCGGACTGGTCGAGCACAGCTGGTGGAACATCGCGGTGGGGCTGCTGATCGCGCTGCTGTACGGCTGGTCGCTGCTCGGCGTGCTGCCCACCGACGAGCGGATCTCGTGGCAGGGGCACCTGTTCGGCTTCATCGGCGGGGCGATCGCCGCGATCATGTTCCGCCGGCGCAGCCAGGGGCCCGGATTCCTGAGCCGGTTGCGGTGGCGGAAGCGCGCGGAAGTCGAAGTGTAGAGGTGTGTCGGCATGCGTGACGTCGACCTCGCGATCGTCGGAGCCGGCCCGACCGGCCTGTTCGCCGCGTACTACGCCGGGTTCCGGGGCCTCTCGACGGTGGTGATCGACGCGCTGCCCGAGCCGGGCGGCCAGGTCACCGCGATGTACCCGGAGAAGATGATTTTCGACGTCGCCGGCTTCCCCGCCATCCGCGGCCGCGACCTGGTGACGAACCTCGTCGAGCAGGCCGCCCAGTTCAACCCCGGCTACCTGCTCGGGGTGCGGGCCGACACGATCGACCACCTCGACGGCAAGCCGGTGCTCGGGCTGTCCGACGGCACGCTGCTGAACTGCGGGTCGGTGATCATCACCGGTGGGCTGGGGAGCTTCAGCGCCCGCCCGCTGCCGTGCGCGGCCGGGTTCACCGGCACCGGCGTCTGCTACTTCGTGCCGCATCTCGACGACCTGGCCGGCCACCACGTGGTGATCGTCGGCGGGGGTGACTCGGCGTTCGACTGGGCGCTGGCGTTGCAGCCGCTGGCCCGCTCGGTGACCCTGGTGCACCGGCGCGACCGGTTCCGGGCGCACGCGTCGACGGTGGCCCGGGTACAGGCGCTGCCCGTCGAGATCATCGTCAACGCGCAGGTGGAGCGGTTGCACGGGACGGAGAGCGTCAGCGGCGTCGAGGTCACCGTGAAGGGCGACGGCGCGCCGCGGCTGCTGCCGGCCGACACGGTGGTGGCCGCGCTCGGCTTCACCGCCGACCTCGGCCCGCTCGTCGACTGGGGCCTCGACCTCGACAAGCGCCACATCAAGGTCGACTCGACCACGGCCACGAACCTGCCGCGGGTGTTCGCCGCCGGCGACATCAGCGATTACCCGGGCAAGGTGCGGCTGATCGCGGTGGGCTTCGGCGAGGCGGCCACGGCCGTGAACAACGCGGCGATCGCGATCGACCCGGCCGCGCACCTGTTCCCGGGCCACTCCTCCGACGCCGGCTGAAAGCCTAGAAGTCGACCCGCATGATCACGCGCTTGGCCGACGGCCGGGCGCGGAGCGTGAAGCCGGCGGCGGCGAACATCGCCTCGGTGCCGATGTAGGCCTCGCCGGTGGCCCGCTTCTCGCCGCCCACGTACGGGAAGCCCTCGACCGCCGTGGCGCCGTGCTCGCGGGCGACGCCGACCGCCGCGGCCAGCAACTCGGCGGCCACGCCCTTGCGGCGCTCGCCGGCCCGCACGAACAGGCACGGCAGGAACCACACCGCGCCGTCTTCGGCCGGCTCGCGGGCCTTCATCAGCGGCGACCGGAGCACCCGCGCGTAGCGCTCCCGGGGACCGGCCGCGCACCAGCCGACCGCGCGGCCGCCGGAGTACGCCACCAGCGCGATGGGCGGGCGCTCGGAGAGCTCGGCGAGCAGCCGGTCGCGGTTGGCGCGGTTGTGCCAACCGGCCGAGAACTCCTTGTTCGGCAGAACGAAGTACATGCAGCCGCAGCCGGCGACCGTGTTGTTCGCGGTGAACAGCTCCGCCACCGCGTCGTGGCAGGAGGCGTCGACCGCCCGGATCTCCACCATTCGACGGACGCTACGCCACAGGTACGACAAAAGCCCTCACCGAGCGGCGACCGCCACCGCCAGCAGCATCAACAACGCGCCGGCCACGGTGTTGGCGGCCAGGTGGTCGCCGCTGGCCGGGACGATCACGTCGAACGCCAGCGACGCGAGCACCTGCCCGGCGATCGACCCGAGCCCGAGCATCAGGACCCCGACCGTGCGTACGACCACCACCGAGGCGAGCACGAACAGGATGCCGAGCAGGCCGCCGGTGTAGAGCCACCACTCCGCGGGCCACCGGGACGGCAACCCGCGCAGCGGCCCCAGCACCGAGTAGACGATCACGAGCGTCAGGAAGCCCATCGAGAAGTTCAGAAACGTGGCGGTCTGCGCGCCCGCGGCCGCCTGCACGCGTCCGTTCATCGCCTGTTGCCACGCGACGGCCACGCCGCCAACGGCCGGCAGCGCAGCGAGTCCCAAAGCCCCTGGCGAACCGACCCGGTCGGCGACCGCGACCACCACCGCGACCACCGCGAGCGCCGCCGCCACCAGCCGGGTGGCCGTCACCGGCCGCGGGCCACCCGGACCGAGGCCGGCGCGGTCGACCAGCAGGCTGCTGCCGACCTGCCCGGAGATCGCCGCGACCGTGAACACGGCCAGGCCGATCATCGACACCGTGAGACCCTGCATCGCCACGAAGTAGCCGCCGCTCACCCCGCCGACGCACTGCCACCAGCGCAGCTTGTGGACGCTCAGCGCGTCACCGAGCGCTTTGACCCCGCGACGGCCGGCGGGCAGCGCGATCGCCGCCGCCGCGAGCACGACGAACCCCGACCCGAACGACACGAGCGCGGCGGCGACCCCGTCGCCGAGCCGGCTGCCCAGCTCACCGTTGATCCGCGACTGCGAGGCCAGCGAGACCCCGCCGAGGAGCGCGAGGGCGAGGCCCGCGGTGCGCTTTGTGCTCGCGCTCAAACCTCGAGGGGACCGCCGTCGAAGTTGACGCTCGAGTACAGCGCCAGCTTCTCCAGCCGGTGGAACGAGTCGATGACCCGGATCGTGCCGCTCTTCGACCGCATGACGATCGACTGCGTGTACGCGCCACCCGACCGGTAGCGGACGCCGCGCAGCAGGTCGCCGCTGGTGACGCCGGTGGCGCAGAAGAACATGTTGTCGCCGCGCACCAGCTCGTCGGTGGCGAGAACGCGGTCGAGGTCGTGGCCGGCGGCCAGCGCCTTCTCGCGCTCGGCGGCGTCGCGCGGCCAGAGCTTGGTCTGGATGGCGCCACCCATGCACTTCAGCGCGCACGCCGAGACGATGCCCTCGGGCGTGCCGCCGATGCCCATCAGCACGTCGACGTCGCTGGTCTCGCGGGCCGCGCTGATCGAGCCGGCGATGTCGCCGTCGGAGATGAACTGGATGCGGGCGCCGGTGCCGCGCACCTCCTTGATCAGGTCGGCGTGCCGCGGCCGGTCGAGGATGCATACGGTGACGTCGGAGATGCTCGACCGCTTGACCTTCGCGATCCGGCGCAGGTTCTCGACCACGCCCGCGTCGATGTCGATGACGTCGGCGCAGTCGGGCCCGACGGCGAGCTTCTCCATGTAGAAGACCGCGGACGGGTCGAACATCGTGCCGCGTTCGGCCACCGCCAGTACGGCGAGGGCGTTCGGCATGCCCTTGCTCATCAGCGTGGTGCCGTCGATCGGGTCGACCGCGACGTCGACCTCGGGACCGGTGCCGTCGCCGACCTCCTCGCCGTTGAACAGCATCGGCGCGTTGTCCTTCTCGCCCTCGCCGATGACCACGACGCCCTTCATCGGCACCGAGTTGATCAGTCGCCGCATCGCGTCGACGGCCGCCCCGTCGCCGCCCTCCTTGTCGCCCCGGCCCACCCACCGCCCGGCGGCCATCGCGGCGGCCTCGGTGACCCGGACCAGGTCGAGAGCCAGGTTGCGGTCGAGATCCTGCGGATTGCGAACGGGGCTGGCCATCCGCTCATTTTTCCACGTCAGCGCGTTGAACGGTCGTTCGGGTGGGGGTCGGCTTGCGACCGTTGCGGCCATACACCGAAGATGGCCTCGTGACTTCGAGCCCTGGGCCCGATGAGTCCGGTCGGCACGCACCGCGGCGCCCCGACTCCACCGACCCTGATCTGGCGCCGCTGCCGCCTGTTTCCGCAGACGGTCCGCTGCCGAACTACGGCGAGCCCGCGGCGGTCGCGACCGCCGACGATCCCGTCGACGACGACGACCTTGACGACGGCGCCCGGGAGGTCGAGGAGACCGGGCTGCTGAACCCGCACGAGCCGGCCGCCACGGCGGTGGCCCAGCGGTTGGGCCGGCGCCCACGCGACATGGTCATCTCGATCGGCGTGCTGCTCGTCGTGGTGTTCACGCTGTTCGGCCTGTACCGGTGCCTGGGCGGCGACGGGACGGCGACGGTCGACGCCGGCCCGGCGTACGAGGAGGCGCGCGACGCCAAGGAGTTCCCGGTACTGGAGCCGACGGGGCTGTCGGACGACTGGAAGTCGGTCAGCGCCGACTACCAGCCGCACTCGGGCGGCGCGACGCTGCGCGTCGGCTGGCGCAGCCCCGACGACGGCGCGCTCCAGCTGATCGAGAGCGACATCCTTCCGGCGACGCTGATCACCCGCGAGCTCGGCCCCGACGCGGCATCCACCGGCGCGTCGGTCGAGGAGGGTGGCCGGCAGTGGCAGGTCTACAACGCCCGCAACGGCGAGACGGCGTACGTGTACCAGGACGCCGAGCGCACGGTGATCGTCACCGGCAAGGCCAAGGAAGCGGAGATGCGGGAGTTCATCCGCTCGCTGAAGTAGGGCCGTCCAACCTGGCGCGGGCGGCGTCGAGCCAGCGCTGGCAGATCGCGGCGAGCTCCTCGCCGCGTTCCCACAGCGCGAGCGACTGCTCCAGCGTCGCCCCGCCGGCCTCCAGCTTCTCGACCACGCCGGCCAGCTCGGTGCGGGCCTCTTCGTAGGTCAGCTCCGTCGTCATGCGTCCTCCTCGGAGACGGTCGCGTGGATCTCGCCGCCGGCCAGCCTGATCCGCAGCGGATCGCCGGCGGCGACCTCCGCCGGCGCGCGCACGACGGAGCCGTCGGCCCGCTGCACGATCGCGTAGCCGCGCTGCATCGTCGCGGCGGGGGAGAGGGCACGCAGCCGGGCCGTCGTGTGGTTCAGGCCGTCGTCGGCGCGGTCGAGCCGGTGACGCAGGCAGCGCGCGGCCCGGTCGCGCAGGTTCGCGACGTCGGTCTGGTGCTGGTCGAGCATCGCGTGCGGCTTGGCCAGTGACGGCCGGCTCCGTATTCCGTCCAGTCGATGTTGTTCCCGGTCGATCGTGTGCTTGAGAGCGCGCCGCAGCCGGTAGCGGGCCTGGTCGATCAGCCTGAGTTCGTCGCGCAGGTCGGGCACGAGGCGCTTCGCGGCGTCGGTGGGCGTCGACGCGCGGGCGTCGGCCACGTAGTCGACCAGCGGCGTGTCCTCCTCGTGGCCGACCGCCGACACGACCGGCGTGCGGCAGGCGAACACCGCCCGGCACAGCGCCTCGTCGGAGAACGGCAGCAGGTCTTCGGTGGAGCCGCCGCCCCGGGCGAGCACGATCACGTCGATCGTGTCGTCGGCGTCGAGCAGGCGCAGCGCGTTGATCATCTCGGGCACGGCGGTGGCGCCCTGCACGGCGACGTTGATCACCCGGAAGTCGATGGCCGGCCAGCGGCGGCGGGCGTTGGTGAGCACGTCGCGCTCGGCGGCGCTGGCCCGCCCGGTGACCAGCCCGATGCGGCGGGGGAGGAACGGCGGCCGCCGCTTGCGCGTCGGGTCGAACAGCCCTTCGGCGGCGAGATGCTTCTTCAGCTGCTCGATGCGGGCGAGCAGCTCGCCGATGCCGACCTGGCGGATCTCGTCGGCGCGCAGGCTGAGCGTGCCGCGGCCGGGGTAGAAGTCGGGCTTGGCGTGGGCGACGATGCGTGCGCCGTTGTCGAGGTTCGGCGCGCCGGAGTCGAGCACGTCGCGGTTCGTCGTGAGGGTCAGGCTGAGATCGGCGGACGGGTCACGCAGCGTGATGAACACCGTGCTGGTGCCCGGGCGGCGGGTGATCTGCGCCACCTGCCCGTCGACCCAGACCCAGCCGAGGCGGCCGATCCAGGCGCCGATCTTCTGGCTGACAACGCGAACCGGCCACGGTTCCTCAGCGGTCGCTTCAGCCACGCGTCCACCCTATCTTTGTGATCTTGAAGGCCGCCCACCGGCCGGTACCATGGCGGGCGTGACTTCTCCCAAGCGTGTGCTGCTCGCCAAGCCCCGTGGCTACTGTGCCGGGGTCGACCGGGCCGTTCAGACGGTCGAGAAGGCGCTCGAGCTGTACGGGCCGCCGGTGTACGTGCGCAAGGAGATCGTGCACAACAAGCACGTGGTCAACACGCTGCGGAACCGCGGCGCGATCTTCGTGGACGAGAACGAAGAGGTGCCCGAGGGCTCCATCGTCGTGTTCTCGGCGCACGGCGTGGCACCCGAGGTGCACGAGCAGGCGAAGGCGCGCTCGCTGAAGGCGATCGACGCCACCTGTCCGCTGGTGACGAAGGTGCACGTGGAGGCCCGCCGGTTCGCGGCCGACGACTACGACATTCTGCTCATCGGGCACGAGGGGCACGAAGAGGTCGTCGGCACCACCGGCGAGGCGCCGGCGCACATCCAACTCGTCGACGGGCCCGACAGCGTCGACAAGGTGCAGGTGCGCGACCCGAGCAAGGTCGTGTGGCTCTCGCAGACGACGCTCTCGGTCGACGAGACGATGCAGACCGTGCACAAGCTCAAGCAGCGGCTGCCGCTGCTGCAGTCGCCGCCCAGCGACGACATCTGCTACGCCACCCAGAACCGCCAGCAGGTGGTGAAGGAGATCGCACCCGAGTGCGACGTGATGCTCGTGGTCGGCTCGAAGAACTCGTCGAACTCGGTGCGCATGGTCGAGGTGGCGATCGCCGCCGGTGCCCGGGCCGGCCACCTGATCGACTTCGCCCACGAGATCGACGAGGCGTGGGTGGCTGGCGCCCAGACCGTCGGCGTGAGCTCCGGCGCCTCGGTTCCCGAGGAACTGGTGATGGAGGTGCTCGACTGGCTGGTCGAGCGCGGCTTCACCGACGTGTCGGAGGTGACCACGGCGCAGGAGCGGTTGACGTTCTCGCTGCCGCAGGAGCTCAAGCGCGACATGAAGGCCGCGGAGGCGGCCCGCGCGGCGGCCCAGGCTTGATCTAGTACGCCGGCGGGTCACCGAGCAACGCCTCGTACTCGCTGTCGACCAGTTCGGGTGCCTGCAACGCCCGCGGTGCCACCTCCACCTGTTCGGGCGTGGTCAGCTCGGTGCTCGACACACCGAGATCGGCCAGCCGCCTGGCGCTGACCAGCACCCGCGCCTCCAACGAGCCGATCGCCTTGTTGTACGCCGTGACCGACGCGCCCAGCGACGTGCCGACCTTCGCGAGATGGTCGCCCATCGTCGACAGGCGCCCGTAGAGCTCGCGGGCCAGCGCGTGCACCGAGATCGCGTTGCGGGCCAGCGCCTCCTGCCGCCACGCGTAGGCCACCGTGCGCAGCAGCGCCACCAGGGTCGACGGCGTGGCCAGCACGACGTTGCGGGCGAACGCGTACTCGAGCAGCGTGGGCTCGCGCTTGATCGCGGCGTCGAGGAACGGATCGGCGGGGATGAACAGCACCACGAACTCGGGCGACGGCTCGAACGCCACCCAGTAGTTCTTGGCCGACAACTGGTCGACGTGCGCCCGGAGCTGGCGGGCGTGCTGCAGCAGGTGGTGGTCGCGCCGGATGTCGTCGTCGGCCTCCATCGCGGCGAGGTAGCCCTCGAACGGCACCTTCGCGTCGACGACCACCTGGCGCCCGCCGTGCAGCCGCACCACCAGATCGGGCCGGACACCGCCGGCATCGGTGACGCCGCTGACCTGCTCGGAGAAGTCGCAGTGCTCGAGCATGCCGGCGGCCTCGACGATGCGGCGCAACTGGTGCTCGCCCCACCGCCCGCGCACCTGCGGCGCGCGCAGGGCCGCGACGAGCTGGCTGGTTTCGACCCGGAGTTGACCGGACACCTCCGACATCGCCCGCACCTGCTCGCGGAGCGACTCGTAGGCACCCACCCGGTCGCGCTCGAGCTGGCCGACGCGCTGCTCGTACCGGGCCAGCACGTCGTGCAGCGGCGCCACCGCCTCGGCGACCGCGGCCTGGGACTGCTCGGTGGCCTCGTAGGTGAGCGTGCGCAGGGACTGTTCCAGCCGGGCCTCCCCCTCGCGGGTGGCCTGCAACGTGGCATCGAGCCGGGCGATCTCGGAACTGGCCCGCGACCGGGCCGCGAACCACCCGAGCGCGACACCGATCGCGATACCGACGAACAGCAACAGAACGTCCACGATCAACAGCATGCCGGTCGGGTACGACAATCCGGGTGACCGTGCGATGCGCGCTGGTCAGCGGCGGGTCGCGGCCCGCTCGGCCATCGCGAGGTCGCTGGCCGAGGCGCGGGCGAACGGGCTGCCGGCGCCGAGCAGTTCGGAGTAGATGTCGTACGCGGCGCGGTACTCGGCGATCGCCTCGTTCAGCCGTCCGATGTCGTGCAGGACGCTCGCCAGCCGGTGCCGCGACACGGCGGTGTCGAGATGCACCGGGCCGAGCAGGCGCAGCCGGCTCCGCAGCACCCGCCGGTGCTGGGCCTCGGCCTCCTCCAGCCGGCCGGCCTGGTGCAACGCCGACGCGAGCAGCGAGCGGCTCATCAACGTGTCGCGGTGCTCCGGCCCGAGCAGCCGGGCCCGCGCCTCCAGCACCTGCCGGTGCTCGTCGACGGCGCGGTCAAGCTCACCCAGGTCCTGGTGCACCTTGGCCAGGTTCGACCGGCTGATCAGCGTCTCCTGGTGGGTCGGGCCGAGCACCCGGGTGCGGGCGTGCAGCACGCGGGTGTGCTCGGCCTCGGCCTGCGACAGCTCGCCCAACTGGTGGTAGATCGTCGCCAGGTGGCTGCGACTGGTCAGCGAGTCCGGGTGGTCCTGCCCGAGCGACCGGGTGCGCGCGGCCAGCACGTCCTCGCACTCGATCAACGCCTCGCCGAGCCGGTCGAGGTCACGCAGGACGGTGGCATGCTGGTCGCGGGCGGCCAACGTATCGGGGTGCTCCGGCCCGATCATCCGGGTCCGGTCGGCGATGATCTCGCGGTAGGCCGACTCGGCCTCCTGCAACTGACCCTGCCAGTGCAGTTCGGTGGCCCGCCGCCAGACGACACTGTCGTCGTACCCGCCGGGCCGCCCCGGAAGCGCCGGTTGGGCCGGCTGCCGGGCCGCGGGTGTCTGATCCGGGGACGCCTGGGACTGCCGCGGAACGGCGGCCGATCCGCGTGCGTGCTCGTCGGCCGGGCCGCCACCGAAGACGTCACCGCCCTGCCGATCGTCGTCGTCGGGCCGACCCGCCGGGCCGCGCCCGGGCGGACCCTGGATCGGCACCGGCACGAGGACCTGCCGCCCGGGATCGCCCTGAACCTTCGGCTGGCCGACCGTGGGCCGCTCATCCGGCGGGGCGGTCGGCACCCCGCCCAGGGCGGGTCCCGCCGGTGGACCGGGCCGCGCCGTACCGATCGCCGGGCCGCTGTCCGGCGCGGCGTGACTACCCCCGCCACCCGGACCGCGCGGAACACCGCCCGAGCCGCCGCCACCAGGCCCGCCGAGGGGACCACCGGGACTGCCGCCACCGGGACTGCCGCCACCCGGACTGCCGCCGGGCCCGCCGCTGCCGGGACCGCCTCCGCCAGGACCGCCGGGACCGCGGGGAGCACCGCCCGGACCGGCCAATCCGGTGGGCCCGCCGCCCGAACCGCCTCCAGCAGCCCCGCCGGAGTTGCCGAACCCACGCTCATCCTGGCCACCGGGCCCACGACCCCCCGACCCGGCCCCGACCGCACCCCCGGGACCGCCGCCGACCGCCGCGGCACCCGAGCCACCGACGCCGCGTCCACCCGGCCCGCCGACCCCGCGTCCACCCGACCCGCCGCCCGGCGCGCTTCCGCCCGCCACCGCGCCGCCAGCGGCGCCGCCCGGCCCGCCGAGGCCCGCACCGCGTGCGCCCCCGGCGCCGACCGCGGTCGCTCCCGACGACTCGACCGCCGGCCCGGTGCCCTGTGCGGGAACGCTCCGTTGCGGAGGCGCCGGTGCCACGCCGACTCCGGCGCCGGCCGGGAGGTGGCGGGTGGCGCGGCGGTTCGCCGCGTCGCGGACGCGTTCGATCGCGCTGATCAGGCCGTCGACGTCGTCGCCGACGCGCCAGCCGACCGCGGCGATCGGGCGATCGAGCGCCGTGGCGAGTTGCTCGACAGCGTCCACTGTGGAGTTTCGAGCGGACGCGTTGAGCACGACCAGCACCGCGTCGAACACGGCCGGTGGGCCGATGAGCAGGGTCTGGTACGTGGTCTGCATGCGGGTCAACGAAAAACCGATGCCGCCGCGGACGTCGACCAGCACCAGCGAGCCCGACATCGCCAGCGGGCTGAGCAGGAAGCCGTACAGCGGACGCAACTGCTCGCCGACCCGGCCGGCCGCCTGGTACATCGCCTGCGTGGCGGCCTCGTGGTAGTCGGCGTTCTCCGGCGCGTACACCTTGAGTGCCTGCGCGAACCGGTCGAGGGCGCCCTCGGTGTCGCCGGCCTGCTGTGCCTCGGCGGCGGCCGAGAGCCGGGCCTCGGAGGTCGCGGTGATCCGGCCCGCTTGCCCGAACGAGAGGGAGCCCGCCATGCCGGCGAGGCCGACGGCGATTCCGCCGGCGACGAGCGCGGCCGCACCGGCGTCGCTCTCGAGCCGGATCGTGGCCAGCACCCCGAGAGTCACCAGCAACAGCCCGACAAAGACCAGCGCGCTGCGGGTGCGGTCACTCCAGCGTCCGCCGGACATCAATGTCCCTCGCTCCCTTGGAGCTCGACGAGCATCACCATGGGTCAAGAGCCCGGATCCATAGCGTTACAAGTCTGCCAGGATCCGGGCGTCTATGAAAGATCGTACGGTGACGCCTCACAGGGCGCAGGAGACCACCAAGCCGATTGGCGGAACGGATGATCCGTGCTCGGTAGGAATGAGGATCACCTCCGCGAGTCGCCCAGCCGCCTTCAGATCCGGCAATGCGGACTCCACCAGCGCCAACTCCGGCGCGGTGCCCCGGATCTCGGCCCGTGACACCTCCGCCTTCATCGACAACTTGCGGTCGGACTTCGCCTTGCGGATCTGCCCGAGCGCCGCGCCGGTCAAGCGGAGCACCGCCGGGTCACCGGCATGCCCAGTGGCGGAAGGCCATGTGGCGCGGTGGATCGAGCCGTCGTGCCACCACGACCACACCTCCTCGGTGACGAACGGCAGCACCGGTGCGAACAATCGCAGCAGCGTGCTGAGACCGGCTCGCAACGCCGACCGGGCCGAGTCGTCGCCGTTGTATGCACGCTCCTTGACCAGCTCGATGTAGTCGTCGCAGAAGGTCCAGAAGAACCGCTCGGTAACTTCGAGCGCCGACGTGTGGTCGTACCGGTCGAACGCCGCCGTGGCAGCGGAGACCACAGTGGACAGTTCGGCCAGCATCGACAGGTCGAGCGGGTCGGTGACCGCGTCGGACGCCGGTGTGCCGAACCCGAGCACGAACTTCGACGCGTTGAGCAGCTTGGTCGCCAACCGGCGCCCGACGCGCATCTGCGCCTCGTCGTAGGTCAGATCGGCACCCGGCCGGCCCTGCGCCGCCCAGTACCGCACGGCGTCGACGCTGTACTGCGCGAGCAGCCCGGTGGGCGTCTCGGCGGACCCGTAGGTCTTGGAGACCTTCTTGTGGTCCTTGTCCATGATCCAGCCGTTGATCACCGCGTTCTTCCACGGCAGCACGCCGTGCTCGTAGTGCGCGCGCACCACGGTGGCGAACAGCCAGGTGCGGATGATCTCGTGGCCCTGCGGCCGGTGGTCGTACGGGAACACCTGCGCGAACAGGTCGGGATCGCGTTCCCACCCGCCGGCGATCTGCGGTGTCAACGACGACGTCGCCCACGTGTCCATCACGTCGGGGTCGGCGGCGAACCCGCCCGGTTGCCCGCGTTGCGCCTCGGTGTAGCCGGGCGGCACGTCGGACGCCGGGTCGACCGGCAGGTCGGCCTCGCGGGCCACCAGCGGCGTGTCGTAACCGATCGTGCCGTCGCCGGCGATCGGGTACCACACCGGGAACGGCACGCCGGCGTACCGCTGGCGGCTGATGAGCCAGTCGCCGGTGAGCCCGCCCACCCAGTGTTCGTACCGGTGCTTCATGTGCGACGGCACGAACGCCAGCCCCTGGCCGGCGTCGAGGAAAGCGGACCGCAACGCGTCGTCACGGCCGCCGTTGCGGATGTACCACTGCCGCGACGTCACGATCTCCAGCGGCAACTCGCCCTTCTCGTAGAACTTCACCTTGTGCCGCAACGGTTCCGGCTCGCCGATTAGGTCGCCGGATTCGCGCAGCCGCGTCACCGTCTCCCGCCGCGCCGCGGCCACCGTGCGGCCGGCGAGAAACGCGTAGGCGGAATCGTCCACATCGGACGGTGCCGACGGCAGGAACCTGCCGTCGCGGCCGAGCACGACGCGGGCCGGCAACGCGAGGTCGCGCCACCAGGTGACGTCGGTGACGTCGCCGAACGTGCACACCATCACCAGCCCGGTGCCCTTCTCCGGGTCGGCCAGGTGGTGCGCCAGCACGGGCACGCGCACGCCGAACAACGGGGTCTCCACGAACGAGCCCACGGAGTACCGCGAATCGCCGGGATGGCACACCAGTGCCACGCACGCCGGCAGCAGTTCCGGCCGGGTCGTGTCGACCTCGTACGGGCCGAACCGCAGGCGGTGCATGGCGCCGGGACGTTCCCGGTCTTCCGTTTCGGCCTGTGCCACCGCGGTGCCGAACGTGGTGTCCCACGATGTGGGCGCCTCGGCCAGGTACGCCTCGCCGCGGGCGAGGTTGCGCAGGAACGCCTTCTGTGACGCGGCCCGCGACTCCGGCCCGATCGTCGTGTACTGGTGGTTCCAGTCCACGGACAGCCCGAGCAGCCGCCACAGTTCCTCGAACGCGCGTTCGTCCTCCGCGGTCAACCGCGAACAGAGCTCGGTGAAGTTCCGCCGGGACACCGCGGCCTGCGCGCCGGGCTCGAAGTCGGGGTCGTACGGAAGCGTCGGGTCGCACGTCACCTTGAAGAAGTTCTGCACCCGGCGCTCGGTGGGCAGGCCGTTGTCGTCCCAGCCCATGGGGTAGAACACCGCCCGACCGCGCATCCGCTGATAACGCGCGATCAGGTCGGTGTGTGTATAGGAGAAGACGCTTCCCACGTGCAGCGAGCCCGATACGGTGGGCGGAGGTGTGTCGATCGAGTACACGCCGGCCCGCTCCACCGAGCGGTCGAACGCGTACGTTCCCTCCTCCTGCCACCGGCGCGACCACTTCTCCGCGAGCCCGTCCAGCGTCGGACGCTCGGGGATCCGTGGCGGCGCGTCAAGCCGCTGCGTATCCGTCATGTAATGACGCTAGGCCGCTTCGTGGTCGAGAAGCCACCGCTTTACCGGCAGTCCCCAGCGGAATCCGCCGAGCGAGCCGTCGAGGCGCAGGACGCGGTGGCACGGCACGAACAGCGCGGCCGCGTTTTTCGCACAGGCCATCGCCGCGGCGCGCACGGCCGCCGGCCGCCCGGACAGGTCGGCGAACATCGTGTAGGTCACCGGTGCGCCCGCGGGCACCGTTCGCAGCACGGTCCACGCATGGGTGAGGAACGGCCCGCCGGACTGCCGCACCGGGATGCCGTCGATCGCGGCGAGGTCGCCGTCGTGGTAGGCCACCACGGCCTTCGTGACATCGCCGAGGTCCGCGCGGGGTTGCGGCACAGAAGGCAAGGGGACGAACGAGAGCAGGTCGTCCACAGTGGACGTCCAGCCGCTGGCGAGCACCGCGCCGTCGTCGTCGGCGACAGCCGTGAACGGACCGGCGGGAGTGTCGACAGTGGACACATAGGTATTCACGCGTGCCTCCAGAGGCGAATCGTGGCGTAGGAACGCCAGGGCCGCCAGCGTTCGGCGTGTGCGGCCAGTTTCTTCGGGTCGTCGGGCAGCCCGAGCGCCTTCGCGCCGCGGCGTACCCCGAGGTCGGTGGGGAGGAAGACGTCCGGGTCGCCGAGCGCCCGCAGGGCGATGTAGTCCGCGGTCCACGGGCCGATGCCGGGCAGCGCCAGCAACGCCTCCCGCACCTCGTCGCGGTCGCTTCCCCCGTCCAGTTGAAGCCCTTCGGCCACGGCGGTGGCCAACGCGCGCAGTGTCGCCTTGCGCGCGCCGGGCATCGCGAACGCGTCGTCGGGCAGCGCGCTCACGCGGTCAGCTGATGGAAAGCCGGCACCGCCGGCGGCCGTGACGATCTTCGCCAGGACGCGTTTCGCGGCGGCTACGGATATCTGCTGCCCGACCACTGCGCGCACCGCGATCTCGAAGCCGTCGACGGCGCCCGGCACGCGCACGCCCGGATCCTTCTCGACGGTCTCGGTGAGCGCCGGATCGGCCGCCAGCGCCTCGTTGACGGCCTCAGGGTCGGCGTCGAGGTCGAAGAGGCGGCGGCACCGGCTCACCGCCGGCGCCAGGTCGCGGACGTCGGTGAGCGTCAGTTCGGCCCGGACATGGCCGGGAAACGGCGTCAGCGCGGCCGTCGCGGCTCCGTGCGGCAGATTGAGGACGCGCGTGTAGGTGTCTTTGGTGCGTTCGTCGACGCCGTCGATCGCGCGGGCGCCGAGGAAGTCGAGCAGCGCCTCGGCGTGCAACGGCGACCGGTACGGCAGCCGCAGCGTGAGCGCCCCCGTGGCGGGCTTCGCCCTGCTGCGCAACTCCGACGGCGCCTTGCCGTAGATTTCCCGGATCGTGTCGTTGAACTGGCGCACGCTGCCGAACCCGGACGCGAACGCCACCTCGGCGAGGCCGAGCGTGGTCGTCTCGATCAGGACCCGCGCGGTCTGCGCCCGCTGCGCCCGGGCCAACGCGATCGGACCGGCACCGAGCTCCGCGGTGAGCATGCGGTTCAGGTGCCGCTCGGTGTAGCCGAGCCGGTCGGCGAGCCCCGGCACCCCGGTGCGGTCGACGACCCCGTCGGCGATCAGCCGCACGGCGCGGGCGACCACGTCGGCCCGCACGTTCCACTCCGGTGAGCCGGGCGCCGCGTCGGGGCGGCACCGCAGGCAGGCCCGGTACCCGTCCCGCTGCGCGGCCGCCGCCGACGGCAGGAACGTCACGTTGCCGCGCTTCGGCGTGAGCGCCGGACACGATGGGCGGCAGTAGATGCCGGTGGTGCGTACGGCCGTGACGAAGAAGCCGTCGAACCGGTCGTCCCGGCTGGCGAGCGCCCGGTAGCACTGTTCGAAGTCCAGCTCCATGCGTTCGATCCTGCCCCTGTTTCGCCGCGCTGGCTGGCGCTATTCGGACATGACAACCGGAGACTCCCGGCCTGGCCGGCCGCAGCCGGTGAGCGTCCGTAGACTGGTTCGACGTGAGTCTCACCATCGGCATCGTCGGCCTGCCCAACGTCGGCAAGAGCACGCTGTTCAACGCGTTGACCAAGAACGACGTCCTCGCCGCGAACTACCCGTTCGCCACGATCGAGCCGAATGTCGGTGTGGTCGGGCTGCCGGACCCGCGGCTCGACAAGCTCGCCGAGCTCCACTCGTCGCAGAAGATCGTGCCGGCGGCGGTGTCGTTCGTCGACATCGCGGGCCTGGTGCGGGGCGCGTCGAAGGGGCAGGGGCGCGGTAACGCGTTCCTCGCGAACATCCGCGAGGCGGCGGCGATCTGCCAGGTGGTCCGGGCGTTCTCCGACCCCAACGTGGTGCACGTCGACGGCAAGATCTCGCCGGCCGACGACATCGAGACGATCAACACCGAGCTGATCCTGGCCGACCTGCAGACGCTGGAGAAGGCGGTCCCGCGTCTCCAGAAGGAGGCCAAGCTGCGCAAGGAGCGCGCGCCGATCGCGGCCGCCGCGGCGGCGGCCGCCGAGCTTCTGGACGGTGGAACGACGCTGTACGCCGGCGCCGAGAAGGCCGGCATCGACGTGGCCGCCCTGCGCGAGCTGACGCTGCTCACCACGAAGCCGTTCCTGTACGTGTTCAACGTCGACGAGGCCGAACTCGGTGACCCGGTGTTCCTCGACGAGCTGCGGGCGCTGGTGGCGCCGGCCGAGGCGATCTTCCTCGACGCCAAGGTCGAGTCGGAGCTGATCGACCTGCCCGAGGACGAGGCGCGCGAGCTGCTGGAGTCGATCGGCCAGCACGAGCCCGGCCTGCACCAGCTGATCCGGGTCGGCTTCCGCACGCTGGGCCTGCAGACGTACCTCACGGCCGGCCCGAAGGAGGCCCGGGCCTGGACGGTGCCGGTCGGCGCCACCGCACCCGAGGCGGCCGGCGTGATCCACTCCGACTTCCAGCGCGGCTTCATCAAGGCCGAGATCGTCGGCTACGACGACCTCATGGCGGCCGGCTCGATGAGCGCGGCGAAGGCCGCCGGCAAGGTGCGCATGGAGGGCAAGGACTACACCATGCGCGACGGCGACGTCGTGGAGTTCCGCTTCAACGTCTGACGGCTCACCAGTGTGAGCCGGCGTTCCCCTGCAACTCCTCGCGGAGCAACTGGATGATGCGCGCCCGGGCGCGCTGGTGCCGGGTGCACGGCCACACCTCGTTGCAGGCTCGACAGCGCGGCGGGCGGCGACGGAACCGTTGCCACCACGACCGCCGCCGGGGCTGGTGCCGCTCCTTCTCCTGGATCGCTCGCTGGTAGTCCACGCAACCACCGACTCTTCGAACAGGGAGGGCCTACATCCGAAGTTAATGCACTAACTTTCCGGGTGCAATGGACTGACTGACGGACGGCGATATTGACGGGAAGCCCGGCGGTCGTGATCTATTGGTGGGGCTGACCGTTTGGGGGTACCGCAGTGCCCGAAACACCCGCCTATCTGCGCATCGCCGGCGATATACGAACCGGGATCCTCAGCGGCGAACTCGCACCTGCGTCCAGGTTGCCGTCCGAGACCAAGTTGATGGCCCAGTACGGTGTCTCGCGCACCGTGGTCAAGTGGGCGCTCAGCGTTCTCAAGGGGGACGGGTTGGTGGAAGGCCGACGCGGCTCCGGCACGTTCGTGCGGTCGGTGCCCCGGATGGTGCGCCACTCGCACGGGCGCGGCCAGCGCTCAGAGCCGGGCTCCACGTCTCCGTTCGCCCGCGACGCCGAGCGCGCCGGCCAGGCGGCGACCTGGGTGCACGAGTCGCACCGGACGCCGGCCGACGCCGACGTCGCGCGGCGGCTGAACATCGCGCCCGGCGACCCGGTGATGGCGACCCGGTACCTGTTCACCGCCGGGGACCAACCGATCCAGCTGTCGCACTCGTGGGAGCCGCTGGCCATCACGGGTGACACGCCCGTGGAGTGGCCGGAGGACGGCACCGCCGTGGGCGTGGTGGCCCGCCTGGACGCGATCGGCGTGCGCGTGGACGAGGCGGTCGAGCGCATCACGGCGCGACCGGCGATCGAGGTGGAGGCGCAGGAGTTGCGGCTTCCGCTGCGCGGGCAGTTCGTGTTCGTCATCGAGCGGACGTACTACGCCGCGGGCCGGCCGGTGGAGACGGCGGACATCACGATCCCGGGTGACCGCTACGAACTGGTCTACCGGATCCCGATCGACTAGAAACTCAGGCGACGACGCCCGTGATGCGCTTGTAGAGGTCTTCGATCCGGGCGGCGAGGGCGACCTCGCTGTCCGAAAGGCCGCCGCCCTCGGGCGTGGGGACCCGGATCTGCGTGTGACCGTCGAGCCGGCGGGCCTCCGCGCGCAACTGGAGTGCGTCGGCGGCTACCTTCATGCTCTCGGTGAGCGCGGCGTGTTGGCTGTCGTCGAGCGGGAGTGTTCTGCGCATCTCGTGGCCATCGCGGGTCCAACCCTGCAACAGCGCGAACGCGTCAACGAGATAGTCGCGGCGCCCCTTGTCGCTTCGACGTACACGCATAGCCACCTCTGCTCTCGGCGTCGTTGCCGGCTTGTGGCCTGATTGACGCCTCACCTTCACCTACGGCTTCAGAGACATCCTTGCCGAATCATGGGCGGTGTGTCCACGCCCACAATTCCCCCACTCGGTGACCTACAGGACCAGTCGTGCACCCTGAAGTTCGCGGAAATCTGGCACCCTTGACGCCCGTGCCTCAAGAACGGACCGCAGAACGGACTGGACCGCGACTCATCGTCGGCGCTGCCATCGTCGTCGATGGTCGCGTCCTCGCATGCGAACGCGCCGAACCGCCCGAAATGGCCGGTGGCTGGGAGTTTCCCGGCGGCAAGGCAGAACCGGGGGAAAGCGACGTCGATGCGCTGACACGCGAATGCGAGGAGGAACTCGGCGTCCACATCGAGGTGGGTGAGCAGGTCGGCCCCGATGTACCGATGAACGGTGGCCGGCTGTTGCTCCGCGTGTACCTGGCGCGACTGGTCGGCGACCGGCGTCCGATGGCATTGGAGCACTCCGCGCTGCGCTGGCTCGGTGCGGGCGAGCTCGACGACGTCCCCTGGCTGCCGGCCGACAAACCGATCGTCACGGCGCTGGAGCCGAAGCTGAGCCCCTCAGGGCAGCGATCGCTGCCCTGAGGGGTCGCAGGTTTCTACTCGTGCCGGTAGTTCAGGTTCTCCGGCGGTAGGGGGAACGTCACGTCGTCGCCGTACGGAGACGACGCGGCCGGGCGGTCCAACGCGATTTCCGATACCGGCAGGTGACCGTCCGGGCCGACCGGCGCGGCCTGCGGCAGCCGGGCCTGGTGATGCCAGGCCTGCTCGGGAGCGGCCTGTACGCCCGCCTCAGCGGCCTCCCGGCCACCCGGCACGCTCGCGCCCGACATCGCCGGGATCTCCTCGGCCGGCCAGTTCGCCGGGTCGTCGAGCTGGTCGCGGCGGAAGATCTTCCGGCCGAGCCGGACGATCGGGTCGAACTTCCGGTCGACGACGCGCTCCTTCATCGGGATGATCGCGTTGTCGGTGATCTTGATGTGCTCGGGGCAGACCTCGGTGCAGCACTTGGTGATGTTGCAGTACCCGATGCCCTGCGCCTTCTGCGCCTGCTCCTTGCGGTCGTCGCGGGCGTCGAGCGGGTGCATGTCGAGCTCGGCGGCCCGGATGAAGAACCGCGGACCGGAGAACGCCGGCTTGTTCTCCTCGTGGTCACGCACCACGTGGCAGACGTTCTGGCAGAGGAAGCACTCGATGCACTTGCGGAACTCCTGCGAGCGCTCGACGTCGACCTGCTGCATCCGGTACTCGCCGGGCGCGACACCGACCGGCGGCGCGAACGCGGGGAGTTCACGCGCCTTCTGGTAGTTGTACGAGACGTCGGTGACCAGGTCCCGGATCACCGGGAACGCGCGCACCGGCGTGACCGTGACGACCTCGGTCTCCGTGAACGTCGACATGCGGGTCATGCAACCCAGCCGCGGCTTGCCGTTGATCTCCATCGAGCAGGACCCGCACTTGCCCGCCTTGCAGTTCCAGCGGACGGCGAGGTCGGGCGCCTGGGTGGCCTGCAGCCGGTGGATGATGTCGAGGACGACCTCGCCCTCGTTCACCTCCACCTGGTAGCTCTCGAGCTTGCCGCCGGTGTCGTCCCCTCGCCAGACCCGGAACTGACGCTTCGTGCCCATCTACTCCGCACCGCCTTCGGCGAGGTTCGTCAACTCTTCGTCGGTCATGTACTTCGTCAGCTCCGACAGCTCGAACAACTCCAGGAGCTCCTGCCGCATCGTCGGCACCGGCTGGTGCGTGAGGTGCACGTCTTCGCCGTCGTACGAGCAGACCAGGTTGACCTTCCGCCACGTCGGGCTCATGCCCGGGTGGTCCTCCCGGGTGTGCCCGCCGCGCGACTCCTCGCGCTCGAGCGCCGCCTTCGCGGTGCACTCGCTGACGATCACCATGTTGCGCAGGTCGAGGGCGAGGTGCCAGCCGGGGTTGTAGCGGCGACCGCCGCCGACGCCGACCTTCTTCACCCGCTCCTTCAGCTCGCCGAGCCGGGTGAGCGACTCCTCCAGCTCGCCCTGCCGCCGGATGATGCCGACCAGGTCGCCCATCACCGCCTGCAGATCGGCGTGCAGCGTGTACGGGTTCTCACCGGCGTCACCGCGGGTGAGCGGCGCGAGCGCCGTCTCGACCGCGGCCTCGATCTCCGCATGCTGGACCCGGATGCGCGGGTTGGCCTGTGCGAACTTCGCCGCGTACTCGCCGGCCCGCTTGCCGAACACGAGCAGGTCGGACAGCGAGTTTCCGCCGAGCCGGTTCGAGCCGTGCATGCCGCCGGACACCTCGCCGGCCGCGAACAGGCCCGGCACCGCGGCCTCGGCCGTGTCGGCGTCGACCTCCACGCCGCCCATGACGTAGTGGCAGGTCGGACCGACCTCCATCGGCTGCTTGGTGATGTCGACGTCGGCCAGCTCCTTGAACTGGTGGTACATCGACGGCAGCCGCTTGCGGATCTGCTCGGCCGGCAGCCGGCTGGCGATGTCGAGGAGGACGCCGCCGGCCTCGGTGCCGCGTCCCTCCTTGACCTCGCTGTTGATCGCCCGGGCGACCTCGTCGCGGGGGAGCAGTTCCGGCGGGCGGCGGTTGTTGTCGGGGTCGTCGTACCAGCGGTCGGCCTCGGCCTCCGTCTCCGCGTACTGCTTGCGGAAGACGTCGGGGACGTAGTCGAACATGAACCGCTTGCCCGACGTGTTGCGCAGGACACCGCCGTCACCCCGGACGCTCTCGGTGACCAGGATGCCCTTCACCGACGGCGGCCAGACCATGCCGGTCGGGTGGAACTGCAGGAACTCCATGTTGATCAACTTGCCGCCGGCACGCAGGGCCAGCGCGTGGCCGTCGCCGGTGTACTCCCACGAGTTCGAGGTGACCTTGTACGACTTGCCGACGCCGCCGGTGGCCAGCACGATCGACGGCGCGTCGAACTGCACGAACTCGCCCGACTCGCGGTAGTAGCCGAAGCAGCCGGCGACCCGGCCGTCCTGCACGAAGATCTCGGTGATCGTGGTCTCGGCGAACACCCGCAGGCGGGAGTCGTAGTCGCCGGTCTCCGCGTAGTCCTCCTGCTGCAGCGACACGATCTTCTGCTGCAGCGTGCGGATCAGCTCCAGGCCGGTGCGGTCACCGACGTGCGCCAGCCGCGGGTACTCGTGGCCGCCGAAGTTGCGCTGCGAGATCTTGCCGTCGGGCGTGCGGTCGAACAGCGCGCCGTAGGTCTCCAGCTCCCAGATGCGGTCGGGAGCCTCCTTGGCGTGCAGTTCGGCCATCCGGAAGTTGTTGAGGAACTTGCCGCCGCGCATGGTGTCGCGGTAGTGGACCATCCAGTTGTCGCGGGAGTTGCGGTTGCCCATCGCCGCCGCGGCGCCGCCCTCGGCCATCACCGTGTGCGCCTTGCCGAACAGGGACTTGGAAATCACCGCGGTCTTCATGCCGGCCAGTCGTGCCTCGATCGCCGCGCGCAGGCCGGCGCCACCGGCACCGATCACGACGACGTCGTACGCGTGCCGCTCGATGTTCGTCATCACGTCCTCGCCGTTAGTTGATGAAGCGCGGGTCGTCGAACCAGCCCGCCGACGTCGCCATGATGTAGGCGTCGGTGGCGATCACGGTGACCAACGACGTCATCGCGTAGAAACCGTGCCGTGCGTTCAGCTTGGAGACGAACGTCCAGAACCGGTACCGCACCGGGTGCTTGGAGAAATGCTTGAGCCGGCCGCCGACGACGTGCCGGCACGCGTGGCAGCTCAGCGTGTACCCGGCCAGCATGAGCCAGTTGATCCAGATGACGACGTTGCCGAGGCCGGCCTGGAACTGGCCGTCTTCGATGTGCGCGTGGACGGCGTCGTACAGGTTGATCGCCAGGACCACCGCGGCGAGGTAGAAGAAGTACCGGTGCGAGTTCTGGAAGATCAGCGGGAAGCGCGTCTCGCCGGTGTACTTCTTGTGCGGCTCGGCCACCGCGCACGCGGGCGGTGACATCCAGAACGAGCGGTAGTAGGCCTTGCGGTAGTAGTAGCAGGTGACCCGGAACCCGGCGACGATCGGGAACGCCGCGAGGCCGAGCGGCAGCCACCGCGGGAACTCGCCGAACGGCGTGCCGAAATGCGATGACCCCTCGACGCAGGAATCGCTCAGACACGGCGAGTAGAGCGGGGTGAGATAGCCGCCCTCGGGTACGAAATACCACTTGTTCATGAAGATGCGGATCGTGGAATAGACCACGAAGAAACCGAGAATGGCCGCGATGATGAGTGGTTGCACCCACCAGCGGTCCGTCCGCAACGTCTTCGCCGAGATTTCGGCGCGTGCGCGCGCCCTTCCCGGCCTCGTTGCCGTGGTCGTCATGTGCCAGCTCCTGAGCGGACCAGTGTTAAGTACAGACGTTGCACACGTTACGCCCGGAGGTTGCACCAGCCGAGAAGGGGCCGTGTGATGTGACGAAGAGGCACTTGCGTGGCGACGGAAATCCCTTCGCTATCCCTCTGCGCCGCCGGTGAAGTGCCATGAGGCAAGCCTTAGTGCGGGTGCCCGGAACGCCGAGAAACCGAACCCGTGCGCCGGTTGGCTCACCGCGTGCGAACCGATTCCGAGGACCTGGCCGGGGGCCAGCGCCTGCGGGTACGCCTGGGTGAACCGCAGGTTGCGCACCGGTCCGGCGATCTCACCGCCTTCGATCAACCAGACGCCGTTGCGGGTCAGCCCGGTCATGATCAACGGACGCGGATCGAGCACCCGGGTGTACCAGATGTCGGTGACCAGCAGACCGCGCTCGACCTGCGCCACCAGCGCCGCGACGGAGTCGGTGGTGTTCGCCGGCCCGCTGGGGCTGGGCTCGATGGCGAGATTCGTCGCGATCGGTCCCCAGGTGTCGTCGCCGGGCGCGGCGTGCCCGGTGGGGCTCGCGCCGACCTCGACCGCGGTGCGGCGGTTGTGGGTCAGGCCGGTGGTCACGCCGTCGCGAACCAGGTCGAGCCGCCGTTTCGGCGTCCCCTCGCGGTCGAAAGGCAGGCCACCGGCGGCCGGATCATCGACGACGGACAATGCGGGATCGAACTGCGCGACCCCGGGTCGCGCGAATGCCTGACGCTCGGCGAATGCCTTGCCGTTGAAGCAGTAGTAGGCGAGCGAACCGAGGACGTCGCTGACCGCCTCCGGTTCGAGGACCACCTCGTAATCGCCGGGCGGCAGATAGCTCGGCGACACCGAGGCGTGCGCCTTCGCGGCGGCCCGCGCGCCAAGCGCGGCACCGTCGATGTCGGCCAGCCACGGTGACGAGAGCCGCGCGACGCCGTCGGCCGGCGTCGACGACGTGCCGGCGCGCGCCACGCCGTCGAACGCCGCCTCGGTGTACTCGGCCGTGAGCGAGTGGCCGGCCGAGTTGACGAAGCTGCCGGACGTCCACCCGGTGCTGCAGTAGCCGGCGGCGAGCAGGCCGCTGGTCGCGTCGACGAACGCCTTGACGCGCGCGGTGCGGGCGGCCGGGGTGACCTCGAGGATCGCCGGGTCGAGCGGTGCCGCGTCGGCGGGCCGCTCGGGCGGCGTGAGGCCGGGCCACTCCGGGTCGGGCGGCAGCAGGCGGGCGGCGGTGGCGATCCGGTCGACCAGGACCTGCAGGCCGTCGCGGTCGGTGCGGCTGGTGCTGGCGGTGGCGGTGCGGCCGTCGAGGTGGACGCGCAGCGTCACCGCCACCGCCTCCTCGGCCACGTGCTGGTGGACGTACGAGTTCGCGAACCGGGTGAGGCCGGCCCGCTCGAGGTGGGCCAGCGCCTCGATCTCCGCGCCGCCGCCGAGACCGGACCTCGCGAGATCGAGCGCCTTCGCGGCGAGTTCCTCGGTGTTCATCTAAGCCCGCACCCCCACGCGAACGTTCTGGAATCGGGCGGTGGCGGCCGGGTGGGCGGTGTGCCCGATCTGGCCCGGCTGGCCCTTGCCGCAGTTCGGCGTCCCGTAGTTGACGACCTCGTCGGAGAGCATGTCCATCGACTGCCAGAACGTCGGGCCGATTCCGGTGTACGTCGGGTTGCGCAGCATCCGTCCCCGCTTGCCGTTCTTGATCTCCCAGCCGATCTCGGTGCCGAACTGGAAGTTGAGCCGCTTGTCGTCGATCGACCAGGACCGGTTGGACTCCACCATGATCCCGTCGTCGGTGCTCGCGATGATCTCCTCGGTGGTGTGCGGGCCGGGCTCCAGCCCGACGTTGGTCATCCGCACCATCGGCATCCGGGCCCAGCCGTCGGCCCGCACGGCGCCGCCGTAGTCGAGCCCGGCGACCGCCGCCGAGTCGCGGCCGGCCAGCACGCCGACCCAGATGCCGTCGCGCACCGCGTAGCGGCGCTCCGCCGGCGTCCCCTCGTCGTCGTAGCCGAACGAGCCGAGCGCGCCCTCGATCGTCGGGTCGATGACGATGTTCATCAGCTCCGACCCGTACCGCAGCGACCCCAGTTTGCTGAGGTCGAGCCAGGACGTGCCGGCCATCGCCGCCTCCCAGCCGAGGATGCGGTCGAGCTCGATCGCGTGGCCCACCGACTCGTGGATCTGCAGCATCATCTGGTCGCCGCCGATGATCAGCGTCTTCTCGCCGGACGGACACAGCGGCGCCGTCAGCAGCGCCCGGGCCTCCGCGGCGATCCGCTCGGCGTTGGCCGGCAGGTCGATCTCGCGGACCAGTTCCCAGCCGCGGGTGCCGTACTGACCGCGCATCGCCGGGTACGACCGGCGCTGGGTCTCCTCGTCGCCGATCGCGGTGGCCGACATGCCGGCGCCGCTCTTGCGGATGTGCTGCTCGACCCGGTGCCCGGCCGACGAAACCAGCCAGGTGCGGGTGGTCCAGATCTGGTACAGGGCCTGTGCCACGTCGGCGCCGGCCCGGTGGGCGGTCTCGGTGACGCCCGTGAGCAGGTCACCCTTCTCCGACAGCGGGACGGCGAGCGGGTCCTCGTCGCACCGGCTCTCCCAGGTGCCGACCTGCGGCGCGACGTGCACGAGGTCGATCGCCGGCCCGGGTACCGAGGCGCTGGCCGCGGCGATCTCGGCCGCCCGACCACCGGCCCGGCGCGCGCCGGCGGTGCCCAGGTCGGGGACCGCGTAGTAGCCCCAGGACGAGCCCACCAGCGCCCGTACACCGATGCCGGCGTCCTCGTTCTCCAGCAGTGCGGTTACTGCGCCGTTGCGTGCGGTCATGGATTCGGAGCGGCGGTGCATTGCTCGGGCGTCCGCATAACGGGCGCCCGCTGCCAGTGCCGCCTCGACCGCCGCGGAGGCCGCGTCGAAGTGCGTCATGTGTCGCAACTTTAGGGGGTATGTAAGGAGCCGGTGCACCTGATCGGCGCACCGGCTCCCTTCCCCGGACCCTATTTACATGTAGAAGGAAGATTTACGGAATGTCGACGCCCAGAACGTAGGCGCCGCCGCCGCTCTGCGACCGGATCTGGTAGCGGTACGCCCCCGCGGGGCCGGTGAACGTCAGCGTGTCCGACGAGGTCGCGTTGTTCGCGTCCTGGACGGTCTGCCAGTTGCGGCCGTTGAACCGCTGCAGGGCCACGTCGAAGTCGGTACCCGCCGGACCGGCGAGGCACGCGGTGTGCGTGCCGGCGTTGGCGCGGAAGAAGCTGGTCACCTGGCGGGCACCGGTGCCGGGCAGGTTGCCGTTGACGCTGGCCTCGTGGCCGGCGCAGTTGGCGGGAGCGGGCTCCTCCGGCTCACCGGGCTCCTCCGGCTCCTCGGGAGCGGTGCCGTCGGTCAGCAGCGTCAGGTTGTTGCGCTGCAGGATCTCGGTGATCGGCTGGAAGAACGTCGTGCCGCCGACGGTGCAGTCGCCCGAGCCGCCGGAGGTCACGCCCTGCGCCTGGTTGCCGCTGATCCACGAGCCGCCCGAGTCGCCACCCTCGGCGCAGACGTCGGTGCGGGTCAGCCCGGTGACGGTCCCCTCGGGGTACTGCACCGTGGCGTTCAGCGCCTGGACCCGCCCGCAGTGCGTGCCGGTGGTCGACCCGGTGCGGCAGATCGCGGCGCCGACCGGCGCCTCGTCGGAGCCGGCGACCGGCACGTTGCCGGTGGCCTCGGGCGCGCGGGTGGCGACCACCGCGGTGGGCGTCCACTGGGCGTTGGTCTGTACGAACCCGAAGTCGTCACCCGGGAACGACGACGCCCGCACCGTGCCCTGTGCGATCTGCTGACCGCCGTCGGCGCCGGTGGTGGTGTCGCCGACCGCGCCGCAGTGCCCGGCGGTCACGAAGCCGCCCTGCACCGAGAAGCCGATCGAGCAGCGGAACTGGCTGTTGATGAAGTACGCGTCGCCGCCGCGGAGGTCGGCCAGCACGCGCGGCGCCTCCGTCGAGGCGACCACCTTGACGGCGTCGCGGGCCACGCCGGTGGCGTTGACGGCCGCGGTCGCCGCAGCCTGCTTGCCCTGACGCGCGACGACGGTGACCGTGTTCGACGACACGTCGACGTACCAGCCGGCGACGGCCGACGCCGTCCGGCGACCGGTGCTGTCCAGGCGGGCCTTCACCGTGTCGAGCGCCTTCGCACTGCGCGCGACGACCGTGGACTCGGCGCCGGTGGCCCGAACCTGCTCGGCCGCCGCCGCCGTGGTGACGGCGACGGTCATCTGGGTGCCCTCGCGGTTCACCCAGGCGCCGGCGTAGGTGTCGCCGAGCGTGGTGCGCAGCGCGCGGGCGGTGTCGGTGGCCCAGCGGTCCTTGCGGACGCGGGCCCGGGCCTGGTCCTCGGTCAGGCCGAGGTCACGCTGGAGTGCGGCCAGCGTCTGCGGTGCGGCGATCGCCTGTGCGCCGGCGGCGGCCGGCAGCCCACCGTTACCGCGTGGCGCGTCGGCGCCGCCGTCGTCAGCGAACGCCGGGATGGTCACGGCGGCTACGGCGACAACGGCGATCGCGACCGTTGGAATGATGACGGGCCTCTTGCCCATGGATCTCCTCCCCAGGGCGGATCGGCCGGGGGCCGAACCATTTCTTCCCTGGGAGGTACGGATCGATGGATGAGGAGGTTCCCGTTTTAGCTGGTCAGCTCGTTGATCTTCGCGGCCATGGCGATGTCTTTACTGGTGACACCGCCGGCGGAATGCGTACTTAAGACGAACGTAACGGTGCGCCAACGGATGTCGATGTCGGGATGGTGGTCGGCCGCCTCCGCGGCCTCGGCGACCGCGTTCACGAGCGCGATCGCGGCCGGGAAGCTGGCCGCCTCGACGGTGCGGCTGATGGCGTCGGTGTCGCCGGACCACTCCGGCAGGTCTTCCAGCGCGGCCGCGATCGCGGCGGCGTCAAGCAGCATGGCCGTCTCCCAGGTTGCGGCGGATGAAGTCGAGCTCCATGCGGAGGAGTTTCTCGGCCAGGCCGCCGGCGGCCATGTGCGTCGCGCCGGTCAGCGGGATCACCGCGTGCGGGCGTCCCGAACCGAGCAGCGCCGCCGACAATCGCAGCGTGTGTGCCGAGAACACGTTGTCGTCGACCATGCCGTGGATCAGCAGCATCGGCCGGGCCTCCTCGCCCGGCCCCGGCGGGTCGGACGCGAGCTCCAGCAGTGAGTTGTGCGCGTAGATGTCCGGTGTGTCGGCGGGGAGGCCGAGGTAGCGCTCGGTGTAGGCGGTGTCGTACAGCGTCCAGTCGGTGACCGGCGCGCCCACGACGGCGCAGTGGTACACGTCGGGACGGCGCAGCACCGCGAGCGCCGACAGCCAGCCGCCGAACGACCAGCCCCGGATCGACACCCGGGAGAGGTCGAGATCGGGATTCTTGTCGGCGAGCGCGCCGAGGGCCTCCACCTGGTCGGCGAGGATGACGTCGGCGAACCGGCGGTGGATCGCCTTGTCGAAGCTCGGCGACACACCGGGCGTCCCGCGGTTGTCGATCACCACGACGGCGAACCCGGCGTCGGCCCACCACTGCCGTTCCTGCCAGCGCGACCGGACCGCGACCACCTCCTGGTGCCCCGGCCCGCCGTAGACGTCGACCAGCACCGGCAGCTTCCGGCCGGAGACGTGGTTGCGCGGGTAGAGGACGCCCGTTGGCAGCCGCCGGTCGGTGACGCGCTCCAGCGCGGGCCGGGGTGCGTAGGGCGGCTGCGCGGCGAGCGAGGCGAGCGTGCCGACCGTCGCGTTGCCGCGGTACACGGTGTACTCCGGCCCGTTGTGGTCCAGCGACTGGGCCGCGATCACGATGGTTTCGCCGCCGACCGCGGCCGAGTGCCAGCCGGCCGCCGGCGTGATCCGGCGGGCCTCGGCGGTGCCGGTCGGCCGCAGCGGCACCCGGAAGACGTGCTGCTCGCTGGGCTCGCCCTCGCCGGCCTCGATGATCAGGTCGTCGCGCGACCGGCCGGACACCCGCCGGACGTACAGGCTGGGCGGGGTGAGCAGGCTGCCGTCGGCGAACAGGCAGCGGGCGTCGAAGCCCTCGTGGGCCAGTTCGCCGCCGACGAGCACCCGGCCGTCGGGCAGGTACCCCGGGGTGCCGGCGACCGGCTCGACCCAGCGCGGGTCGGCGAGTTCGGCGTGCACCTGCGTCTCGCCGGTGCGGGCGTCGACGGCCAGCACCAGGCCGTGCTGCTGCAGCCGGCGCAGCACCGCGATCAGCGGCCCGCCGGCGTCGGACCAGGAGACGGCCACCAGGTAGGGGTAGGTCTCGCGGTCCCAGTGCACGTCGACCCAGCCGCCGTCGAGGTCGAGCACGTGCAGCGTCACCTCGGCGTTCGCGGCACCGGCGTGGGGATAGGCCACCGAGGTCGGCGCCGCTTCGGGCGCCGCCGGGTCGTGTAGGTGGAACCGGGGGACGCGGGCCTCGTCGACCCGGGCGGCGAGAACGGTCCGGCCGTCGGGGGCCCACCAGTAGCCCCGGTAGCGGTGGAACTCCTCGGCGCCGATGAACTCGGCCAGCCCCCAGGTGACCCCGTCCTCGCCGGCCAGCACCGCGTCGTCACCCTCCGGCCCGATCACGTGCAACCGGCCACCGGTGACGTAGGCGATGCGGCGCCCGGCCGGGTCGAGCCGCGGATCGACCACCGGACCGGCCGTCGGCAGGTGGGTGACGGCGCCGGTGCGCAGGTCGGCCCGGTACAGCCGGCCGGCGAGCGCGAACACCGCGAGCAGGCCGGCCGAGTCGAGCGCGTAGGACCCGATGCCGGCCGCCGTGAGCCGCAGCCGCTCCCGCAGGGCGCGCTCCTCGGCGGGCAGTTCGGCGCTGTCGGTGGCCAGCAGTTCGGCCGGGTCGGCGATCAGCCGCTCGGTGCCCACGCCCACGTCGTACACCCACAGCCGGTCCACCGGGTCCTCCGGTCCGGCCGACCGCAGGAAGATGACCCGGTCGCCGTCGGCCGAAACGGACACCGCGCGCGGTGTGCCGTACGAGAAGCGACGGGTTCGGGCAGCAAGTTCCGGATAGTCCACCCGGGAATGGTGACCCGTGCGGCGCTCGGTTGTCATGCGGATCGCAACGTAGAGTTTCCGTCGTGCCCCGCAGCATCCTGTTCGTCCACGCTCACCCCGACGACGAGGCCATCGGTACCGGCGCGACGATGGCCATGTACGCCGCCGCCGGTGTGCGGGTGACGCTCGTCACCTGCACCCTCGGCGAGGAGGGCGAGATCCACGTACCGGCGCTGGAGGGGCTGGCGGCCGCGGAGGCCGACCAGCTGGGTGGCTACCGCATCGGTGAGCTTGCGGCCGCGTGCGCCGCTCTCGGCGTCACCGATCACCGGTTCCTCGGCCGCGCCGGCCGCTATCGCGATTCCGGGATGATGGGCCTGCCGACCAACGACCACCCCCGCTCGTTCTGGCAGGCCGACCTCGACGAGGCCGCCGGCCTCCTCCTCGACGTGATCCGCGAGACCCGGCCGCAGGTCGCGGTGACGTACGACCCGAACGGCTTCTACGGCCATCCCGACCACATCCAGGCCCACCGGGTCACGATGCGGGCCTGCGAGCTGGCGGAGAAAGAGGGCCTCGCGCCGGCGAAGATCTACTGGACGGCCGTGCCGAAGAGCACGCTCCAGGCGGGCATCGAGGAGTTCGCCGGCACCGCCAACAACCCGTTCGCCGAGGTCAAGAGCGCCAGCGAGCTGCCCTTCGGCACGCCAGACGAGCTGATCACCGCCTGCGTCGACGGGCGCGAGTTCGCCGAGCAGAAGGTCGCCGCGGTGCGCGCCCACGCCAGCCAGATCCCGGAGAACTACTGGATGCTGTCGGTGGCCGGCAACTTCGGCGCCGAGTTCATGGGCATGGAGTTCTTCCAGCTGGCGGCGGGCGAACGCGGCCCCGGTGGCGGCCCGAACCGCTGGGAGAGCGACCTGTTCGCCGGGCTGGCCCAGCCGGCACCGGTCCCCTCGGCGCGATGACCGCCGTGTCCGAGCCCGCCTTTGACGCTGCCGCGCCCGAGGCGGCGCTCAAGCCGGTGGAGCCGCCGGTGCCGGCGCCGTGGCGGCGGCCGGTCGACCTCACGATGCGCATCGTGGGGTTCGTGGTGGCCCTGGCGCTCACCGTGCTCACCGCGGCGTTCGAGGCGTACCTGACGCCGCTCTACTGGGGCGAGGACCGGCTGCCGGTGTCCGTCGTGGCCGCGGTGGTCGTCAATCTCGGGCTGATCTGGTTCACGGTCGAGGTGACGGGACGTCGATTGAGCGTCGCCGCGATCGCAATCGTGTGGGTCGCGATCATGGTGCTGGCGTCGACCCGCACGGGCGAGGGCGACCTGGTGCTGACCGACAACAACTGGGTCGGCATCGCGACGATGCTCGCCGGTAGCCTCACGTACGCGGTCGCCGGGTACCGTCTCGTACTTACGGCATTCCGTCCCAAACTCTGACGCGACACCCGGTTGTCACCGCGCTGTCCACACGGTAGAGAAGCAAGGCATGAGGGAGCGGTGGCTGCCGGTCGGGGTGCTGGCGGTAGTGATGTTCGCGATCAACGTCGTCGGGCGGGTGGTCGCGAAGGTATGGGGTGACGGCGACGACGACCGGGAGATCCGGGTCGGCCTGATCGCGTTGGCCGCGATCGGCGTCGTCGTGTTCGTGGCGGCGATCCGGTGGGTGCGCCGCCATCCGATGCCGCGGGTCTGGGCCGATCTGCTGTTCGCGGCCGGTGCCGCGTGTGCGGCGAGCGTCTTCATCGGGCCGCTGCTGGTGGGTGAGCAGCCGTTCGCCGAGGGCGCCGGCCTGTTCTTCCGGCAGATCTGGTGGTACGCCGGCATCACGCTGGTGGCCGGGTTCCTGGGCGCGCTGGTCGTGATGACGATGGGCAAGGACTGGAAGTCGCAGGCGTGGAAGCGCTACGCCGACCGGGTCGGTGCCAAGCCGCGCAAGGTCGTCCGGAGGTAGCGCGAACCACATGACCCCCGCCGGTAGGCAGCGGGGGGTCATGACCCCCGCTGGCGGGCGGGGGTCTCCCGTATCGGTGGGGTGATCCGGGACCGTGGTCAGCCGGCTGGGCGGTCGTACCGCCCGGCCCGCACCTGCTCGACGAACGTGCGCCACGACTCGGGCGCGAAACTGATGACCGGGCTGTTCGGGTCCTTGCTGTCCCGGACACCCACCGCGGGCAGCGCTCGGTTGACCTCGACGCAGCCGTTACCGCCGCTACGCGTGCTCTTCTTCCACGACACTGTGAAGGTCCCTTTCACGGACCGCCGAGCTATCGGTAGTCATCGATGACGTCGGCAATAAAATGGGTAGAGTCATTCGGCCCAAGCGCGATCGCGCGGAGGGATTCGAGGCTGGCCCAGTACTTGCGTACGTCGTCTGACTTGCTCCGGAAGACTCCGCCGGTCATGCCGTCGGCGTACGCGAGCGGATCGTCGGTGCCGCTGGGGAACTCGAGGATCGAGAACGACCCGTCGATGCCCCGGTGGGCGCCGACCGAGAACGGCAGCACCTGCAGGGTGATCGCCGGTTGCTCACTGACCTCGGTGAGTCGCCGGAGCTGCCGCCGCATGACGTCGACGCCGCCGACCGGCCGGCGCAGCACCGCCTCGTCGATGACGGCGTACAACTCCACCGGCGGTTGCCGGGTGAGGACGGCCTGGCGGGCCATCCGCACCGCCACCCGCTGCTCGATCACGTCGGGACGCTCACCGACCGACACTGCTCGGATGACCGCGCTCGCGTACTCGTTGGTCTGCAGGAGACCGTGGAGCAGCAGCGAGTCGTAGACGTAGATCGCCTTGGCTTCCGACTCGAAGCCCAGCAGCGTCTTGTACGGGTCTAGCAGGGCGTCGCCGTAGCCCTCCCACCAGGCCCGCTGCCGGGCCATGTTGGCGAAGGCGGCCAGCCTCGCGGTCTCCTGGTCGGTGACCTTGTAGGTGCCGAGCAGGCGTTGCAGGTCAGCACTTCTGATGCTGGTGTTCGCGGTTTCGATGCGACTCAACTTCGACTCGGACCAGCCGAGTTCCGCCGCCACGTCGGCCACCGTGCGTTGCGCACGCTCGCGCAACCGCCTGAGTTCGGCGCCCAGCTGGCGGCGGAGCATGGTTGGGCTGGGCGAAGTCGCCATCATGCAGACGATACCAAGCCTGATCTGTCAAGTATCCGCAGGAGTCATGCAAATGCTGCAACTTACGACCCTGGAAATGCACTTGCATCTGGGAGGGTCATGATGCGTAATTGATCTGGAGATTCGTCGCTCCGGTGCATTGGTCACCGCGTGGGGCATCTCCCGTGGATGCGGCGCCACCTGCAGTTACGCCGCGCAACTGGCGTCCCATCGGCGTGACGCACGCGAGTCTTCCCTGAGTCAGACCCCGCGGCCGAAGCGTCAACCTGAGCCTTCGCCGCAGCGGGCCAACCGCTCGCATCCGCAAGGAGGCGCCATGAGTGCCCAGTCCGTCGAACCCGCCCC
>NZ_BOPG01000006.1 GCF_016863635.1 Virgisporangium aurantiacum | reverse complement strand
GATGTCGCCGCCGCCGCGGCGGCCCGTCACCTGGTACTACCGGGGCCCCGACGTAGCCGTGACGAACCAGTACCTGATCGTCGGCTCCGCCCGGTACGAGGTGGCCGAGTTGCAAGCGCTGGGCACGGTGCGCGGCCCGTTCCACCCGGCCGTCCTGATCAGCACGGTGATCGCGATCGCGCAGACGCCCATCGTCATACCGGTGGTGGCCATGGTCATGGCGCCGCTGGCGATCCTGTTGGCGACGATCCTGCTGGTGGTGCCGTGCGTGGTGGCGATCGTCAGCGCCCGCCGCTGGCCGCCGCGGTTCGACCTGCAGGCCCGTTACCGGGGCACCACCCTGGTGCTGTTCAGCAGCCGCGACGATCGCGAGTTCGGCCAGGTCACCCGCGCTTTGCGGCGCGCCGTCGAGGCCCTGCCCCTACGGTAGGCGCACCACGTACATGTGCGCGGTGCCGAACCCGAGCCCTTCGTACAACCGGCGGGCGGCGGTGTTCGCCTCCTCGACCTGCAGGTACGCCCGCTCGGCGCCGGCACCGGCGGCCCAGTCCGCCAGGGCGAGCGTGAGCCGACGGGCCCACCCGCGTCGCCGCTGGTCCGGCTCGACCCCGACGACCGTGATGCCCAGCCAGCCGTCGACCACCGTGCCCCGCGCGGTGGCGACCAGGGCGCCGTCGGGGGAGTATCCGGCCGCGAAGCGCGCCGACGGCACGCCGGTGAGGATCGCCCGTGCCGCCGGCGGCAGGCCACCCTTCCGCCCGCCGACCCCGGCGAACCACTCCTCGGTCGGCTCGCGCATGAGCACCACCGACGGATCGGCCGATGCGGGCAGATCGGAGAGCATGGCGGTCTGCACGAGGGTCGGCGTGATCGTGTCCCAGCCGCGGCGGTCGAGTTCGGGCTGTACCCGCCGGCCCAGCGGCAACGGCACGGCGATCATCGGGCGCTGCCCGCGCTCGCCGTACCAGTCGATCACCGCGTCGACCGCCTCGGCCACCGGCCGGCCCGGATCGCCGACCGCGAGCGCGGAGTTCCCGCGCCCGGTCCACCCGCCCGACGCGCGCAGCAGCCAGTCGCCGAGCCGACCCTGCTCGACCGGCGGCCAGCCGGCGGCCGCGACCAGTTCGAGTCGCTCGGTGGCGCTGCGGGCCCGCCGGTCCGGGATGCGCTTCGCGGCCGTGACGGCCGCGAGCGCGATATCGATCTCACCGTCGGCCGTGCGGACTGTGAGATGCGTCTCGGTGACGCCCGTGAGCACGCCGATCGAATCGGACTGCACCGGACGTCCGCCCCGCTGCCCCACCACCCGACGTACCACGACCCGGTGTCCGATGTCGGTTGGACTTGGGACGGCTCCCTGCACGATCGACCACCCCCGAACCGGGATACTAAGCTCCGGATGGGCGTAGCGGACTGGTAGCGCCCTGGGAGGAACAGCAGTCGTGACCTACATAATTGCCGAACCGTGTGTCGACCTGCTCGACAGGGCCTGCATCGAGGAGTGCCCGGTCGACTGCATCTACGAGGGCAACCGGATGCTCTACATCCACCCAGACGAATGCGTCGACTGTGGTGCGTGCGAGCCGGTCTGCCCCGTGGAGGCGATCTTCTACGAGGACGACGTGCCGGAGCAGTGGAAGGACTACACGGCGGCCAACTACGAGTTCTTCGAGGATCTCGGGTCGCCGGGTGGGGCGTCGAAGGTCGGAAAGCTCGACAAGGACGCCACCTTCGTCGCGGCCCAGCCGCCGCGGGAGACCGAGCACTGACCGGCTCGCCGGCCGGTCGGCGTCGCCGCCCGCTGCCCGACTTCCCGTGGGATCTTCTCGCCCCGGCGAAGAAACGGGCGGCGGAGCACCCGGGCGGCATCGTCGACCTGTCGATCGGCACACCGGTCGACCCGGTGCCGGCCGCGGTGCAGGCCGCGCTCGTCGGTGCCGCCGACTCGCCCGGCTACCCGCTCACCGCGGGTAGCCCGGCCCTGCGTGCGGCGATCACCGACTGGGTGGTCCGGCACACCGGCGTCACCGGGGGCTTCGCCGTGCTGCCCACGATCGGCTCGAAGGAGCTGGTGGCCGGGCTGCCGACGCTGCTCGGGCTCGGCCCCGGCGACGTGGTGGTGATCCCGTCGGTCTGCTACCCCACGTACGAGGTGGGGGTGCGGCTCGCCGGAGCCGAGGTGGTCCGGTCCGACCGGCCCCAGGTCGAGGTCGATCCGGCCGGGGTGCGGCTGGTCTGGGTCAACTCGCCCGGCAACCCGACCGGTCGGGTGCTGCCGGCCGCCGACCTGGCGGCGATCGTCGAGTGGGGCCGGGCCGTGGGTGCGGTGGTGGCCAGCGACGAGTGCTACCTCTCGCTGGGCTGGGACCCGGCGGCCCCGCCGGTGTCGGCATTGTCACTTGGCGGTGTCGAGGGCGTGCTCGCCGTCCACTCGCTGTCGAAACGGTCGAACCTGGCCGGGTACCGGGCCGGTTTCGTCGCCGGTGACCCGGAACTGGTCGCCGACCTGCTCGAGGTGCGCAAGCACGGCGGGCTGATCGTCCCCGCGCCCGTGCAGGCGGCGATGGCCGCCGCCCTCGCCGACGAGGAGCACGTCGGTGCCCAGCGGGCCCGGTACGCGGCCCGCCGCGAGGCCCTGTCCGGCGCGCTCACCGCCGCCGGGTTCACCATCGACGACTCCGAGGCCGGCCTCTACCTGTGGGTCACCGACGGCAACCCGTGCTGGGAGACCGTCGACCGGCTGGCGACGCTGGGGATCCTGGCCGCGCCCGGCGAGTTCTACGGCCCGGCCGGCGCCAAGCACGTCCGGGTCGCGCTCACCGGCACCGACGAGCGGGTGGCCGAAGCGGTGCGCCGGCTGCGCTAGCGTCGGTCCATGACCGAGCCAGTCGTCGCCGTGCGCGGAGAGATCAACCGCGAGGTACCGCCGGAGATCGCGACCGTCAGCGTCACCGTCGCCGCGCGCGACCGGGAGCGCCAGGCGGCGCTGACCCGCCTGGCCGAGCGGTCGGCGGCGCTCGGGACGCTGCTGGACGGCTACGCCGAGGCGATCGAGCGCCGCGAGACGAACGGCGTGCACGTGTACCCGGAGACCCGGGGGCCGGGCGAGCGGGTCGTCGGCTACCGGGGCAGCGTCACGCTCCAGCTGACCGTGGTCGACTTCGCGGTGCTCGGTGACCTGATGCTCCGGCTCGCCGACCAGGACCAGACGACCGTCGCCGGGCCGTACTGGGCGCTGCGTCCGGACAGCCCGGCCCACCGGCAGGCCCGGCACGACGCGATCGGCGACGCCCTCACCCGGGCCCGCGAGTACGCCGAGGCGCTCGGTGCCCGGATCACCCGGCTGCTGCAACTGTCCGACGCGGGTCTCTCCGGATCGGCTCCGACGGCCGACTACGGCGCCCCGCAGACGATGCGCGCGATGGCCTTCAGCGCGGCCGGCGACTCCAGCGCACCGTCGTTCGACCTGGAACCCCGCCTCCAGCAGGTGTACGCGTCGGTGGAGGCGAGGTTCGCGATGACGGAGCCGGTACTCGACTAGTTCGCGTGCAGGGCCGCGTTCAGCTCGATCTTTCCGCCGGCCCGGTTACGGACCTCCAGGGCACCGGTCTGCGAGTTGCGGATGAACAGCAGGCCCGGCTGACCCGACAGGTCACGCGCCTTCACCACCGTGCCGTCGGGCAGCTTCACCTTGGCGCCGGCGGTGACGTAGGTGCCGGCCTCGATCACGCAGTCGTCGCCGAGGGAGATGCCGCACCCGCCGTTGGCGCCGATGAGGCAGCGCTCGCCGATGCGGATGACCTCCTTGCCACCGCCGCTGAGCGTCCCCATGATCGACGCACCGCCGCCGACGTCGCTGCCCTCACCGACGACGACGCCGGCCGAGATGCGGCCCTCGACCATCGATGCGCCCAGCGTGCCGGCGTTGTAGTTGACGAAGCCCTCGTGCATCACGGTGGTGCCGGCCGCGAGGTGGGCGCCGAGGCGCACCCGGTCGGCGTCGGCGATGCGCACCCCGGACGGCACCACGTAGTCGACCATGCGGGGGAACTTGTCCACCCCGAAGATCGTCAGGTGCTGGCCGGCGGCCCGCTGCGCGGCGCGCAGGTCGTCGACCCGGTCGGGCGCGCACGGGCCGGCCGACGTCCAGGCGACGTTCGGCAGCACGCCGAAGATGCCGTCCATGTTCGCGTCGTGCGGCCGGATGACGCGGTGCGAGAGCAGGTGCAGCCGCAGGTACGCGTCGTACGTGTCGGCGGGCGGGTCGGCCAGCGACTCGATGACCACCAGCTTTGCCGTCGGCGCCGCACCGGCTACCGGTTGCGCCTCCGCCGGCGGCGCGCCGAGGCCCAGGCTTCCGCCCGGGTACCACGCGTCGAGGATCTGTCCGTCGGTCGTAACGGTGGCCTGGGCGAGCCCCCAGGCGGCGCTGACGTTGTGGCCCACGCTCGAAGACCCTACCGACCTCGTTAGGGTCGGCCCATGACCACCCTGACCCCGGCCGTGCTGGCCGACCCCGTGGAGCTGACGCGGGTGCTGGTCGACATCGAGTCCGTGTCGGGCGACGAGGACCGCATCGCCACCGAGGTCGTCGCCGCGCTGGAGCCGCTCGAACACCTCACCGTCACGCGGTTCGGCAACACGGTCGTGGCGCGCACCGAGCTGGGGCGGCCGCAGCGGGTGGTGCTGGCCGGGCACCTCGACACCGTGCCGATCGCGGGCAACCTGCCGTCCCGCACCGAGAACGGGATCATGCACGGCTGCGGCACCTCGGACATGAAGAGCGGCGTCGCGATCGCGCTGCACCTGGCCGCGACGGTGCCGGCGCCGCGGCACGACGTCACCTATTTTTTCTACGACTGCGAAGAGGTCGAGAGCGAGCGCAATGGGCTGCGACGGCTCGCCGCCGAGCGGCCCGACCTGCTCACCGACGCCGCGTTCGCGGTGCTGCTGGAACCGACGTACGGGCTGGTGGAGGCGGGCTGCCAGGGCACGCTGCGGGCACAGGTCACCACGACCGGCCGGCGGGCCCACTCGGCGCGGAGCTGGCTGGGTTCGAACGCGATCCACGCGGCGGGCGCGGTGCTCGCGCGGCTCGCGGCATATGAACCCCGCACGGTGACGATCGACGGCTGCACCTACCGGGAGGGCCTGAACGCGGTGCGCATCTCGGGTGGTGTGGCCGGCAACGTGATCCCCGACGAGTGCGACATCGAGGTCAACTTCCGGTTCGCTCCCGACCGGGACGGCGCGGCGGCGCAGCGGCACGTGCGCGAGCTGTTCGAGGGGTTCGACGTGCGGTTCGTCGACGTGGCGCCGGGCGCGCTGCCCGGGCTGGACGCGCCGGCGGCGAAAGAGTTCCTGGCGGCCGCCGGTGGAGCGCCGCAGGCGAAGCTGGGCTGGACCGACGTGGCGCGGTTCGCCGCTCTGGGCGTCCCGGCATTGAATTTCGGCCCGGGTGACCCGAACCTCGCGCACACGCGCGAAGAGCACGTGGAGACGGACAGGATCGTGCGGGGCGCCGCAGTCGTGCGCGACTGGCTGGCGCTCTAAGCGGCCGAAGACGTCTCCGGCGGGTTCTCGGCGGTCGGCTGGCCGCCGGCTGCCTTCCGGATCGCGATGAGATCGCGGATCTGGCGGTTGAGCTGGCGCCGGCGACGCGCCTGCTCCAGTGAGCTGGTCATGGCGCTCATACTCGGTTAGACGCCTGTGCCGGGGTGTCAGGTTGCAGTCCAAGTGGCGACAAGCACGAGGAAGTTGTAACCGTTCGGGTACCCCGGGTTACGCCGTATACGGCCCGGTGACGTAGTTCCGCTGATCCGGGAAGGGCCATGAGTTACGGGTGCAGCCTTCCAGCCCGAACGTCTGCCGTTGCATCACCGGTGCCGGCGTGCCCGCCTGCCCGCATTTGACGTGCCCGTGCCCCAGGAAGTGGCCAATCTCATGGTTGACCACCATGTGTCGGTAGTCGTCGAGGGCGTCGGCGTAGTGGGGGACGCCGGTGAGCCAGCGCCGCAGGTTGATGACGACGTTGCGGCCGCCGCGGCAGGAGACCTCGCCGCGGGTCTCGACCCCGGCCGCGTCACAGAGCCGGTCGGTGGTCGCCGGCGTGGCGAGATGCACGGTGACGTCGGACGCGCCGCTCGACACCCGCTGGAATCCCCACCTCTTGCTGGCCGTCCAGCCACGGGGTTCGGCGAGGGTCCGCTCGACGGCGGCCGCGAACTGCTCCGGCGGCACGCCGGCACCGTCCTCGACGACCACCTGGTACCGGTAGATGCGGCCGGTGCCCACCGGAGCACTCCCGCCGGGCGCCGTGACGAACCGGCCCGTCCCGGACGCCGGAACGGTCACCGCCGAGGCCGACGCGGATGCGGCGGGGATCTCGACCGTCCCCAGTGGGGGCAACTCTTCGACAGCGGCCGGTTGCGGATCGTGATTCTGCGGGGTGGCGAGTTCGGCGTGCGCGACGTATCCGACCGTTGCCACACCCAGCAGGATCGCGATCAGCGCGAACGACACCCACAGTCCCCGAGAAATGCTCATGACTATGGCGACGTTACATGCCGGCCCCAACGTTGCGTCCTGCACAGGATGGACCGGACAACCGGCTAACGTGTGGCGTTATGACCAACGCCAGCCGCAGGCCGGAGCGCCACAAGGGCCCGGTTACGTTGCGCGGTGAAGCGATTCCACCGAGCACCGCCGACGAACGGCTCCTCGACAGCCGCACCCGCGACGAGTGGAAGACCAAGGACGCGTGGCGCGCGCTGCGCATCCTGTCGGAGTTCGTCGAGGGCTTCGAGGAACTCAGCGACCTGCCGCCGGCGGTGAGCGTCTTCGGATCGGCCCGCAACAAGCCGGGCACGCCCGAGTGGGATCTCGCCGAACGCGTGGGTACCGCCCTGGCGCGGGCCGGTTACGCGGTCATCACCGGTGGCGGCCCCGGGCTGATGGAGGCCGCGAACAAGGGCGCGGTCGACGCCGGCGGCCTCTCCGTGGGGCTCGGCATCGAGCTGCCGTTCGAGCAGAAGCTCAACGACTGGGTGCAGATCGGCATCGACTTCCGGTACTTCTTCGCCCGCAAGACGATGTTCGTCAAGTACGCGTCCGGGTTCGTGGTGCTGCCCGGCGGGTTCGGCACCATGGACGAGCTGTTCGAGGCGCTCACCCTGGTGCAGACGCGCAAGGTGACCCGGTTCCCGGTGGTCCTGATGGGCATCGACTACTGGGCCGGGCTGCTCGACTGGATCCGCCGGACGATGATCCCCGGCGGCAAGATCGGCGCGAACGACCTGGACCTGATCTGCCTCACCGACGACCCGGACGAGGCCGTCCGGCACATCCTGGAGGCCGACCAGGCCATGGCCGACCGCGCCGCCGCGAAGGCCGCCGCGGACACCAAGGCGGCCGAGAAGGCCGCCGACTGATGGCCGCGATCTGTGTCTTCTGCGCCTCGTCGAGCCGGCTCGACGAGCGCTGGCTCAAGCTCGCCGCCGAGACCGGTACCGCGCTCGGCCGCCGCGGGCACGCGCTGGTCTCGGGCGGCGCCCGCGTCGGGATGATGGGCGCGCTCGCCGACAGCGCCCGGGCCGCCGGCGCGCATACGCTCGGCATCATTCCGCAGTCCCTGGTCGACATCGAGGTCGCCGACCCCGCGAGCGACGAACTCGTCGTCACCACCGGGATGCTCGAACGCAAGGCCATGATGATCGACCGGTCCGACGCGTTCCTCACGCTGCCCGGCGGGCTCGGGACGCTCGACGAGCTGTTCGAGGTGTGGACGACCGCGACGTTGCGCATCCACGCGAAGCCGATCGTCCTGGTCGACGCCGACGGGTTCTACGGCGGGCTCGTCGACTGGCTCGACGGGCTCACGCGGCAGAACTTCACCTACGAGGGCGCGATGCAGCGGCTCCACGTCGTGCCGACCGTCGACGCCGCACTCGACGTCATCGAAAACCGAATCGAAAGCACGCTGCCGTGATCGATCCCGTGGCGCGGCACGTCGCGCTGTTCAACGAGGGCGTGCGCACCGGCGACCTCGTCCCGTGGTTCAACACGTTCACCGCCGACGCGGTGCTGACGATCCACGTCGCCTCGGTCGGCGACAAATCAGCTGTTGCCAGCGTGCCGATGGCGCCCGCGCACGGACGGCCGGAGATCGAGGCCGTCTACAAGGGACAGCCGCCGGGTTCGGAGATGTGCCTGACCGCCGGCTCCCCGATCGACCCGGACGCCGAAACGGTGTTCGGCGAGTTCTTCTGGGTCGACGCACCCGACACCGGCGGCCGCTTCACGCTGCACCTGCGCGGCGGCCAGACGGAAAGGATCGACATCGACCTGAACGCCCCACCCCCAAGAGCCGCGTATGGCGCTCCTTAGGTGAGCGCGCCGGCCCGGACCGGGGCTTCTTCCCCGGCATACCGCCTGGTCCGACCGGCAGCCCCCACAGCAGCACCGATCACCCCCGATCCGGTGCAGCATCACGTCATCTCGCACACGGCCGGCCCGCTGCTGGTGATCGGCGCGCCCGGCACCGGCAAGACGACGACCCTGGTCGAGTCGGTCGCGGCCCGCGTCGAGGCCGGCGCCGATCCCGCGTCGGTGCTGGTGCTGACGTTCGGCCGCCGCGGCGCCCGGCGACTCCGCGACCGCATCGGCGCGCGCCTGGGCGGCCCCGGATCTGGTTTTGCGGCCAGCGGCGAGGCGGTCGTGCGGACGTTCCACGGCTACGCGTTCGGGATCCTCCGGCTCGCTGCGGCCCGTGCCGGCATGGAGACGCCGCGCCTGCTCACCGGTCCGGAACAGGACCTCGTCATCCGGGAACTGCTGCCCGACGACGAGGAGGTCGGCTGGCCCGACCCGCTGCGTCCGGCGCTGCCCACCCGCGCGTTCGCCGAGGAGCTCCGCGACCTGCTGCTGCGGGCGGCCGAGCGGGGGATCGGCCCGGCGGCCCTGGCCCGGCTGGGCGAGCAGGAGAGAAGACCGGACTGGCAGGCCGCGGCCCGGTTCTACAACCAGTACACCGAGGTGCTCGCGTTACGCGACGCGACCACCCGGTCGGGTGCCGCCTACGACTACGCCGAACTGGTGCGCGCCGCCACCGCGCTACTACGGGCCGACGACGACCTGCTCACCGAGCAGTTGCGCGCCGTCGAACACGTCTACGTCGACGAACTGCACGACACCGACCCGGCGCAGATCGACCTGCTGTCCACTGTGGCCGGTCGCGGCGCGCACCTGGTGGCGTTCGCCGACCCCGACTCGTCGACGTTCGGCTTCCGCGGCGCCGATCCGACCATCGTCAGCGGGTTCCCGATGCGGTTCCGCACCGCCACCGGCGCGCTCGCCGAGACCGTCACGCTCGGGACCAGCCACCGGTCCGGCACCGCGTTGCTCGCCGCCACGCGTCGGGTCGCGGCGCGGCTTGGCGGCCCGGCCCGGCACCGGATGATCGCACCGCGCCCGGGGTCCGACCCCGGGATCGTGGAGATCCGCACGTTCCGGTCGGCGACGAGCGAGTCGGCGTTCGTGGCGCACCGGTTGCGGGAGGCGCACCTCCTGTACGGGGTGCCGTGGTCGCGGATGGCGGTGCTGGTCCGCTCGACGCTCCTGCAACTGGCGCCGCTGCAACGCGCGCTCCAGCAGGTCGGCGTGCCGACGGTGACCCGCTCCGACGTGCTGCCGTTGCAGGCCCACCCGGCCGTGGCGCCGCTGCTGCTGTTGCTGCGCTGCGCGCTGGAGCCCGAGCGCCTCGACGAGGACGCGGCGGTCGCGCTGCTGCACTCGCCGCTGGGCGGCGCGGATCCGCTGGCCGAGCGCCGGTTGCGGCAGGGGCTGCGGTCACTCGCGCTCGCGGCGGGCGATCGGCGTCCGTCGGGGGTGCTGGTGGTGGAAGCGATCCAGGACCCGGCGGAGCTGGCCGCGGTGGAGCGGCGCTGGGCGCGACCGGCGCGCAACGTCGCCGGATTGCTCGACCTCGCCCGGAAAGAGGCCGCCCGGCCGGAGTCCACTGTGGAGGATGTGCTCTGGGCGGTCTGGAACGCGAGCGGCCTCAACGGCCGGTGGGCCGCGCAGTCGGCCCGCGGCGGCCCGCGCGGCGAGACGGCCGACCGCGACCTCGACGCGGTGGTGGCGCTCTTCGACACGGCCGCCCGGTTCGTCGACCGGTTGCCGGGCGCCCGCACCGAGGTCTTCCTCGACCACGTCTACGGGCAGGAACTGCCGTCCGACGCGATGGCCCCGGTCGCCGACCGGGGCGAGGCCGTCCGCATCCTCACCGCCCACGCCGCGAAGGGCCTGGAATGGGACGTGGTGGCGGTGGCCGGCGTGCAGGAGGGGCTCTGGCCCGACCTCCGGCTGCGCGGCAGCGTGCTCGGCTCCGAGGCGCTCGTCGACCTCGCCGCCGGCCGCGAACTGGGCCTGGCCGGACGCGTGACGTCGACCCTGGCCGAGGAGCGGCGGCTCTTCCACGTCGCCTGCGCCCGGGCGCGGGACTGGCTGCTCGTCACGGCCGTGTCGTCGGGCGACGCCGAGGAGCAGCCCAGCCGCTTCCTCGACGAACTGGCCGAGCGCGTCGAGGAGGTCGAGCGCCCGGCGACCCTGCCGCGGTCGCACACGCTGCCCGCGCTGGTGGCCGAGCTACGGGTCGAGCTGACCGCGCCCGACACGCCGGAGAGCCGCCGCAACGCCGCGGCGGCGGTGCTCGCCGACCTGGTGGAGGCCGGCGTACCCGGCGCCGACCCGGCCCAGTGGTGGGGGCTGCGCGAGCTCAGCGACGAGCGGCCGCTGGTCGACCCGGGCGAGGCGGTGACGGTCACACCGTCCACTGTCGACAGTGTGCGCCGGTGCAGCCTGCGGTGGCTGTTGGAGCGGCACGGCGGCGGCACCACGCCGACGCCGGAGCAGGGCATCGGCAACCTGGTGCACGCCGCGGCGATGCTGGCCTCCGGCGCGTCGGTCGACCGGGCCTCGCTGGTGTCCTACGTGGCCGAACGGTTCGACGCCATCGAGCTGTCGGCCCGGTGGCTCGCCGGCCGCGAGCGCGACCGGGCCGAGGCGATGCTCGACCGGCTGATCGGCTGGATCGCGAAGAACCCGCGCCGGCTCATCGCGATCGAGCAGGATTTCATCGTGCGGCTGCAGGATCCCGAGGCGCCGGTGGACATCAAGGGCCGGGTCGACCGGCTGGAGCTGGACGAGAACGGCCGGCTGGTCGTCATCGACCTGAAGACCGGGAAGTCCGCGCCCATCAACGCCGACGTCGTGGAGCACCCGCAACTCGCCGCGTATCAGGCGGCGGTCGAGGCCGGCGCGTTCGACGAGTCCACCGAGACCGGCGGCGCGGCGCTGGTGCAGCTCGGCATCGACGGGCTGGGCGCGCGCGAGCAGGTGCAGGAGCCACCGTCCACATCGGACGATCCACAGTGGGCGGTCAACCTCGTGCGCGGGGCCGCCAAGGCGATGGCGTCCTCGACGTTCGAGGCGGTGGCGAACAACCGGTGCCGCGTCTGCCCGGTGAAGACCTCGTGCCCGATCACCGGATCCGGCCGGCAGGTGACGGACCCGTCATGACCCAGCAGGAGCTCTTCGAGATCGGTGCGGTGCCGCATCCCCGGGCCGCCGCCGGTCCCCGGTTCACGCCGGTCGAACTGGCGAAGCTGCTCCACCGGCCGGTGCCCACCCGTCAGCAGGCCGAGATCATCGCGGCGCCGGTGGAGCCGCTGCTGGTGGTGGCCGGCGCCGGCTCGGGCAAGACGGAGACGATGGCCGCCCGGGTCGTGTGGCTGGTCGCGAACGCGTACGTGCGTCCGGAACAGATCCTCGGCCTGACGTTCACCCGCAAGGCGGCCGGTGAGCTGGCGCACCGCGTCCGCCAGCGGTTGTCCTTGTTGGTCAAGGCGTTGGGACGCGACGACCTCCTCGCCGGCGAACCCACCGTGGCCACCTACCACTCCTACGCCGCACGCGTCGTGCGCGAGCACGGCGTGCGGGCCGGATACGAGCCGGCGACCCGGTTGCTCACCGAGGCGACGTGCTGGCAGCTGGCCGACTCCGTGGTACGCACGTACGACGGCGACATGACCGACGTGTCGTCCGCACCGTCCACAGTGGTCGATGCCGTGCTGCACCTCGCCGGCGACCTCGCCGAGCACCTGCGCACCCCCGACGACGTGGCCGCCTGGACCGGGCGCTTCTACGGCGAGGTGCAGGCGATCCCCGGCGCCCGGGTCCCGGCACCGGTCAAGAAGATGCTCGACCGGCAGAAGGCCCGGCTGCAGTTGCTGCCGCTGGTGCGCCGCTACGCCGAACGCAAGGCGACGCTGGAGGCGATGGACTTCGGCGACCAGCTCGCCCGCGCCGCGACGGTGGCCGTCGCGCACCCGGAGGTGGGGCTGGTCGAGCGCGACCGCTACGCGGTGGTGCTGCTCGACGAGTACCAGGACACCAGCCACGCCCAGGTGACACTGCTGCGCGCGCTGTTCGGCGGCGGACACCCGGTGACCGCGGTCGGCGACCCGTGCCAGTCCATCTACGGCTGGCGCGGCGCCTCGGCCGGCACCCTGACCCGGTTCCCGGCCGAGTTCCCGCGGTCCGACCGGGAACCCGCGCGCGAACTCTCGCTGACCACGAGCTGGCGGAACCGGCCCGAGATCCTCGACGTGGCCAACGCGCTGTCCCGGCCGCTGCGCGAGCACGGCGCCCGGGTGGCCGAGCTGGCACCGGCCGACGTGCTGGCCGAGCCGGCGTCGGTGGCTACCGTCCACTGTGGACTGTTCCCGTCCTACCTGGACGAGGCCGACTGGATCGCCGGCCGGCTCGTCGGCGCCTGGCAGCACGCGGCGCAGGCGCCCGACGCGCTGCCCTGGGAGATCCCGGTCGAGCAGCGGCCCACCACGGCCGTCCTGGTGCGGACCAGGGCCCAGATCCCGCCGATCGAGGCGGCGCTGCGGTCGGCCGGGCTGCCGGTCGAGGTGGTCGGTCTCGGCGGCCTGCTCGACACCCCCGAGGTCCGCGACGTCGTGAGCACGCTCCGGGTGCTCGCCGACCCGGCCGAGGGGTCGGCGCTGCTGCGGGTGCTCACCGGCCCGCGCTGGCGGATCGGCCCGCGCGACCTCGTCGCCCTGTACCGCCGGGCCCGGTCGCTGGCCCGCGAACGCCGCCTGGCGGTGGACTCCGAACCCGATCTGGCCGACGCCCTCGACGAAGCGGTTCTCGTGGAGGCGCTGGACAACCTCGGCGCACCGGAGCGCTACTCGATCGAGGGCTGGAACCGGTTCACCGCCCTGCGCGACGAGCTGCGCGCCCTGCGGTACCGGCTCGACCAGGCGCTGCCCGACCTGATCGCCGACATCGAGCGCACCATCGGTCTCGACGTCGAGGTGGCCGCCCGCAGCGGCGACGCCGGCCTGGCCCGCGCCCACCTCGACGCGTTCGGTGACATCGCGGCCCGGTTCGCCACCGAGTCGGAGGGCCCGACGCTGTCGGCGTTCCTCGCCTACCTCGCGGCCGCCGAGAACGAGGAGCGCGGGCTGGCGCCGGGCGATGTCGAGGTCGTCGAGGGCGCCGTCCAGATCCTCACCGCCCACGCCGCGAAGGGCCTCGAATGGGACGTCGTCTCGGTGGTCGGGCTCGCCGAAGGCGTCTGGCCCGGGCGGACCATGGCCTCCGACCACTGGCTGCAGGGGCTCGGCGTCCTCCCGTTCCCGCTGCGCGGCGACAAGGCCGGGCTGCCCGCCCTCGACCTCTCCCAGGCCACCGACCAGAAGGCGGTGGTGCGCGCCCTCGACGGGTTCAACTCCGCCTGGCGCGAGCACGACGTGCGGGAGGAGCGGCGGCTGGCCTACGTCGGGGTGACCCGGCCCCGACGGCTGTTGTTGTGCTCCGGCTACTGGTGGAGCGAGGGGGTCAAGGGCAAGCGGGGTCCGTCGGTGTTCCTGGCGGAGATCCGCGAGCGGTGCCTGGCCGGTGCCGGCGCGGTCGACGTGTGGACGCCGGATCCGGGTCCCAACGCCGAGAACCCGACGCTGGCGCACGTGGTCCGGGCGAGCTGGCCGGGTGATCCGCTGGGTCACCGCCGCCCGGCCCTGACCGCGGCCGCTTCCCTTGTCCGCGGCCCGCGTGCGGAGGGCGTCGACGAGAACCCGGACTACCAGCGGTGGGCCTACGAGGCGGCGCTGCTGATCGCCGAGCGGGACCGGTCCGCGCCGTCGTACGACGTCGTGCTGCCGGCGCACCTGTCGGTGTCGCAGCTGGTGCTGCTCCGCCGCGACCCGGCCCGGCTGGCCCGGGTGCTGCGCCGGCCGCTGCCGCAGAAGCCGCAGCCGCTGGCCCGTCGCGGCACCGCGTTCCACCGCTGGATCGAGGAGCGGTACGGCGCCGCCCGCCTGCTCGACCTCGACGAGCTACCGGGCGCGGCCGACGAGGGTGCTGCGCCGGACGCGGACCTGGCGGCGCTGCAGGAGGCGTTCCTGGCGTCGGAGTGGGCGGAGCGGACGCCGGTCGCGGTCGAGGTTCCGTTCGCGGCCGTCGTGGCCGGGGTGGTGATCAGGGGACGCATCGACGCGGTGTTCGCGTCCGCTTCAGGCTTTGAAGTGATCGACTGGAAGACGGGCGCTCAACCGGTTTCCGCCGCGGAAGCCTCGGCGGTGGCGGTGCAGTTGGCCGCGTACCGGCTGGCCTGGGCGAACCTTGCCGGCGTGCCGGTGGCCGAGGTGGGTGCCGGGTTCTGCTACATCCGGTCGGCAACGACAGTGCGCCCGGCTGACCTGCTCGACGAGGTTGGTCTCGTCGAGCTGATCACCGGGCTTCCACCGTCTGAGGTCATTTAGTAGGCGGCGACCTCGACGTCGGCCTCGCCGTAGGCCCAGTTGCCGTCGGCGTCCTCGGCGTAGACCTCGGTGTGCGCCTCGGCCTCGACGTAGTCGACCGTGCCGTCGCCGTCGAAGTCGTAGGCGGTGGCCTCGACCTCGGTGGTCTGGGCGAAGGCGTTGCCGTCCTCGTCCACGGCCCAGGTGGTCTCCTCGTAGGTCACTTCGACCGCGGTACCCTCGACGTCGCTCATTTCAAAACCCTCCTCGGTTTCGTTTCCGTTGTCGCCGCTGTGTTCCGGCGCTGAAACCAAACTATGGGGGCCGTTGATCAAGCGAATCCCGTGATCGTGCCACCGCCTCCGAAGGTGGCGGCCGTCACGTCAGGTGGACGCTTTGTCCGTTCTTCATATTTATTGACGCGCGCCGTTGGGTGACGGGATCATCGCCGGGTGGACAAGCAGGGTCTGCTCGTCGGCATCGTCGTCGGGATCATCTTCGGCGTCACCTACGAGAAGTTCGCGCGGGCGCGGCGCGACCTCAAGATCGCCAAGGCGGGAACCGCCGGCCTCGGGCGGATCTACCGGCGCTACTTCGTTCCCCGCATGCTCGTCATCGGGTTCATCTGCGCGTGCGCCGGCATCGCCGCGTTCCGGATCCTGCTGGGCACGGCGGAGTAGTCGGGGTCGCCTACGGAACCGGGTCGACCGTGCCGTGCGGGGTGGGTGCCTTGCAGCGGCGGATGCGGTCGGCCGTGAGTTGCGAGCCGGCGAGGAGGCCGTAGCGCTCCACCGCCTCCATGCCGTACGCGGAGCAGTGCGGCGTGTGGCGGCACTTCGCCCGCAGTCGCGGCGACAGCCAGCGCTGGTAACCGCGAATGGCGACCATGCCGGCCCGGCCGGGCACCGTGGGCCGGGACCGCGGCGGCCGGGTGGGGCGCGCCGGCGTGCCCGGCGTGTGACGGAAGAGGCGGCCCAGCGCGAGGTAGCTCACCATCATGAGGCCCAGATCGCAGCCCGGAAGATCGCAATCGCAACTCGGCGACCCGCAGTCCCCGCAGTCGGGCAAGCAGTCCTCCCAGCGGTTCTTCTTCTCTTCGTCGTCTGCGGCTCGCCTAGCCATGGACGCCCCCTCAAGACCGGATCACAGTGCCCGGCAGCGTACCGACCGCTGGCCAGAGGTGTCCTGATCTTGCTTACAGTGATCGTCTTCCCACACTCCGAGACGAAAGCCGCCCATCATTCAGAAACTTTCACATCAGCCACGTGGCGGATGTCTACCTGTCTTCGCTGGTCACAATAGAAATGAGCGGCGACCGGATGCCGCCGCTCATGCAAGTTGCAGATTCAGTTGTGGTCTGCCAGTTCCAAAAGGGTCCTGGGGAGGGGAAACTAGAAGTCGTGATAGGTGGATAGCGAAACGAGGGAGTTGGCCGTAGGAGAAATCCCGCCCGCAAGTGTGCTGCCAGGCCCCAGTGTGGACGGGAGAATGATCGCGGTAAGCGTAAGAGCTGCCGCGATGATACGTGCGGCGCGTCGTTTCATGGCATGAAGATCCCTTCCGAGCCGGGTCGGTCGCCTCCAACACCCCTGGCCAGGTAGGTCGGTTGCATAGAGTATCAAGCTCGTCACCGGCGAGCGCGAGATTCTTGTGTGCCAATCTCTATGCCAAATTTTCGCCTATACGACGTGACGTCCGCGGCCGTGACCGACGGTCGCGGACGCTTTCGTCACTATGTCCGGCCTTAGTGAGATAAAGCAGGCGATTTATCGGCGTATAGCGATGGGCTGGTGCTCATGACCGACACGGTGCACTCGGCCTCCCGCGTGGGTCGACATTCGCTTGTCGCTGAGGTACGGGGTTATATCTCGGATCTCGCCGATGGGCGTGGCCGGGCGATCGTGGTGGAAGGCGAGCCGGGTATCGGCAAGTCCGAACTGATGCGGATCGCCAGAGCCGAGGCGGTGCGCCTAGGCTGCCAGGTCTTCTGGTGTAACTGCGAGGAGTTGAGCGAGGCATTTCCGCTGCTCCCGCTGCTTGACGCGTTCGCACCGAACGGCTCCTTGAGCCGTTATGCCGACGCCCATGCCCAGATCGCCGAGTGGCTGCGTGCCGCCGCGATCCCGGGCAATCAGGTCAACGGCGTCGGAGCGGCCACTACAAGCATGCTGTCGCTGATCTCCGACGTGTGCGGAGCCGGCCCGGTCCTCCTGGTCGTCGACGATCTTCACTGGGCAGATTCGGCCACGGTTGGCGCCCTGAGCCGGTTGTTCCGGTCGACGCATCGTCAGCCGCTGCTGGTCGCCGGGCTGGCCCGGCCGGCACCCCGGCGCGACGATCTGGCCGCTCTGCGGCGTGCAGCCGACGCTCAGATCGTTCTGTCCGGCCTGTCGAACGACGAGGTCATCGACATGGTCGTGAAGGCCGTCGGTGGCAGCCCAGGCGAACGGTTGCGCCGGCTCGCCGCCGAAGCCGGTGGGAACCCCCTGTACGTCCGCGAACTGATCGACGCGGTTACCCGTACCGGCACTATCACGGTCGACGGCGGCCAGGTGGAGATCACCGGCGGTCGCACCCCAGCCTCACTGCACGCGGCCATCGCCGACCGGCTCGAGTTCCTGTCGACGCCCGTCCGCGAAGTGCTGCGCGTCGCGGCTCTGCTCGGCGTCGCGTTCCCGGTGTCAAGCCTGGCGAGCGTGTCGGGGAAGGGAGTCAGCGATCTGACGCCCGTCCTTGACGAGGCGATCGCGATGGGCGTGCTGTGCGAGCACGGCGCGGAACTGGCGTTCCGGCATCCGCTGATCCGCGCGGCCCTGTATGAGGAGATGCCAGCATCACTTCGGGCTGCCTGGCACCTCGACGCCGCGCGCGCTCTGGTGCGTCAGGGCGCGTCAGCGGAGAAGGTGGCGCGGCAGGTCCTGCCGGCCGTCGACGGCGGAAGTGCCGCCGTCGACGAGACGCTCGTCGAGTGGCTTAGCGGCGCCGCCCACAAACTTGCCGGTCAGGCACCGAACGCCACGGTTCGGCTCCTACATTGGGCGCTGACCGACACACCGCCGTATGCCAAGCACTACCAACTGTTGACGTGTCGGTTGGCCGATGCGCTCTTCCGTGCCGGCGACACACCTCAGGCGGCCCGCGTCGCGCACGGCGCTCTCACGTACGTCAAACGGGCCGACCTTATGATCGACTTGCACCAGACGCTGCTGGGCTGCCGGGCCATCGAGGGGCGCCGGGAAGAGACGTTGCGCGTAGTCGAGGCCGCTCTTCAACTGCCCGGGCTGGATGAACTGCACCGTGCCCGGCTGCTCGTACTCGCCGCGCGAACGCACCGCGGCCTGGGGTGGGTCGACCGAGCCGAAGAGGTCGCCCAAGCGGCGCTCGCCGCCGCGACCGCCGCTCACGACCGCTGGGCTACCGGCTGGGCGCTCGGCGTTCTGACGCTCGTCCGCGGCATGCGTGGTGAGGAGGAGGCGGCCCTGCCGCTGTTCGAGCGGGCGCTCGCCGTCGCCGAGGGCGATCCGTCGCTTGCCGACCTGCGCCTCATGCTGCTGCTGAACCAGGCGGCCGCACTGGGCGATCTGGATCGCTACGACGAGGCGATCGAGTCAGCCGAAAGGGCCTGCGAACAGGCCGATGCCAGTGGCAGCATGGTGCGGTTGGCGCAGGCGACGAGCGTGCTCGGTGAGTTGCTGTTCGACGTCGGACAGTGGGACTACGCCTTGAAGCGGCTCGATCTCGGGGGCGACGTGCCCGCCGAAGCGCTGGCGAAGTGCTGCGACTACGGCGTCGTCGCGACGATCCGACTGCACCGCGGCGACCCGGCGGCAACCCAGAATCTGCTCGACGCCCGCGTTCACCTCGCGCGACTCGGCGACGATCGGATGGTCGGTTCACTGACGCTGGCCTTCAGCCTGGAGCGTGAGCAGGCCGACGCACCGGCTGAGGCCCTCGCCGTGTTGGTCGACGGGCTCGCAAAGTGCGAGGAGGAGATCGAGCAGACCACGGATCTGCTGGCCGACGCGGTACGGCTCGCGCTGATGATCGGTGACGTCGAGCGGGCTCGGGCACTGGCGTTGCGGGCCGAGGCCGTGGCCGAGCCGTCCGAGGTGTTCCACCGTAAGGCGGTCGGGCTGCACTGTCGCGGGTTGGTCGACAACGACCCCGCGAAGTTGGTGGAGGCGGCCGGGCAGTACGAGAAGGCGTCCCGACCGCTGCCGCGGGCACAGGCGCTGGAGGCGGCCGGAGTCGCGCATGCCGACAACGGTGACGTGCCGGCGGCGCGTAACGCGTTCACCGAGGCGTACGAGATGTACTCCGCGTTGGGAGCGGCCTGGGATCTGGCCCGCCTGCAGGCGCGGTTCCGCGCGTACGGGATCCGGCGCGGTCCGCGGTTCCAGCACCGGCGGTCGCAGCAGGGGTGGAGCAGCCTGACGCCCACCGAGGAGAAGGTGGTCGGCCTGGTGGCCAAGGGCTTGTCCAACCCGCAGATCGCGGCCCAGCTGTTCCTCTCCCGGCGCACCGTCCAAACGCACGTGTCACACGTGCTGGCCAAGCTTGAACTGTCCTCGCGGACCGAGATCGCCCGGGAGGCGAGCCAGCGCGGCATCTGAGAAATCCGTAGACCCCCCAACCGCACGAAGAGATCGCCGTCCGCAACCACGGGCGGCGATCTCCTTTGGACCTGTTTCGAACGTGGCCTCGAACCTGGCCGTTCGCTCCGTTACGTCAGTGCCCTGAGGGCTCGCGATCCTGGAGAAACTGGATCACCAGGATCATGATCACGAGAGTGGCGCCGAAGGCGCTTGCCCCCGCGAGAACGGAGTTTGCGGTGTTGAGGCCGCCAAGCCACGAAAGCCATCCACCCACCGCTCCGGCAAATGCCGAGGTGAGCAGCGAGATGGCCTGACCGTGTCCGGTCATTTGTCATCCTCCGATTCGAGAAGAACCGGGAGGCGATCGGTTCTTCGAGTGTCACTCGGAGGATCTTCATGCGGTGAATCGACGACTGCGCGTGCCGAGAATACTACGCCAAGTGTCGGTTCGCCAAGTGGCGTAGTGCCTCGTTCCTCGGCAAAGGAGATCGCCGCCCGTGGCCGCGGGCGGCGATCTCGGCTTGGGGGAAATAGCGGCCAAGTAGGTCCCGGGGGTCGGATCTACTTGGCCGCCGCCCTGTCGCGACCGGGGTCGCGAGTGGCGTCGCGGGCGGGTCGGCCGACCGCCACGACGCGTTGGCCGGCGGACGCCGCTGTCCGCGCCGGCCTGGTACGTCGCACCGGCGGCGCCGCCACGCCGCGGCCGACGTGCGCCGGGTAGAGCTGCCGCGGTGGAACGCAGGCGCGGCTCTCGGTCGGCGGGGGGCCACCCATCGTCACCAGGTGTTCCTGCATGTGGGCCCGGACCTGAGCCGCCCAGATGCGCTGCTCGATCTCCGGAGGAGCGATCCAGCGGTGCGAATTGTCGCAATAGTGCATGTCGTCGTCGCCGGGGTGCAAATGGCTCATGGGAGAAGACTTCACGAATCGGGTGGCCGAGATAACGGCCAACATGCGTAGAAACGAATGGTGGCGTTCTGCCGCTCGTCGATACGCCACCTGGCGGATGTACCGGCACCGCTCCCGGACCACCATCGATGTCATACCTCGCTTCTGTACCGCCGGAAGGGCTGCGGATGCGGGCGCGACGCGGGTGCGAACTCCGGTGAGACCGGGGCCGCACCCGCTTCAACGGTGGGTGACGTGCGGGTGCACAGTTGGTCGAGTGGCGCCGTGTGGCGGCGGATGCTTGGTCATCGCTGGCACACTGGAAGCGTCATGGCTGAGGATCGTTCACCCTGGGCACACCCGGACACCCCGATCGAGGTGCCCGTGGTGGCGTCGGTCGGCGTCCCGGCGCAGGCCACCCGCGGCGTACCAGAGGCGGCCGCGACGGATCTGCGCTCGGCGGGCGAGGTGCGCAGCGCGTCACCTCGATCTTCGATCTCGGTTCTCCCCGCGCGGTCCCTGGGCGGCGCCGTCACCCGGACCACCGACCGCCCGGCGCCCGATGTTCTGCAGTTCGGTGACGACGACAGCGACGACCCGGTCAAGCGCAACAAGCTGCTCATGCGCTGGTTCGGCGGCGCGGCGGCGCTGGTGGTGCTGATCGGCGTGATCGCCACCCTGATCATGGTGCTCGGCAACGGTGGCGGCCTGCCGCTCCCGCGGGTGTTCGACGACCAGGCCGCCCCGCCCGACACCCGGCCCGAGCTGGTCAAGGACTGCCCGCCGCCGTCGTCGTACCCCGACCCGCAGCCGGCGCCGGCGGTGCCGCCGGGCCCGCGCACGGTCGACGACGAGTCGGGTGTCTCCTACCGGGCCTACGGCGATCCGTGGGAACCGTGGCCGATGGTGTGGACGGGCGGCAGCCTCAAGGTCCAGTACAAGGTCGGACAACACTTCGTCACCGAGAAGTACAGCGGCGGCGACTACCACGCGTCGATCCTGTCGAGCAGCATCCCGGCCACCAACAACGACTCGCTCGCCGTCGACCTGAAGTGCACCGGGCGGGTGGTCGCCACCGACGTGCGGGACGAGTACTACCCGAAGCCGAACCGGCTCGAGCAGCTCGACGAGAAGCTCACCACGTTGGGTGGCCGGCCCGCGTGGGTCACCAAGTTCCGGCTCCACTTCAACAAGTCCGACCTTGACGCCAAGAGCGAACTCGTCGGCCTCGCGCTGATCGACGTCGGTCGGCCGGAGGCGGCGATCGTCTACATCTCGATCCCCGACACCCACAAGCAGTACGACCCGGTGGTCGACGAGGTGCTCGACTCCATAAGGCCCACGTGAAGGGTAGGCATACCGCGATCGGCTAATGTCGGGAGCGTGCTTCCGGTAACGCACTACCCTGTCGAGCGTTTCACGCTTCCCAACGGCCTCCGGGTGGTGCTGACCCCCGATTCCAGCGCGCCGGTCGTCGGCGTGGCGGTGATCTACGACGTGGGCATCCGGTCGGAACCCGAGGGGAGAACCGGGTTCGCGCACCTCTTCGAGCACCTGATGTTCCAGGGCTCGGCCAACCTGGAGAAGCTCGCGCACTTCCGGCACGTGCAGGGCAGCGGTGGCACCTTCAACGGGTCCACCCACTTCGACTACACCGATTACTACGAGACGCTCCCGGGCAACGCCCTGGAGCGTGCGCTGTTCCTGGAGGCCGACCGCATGCGCGGGCCGCGCCTCACCGAGGAGAACCTGCGCAACCAGGTCGACGTGGTGAAGGAAGAGATCCGGGTCAACGTGCTGAACCGGCCGTACGGCGGGTTCCCGTGGCTCAAGGTGCCACCGGTCATGTTCGACACGTACCCGAACGCGCACGACGGGTACGGCTCCTTCGACGACCTGGAAGCCGCCACCGTCGCCGACGCGGCCGAGTTCTTCGACAAGTACTACGCCGCCGGCAACGCGGTGCTCGGGGTCTCCGGCGCGTTCGATGTCGCATCGGCGAAAGCGCTGGTCGAGCGGCACTTCGGCGACGTGCCGGCCCGCCCGGCGCCGACCCTGCCCGACTTCGCCGAGCCCGACCTCTCCGCCGAGCGGCGCGAGAGCTACACCGACAAGCTGGCCCCGCTGCCGGCCGTCGCGAGCGCGTGGCGGGTGCCCGACCCGCTGAAGGACCTCGTCGGCTACCTGCCGTACGTGGTGCTCGCCGAGGTGCTCACCGACGGCGACGCGTCGCGCCTGGTCGAGCGGCTGGTGCTGCGCGACCGCGCGGTCACCAGCGTCGGCGGCTACATCGGGTTCATGGGTGAGCCGTTCGCGGTCCGGGACCCCACCGCCCTGCTGCTGCAGGCCCACCTGCCGCCGGGCGGCGACGTCGAGAAGGTGCTGCGCACCATCGACGAGGAGGCCGACCGGCTGGCCAACGATGGCCTCGCCGAGGGCGAGCTGGCCCGTACGCAGGCCCGCATGGTCACCCACCTGCTGCGCGACACCGACGCGGTGCTCGGCCGGGCGATGCAGATGGCGGTGCTGGAGGTCCAACGCGGCGATCCCGGGTTACTGAACGACCTGCCGCGCCTCGTCGGCGAGGTCACCGAGGAGCAGATCCGGGCCGCGGCCGCCTCGCTCACCGTCGCGCGCCGGGCCACCGTCGAGGTCATCCCGGGAGCGTCCTCATGACCGTCCACACCCTTCCCGACCTCGGGCCGGTCAACGAACTCCGGGTGCCGTCCACGGTGGAGCGGACGCTCCCCAACGGGCTCACCGTGCTGGCGATCCGGCGCGCCTCGGTGCCGCTGGTGGAGGTGCGGCTGCGCGTCCCGTTCGCGCGGACGGAACTCGCGTCCAGTTCGGTGCTCACCCAGACGCTGTTCTCCGGGACGGCCACCAAGTCGACGGTCGACATCGCCGCCGCCCTGCAGAGCGTGGGTGGTGCCCTGTCGGCCGGTGCCGACCCCGACCGGCTGCTGGTGTCCGGCAACGCGCTCGTCACCGGGCTCGACCGGCTGCTCGACATCATGGCCGACGTGCTCACCGGCGCCACCTACCCGGGCGACGAGGTCGAGACCGAGCGGGCCCGCCTCGCCGACCGCATCCGGGTGGCCCGCAGCCAACCGGCGCACCTGGCGCGGGTCGCCCTGCTCAGGCGGATCTACGGCGAGCACCCGTACGCCGTGCAGACCCCGGCGGCCGACGACGTGCTCGCCGTCGACCGGGAGGCGCTCGTCGCCCTGCACGCCCAGCGGCTGCAGCCGACCGGCGGCACGCTGGTGCTCGTCGGCGACATCGACCCGGAGACGGCGATCGGCGCCGCCGAGCGGGCGTTGAAGGGCTGGGCCGGCGAGTCGGAGCAGGTCGACCTGCCGCCCGCGCCGCCGCTCGAGTCCGGCCCGCTCACGCTGGTCGACCGGGCCGACGCGGTGCAGTCGTCGCTGCGCATGTGCCTGCCCGCGGTGCCGCGCACGCACGCCGACCACGCCGCGCTGCAGCTGGCCAACCTGATCTTCGGTGGGTACTTCTCGTCGCGGTGGGTGGAGAACATCCGCGAGGACAAGGGGTACACGTACGGGCCGCACTCGATGATCGAGCACTCGGTGGCCGGATCGGCGCTCACCGTCTCGGCCGAGGTGGCCACCGGGGTCACCGCGCCGGCGATGCTGGAGACGATCTACGAGCTGGGCCGGCTGGCGACCCTGCCGCCCAAGCCCGACGAGCTGGAGCAGGCCCGTCAGTACGCGCTCGGCACGCTGCAGCTCGGCATGTCGACGCAGAGCGGGCTCGCCGGGCTGGCGTCGACGTACGCGGGGTTCGGGCTGCGGCTGGACTACCTGGCCGAGCACGCGGCCCGGCTGGCGGCGGCCACCGTCGACGACGTGGCCGCGGCCGCCGCGAAGTACCTGGCCCCGGCCGGTGCGGTCGCGGTGGTGCTGGGCGACGCGTCGAAGATCGAGGACTCGTTGGCAACGCTCGGCCCGCTGGTGCGGGCCACCGTGAGCTGATGGACCCGGGGCCTCTGCTGTTCGGCGGCGGCCTGGACCGGGCCGCTCACCGGCGGACCGATCAGGCCTGGCTCGACGAGGCGTGGGCGAAGGCGCGGGTGCTCGTCGTCGACGAGGGCCGGGCGCTGGTGCGTGATGACGCCTTGGTCTATCTCGATGCCGCGCAGGCACCCGAGGGAGAGCGGTACTTCCTCGGCGTCGACACCGACGACACGCCGTACTTCGCCGTGGCCGCGGAGACGCCCGAGATCCCCGACGCCAAGAAGCGCGACCTGCGTGGCGTCGGCCTCACGCTGAACCAGCGTGACGTGGCGATCCTCGCCACGGCGGTGGCGCTGGCCAACTGGCACGTGCGGCACGCGTACTCGCCGTTGTCGGGCCAGCCGACCACGCTCGGCGAGGCGGGCTGGACCCGGCTCAGCGACGACGGCTCCGAGACGTTCTGGCCGCGCACCGATCCCGCCGTGATCATGCTGGTGCACGACGGGGTCGCCGGTCCGGAGGGGCGGTGCCTGCTCGGGCACAACGCCGCCTGGACCGCGCCGGGCTGGGAGAACCGGTACTCGTGCCTGGCCGGCTTCGTGGAACCGGGCGAGTCGGCCGAGGCGTCGGTGGCCCGTGAGGTGTTCGAAGAGGTCGGCGTCGAGGTCCACGACATCAGCTACGTGTCGAGCCAGCCGTGGCCGTTCCCGGGGTCGATCATGCTGGGCTTCCACGCGGTGGCCGACCCGGCGGCGGAGCTGACCTTCGACGAGACCGAGATCAGCCACGCCCGCTGGTTCACCCGGGCGGAGATCCGGGCGGTGCTGGCCGACGAGGAATCAGCCGACTTCGGCCTGCCGACCCCGATCTCCATCGCCCACTATCTGGTGAAGACCTGGGCCGAGCAGGCCTGATCGTTCAGACGATCGCCGCCAGCGCCGCGGTGAGCTGGGGCAGCGTCGGGTTGGTGAGCGCCGTCCCGTTGGGGAGCCGGACCGTCGGCACGGTCTGGTTGCCGCCGTTCACCGACTCGACGAACGCGGTCGAATCCGGGTCGTCGGTGATGTCGATCTCGGTGAAGGGGATCCCCGCCCGGTCGAGCTGCGACTTGAGGCGGCGGCAGTAGCCGCACCACGGGGTGGAGTACATGATCAGCTGATTGTCGGTTGCCACGTCCTCAGAAACGTCGGACCGGCCTGCCATGATTCCTAGCTGTGGCGAATTCGTCTGTGCCGTCCTCGGCGCGCGCCGTCCTGGCCGGTCTCGACGACGAGCAGCGGGCGGCGGTCACCGCGCCGGCTGGTCCGGTGTGCATCCTCGCCGGTGCCGGCACCGGCAAGACCCGGGCGATCACGGCCCGGGTGGCCTACCGGGCGCTCAGCGGCGAGGTCCGGCCGCAGCACGTGCTCGCGGTGACGTTCACCAACCGGGCGGCGGCCGAGATGCGGTCCCGGCTGACCGCGCTCGGCGTGCCCGGCGTCCAGGCCCGCACGTTCCACTCGGCGGCGCTGCGCCAGCTGCGGTACTTCGCGGCCCGGTTGTTCGAGGGGCGCGAGCTGCCCGAGCTGGTCGAGAGCAAGGGCCGCCTGATCGGACTGGCCGCCACCCGGGCTGGCCTGCGGCTCGACCGCACGATGGCGCGCGACCTGGCGGCGGAGATCGAGTGGGCCAAGTCGTGCCTGATCGAGCCCACCGAGTACCCGGTCGAGGTCGCGAAGGCCGGGCGCGAGCCGCCGCTCGACGCGGAGCAGGTCTCCCGGGTGTTCGTCGAGTACGAGCGGGTCAAGCGCGCCGCCGGCACGATCGACTTCGAAGACATGCTGCGCGCCGCCGCCTGGGGCATCGACCTGCACTCCGACGTGGCCGACCAGATCCGGGCGCAGTACCGGCACTTCGTCGTCGACGAGTACCAGGACGTCAACCCCGTGCAGCAGAAGCTGCTCGACGCGTGGCTCGGCCACCGCGACGACGTCACCGTGGTCGGCGACGCCAGCCAGACGATCTACTCGTTCACCGGTGCGTCGTCGGAGCACCTCGTCGACTTCCCGCGCCGGTTCCGGGGGGCCACCGTGGTGCGCCTGGTGCGCGACTACCGGTCCACTCCGCAGGTCGTTGGGCTGGCCAACGACGTCATCGGGCAGGCGCGGGGCGAGCTGGCCCGGTTGCGGCTGAAGCTGGTGGGGCAGCGGGCGCCCGGGCCGGAGCCCGACCTGCGCGGCTACGCCGACGAGCCGGCCGAGGCGGCCGCCGTCGCCCGGCGCTGTGCCGAGATGATCTCGGCCGGCACCTCGGCGAAGGAGATCGCGATCCTCTACCGGGCCAACTCCCAGTCGGAGGCGTACGAGGAGGCGCTGTCCGAGGCCGGCGTGCCGTACGTGGTGCACGGCGGCGAGCGGTTCTTCGAGCGCGGCGAGGTGCGGCAGGCGATGGTCGCGCTGCGTTCCGCGACGCGCTCCGCCGTCGCCGGTCCGTCATTGCGCGACGCGGTTGTGGCGGCGCTGGAGGCGGTGAACTGGCGGCCCGACCGGCCGCCCGGCGGCGGCGCCGCACGCGAGCAGTGGGAGGCGCTGGCGGCGCTGGTCGCGCTCGCCGACGAGCACGCCGACCTGAACCTCTCCGAGTTCTGCGTGGAGCTGTCCCGGCGGGCGGCCGCCCAACACGTCCCGGTGCTCGACGGCGTCACGTTGTCGTCGCTGCATTCGGCCAAGGGCCTGGAGTGGGACGCGGTGTTCCTGGTGGGCCTGGTCGAGGGCATGCTGCCCACGGCGTACGCGAAGTCGCCCGAGGCGCTGGAGGAGGAGCGGCGGCTGCTCTACGTCGGCATCACCCGCGCGCGGCAGTCGCTGTGGCTGTCGTACGCCGGAGCCCGGGCGCCCGGCGGCCGGCAGCGGCGGCCGTGCCGGTTCCTGCCGCACCTCGACCCGGACCGTCGCGTGACGCGGGCGGCCGGGGGTCGGGCCAAGCGCGATCCCGACGGCACCAGCCGCCGGGTGCTCGTGTCGTGCCGGGTGTGCGGTGCGGCGCTGCTCAGCGGTGGCGACCGCAAACTCGGCCGGTGCGCGGGCTGTCCGTCGGACATCGACGAGGAGTTGCTGGAGCGGTTGCACGAGTGGCGGGCCCACCGGGCCGGTGCGCAGAAGATCCCGGCGTTCGTGGTCTTCACCGATGCGACGCTCACCGCGCTCGCCGAGCGCCGGCCGGCGACCACCGAGGAGCTCGCCGTGATCGGTGGCATCGGGCCGCGCAAGCTCACCATGTACGGCCCAGAGGTGCTGGCCATCGTGAGTGGATCCGGGGTCGAAGACCTGTGACAGCCGCGTTCGGTTGCGTCTGGCCGCTGTCAGAAAAGTGTCTCCAAGTTTCCTCCGTAATTCGTTTGCCTTGATCGTGGGGCCGGGCTTAGCCTGCCAGTACGCCTTGCACCGCTGGTGCCTGGCGACCAGAGGAAGAAGTACTACGAGAGCGTTCGGAAGGGGGTGCCTCCCATGGAGAAGAACATGACAGAGATGAGCATGACGACTTGGGCGCGGGCGCTCCCATTGTCGCGCGCTCAGGTGCTCGAACTGTCGCTGGCTGCCGCCGGAAGGGCCCACAAGACCGTGGGTTACGGCGCGTTGGCCTTCGGCGGCGCGAGCGCTCCGCTGGCGCAACTTGCCCGGCCCCAGGTCCAGGTCCAGGGGACCAGTGTGCCGAATGGCAAGCAGAGCGTCATCGGAACGGACCCGGTTGGCGGAGTCCGCGGAATACCACCTCGAGGATGGCCGGTCTAAAAGACCGACAGCCGGCTCACCTCGAGGCCGCGGAACCCGATACCCGGGATCCGCGGCCTCTTTAGTTTTTGCACGACCTTCCGTCCACAAGAACGTAGGAAGCGAGGTGACCGGGTAATGAACCTGGTCATGACCCCTCTCGGCGCTGCCGGAGCGGGTGCTGGTGTGTCGGCGAAGTCGGCTCTTCCGTGCCGCAACTTCGACCCGGACCTGTGGTTCGCTGAGTCTCCGGCCGAGCTGGAGCTGGCAAAGGCGATGTGCGGGGACTGCCCCGTCCGCGTCGAGTGCCTGGCGGCCGCACTGGACCGGCAGGAGCCCTGGGGCGTCTGGGGTGGCGAGATCTTCGAGCGTGGTGCCGTGGTTCCGCGGAAGCGGCCGCGGGGTCGTCCGCGCAAGGAGGACGTCGCTCGTGACGCGGCTCTGCGTGTCGAAGCCACTGCCCGGGCAGCCGCGGCCGTCGCCATCGTGGCGGCCTGAGATGACCACCATTCCCAACACCGTTCAGCCCACTCACACCGTCACGATTCGATCGAAGGACTCCGTCATGAAGCTCGTCCGCTCCGTACAACTCCTCAACGAAGCTCTATCAAGAGCGCGAATGCGTTCGCCTCAGACCGCTAACTCTGAGGCGCACCGACCGGCCCGACGGATCATGATGGCTTCGCGCCGCGAACATGACCGCATGACCGGCCTGTAAGACATCACAACACTGGTAACCGCGATACTCGGGCGCCCCGCCTCTCCTTCTCTCGGAGGCGGGGCGCCCGCTCGCTTACTTCGAAAAAGCGGCCGCTTACTTCGACAGTGCGGGACCGCTGGCGAAGCCGGGCAGCCACTCCAGGAGGATGCCCCGGTACGGAGCCTTCGCCTCGAGCTGGCACAGCACCCCGATCGAGCCGAGCGTCACCCGGTGGATGAGCAGGTACGACGGGGGCAGGTTGAGCTGGCGGCCCAGCGCGTAGGCGGGACTCTTCGGGCTGGCGATCCGGGTGGCCTCGGCACGTAGCCAGGCGCGGGTGAGCCGGAACTCGTCGACCGCGATCGGGTCGAGCATCGGACGCAGGTACTCGAGCACCGCCTCCGCGTCGATCTCGAGGTCGGGCTTGATGAAGCCCTCGCCGCGCAGGCCACCGACGACGCCCTCCGCGTCACCGGCCAGCGCGAGCCGGGTGAGCCGGCCGATCACCTCGGGGTGCCCCTCGGGCAGCCGGGCGACCGCTCCGAAGTCGAGGACGCCCAGCCGGCCGTCGGCCAGGATGCGGAAGTTGCCGGGGTGCGGGTCGGCGTGCAGCATGCCGGTCTTGGCCGGCGCGGAGAAGTGCAGGTAGGCGAGCCGGCGGCCGGCGTCGTCGCGGGCGTCCTGCTCGCCCTCCCGGATGAGGGCCGACATCTGGACCCCGTTGACCCACTCCGTCACGAGCAACTGCGGCGCGGACGCGACGACCTCCGGCACGAAGATGTCGGGATCGTCGGCGTAAGCGACGGCGAAGGCCGCCTGCGCGGCGGCCTCCAACTCGTAGTCCAGCTCTTCGGTGATCCGGGTGCGTAGCTCGGCGATCAGCGGTTTCACATCGAGGCCCGGCTGGATGATCTTGAACATCGAGGCCAGCCGGCTGAGCTGATTGAGGTCGGAGACCAGCGCCTTGCCGGCACCCGGGTACTGCACCTTGACCGCGACCTCGCGACCGTCCTCCCAGATCGCCCGGTGGACCTGTCCGATGCTGGCGGCCGCGGCCGGCGTGTCGTCGAAATCGCGGAACCGCGTGCGCCAGTCCGGCCCCAACTGGCCCACCAGCACCTTGTGCACGGTGGCCGCCGGCAGCGGGGGAGCGGCCTCCTGCAGCTTGGTGAGCGCGGCGCGGTACGGCCCCGCCAACTCCTCCGGCAGGGCCGCCTCGAACACCGACAGCGCCTGGCCCATCTTCATGGCGCCGCCCTTGAGCTGACCCAGGACGCTGAACAGATGCTCGGCGGTGCGCTGCTGCACCTCGGCGGAAATGACCTCGGACGCGAGCCCGGTGACCCGCTTCCCCAACCCCCACGCGGCGCGCCCGGCGAAGCCCAACGGCAGGGCCGCCAACTTCGCGGTGCGGGTGACGGCACGGCGCGGGATGTCTGTCATTAAGAACCATTGTTACTCGGCAGGTCCGACTGCCGGCCCGAGCCGGAAGATCGACGTCGGCGAGAACAGTCACACCCGGGGTGTGCCGGCCAACTGCGGCGGCGTGCGGCACCCGGTCCGGAGATCTCGACGGTGGCACCCAGCGTGCGGACCGGTCGCCCGTCGGTGTGCCGGAGCACCTCCTCCACGGCGTACGCCGCACCGGCCAACGCGGTGGTGACCGCGCACGCCTCGACGGTGTCGCGGCCGGTCGCCAACTGCGCGGCAATGACCGGCCAATCGCGGTCGCGGTCGCGTCTGTGCAGCTCAAGGCACTGGCCGCAGGGGCTGGCGCCGGGCCGCACGAGCGGACCGACCACCACCACGCCGTCACGCAGGTAGACGTCGAGCCGCGGGGCGCCGCGCTCCCGGACCCCGCGGGTGGCCAGCGCCGTACCTGGCCGGGACCCGACCCGGACGACGAACGTGGCCGTCCCCTCACGCAACTGCGTCAGCACGGCCTCGGGCGCGACGCGGCGCACGGCGTCGGCGGCCGCGCTGGCCCGGGACCGGTGCGCGTCGGCGGGCAGGAGCCCACCCACCATGGCGTCGTCGATCCGGGTCCAGCCGTCGAGGGCGGGGTCGAGCCGTCCGATGCCGGCCGCACCGAGCGCGGACGCCACCAGAGCACCGAGCCACGCATGACCGGCGACGAGCACCCGCGCCGCCGCCCGCCGGCGGAGCATCTCGGCGGGGGTGCCGGGGTCGGGCGGGAGCGCCAGGGAGGTCGCGCCGGCCCGCGGACGGGACGACGGGCCCCGGCCGGCCCGCCCGGTACGGGACGGAGCCGGCTGCGTGGCGCGATCGGTCTGGGCGGCGTCGGGCAGGGCGGCCTTCGTGGCGCGACCGGTCAGGGCGGCGTCGGGCGCGGCCTTCGTGGCGCGGTCGGTCTGGGCGCCGCGCGGCGGCGGTGCCGGCTGCGTGGCGCGATTGGCCGAGTCGCCCGGAGAAGGGACCGGCCTGGCGGGCGTGGCTCGGGCAAGTGCCTCCGCCCGCGGAGGCGGACCGGCGCGCAGCCTCGCCAGCGCGAGCGCGCCCGCCTCGCGGGCCATCCGCTCGCGCTGGTTGTCGGTGAGCCCTACCGGCAGCAGCGCCCGTCCGGCCACGAGCAGCCCGCCGTCGTGGAGGGCGGCCAGGAGGGCCTCCGCCTCGTGGGCCTCGACCTTGTAGTCGGCCGCCGCGGCGATCACCACGGGCTCGCTGCGCGTGCCGTCGAGCAGGTCGAGCACCCGGGCCATGGCCGGGTTGCCGAGTTCGAGGACGGTGGCGAGGCTCGGGTCGGTGCCGAGTTGGAGCGTGTTGGGGTCGCGCCACAGGCGGCGCATGTGCGGGATGAGGAGGGGGCGTCGCATCGACGCACCCTGGCACGCCGGCGCCGGTAGCGGACGCGTTGTCCACAGCGGTACGCGCATGAATACCGGGGTTGTCCACAGATCATGCGGGGTTATCCACAGAACCTGTGGATCACGCCGGCAGGTCTGTCCGAGATCCGACACCAGCGGAGCCGGCGACCCCCACGAGGGTCGCCGGCTCCGCGCGATCTGTATGGCTGCGGGACGGCGGGCGTGCGTACCGGAAGCGTGTCGAAGCGGGCCTGCGAGGTTCGTTAGCCGGTACAGGTGGGCGGGCCCGCCGTCCCGCATCCGACGACGGGGGCGATCAGGCCTTGCCGAGGATCCGGTTGACCGTGGTGCCGCAGACGGGGCACTTGCCCTTCGCCATCCGCATGCCGGTCTTCGTCTCGGCGATGTCGCCCTCGAAGTCCCGCTTCTCCTTGCACTTGACGCAGTAGCCGTTGTAGGTGTCGGCCACTTCTGCCCTCCTTGAGTCGCGCCGGGCCGTCGTTGGCGCCGGCGTCGTTGACGGCCCGCACGTGCGTGTGACCGTTTCCAACGGATCGCGGGCGAAAAGCCCGACGAACCTGCCTGAACAGGCTGATCCCTGAGTGAGTGTGCCTTGTCCGACTGCTGTGGCAGTTGTGCTCAGCCGGGACACGCCGATCTAAGGTGCGTAAACCTCCGTTTCCACAACGTGTGGACGGTCGTGTGGGTACCGTGTGGGTGACCGGTGGACAACCGCCCTCTCAACCGCGGAAAACTGTGTAATCGACCAGACCACCGTCCACTCTGACCTGCGCGTCCTGCGTTCGCATCCCGGGAGCGGGCCGAATGGCGATCATCTGATGGCCGTCAGGGGAATCTTTCCGGCGATAAACCACCAACTGGCGCGAATCATCCGGGTGTCGGGATTTGACTCTTGCGGAACAAGGGCTGTCGAGCGCTAGGTTCCGTCCGTGGGCGGTTTCCAGGCCGGCCGGCATGGCGCGTAAGCCGGTCGTAGAAGTGCGGCGCAGTCAGCGTCGCAGGCGCACCGTGTCGGCCTATCGAGACGGCGAGCGCGTGGTCGTACTGATCCCGGCCCAGTTCTCGCGTGCCGAAGAGCGCGAGTGGGTCGACCGTATGCTCGAGCGGCTGGCCTCCCGAGATCAACGCGCCCGCCGGGGCGACGCCGATCTGCAGGCCAGGGCCACCAGGCTGGCGCTGCGCTACCTGCACGAGTATCCGGGCGCGGCCCGGCCGGCGAGCGTGCGCTGGGTCAACAACCAGAACGGCCGGTGGGGCTCCTGTACCCCGGCCGACCGCACGATCCGCCTGTCGCACCGCGTGCAGGACATGCCCGACTGGGTGCTCGACTACGTGCTCCTGCACGAGTTGGCGCACCTCGTCGTCCCCAGTCACAACAGTGCCTTCTGGGATCTCGTCTCCCGCTACCCGCGGGCCGAGCGGGCCAGGGGATTTCTGGAGGGGGTCAGCGCGGCCTCCGGACTGGAGATGTCAGACGATTGACCGGTGACCCGCCGCGTCGTGATCGTTCTGCTCGGGCCGGTGCCGTGGGCGCCGCCCGGTTCCGACCCGCCCACCTGGCGCCGGGCCCTGGCCGAGGACGTGGTCGATCTGGTCGCGGCGCTTGCGGCCGCGGATGGGGCAATAGCTATCGGACGCGGTGAGCACGCTCTCGCGGCCGCCGTCGCCTGGCCCCGGATGCCCGTGTACGAACTCGAGGTGCCGACGCCCCGGGCGGCCCTGGTCGCCGCCGCTGCTGACGGCTACGAGCAGGCGGCCGTTCTCGCCGGCGACGCTCCCGACGTGCCCGGCCTGCTCGTGGGCAAGCTGCTGCAACCGTTGACCACCCGGCACGCCGCCGTGGCGCCCTCGACCAGTGGCGGGCTGCTCGGGGTGGCCGCGCGCACGCCCGTCCCGGACTGGTTTCCCGATCTTGATCTCGACGACGCCGAACCCGCCGATGTGCGCGACGCGGCACCGCGCCGCGCGCTGGTGGCGGTGACGCCGGCCTGGCACCGCCTGCGCGGACCCGCCGACCTGGCCCGGCTGGACCCGGCGCTCGACGGCTGGGACACCACCCGGGCCCTCTTGGGCGGCTAGCCTTCGGGGTTCTCCTCGGGCGGGTCGTTCTTGCTGAGCTCCTCGAACAGCTCGTCGAAGTTCACGTCGGCGCCGCCCTCGTTGCGGGCGTAGGCCTCCGGGTCGCCGAACGCCTCGGCGTCGGGCATCAGGTCGGGGTGGCCCCAGAGGGCGTCGCGGCCGGCGATGCCGCGGTGCTCGGTGAGCGCGGCCCACAGCGCGGCCGCCTCCCGCAGCTTGCGCGGACGCAGTTCGAGGCCGACCAGCGCGGCGAAGGTCTGCTCGGCCGGGCCGCCCGCCCCGCGCCGGCGCCGGAACGCCTCGCCGAGCTTGACCACGTCGGGCAGCCGCTCGCCGGCGGCCCGGTCGACCACGTGGCTCACCCAGCCCTCGACCAGCGCCAGCGCGGTTTCCAGGCGGGCCAGCGCGGCCTGCTGCTGGGGGCTGTCGTCGGGCGTGAAGATGCCGTCGAGCGCGATCTCCTGCATGCCGCCGGGGTTGGTCGGGTCGAACTTGCCGATGGCGTCTTCGATCGCCTCCCGGTCGACCCGGATGCCGGCCGCGTACGCCTCGACCGCGGTGAGGATGTGGCCGCGGAGCCACGGAACGTGGCTGAAGAGGCGCTGGTGGGCGGCCTCACGCAGGGCCACGTAGAGGCGGACCTGGTCGGCCGGCAGCTCAAGCCCGTCACCGTAGGCCTTGATGTTGGCCGGGACGAGCGCGGCCGTGCCGGCCGGACCGAGCGGGAGCCCGATGTCGCTCGCCGAAAGGACCTCGGCGGCGAGCGAGCCGAGCGCGGTGCCCAACTGGCTGCCGAAGAGCGCGCCGCCGAGCGACGTGACCATCGCCGACATCGGCCCCATCTGGCCGCGCATCTCCTCCGGGACCAGCTCCGACATCGCGCCGACGATGCGGCCGGCGACCGGGTCGCACAGCTTGCGCCAGACGTCGAGGGTGGCGGCCAGCCACTCGCCGCGGGTCCAGGCGGTGGGGACGGTGAGCCCCGACGGAAGCTCGGACTCCGGCTCCAGCCACAGGTCGGCCAGCCGGAGCGCCTCGATGAGCTCGGCCTTCTCGGCGGCGCCGACCGGCGGGTCGCCGACCGGGGCCTCCTTCTCCTCGCCACCGGGCAGTTCACCCGCCTGCGGCATGCCGATGAGGTTCGGCAGGCCGAAGCCGAGAATGCCGCCGGGCATGCCCCGGCCGCCGGTGAGGTGGGCCTGCGCGACCTGGCGGGCCAGGTCCCAGTTCACCGGGCCGCCACTGGTGGGCGCGGTGAACATCTGCTGCAGCTGACTCATGAACTGCTGCATCTGCTGCGGGTCGTTCGGGTCGGGTGCGCCGCCGAATCCGAAGCCGAAGGGAGAGTCTGGCACGTGTCAACGGTACGCCGCCGACTTCGCGTCGGCTGTGCCGCGCCTGTGAATACGCTCAGGGCTTGACCATGTGTTGTGCGTGTGACGGATAGAGTCGCCGCCATGGGACGTCGCGGAGCCACCCTTCTGCTGGGGGCCGTGCTGCTGTTGCTGCTTATCTGGCAGGCCGGCACCGCGCCGGTCCCGTATGTGGAACTCGGCCCGGGGCCGACCGAGAACACGCTCGGCCAGCACGACGGTAAGCCGATCATCACGATCGAGGGCCGTGCGGAAACGTCGTCGGCCGGGCAGTTGCGGCTGACGACGGTCAACGTCCGCGACAATCTGACGCTGGTCGACGCGGTTCGCGGCTGGATCAGCGGCGACAGCGCGGTGGTGCCACGCGACCTCGTCTACCCGCCGGACAAGACCGAGGAGCAGGTCGACCAGGAGAACGCCAACTCGTTCAAGGCGTCGCAGACCAGTGCCGAGACGGTGGCGCTGCGCAAGTTGGGGTTCCCGGTGCTGGTCACGGTCACCGAGGTCGCGAGCGGCGTGCCGGCCGAACAGACGCTGAAGCCCGGCGACGTCATCACCTCGATCGACGGCACCACGGTGACCTCCAGCCAGAAGTTGCGTGATCTGGTGCGGGCCAAGCCGGCCGGCACGGTCCTCCAGGTCGGCTACACCCGTGACGGCGTGGCGGCGGTCGCGGGCGTGGCGACGGCGAAGGCGGAGGACGGCTCTCCGCGGCTGGGCGTCGTCATCGAGCACAAGCAGCCGGCGCCGTTCGAGGTGAAGTTCGACCTGGACCGGATCGGTGGCCCGTCGGCCGGGTTGATGTTCACGCTGGGCGTAATCGACAAGATCGACCCGGTCGACCTCACCGGCGGCATCCGGATCGCCGGCACCGGCACGATCGACGACGAGGGCAACGTCGGTGCGATCGGCGGTATCCCGCAGAAGTTGCGCGGAGCCAAGCGCGACAAGGCGACCGTGTTCCTCGCACCGGCCGCGAACTGCGCCGAGGCCAAGGCCAACGCGGTGCCCGGTCTGCCGATCTACCGCGTCGCGACGATCGACGACGCGCTGAGCGCCCTCCAGGCACTGCGGGAGAAGCGCACGCCGCAGCTCTGTTGAGACCGTTTTTCCGTCCTGATTTCTGGCGTTTTATGCACTTCCTCGACCATGCGTACCGGCACGGCCTCCCGCTGTCAGACTGGGTGGCTACGCTGGTGCCCGTTCGGGGAGCCTCTGCAGGGAGTCATCGTGGTAATGCGCACCCCCTTGTCCCGCGTCAGCCGGCGGGGCAGGGTCACCCTGGTCGTTCTCGCCGTGCTGCTCGTCCTCGTTGCGATCACCGATCGTGCTTTCGACATCTGGGCCGACTGGCTGTGGTACGACGAGACCGGCTACACCGATGTCTACAGCGGCATCCTCACCACCCGCGCCCTGCTACTGGCGACGTTCGGGCTCGGGGTCGGGTTGATCGTGGCGGTCAACCTGTACCTGGCGTACCGGATGCGGCCGTTGCTGCGTCCGCACTCGGCCGAGCAGCACGCGCTCGACCGCTACCGGATGTTCCTGCTTCCCCGCATGGGCACCTGGATCGCGGTCATCGCCGGGCTGGTCGGGCTGTTCGCCGGCATCGCCGCGCAGAACCGGTGGCAGCAGTGGCTGCTGTTCATCAACGGCGGCTCGTTCGGCGTCAAGGACCCGCACTTCGGCGTCGACGTCAGCTTCTACGTCTTCGAGTACCCGTTCTACCGGTACCTGCTGGGCGTCGGGTTCTTCGCGGTGGTCGTCTCGCTGCTCGGTGCCCTCGGCCTGCACTACCTCCTCGGCGGCGTGCGCCTGCAAGGTGCCGGCGACCGCATGACCCCGGCGGCCCGCGCCCACCTCACCGCGTTGGTGGCCGCGTTCGTCCTGCTGAAGGCCGCCGCGTACTTCCTCGACCGGCGCGGCCTACTGCTCGGGCAGAACCCGAGCGTCGACAACCTCAACGGCGCCTCCTACACGGCGATCAGCGCCCTGCTGCCGGCCAAGGAGATCCTGGCCTGGATCTCGCTGGTGGTGGCCGTCGCGATCCTCGTCTTCTCGAACGCGTTCGCCCGGAACCTGGTGTGGCCGGGTGTGGCGCTGGCGCTCCTCGGCATCTCGGCGGTGGTGATCGGCGGGATCATTCCGGCCGGTGTGCAGTCGTTCACCGTCAAGCCGAGCCCGCGCGAGAAGGAGAGCCCGTACATCCAATACAGCATCAACGGAACGCGGGCGGCGTACGGCATAGCCGACGTGAAGACGGAGCAGTACTCGTCCAACGTCACGGTGCCGCCGGGTGATCTGCTCACCGACACCTCCACCGTGCCCAATGTGCGCCTGCTCGACCCGGCGGTCGTCAACGACACCTACACGCAGAAGCAGCAGGTGCGCGGGTTCTACGAGTTCGCCGACAAGCTCGACATCGACCGCTACGAGGTCAACAAGACCACGCAGGACTACGTGGTCGGCGTCCGCGAGATCAACTACGACAAGCTCAGCCCGACGCAGTCGAACTGGCAGAACAAGCACACCGTCTTCACCCACGGCTACGGCTTCGTGGCGGCGCCGGCCAACCGGCTCGTCTGCGGCGGCCTGCCGTACTTCGTCTCCGGGTTCCTCGGTGAACAGCAACGGGCGGCTGGCGAGGAGTGCCAGTCGTCCACTGAGCAGATACCCACCTCGCAGCCCCGGGTGTACTACGGCGAACGCATGAGCGAGTACGCGATCGTCGGCAAGTCCGGCGGCAACGACTCCGAGTTCGACCGGCCGAGCGGCAACACCGACCAGTACTTCACGTACGACGGCAAGGGCGGCATCGGCGTCGGCTCGCTGTCGCGTCGCATCCTCTACGCCACCCACATGCGGGAGACCAACTTCCTGCTGTCGAGCGTGTTCAACGACGACTCGAAGATCATGTACGTGCGTGAGCCGCGGGAGCGGGTGGAGAAGGTCGCGCCGTTCCTCACGATCGACGGCGACCCGTACCCGGCCGTCGTGAACGGCCGCGTCCTGTGGATCGTCGACGGCTACACCACCGCCTCGACCTACCCGTACTCCACGAAGGTCGACCTGCGGGCCGCGACCACCGACGCCACCACCGGCGAGGGCACGTTCGCCCAGCAGCGGCAGGACATCAACTACCTCCGCAACTCGGTGAAGGCGACGGTCGACGCGTACGACGGCACCGTCACCCTGTACTCGTTCGACGACAAGGACCCGGTGCTGAAGGCCTGGAACAAGGCGTTCGGCGGCAAGCTGGTCAAGCCGAGCAGCCAGATTCCCCCGGATCTGCAGAACCACCTGCGGTACCCGGTCGACCAGTTCAAGGTCCAGCGCGACCTGCTGTCGCGGTTCCACGTCACGGCGCCGAACGAGTTCTTCTCGCAGCAGGACTTCTGGCAGGTGCCGGCCGACCCGGCCAACAGCGGCCAGGAGAAGCAGCCGCCGTACTACGTGCTCGCCAAGATGCCGGTGCAGGACGAGCTGAACTTCCAGCTGACCGCAGCCGTGGTGCCGCGCAACCGGGCCAACCTGGCCGCGCTCGTCAGCGGCTACTACGTCGACGGCAAGCCCGTGCTGCAGGTGTACGAGCTGCCCGACAACACCAACATCCAGGGCCCGGCCCAGGTACACCAGAAGATGGTCAACCAGGACCAGGCGCGGCAGGACATCACCCTGCTCGAGTCGAGCGATTCCAGACCGGTGTTCGGCAACCTGCTGTCGCTACCGATCGCCGGCGGCATGCTGTACGTCCAACCCCTGTACATCCGCTCGACGTCGCAGGACAACTCGTTCCCGTTCCTGAACAAGGTGCTGGTCAACTTCGGCGACTACGCCGCGTACGCCAACAACCTCCAACAGGGGCTGGAACAGCTGGTGGCCCAGGCCAACAACGGCCGAACACCGGGCGGCGCCCAACCGCCGACCGGCGTCACCCAACCACCGGGCACCGGCACCCAACCCGGCGCCAACGACGCCCTGATGGCCGCCGCCGCCAAGGTCCAGTCGGCGATCACCGAAGTGAGAGCCGCCCAACAGTCCGGTGACTTCGAACGCTACGGCCGCGCCCTGAAGGCCCTGGACGACGCGATGAAGGCCTTCGAAGACGCCCAGAAGGCCGCCGCGGCGGCGGGCGGCACCCAGCCCTCGACGAACCCGTCGGGTTCGCCACCGGCATCGGCACCACCGTCGGCGCCGGCCAGCTCCGCCCCGCCGGGCTGATCCTGGTCCTGGACCCCTGGACATGTGTTCCGGGGGTCCAGGCGGTCCGCTCACGTACGTGGCGAGGCCGGTTTGGCGTTGATCTGGCGGTGCGCTAGAGTTATCGAAGCGACGCGGGGTGGAGCAGCTCGGTAGCTCGCTGGGCTCATAACCCAGAGGTCACAGGTTCAAATCCTGTCCCCGCTACAAAGAAGTGCAGGTCAGAGGCCCTACTCAATCGAGTGGGGCCTCTTTCGTTTCTCGCGTTCAAATAGCGCGAGACGGCGCTTCTCCGGGGTGGGCAGGCGAATTCGGGATCCGGCTCGTGCTCCACGAGTCAGTACAGTCCAGCGTTAGCCAGCCGCCCGCCAGGCAGCGCGGCCAGGACATGTAGCGCGAGAGGCCGGTCCTGCTCGCGCGCCTGAGCGAGAGTGCGCTCATCGTCGTCGAGGTCAGCGAGGAACCGGAAGTGGATGCGCAGCGCATCGGATAGTTCACCAGCGGTTGGGACGGGAACGGCAAGTGCGCCGATGTCCTCCTCGTCGAACTCGCCGACGCCGCGATCGCGTAGCCATCTCTCGGGGTCGAAGGCTGGACCTTCGTGGCCGGGCTTCCAGAACGTGTCGCCAGCGTGGACCCCGTTGGCGTCGACCCAAATCTTCAAGACCGCGAGGCGCCGGATCAGGGCGTGATCCAGCGCGCCGGTGACGCGGGTGTTGGTCATCACCCAGCGCAGGTCGTACATGTCGCGGGCGGGGGTGGCGCGGTTCAGGCGGGCGATCTTCTCAGCGATGTTCTCTTCGAGGCGGATAACCTGCAACTCAGGCAGAGCGGGCGGTCCGTATCGGATGTGGACGGGCAGGGGCTGCCATCCGCGCCGCACGGGCGGCAGCCAGGGCGGCGGGTTCAGGTCGAGTTTGCTCTGCAGGGCGCCAGTGTCACCGCCGAACGAATGATCGTAGGTGAGCGTCCACTTGCTGCGCCGCTCGATGACGCCGTAGCGGAACGGGCCGACCACGAGGCCGTCGATCGCGGCGATCAGGTCGGTGAGTGCGTCGTCGGGATTGGCGCCGATATCGGTGCTGGAGAAGTCAAGGTCGAGGGAGAATCGACCTGCATTGCCGGCGTAGAGCTTGCGCAGTGCGGTTCCGCCTTTGAACGCCAGCGCGTTCAGCACGTTCGTGCCTTGCAAGTGACGCAGCAGCAAGTCTTGGGCGATGTCGACGATTGCGGCGTCCCGGCCCTGGGCGCCGGCGCCGCGCGGTGTGTGCCGGGCAATGTGCCCGACGGTGAGGGCGACGCCGCTCATGCGACCGCTCCTAGGGTGCGTGGGTCGAAGGGGAGGCTCGTGTCGGCGACCTGCCAGGCGTTGTCGTGGCGGCGTAGAGGCGCGCGCGGGCCGAACCAGGTCTTGCCGTGCGGCGGGCCGAGCTCTCGGACTGCGCCGGCTAGATCGGGCCGCATTCCCTGGATCAGGTAACCCGTGCGGGCGCGGATTGCAGCAGATCGGTCGGCGAGCTCGCGGGACAGCTGCTCCCAGGACAGCTCGGCGGCAAGGTCCGGGAGCCACTCGAGCGTGCTCGTCCAGGAGCGGACCGCGCGGGGACGCGCCGTCATATGCACAAGCAGGCTCTCTGGGGCGAGTACGGGCACACCGCGCAGGTGCTGGAAATCGAGGCGGGGATCGAACACGGATGCGGCGATGCTGGCGGGCAGCTGACGGGCGAGCTCAGGCGTGGCTGCGGCAACCTCGATGTGGGTCGGTGCACGGTCGGCGATGCCGTGCGCCCAGGCTGCGGCCTGGAAAGTCAGCGCGCAGCGCGCAGCCGGCTTCTGGGCGAGGAACGCCCGTAGGGGCGTGACTGGGTCGTTGCGCGAGTAGGCGCCAGCCACGGCAGCCGGCGCGAACTCCCAGACACCGCGCTGTCCGGTGGGCAGCAGCCAGCCTCGCTCACGCAGCCGCGCGGCGACGATCCGGGTGGGTGTATGCAGGCCGTAACGCTCGACGAGTTGCCCAAGCTGCTCACTAGTGACCAGCATGGGCTGTTCGAGTTCCAACTCCTCAAGAATTCCGGCCATCGAAGGCGGGATCGTCCGTGTCATTATGCACGCCTTTGTATCCGGATCAGTTACTGCTCTGTAAGAGTGACACCACCTCTCCGAAGTGTCAAACAGGGGCATTGGTTACTGATTCAGTTGCTTGGCTGCGAATTTGACACCGTCCAACCGTCCAACCGTCCAGGTGACGAGGTAGCGACGGCTCGCCAAGTCGGTGGCGCCACTTGCGCGGCGGTACCACGTGAGCGATGGCACGGTGCTCGCTGACCAACTGCTGGGTGATGTCGAGTGAAGGAATCATTTCCGTATGGATCGCCCGCGGCGTTGCGGGGCGGCCCTGACGAACCGGCTGAAGAACCTGGCTGCCTCATCTCCGTTCACGGTGACCGAATTGCATCGCCAGTTCGCCTGCGACCGGCTGTTGGCTCGGATATTCAGCGCGCCAGACGCAGATCGTTGGGTGCTCAAGGGCGCCGCCGCGCTGCTAGCCAGGTTGGACGTTGCGCGACATAGCAAGGACATTGACCTGTCTTGGCAGTCCGCTGTGGATCTCGACGAGGCGGAACAGGCTTTTCGTGCTGCTGCCAGGTGCAACGTCGGTGACTTCTTCGTGTTCGAGATCGGGCCGGCGGCTCCGCTTGTGGGCGGTAAGGGCCGACGGTTTGCCGTGGTGGCCGGGCTTGGCGGGCGGCCATTCGCGGCTTTCTCGGTCGACCTGGTCGCTGGGCAATCGATGACCGTTTCGCCGGAAGCTGTACCACCCTTGGTAGCGGTGGAGATTCCCGGTCTGCTCCGGGTGGACTATCGGGCATACCCGCTCGTGGTGCTGATCGCGCGAACTCAGCGGCCAGCGGCCTCTGAACTGCGGCGTGCGCTGCTGTCGGAGACCGGGCGCCGCGGTGTCGGACCACCGCTGGAGTTCGTCGCACCAGGTCCCTTATGGCCAGCCGGATACGAGGCGAAGGCCACCGAGGTGCCCCACTTGGGAGAGCTGGGTCGACACCCAGCAGCGTTGGCTCTGGTGAAACGATTCTCGACCCGGTGTTGGCGGGGACGGCGGTCGGGCGATGGGATCCGTCGCGGGCGGCGTGGGTCGCATAGGCGTGAGGTCGGCGTATCGGGAAGGATTGGCAGCGCAGCCGACGGGTGTGACAAGTCGCTATGTGCCGATGACTGGTCGCAGCAGCGGTCGCCCCGCTCGTGCCCAGCTCACCGCCCGCTCCGCGTCCACCCAACGGTTCTCGTCGTACAGGCCGTCGAGCAGAAGTGCCGGCACCTCGGCCCGGCTCAAGGTGATCGTCGGCTCGGGGGCGGGGCCTCCGCCGTCGAACCGGCTTTCGTGGACGCGGCACACGATGTAGCCGGTGCTGTGCAGGTTCAGGTCGCCCTCGTCGCAGATGAGCAGGGGGCAGTCGGTGGTTCCGGCGATCGACAGTGTTCCGTCGGTGGTCGTGAAGTCGATCAGGCGGGACACCTGGGCGCCGTTGACGACGAACAGCATCGTCGCGTCGAGGGTGAGGACCTGGGCTCGCAGGGTGCCGGTCACGATCAACGCGAAGCTTTCCTTGGCGCCCGCATCGAGGTCCAGGGTGCCGTCGACGGTGAGGTCGCCGTCGATCACGAACGCGGTGAGTTCGCCGAGGTAGCGGCCGTCCGGGTCGAGCCCGCACCGGCGGAACAGGTCGCCGCCGCTCCAGTCGCCGCCGACGTGGACGGAGCCGGTGTTGACGTACGCCGTGTCGAAGTCGACGTCGAACTCGAGTTCGCTCAGATCCAGCGCGGCGTCGGCCTCGTCGAACGGCATCCTGGACCACGCCGGCATGTCCGCTCCTGTCCCGTCAAGAAATCGAGCGGCGCCAGTGTACATAAGCTAGAGCAGGCCCTGCGCCTTCCATACCGCCATCGCCATCGCGAACCCGCGCAGGTCTCCCGTAGTGGCCCCGCCCATCCGGTTCATCGCATAGGCGATCGTCGTTCTCGCGTCCAAATCGATTATTACCAGCGATCCGCCCAGCCCGCCCCAATACATGGTGTTGGGATTGGGCATGATTCCGTCCGAGACGGCGAAACCCAACCCGAACCGCAGGTTCATGTCGAGAACCAGGTCCCGCCCGTCCACCTGCGGTTCCAGCGCCCGGCGGCACCCCGCCCCGGACATGAATCGGCGGCCATCGGCAACCCCGCCATTGGCGAGAATGGCGTGAATCTCGGCCATCGAGCGGGCATTTCCGGTTCCACCGGCAGCGGGGATCTCCGCGCCGCGCCAGGCCCGGGTCCGGGTTGCGGCCACATTCACCAAGGGATTATTTGACGCGTTTTGCTGTAACCGCGTCTGCGCAGATCCGTCGGGTGGGTGGTCCGGTGGGGGAATCAGGTCGGCCACGCGGGCGTCCTCGGACTCGGGGAGGCCGATGTGGAAGTCGGCGCTCATCGGGTCGGCGATTTCCTCGCGGAACACCGTGCCCAGCGAGCGGCCGGTGATGCGGCGGACGACCTCGCCGATCAGGTACCCCTGCGTCAGCACGTGGTAGCCCGACGCCGTGCCCGGTTCCCAGTCCGGCGCCTGCGCGGCCAGGAGGGCGGTGACCTTGTCCCAGTCGTACAGGTCGGTCGCCTCGATCGGCGCCGACCAGGCGGCCAGCCCCGACGAGTGGCTCATCAGGTGGCTGACCTTCACGGCGTCCTTGCCGTTGGCCGCGAACTCGGGCCAGTACCGGGCCACCGGCGCGTCGAAGTCGAGGTCGCCACGGTCGGCCAGCAACAGGGCGGTGAGCGCCGTCATGGTCTTGGTGGACGAGTAGACGTTGACGATCGTGTCGCGCTCCCACGGCCGCGTGCGGTCGGCGTCGGCGAAACCGCCCCACAGGTCCACGACCGTCTCGCCGTCGACGGTCACACAGAACGACGCACCGACGTCGGCACCGCTCGTGAAACTGTGCTCGAACGCGGCCCGCACCCGCGCGAACCGCTCGTGCGTGAAACCCTCGACCACCTATGCCCCATCTACGATTGTCGCTGTGGGCAGAGTGTGGGCGGAGCGGATCGTCGATGTAAAGCTGTTTCACTATCTCGACAGCAGCCACCAGGGCCCCCTCCGGACCGACCGCTACCGCACCCAGGCCCTCCAACTCACCCGGCCCCCGGGCGCCGTGTACTCGGCGAAGACCACGATCTCCTGCCGTACCTGCGGCCACCGCGTCTCCTACCAGGTCCTGAGCGTGCTCGCCGCTCGCCTCCGCTGGACCCTGTGGATACTGCTGGCCGTGGCGAGCACCGCCGCGGCGGTGTGGGGCCTGGTGCTGATGTTCGGCAACGACCAGCCGGTCGCCCGGGGCGAAGACCCGCCCGGCGTGTGGTCCCTGATGCTCGGCCTGGCCCTGCTGGCCGCGTTCAGCCTGCTGCTGATGACCGAGACCGGGATCAGCGGCCCCGGCGTCCGCCGCACCGCCCGTCCCCACAGCCTGCGCCCCGTCGCCGACGAACCCGACACCGGCGCCCTGACATGCCAACACTGCGGACACCAGGAACCCGTCGACGGCGATGGCTACCTACGGATGCGACAACACGAGTGCCGCACCTGATCGCAGGGGTCTACTTCTTGGACCAGGTGCCGCACCGCTGCGAGGTGAAGTCCTGGCCCGCTTTCAGCGTCACGGTCAGGTTCCCGCCGCCAATGTGGTTGTCGATGATGTCGGAGCCGTTGGTGCCGGACTTGGTGATCGCCCAGTAGCAGTCGGAGCCCGCGCCGATGGCCCGGTACGTTCCCGGCTGAATGTCGACGCCGACGGAGTAGGTGCCCTCCTCGATCGTCGCGCCGGCGCCGGCCGGTGGCGCGGCGTTCGCGGGCGGCGCGGCAGTAACGGTGACGGTCGAGGTGGCTGGTGCCGGTGCGGCCGCGGAGGCGGTCACCGTCTCCGTGACCGTGTTCCCGGCGGGGGACGGTGTCGCGGACGTCGCCTTGGCCGATGTGTTCTGGCTTCCCGCGGCGCCGATTCCGACACCGGCGAAACACGAGACGAGCACCGCGGCGATCCCGCCTCCGATCGCAAGAGGCAGCGGCACGCCACGACGGGATGGCCCCGGTGGAGGCGGCACCGGTGCGGGCGGCGGTCCCATCGGCGCCGGGCTGATCGGCAGGCCTGTCGGCGCCGGGCTGATCGGAAACTGGTGTGTGGTGGTCTGGTGGTCGTGGGCGGTCTCGCCGTATGCGTTCGTCACACGCGTCATCATTGCGATACGTGTTTTGACGATCACCCTACGTTCGGGCGTCGGTTCATCGTGCTCGGTTGATATTTTCCGGCCGACGGCCCGCCAGCCCCGCCTTCCGGTGAAGGGCGCGGGTGTCCGGTCGACCCGACATCGGGCGTCCACTGTGGACAGGTAACGAATCGGGTGGCTGAGTTGCCGAATCGTCCGATCGGGGTCACAGTGCCCGGCATGAACAGCTTTCTGGTGCTCCTCAGCCAGGTGAGCGCCGAGGTCGCCGTGGCGACCGATCCCGACGATGTCGGGCCTCGGCAGGCACTCCTGCTCGCCATCCACGCCGGGGTGAACGCCCCGCGCGGGCACGACTCCCGCGTCGGCTGGGACCAGTTCGCGTCGACGCTCGCGGAAGCCGACCGTGAACTGCAGGCCGGCCTCCGCGACCCGGTCGACCTGGTCACGGCCAACGTGCCGCCGATCGATCCGGTGGACGAGAACGGCGAACCCTTACGCACCAACGTGGTCGTGCTGACGCGTCAGCTCAGCGACCTCTTCGACGCGGCGGCCGTGGCCGGCCAGGGGGCGCCGTGGCGGCAGATCGTGTGGGCCAAGGTGGCCCAGTGCCTGGCCGATGCCGCCGACGACCTCGCCTAGTCAGGCCTTCCAGAAGTAGAGGTTGTCGAGGTCGCCGTGGAACTGGTCGGTGTCGACATCGGACTGGGCGGCGTTGATCCGTTTGCCGCCGATCACGGGCGACCCGGTCGGCACGATCGGACCCATGGCGAGCATCTGCCGGACCGGCGGCACCACCGGTCGGCCGGTCGCGGGACGGGTGACCCGCGTCTCGAACCGCGTCCCCGTCCGGGTGCACCGGATGCGGTACCACGTGTCCACCGACAGCGTGACGTCCGCGATCAGCAGCACCACGGCGGCTCCGTCGGACCAGCGGCATGACGGCCGGCCGGCGTCGACCTGCACCTTCCACTGGCTCAGACCCGCGGCCGCCGCTCCCAACTGGAACACGTTCATGCCGGCCGACGTGGGCGGCGGTTCGGTGAGCCGGACGTCGGCGCCGAAGCTGAACATCGCGTCGGCGGGCGTCAGCGGGACGCCGTCGACCGGGCGCACGATTCCCTGGGGACACGGCGCGACCGGGCACGACCCGCCGGGGAACCGCAGGAAGCGGGTGTTGCGGGGGCCGCGCACCGAGGTCACCGTGCCGCCGCCACCCGTCTCGATCGTGCCGTCGAGGCCGTGGCCGCTGCCGTCGGCGACGGTGCCGGGCGCCCGCAGGTCGCCCCGGTAGAGCAGCTCGGCCGTAGGGGCGCCGGCGGCCGGGGACGGCGCCGCCAACGGCAGCAGGACCATACCGAGAGTGACCGCGATCGCGGACAGGTTCCTTCTCACGCCGAAAAGTCAAGCGATGGCCACGCTTCGTGGTCAATCGCCGGATCGGGGTCGGCGCCCCGGTGGACTCCGTAGGCTTGACCCCATGAGTTTCATCGACCGCGTGAAGGACCTCGCCGACCGCCACGACGACAAGGTCGACCAGGCGCTGGACAAGCTCGGCGACGAGGTCGACAAGCGCACCGGCCACAAGCACACCGGCATGATCGACAAGGTCGTCGACGTGGCGCAGGAGAAGACCGGCGAGGGCGACACGACGCGGTCTTGACGGGCCCGCCGGGCATGGCGGAAGCTGTGCCCAGCGCGCACCAGGGCGCCTCCTGTCCGCGGCAAGCACCGAGTGCACCTGGAACACATCGACAACACTCCCGCACGCGTACCTTCCGTCGCGTCCGGTTGTCAGCGGACCCCGGGCGCGGTTACGGAGACGTCCCCATGACCATTGAACTTCCCGCCCGGGCCGACCTTGCCCAGCTGCGCGGCCAGGCCAAGGATCTGCGCCGCGCCGTCGTCGGAGGCAACCCCGCCGCGCTCAAGCGCATCGAGGCCCTCGACCGTCGGCCCGAGGATTTCACCCTCCGCGACGCCCAGCTGATCGTGGCCCGCGAGTACGGCTTCGCCGGCTGGCACGACCTCATGACCGAGGTCGGCAAGAAGCAGGTCGCCGAGCGCGATCTCCACCGCTGGTTCGGCGTCCACCTGAACAACGACACCTGGGACCTGCTGGAGCAGATCGGCCCGCACAGCCCGCTGGTCGACCGGGAGCGGCTGCTCTACGCCGCCTACGCGTCGACCTACCACTGGCTGGAGGCCGGCAACACGGCCAACCACGCCCGCGGCGAGCACCTGATCGCGTCGGTGGCCGTGCGGATCGGGGAGGGTGGGATCGCGCTGAAGCATGCCAGGAGGTGTGCCCAGCTCGTCGACGAGAACCCCGACGTGATCGCCGACTGGGACCGGCCGCTGGCGGCGGAGGTCATGGCCCGGGCGCTGGCCGCCACCGGCGACGGCGCGGCCGCCCGCACCTACTGGCAGCGGGCGAAGGACCTGACGGCGGAGGTGGCCGAGGAAGGCGACCGCAAGGCGGTGCTCGATCTGATGGAAACCGAGCCGGACTGGCCGTGAGTCAGCGGGCGTGCACCCGCTCGCGGAGCGGCGGCGCCGGGTGGCTGATCTCGTGGTGGTGCTGCGGCTCCGCGTAGAAGCTCAGCCCGATCACCGAGGCCAGGGTCGCCACGAAGCCCAGCGCCGCGATCCACTCGCGACCCGCGTGGATGCTGTCGCCCAGGAACAGCAGGCCGATCACCGCCGCCGGTACGGCGGCCGCCGCGTCCATGGCGGCCACGGCGGCGGTGGTCGAGCCGCGCTGCATCGCCAGCCCCAGCAGCAGCTGGCCCACCACCGAGTGGCCGACCAGCAGGTACAGCAGGGGGTCGGCCAGGAAGAAACCGTCGATGACGTGCACCGAGGCGAGCGGCCGCGAGGCCACCGCCGCGGCGCCGAACGCCAGCCCGGCGAGCGAGCCGAGCACCACGGAGCCCGGCGCGCCGTGCATCCGAACGGCGAAGAACCCGCCGACCGCGATCACGACCAGGGCGACGCCCAGCAGCGCCACGCCGATCGACCCCATCGGGCGCGACGGCATCGGTTGGGCCGAGACGATCAGCCCGGCCAGGCCGAAGCACAGCAGCGCGAGCAGCAGGATCTCGGTGGTGGGCAGCTTCCACTTCAGCACCAGCACGCCGAGGATGGCCGTGACGCCGAGCCCGGCCGCCACGGCCGACTGCACGAGGAACAGCGGAAGGTCGCGGCGGGCCAGGAACGCCAGCGCGAACGCGGCGAACTGGAAGCCGATGCCGAACAGGTACGCCCGGTGCTGCCCGAGCCGCCACAGCAGCCGCGGGCTGAAGCCCTGGTGGAGGTCGGTGTTCGCGGCCGCGATCGACTGCAGGAGGTTCGCTACGCCGTAGGCGACGACCATCGCCGCGAGGAAACCCCAACCACCGGTCACCGGGAGAGCTTAGAACGCGTGGGTAGCAGCCACCGCCCAGGCCACGAAACAGGGCCGTTAAACGGCGTCGAGCCCGATGCGGTCGAGCACCGTGGTGTGCAGTTTTCCGTTGGTCGCCACCGCGCTGCCGCCGCCGGGCCCGGGCCGCCCGGTGAGGTCGGTGAACTCGCCGCCCGCCTCCGACACGATCGGTACCAGCGCCGCGAGGTCCCACAGCGACAGTTCGGGCTCCACCATCACGTCGACGGCGCCCTCGGCGAGCAGCATGTAGCCGTAGAAGTCGCCGTACGCCCGGGTGCGCCAGGACGCCCGCATCAGGTCGAGCATCGCGTCGAGCTTGCCGACCTCTTCCCAACTGGTCAGCGACGAGTAGCAGAAGGACGCGTCGGCCAGCCGGGACACCCCGGAGACCTTGATCGGCGTCGCCGCCGCGGCGTGCCGGCCGGCGTAGGCGCCGTGCCCGACGCCGGCCCACCACCGCCGGCCGAGCGCCGGTGCCGACACCAGGCCGACCACCGGCTCCTCGTTGTCCATGAGCGCGATCAGGGTCGCCCAGATGGGCACACCGCGCACGTAGTTCATCGTGCCGTCGATGGGGTCGATCACCCACTGGCGGGAGCCACCGCCGGCGGCCGGCGCGGCGGCGCCGAACTCCTCGCCGAGCACCGCGTCGCGGGGCCGGGCGCGGCTGAGGGTCGCCCGCAACGCCTTCTCCACCGCCGTGTCGGCGTCGGTGACCGGCGTGAGGTCGGGCTTCTCGGTGACGTGCAGATCCTGAGCCCGGAACCGGGCCGATGAGATCGAGTCGGCGGTGTCGGCGAGCATGTGTGCGAGCGCGAGATCATCGGCGTACCGGGCCATACGTTAAAACGCTAGTCGACCCGGTTAGCGTGGCAACCATGAGACCGGACGTACTCTGCGGCCAGCTTGCCGAGCCAGACCGGTTACGCGTCTTCGCCGCCGTCGTTCTGGGTGCCGCCACGCCGGCCGATGTGGTCAACGCCACTGGCTTGCCGGTACGCACGGTGATGGCCGCGCTGCGCCGGCTGGAACAGGGCGGCCTGGTGGGGGCAGCCGGAGACGCGCTGGTCGCGGAGGTTTCGGCTTTCAAGGACGCGGTGCGGGAGCACGGGACGCCCGCGGCGCCGGCCGAGCCCATGGACCCCGACCGGCAGCGGGACGCCGTGCTGCGCACCTTCATCGTCGACGGCCGCATCCCGCACCTGCCCTCGGCGTGGGCGAAGCGGCGGGTGGTGCTGGAGCACATCGTGCTCGCCTTCGAACCGGGCGTGAAGTACCCGGAGAAGGACGTCAACGCGATCCTGCGGGCATGGCACGACGACCACGCGGCGCTGCGCCGCTACCTGGTCGACGAGTCGCTGCTGGACCGCGCCGACGGCGAGTACTGGCGCAGCGGCGGCTACGTCGAGGTCGAGTGAGCTCCGAACGTCACCTCGATCGCCGACACCTTCTCGTCGCGCCAGCGCAGCAGCATCAGCCCGTCGTCGCCGCTGGCGTCCCACATGAAGTGGGCCCGGGCGGTGTCCGGGCCGAGCGTCTCCACCGCTTCGAGCGTCATCGTGTCGGTGGGCGGCTGCTCGGCGTAGGCGACCGCGATCTGGTCGCGGCCGTGGAACGGGCCCACCGGCATGTTGGTGAACGCCATCTGGGCGTCGTCGGTGAGCGATGCCGTGAACGGCGCCCAGTCGCCGGTGCGGACGCACTCGTTGAACAGTTCGCAGTGCCGCTCGACGGCTCTCGTCAGGTCAGCGGTCAGGTCAGCCATGCGTCTTCTCCCCAGGATCAATGTCACCGGCACCGATATCCTCGCGGAACCGGTTCGGATCGTCACCCGCCTTCAGCGCCAGCAACCGGCGGTAAGACGCTAACCGGCGTGGATCCGCCCCGCCCTCCGCCACCAGCTTGTCCAACCCGCATTCGCCGCCGGCACCGGTGTGGTCGCAGTTCGGCGGGCACCGGGTGGACGCCTCGACCAGGTCCGGGAATCCGTGCAGGAGGCTGTTCTCGGTGACGTGGGCCAGCCCGAACGACCGCACGCCCGGCGTGTCGACGATCCATCCCACGTCGGCCGGCAACCGCAGCGCGACGGCGCTGGTCGACGTGTGCCGGCCCTTGCCGATCGCGCTCACCACCCCGACGGCCCGGTCGGCGTCGGGCACGAGCCGGTTCACCAGCGTCGACTTGCCCACCCCGGAATGCCCGACGAGCACCGACAACCGGCCTCTCAATTCCGCGAGGAGGGGGCCGAGCGGTTCGTCGGGGCGGCACAGCACGTACCGCGGGTCGAGTTCGGCGTAGTAGTCGATCAGCGCCTCGTGGCGGGCGAGGTCGGCCTTGGTGAGGCACAGCAGCGGGTCGACCCCGGCGTCGTACGCCGCCACCAGGCACCGGTCGATGAAGCCCGTGCGCGGCGGCGGGTCGGCCAACGCACTGACGATCACCATCTGGTCGGCGTTGGCCACCACCACGCGTTCCTGCCGGCCCTCGACCGTGCCCTCGACGTCGTCGGCGGTGCGGGTGAGTGTTGACGCACGTTCTTCTATACGCACGATGCGGGCCAGCGTGCCCGCGTCTCCAGTCGTGTCGCCGACAATATGGACCCGGTCACCGACGACGACGCCGTGCCGGCCCAGCTCGCGCGCCCGCATCGTGGTGATGCTGCGCCCCTCGTCGACCAGCCAGCAGGTGTAGCGGCCCCGGTCGACGGCGATGACGAACGCGGACAGGGCGTCGACGTGCTTCGGCCGTTGACGCGTGCGCGGTCGCGAGGACCGACCCGGCCGGATCCGTACGTCGTCCTCGTCGTACTCGCGTTTCCGAGTCAGTCGCTACCTCCCGCGGTTCCTTGCACCATTGCTGACCATAGTGCCGGAAACTGCGGAAGTGTCTTGGAGGTGCACGCGACATCGGTGAGGTCGACGCCCGGGACCGTCAGACCGATGACGGCGGCGGCGTGCGCCATGCGGTGGTCGTCGTAGGTTTCGAAGACCGAGCCGGTGAGCGGCCGGGGATGGATCTCCAGGCCGTCGGGCAGTTCGTGCACCTGGACGCCCAGCCGGCCCAGTTCGCGGGCCAGCGCCGCGAGCCGGTCGGTCTCGTGCGCCCGGATGTGGCCGATGCCGGTCAGGCGGGACGGCGAGTCGGCCAGCGCGGCGAGGGCGGCCAGCACCGGGGTGAGTTCACCGACCTCCGACAGGTCGGCGGTGAGCCCGTGGATGCGACCGGTGCCGCGCACCGTCAGGCCCTCGGGGGTCAGCGTCGCCTCGCCGCCCATGCCGGTGAGCAGTTCGCGGAGCTGGTCGCCGGGCTGGGTGGTGCCGATCGGCCAGTCCATGACGGTCACCGCGCCGCCGGTGACCAGCGCGGCGGCCAGGAACGGCGCGGCGCCGCTGAGGTCGGGCTCGATGTTCCAGGCCCGGCCGCTGAGGCGCCCCGGCTCGACCGTCCACACGTTCGGGGTGCTGTCGTCGACGGCGGCGCCGGCCAGGCGCAGCATCTGGGTGGTCATCCGCAGGTGCGGCGCGCTGGGCACCTTCGGCCCGTCGTGACGCACCACGATGCCGCGCTCGAACGCCCCCGCGGCGAGCAGCAGGCCGGAGACCAGCTGGCTGGACGCGGACGCGTCGATCGTCACCTCGCCACCGCCGACCCGGCCGGCGCCGTTCACCGTGAGCGGCAGCCCGCCGTTCGCCGACTCGATGTCGACGCCCAGCCCGCGCAGCGCCGTGATCAGCGGGGCCATCGGCCGCCGCCGGGCGACCGGGTCGCCGTCGAACGTCACCGGACCCTCGGCCAGCGCGGCGATGGCCGGCAGGAACCGCATGACGGTGCCGGCGAGCCCCACGTCGATCGCGGCCGGGCCGGACAATGCCCGGGACCGGACGGTCCACAGGTTGTCGTCGCGGGTCGAGACGTGCGTGCCGAGGGCGCGCAGGCCGCCGGACATCAGCTCGGTGTCGCGGGCCCGCAGCGGCGCCCGGAGCGTGCTGGTGCCCATCGACACCGCGGCGAGCACCAGCGCCCGGGCCGTCATGGACTTGGACCCGGGCAGGTGCACCGAGGAGGTCACCGGCCCGGACGCGGTGGGTGCCGGCCAGGGCACGGGGGTAGAGGTCGCTATCGCCACACCTACAGTCTGACGGCCGGGCGATCGCACCCAGATCGGCCGAGGGCCCTGCTCTTGGTAGCTGAGACGCGACTGCGTCGAACGGCGATCGCGTCCCCCGTCCGCTGGCGCGGCCGATGGACACGATCGGAGAAGAGCTGAACGGGTACCACAATTGGGTGACGATTTTGTCGGCGCTACCGTGAACATATGTGCGGTCGCTACGCCACCAGCCGGAGTTCGGCCGACCTGAGCGCGCTTTTCGACGCCGACGACGACACCGGTGACGGTCTGGAGCCCGACTACAACGTGGCACCCACCGATCCGGTGCCGATCGTGCGGATCTCCCGCAGCGCGGATGCCCGCGTGCTGTCGCGCGTGAAGTGGGGCCTGGTGCCCGCATACGCGAAAGACACCAAGGGTGCCGCCCGCCTGATCAACGCGCGTGCGGAGACCGTCACGAAGTCGGGTGCGTTCTCGCCGTCGTTCCAGAAGCGCCGCTGCCTCGTGCCGGCCGATGGCTGGTACGAGTGGTACAAGCGCGGCCCGAAGGACAAGCAGCCGTACTTCATGACCGATCCCGATGGCGACGTACTCGCGTTCGCGGGCCTCTGGGCGGTGTGGGGCCCCAAGGACGGGCAGGGTGACGAACGTGTGCTCAGTTGCTGCGTTCTCACCACCGCCGCGGTCGGCGATCTCGCGGTGGTTCATGATCGAATGCCACTGGTTCTTCCGCGCGACCGGTGGAACGACTGGCTGACGCTCGACCCCGCCGACGCGGAGGGTCTGCTGGAGCCCTCCGGGGCACTCGTGGAGCGCCTCGAGATCCGTCCGGTAGGTGCCCGAGTGGGCGATGTTCGCAATGACGGTCCGTCACTGACCGAACGGGTCGAGGCGCCGTTGCCGACCGCTTCCACCCCGGATCGCGCCGACCTAACACTATTTTGACCGCATTTATACACGTAAAGTTTTTGCTTTCTCTGCGTGAACCCTTGTATCGGGTGTCGCGAGTGCGATAGAACAACGCGCCGGGCGGGCTTTCATTCGTACGCCACGATGGCGTTTGCGAAACGAAGGTCCGCAATTCTGTTGTGCTTACCCACGGGGGAGGTGGGTGAATGACCCGGGCGCGGATGCCTCGCCCGCACGAGGTCGCTTCGGCACGGCGCGACCCACGTCTGCAACGAGCGGTTGCGGAGCGTGGTCTCGACCCTGCCTGGCGCACGCGCGGAGCGTGTCAGACCGTCGATCCCGAGACGTTTTTTCCGGCTCCGAGTGAACCGGCCGACGCCGCGGTTGCGCTGTGCCGCACCTGCGACGTACAGGGTTCGTGCCTGGCCTGGGCGCTCGAGGTTGGTGACTGTCACGGTGTGTGGGGGGCCACGACACCACGGGAGCGCCGCGCGATGCTGGTCGCGTGGCGTGGCGAGCAGCAAAACCAACCGGTTGATTCGCCGATCCGCGAAGAACCGTTGCTGCTGCCGTTGATTCAGCTGATCGCGCCGCCGAAACAGGTGGCGGTTCGCGATCCGGTGGGGGCAACGGCGGGGTAACCCGCAGACTTGTCACGTGCGTGAGATCGGCACGCCGGTGGGTCCGGCGCAGGTTCAGGTCGACGAGCCGCCGGCCGAGGTGCGGGCGGTGCTCGTGCTCGGTCACGGGGCGGGTGGTGGGGTCGACGCACCCGACATCCTCGCGGTCCGCACGGCCGCCCTGGCCGTGGGCGTGCGGACCGTGCGGGTCACCCAGCCGTACCGGGTGGCGGGTCGTCGAACGCCGGCTCCGGCCGGTCAACTCGACACGGCGTGGCTCGCCGTGCTCGAAGAACTGCGCCCTGAGTGGGGTGGGCTGCCGGTAGTCACCGGCGGTCGGTCCAGTGGTGCGCGGGTGGCCTGCCGTACGGCGGACGCCGCGGGGGCGGCGGGCGTGGTGGCACTGGCTTTCCCGGTGCACCCGCCGGGGCGTCCGGAGACGACGCGGCTGCCCGAACTCGCCGCGGTCGCGGTGCCGGTGTTCGTGGTCAGCGGCGAGCGGGACCCGTTCGGGGTGGCGCCGCGGGCGCGGGGTCGGAAGGTCCTGGTGCTGCCCGGGGCCGTCCACGATCTGCGCAAGGGTGTCGACACCATCGGCCCGGCACTGGTCACCTGGCTCGCGCGGCACGGGTGGGCCGGGAAGAGATCGCGGTCCTGACGTGTTGCATGCCCTGGGCGCCGGAGTGCCGGTGCCCGCGCATACATCGAAAGGAGCGCGGTCCTTGATCCCCACCCGGGAACGTGACCCGCGTTGGTTGGCCTCGGTGCTGGCCGGTCCGGAATGGCCGGTCACCGGCTCCTCCGGCCTGCCGGCGTTCACGTCAGAAGGAATGTCCCCCGGTACCGCAACGGCGGGGAGCGTATCCTCGCGGGAACGGTCGAAGGGGGTCTCCCGCGTGGTGCGTACTGAACGGTCCGACGAACGGCAGGCCCGCTTCGAGCGGGATGCCCTGCCCTTCCTCGACCAGTTGTACGCGGCCGGCCTGCGGATGACCCGCAATGCCGCCGACGCGGAAGACCTGGTGCAGGAGACCTTCCTCAAGGCCTTCGCGGCCTTCCACCAGTTCGAAGAGGGCACCAACCTCAAGGCGTGGCTGTACCGCATTCTCACGAACACCTACATCAACTCCTACCGGCGGCGGCAGCGGCAACCCGTGCAGGCCCCCACCGAGGAGATCACCGACTGGCAGCTCGCCGAGGCCGAATCGCACACGTCCAGCGGGCTGAAGTCTGCCGAGACCGAGGCGCTCGACCGGCTGCCCGACTCGGACGTCAAAGATGCGCTGCAGGAGCTGCCGGAGGAGTTCCGGCTGGCGGTGTACCTCGCCGACGTCGAAGGCTTCTCCTACAAGGAGATCGCCGACATCATGGGCACGCCGATCGGCACCGTGATGAGCCGGCTGCACCGCGGCCGGCGCAACCTGCGCCGTCAACTCGAGCAGTACGCCGTCGAGCGCGGGTTCACCCGTGCCCCGACGCCCGAACGCGAGGTCATGTCATGAGTTGTGGCGATCCGCACGATACGGACTGTCGTGAGGTACTCGCCGAGGTGTACTTCTACCTCGACCTGGAAAGCACCGACGAGCGACGCGATCTGATCCGCCATCACCTCGACGAGTGCTCGCCCTGCCTGCGGGAGTACGGCATCGAGCAGGAGGTGAAGGCGCTGGTGGCGCGCTGCTGCGGCGGCGAGACGGCGCCGACGGAGCTGAAGGCGCGGCTGCGCAGCAAGCTCGCCGATCTCGTCTTCGAGCAGGAGAAGCACGAGTTCCTCGCGGAGTAGGGGCCACCGCACCTCGAACACCGGCCCGCGCGGGCACCACCCGCGATCGGGTGCGTCACCGTGCCGAGCGAATGAATTTCGCTGCGCGCGTGATTGGATTGGTCCGAACGAGCTGCTGTGCTCGTTCGCTGGCCTTGCCGGGCCAGCTGCCCGCGACACAAGGGAGTGACGGGTGGCCGAGGAGATCCGGGCCGAGATGGTGGCCAATGTGTGGAAGGTCGAGAAGGCCGTGGGCGACACGGTCGCCGACGGCGACACGTTGGTGATTCTGGAGTCCATGAAGATGGAGATCCCGGTCGTGGCCGAGATCGACGGCGTGGTCGCGCAGATCGCCGTCAACGAGGGCGACGTCGTCCAGGAGGGCGACCTGATCGCGGTGGTCGAATGATCGTCGTCCGCCCGGCGGAGCCCGTCGACTATCCGGCCGTCGCCCGGCTGACCGTCGACGCGTACCAGGCCGACGGGCAGCTCAACGAGGCCGCCGCCAGCTACGCCAACACGCTCGCCGACGTCGCCGCGCGGGCCGAGGCCGGCGCGCTGCTGGTGGCCGTCGACGGTGGTGACGTCCTGGGTTCGGTGCTGTTCGTCGAGCCGGGCTCCCAGTACGCGGAGCTGTCGCGGGCCGGCGAGGCCGAGTTCCGGATGCTCGCGGTCGACCCGGCCGCGCAGGGACGCGGGGTCGGGCGGACGCTGGTGCAGGCCTGTGTCGACCGCGCCCGCACCACCGGGTGCACCGCCCTGGTGATCTGCGTGCGCGACTTCGCCCTTCCGGCGCAGAAGCTGTACCAGTCGCTCGGGTTCGTCCGGGTGCCCGACCTCGACTGGTCGCCGCTTCCCGACGTGAAGTTGCTGGCTCTGCGGTTAGACGTCCACCAGGATCACGGCGGGCTTGTCTGACCGCAGGTCGTGTGCGAGGAACGTGGCCGTGGCCCGGTTGCCGACCCCGATCACGTACCGGTCGACGCCGCCCGGCACGGCCTTGATCTGGAAGGCGAAGTTGCACCGACCGCCCTCTTCGACACCGGGCAGCAGGGTGCCCGCGGCGAGCGTGTGCCCGTCGGGGTCGGCGACCCGTACCGCGCCGCCCGCCTGAACGTCGTTCGCCTCGGGTGGCGCGGTGCACGGTATGCCCGCTGTCGGCGTCCCGCTGGCACTGGGAACCGCGGCGGGTGAGCCCGACGCGGCCGGGCCTGATCCGGCGCGGAGGCCGATGGACACGTAGCCGCGCAGGACGAACCCGTCGGGCTTGTTCGATCCGCGCTGCCCCGAGCTCAGGAACCCGCAGCCGGACAGGGCGAATCCGGCGACCAGGACGACTGCGACAATGCGGCGCACCGTGCGAACGCTACTCCCCGCGGCATGCGACGCTTGCTCCGTGTCCACCCTGCGCGACCTGGTAGAAGAGCACGCCACGCTGGCCTCGGCCGACGTCGAGCACCTGCACCGGCTGGCCGGCGACTGGCAACTGGTGTCCGACCTGTCGTTCGCCGATCTGCTGATGTGGGTCCCGGTCGGCCGGCGCGGCGAGTTCATGTGCGTGGCACAGGTCCGGCCGGTCACCGCACCCACCGCCTACCAGGACGACCAGGTCGGCCGGATCGCCGGTGGGCCCGAGGTCGCGCACCTCGCGGTGGCCCGGCACCAGGGCCGCATCTGGCGGGAGGGCGACCCCGTCTGGTACGGCGACACACCGGCGCGGCACGAGGCCATCCCGGTGCGGCGGGTCGCCGGCGGCACCGGCGGCGGCTCCGGCGAGGTCATCGCGATCATCGGCCGCGACACCAACCTCTCCACCGCGCGCACGCCCAGCCAACTGGAGCTGAACTACCTCACCACCGCCGACGACCTGGCCCAGATGATCACCGACGGCGCGTTCCCGCCGATCCGCCATCCGGGCGAGACCACCAGCGCGCCGCGCGTCGGCGACGGTCTGGTGCGGCTCGACGCCAGCGGCAAGGTCACCTACGCCAGCCCCAACGCGCAGAGCGCCTTCCGGCGGCTCGGCCTGAACGCGCACCTGGTCGGCGAGGACCTCACCGCGATCTTCGCGCGGCTGGCCACCGACCCGCTCGAGGGCAGCGACATGGGTGAGCGCATCGCGGCGGCGCTGCGCGGCGAGGCACCGGCCCGCAAGGAGATCGAGGCCCGCGGCGCGACCGTGCTCACCCGGTCGCTGCCGCTGATGCCGGCCGGCGTGCCGATCGGAGCGCTGGTGCTGATCCGCGACGTCACCGAGGTCCGGCGGCGGGACCGGCAGCTGATGACCAAGGACGCGACGATCCGCGAGATCCACCACCGGGTGAAGAACAACCTGCAGACGGTGGCGGCGCTCCTGCGGCTGCAGGCCCGCCGGGTCAAGCAGCCGGCGGCCCGGGAGGCGCTGGAGGAGTCGGTGCGGCGGGTCGCGTCGATCGCGTTGGTACACGAGACGCTGTCGCACTCGTCCGACGAGATCGTGGAGTTCGACGGGATCGTCGACCGGGTGGCCAAGGCCGCCGCCGAGGTGACGGCGTCCGAGGCCAAGGTGACGATGCGCCGCGACGGGACGTTCGGCGTGCTGCCGGCGGAGATCGCCACGCCGCTGGTGATGGTGCTCAACGAGTTGCTGATCAACGCGATGGAGCACGCGTTCGAGAAGGGCTCGCAGGGCGAGGTCGTGGTGCGGATCCAGCGCACCCGCAAGGAACTGACAGTGGTGGTGGCCGACACCGGCCGGGGTCTGCCGGAGGGCTTCGACCTGGCGTCCAGCGACCGCCTCGGGCTGCAGATCGTACGTACTCTCGCCACCGGTGAGCTGCGCGGATCCATCGACCTCCGGGCCGGTGGCGCGGGCGGTACCGAAGCGGTGTTGTCATTACCCCTAGCAAAACGGTAGGATTTATAGCTAGGCCCGAGGAATGAGACGAACCTCACCTTGTTCCGCCACTCCTGACTCGGTCATGGCACCATGGACCGCATGGTGCCAGGCTTGCGGCTGATCAGCCGTCGTCACGTCGACTTCGGTCGCGTGCGCAGCGCCATGTGTCCGGCCGTCTGATTGTCGCCCGCTCTCGGGCGCGCTGACGTGCCGCCTCCCTCGACACCGTAGTCGCCCCCATCGTTCGAGATGGGTGCTGGTTGGTGCCTCAGCGTCGTCCCAAACCGAAGGACGCCGCATCGATGACCGTCACAGAAAATCCACCAACCCCGCGATCACCCGGACGCACGCCGCCGGCGGCCCGGGCCGCGCGGAAGCCGCGCGGCGAAGGCCAGTGGGCGGTGGGCCACCGCGAGCCGCTGAACCCCAACGAGCGCATGAAGAAGGACGACGGGGGCCTCAACGTCCGCCACCGCGTCGAGACGATCTACGCGCACCGCGGCTTCGCCTCCATCGATCCGCAGGACCTGCGCGGTCGGCTGCGCTGGTGGGGGCTCTACACCCAGCGCAAGCCCGGGATCGACGGTGGGCGCACGGCCGTGCTGGAGCCGCACGAGCTCGAAGACGAGTACTTCATGCTGCGGGTGCGCATCGACGGCGGTCAGCTGTCCGTCGCGCAGCTCCGCACGATCGCGAGCATCTCGCGGCGGTTCGGTCGCGACACCGCCGACATCACCGACCGGCAGAACATCCAGCTGCACTGGGTCCGCATCGAAGACGTGCCGACGATCTGGCAGGAGCTCGAAGCGGTGGGCCTGTCGACCACCGAGGCGTGCGGCGACACGCCCCGCGTGATCCTGGGCAGCGCGGTCGCCGGCGTCGCGGAGGCGGAGGTCATCGACCCCACCGAGGCGATCGACGAGATCAACGAGCGCTTCATCGGCGACCCGTCGCTGGCGAACCTGCCGCGCAAGTTCAAGTCGTCGATCTCGTGGCTGCCCGACACGCCGTACGAGTCCAACGACATCGCGCTGCTCGGAGTGATCCACCCCGACCACGGCCCGGGCTTCGACCTGTGGGTCGGCGGCGGCCTGTCGACCAACCCGCGGCTCGCCGAGCGGCTGGGCGCGTGGGTGCCGTTGCACGAGGTCGCCGAGGTGTGGCTCGGCGTGGTGCAGATCTTCCGCGACTACGGCTACCGCCGGCTGCGGAACCGGGCCCGGCTGAAGTTCCTGATGGCCGACTGGGGCCCCGAGAAGTTCCGCCAGATCCTGGAGACCGAGTACCTCAAGCGGCCGCTGATCGACGGGCCGGCGCCGGAGCTGCCGGAGCGTCCCATCGATCATGTCGGTGTCCACAAGCAGTGGGACGGGAAGTTCTACGTCGGCGCGGCGCCGATCGCCGGCCGGGTCTCCGGCACGCTGCTCGACTCGATCGCCGCTCACGCCGAAGCCGCCGGCAGCGACCGGGTCCGGCTCACGCCGTACCAGAAGTTCATCGTCTGCGACGTCGATCATGATCGCGTGGAGACGCTGGTCCGTGCGTTGCGCTCAGAAGATCTTGAGGTGACGCCGTCAGCATGGCGCCGCGGCACGATGGCGTGTACCGGCATCGAGTTCTGCAAGCTGGCGATCGTCGAGACGAAGGCGCGGGCCGCCGAGCTGATCACCCACCTGGAGTCCCGGCTGGCCGACTTCGACGTCGACATCTCCATCCACCTCAACGGTTGCCCGAATGCCTGCGCCCGCACGCAGGTCGCCGACATCGGGCTCAAGGGCCAGCTGGTTCCCGGCCCGGAGGGCGAACTGGTCGAGGGCTTCCAGATCCACCTCGGTGGTGGGCTCGGCCTGGCCGCCGGTCAGACCGCCGGGTTCGGCCGCAAGGTGCGCGGCCTGAAGACGACGGCGGCAGAGTTGCCGTCGTACGTCGAGCGGATCGCGCGGCGGTACCTGGCCGAGCGCACGTCCCGCGACGAGTCGTTCGCCGTGTGGGTCTCCCGCGCCGACGAGGACTCGCTGAAATGAGCGAACGCGCGGCACCCATGTACTGCCCGTACTGCGGCTCGGAGGACCTCCGTCCCCACGAGGCTTCGCACGGCGCCTGGGAGTGCCGGTCGTGCGTCCGCGTCTTCTCCGTCAAGTTCATTGGACTCTCGCCCACCCTGTTGGAGGCAAAGCGATGAGCACCGTTGCTGTTGATTTGAAGTCCCTCGCCGTCGAGGCCGCCGCCCGGCTCGAAGGCGCATCCGCCGAGAAGATCGTCGAGTGGGCCGCCGGTGAGTTCGGCGAGCGGTTCTGTGTCACCAGTTCCTTCGCCGACGCGGTGCTCGCGCACGTGGTGTCGAAGGTGGTGCCCGGCATCGACGTCGTGTTCCTCGACACCGGCCTGCACTTCGCCGAGACGCTGCGGGTGCGCGAGATCGTGCAGCGGTCGCTGCCGGTGACCGTCCGCTCGGTCCGGCCCGACCAGACCGTCGCCGAGCAGGCCGAGGAGTACGGCCCGAAGTTGTGGGCCCGCAACCCCGACGAGTGCTGCGCGCTGCGCAAGATCGAGCCCCTGGAGCGGGCCCTCGACCGGTACGACGCCTGGGCCGCGGGCCTGCGTCGCGACGAGTCGCCGTCGCGGGCGAACACGCCGGTGGTGCAGTTCGAGGCCGCGCGCGGCAAGGTCAAGGTGGCGCCGCTCTACAACTGGACCCAGGCCGACGTCGACGCCTACATCTCGCGCCACAACGTGCCGGTGAACGCGCTGCTGCGGCAGGGCTACGCGTCGGTCGGCTGCTGGCCGTGCACGAAGCGGACGCCGCCCGGCTCCGACCCGCGCGCCGGTCGCTGGCCGATGTTCGACAAGTCCGAGTGCGGTCTGCACAAGTGACCCTGGTTCTGGTGGCGCACGGGTCTGCCGACCCGCGCGCCGCGTTGCAGACCCGGGCGCTGGCCCGTGCGGTCGGGGGAGTGGCCGCGTTCCTCGACCACGCCGGTCCGCGTCCGGCGTCGGTGCTGCGCGACCTGTCGCTGGCCGGCCACCGGTCGGCGGTGGTGGTCCCGTTGCTGTTGACGTCGGCGTACCACGGCCGGGTCGACCTCCCGGCGGCCCTGGCCGGCCTGGAGTTGGACGTCGCCCTGGCCGACGTGCTCGGCCCGGTCGACGGCGTGGTCCCGCCGGAGTTGCTCGACGCCCTCGCTCTTCGGTTGGGCAGCGCGCTCCGGTCGAGTGGCTCCTACGACGGCCTGGTGCTGGCCGCGGCGGGCACCCGCGATGCGGACGCCCGGGAGACGGTGTCGCTCAGCGCCCGCGCGCTGGGCGAGCGCCTGGGCGTACCGTGCACGGCCGCGTTCGCGACGTCCGACGGCATGCGCCCGGCCGAGGCCGTGGCCCGGTTGCGCGCGGCCGGCGCCCGGCGGGTCGCGATGTCCGCCTACTTCCTGGCGCCCGGCAAGCTCTACGACCTGGCCGCCGCCGGTGCCCGCGGTGCCGGCGCGGTGGCGGTGACCCGTCCGCTGGGCGCTTCTCCCGACCTGGCGAGGCTGGTGCGCCGCCGCGCCGCTTCGGCCCGGGTCCTCGTCCCCGCGTAACCCGCCGCGTTGCTCACTGCGCGGGCCAATCCCGCAAGGTAGCGGGTCCACAGTGGACCTGCGTCACCGATCTTGCAGTTGTGCTCGCCGAAAAACGGGCGAATTCCGGCGAAAGGGCGGGCACAACTGCAAGATCGAGAACCGAGAGGTGTCCCCGACGTCGATCTTGCAGTTGTGGTGCCTGGTTCGTACGTATCTTGCCCTGTTTGTGGCCCACCACAACTGCAAGATCGACTCGTTGGGGCCGACCAGACCTGGTCCGCGCGGCGTGGCCAGGTCGGCTCCTGGCGTTACGGTGTGGGGATGCGACAGCTGACGTGTCCCAAGTGCCGCGGCGAGATGCGCGTGCTCGACAAGGTGGGCGTTGCCATCGACGAGTGCATGGAGTGCCGGGGCATCTTCCTGGACCGGGGTGAGCTGCAGAAGCTCTTCGAGGCGGAAAAATCCTGGCAGGACGAGCAGTTCGGCCCCGCGCCCGGCGGGCCGCCACCGGTGAGTGGGGTACCGGCTCCGGGTGGGGCGCCGCCGTTCGGGCCTCCCGCGCCGGGCAGCCCGCAGGGCGGAGGCCCAGGGGGTTACGCACCGCCTCCGCCGCCGGGATCGCCGCCGGGTGCACCGCACGGCGGGCCATCGACCGGATCTCCCGGCTTCACCCCGCCCCCGCCACCGGGCGGGATCGCGCCGCCGCCTCCGCCGGGTTCGCCGGGTGGGTTCACGCCACCGGGGTCGCCCGGTCAGTTCCCCCCGCCACCGCCGGGGTCGCCGCCGGGTGGGTTCACGCCGCCGCCACCCCCGGGGTCGCCCGGTCAGTTCACCCCGCCACCGCCGGGGTCGTCGCCGGGTGGGTTCTCGCCCCAGCCACCACCGGGGTCGGCCGGTCAGTTCTCGCCGCCGCCTCCGCCCGGGCACTCGGGCGGGTTCACGCCGCCGCCTCCGCCGGGGTCGTCGGCCGGTGGGTTCCCGCCGGCTCCGCCGCCCGCGTCGGCGCCGGGCGGATTCGTACCGCCGCCGCCACCGCCACCCGGGTCCGGGGCGGCGTACGGATCGCAATCATATGGTCACTCGGGCCACAGCCAGCACGGCCGTTCACACCACCGGCGGAGCTTCCTCGAAGACATTTTCGACTAGGCGAGCATGAAGAAAGGCCCCCGGCGACCGCCGGGGGCCTTTCTTCATGCTCGCGATTCAGGCGGAGTGGGCACGCACACGGATACCGCCGCGACGCTTGAGGGCGCGACGTTCCTCTTCGCTCATGCCACCCCACACACCGGCGTCCTGCCCAGAGTCGAGAGCCCAGCGAAGGCACTCGTCGGCTACCGAGCAGCGGCGGCAAACCGCCTTGGCCTGTTCCACCTGGAGCAACGCAGGGCCGGACGTTCCAATGGGAAAGAACAGCTCCGGATCTTCGTCGCGGCAGGCGGCAACGTGGCGCCAGTCCGACATGACGGCAACACTCCTTGCTTCGCGGATTTACCAGATCATTTCTATGCATCTCGCGGTACCGGACCGTGTATTGGCGGTGTTGATGTGCCCGGCAGCGCGTGAGCAGGCGTCTTCGCTTGTGAATACTTTCACGAACTGCCGTGATGTCAAGGGGGCGACTGAGAAAAAATACGGCCGGTGAGCAACCTCACGTGCTCTTTGTCCGTATTTATCCGAAAAGCGTTGCCCCTGCTCACAACAGTCAGTAACCAATGTAGTACCGCAGCAGGTTAAACGACGGACCTTCGTTGAGGTGTCGCGCCATATCCTTTTGGGGGTCTCAAACCACGACGCGGATCGCCTCCGGAACCGCGACGAACTCAACCTTACCCCGCTCGCCGAGGTAGTCACCGTCAAGCTGGAACGCCATGGGACGTTGTGCCCGCAACCCGAACGAGTAAACGTCATGGATGGTCATGATCTGTTTCCCGTTGATCCGGGGCCGTCCGCGTAGCAACTGGGACGCGAGGCGCGCCGTGCTCGGCAGCCGCAGCACCTTCAGGCCGAAGACGTCGAGCGCCGTGTCGAACGAGGCCTCGGCCGACGCGTGGATCTCCCGGTCGCCGATGTAGGTCCAGGGTGCCGTGTTCTGCACGACCACGCTGGCCAACCCGATCTCGTCGGGAAAGCCGGAGCCCGACCGGTCCAGCGTGATCATGGGCGTGCTCCGGTCGGTCTCGGTGAGGTACTGCGCCATGGCTGACCGGACGTACAGCCCCGGCGTCGACGTACGACCCTTGAGCCGGGCCCGCTCGACCCGCCGCACCACCTCGGCGTCGAGCCCGAGGCCGGCGCAGAACGTGAAGTACCGGTCGTCGGCCCGGCCGACCCCGACGGTGCGGGTGCGGCCCTGGCGCAGTGCGGCCAGGATCACCTGGGTGGCCTCGGCCCAGTCGCGGGGCAGGCCGGCCGCGCGGGCGAAGACGTTCGTCGATCCGCCGGGCACAACCGCCAATATGGGACGCCGATGCGCACCGTACGCGGCACCCTCGGCGCCGTCCGGATCCGCCGACAGCAACCCGTTCACCGCTTCGTTGACGGTGCCGTCGCCGCCCAGCGTCACCACGAGGTCGAAACCCTCGCGGGCGGCGTCGTGGGCGAGCGACACGGCGTGCCCCCGCCGCGTCGTGTAGGCCACCCGGAGATCGATCGCCCGTCCGGCGGCGGTCGCGCCGCCCAACGCGCGGATCAGCAGATCCCGGTTGTACTCGCTGGTCGTCGTCGCCTTCGGGTTGACGACGAGAAGCGCCCGCATGGCGGCACTGTACTCCGGCGGCGAGGGCCGCCGACCGGCCACGGACTAGGGTTGCTCCCGTGCCGACCCCGCCTCCGGTCGCGAAACGACCGACGACGTTGCTGATCGCCACCGCGATCGTCCTGTTCGAAACGGTCGCGTTGTGGGGCTACATCATCCTGCTGGTCGCCACGGCGATCGGCGAGGAGGACATCTGGCGGGTCGCCGGCTTCATCGCGATGTGGACGGTCGCGCTCACATTTCTGAGCATGGGACTGTGGCGGCGACGGAAGTGGACCCGTGCGCCGCTCATCGTGCTGCAGCTGCTGCTGTCGGTGATCGGCTTCAGCCTGATCAACGGCGACGCGCCGGCGCCGGGTGCCGTGTTGGTGGTGCTGGCCGTGGGGTGTGTCGGCCTGCTGCTGGTGTCGCAGACCCGCGAAGCGCTCAGCTGAGGGAGGGGCGGCGCTTGGTCATCCTGATCGACGCGCGCCCGTCGGCGATCGCCGCGTCGATCTCGTCGGCGAGGGCGCTGAGCACCTGCCAGGAGAACGACTCGGCCGGCAGCCGCGGCCCGGTGGACGTCGTGGGCACGCTGGTTTCGACCATCAGCGCGTCGTCGGTGACCGTGAACAGGCACGACAGCTCGGCCTCGGGTGTCGCGATCGGCAGCAGCATCGCGCAGGCCTCGTCGACCGCGATGCGCAGGTCTTCGATCTCGTCGAGGGTGAACTGGAGGCGGGCGGCGAGACCCGCGGTCGCCGTGCGCAGGACGCCCAGGTATGCACCGGCGGCAGGCACGGAAAGGACTACGACATCGTCTGCCCAAGGCTCTTGAATCACCTGCGTCACACCCGTAATCCCGTCCATGCGTCCCACTGACGTCGCGGCCCCCACCCACTCGTTACCCGAGCGGTGAGGGCCGCAACCGCTTGAATCGATCAGGCCTGCTTGGTTTCCCAGAAGATCTTGGCGATTTCGTCGATCTTGCCCAGGAGCTGCTCGGCGACGGCCGCATCGACCGAGCCCTTGGCGCCGCTGGCGCCGGCGAGCTTGGTGGCCTCGTTGAACAGAGCGTGCAGGTTCGGGTACTTCTCGAAGTGTGGCGGCTTGAAGTAGTCGGTCCACAGCACCCACAGGTGGTGCTTCACGAGCTCGGCCCGCTGCTCCTTGATGATGATCGCCCGGGTACGGAACTCGGGGTCGTCATTGGCGGCGTACTTCTCGGCGATCGCCTTGAGCGATTCCGCCTCGATGCGGGCCTGCGCCGGGTCGTACACACCGCACGGCAGATCGCAGTGGGCACTGACGACGGTGCGCGGGGAAAGAACACTGGAGATGAGACGCGTCAACCGCATCGAACCCTCCCGGATGGTTTGCGATGATCCTCCGGTCTGACCCTACTCCGCCGTTCGGACGCCGGCACGGCAACCCCGAGGGGGTGTGATGCGGTTCTTTGCGGCGCGGGTGAGCGGTCCGTCGATGGTGCCGACGCTGCGTTCCGGCGACCTGATCCTGGCCCGGAGGACCACCTCCGCCCGGCCCGGCGACGTGGTTGTCGCCCGCTTCCGCAGCCGGCCCGATCTGCTGGTGGTCAAGCGCGTCGTGCGTGCGGAGGCCGGCGGGTGGTGGCTGGTGAGCGACAACGGGCTCACCTCCGACGACTCCCGCGCGTACGGCGTCGCCGACGTCGTGGGCCGGGTCATCGCTCGGTATTGGCCGTCACCACGTTCGGTAATGAGACATAAAGGGACGGGCGTGACCGAGCCGTGACGGGGTAAAGTGGTGCGCTACGTCGGCTGACGCAGGTAACCCCACGCTGCCGCCCTTTCGCTTCGACCCACCGGTCGCCTCCGCGAGATGTTCATTCAGAAAGCAGCAGTGTGTTCGCGCGCACCTGGAGGGCACCGTGTCTTCATTCGACCCCGACGATCCGATCTTCGCCATGCACAAGGGCGGCAAGCTCGCCGTCCACTCGACCGTTCCGCTCGCGACCCGCGACGACCTCTCGATGGCCTACACGCCCGGCGTCGCCCGGGTCTGCGAGGCGATCGCGGCCGACGAGTCATTGGTGCACGACTACACCTGGGTCGGCAGCACGGTCGCGGTGGTCACCGACGGAACGGCGGTGCTCGGCCTCGGCGACATCGGGCCGCGCGCCGCGATGCCGGTCATGGAGGGCAAGGCCGTCCTGTTCAAGCAGTTCGGCAACGTCGACGCGGTGCCGATCTGCCTGGCCACCAAGGATCCCGACGAGATCGTGGCGGCGGTCATCGCGATGGCGCCGTCGTTCGGCGGCATCAACCTGGAGGACATCTCCGCGCCGCGCTGTTTCGACATCGAGCGCCGGCTGATCGACGCGCTCGACATCCCCGTGTTCCACGACGACCAGCACGGCACGGCGATCGTGGTGCTGGCCGCCCTGCGTAACGCGGCCACCCTGCTCGACCGTCGGCTGGCCGACCTGCGGGTGGTCGTCTCCGGCGCCGGCGCGTCCGGCACGGCCGTCACGAAGATGCTCATCGCGGGCGGGGTCGACGCCGCGGAGGTGATCGTGCTCGACTCGCGCGGCACCATCCACAGTGGACGGGAAGACCTGAACCCGGCAAAGCGCGGCCTCGCCGAGCTCACCAACGCCCGGCGGGTCAGCGGCGGCATCCACGAGGCGCTGCGGGGTGCCGACGTGCTGATCGGCCTCAGCGGCGGCACCATCCCGGAAGACGCGCTGGCCGGCATGAAGCCCGGCGGCGTGATCTTCGCGCTGGCCAACCCGACGCCCGAGGTGCTGCCGGCGATCGCGCACAAGCACGCGGCCCTGGTCGCCACCGGTCGCAGCGACTTCCCGAACCAGATCAACAACGTCCTGGCGTTCCCGGGCGTGTTCCGCGGTGCGCTCGACGCCGGTGCCACCCGCATCACCGAGGGCATGAAGCTGGCCGCCGCCGAGGCGATCGCCGGTGCGGTGGCGTCCGACCTGAAGCCCGACGCGATCGTCCCGAGCGCGCTCGACCCGGGCGTCGCGGTCGCGGTCGCCCACGCTGTGGCCGACGCCGCACGGCGGGAAGGGGTCTGTCGCGGTAGCGTCGCCTGATGCGCGCCGCCTACGCCGTCACCGCCAACGACGAGGACCCACTTGCCGCCCTGGAGGTGGGTGAGCGTCCCGATCCCGATGCGTCGCTCGACGACTGGGTGACGGTGGAGGTGCGGGCGAGTTCCCTCAACCACCACGATCTGTGGTCGCTGCGCGGGGTCGGCCTGCCGGGCGACAAGCTGCCGATGATCCTCGGCTGCGACGCGGCCGGCATCGGCCCCGACGGCAACGACGTGGTGGTCAACTCGATCGTCCTCGGCGCGCCCGGCGCACCGCCGCTCACGATCCTCTCGGAGCATTTCCAGGGGACGTTCGCCGAGCGGGTCACCGTGCCCGCGGCCAACCTGCTGCCCAAGCCGCCACAGCTGAGCTTCACCGAGGCGGCGTGCCTGCCGACGGCGTGGCTCACCGCGTACCGGATGCTCACCACCAAGGGGCGGCTGCCGGAGGACGGGTCGGTGCTCGTACAGGGCGCCGGTGGCGGCGTGGCGACGGCGGCGGTGGTGCTGGGGCAGGCGCTCGGCGCGCGCGTCTACGCCACCAGCCGCGACGCCGGGAAGCGGGAGAAGATCGCCGCGCTCGGCGCCACGGCGCTGGAGCCCGGCGCCCGGTTGCCCGAACGGGTCGACGTGGTGATCGAGACGGTCGGCGCGGCGACGTTCGAGCACTCGATGAAGTGCGCCGGCTTCGGGGGTCGCATCGTCGTGTCGGGGGCGACCGCCGGCCACCTGCCCGAGGTCAACCTGCGGCGGGTGTTCGCGCTCCAGTTGGAGATCCTCGGCACGAGCATGGGCACCTCGGAGGAGTTGGGCGCGCTGCTGGCCCTGTGCGCGGAGAAGGGCGTCCGGCCGGTGATCGACTCCGAGTTCGGCTTCTCCGAGATCCGCGACGCGTTCGCGAAGCTCCACAAGGGCGAGGTCTTCGGCAAGATCGTCCTCGACCACAGCCGTTAAAGGCGGTTGTCGAGGACGCCGCTCGGCTTGACGTCGGTGGCGATGCGGGCCTTCGCCGCCGCGTCGCCGTAGAGGGTGTAGCGCAGGAAGTCCAGCGTCGACGTCGACACCGCCTTGTACGCCGCGCTCGACTCGCGTTGGTAGGGCGCCGAATGGTCCTGGCCGGGCAGCGTGAGGAGCGCCTTCGGCCACGGCAGGGCGTCGAACACCTGCTTGCCGGAGGCGTAGTCGACCACCGCGTCGGCGTCGCCGTGCACGAAGAACAGCGGCACGGCCGCCCCGATGAAGTTCGTGCCGACGCCCAGCGCGGTGCCGGCGAACACGACGCCCGACCGCAGGCGCTCGTCGCGGCCGATCGTGAACAGGCCGATCGTGGTCACCGCGCCACCGGAGTGCCCGGCCGCGCCGATGCGGGCCGGGTCGATCCGGTCCTTGACCGCCCCGCTCAGCGTCTGCGTGATCACGAACGACGCGTCGGCGGGCTGGTTCAGGACGTCGAGCACGTCGAACTTGGCGGCGCCGCGGCTGGTCTTCGGGTACGCGGGCGCCACCACCACGAAGCCCGCCGCGGCCCACTGCCGCAGCAGCGGCGCGAAGTCGGCGGGCAGCCCCTGCAGGCCGTGGCTGAACAGCACCAGCGGGTACTTCCCCGCGGTGCGCGGGTACCAGGTCGTGGTCTTCAGCACCCGGGCGCCGTCCCGGGTGAACGTGTCGGTGCGGGTCGCGACGTCGAACGCGCGCGACGGCGCCTCTCCCGCCGGTAACGGCGGCGCCGCGGACCCGGCACCGGCCGACGCGCTACCGATCGGCGCGGCCTCCGACGTGCGGCCGGCAACGCCGCAGCCGCCGGCGACCAGAGCGAGGGCCAGGGTCAGGGCCAGCGATACGGACGGGATCACGAACCGGGAACGCACGGCACCGAGGCTAGCGCGGTAAATCGAGAGCGGGCCGGACCGCTAAGGTGAAGCCTCATGCCAGACGAGTCGCAGGACCCCAGCGCGAATACCCAGGCATTCCGGGCATTCGCGCAGCAGAACGAACCCGCCGAGCCCGCGCGGAACAACCTTGTGCTGATCATCGGCGGCGCCGCGGCCGTCCTGGTGGTCGTGGTCGTGGTCGTGGTGGTCGCATTCCTGGTGATGTAGGTCGTTACTCGTCGTCTTCGTCGTCGAGGCGCGCCAGCCATGTGGCCAGGCGCTCCGTCGCCGTCTCGAACTCCGGGTTGATGTCGACGAAGTCGCGCAACCGCTCGGCGAGCCAGTCGAAGGTGACGGATTCCTGACCCCGCCGTGCGGCGAGCTCTTCGATGCCCCGGTCGGTGAAGTACACGCTTTTCTCCCGAAGACGACCGTGGACTCCCGTACGCACGGGAGTCCACGGTCAACGGATCACTGGGTCGGCAGTGCGGCCTCGACCAGAGCGGCCTGCTCCACGTCGTGCATCTTCGTGGAGCCGACCGCCGGCGCGGCCGCGGCGGGGCGGGAGATGCGGCGCAGCCGCACGCCCTCCAGGTGCTCGAGCAGGTTGAGGGCGATGAACGACCAGGCACCCTGGTTGGCCGGCTCCTCCTGCACCCAGGCGAAGTCTTCGGCGTTCGGGTACTGGCCGAGCGCCGCCCGCAGTTCGTCGACGGGCAGCGGGTACAACTGCTCCACCCGCAGGATCGCCACGTCGTCGGTCTTGCGGTCGTTCCGGGCCTGCAGCAGGTCGTAGAAGATCTTGCCCGAGCAGAGCAGAACGCGCTTCACCTTCGCCGGGTCGCCGACCGCCGGGTCGCCGAGCACCGGCCGGAACTCGTGGTCGGTGAAGTCGGCGACCGAGGAGACGCACAACCGGTGCCGCAGCAGCGACTTCGGCGTGAACACCACCAGCGGCTTCTTCTTCGTCGACAGCGCCTGCCGGCGCAGCAGGTGGAAGTAGTTCGCCGGCGTGGTCGGCACCGAGACCCGCATGTTGTCTTCGGCGCACAACTGGAGGTAGCGCTCCAGCCGGCCCGACGTGTGGTCGGGGCCCTGACCCTCGTGCGAGTGCGGCAGCAGCAGCGTCACCGCCGACCGCTGGCCCCACTTCACCTCGCCCGACGACACGAACTCGTCGACGATCGACTGCGCGCCGTTGACGAAGTCGCCGAACTGCGCTTCCCACAGCACCAGGGCGTCGGGGTTCTCGACCGAGTAGCCGTACTCGAAGCCCATCGCGGCGAACTCGCTGAGCAGCGAGTCGTAGGCGAAGAACCGGGTGGTGGCGTGGAGCGACTGCACCGGCAGGTAGTCCTTGCCGGTGACCGAGTCGACCACCGCGGCGTGCCGCTGCACGAACGTGCCGCGCCGCGAGTCCTGCCCGGCCAGGCGCACCGTGACGCCCTGACGGACCAGCGAACCGAACGCCAGGATCTCGCCGAAGCCCCAGTCGATGTTGCCCTCGACCGACATCTTCGCCCGGCGTTCGAGCAACTGCTGGACGCGTTTGTGCGGGGTGAACCCCTCCGGCAGGTTGACGTGCGCCTCGCCGATCTGGCGCAGCACGTCGGCGTCGACGTGGGTGTCGACCTCGGGCTCGGGCTCCGGGTCACGCAGCCGGGACCGGCGGGTCGACGGGCCCGACGTGTCGCGGGTCGCCTTGAACACCGTCTCCAACTGGGAGTTGAAGTCGCGGAGCGACTCCTCGGCCTCTTCCAGCGTGATGTCGCCGCGGCCGATGAGCTCCTCGGTGTAGATCTTCCGGACCGAGCGCTTCTGGTCGATGATCGCGTACATCAGCGGGTTGGTCATCGAGGGGTCGTCGCCCTCGTTGTGGCCGCGCCGCCGGTAGCAGACCAGGTCGATCACGACGTCCTTGTGGAACGCCTGGCGGTACTCGAACGCCAGGCGGGCCACCCGGACGACGGCCTCGGGGTCGTCGCCGTTCACGTGGAAGATCGGCGCCTGGATCATGCGGGCGACGTCGGTGGAGTACAGCGACGAGCGCGAGTACTCCGGCGCGGTGGTGAAGCCGACCTGGTTGTTGACCACGACGTGCACCGTGCCGCCGGTGCGGTAGCCGGGGATCTGCGACAGGTTCAGCGTCTCGGCCACCACGCCCTGACCGGCGAACGCGGCGTCGCCGTGCACCAGCAGCGGCAGCACCGTGTAGCCCTCGAGCTTGAGGTCGATGCGGTCCTGCTTGGCCCGCACGATGCCCTCGAGCACCGGGTTCACCGCTTCGAGGTGGCTCGGGTTCGCGGTGACGCTCACCGTGGTGGCGTGCTCGCCGTCGGGCGTCGTGAACTTCCCGGTCTGGCCCAGGTGGTACTTCACGTCGCCGGAGCCGTGCGCGCTCTTCAGGTCGAGGTGACCCTCGAACTCGGAGAAGATCTTCTCGTACGGCTTGCCGACGATGTTCGCCAGCACGTTGAGCCGGCCGCGGTGGGCCATCCCGATGACGACCTCGTCGAGGTCGGCCTCCGCCGAGTTCTGCAGGATCTCGTCGAGCAGCGGGATCAGCGACTCGCCGCCCTCCAGCGAGAACCGCCGCTGGCCGACGAACTTCGTCTGCAGGAACGTCTCGAACGCCTCGGCGGCGTTGAGGCGGCCGAGGATGTGCTTCTGCTCGTCGGTCGACGGCTTCTCGTACTTCTTCTCGACCCGGTTGGCGATCCAGCGCCGCTCCTCCGGGTCCATGATGTGCATGTACTCGACGCCGACCCGGCGGCAGTACGAGTCGCGCAGCACGCCGAGCACCGAGCGGAGCTTCATCTTCTCCTTGCCGGAGAAGCCGCCCACCGGGAACATGCGGTCGAGGTCCCACAACGTGAGGCCGTGCTCCAGCACGTCGAGGTCGGGGTGCTGGCGGATCTGGAATTCGAGCGGGTCGGTGTCGGCCATCATGTGACCGCGCACGCGGTAGGCGTGGATCAGCTCGATGACCCGGGCCGCCTTGTCGATCTGCCCCTCGGACGTGCGGGCGACGTCGCTGACCCAGCGCACCGGCTCGTACGGGATGCGCAGCGACGTGAAGATCTCGGTGTAGAACCGGTGCTCGCCGAGCAGCAGTTCGTGGATGACCTTGAGGAACTCGCCCGACTGCGCACCCTGGATGATGCGGTGGTCGTAGGTGCTCGTCAGCGTGATGATCTTGCTGACCGCGAGCTCGGCGAGCTGGTCTTCGCTCATTCCGGCGAACGGCGCCGGGTACTCCATCGCACCGACGCCGAGAATGCAGCCCTGCCCCGCCATCAGGCGGGGTTGGGAGTGGACGGTGCCGATACCCCCCGGGTTGGTGAGCGAGATCGACGTTCCCGCGTAGTCGGCCATGGTGAGCTCGTTGCGGCGGGCCCGCCGGACGACGTCTTCGTACGCGCTCCAGAACTGGCGGAAGTCCATCGACTCGCAGCCCTTGATGCTCGGCACCACGAGCGTGCGGGTGCCGTCGGGCTTGGCCAGGTCGATCGCGATACCGAGGTTGACGTGCCCCGGCTTCACCAGCGCGGGCTTGCCGTCGACCTCGGTGAACGAGTTGTTCATCTCGGGGTGGGTGGCCAGCGCCTTGACCATCGCGTAGCCGATGAGGTGGGTGAAACTCACCTTGCCGCCGCGACCGCGCCTGAGGTGATTGTTGATCACGATGCGGTTGTCGGCGAGCAGCTTCGCCGGCACCGCCCGCACGCTGGTGGCCGTGGGAACCTGGAGCGAGGTCTCCATGTTCTGCACGATCCGGGCGGCGACGCCGCGCAGCGGAACGGTCTGCGATTCTCTGGCCGCCGGCTGGTCGTCTTTCGGCTTCGCCGGCGCGATGGTCTTGGCCGGCGTCTTGGCGGGTGCGGCCTTGGCCGGCGCGGCGGCCTTTGCCGGCTCAGCCTTGGCCGGCTCGGCTTTCGCCGGCTCGGGCTTCGCCGCAGCGGCCTTGGGGGCGGCCGCGGCGGGCTTGTCTGCCGGTGGAGCGGCCGGGCCGGCGGTCTTCGCGCCGTCGGCGGCTGCCGCGTCGATGGTGTCTTCGTCGGTCGGCTTGTAGTCGGCGAAGAACTCGTGCCACGCCGGGTCGACGCTGCCCGGGTCGGCCAGGTAGCGCTGGTACATGTCTTCAACGATCCACTCGTTGGGGCCGAAGCCAGCGAGTGGGTTGTCTTGCGGGCTGGTCGCCTGGGTCGACACGGGAGGTATCGCCTCTTCCACGGTGACGGTTAGATCCGCGGTCCAGGCTACGCGCTCTTGTGGATCTTGGACTCCGGTACATGCCACCGTCGCCTCCCTCGGCGACAAATCAGCCGCTGCCGGAGTCCAAGATCGGTCGTTACGAGATGTCGCGGCTGCGCAGGATGAGCGTGCCGACCACGCCGCTGATCACGCCGTACGCGAGCATCACGAGACCGCCCACCCAGTACTCGGGTGCCTCCGGGAACGCCTCGGTGGCCGAGACGAACACCGTCGCGGCCGTCGCGGGCACGATCACCTGGGCGGTGAGCACCCAGTCCTCCTTGATCAGGTACTCGTGGATCAGGAAGAAGACGATCTGGCTCGCGAAGGTGCCGACGGTGTACACCAGCACGCCGGTGACCACCGCGCCGATCTGGCTACGGATCAGCGCGCCCAGCCCGACGCCAACGATCCCCCAGAGCATGAACACCAGCAGGTTGAAGATGATCGCCCGCTGCACCTCCCACTCGCCGAGACCGTTGGAGATGTCCTGCGCCTGGAAGAACAGCAGCCCCGTCGGCAGGCTGATGATCGTGGTGATCAGCCAGAACGTCGCCGCGAACACCATGCCGGTGACGAGCTTGGCGCCCATCACCGCCGACCGGTGCGGCGTGGTCAGGAACGTCGCCGTCGCCGTCTGGTGGTAGAACTCGTTCGTCACCACCAGCATCGCGAGCATCAGCACGAACAGGCCGCCGAAGAACTGGCCCGACGTGAAGATGTTCGCGGCCTGCGCGATCACCTGGCTCTGCGCGGCGAACTGCTGCTGCTGGCTGGCCGCGTCGTCGGCGTCCAGGCCGGACGTGTCCGGCGCTTCCTGGTTGAGGTAGTAGTCGGCCTGGAAACAGTTGACGAGCAGGGCCAGCGCGGTCATGCCGATCACGCCGATGCCGAACAGCCACCAGGTGTTGGTGGTACGGATCTTGAGCAGCTCGCCCCGGATCAGCTTCATCATCGGATGGCCGCCTTTCCCTGGGTGAGTTCGAGGAAGACGCCCTCGAGGTCGGGCCGCTCGGTGACGAGTTCGTGCAGCAACACGCCGGCACCGAGAGCCGCCGCGCCGACGGCCGGCGCGTCGACCCCGCTGATGAAGATCACCCCGTCGGGGCCGGGCTCGACGGTGGCCTCGCCACCGGCGAGCGCCTCGGTGAGCTTCTCGGTGTCGGGCGTGCGCACCCGCACCCGGGCGACGGTCGACATCGAGTCCATCACCGTGCTCACCGACCCCTGCCGCACCAACTGGCCGGCCGCGATGATCACGATGTCGTCGGCGAGGATCTGCATCTCCGAGAGCAGGTGGCTGGAGACCAGCACCGTGCGCCCGCCGGCGGCCAGACCCTTGAGCAGGTCACGCATCCAGCGGATGCCCTCGGGGTCGAGACCGTTGGCCGGCTCGTCGAGGATCAGCACCTGCGGGTCGCCGAGCAGGGCGGCGGCGATGCCCAGCCGCTGCCTCATGCCGAGCGAGTACCCCTTGAACTTGCGCTTCGCGGCCGGGGTGAGCCCGACCAGTTCGAGCACGTCGTCGACCCGGCTGGCGGGCAGGCCGGCCGACGCCGCGACCACCCGCAGGTGGTTGCGCCCCGTGCGGCCCTTGTGCGCGCTCGACGCCTCCAGCACCGCGCCGACGGTGCGGATGGGGTCGTGCAGGTCGGCGTAGCGGTGCCCGCCGATGGTGGCGGTGCCGGCGGTCGGCTTCACGAGGTTGAGCAACATGCGCAGCGTCGTGGTCTTGCCCGCACCGTTGGGACCGAGGAACCCGGTGACGCGGCCGGGTTGCACCTCGAACGACAGGTTGTCCACGGCTCTGACCCGTCTGTACTGCTTGGTCAGGCCGGAGACGACGATCTGTCCATCGGACATCGATCGGTCTCCTCATATTCTTCGTGGTGGATGAACGCACCAGAACCTACCGGTCAACCACCCGGATCACGTGTTTCAGCGCGGACCAGACATCGTCGACCGCGCAAACCTTCACATCTACCCGGCCGTGGGCCAACGCGTGGTCACGGACGGTGTTCTCGGACAGGTCGGTGGCGATGCCGGACGAGCGCTTCGGCCACATGATCCAGAGCGCGCCGGCCGGCGTGGTGAGCGGATGCAGCACCGGCCAGCGGTTCGCCAACCGTTCACGGTCCGGACAGAAACACAGCACCACGTCGTACGGGGCGTCGCGGCGTACCCGCCGATGCACCGTGACCCCGGGCGGCCAGTCGAGCTCGAAGTCGGCGGAGCCGTCGACGAGCACCCGCTGGTCGGGCGCGATGCCGAGCTTCCGCACGAGCGGCGTGGCGCTGTATCCGGCCATGTGCGACACGTTCTCATGCCCGCGCCGGCAACGCTTCATGGACGCGCCAACTGGGCGTCACTGGAGGCATTTACACAGGTCTCATGACCATTCTCGCGGCTACCGACGCACCGGCCGGCACCACCCGCCGGTACACGGTGCACGTCGCCTCGGAAGGTGCCCGGGTGCGGGACGCCCAGGCGCTGCGCCACCGGGTCTTCGCCGGTGAGCTGGGAGCGGTGCTGCACAGCCCGGAACCCGGGCTCGACATCGACCCCTTCGACGCCGACTGCGACCACCTCGTCATCCTGACCGAGGAGGACGAGGTCGTCGGCACCTACCGCATGCTGCCGCCGGGCCGGCGGTCCACCCTCTACTCCGACGGCGAGTTCGACCTGCGCGGCCTGGCCCAACTGCGGCCCGGCCTGGTCGAGACCGGCCGCTCGTGCGTCCACCCGGACCACCGCAACGGCGCGGTCATCAACCTCATCTGGCAGGGCATCGCCCGGTACATGCACCTGCACGACCACCGGTGGCTGGTCGGCTGCGCCAGCGTCCCGCTCGACGACGGCGGCGCCACCGCGGCCGGCGTGTGGGAGCTGACCCGGCGCCGGCACATGGCCCCGCCGGCCTGGCGGGTGACCCCGCGCAACCCGTGGCCGACCACCACGCCCGAGCTCACCGACCGGAAGGTGACGATGCCGCCGCTGCTCCGCGGGTACCTGCGGATCGGCGCGTGGGTGTGCGGACCGCCGGCGCACGACCCGGACTTCGGCGTCGCCGACTTCCTCGTCCTGCTGGGGCTCGACCGCGTCGACCCGCGCTACATGCGTCACTTCCTGGGCGTCTGACATGCTCTGGCGTCCGGCGTCCACCTGTACCACCGCGTGCCTGCCGCGGCCCGGCGCCGAACCGATCGCCCGGCCCACGACGGTGGCCGCCCGCGTGATCGCGGCGGCCGCGGTGGTGCTCTTCGCCGCGGTGGTGCTGCCGCTGCTGCCCTCCGCCCGGGTGCCGGGCGCGTCAAGGCGGGTGGCCCGGGCGCTGCTCGCCGCGCTCGGCGTGCGCCACCGGGTGGTCGGTCGGATCACCGACCGCCGGGCCCTCGTGGTGGCCAACCACGTCTCGTGGCTCGACGTGGTGGTGTTCGCGGCGCACCTGCCGGGCCGGGCGCTGGCCAAGACCGAGGTGCGCGACTGGCCGGTGATCGGTCGGTTGGCCGTCGCGATGGGCACGGTGTTCATCGACCGGGAGCGGCCACGGACGCTGCCGGCGACCGTCGCCGGCGTGGCCGACGCGCTGCGCGACGGCGGCTCGGTGGTGGCGTTCCCGGAGGGCACCACCTGGTGCGGCCGGGCCGGCGGCCCGCTGCGGCCCGCGCTGTTCCAGGCGGCGGTCGAGGCGGGCGCCGTCGTGGCGCCGGTGCGCCTCACGTTCGCGCTCGCCGACGGGTCACCGACCACGGTGGCCGCGTTCATCGGCGACGAGTCCCTGCTGACCTCGCTGCGCCGGGTGATCACGGCGCGCGGGCTGGCGGTGACGCTGCGGGCGCACCCGCCGATCCACCCCGGCCTCGGCGCCACCCGCCGCGGCCTCGCCGGGATGACGCAGTCCGTGCTCCAGGTCGAACCGACGACAAGAGTCCACATGACGGGAACTTCGCGACCGTTGCAACCCTCTGTCGCCGCACTGCGTCAAAGCTAGCGGTGACGTTCTTTTCTCCTCCCCAGTGACGGTGGGCGGGCCGGCTCCAAATCGAGGGTGGAGCCGGTTCGCCCACCGTTCTTCATCGGGGGACGGGTGGGGGGTACCCGGGGGCGGGTGGATGGTCGCCGGGGTCGAGCCGATCGGGGGGCGGCCCCGGCGCCTTCACGGGGGTCACCCATCGACCGGTCGGATCGACGACCTTGCCCGTTCGGATAGTCATCTGTCATTTTCCCGCTGCACCCTGTTACCGGCGTCGATCCGCACTTACCCTGCCACGGCGAGGTGGGGCCAATGACTGTTGTCGAAACGCGGGTCAGCGTCTGGGAGGCGCTGGCCGGGCGTGCTCCCGGTGTTCCCAGCGGTCCTGCCGACCCTGGGTTGTGGCATGCCGTCGTCGAGCGGCTGAACCCGGCGAAGGCCCGGCCGGTCCTGCGGAAGAACATCGAGGACGCGCAGCTGGTGAGCGCGCGCGGCGTGCCGTACGTGATGCTCCGCTCGCCCGACCGCGGGGAGGCCCGGTACCTGCGGCTCACGCCGGAGGAGTGGAAGCTCGCCCTGCTCTGCGACGGCAGCCGCACCGTGGCCCGCCTCGTCGCCGAGTTCGCGAGGCTCGCCGGCAAGCTCGCGCCCGACCAGGTCACCCGCGTCATCGCCGACCTCGCCGCCAACCGCATGCTCGAAGAGCTGCCGGTCGACGCGTTCCGCCCGATCCAGCACACCCACCGCAAGCCGTGGCCGGTGCGCCTCGGCCGCGGCCTGGTGGCGTTCGCGCAGGGCCGCCGGATGGTGCTGGCGAGCGTCGACCCGTTCGTCGGCGCGCTGTACAAGGGCGGCGGCCGGTTGCTGTTCACCCGCGTCGGCGCGATCCTCGCCGCCGCCGTCAGCCTGGCCGGGATCGGCCTCTTCTGCTGGACCTGGGCGCGCGGTGCGCAGTCGGTGTTCCTCACCGAGGACTCGTACATCGTCGGCGCGCTGGTGCTGCTCGGCCTCAACGTGGTGGCGCTCGCCTGTCACGAGCTCGGCCACGCGCTGGCCACCAAGCACGCGGGCCGGAAGGTGCCGGTCGCCGGCTTCCTGGTCTACTTCGGCATCCCCAGCGTGTTCGTCGACACCACCGACGTCTGGATGGCCGGCCGGAAGGCCCGCATCACCACCACCGCCGCCGGACCGGCCGCCGGGCTCGTGCTCGCCGGCTTCGCCATGATCGTGGCGACGGTCTACCCGCCGGCCGCGCCGTGGGCGTTCAAGCTCTGCTTCGCGTGGTACCTCAACGCGTTGTTCAACCTCAACCCGTTCCTCGCCCTCGACGGCTACTACCTCCTCATGGACTGGCTGGAGGTCCCGAACCTGCGGGCCCGCGGCCTGGCCTGGGTGATCGCGCGGGTGCGCCGCCGGCCGCCGCGGTTCGCCCACCTCGACCGCGAGGGCCGGCTGATCGCGTTGTACGGGATGCTCGCCGTGGTGTGGCTGGTGATCGCCGCGAACCTCGCGTATCGCATATACGTCGATCGCGTGGCCGGCCTGACCACGGGGCTGTGGCGGTCGGGGTGGCCGGCGCGCATTTTGTTGCTCGCGGTGGTCGCGGGGTTGCTCTCACCGGTTTGTTACGCGTTCGGCGGCTGGCTGGTACGACGGGTCCGTCGGCTACGTGGTGCCATGCACGAGCGGAGCCGGGCCGCCGACGAGCCGCGCCGGCTGGCCGCGCTGCGGGAATCGGCCCTGGGCCGGTTGCCCGCGCCGGTGCTCGCCGCGCTCGCGGAGCAGGCCCGCTGGGTGCACCCGCGCACCGGTCAGCACCTGGTGTTCGCCGGCGCCGCCCAGCCCGACGTGTTCGTCGTGGTCGACGGCGCGGTCGAGGGCCGGCGTCCGAACGACCCGTCCGGGCTGGTCCGCGAGCGGGTCGGCCCGGGTGGCCTGGTCGGCCTGGCCGGCGCGGTCACCGGCGCACCGGCGGCCCTCACCTGGATCACCGCCGGCACCACGCTGCTCGCCGTGCCGGCGCCCGCGATCGCCGCCGCGATGGGCCCGGTGCTCGGGCCGCCACCGGCCGAGCGGGAAGAGCTGGAGGCGCTGGTCATCGAGTCGCCGGCGCTGGCCGCGCTCACCGAGAGCGACCGGCTCGCGATGACCGCCCGCTCGAAGCCGTCGACGTGGGCGCCCGGCGCACCCGTGACCACCGCCGACCCGACCGACGCGGTCGTGGTCGCGGCCGGTGTTGTCACCCTCGGCGACGGCACCGCCCTGGGCCGCGGCGACCTGATCGGCCCGCGCGGCGAGGGGCAGCCGGCCGCACAGGCCACCGCCCGGACGCCGGTGCGCACCTGGACCCTGCCCGCCGTCAGCGGCACCACCCTGCTCCTGGGCGCCGTCGGTCCCCTGTCGACGGCCGGAGCCACGGCGCCCACGTTCGGCGCCCACCCACCCGCCGCCTACCCGCCGCTCGCCTCCCCACCGGGCGCGCCGCCGCCGGTCGACGAGGACGCCGACCGCCGGTTCGAGCGGAAGTTGTGGTGGCTGCTGCTCCTGTTGCTGGTGTTCGCGCTCGGCGTCACCACCAGCAACATCTGGCCCGGCCCGGCCTGGGCCGAGATGCCCACCGACCAGGCGATGCTCACCGGCCTGCGCGGCACCACCGTCGCCGTCGTCGACGGCAAGGAGATCAAACTCGGCGCGGGCGACGAGGTCTACGTGGGCGCCGGCGACTCGGTCACCGTGGCCCAGCGCTCCGGCGCCTGGCTGACGTTCCGGGGCGGCTCGCGCACCGTGCTGTGCGCCGGGTCGGCGGCCGGGGTCGGCGAGCTGGCCAGCACCGGTTCCGGCCCGATCAAGCCGACCGCCGCGCTGCGGCTCGACCGCGGCCGGATCCTGGTCGACACCGGCGCCTCGTCCGGCGCGTTCGCGCCGCTCGCGCTGGCGCTCGGCACGTCGGCCGGCCCCGTGGCCAACACCGGCGACGCCCGCTGGATCACCGAACCCCAGGCGACCGTGGCGTCGACCGGTGCGGTGCGCCTCTCCGACGACCTGCTGCCGACCACCGACACCACGCTCGACTGCGGTGACGGGGTGGCCCTGCCGGTCTCCGGCACGGCGGAACCGACCGCGGAACCGCCGCCCTCGTCGTCGTCACCGGTGCCGTCGCTGACCCCGGCGCCGTCGAGCTCGACCACCGAGGCCGCGCCCGACCCGACCCGCGACCCCACTCGCGGCCCGACGACGCGGCGCCCGAACCCGCCCCAGAACCCACCCCAGAACCCACCGACGACGGCGCCCACCACGCCGCCCACCACCCCACCGACGACGCCCCCGACGACATCGCCGCCGCCGCCGAGGGACACCACCCCGCCGGTGATCAGCGGAGCCGAAACGGGCGGCATGATCTACGACCCGCAGTGCTTCGAGAACACCTCGACCGCCGGCGTGTTCGCGAACGTGAGCGACTCGGCCTCCGGGGTGAGGTCGGTGGTCGCCCGCTACACGTTCGCGATCAGCGGCCGGAGCGGTCAGGTGACGATGAGCGGCAAGGGCGGGAGCTACTCCGGCACCATCGGCCCGTTCAGCGGAGGGCGCAGTGACCGGATCAACGTGACCATTGTCGCGACCGACGGGGCCGGCAATACTTCTTCCGCCGGAGCCGGCACGGTCTCGTACGTCGGCTGCCCGATCATCGGATAGACACCACCCGGACATAGAGGAGACCGAGTCGGATGTTGTGCTGGTTCTGCGCCAAGGCTGCGCGCGGTTCGTGCCGGTTCTGCGCGCGCGGGCTGTGCGAAGACCACGCGAAGTTCGGCCCGTACCTCCTCGAGGTGCACCGTAGCCAGGCCCGCGGTCGCGCCGAGGGGCTCGTCGTGGAGGACGCCGTGCAGTGTGGGACGTGCCGGCCCCGGCCGCAGCCCGTCCCCATGCCCGAACTTGACTGACCGAGGGACCTTTGGCTCATGACGGATTTCGACGCCGCCCTGGAACGCCTGGTCTCCGACCCGGCGTTCCGTGACGAGTTGGCCACCGACCCGGCCCGGGCGCTCGCCGGTTACCGGCTGTCGCCCGACGAGCTGGACCTGCTGCGGTCGCAGGTCGACACCGGCGCCGGCGACAGCCAGCGCCATGTCGAGACGCGCACCAGCAAGGCAAGCCTGTTCGGGCTGCTCTCGCCGATGGGCGGGCTGGGCGGGCTCGCCGACCCGGCCCCCGGCGGGCAGGGCGGCGGGCAGGGTGGCGGCTCCTTCCTCACCGATCACCCGACCGACCAGCCCACCGGTCCGGGGCGATCGGGCGCGAGTTTCGGTGCCGACGAGGCCCGGTCCGGTGCGAGTTTCGGAGTGGACGAGGGCAGGTCGGGCGCGAGCTTCGGGTCGGCCAGCCCCGGCCAGGGCGGCGGCGACGAGGTCCGGTCCGGTGCCAGCTTCGGCGACGACGGCTCGTCACAGGCGAGTTTCGGCAACGAGACGGACGGCACCGAGTACCGGCCCCGGCACGGCGGCGGTGAAGGGCTCGGCGCGGCGGTGAGCCAGGCCGGCGACTTCATGAGCGACGGCGGGGTCGAGGAGTCGCCGCGCGGAACCATCTACAGCAGCGCGGCCGCGCAGGAGTACACCACCCGGGTCGACGCCAACGGCGACGGCCGGTGGGACAACTTCACGGTGACCGACCGCGACGACGGCGGGGTCGACCTCAACGTCGACCGCGACGGCGACGGCAACGTGGAGTTCGTCGGCCACGACCTCGACCGGGACGGCCTGATCGACGAGGCGACCACCGACGAGGACGGCGACGGGACGCTCGACACCCGGTGGGTCGACAACGACGGTGACGGCTGGCTGGACGCCCGTCAGCAGCCGCCGGCGTACGAGGCCCAGCGCTCGGAGATGCGCGACCCCCAGGCGCAGTAGCCGCGAGCGCGGCACACTTTGGGGAGCACCCGCTGACCGCTGTTACCTACCGTTGAGCACATCACCAACGACGGCTGGGGAGCAGCGGCGATGAGCGAATACGAGTACTACGAGGGCCTTGAGGGGGCCGGCGACGACGGCACCCACAGCGCGCCCGACTCGCTCTGGGCCGATGAACCCACCGGCGCTGACCATAACGCGAACACCTTTACCCACGAGGACGCCGAGTGGGGCCCGTCCCACGATCCCGGTGACGTCGACGGCGCGACCTTCGCGCCCGTCGACGAGCCCGGGGACGCGACCGAGTTCGGGGAATCCGGATTCGGCGAGTACGACGACCAGAGCGCGACCGAGGAGCCCGGCGGACTGCTGGACGGCCTCGAATTCGACCTCTCCGGTCTCGATCTCGGCAGCCTTTCCGATATGAACTTTGATGCCACATATGACCTGATCGGCTCCAGCCCCGGTGAACAGGGCTGGTGGAGTGACCTTTCGTCCGATCACAACCACGACGGGGCGTACGAGACCGTTTCGGCCGACGATTCGTACCTGGCCCTATAGACGCCGCGAGGCGGGACAAACCCGGCGCGTCCGACGGATACTTTCGTCGGGCGCGCCGGTTGATGTTGGACCGCTAGGGTGCTTCCCGTGGCGGGGACGATTGAAGTAAATGACATCCACAAGCGGTACGGCGACACCAGGGCCGTCGACGGCGTGACGTTCGAGGTGCAGGCGGGGGAGTTCTTCGGAATTCTCGGCCCGAACGGCGCCGGAAAGACCACCACCCTGGAGATCATCGAGGGCCTGCGCGAGCCCGACAGCGGCACCGTGAGCGTGTTCGGCACGTCGCCGTGGCCGCGCAACAAGGGGCTGTTGACCCGCATGGGCGTCCAGTTGCAGGCGTCGTCCTTCTTCGAGCGGCTCACCGCGCGTGAGCAGATCCGCATGTTCGCGTCGCTGTACGGCGTCGCGGCCGGCCGGGCCGATGAGATGCTCGACACAGTCGGGCTCACCGACAAGGCCGACAGCCGCACCGAGAAGCTCAGCGGCGGCCAGATGCAGCGGCTGTCGATCGCCTGCGCGCTGGTGCACGATCCCGAACTGGTCTTCCTGGACGAGCCGACGGCCGCCCTGGACCCGCAGGCCCGGCGGAACCTCTGGGACCTGCTGCGGAAGATCAACGACGCCGGACGCACGGTGGTGCTCACCACCCATTACATGGACGAGGCCGAGGCGCTCTGCGACCGGGTCGCGATCATGGACCGGGGCCAGGTGCTCGAACTGGGTCCGCCGGCCACGCTGGTGCGCGGCCTGGAGGCGCCGACCCGCATCTCGGTCGAGAGCGGCGCGCTGCCGATGGCCGACGCGCAGGCGATCCAGCCGTCCGCGACCGTCGAGGACGACGGCGTCTCGCTGACGTTCGCGACCACCGAACCCGGGCCGGTGCTCGCCGCCCTGGCCGACCGCGACGCGCTGCACGGACTGTCCGTGAAGGCCGCGACGCTCGAGGACGTCTTCCTGAACCTGACCGGACGGGAGTACCGGGCCTGATGCTGGGTTTACGGAGCCTTTCGCGGGCGATGCTGCTCGGGTTCGTCCGGGACCGGGCGGCCCTGTTCTTCACGATCTTCTTCCCGCTGATGTTCCTGCTGCTGTTCGGCGGGCTCTTCAAGGACAGCGGGGTCTCCAAGGTCGACGTGCTGCAGGTCGGTGCCGTGCCGGTGCTCGACTCGCTGCCCGCCGACGCGCGGGCCGAACTCGACAAGGTGATGAAGGTCGAGCGCCGCGACGACGCCGCCTCGGCCCTGAAGGCCGTCAAGGACGGCGACGTGGCGGCCTCGGTCGAGCAGCAGGGCGACCAGGTCGTCCTGCACTTCTCCGCGGCCGACCAGGTGCGGGCCGGCACCGTCCGGTCGATCTTCAACTCGCTGGTCGAGGGCGCCAACCAGGCGCAGAGCGGGGTGCCGCCGAAGTTCTCCCTCGATACCCAACAGGTCGAGGACGAGTCGCTGAAGACCATCCAGTTCATCACGCCGGGCCTGCTCGGCTGGGCGATCGCGACCGGTGCGACGTTCGGCGCCGCGTTGACGCTGGTGACCTGGCGGGAGAAGAAGCTGCTCCGCCGTCTGCGGCTGGCGCCGGTGAGCCCGGGTGCGGTGGTGGCCGCCCGGGTGGGCATCAGCCTGCTGATCGCGTTCGCGCAGGCGGCCATCTTCATCGGCGTCGCGTCGCTGCCCTACTTCGGGCTGCAGCTCACCGCCTACTGGTGGATGGCCATACCCCTGATCATGGCCGGCACGCTGGCGTTCCTGTCGATCGGCCTGCTGGCCGGCTCGTGGGCGAGAACGCAGGAGGCCGCGAGCGCGATCGTCAACATCATCGTGCTGCCGATGGCGTTCCTCTCCGGGTCGTTCTTCCCGCTCGACAGCGCGCCGGCCTGGCTGCGCGCGGTCTCGGAGGTCTTCCCGCTCAAGCACCTGAACAGCGCGATGCTCGACGTGATGGTGCGCGGGCGCACCCCCGAGGCGGTGCTGCCGGAGATCGGCATCCTGCTGGGCTTCGCGGTGGTGCTGACGGCGATCTCCGCGAAGCTGTTCAAGTGGGACAGCATCTAACGGGGCCACTCGGTGGAGAGGATCGACATCGTGATCGCGTCGATCCACTCGCCGTCCCAGCGTAGGGCGTCGCGACGGACACCCTCGCGGACGAAACCGACCCTCTCGTAGACGGCCTGCGCCCGTGGATTGAAGGCGTACACCTCCAGTTCCACGCGGTGCAGGCCGACCTCCTCGATCGCGTACCCGACGACCAGCCGGGTGGCCTCGGTGCCCAGGCCGCGCCCGCGGGCGGCCGGGCCGAGGCTGATGCGGAAGCCGCACGCGAGGTTGGTCTCGTCGAGGTCGTTCAGAACCACCTCGCCGGCGTAGGAGCCGGTCCCGCGGTCGATCACGGCCAGGTCGAGCCGGTCGCACTGCTCGCCGCGGGTGGCGTACCAGGCGCGCAGTTGATCGTCGGTGAACGTGGCATGTGTGCCGGTGAGCCGGCCGCCCTCCGGGTCGGCCAGCATCGCGGCCAGGCCGGGCACGTCGTCGACCGTTACCGGGCGCAGGATCACGCGTTCGCCGGTGAGCGTCGGTTTGTGAGTGAACACGAGAGGACCCCCTGGCCCACAGCGTGCCAGGGGGTCCGTCGTAGCGGAACCGATTACACCGTGCGGGCGATCCGGTTGGCCGGACCCGGCGCGATCGGGCCGGTCGCCAGGTAGGCGACCAGGGCGTCGACGTCGAAGCCCGGCGCGGTGACGCGGTTGGTGCCACCGGTGAGGGCGGTGAAGCCGTCACCGCCGTTGGCCAGGAAGTCGTTCGTCGTCACCCGGTAGGTCGCCGCCGGGTCGATCGGCGTGCCGTTGAGCGCGATGTTCGAGATCCGGCTGCCGGCCGGCAGGGTGCTGTTGTAGGTGTAGCTGAACCCGGCCGAGACCTGCAGGATCCGCAGCACCTGTGCGCCGTTGACGGTCGGGAACTGCTGCTCCAGCACGTCCTTGATCTGGGCACCGGTGAGCGTCTGCGTCACCACGAGGTTGTTGAACGGCTGCACCGTGAACGCCTCGCCGTACGTCACCTGGCCGGGTGCTTCGCCACCCGGACTGTTGGCGTACGACAGCGACGCCCGGATGCCGCCCGGGTTCATCAGCGCGATCTGCGCGCCGGCCGAGGCCGCGGTGTACCGGAGTTGCGCGTCGGCGATCACGTCGCCGAGCGGGCTCTCCTGGTTGCTGGTCAGTGCCACGTCGCGGGTGATGTCGCCGCTGATCGAGCCGACGATGCGGTTCGCGATCGGCGCGACGGCGGTGCGGTACTTGTCGGCGACCGTCTTCACCTTCGGGTCGACCAGGGCCGGGTTCCGCACGAACACGCCGGGTGCGGTGGTCTGCCAGGTGCCGTCGGGGTTCCGCACGCCGTTCTCGGCGATCACGTTGCGCGCGCTGACCTCGACGAACTTCCTGGTCCGCCGGTCGAGCTTCATCGAGATGTCGGTGACCAGCTGGCCGTTGGTGCCGGCGCTGGTGACCACGCTCGTGCCGCCCGAGTTCGGCAGTTCGCAGGTGTAGAACCGGTGCGTGTGACCGGAGACGACCACACCGAACTCCGGCCGGAGACCGGCCACGATCGGGGTGATCGCGCCCGCGAAGTTCGCGCAGCTCGACGGGTCGATCACGGCCGGCGGCGGGTTCTGCGCGCCACCCTCGTGGATCGTCAGCACCATCGCCTTGATGCCCAGGAAGCGCTTGAGCAGGTCGGCGTACTTGTTCGCGGTCTCGATCTCGTCCTTGAACTCGACCGTGGTGATGCCGGCCGGGTTCACGATGCCCGGGGTGCCCTTGAGCGTCATGCCGACGAAGCCGACCAGCACGCCGCCGACCCACCGCAGGGTGATCGGCGACAGGTGCGGCAGCCCGGTGTTCTTGTTGACGACGTTCGCCGCGAGGTACTCGAAGTCGGCGCCGCGGTACGGGTCGCCGTCCTGGCAGCCGTCGGTGGGGTGGCACCCGCCGCGCTGCAGCCGCTCGAGCTCCTTGGTGCCCTCGTCGTACTCGTGGTTACCCACCGAGCTGATGTCGAGGCCGATCGCGTTGAGCACCTCGATCGACGGCTCGTCGTGGAACGCGGCGCTCACCAGCGGCGACGCGCCGACCAGGTCACCGGCCGCGACCGTGTAGACGTACGGCGTCTGCTGCCTGGCCTCGGCCCGCAGCTTCTTGACCCAGTAGCCGAGGTACTCCGAGCCGCCGGCGGGCGTGCCGTTGACGGTTGCGCCGCTGCCCGTGGGCGGGTCGAGCGCGCCGTGGAAGTCGTTGAAACCGAGCAGATGACTCTGCACCGTGGAACCGCCGCCGCCACCGTGTTCGAACGCGACCTTCACCGGCGACATCGGCGTCCAGGTGTCGCCGGTTCCGCCGGAGGTGCCGGACTTCGCGAGGGGCAACAACGCGACCACCGCGGCAGCCAGGACCGGGACGGCAAGATGCCGGGCCAGCCGTAACCGCCGTGGTGAGGCCACGGATTCAGCCATGGTCACTCCTTGATGGCTCGAAAACATGAGTCGGTCGCCATCTTTCGCCGCCCGGGCGGTCTACGCGAGCGATGCGATCTTTCGGTTTGGCATCGAGGGGGTAAATCGAGGGTTCAACTCCGCAGATACCGGTCGAAGAAGGCAAGCAGGTCAGCCTCCATGTCGACGGCCCGGGAGACCGCACGCGCGGAATGCCCCACGCCGGTCTCGCGGCGGATCAGGATCGGCCGGTCGCCGGTGGTGGCGTGCTGCACCGCCGCCGCCATCTTGCGGGCGTGCATCGGGTCGACCCGGGTGTCGCCCTCGAACACCACGAACATCGTCGCCGGGTAGTCGGTGCCGTCGGTGACGCGGTGGTAGGGCGAGTAGCCGAGCAGCCAGGCGAGCTGCTCGGGGTCGGACGCCGTGCCGTACTCGCCGGACCAGTTCGGCCCGAGCCCGAACTCCTCGTACCGCACCATGTCGAGCAGCGGCGCCGAGCAGACCACCGCGGCGAACCGGTCGGGCCGCTGGGTGAGCGCCGCACCGACCAGCAGCCCGCCGTTCGAACCGCCGTAGCAGCCGACCGACGAGGCCACGCCCTCCGACACCAGCCAGTCGGCCGCGGCGTGGAAGTCGTCGAACACGTTCTGCTTGTCGGCGAGCATGCCGGCCCGGTGCCAGGCCTCGCCCTCCTCGCTGCCGCCGCGCAGGTTGGCGACCGCGAACACGCCGCCCGCGGCGACCCACGCGAGGGCCAGCGGCCAGTACCGGGGACCCATCGAGACGTTGAAGCCGCCGTAGCCGTACAGGATCGTGGGCTTCGGGCCGGCGGCCGCGCCCACGCCGTCCACGATGAACATCCGCACCGGGGTGCCGTCGGCCGATGTGTAGACGACCTGGCGCACCGCGACGGGTGGCGGCGTCGGTGCGGGTGCGGCCAGGTCGAGGGTCGCCGTGATGGCGCCGGGCCGCCAATGGAGGACGTGCTGGGTGGCGTCGAACGTCTGGAACGCCAGCCACAGGTCCTGGCCGCCCTCGGGCCGCGAGCGCAGGTCGGTGACCGCGCCGACGGCCGGTAGCTCCACCGGGCCGACCAGCGCGCCGGTCAGCAGGTCGTGCACGGTGACCTCGGAGACCGCGTGCCGGGTCCGGTCGACCGCGATCAGGCCCGCGGTGTCGAGCACCGCGAAATCCGAGAGCACCGCCTCGGCGTCCTCTGGGATGAGCGTGGTCCAGACCCTCGGGTCCTCCGGCGACGCCGTGCAGAGGCGGCCGCGCGGCGCGTCGAGGTCGGTCCAGATGTACATCCGGCCGTCGCGCACGCCCGCGTAGGCGCGGGCGTCGCGCTCCGAGCCATCGAAGATCTGGACGAAGGTGAGCTGCTCCCTGTCCAGGTCTGCGAGCCACACGTCGTTGCGCGGGTCGGTGCCCCGGGACGCGGAGACGATCAGCCAGCGGCCGTCGCGGCTGGTGCTGACGCCGAAGTAGGTGGCCCGCTCGGCGCCCTCGCCGAACACGAGCGGGTCGCCGGCCGGATCGGTCCCTACCCGGTGCCGGTACACGCGGCGGTGGTGGACGCCCTCGTCGCCGGGCTGGTGCCGCTGGAAGAAGTACTCCTCGCCGCCGGGCAGCCAGCCGACCGAGCTGTGCCGGGCGCGGTCGATGGGCCCCTCGACGATCTCGCCGGTCGCCACGTCGAGCACGTAGAGCTCGGACTCCTCGGTGCCGCCGGTGGAGACGCCGTACGCGAGCCGGTCGCCCTCGACCGAGGGCTGCCAGACGTCGAGGGTGGTGGTGCCGGCCGGGTCGAGGGCGATCGGGTCGATCAGCACGCGTTCGGTGCCGTCGGCCTCGATCACCAGCAGCACCGAGTGCTCCTGGTGCGGCTCCCGGCGGCGGAGGAACCGGCGGTCGCCGCGCCACACCGGTGCGGTGACGACGCCGGCGCGCTCCAGCTCGTCGAGCGTGGTCCGGAACCGCTCCCGGGCCGGCGCCAGCTCCGCCATCCGGCCGGCGAACAGCTCGTCCTGGGCCGCCGACCACTCCTTGGTGCGCGGGTCGTCGGTGTCCTCGAGCCAGCGGTAGGGGTCGGCCACGCGGTGGCCGTGCAGGTCCTCGACCAGGTCGAGCCGGTCGGCGTCGGGGTAGTCGATCATCAGGCCCTCCCGTAGACGGGGACGATCGCCCCGCTGGTCGCGGCGGACCCGGGGCCGGCGAGGAAGAGGATCGCCGACGCGATGACCCCGGGTGGTACCCACGCGGCGTGGTCGGCGTCCGGCATGGCGGACCGGTTGGTGGGGGTGTCGATGACGCTCGGCACCACGACGTTGCACCGGACGTTGGCGCCGCGGTACTCGACGGCGACCGCCTGCGCGAACGCGGTGACCGCCGCCTTCGCGGTGATGTAGCCCGCCGCGCCCGGGAACGGCCGCTCGGCGGCCCGGCTCCCCACGCACACGATCGAGCCGCCACCGGCCGCGACCAGGTGCGGCAGCGCCGCTCGGGTGACGAGGAAGGTCGGGCGCAGGTTGACGGTGAGCTGCTGCTCGAAGTCCGCTACGGGCAGTTCGTGCACCTTTGGGCCACCCGAGTAGCCGCCGACGAGGTTGATCACGGCGCCGAGTGGGGCGTCCGGATTCCCGGCGGCGATTGATGTGACATCGGACACTGCTGCCTCGTCGGTGAGGTCGATGCCGGTGACGACCTCGACGCCGTCGACGGTTTCGGGCCCGTCGACGGGTTCGGGGCCCTTGCCCCGCGTCGGCAGCACCACCCGCCACCCGTCCTGGGCGAACGCGGCCGTGACGGCCCTGCCCAGCCCGCCGGTGCCACCAGTGATCAGGACGCTGCGATCCGCCATCCCGGCAACTTAACCCGTGACCCGCCGGGCGATTTCACTGGCCGGTCGACCGCCGACGTGGCACTCTCGGTGATGGCGCGCTCGTCCGGTTTCCGACGCCACCACCGGAATGGCGGGTTAATTCGCCGTGGGTGGCTCTCTGGATCTCGTTCTACCTCGGAAAATGCGGCGGATGTTCCTGTGAATATTCACAGGGAAAAGCGGCAATGTGCCGCTACCGGTTAGCAACCAAATTTGTGGTCATCCAAACCCGCCTCTGCGCCGAATAGCTCGGTAGCAGGGAGGTTGAACCTTCGGGGCCCTGGTTGCGTCTTAGTAGTAAGTGGCACAGGTCTCAGCGGTCGTAACCCGATTGGGGTGCGACCGGCGGAATCAAGCCCGTGCCCGTGCTGTTGTGAGTGGGGCCAGCCTTGCGTCGCGTCGGTTTCATCGACCGGAGTGCGGGTAACGCAGACAGACGGCGGGGGAGGGGTCGAAAGAAGTGGGGAACGTGGCGGTTCAGATTCGTACAGATGAGGTTGCCGAAGAGCGCGACCTGGTCGGTGTTTACCTGCACGAGATCTCGCGTACGCCGCTGCTCGACGCAGCGGCCGAGGTGAGGCTCGCAAAGGCGGTGGAAGCCGGGCTCTACGCCGAGCACCTACTCGGTCAGGATGCGCTTCCGTCCGATTTCACCCGCGACGAACTGGAACGGCTCGTCGCTGAGGGGGAACAGGCCAAAGACCAGTTCATCCGGGCCAACCTGCGCCTGGTGGTGTCGATCGCGCGCCGGTATGTCCGGTCCGGCATGCCGATGCTCGACCTCATCCAGGAGGGCAACACCGGCCTGGTGCGGGCGGTCGAGAAGTTCGACTACGTGCGTGGGTACAAGTTCTCCACGTACGCCACGTGGTGGATCCGCCAGGCGATCAGCCGGGCGATCGCCCAGCAGGAGCGCACCGTGCGGTTGCCGGTGCACCTGGTCGAAGACGTCAACAGGATGCGCAGCGCGGCGCGTCAGTACACCCGCGAGCACGGCGCCGACCCGGAACCCGAGCAGTTGGCGCAGGCCCTGCAGGTGCCGGTCGAGCGGGTGCTCGAACTCATCCGCTGGTCGCAGGACACGGTGTCGCTCGACACCCCGGTCGGCGACGACGGCGACACCAACCTCGGCGACCTGGTCGCCGACACCGACGCCCCGTCTCCGGAGGACGTCGTTCTGTCGATGCTGGAACGGCAGCGCATCGAAGGGCTGCTGAACCACCTCGACGACCGCTCGGCGGGCATCATGCGCGCCCGCTACGGCCTGGAAGACGGCCGCGAGCACTCCTTGACCGAGGTGGCCAGTCGGTTCTCGCTGTCGCGGGAGCGCATCCGCCAACTCGAGATCCAGGCGCTCGGCCGGCTCCGCGAGCTTGCCCGCGCCGAAGGCATGGCCGCCGCCTAAAGATCAACCCAGACGAGTTCTCCCTCCCCTCCTACAGAGGACGCCTGCCACAAGCGGGCGTCCTCTGTGCATGCGCGGGACGGTGCGGCTATCTGCCGACGTTGGGCCAGATCGCGGCCTCGAGGATGGTCACCACGCGACGCCAGGTGTCGCGGATGGTCTGCACCTCGTCGCCGTTCAGCCGGCGATCCTTCCACCACTGGCCGGACCGCCGGCCCCGGTGCGCGCGCATCGTGTCGTCGAGCTGGTCGAGCAGGTTTCCGCGCCCGAACGGCGCCAGCACCGGCCGCAGGTCGAGGGCGTTGCCCAGCTCGACGGCGAGGTCGCGGGCGGCCACCAACAGGTCGGGGCTCCACTCCTTGGTGCCGTGGCCGATGTTGGCCACGATCAGGTCGAGCTCGTACGCCTCGACGGTGTAGCGCTCGGCGGTGGCGGCGTCGATGCTGTGCTGCACCAGGTGCCAGTCGGCGAGGTCGGTGAGATCGTGCTGGTCGGGGCCGCGCAGGTAGTTGACCATCTCGGGCAGGTCGTCGAAGACCAGCATCTGGCCGTCGACGGTGAGGAACGCCGCGTCGGGGTCCTCGTCGGGGTCCTCGGCCGGGAGGTAGCAGCGCAGGGTGAATCCGGCGCTCTCGCCGATGGCGAGATCGAGGACCTGCACCAGCGAGGTCCAGGGCGGCTGCTGTTGGAGCGGCATGTACTGGGGCTGACCCGGCGGGCCCACGACCCGTGCCGGCCCGTACGCCGGTGGCTGAGCCGGGTGGTAGCCGGGCGGCCCGACCGGGGTGTAGGCCGCCGGCGCGGAGTTGTAGCCCGGCGGGGCCGGGCCGTACGCGGGGGCGGGTGGGCCGTAGCCGGCCGGAGCGGAGACGGGCGCGTATTGCGTGGCGCCGTAGCCCGGTGACACGGGGCTGTACGGCTGGGCCGGGAACTGGCCGCTCGGGCCGGACACCGGTGCCGCCGCGGGTCCGCCACCGGACACCGGTGCCGGGGTCGGCCCGGCCGGCCACGCCGACCCGGCGGGCCCGGCCACGCCTGCCGGCTGCGCCGACCCGGCGGGGTCGTCGGCAAGGCAGCCCTCGGCGACGGCGAGTTCCGGTTGCTCGATCGCCGTCGGCGCGACTCCGAGGGCGCGGTGCAGCAGCGTCGCGATCAGCGGGACCCGGCTCGCGCCGCCGACCAGGAAGACGTCGAGCGGCACCGACTCGGGCAGGGCCGCCCGGCGGATCGAGGACTTCGTGGTCGCCACGGTGCGTTCGAGCAGGGGCCGGACCAGCCGCTCGAACTGTGCCCGGCCCAGCGGCAGGTCCTGCTCCAGCAGCGGAACGAAGATGATCGTGGTCGCCGACCGGCTCAGCATCTCCTTGGCCGTGCGGACGTCGTCCCACAGCTGGCGGCGGGCCCGGCGGTCCTGCGTGGTGGTGGGCTGCTCCAGGCGGGCCCAGACCGACTCGGCGTTCTCGACGACGGCGCCGAGGAAACCGATGATGGCCGCGTCGATGTCGAGGCCGCCGATGTCGGCCAGGCCGTCGGTGACGCGCACCTCGAAGCCGCCGGTGGCGCGGGCCACCACGCTCACGTCGAACGTGCCGGCGCCCAGGTCGTACACGACGAGGTTTCCCGGCGGCCGGTTCCGGTCGCGCACCACGGCGTCGAAGTAGGACGCCGCCGCGATGGGCTCCGGCACCAGCCGGGGCTCGCGCAGGCCGGCGGCCGCGGCCGCGTCGAGCAGCGTGCGCTTGCGGTGCTCGCCCCAGGCGGCCGGGCACGCGATGGTGACGTCGAGCGGCGCGCCGCCGGCCACCGTCGAGGCCTCGATGGCGACCCGGCGCAGCACCTCGGCGATCAGCGCGGTGACCGGCACCTCGGTGGACCCGAGCAGCACGGTGCCCTCGTCGATGCGCTGCTTCGGGTTCGGCTCGAACCGGGCCGGATCGACGCGGGCGGAGTGCTGCGCGTCGCGGCCGACGAGGAGCCGCCCGTCGTCGGCGAGGAAGACCGCAGAGGGCAGCAGCGGCGAGCCGTCGAAGAGCATGGGTCGGGTGCGGCCGTCGGGCCAGCGTAGGCAGGCCACGGTCGTGGACGTACCGAAGTCGATCCCCAGGCGGTAGTCGGCCACCGCCTAACCCTATGCGCGGTGCGCGACCACGAAGATCCTGGGGAAGGGCAGGATCGTGCCGAACGCGGTCGGCGGGTACTCCTCCCGGAGGAGCGCGCCCACCTCGGCCCGGAAGTCGGCCTGTGCCGCCGGGTCGTCGCCCAGCGCGTCGAGGTACGGGCGGAGCCCGGTGCCGGCGAACCACTCCAGCACCGGATCGGGGCCGGGGAGCACGTGGTGGTAGGTCGTCTCCCACGCGTCGACGGTGAGGCCGGCGGTGGCGAGCACGTCGATGTACTCCGCGACCGGCCGCACCGGCGACCCGGCCGACCGCGGGCCGGTGCCGGCGGCCGCGCCGGCGAGCCGCGCCGCCCAGCGCGGTTGCGCGGCGACCGACTGGAACACCGCGCCGGAGCGCATGCCCGCACTGCTCGGCACCTGGAACGCGATCGCGCCGCCCGGCCGCACCGCCTTCGCCCAGGCGGGCAGCAGCGCGACGTGGTCGGGCACCCACTGCAGCGCCGCGTTCGAGACGATCACGTCGACCGGCGGCGCGTCCCAGTCCCCGATCGAACCGACCGAGAACCGTAAGCGGCCGGGACGCGCGTGCGCCCCGGCCGCCTCGATCATGTCGAGCGACGAATCGATGCCGAGCACGTCGGCCGCCGGCCAACGGTCGGACAATAGCGCCGTCGTGGGACCCGGCCCGCAGCCGAGATCGACCACGGTGACCGGGTTGGGGGTGTGGACCCGGCCGATCAGGTCGAGAAACGGGCGTGCCCGCTCATCGGCGAAGCGCTGGTACTGCGCCGGATCCCACGACGGCGAGTTCACCACCCGGTCAGCCCGGCCGGCTGTACGCGATCGGGCTCTGGATCGCCCGGATCGCCACCGGCTGGCCGGCCCGCGAGGCGTGGACGATCTGGTTGTTGCCGATGTAGAGGCCCACGTGCCCGAAGCCGTTGTAGTACACCAGGTCGCCCGGCTGCAGGTCACCCCGCGAGATGTGCCGGGTGCGCTGGTACTGCTGCGAGGCGTTGTGCGGCAGGCCGACCCCGGCCCGACTCCAGGCCGCCTGGGTGAGGCCGGAGCAGTCGTACCGGTCGGGACCGGCGGCGCCGTACAGGTACATCTTGCCCACCTGCGCGCGGGCGAAGGCGACGGCGATCGCACCCTTACCGCTGTTGGGCGGTGGCGGCTGGTAGTTCGACGAGGTGCCGGTGGACGTCTGGGACGACCCGGTGGACCGCACCGACTTTTCCAGCGCCTCGAGCCGCTTGATCTCGGCCTCGATCGCCGCCTTCTTGTCGCCGAGCAGCTTCTGCTGCTGCGTTGCCGCCGTGATCAGGTCGGCCAGGCGCTTCTGCTCGGCCACGAGCTGCGACTTGGCCTCGGCGAAGCCGGCGATGTCGCGCTGGCGGGAGCGGGACACCCGCTCCATGGCCTCCGCCTGACGGGCGAGCGAGGTGCTGTTCCGCGCACCGAGCAGGTATGCCGCGGTGGAGAGGCTGCCGCCGCTCTTGTAGGCGCTGACGGCGAACTTTCCGACGTCGCCCTGTGCCACGTCGACCCTGGCCTGCAAGCCGCCGAGCTTCTGCTCGATCTCGCCCGCCGCGGCCTGCGCGGCCTTGACCTCCTCGCCGATGCGGTTGAAATCCTCGATGACGTGTTCGAGATCGTCGTATGCCTTGTCGAGCTGCTGCTCGGTGGTGGGCTCGGCGTTGGCGACGGTGGCGGGAAGCATGATCCCGACCGCGACAGCCACGCACGCGAGCACCCGGAGGAGCCGCTGCACTGACAGCAAAACGGTGCCCTTCATCCGACGCCTACCGGGTTAGCTGACGGGTTCGGGCGGGAAGGCGGCCCTACCGCAAGGTGCTGCGGATTCACCCCTGACCATCTCCGTGGTGGAGACGGCCGGTGGTTCCCCGGCTCGGTGAAACGCCCCCATGTCTCGGGCGCCGCACAAGAATCGATTCGGCGGGCCGGCCCGGAGTCGCCCCGTCTGGACGACCGACGTCCGAACAGGCCGTCACCAAGTTAGCCAGATCATGCTGGGACGGAAAGCGGAGAGTCCAGTTCGATGGGTAAAGAGGCAAATGTTCAAATTACCCACTGTGATTGGCTGGGCACCCACCCCGGGGCGCGGCGGGCCGCGCTCACGTGCGTCCCATAATCTCTTTGTTCTTTCGTCGGTGCCCGGGGAGATTCATGAAACGGCATGTCATCGCCATTGCCCTGATCGGCGGCCTGCTCGCCGGATCGGTGACGGCCTGCCGCGACGGTGAGCGCCCGATCGACAACGGGGCCGGCGTGACCAGCGAACCCTGCCCGAAGGCGATTGACCGCAGCAAGGGCTGCATCTACCTGGGCATCATCTCCGATCTCACGGTCGGTCCGCGCTCGGCCGAGGCGGTGGCGGTCACCGAGGCGCAGCAGAAATTCTGGGACCGCGTGAACCGCGCCGGCGGCATCGGCGGTCATGAGATCGACGTCGTCACGTACGTGCGCGACAACAAGGCCGACCCGGCCACGCACGTGCGCGCGTACCGGGAGATCCGCGGCAAGGTTCTTGCGCTGGCGCAGACGATGGGCGAGCACGGCACGGCCGCGATCCTGAGCGACCTGCGCACCGATCCCATGCTGGCCGTTCCGGCATCGCGGACGTCGGCCTGGTCGTTCGAGCCGGACATGCTCGAATCCGGTGCCAACTACTGCGTGGAGGGCATCAACGCGGTCGACTACGCGCGTGCCACGGGCACGGTCCGGTCGATCATGTCGATCCACCTCCCCGGCGAGTACGGCGACGACGGTGCGGCCGGGGTGAAACTGGCGACGTCGCTGAACTCGATCACGTTCATCAACGTCAAGACCGATCCGGGCGCCGACCGCCAGGACGGCGCGGCGAGCGCCATCATCGCCCGGCGGCCCGACGTGGTCATCCTGGCGACGACGCCGGCCGAGACCGAGGTGATCGTGCGGAAGGCGGCCGAGGGCGGCTACCGCGGCCGGATCATCGGCGCCGGGCCGACCTGGGACCAGGCGCTGTTACGCGGACCCGCGGCGGCGGCGCTGAAGGCGTCGTACGTGCGCATCACGCCGTGGGGACCGTGGAACGCGGACACGCCCGGACACCGCGCCATGCGGGCGGCGCTGGGCTCGCTGGCCCCGCAGGACGGGCACGTGGGCGGGTGGGTCTCGTCGTACCCGCTGAAGGCGGCGCTGGAGACGGCGGCTGCGCGCGAGGACCTGACGCACTCCGGCCTCCAGGCGGTCGCCCGGGACCTGAAGACCGTGGACTACGAGGGCATGCTCCCGGCCGGCGCGGCGAACCAGAGCATGATCGTGAGCCCGGCCACGGGTACGGGCGCGGCCGACGTGCCGGTGGTACGCGGCTTCTTCGCCGGGCCGACGGTGGGCCGGACGGAGCTCGACCACCCCTGCTTCCAGGACCTGTGAACTACCGGAACTCGTCGGCGATCTTTCGGACCAACGCCTCGGAGTCGGCCGGGTTCAGGGCCCGCTGACGCAGGTTGGCGAGCAGCAACTGGTACTTCGACACCTGGTCGACCTTGTCGATCAGCATGTCGTACCAGGCGTTCTCGAGGTATACGACCGGCGGGTCGGAGGAACCGGCGAACGACAGCACCGCGAACGTGCCGGAGTCGACGTAGGGCCCCGCGGTGAACGGGATGACCTCGATCACGATGTTGGGGCGGGTGTTGAGGTCGGCCAGGTGCAGCAGCTGCTGGCGCATCACGGCCGGACTGGCGGCGACCCGGCGCAGGGTCGCTTCGTCGAGCACCACCCGGAACATGGGCGCGCCCTCGACCTCGAAGAGGGCTTTCTGGCGGCGCAGGCGCACCTCTTCGCGGACGTTGACGGACTCGGGCCCGGCCACGTCGTTGACGATGCCGCCGAGGACGTAGCGCATGTACGCCTGCGTCTGCAGCAGCCCGGGAATCAGCGTGGACTGGAACGTCTCGATCGACGACGCCTCGGCCTCGAGGCCGAGCAGCTTCTCGAAGTCGAGCGACGGGAGGTGGTCGCGGTAGGCCGCCCACCAGGGCCGCTCGCGCGAGGTCTTGGCCAGCCGGATGAGGCCGTTGATCTCCTCGGGGTCGCGGACGCCGTAGTGGGCGAGCAGCGAGCGCAGGTCGGTGGTGGAGATACCGACCGTGCCCTTCTCGATCCGGATCAGTTTGGACAGCGACCAGTCCATCGCCTCGGCGACCTGTTCCTGCGTCGCGCCCGTGTTGTCTCGGGCATGGCGGAGAGCCGCGCTCAGGCGCCGCCGCCCCAGGATTGGCCCGTGCAGTTCAGTGCTCATCATCCACCCGCGTCGAAACGCCACTTGGCATTTGGCACAGTCTAGGTCTGCCACGTGTCAGAGCGACAGACCCATTTGGGCCCTTTTTGCGGTTGGTGAACAGCGTGCGGCCATCGAACGTGCGCACCGTCATAACTTTAGCATTGCACCGGAAGTGCAAATTTAAACGTGGGGGGCGAAGCGGCGTGGAATTGCCGCCATTGGTGGATACGTCTGCGGCGGTGCTCGTGACCTCTGGTTATCACCTTTGGTGGCGTGGTGATCACCGGCTCGAAAACCAATTCCGAGGATGCGAACGCGCAATCATTGGAACCGTTCAGAATCACCTTCCGGGTTATCCGGATAACGCGTGCCGGGGTTACTCACGAGTTGCTGATCGCGGCCGGCCGGTGCGCCGTCGGCCGGCCGGTGGTGAAAGGTGAAAACGTGTGGTCTGCTCGGTGGGTAAGGGACTCGTCGGCCATCGCTGACGGTGGCGCCGACGTTCCGTTGGGTGCACTGCCGGTCGCCGCGGGACTTCGAATTACTCGGCGGGTCGGAAAACGGTCGGCCCGACAGGTAGCCGTCCGACACGTGTCGGACCGCCAAACCCCGAAAGTGCCCGTCTTGCAGGGGCTTCGGCCGTCGACTGTCCACAAGGGCCGGTCGTCTCCGTCGGTTACTGGTCAACTACAAAATAATCGCCGGAAAATGCGAGTTGCGGTTGTGACGAGAGTTGTCGATGCATCGTGAAGTGCGGGAATAACCGTTGGTGCATCGCACATCTGCAGACGGTATGGAAATGGTCCCCCGGGAGAGTGAATATCGGGAAGATAACAAATTCGATCATCACGTCTACGCATTTTCGTCGTTCGTGGCAACGTGTTGCCAATGAGCGCTGACGTCGCGGCGGAATCGTCGCCATCTGACCCAACGGCCGTCCCCCAGTGGCGGCGTAGTTCCTATTGTGCCAACGGGGCGTGCATTGAGGTGGCGACCGACGACCCGCACTACGTCGGTATACGCGACAGCAAGGCGCCCGCCGCAGGAGAGCTGTGGCTGACCCCCGTCGAGTTCCGGGCGTTCATCGCCGCGGTACGCGACGAAAATTTCGGCTAGACGGACACGGTCTTGTAAGCCTCCCCGGGCTCGCCTTCACTGTAGGTGAAACGGCGAGTTCGGGAGGTATCGGTGATCGACAACGCTGGTGCGCGGCAGCCCTCGGGCTGGCGGCGCAGTTCCCGGTGTTCCGACGCGGCGTGCGTCGAGGTCAACCCGGTGGGCGGCGAGGTGCTCGTCCGCAACACCGGTGACCCAGGCGTGCAGCTCAGGCTCACCGCCGAGCAATGGCGATCGCTGCTGGACACGGTGAAGTCCGACGGGTTCAGTCCGCCGGAGGCCACCACGTAGCCGCTGTTAATTCCCTCCTTTTGCCCCCTTTCCGGTTCAAACGGCGGATGATTGAAATGATCATCCGCCGACGACCGACGAATGGGGCTCAGGCGTGCTTCGACCCAGGGCGCTGCGTGCTGCCCTCGCGATCCTCGTCCTGCCGCCGCTGGCGCTGTTCACGGGTGCCCACCCGGGCATCGGCAATCCGAAACCCGCCGCGACGACGCTGCGGAAAGCGGCCGACCTCACGCCCGTCACCCGGTCGGTGGCCGCGAAGACGCCGTCCAGCCGCCTCGCCCGGTCCGACGAGAGCCTGCTCGCGCGCACCGACAGCGCGCCCGTGCAGGTGGTCGTCAAGCTCGACTACGAACCGGTCGCCATCTACGGCGGCACGCTGCCCGGCCTGCCCGCGACCGGCCCGGCGCACACCGGTCGCCAACTCTCCGGCAGCCCCGACGAGCACAAGTACGAAGAGCACATCAAATCCCGCGAGGACGCGTTCCTGGCCGCCGCCGCGAAGAAGGTCCCCACCGCGACGGCCGGACAGCGCCTGCGCACCGTCTACGGCGGCGTGACGTTCACCGCCCCCGCCAACCGCCTCCGCGACCTCGCGTCGATCCCGGGTGCCGTCGCCGTACAGGCCGACTCGGTCCGCGAACCGCTCACCGACTCCAGCGTGGATTTCATCGGTGGAGTCGACAACAGGACCGGTGGCGCCGGCGCGGACGGTGCCGGGGTGCTCGTCGGCGTCCTCGACAGCGGCGTGTGGCCGGAGCACCCGTCGTTCGCCGAGACGGCCGCCAGCCAGGCCCCACCGCTGAAGGCCGACGGCACGCCGCGCACCTGCGACTTCGGCCCGGATCCGACCGTCGACGGCGGCAAGGGCCAGCCGTTCCGCTGCAACCGCAAGTTGATCGGCGGCGCGCCGTTCCTGTCCGGCTACCTCGCCGACGCCAAGCGCGCCGCCGAGGAGAAGTACACGACCGCCCGCGACTCCAACGGCCACGGCACGCACACCGCGTCGACCGCCGTGGGCGATGTGGTCGCGAAGGCGCCGGTTCTCGGCGTCGACCGGGGACCGGTGCGGGGCGTGGCGCCGGGCGCCTGGCTCTCCGTGTACAAGGTGTGCGGCGCGCACGGGTGCTTCTCGTCGGACTCGGTCGCCGCGGTCGGGCAGTCGATCCGGGACGGCGTGCAGGTCATCAACTTCTCGGTCTCCGGCGGCACCGACCCGCAGACCGACCCGGTTGAGCTGGCGTTCCTCGACGCGTACGCGGCCGGCGTCTTCGTCGCCGCGTCGGCGGGGAACGACGGGCCGGGCGTGGGCACGGCCAACCACCTCGCGCCGTGGGTCACCACGGTCGGCGCGTCGACGCAGCGCCGCGAGTTCGTCTCCGCGCTCAAGCTCAGGAGCGGCGCCACCGAGGAGACGTTCGAGGGCGCGTCGATCACCGGCGGGGTCGGACCGGCGCCCGTCGTGCTGGCCGAGAGCGTCACCGGATACAAGGCGCTGTGCAGCACCAAGGCGGCCGCCAACTCGTTCACGGGGAAGATCGTCGCCTGCGAGCGCGGTGGTGGCATCGGACGCGTCGAGAAGGGCAACAACGTCAAGGCCGGCGGCGCGATCGGCATGATCCTCTACAACCCGACGCTGCAGGACGTGGAGACCGACAACCACTGGCTGCCCACGATCCACCTGGCCGACGGCACCAAGGCCAAGAAGTTCCTCACCGACCACAAGGACGTCACCGGATCGTTCACCGCCGGCACCAAGCGCGCCGGCCGGGGCGACGTGATGGCGGCGTTCTCCTCGCGCGGCCCGGCCGGTTCGTTCATCAAGCCCGACGTCACCGCGCCCGGCGTGCAGATCCTCGCCGGGCACACGCCGACCCCGGAGTCGCCGGCGGAGGGCCCGCCGGGCGAGCGGTTCCAGGCGATCGCGGGCACGTCGATGTCGTCGCCGCACGTCGCCGGCGGTGCCGCCTGGCTCAAGGCCCGGCATCCGGACTGGAGCCCGGGACGGATCCGGTCGGCGCTGATGACCACGGCGACCGCCGAGGTGGTCAAGGAGGACCTGAAGACGCCCGCCGACGCGTTCGACATGGGTGCCGGCCGGATCCGCCTCGACCGGGCCGACACGGCCGGGCTGGTGTTCGACGAGACGGCGGCCCGGCTCACCGCGATGGCGGGCGACGACGTCAACGCCGTCCACCTGAATCTTCCGTCCGTGAACGCGCCCGTCATGCCCGGGCGGGTGACCACCGTGCGGACCGCGACCAACGTCACCGGGCGGACCGTGACCTACCGGACCAGCGCGACCACCACGGCCGGAGCGACCCTGACCGTGCTGCCGGCAACGCTGACCGTGCTGCCCGGCCGCAGCGCCGAACTGTCGATCAGCATCCGGTCGGAGGCACCGACGAAGCAGTTCTTCGGCACCGTGGCGCTGGCACCGGCGACCGCGGCCGACGGGCCGGACCTGCACCTGCCGGTGGCGTTCGTGCCCAAGGCGGGGCCGGTGTCGGTGACCAGCGTCTGCAACCCCGACACGGTGGCGGTGAGCGCGACCAGCCTGTGCACGGTGAGCGCGACGAACACGACGTACGAGCCGGCCACCGTGGACCTGACCACGACGTTGTCGAACAACCTCACCGCGGACAGCGCCAACGGCGCGATGATCGTCGACCCGCACGCGGTCGAGGTGCGGCAGGCGGCGCTGGCCGGGATGGTGCCGGGCACGCCGTCGGTGGAGCCCGGGCAGATCTTCGGGTACCAGCCGCTGGACAGCTTCGGGATCGGTGCCGACGCGATCGGTGACGAGGAGATCGTCAACTACGACCTGCCCACGCCCACCCTGTACGGCGGGCAGGAGCATCGCCGGGTCGGCATCACGTCGAACGGCTACCTGATCCTCGGCGGCGGCGACGAGCGCGACGTGGTGTGCTGCGAACTGGGCCAGTTGCCCAACCCGGCGCGGCCGAACAACGTCCTCGCGCCGTTCTGGACCGACCTCGACGGCACCGGCGCACCGGGCGTGCTGGCCGGCGTGCTGACGGCGGCCGACGGCAGTTCGTGGCTGGCGGTGGAATGGCGGGTCAACGTGTACGGCACCACCAGCCAGCGCGTCTTCCAGGCCTGGTTGCGGCTCGGGAGCGAGGAGATCGGGTTCGCCTACCCGGCCGACAACATGCCGACCGACCCGGGCAAGCCGTTCCTGGTGGGCGCGGAGAACGTGAACGGGTCCGGTGGCGAGCAGTTGCCGACGGGCACGCTGCCGACCGGCGACCTGCTGGTCACCACGTCGAAGCCGGTGCCGGGCGGATCGGTGACGTACTCGGTGACGGTGCGCGGTGCCACGGCCGGCGACGGCACGGTGTCGACCCGGATGGACAGCCCGCAGGTGCCGGGGGTGACGACGGTGACGTCGAAGGTGAGAGTCTCGTGACCTCGCGGAGCGAGGCCCGGTCGTGACTCCGGAGTTGAAGGCGGGCGACCGCAACGTCATCGACGGGGAGGTGGTCGCGGCCAGGGTCGTCCGGCCGCCGGCCCGGCGCGGCGGGGTGCGGGTGCTGCCCACCGTCACGGCGGTGCTGCTCCTGGCCACGGCGATCTTCGGGACGCTGTTCGTGCGGGAGCGGTCCGCGCACGACGAGGACCGCCGCCACCTGCGGACCCAGACGGCCCGGTCGGCGCAACGGGCCGCCGCCGTCGCCGCGGAACTCGCGGTGGTGCGGGCCCAGCGCGACCGGCTTGCCCGCGCGGAGTCCATGGCGTTGAGCCCGGCGGCGGCCGCCGCCATCCGGGCCTGCGTGCGGCACTACGCCGACCTGGAACGGGCGCTGTCGGTGCCGGTCGGGCCGGTCCAACCCGTCGCCGGCGTCACGGCCTGCATAAACGCCGAACCGTACGTCCGCTGATCGCGGACGTACGGTTCGGGAACTCGGAACGGACGACTCAGACGGAACCGAAGACCTGGGTCCAGTACGGGGTGCCGTCGGTCTTCTTGGCGAGGCCGACGCCGACCGCCTTGGCCTTGCAGTTCAGGATGTTGGCCCGGTGCCCGGCGCTGTTCATCCACGCGGTGACGACCTGCTCGGGGGTGCGGTAGCCCCACGCGATGTTCTCGCCGATCGCACCGGTGTAGCCGGCGCTCTTGGCGCGCACGAGGAACGTGCGTCCGTCGGTGGAAGTGTGGCTGAAGTAGTTCTTCGTCACCATGTCGGCGCTGTGCGTGCGGGCCGCCGTGGTCAGCTTGACCTCGACGCGGACGGCCGCGCAGCCGTTCTTCACCCGGTTGTCGTTGGTGAGCTTGACGACCCTCGCCTCGAAGGTGGCGTCGGTGCTCGGGGCGGTGGCGGCGGACGCCGGGCCGGCGCCGATGAGGGCACCGCCAACGAGAGCCGTGGACATCGCAGCGAGGGCGGCGGCGCGCCGGAGGAGGTTGGTCATGCCACCGGAATCGGAGCCCCCGGCCGTCTCCCAAGGGAGAGACCCCGTTGGCACCGATGCGGCACCGACCTGGCTCTACTCCGGTTTCAGCCAGAGCGCGCCCAGGGGCGGGACCCGCAACGCGACGGAAACGGGCTGGCCGTGCCACTGCTGGTCCTCGGTGGTCACCCGGCCCAGGTTGCCGACGCCGGAGCCGCCGTACAGCTCCGCGTCGGTGTTGACGATCTCCAGCCAGGTGCCGGCCTTCGGGAGGCCGATGCGGTAGTTCTCGTGCGGCAGGGCGCTGAAGTTCACCACGCACGCCACCTGCTCGCCGTTCGGGGCGATGCGCAGGAACGAGAACGTGTTGTTCGCCGAGTCCTCGGCACTCAGCCAGCGGAAGCCGGCCGGCGTGGTGTCCTGGGTCCACAGCGCCGGCGTCGCCTTGTAGACGGCGTTGAGGTCGGCCAGCAGCCGGTGCACGCCGGCGTGCTGCGGGTCGCCGAGCAGATCCCAGTCGAGCCCGCGCGACTCGCTCCACTCCTGGAAGTCGGCCAGCTCGCAGCCCATGAACAGCAACTGCTTACCGGGGTGCGCCCACATGAACCCCAGCAGCGCCCGCACCTGGGCGAGCTTGCGCCACTTGTCGCCGGGCATCTTGCCGGCCAGCGACCCCTTGCCGTGCACGACCTCGTCGTGGCTGATCGGCAGGACGAAGTTCTCGCTCCACGCGTACACCAGCGAGAACGTCATCTGGTGGTGGTGCCATTGGCGGTGCACCGGGTCCTTGGACATGTACAGGAGCGAGTCGTGCATCCAGCCCATGTTCCACTTGAAGCCGAAGCCGAGCCCGTCGAGGTAGGTGGCCCGGGTGACGCCGGACCAGCTGGTGGACTCCTCGGCGATCGTCACCACGCCGGGGTGGTGCTTGTAGACCGTCGCGTTCATCTCCTGCAGGAACGAGATCGCGTCGAGGTTCTCGCGGCCGCCGTGCTTGTTCGGGGCCCACTCGCCGTCCTTACGGGAGTAGTCGAGGTAGAGCATGCTCGCGACGGCGTCGACGCGTAGCCCGTCGGCGTGGAACTCCTCGCACCAGAAGAGCGCGTTCGCGACCAGGAAGTTGCGGACCTCCGGCCGGCCGTAGTCGAAGACGTACGTGCCCCAGTCGGGGTGCTCGCCCAGCCGCCAGTCGCCGTGCTCGTACAGCGGCGTGCCGTCGAACCGGGCCAGCGCGAACTCGTCCTTCGGGAAGTGCGCCGGAACCCAGTCCAGGATCACGCCGATGCCGGCCTGGTGCAGCCTGTCGACCAGGTACCGGAAGTCGTCGGGCGTACCGAACCGCGACGTCGGCGCGTAGTAGCCGGTGACCTGGTAGCCCCACGAGCCGCCGAACGGGTGCTCCATCACCGGCATCAGCTCGACGTGGGTGAAGCCCATCGCCACCACGTACTCGGTGAGCTGCTCGGCGAGCTCCACATAGGACAGTCCGGGCCGCCACGAGCCCAGGTGCACCTCGTAGACGCTCATCGGTTCCTGGTGGGCCGACGTCTCGGCGCGCCGCCGCATCCAGTCGGCGTCGTTCCATTGGTAGCCCGAGCGGAACACCATCGACGCGGTCTGCGGCGGTACCTCGGTGTGCTGCGCGTACGGGTCGGCCTTCTCCCGCCACACGCCGTCGGGGCCGAGGACGCGGTACTTGTACCGCTGCCACTCCTGCACCCCGGGTACGAACAGTTCCCACACGCCACTGGCGCCGAGCGACCGCATCGGCCAGCCCTCATGCGGTCCCCAACCGGCGAAATCACCGATCAGCCGCACGCCGCGGGCGTTCGGCGCCCACACGGCGAAGCTCGCGCCGCCGTCGCGGAGCTGGGAACCGAGGACCTTCCAGAGGCCCTCGTGCCGACCCTCACGGATGAGGTGCAGATCGAGTTCGCCGACCGTCGGCGCGTGCCGGTACGGGTCGTCGGCCTCGACGCCGTCGACTTCGAGCCGGTAGTCGAGCACCGTTCCCGGCACGACCGCCTCGAAGACGCCCTCGTCGTGGATCCGCTTCATCGGGTGCCGGTCCTCCCGGCCGAGGACGACCGAGACGTCGGCGGCGCCGCGGCGCAGCGTGCGGATGACGGTGTTGCCACCGGACGGGTGCGCGCCGAGTACCGCGTGCGGGTCGTGCGTGTTGCCCGCGACGAGAGCGTCCATCATGAAGTCCTTCCCAGGGGCCTTACGCGGAAACGCTAGCGGAGCAGCCGATCGACCGATTTCAGGGGGATCCGCATCCACGCCGGCCGGAACTTCGCCTCGTAGGCCACCTCGTACAGCGCCTTGTCGAGTTCGTAGGCGCGTAGCGCCATACCCCGTTCGCGCGGGTCGTACCCGGTTACGGCGGCATATCCCTCGCAGAACGCGTTCTGGTTGCGGTCGATCCACTCGCGGGCGCGCTCGTTCAGCTTCTCGTCGTCGCCGTCCTCGCGACCCACCAGCACCTGGTAGGCGGCGTACTCGTACGAGCGCAGCATGGCGGCGACGTCGCGCAGCGGCGAGTCGGGCCGCCGCCGCTCCTCGACCGGTTGCCCCGGCTCGCCCTCGAAGTCGATCAGCAACCAGCCGGCCGGTGTGCGGAGCACCTGGCCCAGGTGCAGGTCGCCGTGCACGCGCTGCAGGTCGATCTCGACGTCGCCGGCCGCGCGCAGGGCCGCCTCGGCCCGGTCGGTGTACGGCGCGAGCTCGGGGACGGTCTTCACGGCCTCGGCGAGCCGGTCGCACATCGCGTCGACGGAGATCCGGCCGGTGGTGACGCCCAGTTCGCCGGCGAGCGTGCGGTGCACGGTCGCGACCGCCTCGCCGAGGCGGAACGACTCACCGGCCAGGTCGCCGCCCACCTCGTCGGCGTGCTTGTCGAGGTCGTTGAGCAGGTCGCGGGCGCTGGTGGCGGCCATCGCCCAGCCCTCGACCGCGTTCCGGGCGTACTCGCTCACCATGCCGAGCGTGAGCGGCTGCCCGTCCGGATCGGTGCTCTCGATCGCGCCGAGCAGCGTCGCGACGTGCCGGCTGCCGGCCCGGGCCAGCACCCGGTTGAGCTCGAGGTCGGGGTTCAGGCCCGGTGGCACGCGGCGGAACAGCTTCATCACCGCCGCGCTGTCGAAGACCACGCTGGTGTTGCTCTGCTCGGCGTCACCGACCCGGGCCGGCGCGTCGACGGGCAGCGTCGCACCGGGCTCGGACGCGAACCGCAGCGTCCCCACGCTCTTGTCGTCGGCGATCAGTTGGAGGATCTCGCGGGCCGCGCTCTCGTCGTAGAGCGCGTCGAAGCCGACGCGGGTGCCGCCCTCCATTTCGGCCTCGCCGATGCGGGCTCCCGTCGCCCGTTCGGCGGCCGGCGGCTGCGGGTCGCCCCACCGGACGAACACCTGGTAGCGGTCGCTGCCGCCGTCGACGTAGGTGACGTTGAGCAGCATGTGGTCCATGCCGGGCAGGGCAGTGACCGCTTCCGGCCGCACGGCCTGGATCCGCCGGTGGCGGCCCGCGTACCAGCGCTGCCGGGGGAGCCAGTCTACGAATGGAAGCATCGCCGTTTCCTCGCTGGGGGGCTCGGGGGGTCGGCCAGGAACAGTGGGCTGGGGGTGGTGGTCGTCGGCTCAGTCGGGCTCCGGCGGGCAGAGCTGGAACCAGTAGAACCCGTGCCCGGGAATGGTGAGCAGATACGGAAGCTCGCCGATCGCGGGGAACGGCACCCGGCCCGACAACTCGATCGGCGTGTAGCCGTTCCAGTTGTGCAGGTTCAGTTCGATCGGCTGCGGGAAGCGGGACAGGTTGTTGACGCACATCACGACGTCGTCGTCGTGCTGTCGCGCGAACGCGAGGACCGACGGGTTGGAGCCGCCCAACTCGCGGAACTCGCCGACGGCGAACGCGGTGTGGCGGCGGCGGATTGCGAGCATCATACGGGTCCAGTTGAGGATCGACATCGAGCTTTCCTGCTGAGCCTCGACGTTGATCGACTGGTAGCCGTACACGTGGTCCTGGATCGGGGGCAGGAAGAGCCGGCCCGGGTTGGCGCGGGAGAACCCGGCGTTGCGGTCGGGGCTCCACTGCATCGGGGTGCGGACGCCGTCGCGGTCACCGAGCCAGATGTTGTCGCCCATGGCGATCTCGTCGCCGTAGTACAGCACCGGCGAACCGGGCAGCGAGAGCAGCAGCGCGGTGAACAGTTCGATCTGGTTGCGGTCGCCCTCCAACAGCGGCGCGAGCCGGCGCCGGATGCCGACGTTGGCCCGCATCCGCGGGTCCTTGGCGTACTCCGCGTACATGTAGTCGCGCTCTTCGTCGGTGACCATCTCGAGCGTCAGCTCGTCGTGGTTGCGCAGGAAGATGCCCCACTGGCAGTTCTTCGGGATCTCCGGGGTGTTGGCCAGGATCTCCGAGATCGGGAACCGGCTCTCCCGGCGCACGGCCATGAAGATGCGCGGCATCAGCGGGAAGTGGAACGCCATGTGGCACTCGTCGCCGACGTCGGGGTCACCGAAGTACTCGACCACGTCGGCCGGCCACTGGTTGGCCTCGGCGAGCAGCACCCGGCCGGGGAACTCGTCGTCGATGATCTTCCGCGCCTGCTTGAGGAACGCGTGCGTCTCCGGCAGGTTCTCGCAGTTGGTGCCCTCCCGCGCGAACAGGTACGGCACCGCGTCGAGCCGGAACCCGTCGATGCCGAGGTCCAGCCAGAACCGCATGACGTCGATCATTTCCTGCTGGACCTTGGGGTTGTCGTAGTTCAGGTCCGGCTGGTGGGAGAAGAACCGGTGCCAGAAGAACTGGCGACGCACGGGGTCGTACGTCCAGTTCGACTCCTCGGTGTCGACGAAGATGATCCGCGCGTCGGGGTACTGCTCGTCGGTGTCGCTCCACATGTAGTAGTCGCCGTACGGGCCGTCGGGGTCGGAGCGGGACTCCTGGAACCACGGGTGGCTGTCCGACGTGTGGTTCACGACGAGGTCGGTGATGACGCGGATCCCGCGCTTGTGCGCCGCGTCGAGCAACTGGACGAAGTCGTCGACCGTCCCGAACTCGGGCAGCACCTTGTAGTAGTCCCGGATGTCGTAGCCGCCGTCGCGCAGGGGCGAGTCGTAGAACGGTGGCAGCCAGAGGCAGTCGACGCCGAGCCACTGCAGGTAGTCGAGCTTGCTGATCAGGCCCTGCAGGTCGCCGGAGCCGTCGGCGTTCGAGTCGTGGAACGCGCGCACCAGCACCTCGTAGAACACCGCGCGCTGGAACCACGTGGTGTCGGCCGGCAACGCCCGGGCGTGCCCGTAGTCGTCGGCGCTGGGGTGCTCGACCGTTCCGTCGGCCGCCACGTGGCTGCCCTCGCCGGCCGCCGCCGCGGACGCCGCGGCACTGTCCGCGTTCCGGGCGGTGGCGACGTTCGGGTCGTGGGGTTCGTTCGGGTTGTGCACGCTTTGCGCTTGCCCGGTGCCCATGGCTCTAAACTGCCATCTTGATCAGTGGATTACGCCTGGCGATGCACCGTGAAGATGTGTGCCGGTTCCAGATACGGATCGAGCAAGACCGCATTATGCTGCCCCCAATCGTACGTAGCGCCGGTAAGTTGGTCCCTTACCGTGAAGCGCTCATGCCAATCGAAGCCGAGCGCGGGCATGTCCAGGGTCGTGTTACCCCACTGCTGATGTGCCGAGTCGAACGTGCAGATCACGAGCACCGTGTTCCCGGTCTCGGGATCGCGCTTCGACCAGCACAGCAGGGCCCCGTTGTCGACGTCGTGGAAACGCAGGTTGCGCAACCAGTGCAGGGCCGGATTCTCGCGTCGGATCTGGTTGAGCCGGGTCAGATACGGCGCGAGCGAACGCCCGGCCCTCTCCGCACCGGACCAGTCGCGGGGGCGCAACTGGAACTTCTCGTTGTCGAGGTACTCCTCCGCGCCCGGCCGCGGAAGGTGCTCGAACAGTTCGTAACCCGCGTACATCCCCCACGACGGCGTGAGCATGCTGGCCAGTACGGCACGGAGCTTGAACATCGGCGGGCCGCCGTGTTGCAGCGTCTCGTGCAGGATGTCGGGCGTGTTCGGCCAGAAGTTCGGCCGCATGTAGTCACTCGCCTCGATCAGTTGCTCGCAGTACTGCCGCATCTCCCAGGCCGTCGTGCGCCAAGTGAAGTAGGTGTACGACTGGGTGAAACCGATCTTGCCGAGGCCGTGCATCATCGCCGGACGCGTGAACGCCTCGGCGAGGAACAGCACGTCCGGGTCTACCTTCTTGACCTGCCAGATCAACCACTCCCAGAAGTTGACCGGCTTGGTGTGCGGGTTGTCGACCCGGAAGATCTTCACGCCGAGACTCACCCAGTGCAGCACCACCCGCAGCACCTCGGCCCGGATCCCGGCGGGGTCCTTGTCGAAGTTGATCGGGTAGATGTCCTGGTACTTCTTCGGTGGGTTCTCGGCGTACGCGATCTGTCCGTCGGGCCGCACCGTGAACCACTCGGGGTGCGCGGTGACCCAGGGGTGATCGGGCGCGCATTGCAGCGCCAGATCCATCGCGACCTCCAGGCCGACCTCGGCGGCGGCCTTGATGAAGGTCTGGAAGTCCTCCTCCGTTCCGAGTTCGGGATGGATGGTGTCGTGGCCGCCCTCGGCCGAGCCGATCGCCCACGGTGAGCCGACGTCCGTCGGCCCGGCGACCAGCGCGTTGTTGCGGCCCTTGCGGTTGACCCGCCCGATGGGGTGCACCGGTGGGAGATAGAGGATGTCGAATCCCATCGCCGCGACGGCGGGCAGCCGTTCGGTGGCCGTGGCGAACGTGCCGTGCTTCACCGGCGCGCCGTCGGCCGCGATGACCGCGCCCTCCGAGCGGGGGAAGAACTCGTACCAGGCCGAGAAGTTCGCCAGCTTGCGGTCGACCCAGATGCCGTACGTGGCCGACCGGCTGACGAACTCGCGCACCGGGTGGTCCCACAGCAACTCGCGCAGGCCGAGGGCGGGGGACACCCGTTCGAACAGGGCCCGGTCCTTGTCGGCGAGGGCCTCGCCCGCCGCGTCGAGTTCCGGCCGCCGCTCCGGCGGGACGCCCGCGGCGGCGATCCGCAGGATCTCGACGCCCTCGGCGAGGTCGTTGGCGAGGTCCTCGGTGCCCTGGCCGGCGTCGATCTTCTTGGTGACGGCGTTCCACCACGTGAGGTACGGGTCGCCCCACGCCTCGACGGCGAACGTCCAGCGACCGGTGGCGTCGGGCCGGATGGCGCCGTGCCACCTGTCGGTTCCCGGCTCGCCGGCGCGCAGCCGGGTGAACGGCCGGGGCTCGCCGTCGGGGCCCTGCCAGACCACGTTGACGCCGAGGGCGTCGTGGCCTTCCCGGTAGGAGGTTGCGGACACGGGCACGACCTCGCCGACCACGGCCTTGGCCAGGTGGCGACCGCACGAGACCGCTGGGGTCACGTCTTCGATAGGGATTCTGCCGACCATCCTCTCTGACGTTAACGGCACAGCGGCCGATCTTCACGGTGACGAAGCAAACTCGCGTCGTTGTTCGCTTGTTCGGCGGCCCACGGTCACCTACGTCGGGTAGTTCTGGGGAATGTCAACCCCGAACGCGATGGTCTTCGCTCCGGCACCGCAGTTGACCGTGACCGTCGAGCGGTTCGGCGAGCACGACGAGTTGCACGTGCACCCCGGCGGCCAGGGCATCTGGCAGGCCCGCGAGGACCTGACCCTGCGGGTGTGCCGCGGGAGAGCACGTCGGGGTGGTACGTGCACGACCGGCGCGCGGGCTCGCGCGACGAGGTCGCCGCGTACGAGGGGCATCCGCTGACCCGGCACGAGGTCGACGAGTTGTACGGGCTGGCCCTCGCCGAGGGGCTGCGCGCCACGGTGTCCGTCCTCAGTGGAACCCGTCGCCGCCTCGCCCGCCTACATCGTGGTGCTGGGCAACCTCGGCGCGTTCGGCCCGCCGCCCGACGTCGTGGTGTCGGGCATCAACCGGGGCGCGAACGCGGGCCACGCCGTGCTGCACTCCGGCACCGTCGACGACGAGACGCGCAACTGGGCGACGGCGGCCGACCTGGCGGTGACACTGCTGTCTCAGCTCTCCCGCGCGCCGGCCGGAACCGTGTTCAATCTCAACGTGCCGGACCTGCCACCCGACAAGGTGGCGGGTCTGCGTCGCGGGTCACTGGCGTCTTTCGGACAGGTGCAAGTTGCAATCGCGGAAGCGGGTGAAGGGTTCGTGCTGCCGATGGTTACGCGAGCGTGACGCCGATAAGGGCGGTGGGTGAGGATCCCGAAATCGTCATCGAAAACGCACGTGCAGATGCATGATCGATTTTTCGGGTCGACTGTCGACGCTGGCCAGCGGTATGTAGCCTGCCGATCTATGACCGGCAATATCGACATGCGGCGGGATGCTCTCATCTCGTTGCTGGGGGGCCCTGGGCCGGCCGAGACCGCGTGCCGTCAGGCGTTGCACGGCGAAGCCGAGTACGTGGTGTATGCGGAGAAGATGGCAGCGGAGCAACTGGCGAACTCGTACGCGCGGCGGATGCGCGCGATGGAACGTGTCGGCACGCCGACCGTCGGGTTCCCGGAGGCGGTGGCGGCGCTGCGGGCGCACGCGCCGGGTGAGGTGGTGATCGGTTCGGTGACCGTGGAGAATCCGCCGGTCCATTTCCAACTGTTCTTCACGGCTGACGCCGACCGGTTGGTGGCTTGCCTGGGGGTCGACCAGAGCCCCGCGCTCTAAGGTTTCGGTATGTCGGTCTCCGGGGTCGTGCAGGAAATGCTGGTGCGCTACCTCGACGTGTGGACGCCGACCGCGTTGCACGCCCGGCGCGCGACGTTCGCGTACGCGTCCCACTCGTCGGCGCCCGCGTTGCCCGAGGCGGCGCTGCGGGTGTTCGCCGAGTTCTCCGACCGGTTCCGGGGGCGCCGGTTGGGCTTCGTCGTGGTCACCCCCGAGCCGGTGGGCGGCCTGGCCGGGGACCTCGACGTGTATCCCGTCGCCGGTCCGCCGGTGGAGCGCCTGCCGGTCGCGCTGAAGGCCGCCGGGTCCGCGAAGGCCCCGCTGCTCGCGTTCCTCGACCTTCCCGACGGCCCGTCCGCCGACCTGCTCGCGGCCGTCATCGCGGGGAAGCCGGCCGAGCTGATGCTCGCCACGACGCCCGGCACGTGGCCGCTCCGGCGGGGCGAACTGCGCGCGGCCGGGTTCACGCTCACGTCGGGCGTCGAACTGGTCGACGGCGATTCGCGCCTGGTCGCGTTCGCCTCGTCGCAGGACCGCAGCCTGGAGGCGTTCAAGAACGCGATGTGGGCGGTGGACGAGTACGCCGGGGTCCGGTACCGCGATCCCGGCGACCCCGACGGCCACCTGCTCGACATCTCCCTCAAGCCGCACCCCGGCCCGCTGCGCCGCGAACTGCTCGCGTACCTCGCGTCCTCTCCGGAGACCGCGACCGGTGGCCGGACCGTCACCGAACTCCGCCGGTTCACGCTCACCGACACCGTGTACCGCAGCGCCGACACCACCGCGGCGATCACCTCGCTGCTCACGGCCGGTGCGGTGACCCGTGCCCCGGAGGGCGGGCGGCTGTCCGGCGACGTGGTCATCACGGCCGTCTGAGGCTCTCGGCGGTGATTCGCTGGGTGACGTACGCGGGCACGGCGATCAGCACGAGACCGGTCAGCAGGGCGGCGCCGGCGAGCCAGAGCACGGGCGCGAGCCGGTCGAAGACGAACCCGATCCGGACGTTCAGGATCCCGGCGAGGCTGGCCGCGATCACCATCGTCGCCGCCGACGCCGTCACCAGCCCGAGCGCCAGCGGCAGCGCGCCGGATCCGGCCTCGCCGGCGGCCACGAGGGCCGGCCGGGTGCCCACCACGATCAGCGTCGCGTTGTCGCGCCGGCGTTCCATGGTGCGGTCGATCGCCGCGGCGGCGAACGAGCCGACGCCGAGCACGAACGTCACCGTCAGCCCGCACACCAGGATCAGGACCAGCAGGTTCGAGTCGATGCCGCGATAGCCGCCGAGGTCGCCCTGCAGGTACGTGGCCGGCGCCGTGGCGGAGACGACCCGCGCCGCCCGCTCGACGGCCCGCGCGTCGGCGGCCACCAGGTCGAAGCTCTTCCACTCCGGCTCGAACCCGGCCAGCACCGGCGCCTGCCGGGTGATCAGCACCGGCGCGGTCTGCGCGACGTTGAACCGCGGCGACGCGGTGAGCGTCACGGTGGGTGTCGGCACGACCGTGCCGTCGGTCAGCTTGATCTCGCCGGAGAACGACGGCTTCTCCGGTGCGCCCGGCCCGTAGACCGTCACGTCGAGCCAGTAGACCTGGCCGTCGACGCAGGACTGGCCCGCTCCGAGCCGGTACATGGCCACCACCTCGGCGCAGTCACCCATGAGGGCGTTCTTCTCGACGCCGCCGATCGTCACCGGAACCGGCGGCAGCGCGGCGACGGTGAGGCCGGGCGTCGCCCGCAGGTCGGCGGCGAGCCCCGGCGGCGGCGAGCTGATCTGCAACAGCGTGGCCGAGGACGGCGTCGCCTCGCGGACCAGGTCGCGGTCGGTCGCGACCAGCGCGATGCTGAGCGAGCCGAGACCGGCGACGTAGATCGCGACGGTGAGCGACGCGACCAGCCGCGGCGCGACGCCCGGGCTGTGCCGCACCCGGGCGGCGGCCAGTTCCAGCCACACCGGCGCGGCCGGCAGCCGCCGGACCAGCCCGGCGGCCGCGTAGCTGAACACCGGCAACGCGATCGACATGCCGAGGCCGGTGAACAGCACCGCGCCCAGCAGCCACAGGGCCCGCTGGTCGACCGGTATGCGCTCGTACAGGCCGGCCACGGCCGCGGCGGCGAGCCCGAGGACCAGCGGCACCAGCCGCCACGGCGTCGGCCGCGCCGCGGGTGCCCCGCGCCGCACCCCCAGCGGGTCGAGCCGGGCCGGCCGGCCGGCGAGGACGCCCACCGCGATCGCGAACGCGACGGTGCCGGCGACCACGACGATCAGCCATCCGACCCCGACGGACACGTCGGACGCGTACCACTGCAGCCGGCCGACCGGCCAGCCCGTGCTCAGCGGGGCCAGGACGCCGTACAGCACGGCGCCCAGCACCGCACCACCGCCGGCGACCACCCCGGTCTCCGCCGCGTTGACCACCGCCGCCTGCCGGGCCGACACGCCGAGCAGCCGCAGGCCGGCGATCCGCCGGTCGCGCGTGGTGGCCGACAGCCGCGCGCACGTCGCCAGGAAGACGCCGAACGGCACCAGCACGAACAGGGCGAACGCGATGGCCGCGTAGCGGGCCGGGCTGAACACGTCGGGATCGGACATCTCGTCGCCCCGGCCGAACCGCAGCGGCCCGCCGAACCCGGCCAGCGCCCGCTGTTCGTCGAGGCCGGGATCGTCGACCGCGACGCCCACGTACGCGCGCAGCTCGTTCGGGGCGATCAGCCCCTTCCTGCCGATGGTGCCGATGATCCGTTGCGGGAACCGCTCCCGCGCGCGGGCGTCGGTGCGGATCAGCTCGGCCAGCGCCGGCGAGACCACGATCTCGCCCGGTGCCGGCAGCCGGGCCAGGCCGGGCGGTACCTCGGTGTCGGCGGTGGCGCCGCCGATCGCGATGCGACGCAGCGGCGTGTGGCCGATCGCGTCGTCGATCTCGATCAGCCGGGTCGCGCCGGCGACGACGGGCCTGTCGGTGTACCGGGACCCGCCGTCGGTGTCGGAGCTGTAGTCGCCCTCGGTGGCGTAGACCGGCGAGCGGCCCCGGGCCCGCTCGTCCTGCGCCTTCGCCACCGCGCCCGACGCCAGCGCGGCGAGCACGATCAGCACGCCGAGCGCGGCGCCCGACGACATGAGGGCGGTGCGCAGCATCCCGCCCCGCCCGGACCCGATGGACATCCGCAGCCCGAGCAGGATCAGCCTCATGCGAGCTTCCCGTCGCGGAGGTACATCGTGCGGTCGGCGTACGCGGCGACGCGGGCCTCGTGGGTCACCAGGAGGACCGTGGTGGCGCGGCGCCGGGCCAGCTCGGTGAACGAATCGAGCACGGTCTCGCCGGACGCGCTGTCGAGGGCGCCGGTGGGCTCGTCGGCGAAGATGACCGACGGCTGGTGCACCAGCGACCGTGCGACGGCGGCCCGCTGGGCCTGACCGCCGGACACCTGGCCGGGTCGCCGGTCGGCGACGTCGTCGATCTCGAGCTCGGTGAGCAGGCCGCGTGCCTTCTCGCGCGCCTCGGCCCGCGACACCTTCAGCAGCCGCAGCGGCAGCTCCACGTTCTCCCGCAGGGACAGCTCCGGCACCAGGTCGCCGAACTGGAGCACGAACCCGAACGCCTTCAGCCGCATCCGGCTGCGCGCCGCGTCGGGCAGGTTGTCGATGCGCTGGTGGCCGACGTGGATCTCGCCCTGGTCGGGCCGCAGGATGCCGGCGAGCACGTGCAGCAGCGTCGACTTGCCCGACCCGGACGGCCCCATGACCGCGACCACCTCGCCGGGCGCGAGGCCGATGCTGGTGCCGGCGAGCGCGAGCGTCTGCCCGAACCGGACGACGAGGTTCCGCGCGATGATCATGGCGCCTCCTTGATGTACGCGGCGAGCCGGTCGAGCCGGGCCTCGGCGCCGTCGATCCACTTCAGGTCTGCGTCGAGGTGGTACATCTCGAAGTCGGCGTCGAGCTGGACCATCAGGTCGCCGCGCTGGCGGGCCTGCCGCATCTCGCGCATCCGGGCGTGGTGCGCCTGGCGCTGCGCGTCGAGCAGTTCCCGGGCCGACCGGCCGGAGTGCAGCGCGAGGACGACCTTGGCGAAGAGGACCCGGCGGGTGGCCGACACCTCGGGCACCTCGGGCTCCTGCAGCCACCGGTTCAGCTCGTAGACGCCCGCCTCGGTGATCGCGTAGAGCCGCCGGTCGGGCCCCTCTCCGGCGGCGACCCCGGCGAGGTCGGCGAGTCCGTCGCGCTGGAGGCGCTGCAGCGTGGAGTAGACCTGCGCCGACTTCAACGGACGGGTGGCGCCGAACCAGAAGTCGTACCGCTGGCGCAGCGTGTAGCCGTGCTGCGCGCCGGGTTCGAGCAACCCGAGCAGCGTTCGGGAAACGGACATGGCGGGGACGCTAGCAACCGAGTTGCTACGGTGGCAACCCGGTTGCTAGTTCGAACCTGCCGGGATCTACGCGCTGATGGCGTCGTCGACGGTTGTCTCGTGCCTGCCGAGGAAGACCGGGTCGCGTCCGCTGACGAGGTCGACCACGGCCTTGACGCACGCGCCGTGCTCGCGCGTCGAGCTGATCAGCCACGGCTTGCGGAACTGCTGGACGGACGCGTCGCCGACGCCGTACGCATCGAGGCCGATGCGGCGGCACAGGGTGACGGCACGGGGAAGGTGGTACGTCTGGGTGACGACGATCGCCCGGCGCACGCCGAACACCTTCACCGCCCGCACGCACGAGTCGTACGTGTCGAACCCGGCGTGGTCCATCGCGATCTTGGTGCGGGGCACGCCGCGGTCGCTGAGCCAGCGCAGCATGGCGCCAGGCTCGTCGTAGCGCCACGCGCGGTGGTCGCCCGAGACCAGGATCGCCCGCACCTTGCCGGTCTCCAGCAGCCGCTGCGCGATCGCGAGCCGGGCCTGGAGGAACGGCGAGGGCTCGCCGGTGCTGTACACCTGCGCGCCGAGCACCAGGGCGACCGGCGCCTCGGGAACGTCGCGCTCACCGAAGATGAAATCGCCGCTGCCGGCCCGCATCCAGGCCACGCTCGCGCCGGTGAGCGCGATGACGGCGAGGGCGCCGGCGATCGACAGGCGCACTCCACGGAGGAGCAGGGCCCGCCAGTTCCGGCGCAGGTACTTCACCCGCTCAGGATGGCAGCGAGCGTCAAGGCGGGCCGGCCGGTGAGCCGGGGCACGGCGTCGCTCACGGTCGCCAGTTCACCGGCGGCGATCGCCGTGTAGGTGCTGACCCACGCGTCGACCTGCCACGGCGGCGCGCCGTAGACCGCCCGGGACGCGTACGCCTCCTCGACCGTCTCCGGCACGTAGCGCGCCGGCCCGGGACCGGCGGCGGTGATGATCTCGGCGACCTCGTGCAGGGTCAGCGCGACCGGGCCGGTGAGGTCGTACGTGGCGCCAACGTGGGCCGCCGGGTCGGTGAGCACCGCCGCCGCCACCGCGGCCACGTCGTCGGTCGCCACCGCCGCGACCCGGCCGTCGCCGGCCGGGCCACGGATGACACCGTGCTCGTCGGCCATCAGCGGGAAGAAGTCGGCGTACAGGTTGTCGCGCAGGAACGTGTACGCGAGGCCGCTGGCCTTGATGTGTTCCTCGGTGGCGAAGTGGTCGCGGGCCAGCGTGAAGGTGGAGGTCGGCGACGCGCCGTAGAACGAGGTGTACACGAGGTGCGAGACGCCGGCGGCGGCCGCGGCGTCGACGAACGTGCGGTGCTGCGTCACCCGGTCGGGATGCTCGGCGCCCGACACCATGAACACGGTGGTGGCACCGGCGAGCGCGGCCCGGACGGCCGGGCCGTCGTCGTAGGTCGCCACCGCGACCGTGCATCCGGGCAGGTCGGGTGCCCGGGTGGCGTCGCGGACGACCAACCGCTGCGGTATTCCGAGCAGCCGGGCGACCCGGCCGCCCAACCGGCCGGTCGACCCGGTAACAGCCAAGGTCGGCGCATGACTCATGCGCCGACCTTAACGACCTAGGGGTTGCGCTGGCGGTACGTCTCGGCGGCCGCGTCGAGCCGCATCCGGGTACGGGTGCCGGGGCCGACGGCCCGCTTGGCCTTCTGGTAGAGGTACGCCCCGCCGGCCGCGACCGCGATGCCGACGAGCAGATAGACAAGGACGCCCATCAGAGCCTGGAACAGCCAGATGGCCAGCGCTCCGAGCGCGACCAGGCCGGCGATCGGCAGCACCAGCCATGCGATGAGCTTTACGGCGTTCCCCATGGGGATCCCCCTTCACTGCGCGGGTGCCCTCCTGGCCACCCGCGAGTTCCAGAGTCGCGCGCCTGCGCAACCTCTGCCATCGGGGGATCCCCCCAGATCTCACTGGGAGGGCTCGGGCACCTCGCAGTCGACCTTCGGGTTGGCGCCGACGTAGTTGAGCGGCCCGGCCACGATCGTGACCAGTACAGTGCCGACCTCGGCGCAACTGGTCGTCTCGTCGTCGGAGAAGTACCCGCGCTGTCCGGCGGCGATGGCGCCGATGATCAGCCAGATCAGAATGATCACTCCGCCTATCGATCCCGCACGCATTGCAACTCCTGTCATCAGGTAGATCCGGGGGTGCTGAGGCGGCAGGTTGATACCCCCGGGGCGGCGGAAGTTAAACGGTGCCATCACGAGGGCCCATCACGTTGACAGCCGCGACGCAGTCGCCGTAGGTTCGCCTTGCGTACTACCGTTCGGATTACGCACAACCGGCACGCGGAGGCAGACGGACCGCGATGGGTGAGGTCACCACGCTCGAACACGCCGTCGCGGCGCTCGTCACCGACGGGGCGACCGTCGCGCTGGAGGGGTTCACCCACCTGATCCCGGTGGCGGCCGGTCACGAGATCATCCGGCAGGGCCGGCGCGACCTCACGCTGGTCCGGATGACCCCCGACATCGTCTACGACCAGCTGATCGGCGCGGGCTGCGCGCGCAAACTCGTGTTCTCCTGGGCCGGCAACCCGGGCGTCGGCTCGCTCCACCGGTTCCGCGACGCCGTGCAGCGCGGCTGGCCGGTGCCGCTGGAGACCGAGGAGCACAGCCACGCCGGCATGGCCAACCGGTTCGCCGCCGGTGCGGCCGGCCTGCCGTTCGCGGTGCTGCGCGGCTACAAGGGCACCGACCTGGCGAAGTACACCGCCACCATCAAGCCGCTCACCTGCCCGTTCACCGGTGAGGAGCTCACCGCCGTGCCGGCGATCAACCCCGACGTCGGGATCATCCACGCCCAGCGCGCCGACCGGTCTGGCAATGTGCAGATGTGGGGCATCACGGGCGTCCAGAAGGAAGTCGTTCTCGCGTCGCGGGCCTCCCTGGTGACGGTCGAGGAGATCGTGGACGAACTGACGCCGCTGCCCGGCGCGGTGGTGCTGCCGTCGTGGATCACCACGTACGTGGCCGCGGTACCGGGCGGCGCGCGCCCGAGCTACGCGCTCGGCTACTACGAGCGCGACAACACCTATTACCAGGAGTGGGACGCGATCAGCCGCGACCGCGACACGTTCACGAAGTGGCTCGAAGCGCTATGAGCTGGACCGACGCCGAGATGATGACCGTGGAGGCCGCGCGGGCACTGCGGAACGGCACCCGGTGCTTCGTCGGCATCGGACGCCCGAGCGCCGCCGCCAACCTGGCCCGGCGCACCTCCGCACCCGACCTGGTGCTGATCTACGAGTCGGGCACGATCGGCGCCAAGCCCGACCGGCTGCCGCTCTCGATCGGCGACGGCATCCTCGCCGAGACCGCCGACTCGGTGGTGTCGGTGCCGGAGATCTTCAACTACTGGCTGCAGCCCGGGCGCATCGACGTCGGGTTCCTCGGCGCGGCGCAGATCGACCGCTTCGGCAACATCAACACCACCGTGATCGGCGACTACGCCGACCCGGCGGTGCGCCTACCCGGGGCCGGCGGCGCCCCGGAGATCGCGGCCTCGTGCCGCGAGGTGATCGTGGTGGTGCAGCAGTCGTTGCGGACGTTCGTGGAGCGGCTCGACTTCATCACCTCCGTGGGGTACGGCGACGGACCGGGCAGCCGGGAACGGCTGGGCCTGAAGGGACGCGGACCGGTGCGGGTGATCACCGATCTCGGTGTGCTGGAACCGGACCCATCCTCGTGCGAGCTGACGCTCACGCGCATCCACCCAGGGGTGGATCTCGATGTCGCTCTCAAGAGGTCTGGTTGGGAGCTTCGCGTCGCCACAGACCTGGGCACCACCGAACCGCCCACCGACACCGAACTCGCCGTTCTCCGGGAACTGGAGGAGAGCTAATGCAGGGATACCGGCGCGACGACGGAACAGTGCACCCGCCGCTGCTGTGGCCGGGGTACAAGTCCACGGTGCTGCGCGCGCCGGCCCAGCCGCTGGTGCTGCTGCCGCACTCGCTCACCGAGATCACCGGCCCGGTGCTGGGGGAGGGCCGCGTCACGGAGGCCGACGCCGACCTCACCCGGGGCGTCGGGGGCGAGGCACAGGGCCAGCGGATCATCGTCCACGGTCGGGTCGTCGACGAGGACGGGCGCGCGGTGCCGCACACGCTCGTCGAGGTGTGGCAGGCGAACGCGGCCGGCCGGTACCTGCACAAGGCCGACCAGCACGACGCGCCGCTCGATCCGTTCTTCACCGGTGCCGGGCGGGTGCTCACCGATGCCGAGGGCCGGTACCGCTTCCTCACGATCCGGCCGGGCGCGTACCCGTGGGGCAACCACACCAACGCCTGGCGGCCGGCGCACATCCACTTCTCGCTGTTCGGGCGGGCGTTCACGCAACGCCTGGTCACCCAGATGTACTTCCCGGACGACCCGTTGTTCCCGCATGATCCGATCATGCACTCGGTCCGGGACGCCAAGGCGCGCACGCGGATGACGGCCCGCTTCGACCTCGACGCGACCGAGGAGTCGTACGCGCTCGGTTTCGAGTGGGACATCGTGCTCCGCGGTCGCGACGCAACCCCGATGGAGAACCGGCCATGAGTCACGGGTTGACGCCGTCGCAGACCGTCGGGCCGTTCCTGTCGATCGGGCTGCCCTGGCCCGACGGGCCGTACGTGGTCGACGAGAACGACGCCGACGCCATCGTCATCGAGGGCGTGGTCACCGACGGGAACGGCGCACCCGTGCCCGACGCGCTCGTCGAGACGTGGCAGGCCGACCCCGACGGCTACTTCAACCACCCCGACGACCCGCGCGAGAAGGCGACCGTGCTGCCAAGGCCGTTTGACCGCGGGCTCCGCTCCGCTGCACCCGCTGACGGCCCCCCATTCCGCGGCTTCGGCCGCTGCCCCACCGAACCCGACGGCTCGTACCGCATCGTCACCCGCAAGCCCGGCCCGGTGCCGGCCGCCGACGGAACGCCGCAGGCGCCGCACATCGACGTGTCGGTGTTCGCCCGTGGCCTGCTCAACCGGGTGGTCACCCGCATCTACTTCGGCGACGAGGAGGCGGCGAACGCGCTGGACCCGGTGCTGTCGTCGGTGCCGGCCGGGCGCCGGGGAACGCTGGTGGCCGGGCCGGTGGGCGACCGCCGGTACCGGTTCGACGTACGGCTGCAGGGCGCTGATGAAACCGTCTTCTTCGCCATCTGACCCGTTCGCGGCGGTGCTCGCTGCGGGCCCCGTCGCCGACGCCGTCGCCGGGCCGGCGTGGCTGCGGGCGATGCTCACCGTCGAGGCCGCACTGTCCACAGTGGAGGCACGGCTCGGGCTGATTCCCGCGCCGGCCGCCGAGGCGATCCGCGCCGCGTGCGCGGCCGGCGTCGACCCCGAGGCCGTCGCCGCGGGCGCCGCCGCGACCGGCAACCCGGCCGAGCCGTTGGTGCGCGCGCTGCGGGCGGCGCTGCCCGACGACATCGCGCCGTACGTCCACAAGGGAGCGACGAGCCAGGACATCGTCGACACGGCCGCGATGCTCGTGGTGCGCGAGGCCACGGGGCTGTTGCGGGCCGACCTCGCGGCCACCGCCGGGCGCGCGGCGGACCTCGCGGCCGCGCACCGTCATTCGATTCTGAGTGGACGCACGCTGCTGCAGCCGGCGTTGCCCACCACCTTCGGTCTGGTGGCGGCGGGGTGGGCGACGGCGTTGCACGAGGCGTCCGCCGTTCTCTCGCGGGTAGCCGCGGAGCGCCTCGCCGTGCAGTTCGGTGGTGCCGCGGGCACGCTGGCCGCGTTCGACGACTTCGGCGTCGGCGTGATGGAGGCGCTCGCCGAGGAGCTTGGTCTGGCCGTGCCGGTGGCGCCGTGGCACACCGACCGCGTGCGGATCGCCGAGATCGCCGGCGCGCTGGGCACGGTGGCGGGCGCGGTCGGGAAGATCGCGCGCGACGTCACCCTGTACGCCTCGTTCGGCGAGCTGAGCGACGGCCTCGACCGGGGCGGGTCGTCGACGATGCCGCACAAGCGCAACCCCGTCGCGGCCGTGGCGGCGGCGGCCGGTGCGGCGCAGGCACCCGGGCTCGTCGCCACGCTGCTGGCCGCGATGCCGCACGAGTTCCAGCGGGCGGCGGGGTCGTGGCACGCGGAGTGGCGTCCGTTGCGGTCGCTGCTGGAGACCGTCGGGTCCGCCGTCTCGTGGCTGCGCGACTGCCTCGACAACCTGGTGGTCGACGCCGACCGGATGAGGTCCACCGTCGACGATCAGGTCGACGCGCTGATGGCGGAGTGGGCCGGGCACGTGCTCGCCTCGCGGGTCGGGGGCGACGAGGCGCGGCGGCTGATCCGCGCCAACACCGGGCCGCTCGGCGACCTGGTCGAGCGGCACGCACCCGGTGTCCACCTGGATCCCCGCGCCTACCTCGGCAGCACCCAGGAACTGATCACCCGGCAGTTGCGAGCGCTGCTGCCGGCTCCGGTTCCGTTGAATCACGACGTGGTCGGCGCCGGGCCGCCGCTGCTGCTGCTCAACTCGCTCGGCAGCGATATGTCCATGTGGGATGGTCTGCTCCCAGCGCTGGCGGCGCGGTTCACGGTGATCCGGTGCGACACGCGGGGGCACGGCGGGTCGCCGGTGCCGCCCGGCCCGTACAGCCTGGCCGGCCTGGGCGCCGACGTGCTGGCGCTGCTCGACGCGCTGGAGATCGAGTCGGCGCACGTGGCCGGCGTGTCGCTGGGCGGGGTGCAGGCGATGTGGCTCGCGGCGTACGCGCCGGAGCGGGTGCGGCGGCTCGCGCTGGTCTGCACGGCGGCGCGGTTCGCACCGCCGTCGACCTGGGTGGAGCGGGCCGCCCTGGTGCGCGCGTCCGGCACCGCGGCCGTCGCCGACGCGGTGGTGGCGCGCTGGTTCACGGCCGACGCCCCGCCGTACACGGTGGCCGCGGCGCGCGCGATGGTCGCGGCGACGCCCGCCGAGGGGTACGCCGGGTGCTGCGGGGTGCTGGAGCACGCTGATGTGCGTCCACTATTGGGTTCTGTCACGGCGCCCACGCTCGTCCTCTCGGGGGCCGCCGACCCGGCGAGCCCGCCGGAGCGCGGCCGCGAGATCGCGGCGGCGATCTCCGGAGCGCGGTTCTCGGTGCTGCCCGACGCGGCACACCTGGCCTGTCTCGAACGACCCGACGCGGTGACGGCGCTGCTCGTGCCGTTCCTGGAGGAGACATGAGCGAGACTTATGATCGCGGCATGGCCGTGCGGCGGGAGGTGCTCGGTGACGAGCACGTCGACGCGGCGCTGGCCGGCACGACGCCGTTCACCGCGCCGTTCCAGGAGTTCATCACGAAGATGGCGTGGGGCGAGGTGTGGGCCCGCGACGGCCTCGACCGGCGGTCGCGCAGCATGATCACGCTCGCGCTGCTGGCCGGGCTGGGCCGGCACGAGGAGTTGGCGATGCACGTGCGGGCGGCCCGGCGCAACGGGCTGACCGAGGCCGAGATCGGCGAGGTGCTGCTCCACACGGCCGTGTACGCGGGGGTACCGGCGGCGAACTCGGCATTCGCGATCGCGCGCCGGGTGCTCGCTGATGGTGAATGAGCGCGAGGCGCACTTCGTCCAGTCGCTGGAGCGCGGGCTGGCGGTGATCCGCGCGTTCGACGCCCAACGCCCCGAGTTGACGCTGAGCGAGGTCGCCCGGCACTGCGACCTGACGCGGGCCGCCGCCCGCCGGTTCCTGCTGACCCTGGCCGACCTCGGGTACGTCCGCACCGACGGGCGGCTGTTCCGGCTGACGCCGCGGGTGCTCGAACTCGGGTACGCGTACCTGAGCAGCCTGTCGCTGCCCGAGGTGGCGGCGCCCCACCTGGAGCGGCTGGTCGCCGAGGTGCACGAGTCGTCGTCGATGTCGGTGCTCGACGGCGACGACATCATCTACGTCGCGCGGGTGCCGACCGCCCGGATCATGACGGTGGCGATCAACGTGGGAACGCGCTTCCCCGCGTACGCGACCTCCATGGGCCGGGTGCTGCTGGCGGCCCTGCCCGGGCCCGAGCTGGCGGCCTACCTGGCCCGCGTGCGGCTGGAACGGCTGGCGCCGCGCACGATCATCTCGGCGGAGGCGCTCCGCTCGGAGTTGGAGCGGGTGGCGGCCCAGGGCTGGGCGATCGTCGACCAGGAGCTCGAGGCCGGGCTCCGCTCGGTGGCCGCGCCCGTGCGGGACCGCGCCGGCAGCACGGTGGCGGCGATCAACGTGTCCGTACACGCCAGCCGCACCACGCTCGACGGCATCCGCCGCAAACTCGTTCCCCCGCTGCGCGCCGCCGCCGCGGCCATCGAGCGCGACCTCGCCGTCGCATGAAGATCTCCTGCCAGGAGCAACTGCTGCCGGGGGCGACCCTGCCCGAGAAGTGGGAGTTCGCCGCGGGCGCCGGGTACGACGCGATCGAGCTGCGCGGCAGGGGCGGCTTCGCGTTCCGCGAGCGCCTGCCGGAGCTGCGTGCGGCGGCCGCCGCCGGGGTGCCGATGCCGACCGTGTGCGTCGAGATGCCGCACTTCATCGGCGCGTTCGACCCCGACCTGCGGCGCGACGCGGTCGCTCAACTGCGGTCGCAGCTGAGCGTGATCGCCGAGATCGGCGGCCGGGGCGCGATGACGCCGGCGTCGTGGGGGATGTTCTCCCGCCGCCTGCCGCCGTTCGAGCCGCCCCGCAGCGCGGCCGACGACCGCGAGGTGCTGCTGGAAGCGCTCTCCGAGCTGGGGGCGCATGCTCTTGCCGAGGGCGTCGAGCTGTACCTCGAACCGCTGAACCGGTACGAGGACCACATGGTGAACCGCCTCGACCAGGCGGTCGAGTTGGTGCGGGCGGTGGGCAACGGGCATGTGAAGGTCGTCGCCGACACGTTCCACATGAACATCGAGGAGGACGATCCGGCCGCGGCGCTGCGGGCGGCCGCCCCGTACCTGGGACACGTGCAGGTCAGCGACTCGAACCGGCTGCAGCCGGGTGCCGGTCACCTGAACTGGGCCGCGGTGCTGGCGGCGCTGGAGGACTACGACGGCTACCTCGCGGTCGAGTGCCGCCTCCGCGGCGAGGACGCGGTCCGCTCGATTCCCGCGTTCCTCCGAACCCACACGCCTGGTCAGCGCGGTAGTCCATAAACCCGGCCGATCATCGGAACGATCCGGGTGAGCGTGGCCGGCTCACGAGACGAGCCTGACCAACTCCACCCGCGATCGCACGCCCAGCCGGAGATAGATGTTCCGCAGGTGATATTCGACGGTGCGGCGGCTCAGGAACAGGCGGGCCGCCACCTCCTGGTTCGTCGCGCCGTCGGCCACCATGCGGGCGATCTGCAACTGTTGCGCGGTCAGGTCGCCGGAGGCCGCCGGCAGCGCCGAGGCGTCGATGCTCCGCAGCGCGGCCGCGGCCCGGTCGCGCCACGGCCCGGCGTCGTAGGCCTCGAACAGTTCCAGGGCCGACCGCAGGTGCTGCCGCGCGTCGACGCCCGCGCCGCGCAGCCGCTCGCCGAACAGCAACTCGGTGCGGGCCCGCTCGAAGCCGGCCGCGTGAAAGCCGAGGGCGGCCTCGAAGTGTTCGTTCGCCTCGCCCAGGTCGGGGGCGGCCAGGGCCCGGCTCCGGGCGGCCAGCGCCAGCCACCCGCCGCTGCCCGTGCTGGCGGCCCACGGGTCGAACTCCTCGACCGCCCGCCGCGCCGCCGCCCGGTCACCGGTACGGACGGCCGCCTCCACGTAGTGCGGCGCCGCCGCCACGCGGAGCACCAGGTCGCCGCCGGGGCGCACCACCGACCGTAGCCGGCGCAGCGCCGGCGCCGTCGGTCCGTCGAACAGGTCGATGGCCGCGAGCGCCCACTCGACCAGCGCGGTGGGCCGCACACCGACGAACGGCTGGGACCGGACCTCGCGCACCCGCAACAGGCAGGTGGGCCGGTCGCCGGTGATCGCGGCGAGCACCGCGAGCGTGCCGAGGTTCGTGCTGATCAGGCGCTCCTGCCCGGTCTCCCGGGCGACCCGCAGCCCTTCGAGCAGCATCGCGGTCGCGGCCGGGTAGCGGCCCAGCGCGAACTCGGCCACCGCCGCGTACTCCAGCGCCTGCGGCAGCACCGCCCGGTCGCCGGTGGCGCGGGCCACCTCGGCGGCGCGGGTCGCCAACCGGCCGGCGCGCACGTCGTCGCCGAGCAGGATCGCCGCGCCGCTCGCCGACGTGAGCGCGCGGGCGTCGTCGAGGCTGGTCGCGAGCGAGAACACCCGCTTCAGCGGGCCGACGGCCGCCGCGAGCCGGCCCTGGAACAGCGCGGCCTGCCCGGCGAACTGCTCGAACACCAGCTCCAGCGCGGGCGGTTCGTTCGGCTGGCGCAGCGCACCGGCCCGCCCCGCGATCGCGGGGTAGCGCGCGTAGTCGCCGGCCAGGCACGCCGCCTCGCCGGCCCGGAGCAGCGCGGCCAGGGCCCGGTGCCGGTCCCGCTCGGTCAACCGGGCGGCGGCCCGCAGCAGCGTCCTCTCCGCGGGCCGGGCCGCGCCGGCCGTCAGCTCGATCTCGCCGATCAGCTGATCGGCCGCGCCGGTCCGCAGGTCCTCCGGCACGCGACCCAGCAGCAGCTTCGTGCGGTGCGGTTCGCCGCCGAGCCAGGCCCGCTCGGCCGCGGCGACCAGCCGTCGCGCCGCCGCGCCGGGCTCGACGGTCAGCTCGGCCGCCCGCTCCAGCGCGATCGACGCCGGGCCGTGCGCGGCCGTCGCCGCCGCGTCCTCCAACGCCTTCGCGAGGCCGGCGTCCACGCCGGTCGAGGCCGCGGCCAGGTGCAGGTTTCGGCGCAAGATCATATTTGACGCCGTGAGCGTGGCCGCCAGTGAACTGTGCACCGCGCGGCGGGCTGCCGCGTCGGCCTCGTGGTACACGACGGTGCGCACGAGCGGCTGGGAGAACTCGATGCGGCCGGCCGCGGTGATCAGCCCGGCGCGCTCCGCCGGTTCCAGCCCGGTGACGTCGAGCCCGCTCTCCGTGGCGGCGCGGGTGAGTTCGGTGGCGTCGAGGTCCGGGTCGGCCGCGGCGAGCAGCAGCAGCCGCCGGGTGGGCTCGGGCAGGGTCGCCAGCCTGGCCCGGTAAAGGCGGCGGAGCCGGCTGGTCGGCGGCAGCGTCGCCGGCACGGTGCCGGTCAGCCGCACGTGCTGGACGAGTTCGGCGAGCGCCAGCGGGTTGCCCTCGGCGATGGCCGCCAGTTGCGGGCCGAGGTCGTCATCTCTGCTGGCCATCAGGTCCTCGACGACCTGGCGGCTGGCGTCGCGGTCGAGCGGTTCGAGGCGGTGGTGCGGGATCCCGGCCAGCACCGGCTCGCCACCCTCGCACGTGATGATCACGGCCACCCGTTCGCCGTCGAGCCGGCGGGCCAGGAAGCCGAGGACGCCGCGGGTCTCCCGGTCGAGGTCGTGGGCATCGTCGACGCAGATGAGCAGGGGCTGCCGCCGGGCGACGGCGCGGACCGCGTCGAGCGCGGCGACCGCCCGGGCGAACGGGTCCCCGACCGGCTCGGACGGGCTCGACAGGGCGGCGCTCACGGCGTCACCGGAAAAAAGCTCGACCACGGCGAAGTCGACGGCCTCCGACGCGGCGAAGCGCAACAGCGCGCTGCGGCCGATGCCCGGGTCACCATGGAACAGGCGGGCGCCACCGCGGCCGGCGGCGGCACCGGCCAGGAGCGCGGAAATCTCGTCCTTGGCGGTGGCCCGGCCGCGGAGCATGATTTTCTGCACTGACGATGCATTAATCATGGTTGACAGTGTTACGTGGAAGTAACGAGATCGGAAGGGGACCGGCATGACCGAGGCGTTCCTTGTGCACGGCGTGCGGACACCGATCGGCCGGTACGGCGGCGCGCTCGCGCCCGTGCGTCCCGACGACCTCGCCGCGCACGTGATCCGATCGCTGGTGGCGGCGCTGCCGGCGGTCGACTGGGCCGCGGTCGACGACGTGATCCTGGGCTGCGCGAACCAGGCCGGCGAGGACAACCGCAACGTGGCCCGGATGGCGGCGCTGCTCGGCGGGCTGCCCGAGCACGTGTCCGGAAGCACGGTGAACCGGCTGTGCGGCTCCGGCCTCGACGCGGTCGCGACGGCCGCCCGCATGATCCGCGCCGGCGAGGCCGACCTGGTGGTCGCCGGCGGCGTGGAGAGCATGAGCCGGGCCCCGTACGTGCTGCCGAAGCCCACCGCCGCCTTCGCGCGCGCACCGGAGGTCTTCGACACGACCCTGGGCTGGCGGCTGGTCAACCCGCTGATGCGGGCCGGCTGGGGCACCGACTCGATGGGCGAGACGGCCGAGAACGTCGCTGGTGAGTTCGGGGTGTCCCGCCCCGATCAGGACGAGTTCGCCCTCCGGTCGCAGCAACGCGCCGCCAAGGCCCAGGCCGACGGCCGCTTCGACGCCGAGATCGCCCCGGTCTCCGTTCCGGTGAAACGCGGCGAACCGGTGGTCGTGTCGCGGGACGAGCATCCCCGCGAAACCACGCTGGCGAAACTCGCGGCGCTGCCGACCCCGTTCCGCGACGGCGGTTCGGTGACGGCCGGCAACTCCTCCGGCGTGAACGACGGCGCCGCCGCGATCCTGGTGGCGAGCTCGTCGGCGGTCGAGCGCTACGGCCTGTCGCCGCTGGCCCGTATCGCGGGTGCCGCCACCGCCGGGGTGGCCCCGCGCATCATGGGCATGGGCCCCGCCCCGGCGACCAACAAGCTGCTCGACCGCGCGGGGCTGCCGATCGCCGCCGTCGACGTGGTCGAGCTGAACGAGGCGTTCGCCGCCCAGGCCCTGGCCGTCCTGCGCGCCCTCGGCCTCCCCGACGACGCCGACCACGTCAACCCGAACGGCGGCGCGATCGCCCTGGGCCACCCGTTGGGAATGAGCGGCGCGCGGCTGGCCCTGACCGCCGCGGTCGAGCTGTCCAAGCGCGAAGCGGAAACGGCGGTGTGCACGATGTGCATCGGCGTGGGCCAGGGCATCAGCCTCCTCCTCCGCCGCTGAGATCGCGGCGTCAGGTGGTGAAGTCCAGGATTACCTGGAGGGCTTCTTCGGGACGCTCGTCGAGCAGTTCGTAGGCCGACGCCGCCTCCGTGGCGGGGACGAGGTGGCTGACCAGGCCGCGGGCGTCGACCGCGCCGGCGGCGACCTGGGCCAGGAACGCCTCCTGCAGGCGGGCCGGGCTCCAGCGCGGCGCCAGCTCCGGCGGCACCCCGCCGATCTGCGAGCACACCAGCTGCACCCGGTTGTGGTGGAACTCCTCGCCGAGCCGCAGGCCCACGCCGTCACCCTGATAGAAGCCCGACGCGACGACGCGGGCGCCGGGCGCGACGGCCCGGACCGCCTCGTGCAGTGCCGCATAGGCGCCGCTGATCTCGATCGCGACGTCGGCGCCGCGCCCGGCCGTGCGGCGGCGGATCTCCGCGGCGGCATTGTGGGGGACGAGCGCAGCGGCGGCGCCGTACCGCAGCGCGGCCTCCCGTCGCTTCGCGATGGTGTCGACGGCGACCACCGAGCCGCCGCTGAGCGTCGCCAAGCGGGTGACCAGCAGCCCGAGCACGCCCTGCCCGAACACCGCGACGGTCTCGCCGAGCCGGATGCCGGCCGACAGGATCGCGTTGAACGCGATCGCGCCGACCCGGGCGAAGGAGGCGCTGAGCGGGTCGACGGTCGCCGGTAACCGCGTGACCGCGTCCGGCACGACCGCCTCGCTGCGATGGCCCCAGATGCCGCAGACCAGGTCGCCCGTTCCCGGACCCTCGATGATCTCGCCGACCTCCGAGTAGCCCCAGCCGGCGATGGGGTACGTGATCCCGCCCTCGCCGTCGTGGAACAGCCTCGCGTCGGGGTCCCACACGCGGGTCAGATAGGGGTTTGTTCCGCGGTAGGCGGTCAACTCGGTGCCGGCGGAGATTCCCGAGTAGTGCGTCCGGACCCGCACGTACCCGGCGGGCAGCGGTTCGCGCTCGTACGTGATCACCCGGACCTGCTTCGGCCCGGCGAACTCGACCATGATCGGCATCGTTCCATGGTGCCCCCGCCACGGGGGACACTACTGATCACTCACGTGATGGATACGATCTGCTGTGATGGACGCTCTGTGGGGTGGCCGGTGAGGCCGCTGAGCGACTCCGATCCCACGACGATCGGGTCGTACCGGCTGCTCGGGGTTCTGGGCAATGGCGGCATGGGCCGGGTCTACATGGGCCAGTCGCGGTCCGGCCGGCCGGTGGCGATCAAGGTGATCCGGCCCGACCTGGTCGACGATCCGGTGTTCCGGCGCCGGTTCGCCCGCGAGGTGGCGGCCGTGCGCGAGGTCAACCCGCTGTTCACGGCGGCGGTGGTCGACTCCGATCTGACCGCCGAAGCGCCGTGGCTGGCCACCACCTACATCGAGGGTCCGAGCCTGGAACGCTGGGTCGAGGGGCACGGCGCGCTGTCGCCCGGCGCGGTGCTGACGCTCGCCGCCGGGCTGGCCGAGGCGCTCGCGTCGATCCACGCGGCCGGCCTGGTGCACCGCGACCTCAAGCCCAGCAACGTGCTGCTCGGCGACGTGGGCCCGTACATCATCGACTTCGGCGTGGTGCTCTCGCCGAAGGCCACCCGGATGACCAGCAGCCTCGTGGTGGGCACCCCGTCGTACATGGCGCCGGAGCGCATCCACGGCGGCGAGGCGACACCGGCGACCGACATCTTCTCGCTGGGCGCCACGATGTACTACGCCGCCACCGGGCGCACCCTCGTCGACGACAGCGACACCGTCTACGCCCAGATGATGCACATCATCAAGGGTCGCTTCGACCTCGACCGGGTGCCGAGCGAGCTGCGTCCCATGATCATGCGTTGCCTGAGCGCCGACCAGCGTGACCGCCCGACGGCGGCCGAACTGTCGCAGATGCTCACGGCCGCCGGGGTGTCGGCGCCCGAGCCGGGCTGGCACCAGGCGATCTCCGACGTGCCGTTCTCCGCGGTGCTGACCCCGCGCCGGGTGCCCCGGGCGTCGCGGCGGCGCGCCCTGCTGGCCGGCGGCCTGGTGGGGCTGGCCACGGTCGGCGGCGTCGCGGCCGGGCTGATCGGGCGGTCGATGGTCCGGGACGACGGCGATTCCGCGGACGATTCGACCGGCGCTTCCGCCGGCGGCAGGGTGCTCTGGCAGGGGCGGTCGGGGGCGGAGCCGGTGCCGGTCGGCTACGGGGCACCCCCGTCGACGCCCGCCACACCGGGGGGCTCCGGCGGCGGACGGGCGAACAGCGGACGGCCCGAGCCGGTCGCGGTCTGGCTGGTTCCGCTCGGCGGCCGGGCGATGGCGGCGGGCACGCGCACCGAGGTGCGGGCGGGCGGCCCCGGCGCGAGCCGCTGGAACCGTCCGGTGTCGAACGGGCTGACGGCGCTGCACCGCTGGGGCGATTCCGTGCTGGTCGCCGACGGTGCCACCGTGGCACGGCTGAACCCGGCCACCGGCGCGCAGGAGTTCCGGATCGAGACGGGTCCGGTCCGGCGGGTCGTGGTCACCGCGTCGGCGGCGTACGTCGGTGCCGGCGGCGCGGCCCGGCTCGACCCGCCGGGCACGGCCGACAGCACGGCCGGCACCGGCAGCACGGCCGCTCCGGCGAGCGGCGCCTATCTGGCGGCGGTGCGTCCCGACGGCGGCACGGTGTGGCGGCGGTCCGGCGGCGGCACCCCGCTCCACGCCGACGACACGTGGGTCCTCACCCACGACAAGGTCGGCGACCGGGTGCGGGTCGCCCTGCACGACGCCGCGACCGGAAACCCGCGGTGGAACGTCGAGTTCCCGGCGCCCGCGGTGGTCGACGAGAGTTCGGTGCCGGCGGGTCCGCCGCCGGACGGGCAGAAGCCGGAGGGACCGGGTAACGCGCCCGGCGGCCCGGAAGGCTCGAACCGGCAGCCGCCGGACGGCCGGCCCCGACCCGTGTACGCCCATTCGTGGAACTACACGCAGGCCGTGATCGTCGGCGACCACGTGGTGCTCCGGGACTCCTCCGAGATCCGTGCCCTGCGCCTGGCCACCGGCGAGGTGGCGTGGACCGACACGGCTCCGACCCCGGTCACCGACCTGAGCCGGTCCGGCGACCTGGTGCTCGTGGCCTCCGACCGGGTGAACGCCCGCCGCGCCGACACCGGCGACCGCGTGTGGGCCAGCGAGCCCCCGGGCGCGCGGGTGGCGGTGGCCGAGGGCCGGGCCGTGGTGATCGCCGGCCCCGACGGCCGCGTCCGCGGCCTGAGCCCGGCCGGCGAACGCCGGTGGCAGACCGACCTGCCGCCGGAGGCGAAGTCGGGCGTCCCCGACCGTCTCCTGATCGACGGCGACCAGGTCATCGTCACGATGGCCCCGCAGGCAGGAAGCGCGCCGCAGCCCAACGCGGTCGACGTGGTCGCGCTGGCGCTGTAACTACTTCTCGTGGATGTCCTTCAGCGGGAACTGCAGTTCGACGTTGGGCGGCGCGTTCCACTTCTGTGACGCGGAGCCGTCGCACGGCTGCACGACGATCTTGCTGACGTTCTCGCCGCTGGGGTACTTGTCGACCTTCGGGTCGGTCGGCGCCATGCAGTTGCCCTGGTAGTCGACCAGGATGTAGCTGGTCGAGTACGAGGTGTTGTGGCCGTAGAACGTCCACTTGACCTCGGCGGCGTCGTTCGCCGGACAAACGACGACGGTGACGTAGCGGCCCGGTGCGGTCGAGCCCGGGCTCTTCAGGCAGTACGTCACCTTGGGCGTGGCGGCCGGGTTGAACGTGGTGACCCGGCCCTCGCCCACGTCGGTGAGCGGATCGATCGACGGCATCGTGAACTTCTGGTTCCACAGCACCTTGTTGGGGTCCGGCGCCTGCTTGCACGGCCACACGATGAGGAACCCCTTGTTGACGTTGACCTCGGTGATGTCCATGCAGCGGCCGAACTGGCTGAAGTTCACGATCTGGTTGGTGATGCTGCCCGCGGCACCGGCACCGACGGTCGCCTCCAACGACCAGGTGTGGACGTTGTTGTACGGGCCGCCGCAGCCACCCGCGACGACCGGGCTGCCGTCCTTGTTCGCGGTCTTCACGGTGAGGCAGGTCCCGTTGAGGTTGACGCCGTCGGTGGTGCCCTGGAGGTTGGCGCTGTCGTTGATGCTCCACTGCTGCTGCGGCTTGGTCACGTCGGAGCAGTAGTCGATCGTGGCGGCGTTGCCCGCGGTCTGCGGGGCCGCCATGTCGACGCACATACCGAGCTGCTTCGCCTGGGTGCGCGTCGCCGACAGGGTGATCGTCAGGAACTGGTTGTAGATCCAGATCTGGGCCGGATCGGTCTTGTCGCAGTACTTGACCTTCAGGGCGGACTTCGGTGTCGGCGTTCCGGACTCGGCCGCCAGGCACAGGTCGTCGGTCGTCGCGTCCTTGTAGACGTGGATCAGGCCACCGGGGATGTTGGCGTTGGTGATGTTGAAGATGTAGGTGGCCGAGATCGTCCGGTACGTCGGTGTTCCGCCGGCGCCGGCGCCGGGCTCGGTGCCGCGCGACGTGATCACCGCGTATTTCGGGGTCGCGTCCGGATAGCCGCTGGTGCAGGCGATCCGGCCGCCTGTGACCTTGGCGGGGTCCTTGTCGTAGTAGTCGATCGCCGTCACCTCGTACCGGGCCGTGCCCCCGCCGACCCGTCCGGCGAAGATCGGCGGCGGATCGGTGTCGGCCGGGTCGTTGCACGAGGGCAGCTTGTTCAGGATGCCTTCGTGCGCGGCGTCCTGAGCGGCGCGGATGTGCGCCATCGCCACGTCGATGCCGGCCTGCGCCGCGTGCAGCGCGTGCACGCGGCGGACGTCGGCCCGGGTCGCGCTCAACTGCGTGAGCAGCAGCGGCGTCATCAGCGCGCTGAGCGACACCGACACCATGATCAGCAGCATGGCCAGGGGCATGGAGCCCCGGTCGTCGCTCAGGTGGCGGCCGCTCATGCTGTGCCGCCTTTGAGTGCAAAGGAAAAGGCCCCCCGGCATGAACGCCTCCACTTCGCTGCGGCGCTCATGCCGGGTTCCAAAAGTAGGTGCACACGGTCGGGGTATCGCTCGTGAGCGACGTGTTCAGCGCGGTGAACTCCACTTGGGTGGAGGCCCTCGTCCGACTGCGCTTGTCCATACCGACCGTTGCGTCGAGGTTCAGTTTGAGGCGGTCGAAGTTGTAGTCGTGGTCGGCCTCGACGAACTCGAACGGATCGCCGCTGGTGGGCGGGACGACGTCGTTGGCGATCGTGGTCCACGGTGCCTCGGCCGGTCGCGCGTTCTCGTACCAGTCGGCGATCTGGAGCCGCTTGACGGGTTCGCCGGTCAACTGGAGCGCGTAGCACCGTTGCTTGTTACCGGGTTCGGCGACGAGCATGCCGATGTAGAACCGGTTGCCGTGCTTCTGCATGTTGCTGATCCCGGCGGCGTAGCGCACGATCCGGTCGAGCCGCAGGAAGACGTTGTTCAGCTCGGCCTGCGCGTTCGACATCGACTCGGTCTTGTTGGCTGCCTGGTACATCTGCACCACGGCGGTCGTGAACACCGACATCATCACCGCCATGATCGTCATCGAGACGACCAGCTCGATCAGCGTGACGCCGGACTCGTCGTCGCGTACCGCCGCGGGCCTCATGTGATGTTCCACTTGAACGTGGTCGACCGGGTCTGGCCGCGGGCGTCCTTGGCGGTGACGGTGACGTTGTTGTTGTTGGACTTCACCGTCGGGATACCGGTGATGCGGCCGGTGTCGGCGGCGATCGTCAGGCCGGTCGGCAGACCGGTGGCCGACCAGGTGAGCGGGGCCAGCCCGCCGGTGGCGGGAACCGTCGTGTCGACCGCCACGTTCTGCTTCGTCGCCTTGGTGGTGATCGTCGGCACCAGCCAGTCGTTGACCGTCCAGTTGAAGGTCACCGAGTGGGTCTGCTTGACCCGGTCGGTGATCGTGACGGTGACCGGGACGGTCGACGCCGGGCTCTGCGTCGTCGGCGTCGGCGTCACCGGCGAGCCGGAGAACAGGCCGGTGGCCGGGTCGAGCGTGATTCCGGCGGGCGTGCCGGTGGCCGTGAAGGTGAACGGTGCCTCGCCGCCGCCACCGTTGACGAGCTGGAGGCTCACGGCCGCGCCGGAGCGGGTCGTCTGGGCGCTGACGGCGTTCAGCTTCGGCGCGGTGTAGATGGTCCAGTTGAACGACGCGGAGCCGACCAGCCCGCGGATGTCGGTGACCCGCATGGTGACGGCGTACGTGCCGGGCAGTGTCGGCTTGCCGGTGATCTGTCCGGCGGAACTCACCACGATGCCCTTCGGGGGATTCTCGGCGCTGACCGTCAGCGGCTTCGCGTCGCCGGAGACGACGAACCCGGTGACCACCGTGACGCCGTCGACCTTGCGGGTCTCCCCGGTGCTCGTGTTCCCCTGGAGATCGCCGTGGTTCTCGATGACCGGGGGCGGTGCGACCTCGTTCTCGTTGAAGACGGGCTCCTCGGCCGCGCTGCTCACGAGCGTCGAACTGAGGAACAGGCAGCTGTTCTGGTTGCAGTTCCGGTCCGGCCACCGGACGGCCACGACCACGCGGAACAACGTCACCTTGCCGGTTGTCGACGGCGCGCAGTTGTCGACGGCCGCGTCGACCGGCGCATCGTCGGGCAGGGCGCACGCACCGACGTACCAGTAGAGCTGGTAGGTGGTTCCCGCCACCTCGGGGGTTTCCGGAACCACCGGCAGCGTCGGCGTTCCGGTGGCCTGCTTGGCGTTCTTCGGGGTGGCGTTGGCGAGCAACTTGTCGACGGCGTCCAGCTTCGGCATGTCGCCGTCGCCGTCGTCCCGTCCGTCGTCGATCGCCGATCCCTTCAGCGCGCGGACCTTTTCCATGGCCGAGTCGGCCAGGTGGCTTGCGACCTGCTTGCCGCGCTGCTGGCCGGTTGCGCTGATCGAACGCACGAAGAACGACGCCACCGCGGTCATCACGATGGTCACGATGGTGATGGCGACGAGCGTCTCGAGCAGCGACACCCCGTCGTCGTCACGGAGGCGGAAGCGCATCATTGTCAGTCGGCGCCCGCGGCGGTGCTGGCGGAGGCGGACGCGGACGCGCTGGGCGTCGCCGCCTGCTGCATCGCGACGAAAACCTGGGCGCTCAGCGTCAACTGGGCGCTGGCGCCGGTGATCGCGTCGCCGCTCTCGTTCGGACTGAAACTGACGTTGAACACCAGCATCGCCCGGGGCTGGATCCGCTGCACCTGGTCGAGGAACGCCTGCAGCTTCTCGAGTTTGCCGGCCGCCACCACCGTGATCATCACCGAGGCCACACCGGCCGCGCCCTTGAGTTCGGTCGGGCTGCCGGCCGACAGGCTGGAGACGGCGACGCCGGCACCGTCGCCGGCGCTCTGCAGTTCGCGCAGCAGGTCGCCGGTGGCGGCCACCGTCGGCAGTGCCTTCCGGTTCGCGGCCAGTTCGGCGGCGTACTTGTCGCGTTCGGCGTACTCGGCGGTGAGCTTGGCCAGCTTGCGCTGCTCGACGATCACCTGCCCGTCGGCCTGCGCGGTCTGGTCCTCGACGTCGGTGGTTTCGGTGCGCTGCGGGCCGATCAGCAGGAACCATGCCAGTGCCGACAGGGCGACGGCGCCGGCCAGCGCGCCGAACATCCACAGCCGATCCGGCCGCAGCAGCCAACTCACTGGCCCGCTCCCGCGCTCGCGCTCGCCGATGCCTTGTAGCGGTTGTCGAGCGCGGCCGAGGTGATGTCGACGCGCACCGCGAACTCGAAGCCCTTGTCACCCTGCGTCGCGCTGGTGAGGAACGCGTTCGCCAGCCCGGGGACGGTGTCGAGCGCGTCGACGTAGAGGGCGATGACCTCCTTGTCGTCCCCGATGCCGTTGACCGTCAAGGAGCCGATGATCTTCACGGTCGGCGGGCCGATGAGGGTCTTCGTCACCGCAGTGTCGACGCCCGCCGCCGGCACCGCCGCGGAGATGGCGCCGATCTCGACGTCGTCGGGAACCACCGACACCATCGAGCGGGTCAGCTTCGCCCACAGCATGTCGTTTGACATGAGCGCGACGAGTTGCGCGTTGATGGCCTTCGCTGTGGCCTGCGTCTTGACCAGTTCGTCGTACCGGGTCTGCTGCCGCTTGAGGCCCTGCACGGTGTCGAGCGTCTCGTCGCGGTCGGTCTCGGCGGCGGTGGTGCGCAGGATCTCCATTCCGTACCACAGCGCCAGCAGCACGGTGACCATGACGAGCGCGAAGCCCGCGTAGCGGCCGATCCGGCGGGTGCGCCGGGAGACGAACACCTCCGTCGGCAGCAGGTCCGCGGAGATGGTCGGCGTGCGCAGGGGATTGAGCAGCGTCGCGGTGTGCTGGCTGGCCTGGTCCGGTTTCTGATCGGGTTGGGACATCACCGCGGTCATCAGGAAGCTCCCATCGTGAGACCGATACAGACGGCAGCGGCGACCCGGCTCGGCGTCAACGCCTCCGGCACGGAGCGCCGGCCGATGTTGAAGCGGATGAGCGGATCGGCGAACGTGACGTCGAGGTTCAGGTGCGCCGCCAGCTTCGCGGGGAGCCCGGCGAGCAACGCGCCGCCGCCGGCGAGCAGCACGCGGGCGACCCGCATGTGCCGTTCACCGGTGTTGAGGTAGGCGAACGAACTGCGGATCTCGTTGATGAGCGGCCGCACGGCCTCGTCGACCACCGCGGTCACCGCGGTGTCCGGCCCGATCAGGCCGTTCTGGCGCTTGCGGTTCTCGGCCTCGGCCAGGTCGATGTTCATCCGGGACGCGATGCTCTCGGTGATCTCGGCACCGCCGCGCGGGACGGTGCGCACGATCAGCGGTACGCCGTCGACGTGCGCGATGACCGTGGTCATCTGGGCGCCGATCTCGACGATCGCCTCGACGTTGGCGTCGAGGAACGCCGCGGCGCGCAGCAGCGCGAACGACCCGAGGTCGACCTTCGCCACCGTGAGGCCAGCCTTCTGGATGGCCCGGATCGACGTCATCACCGCCTCTTTCGGCGACGCGATGAGCATGCCCTCCACGGTCTCGCCGTCGCTGTGGGCGAGCGGGTAGAAGTCCAGCAGCGACCGCTCGACCGGTAACGGCAACGAGTCGCGCACCTGGAACGGCAGCGACCGGCGCAGTTCCGCGCGGGGCAGGTTCGCGAGGTCCATTTTCCGGACCACGATCTGCGGGTTGGAGACGCCGAGCGCCACCTTGCGGCTGCGCAACCGGGCCGTCGACCACAGGTGTTTCAGCGCGGCGGTCACCGCCGCCTCGTCCTGCACCACACCGGCCTGCACGGCACCGTGCGGCAGGGGCACGGCACCGAACGCGGTGACGACCAGCCCGTCACGCCGTCTGCCGGTCTCGGCGGCCCGGATCGACGCCGAGCCGATGTCGAGGCCGACGAGCGGTTGGCCGGGCATAGGCGCTCCTTCGTGAAGGTCAGGCCGCGGACAGGAAGGTGGTCGTGTACCAGGAGGCGATGGGGTCGGCGAGGAAGACGGCGAGCAGCGCCCCGGCGAGCATGAACGGACCGAACGGCACCGGTGTGCGCCGCGACGCCCGGCGGGCCACCATGAGCGCGATGCCGACCAGCCCGCCGAGGAGGAACCCGCCGAACGCGCCGACGACGACGGAACTCCAGCCGAGCCACCCGAGGTAGAGCCCGAGCACGCCGGCGAGTTTGACGTCACCGAGGCCCATGCCGCCGCGGTAGAGGTAGGCGATCGCGAAGAACACGAGGAACAGCACCGCCATCGCGAGCAGCGCGCGGCCGGCGGCATTCCAATCGGGGCCGACCGCGGCCGGCAGCGCGAGCAGCGCCGCACCGACCACATAGGACGGTAGGACGATCGAGTTCGGCAGCCGCCGCACGTCGAGGTCGATGAGGGCCAGCGCGAGCGACACGGCGCCGAGGTACAGATACGCCGGAAGCTCCGGGCTCAGACCGAACCGGAGCGTGATGGCGACGAACAGGGCGGCGGTGGCCGCCTCGACGAGGGGGTAGCGGACGCTGATGCGTCCCGCGCAGCCGGCGCACTTCCCACGGAGGGCCAGCCAGCTCAGCACCGGCACGTTCTCCCACGGCCGCACCGCGCGTTGGCAGCGCGGGCAGTGCGAGGCCGGCCGCAGCAACGATTCTCCCCGCGGAACGCGGTGGATCACCACGTTCAGGAACGAACCGACCGCGAGCCCGAGCACGCCGGCCAGTACGAGGAGGGGAGCCATGTCTTCCTTCCAGCTTCCAGGGAAAGAGGTTGACCGGCGGTGGCGACGCTTTGTTCAGCAGTCGCCACCGCCGGCGCGTTACCGGGATCAGGCCGCGAGGCAGGCTTCCACGTCATCGGCGTTGGACTTCTGAACCGAGCCGCCCGTCGCGCTGTTGTAGACGTACACCTGTCCGCCGTCCTTGTTCTGGGCGCAGATCCGGTAGGCGGCCGCGCTGCCGTCGGTGAGCGCCTTGTACCCCAGCACGTTGCCGGGCGAGACGGTGATGATCTGATCGGTGGTGCCCGTGGTGGTGTCAACCGCCGTGAGGGTGAGGTTCTCGCCCTCGTCCGAGGTTTCACCGGTCGGGTACTTGTTGCCGTTCTCGGTGTAGTACTGCTCGATGGCGGTGATCGCGCCGCGGACGTCGGAGGCGGCCGATTTGTTGGCCGCGCCCTTGCGGTAGTTCAGGTACACCGGTACCGCGATCGCGACGAGGATGCCGATGATGACAACCACCACGAGCAGTTCGATCATGGTGAAACCGCGGTCTTCGCTGCCGCGCTTGCGCATCCCGTTGAGGGTCTGACGCATGTGAGCCTCCTGCGACTCTGAGGGGGTGGAACGTTTCGGTGGGCGGTTTGTCGGCCGGCTGGCTGCCGGTCGGGTGGGTACGCGGAGACTCACTCCACGCCTTGGATGTTCTGGTAGACCGAGAACATCGGCAGGTAAAGGCAGACGACCATGCCACCGATCAGGGCGCCCATGAAAAGCACCATGATGGGTTCAAGTGCCGCGGTCAGTGCTTCGGCCGCGTCATCTACCTCCCGGTCGTAGAAGTCGGCAATCTTGCCGAGCATCTGACTGATTTGGCCGCTCTCTTCGCCAACTTCCATCATCTGGGCGACCATGCGCGGGAAGACCGGGTGCTTCGACAGCGGCGCCGACATCGTGCGTCCCTCGCGCACCGAGAGCTGCATGTCTTCGGCCACACCGGCCACGACCGCGTTTCCGGTGGTCGCACCCACCACGCTCAACGCCTGCATCACCGGGATACCGACGCTCAACAGCGTGCCGAGGTTGCGCGAGAACCGGCTGATCGCGATCTTCGTGAACAGCGGGCCGAAGACCGGTAGCTTGAGCTTCACCTTGTCGACGAACAGCCGGAACTTCGGCCGCCTGCGCAGCTGGCTCTTGAAGATCGTGACGAGCACGATCACGACCGCCGCCGTGAGCGGGCCGGACCACGCGATGGTGCTGCTGGCCGACACGATGATCTGGGTGGGGAGCGGAAGCTTGCCGCCGAGGTCGCGGAACATCTTCTCGAAGATGGGCACGATGAAGATGAGCACCGCGGCGATCATCACCACGCTGAACGCCAGCACCATCACCGGATACGTCAGCGCGCTCTTGATTTTGCCGCGCAGCGCCGCGTCCTTCTCGAAGCTGCCCGCGATGCGTTCCAGCGCGTCGTCGAGGAAACCACCGGTCTCGCCCGACTTCACCATCGCCACCATGAGCGTCGGGAAGACCCGGTCGTGGCGGGCCATCGCGGCCGACAGCGGCATGCCGCCCTCGACGTCGAGCCGCACATCGCCGATCGCCTTCTTGAGCGACGCCTTCTCGGTCTGGTCCTCCATGACGGCGAGCGTGCGCAGCAGCGACATGCCGGCGGCACTCATCGTCGCGAACTGCCGGGAGAACACCGACAGGTCCTTCAGGGTGGTGCGACCCGAGAACCCCGGGATCTTCAGTTCCTTCTGCAGAACCGAGGTGTTCGCGGAGATGGACAGCGGCACCAGACCCTGCGCCCGCAACTGCACGGCGGCGGCCGTCTCGTTCGTCGCCTCGATCTTGCCCTTTTCCCGCTTGCCGCCGGCGCCGACGGTTTCGTAGGTGAACTCCTTGGTCAACGGCACCCGGTCACATCCTTCCGGTGAGGCGCTGGTAGTCCTCCTGGGAATGGCACAGGCTGAGCCCCTGCTCGAACGTGATCAGCCGCTGCTGCACGCGTTCGGCGAGGTGCTGGTCGAACGAGAGCATCCCCTCGCGCCCGCCGGACTGCATGAACGACGGGATCTGGTGGTTCTTGCCCTCGCGGATGAGGTTCCGGATCGCCGACGTGGCAACCATGATCTCGGTGATGATGGTGCGGCCCTGCCCGTCGGCGCGCGGCGCGAGCGCCTGCGTCACCACGCCCTGCAGCGCCGCGGCGAGCTGGGCCCGGATCTGGTGCTGCTGGTGCGGCGGGAAGATGTCGATGACCCGGTCGACGGTCTGCGCCGCGCTCTGCGTGTGCAGCGTGGCGAGCACGAGGTGCCCGGTCTCCGCGGCGGTCAACGCCGTCGACGTGGTCTCCAGGTCGCGCAGCTCGCCGACGAGGATGATGTCCGGGTCCTGCCGCAGCGCGTGCTTGAGCGCGGTGGCGAACGAGTCGGTGTCCGCACCCACCTCGCGCTGGTTCACCAGGCACTGCTTGTGGTGGTGGAGGAACTCGATGGGGTCCTCGATGGTGATGATGTGCGCGGAACGGGTGCGGTTGGCGAGGTCGAGCAGCGCCGCGAGCGTCGTCGTCTTTCCGGACCCGGTCGGACCGGTGACGAGCACCAGCCCGCGGTGCAGGTTCGCGAAGCGCGCCACCGACGTCGGCACACCGAGCTCTTCGAGCGGCTTGATGGTGTGCGGGATGCCCCGGAACGCCGCGCCGCACGAGCCGCGCTGGATGTAGAGGTTGACGCGGAACCGCGACAGGCCGTCGACGCTGTACGCGAAGTCGAGCTCGTGATTCTCCTCGAAGAAGGCCCACTGCTCGTCGGTGAGCGCGGCCCGCACGAGCATCGCGGTGTCGTGCGGCTCCAGCTTCGGGTAGTCCGGCAGGTACGTCATCTGGCCGTTGACCCGGACGGTCGGCGGCGCCCCGACGGTGAGGTGCAGGTCGGAGCCGCCCGCGTTGATCATCGCGAACAGCATCGTGTCGAGCGCCGCCCGTTCGTCGCCCCGGGGTGGCGGCGGCGAGAGCGTCTGAAGTCCGTCCACGCTCTCCTGTCGGCCGGTTCGCTCCGTGGTTTAGCCTGCGCTGCACCCGTTCGGGAAACTCAGATGGCGACGCGCAGAACTTCCGTGACCGAGGTCTGTCCCTCCATCGCCTTGAAGAGCCCGTCGACGCGCAGGTCGTGCATGCCCTCGGCGATCGCGATGGCGTGGATCTCCTTGGCCGACGCGCGTTTCACGGCCAGCCGCTCGATCTCCTCGGTCACCGGCATCACCTCGTGCAACGCCAGGCGCCCCCGGTAGCCGGTGTTGGAGCAGCTCTTGCAGCCGACCGCCTTGAACAGCGTCCGCGGCACGCCGAGCGCGTCCTCCGGCCACCGCGCCGCGACCAGTTCGTCCTCGGTGGGCTGGTACGTCTCCTTGCACCACTCGCAGAGGCGGCGGGCGAGTCGTTGCGCCAGCACGGCGTCGAGCGAGGAACCGACGAGGAACGGTTCGATGCCCATCTCGATGAGCCGGGTGACGGCGCTGGGCGCGTCGTTGGTGTGCAACGTGGACAGCACGAGGTGACCGGTGAGCGACGCCTCCACGGCGAGCTGCGCGGTGACGCGGTCGCGGATCTCACCGATGAGCACCACGTCGGGGTCCGACCGCAGGATCGCCGGGAGCACGGCCGCGAACGTCATGCCCGCCTTGGCGTCCACCTGAACCTGGTTGATGCCCGGCAGCCGGTACTCGACCGGGTCCTCGACGGTGATGATGTTGATGGTGGGTTTGCTGATCTCGGTGAGCGTCGCGTACAGCGTGGTGCTTTTGCCGGAACCGGTGGGTCCGGTCACCAGCACCATTCCGTGCGGCTTGTTGAACGACTTCGAGAACCGCTCGTGGTTCCGTTCGGTGAAGCCGAGCTTGCGCAGTTGCAGGTCGATGCCGCCGGTGTCGAGCACCCGGAGGACGACCTTCTCGCCCCACACCGTCGGCAGCGTCGCCAACCGGAGGTCGACCTTGCGCTGGCGCAGTTCCACCGTGATGCGGCCGTTCTGCGGCACGCGGCGCTCGGTGATGTCCACATTGGACATGATCTTGAGACGCGACACGAGAGCGGCCTGCACGTCGCGCGGCACGCGGTCGATCTCGTGCAGCACGCCGTCGATGCGGTAGCGCACGCGCAGGTCGTGCTCGGTCGGTTCGAGGTGCAGGTCCGACGCGCGGTTCTGGATCGCCTGCTCCAGCAGGGAGTTGATGTACCGCACGATCGGCGCGTCGTCGTCGTCGGAGAGCAGGTTGGAGACGGCGGACGTCTCCTCGGAGCGCAGGCTCGACGCGAGGTCGCCGAGGTCGTTCTCCTCGCGGCGCAGCCGCTCGATGACCTTCCGCATCTCGGTCCGGGCCACCACGACCGGGCGCACCAGGAGACCGGTGGCCGCGCGCACGTCGTCGAGCGCGACGATGTCGTCGGGGTCGGTGATGCCGACGACGATCTCGTGGTCGTCGATGGTCAGGCCGACCACCCGGTGCCGGAGCACCATCGGCAACGGGATCGCGTTCGTCGCGGCCGGGTCGATGCGGAACCCGGCCAGGTCGACGAACGTGAACCCGTTGGCCTCGGCCGACGCGGCGGTGAGCTCGTCCTCGGTGACGATGTTGTCGTTGATGAGTACGGCTCGGATCGACCGTCCGGTGGCTTCCGCCTCACCGGCGGCGCGTTCGAGCGCTACCGGGTCGGCGCCGCGCTGCTTGAGCGCGTCGAGCAACGGATGGACGGTCTCGTACATGGGCCTACCATCGGCAGACCCGTGCGCTACCTGAGCGACAAGACCGGCGTTGTGACGCGGATGTGGCGGGAGGCACTGGCCGGCTCCGGACCCGGCGCCACGTTCAGGGCGGCGGCCGCCGCCTCCCGGTCGAGACTGCGCTTGGCGGCCTGGGCCTGCTCGGCCGCGCGCCAGGCGGCACGCTCCCGCTCGCCCGCGTCCTTGAACGCCTGCAGCATCCGGTCGCGCCCGAGCCGGCGCAGCAGCGCGTCCTGCTCGAACGGGTGCAGCCGCGGGTCGAAGCCGTTCCGGTGCGACAGCGCGTCGATGAGCTGGTCGGTGGAGAGTTCCCCGCGGGCCTGCGCCGCCTGGGCGGCCCGGTGCAGGTAACGCTCGCGGTCGGCGAACTCGGCCGGTGTGAGCGGCGTCCCGGGCACCGGGAAGGCCGCCGCGCGGATCGCCCGCGTGGCCACCGCCTCCGCCTCCTCGTAGGCCTGCCACGCCGCGTCGACCGCCCGCTGCGCCGACTCCCACTCGGCCTGCCGCTTGTCGGCGGTGACACCGGCCCGCGTGGCCGCGGTGGCCAGCTCCTCGGCGAACCGCTGCTCGTCGGACGCGGACATCCCGGCCGCCTCGACGGCCGGCTTGGTTTCCGTGGTGGTGGCCCTCGCGGCCGCGAGGGCACGCCGCATCGCCGCGCTGCGGAAGGCGATCCCGGCGGCCACGGGATCGGCGCCCGGCCCGGTGGCCGGTTCGGTGGACGGCCCGGCGGCCGGGTGGGTGGCCGGCCCGATGGGCAGCCCGGCGGCCGGGCGGATGGCTGAGCCGGCGCCCGGCCCAGCGGCAGCGTGGAATGCCGGTTCGGCGGCCGGTTCAGCGGCCGGGCCGGTGGCCGGCCCGATGGACAGCCCGAGGGCCGGGCGGATGGCCGGCCCAGTTGCGAGCCCGGCCGCCGGCGCGGTGGACGACCTGGCGACGGCGGGCTCCGGGCGGCGGCGGCCGCGGCCGGCGATGGCGGCGAGCAACGCGAACGCCAGCACGCTCACACCGATCAGTCCCAGCCAGATCCCGACCGCGGCGGGGATTCCGGACATCATGCTCGAGTACGTGGTGTTCATGGTCGTGTCTCCCTGATAAGCAGGGTTTCGATCGGGGCCGGCGCGGCCGAGGGGTCCGCCGGTGCGGTCGTGCGTCGGAGTGCGAAGGGTGTAGCCGACGTTCGCGCGGGCGTCAGGCGCGGGGCGGCGCGCGCGGGCCGGTGGCCGCGAGCGGGGCCGCCGGCGCGAGGGCGACCGGTGTGGCGGCGACGGAGCCCGCGGCCGGGGCGGAACCGGAGCTGATCGCCGGGGTCTCGGCTTCCACCGGGGCCGCGGGGGCGGGCTCGTCGGCGATCGCGTTCTCCGCCGCGGCGACCCGGGCCTCGGCCACCTGGAGCCGGGGCGCCGGTACCGGCTTCACAGCCGGCCCGGCGAGCCACAGACCGGCGGCCATCACCAGCAGTGTCAGCGTGGTGAACAGGTGCACCCGACGACGCGCAGGCCGGCGGACCGGCCGGGGACGCGAATCGAATGCCACGCATGCCAACCTACCCGAACCGGACTCACACCTCATCCGCTGGTGACCCAACGCACCCTCGGCGCGGTGGCGCTGGTGGCACCCGGTTTGTCGTCCGAAAGGCTTCATCTCGCGACCGACAGGCCGATGCGACCAGTGGACGGTTGTGGCGGAAGGCAGGGACCAGTGAGCGGTGTCGGCGTGGACCGGAGTGCGGCGCCCGTGGCGGAGGCGGCCCTCTACCTGACCTTCACGTTGCAGGGCGACGCCTACGCCCTGGACATATTCCACGTCACCGAGATCCTCGAACAACGCCCGCTCACCATTGTTCCGATGACGCCCGATTTCATCCGCGGCGTCATCAACCTGCGCGGTCGCGCGGTTCCGGTCATCGACCTGTCGCTGCGGTTCGGCCACGCGGAAACGGTGATCGGCAAGCGCACCAGCATCGTCATCGTCACCATCAACGAGGCCGTCGGCGCCGACGAGCCGGTCAGCCAGCAGATCGGTGTGCTGGTGGACGCCGTCAACAAGGTCGTGACGTTCGCGCCCGACGACATCGAGCCCGCGCCCGCGTTCGGGGCCGGCATCCGGGCCGACTACATCAGCGGCATGGCCAAGCGCGACCACGGTTTCGTCGTCGTGCTCGACATCGGCAAAGTGCTGTCGATCCGCGACATCGCCGCCATCAACGCCGCGATGGCCGAGGCGACCGGCCCGGGCGAGGCATGACGGCGTCATGAACCGGTCCCGAGCCCGGAAGGTAACCATCGACCCGGTCGTCCCCCGCCAGATCACCCGCGACGAGTTCGCCCGCATCAGCGACCTGCTGCACCGGCGCACCGGAATCCTGCTCGCGCCGGGCAAGGAGACGCTCGTGATGGGCCGGCTGGACAAGCGGCTGCGCCAGCTCGGGGTCGGCACGTACGGCGAGTACCTGCGGCTGCTGCACACCACCGGTGACGAGCTGGGCGTCGCGATCGACGCGCTCACCACGAACGAGACCTACTTCTTCCGCGAGCCGCAGCACTTCGACTTCCTCCGCGCCGTGGTCGCGCCGGAGGCCCGGGGGAGCCGGCCGTTGCGCGTCTGGAGCGCCGCCGGCTCGACCGGCGAGGAGGCGTACACGGTCGCGATGGTGCTCGCCGACGCGATGCCGGGCCGGCCGTGGGAGGTCGTCGCCACCGACATCTCGACGGGGGTGCTGCGCACCGCGAAGCAGGGCGTCTACCCGCTCACGGCGGCCGCGCGCATCCCGGACGCGTTGCTGCGCAAGTACTGCCGGCGGGGACGCGACGAGTACGACGGCCTCATGGCCGTCTCCCGCGACCTGCGCAACCGGGTGCGGTTCATGCGCGCGAACCTGCTCGACGACCTGACCGGCCTGGGCCGCTTCGACGTCATCATGCTGCGCAACGTGATGATCTACTTCGACACCGACACGAAGATCACGCTCGTGCGGCGGCTGGCCGACATGCTGGTGCCCGGCGGTCACCTCGTCGTCAGCCACTCCGAGAGCCTGCACGGCATCGCGCCGCAGACCGTGCGGATGACGCAGCCGTCGATCTACCAACGCGTCCGGACCGACGATGAGTGACGTCGTGCTGCAGCCGGGCGACCTGTACTTCGCCGGGATCGGCACCGCGGCGCATCATCGCGCCGTGCGGACCCTGCTCGGGTCGTGCGTGGCGATCACGTTGTGGCACCCGAACGTGCGGCTGGGCGGGATGTGCCACTACGTGGTGCCGAGCCGCGGGCGCACCGACCCGTCGACCCACCTTGACGGTTGGTACGCCGACGAGGCCGTGCACCTGTTCGTCGACGCGGTCGACCGGAACGGCACGCGTCCGGGGGAGTACGAGGTCGGCATGTTCGGCGGCGGGTCGCAGTTCCCGTCGCAGCGGCGCGGCGCGTTCGACGTGCCGCGGCAGAACATCCGGGCCGGGCGGGAACTGCTGGAGCGGGCGGGGTTCCGGGTCGGCGCGGAGCACGTCGGCGGCACCGGCCCGCGGGTGGTGGAGCTCGACCTCGACACCGGCACCATCCGGCTGCGGCACAGCGACCTGTGCGCGGGGACGGGCCCGTCGTGACCCGGCGGCCGATCAGCGTTCTCATCGTCGACGACTCCGCGGTCGTCCGGCAGTTGCTGTCGGCCCGGCTCGGCGGCTGCGCCGACATCGACGAGGTGCGCACGGCCGCCGATCCCATCTTCGCGATGAGCGCGATGAACCGGTCCTGGCCCGACGTGGTGGTGCTGGACATCGAGATGCCGCGGATGGACGGGCTGACGTTCCTCAAGCGCATCATGGAGGTCCGCCCCACCCCGGTCGTCATCTGCTCGACGCTGACCCAGCAGGGCGTCAAGACCACGATGGACGCGCTCGCCGCCGGAGCGGTGAGCATCGTGCCGAAACCGTCGATCGGGTTGAAGAAGTTCATCGAGGACGACAGCGGCGACATCGTCGCGGCCGTCAAGGCCGCCGCGGCCGCCGCCGCCGGCAAGGTGCGCCAGCCGGTACCCGCGGCGCGGGTCGCACCGGTCCCGGTCGGTGCCCGACCGGCAGTGGCGGACCTGGGTACGGATCGCGTGGTCGCGATCGGCACCTCCACGGGCGGCACCAACGCGTTGGAGACGGTGCTCACGGGGTTGCCGACCAACTGCACCGGGATCGTCGTCGTGCAGCACATGCCGGAGAAGTTCACCGCGGCCTTCGCCGACCGGCTGAACGCCATGTGCGCGATCGAGGTGCGGGAGGCGGTCGACGGTGACCGCGTGCTGCCCGGGCGGGCGCTGATCGCGCCGGGCGGGCGGCACCTGGAGGTGAACCGGAACGGTGCCCCGTCGCCTCTCTCGGCGACAAGCCAGCAGCAGTACCGGGTCCGGGTACTGGACGGGCCACCGGTCAACCGGCACCGGCCGTCGGTCGACGTGCTGTTCCGGTCGGTGGCGAAGGCGGCCGGCCCGAACGCGCTCGGCGTCATCATGACCGGGATGGGCGACGACGGCGCCCGCGGTCTCCTGGAGATGCGTCGCGCGGGTGCGGCCACGGTGGCCCAGGACGAGGCGACCTGTGTCGTCTACGGAATGCCCAAGGAAGCGGTGCAGCTCGGCGCGGTCGAGCGGCAGGCACCACTGGGCTCGATCGCCGAGGTGATTCGCCGCAATGGTTGAGACGGTTCTGATCCTGATCGCGCTGGCGGTCGGCGGTGCGGGCGGTTTCGCGTTCGGCCGGCGCCGGGCCGTACCGTCCATAGTGGATACACCGGCGTCACCGGTGCGCACCTACGCCCGCAGCGTCGCCGACTTCGCCGCCGGGGTCGCTCCCGTGTGGACGGCGCAGCTCGAGTCGTGCCGCAGCCAGATGGAGACGGCGGTCGGCGACGTCACCAACCAGTTCGGCGGGATCGTCGACGACCTCGACTCGGTGCTGGCCTCGTCGACCGCCGCGGTCGGCGGAGATCAGGGGCACGCGTTCGACCGGGGCCGCGACCGGCTCACCGGCGTGGTGTCCACATTGGACACCACCATCGCGCTGCGGCACGAGGCGCTCAACGAGCTGCGGTCGCTGATGCAGCTCAACGACGAGCTCAAGCAGATGGCCACCGAGGTCGGCGAGATCGCCGGGCAGACCAACCTGCTCGCCCTGAACGCGTCGATCGAGGCGGCCCGGGTCGGCGCGGCCGGCGCCGCGTTCGGCGTGGTCGCGATGGAGGTGCGCCAGCTGGCCGACCGGTCGCGCGAGGCCAGCGAGCGGATGGCCACCAAGGTGGCGAACGTCGGCGGCGCGATCACGTCGGTGCTCAGCAACGCCGAGTCCAGCGCCGAGAACGAGCGGACGGCGGTCGCGTCCGCGAACGACGACGTGCAGGCCGTCCTCGACGATCTGCAGTCGGTCATGGAACAGGCGCGCGAATCGTCGAGCCGGCTGGAGACCGCCGCGATCGGCATCCGGTCGGAGATCGCGAACTCCTTGACGAGCCTGCAGTTCCAGGACCGCGTGAGCCAGGTGCTGGAGCACCTGCGCGACAACATCGACCGGTTCCCCGTGCTGGTGCACGACACGGCGGCGGCCGGTGAGCCGAAGCCGCTCGACGCCCGCGCCCTCCTCGACGAACTGTCGCGCGACTACACGATGGAGGAGGAGCGCCGGGCGCACGGAACCGGTGCCGCCGCGGCGAAGGTGGCCGACTCGGAGATCACGTTCTTCTAGACCGTCCGGAGCAGAGGAGGGGACATGGCGAAGACCATCCTGATCGTCGACGACTCGGCATCGGTGCGTCAGGTCGTGAGCATCGCGTTGAAGGGCGCCGGATACGACGTGATACAGGGCGTCGACGGCAAGGACGCCCTGACGAAGCTCACCGGCCAGCGGGTGCACCTCATCATCTCCGACGTGAACATGCCCAACATGGACGGCATCACGTTCGTCTCCGAGGTGAAGAAGCTGCCGGCGTACAAGTTCACTCCGATCATCATGCTCACCACGGAGTCGCAGGAGGACAAGAAGAAGCAGGCGCAGGCGGCCGGCGCGAAGGCCTGGGTGACCAAGCCGTTCCAGCCGCCGCAGATGCTCGCCGCCGTCGAGAAGCTGATCCTGCCGTGAAGACATTGCAGTCCACAGTGGACGGTGAGCTGACGATCATCTCCGCGGTCGAGCAGAACCAGCGGCTGCAGGCGCTGCTGACCGGCGACACCGCCGTGGAGGTGGACCTCTCCGGCGTCACCGAGGTCGACACCTCGGGGCTGCAGGTGCTCCTGCTCGCCAAGCGCGAGGCCGAGCGGCTCGGCGTGCCCCTGGTCTTCCAGTCCCCGGGCGAACAGTTGCGGTCGATGCTCGAGCTCACCGGACTCATGGAAGAGGTGTGCGCCGCCTGATGTTCAGCGACGACGACGTGCAGGGCGCCTTCGACATCTTCATCACCGAGGCGCGGGAACTGCTCCAGCAGATCGAGGACGGCCTGCTCGACCTGGAGAACGACCCGACCAACGCGGAGACGATCAACGCGATCTTCCGCGGCGCCCACACGTTGAAGGGATCCTCGGGCCTGTTCGCGCTCGACCACCTGGTGCGCTTCACCCACGTCGTGGAGACGGTGCTCGACTCGGTGCGGGCCGGCCAGTTGGACGTCACCCCGGGCCTGGTGAGCGCGCTGCTGCCGTGCGCCGACCACCTCGCCGGGCAGGTGGAGGCGATCGCCGCGGGCCGCCTGGAACCCGATCCGGGCGAGGAGGCGCAGGCCACCGGGCTGCTCACCGCGCTCGAGCCGTTCCTCGGCGGCGCTCACGCGCGTCCCGAAGAACCGGCCGCGCCCGATGGCGCGGAAGCCGCGGAACCACACGGGGAGGTCGCCACCTGGCGGCTCAGCCTGCGTTTCGGACCCGACTGCCTGCGCAACGGCATGGACCCGCTGTCGTTCGTGCGGTACCTCGGCAACCTCGGCACGGTCGAGCGCGTCACCACGCTCTCCGACGCGCTGCCCGACGCCGCGGCGATGGACCCGGAGACGTGCTACCTCGCGTTCGAGGTCGACCTGTCGACCACCGCGGGCAAGGCCGAGATCGAGGCGGTGTTCGAGTTCGTCCGCGACGACAGCGAGATCGCGATCACCCCGGCCGACGCGGACGTCGACCGGTTCATCGCCCGCATCCGGGCCATGCCGCCGTCCGACCGCCTCGGCGACATCCTGATGCGCAGCGGTGCGGTCACCCAGCAGGAACTCGACCGGGCGTTGCAGATCCAGCGCGGCCGGCCGGGCGGCGCCAACGCCTCGCTCAGCCTCGTCGGCGACATCCTCGTCGACGAGGGCATCGTCCCCCGGCCGGTGGTCGACGCCGCGGTACGCAAGCAGACCAAGGGCAGCGAGACGCGGTCGCCGGACGCGCAGACCATCCGGGTCGACGCCGGGCGGCTGGACAAGCTCATCGACATGGTCGGGGAACTGGTGATCGCGCAGGCGGCCGCGTCGGCGTCGGCGGCCGCGGCGACGGCCGCCGGCTTCGTCGGGCTGACCGATACCAGCAGCGAGGTCATGCGTCTCGTCGAGCAGGTCCGGCACAGCGCGCTGTCGCTGCGGATGGTGCCGATCGGCTCGACGCTGCGCCGGTTCGAGCGGGTGGTCCGCGACATCAGCGGCAGCCTCGGCAAGGAGGTCAAGCTCGTCATCACCGGCGGCGACGCCGAGATGGACAAGGCCCTCGTCGAGCGGATCAGCGACCCGCTGATGCACCTGGTGCGCAACAGCCTCGACCACGGCGTCGAGCTGCCGGCCGAGCGCCTGCGGCGGGGCAAGCCCGCGCACGGCACCCTGCACCTCAACGCGTTCCACGACGCGGGTTCCATCGTGCTGGAGGTCTCCGACGACGGCGGCGGCCTCGACCGCGAACGCATCCTGGCGAAGGCCGTCGAGCGCGGCCTGGTCGAGCCCGGAACGGTGCTGACCGACCACGAGGTGTTCGACCTCATCTTCGAGCCGGGCTTCTCCACCGCGGCCACGGTGTCGGACCTGTCCGGCCGCGGCGTGGGAATGGACGTCGTGAAGCGCAACGTGCAGGCGCTGCGCGGCAGCGTGGAGGTGGAGTCGGCGGTCGGTACCGGCACCACGTTGCGGATCCGGCTACCCCTCACGCTCGCCATCATCGACGGGTTCCTGGTCGGCGTCGGCGCCTCGTCGTTCGTGGTGCCGTTGGACCGGGTGACCGAGTGCGTCGAGCTGGAGTACGAGGCCTCCCACCGGGACTGCATCAACCTGCGGGGCGAGGTGCTGCCCCTGATCCGCCTGCGGCCCCTGTTCGGCATCGACGACGACCCCCCGCGCCGGCAGAGCGTGGTGGTGGTCGAGGAGTCCGGCCAGCGGGCCGGCCTCGTGGTCGACGCGCTGCTGGGCCAGTTCCAGACCGTCATCAAGCCGCTCGGCCCGCTCTTCACGGGGCTCAGCTGGATCAGCGGCGCCACCATGCTCGGCGATGGCGGCATCGCGCTCATCCTCGACGTCGGCCCGCTGGTGGCCGGGCACGTCGAACGCACACCGGTGGCGGCACGCGCCGGCGTCTGATCCGATTCTTTGTCGCTCACAAGGGAGTCTTCGAATGGCCGAGACGATGGAAGCACCGCGCGGCGGGATCGGCGCGACGTTCCGCAACCTGCCGATCGCCTGGAAGCTTCGCGGGCTGGCCGCCGTGGTGTCCGTCCTGCTCCTCGGGGTGGGGCTGTACGGCATCTTCCTGGTCGGCCAGACACAGGACCGGTTGGAGGCGCTGTACCACGAGAACCTGCGCTCGATCCAGGTTCTCGACAGCGTGGCGCTCAACTACAAGACGGTCCGGTTCGAGATGCGGGGTCTGGCGATCGCGACGACACCGGAGGAGACCAGCGCCGCCACCAAGAAGCTCCAGGACGCCATCACGAACCTGGACAAGACCTGGACGGGCTTCCAGGAGACCGGGATCGACGCCGAACTCGCCGCCGAGCGTGACTCGTTCAACGAGGCCTGGGACGGATACAAGGCGCTCGCCACCGAACAGTTGATCCCGCTCATCACGGCCCGGAACCTCGAAGAGTTCAACAAGGTGGTCGCCGCGCGGGTGACGCCGCTGTCCACCGCCATCGACACGGCGCTCGACGGACTCGTCGCCCACGAGGAGTCGTCCGCGGTCAAGTCCCTCGACACGTCCGCGTCGGCGTACAAGACGAGCCGGATCGTGCTGTTCACCGTGATCGGCGCGGCGCTGCTGCTGATGCTGCTCGTGGTGCAGATGATCACGCAGTCGGTGAGCCGCCCGCTGGGGCAGACGGTCTCCGTGCTCACCGGTCTCGCCGAGGGCCGCCTGAACCAGCGCCTGCGGGTGACCAGCCGCGACGAGGTCGGTCAGATGGGCACCGCGTTGAACAGTGCGCTCGACCGCCTCTCCGACACCGTCAGCACCGTCATCGAGTCGGCCGCCCAGCTCTCGAACGCCTCCGACCAGATCAGCGGCGCCTCGCAGGGCCTGTCGCAGGCCGCCACCGAGCAGGCCGCGAGCGTCGAGGAGACCTCGGCCAGCATCGAGGAGATGACCGCCGGTATCACGCAGAACAGCGAGAACGCCACGGCCACCGAGGGCATCGCCACCAACGCCGCGAACGAGGCGACCGAGGGCGGCGCCGCCGTGCAGGAGACGGTCGAGGCGATGAAGGAGATCACCAGCAAGATCGGGATCATCGACGACATCGCGTTCCAGACGAACATGCTCGCGCTGAACGCCACCATCGAGGCGGCCCGCGCCGGCGAGCACGGCAAGGGCTTCGCCGTGGTCGCGACCGAGGTCGGCAAGCTGGCCGAGCGCAGCCAGATCGCCGCGCAGGAGATCAGCGAACTGGCCGCCGGCAGCGTCCGGACCGCCGAGCGGGCGGGCGAACTGCTGAAGAAGATCATCCCCGGCATCACCCGGACCTCGGACCTGGTGCAGGAGATCGCCGCGGCGAGCGGCGAGCAGTCGTCGGGCGTGCGGCAGATCAACACCGCGATGAACCAGATCGCCAAGGTGACCCAGCAGACCGCCTCGTCCAGCGAGGAGCTGGCGGCGACGGCCGAGGAGATGTCGGCGCAGACCAGCCAGTTGCAGTCGGTGATGAGCTACTTCACGGTCGACGACGGCGTCCGGCGTCCGGCGCCGGTGCGGCCGGCGTCCACCGCGACGGCCGGCGCGGCCCGCCCGTCGGGTCGGGGCCGGAGCACCGACGGCCGCTCCGGTGGCACCGGGCAGGTCGCGGTGATGTCCCGCCCGTTCGTCGAGGTCGACGATCAGAACGCGTTCGACGAGACCAAGTTCGAGCGCTTCTGAACCAGCGCCTGTTCGGAGAGGGCTGGCCGGCCTGCGGCGGGCCCAGACGACGACCGGCGGCGTTGCGGCTCCGCCCCGATACAACACCGGTATCGGGACGAACCCGCGCCTTGCCGGATCGTCGCCTGGGCCTCGCCTCGGCTCGGCCCCCCTCTCCGAACAGGCGCTAGTGTCGGCGGGTGCATCCTTCGCAGACGGACACCGTGGTCGACGCTCCGATCGTCTCCGTGACGGTCTATCCCGACCAGGCACGGATCACCCGGCGCGGCTCGGTCGACCTGGAACCGGGGCGGCAGAAGGTCTTCATCGAGCCGCTGCCGCTGCAGATCTCCGCCGACTCGGTGCGGGTCGGTGGGCAGGGGCACGCCACCGTGCTCGGCGTCGACGTGGTGCGGCGCAGCCACAGCCGGCCCACCGACCCGGCCGTGGCGGACCTCACCGAGCGCCGCCGCGCGCTCGCGGCCGACATCGCGGAGCTTGCCGACGCCGACGCGGTGCACCAGGAACAGCTCGCGTTCCTGTCGGCGCTGGGCACGCGGGCGAGCGTCTCGTTCGCGCGGGCGCTCGCCGGCGGCGAGACCGACGCGGCGCGGGTCGCGGAGACGGCGGCGGCGCTGGCCGATCGGTCGATCGCGCTGCGCGCGGAACGGCGCGGGATCGCGCGCCGCCGGGAGGAGATCGCAGACGAACTGTCCGCCCTCGAACGGCGGATCAGCGCACCGGCGCATCCCGCGCTGCCCGACCGCATGGCGGCGGCCGTCGACGTCGAGGTGGCCGAGGCCGGCACCGTCCACCTGGAACTGTCCTATCTGGTCGGTGGGGCCGGCTGGACCTCCGTGTACGACGTCCGGGTCGACGGGCAGCAGCTGGCGCTGACCTGGTTCGGCCTGGTGACCCAGCGCACCGGCGAAGACTGGCCGGAGGGCGAGCTGCTGCTGTCGACGGCGCGCCCGTCCGGCACCGCGAGCGTCCCCGAACTGAAGCCCTGGTACCTCGACCGGTACCAGCCGGCGCCGCCGCCGATGCCCTACCCGGTGGCGGCGGCGCCGATGGCGCCCGGCGGTGCCCCGCCCGCCTCCGGCGCGGCCCCGCGGGCCCGGTCCGTCGCGGCGCCGCCACCACCGGTGCAGGAGGCCGTGGCGACGGTGGAGCACGGCGTGTCGGCGTCCACCTACCGCACCACCCGCCCGGTGGCCGTGCCCGCCGACGGCACCGCCCACCGCGCGACGGTGGCCGTCGTCGACCTCGACGCCGCCCTCGACTACGTCACGGCGCCGGTGCGCGCCGCCGAGGCGCACCTGCGCGCGACGGTCGTCAACCGGTCGCCGCACACGCTGCTGCCCGGCCCGGCGTCGGTGTTCTCCGGCGGCGTTTTCGTGGGCAAGGCCGCGCTGGAGATGTGGGCACCCGGCGAGGAGATCGAGTTGGCGCTCGGGGTCGACGACCGGATCCGCGTCGAGCGGACCCTGGTCGGCCGGCGGGCCACCAAGGCGACGCTGGGGTCGTCTCGGCGGCGGGAGGTGGAGTACCGGGTGCTCGTCACGAACCACACGCCGGCGCCGGCCCGCGTCACCGTGCTCGACCAGCTTCCGGTCTCGCGCGACGAGAACATCGCGGTCCGCGAATTGCACCTGCACCCGGCGCCGAGCGACCGCACCGAGATGGGTGTGCTCACGTGGCGGTTCGAGGTGCCGCCCGGAGGTGCCGCCGAGGTGCTGCTCGGGTTGCGGATCGACCTCACGCGCGGGGTCGAGATGGTCGGTTGGCGCGAGTAACCAGCCGATCGCCCGACAGCACGGTTGCCGCTCGGGTTGCAGAGTGTTTCCAGCAACGGGATTGCGTTGATCCGCCGGGCGACAGCTGGTCGCCCTTGGCCCGGCGGGGAGCGAGTGGCGAAACCGAGCCCGGTCCGCCGACGCTTGGAGAACGCTGTGACGACCCGACCCCCGCTGGGCAAGATCAAGGGCATCCGCACGCAGGCCGACATGGAAGCGGCCGCGCGTCACCTCCGCTCCGCCAACCCCGACGCGAACCTGTCGCCGGCGCTGATCCGCGCGATCCGCGCCACCCGCGCCGTCCGCGCCGCCGACGCCTCCCGGGCCGCATCCGCCTGGGAGGCATCCGCCCGGGACGCGTCCGCAACGGGGGACGAGACCTGAGCTACTCGGCGCGCACCGAGCTCATCGAGTCGCCGATCCGGCGCAGCCCGGTGCGTAGGCGGTACTTGGCCGTGCCCTCCGGGATGCCCAGTTGCACCGCCACCTCGCGGTACGTCAGCCCGTAGAAATACGCCAGCGCGATCGCCTCGCGGTACAGCGGCGGCAGGTCGTGCACGGCCGCCCGCACCAGTTTCGCCATCGTGCTGGCCTCGACGTCCTCCTCCACGTTGGGCGCCGGCAGGGCCTGCCCGGCCAGCAGCAACGTGTAGCGGTCGCGGGTCACCTGGCGGCGCCGCCAGTCGATGGCCCGGCGCCGCGCGATCATGCACAACCAGCCGCGCAGCGGGGCCTGCCCGGGGTCGTACCGCTCCGGGCGCTGCCACAGCTCGACGAACACCTCCTGGGTGACGTCCTCGGCCGCGCCGTGGTCGTTCGTGATCCGCACGGCGATCCCGTACACGGCGGCCGCGTACAGGTCGTAGGCGTCGGCGAGCGCGCCCGACTGCCCGGCGGTCAATGCTTCCCGCATCGTGGCGTCGTCGCGGACGGAAACCACCTCAGTCACACCCCAGGGTCGCGGCAACAGTGATGAGATCGGCGGCGATCCGTTCGTCGCCGCAGACGCGCACACCGAGTTCGGCCGGGGAGGCCCGGCCGGCCATCAATCGGCAGAACCCCGCGGCGGAGAGGTCGATCCCGGCCGCGGGCAGGTCGGTGGTCGCTGTTGTTACAGAGCTCAGGGAGACGGCGTGAGCGCCGCCGCCCGCGCCGGTGAGCTGGAGCCGTACCCAACCGGGTTGGCCGCGCCCGGCGGCGTCCATCGCACCGGGCAGCAGCGCCAGCCCGAACCGCACGATGCGGTCGATGTGCGCCGGCGGCGGCGTCTCGGCGGGCAGCCGCAGCGTGCCGCGGAGGTCCTCGGCGTGGATCCACGTCTCGAACGCCCGCTGCGTGATCGCCTGCATCAGCGGCCGCCGCACACCGGGCGCGCCGGCCAGCGGCACCGGCTGTTCCAGCAGTCGCGGACCGGCGCCGGCGATCGTGCGGATCATCCGGTCGGTCTGGTGCTGCCAGCGCCGGGTGGCGATCTGGGTGGGCCGCACCCGCCGTCCGGTGGCGGCCACCGGCGCGACGCCGATGTCGGCGGCCACCAGTTCGTCGCTGTCGGCCAGGTGCGACACCAGGTCGTGCACGGTGCGGTACGGGCCGCTGGGCAGGTACCACTCCTCGTCGGTGAGCGTCGACAGCAGCCCGCCGAACGCCGCGACCTGGATCGTGAACGCGTCGAGCAGGGCACCGGTGGCGGTCGGCGCCGCCGGCCGGGCGGCCTCGGCCGCGGCGAGCACCCGGCCGCGCAGCGCGGCCGGCGGCGGGGCGGCATGGAGGACGCCGATGCCGTGCAGCACCGTGGCGAACCGATCGAGCTCCGAGGTGCACGACGGGCAGCCGACGGTGTGTGCGGCCACCGTCGCCGACTCCGCCGGTGAACACGCGTCGAGCGCGAACGCCCCGAGTAGCTCCTCGGGATGCGGACGACGGACAGCTGTGCTGCGCATAGGCTGGATCACTTTCTCCAGGGGGTTCGCCGAACCTATCCACCCCTGGTGAGCGGGCGTGTGAGCCCGCCGTGAGCGCCGCAGGTAGCGACCGGTGCGCGATCAGGGTGCGAGGATCGCGGCCGTCAACGCCGCCGCCTTCCCCTGGTGTTCGGCGCGTTCAGCCGGAGTCGGTGCGGTCTGCGCTGCCAGCTCGTGGGCCCGCGCCTCGCCCGACCGGTGGCCGGTCTCGGCGTGCACCGCGAGCGCCTCGCCGGCGAGGGCGAACGCCGCTTCCGCGTTCTGTTCGGCGGCGGCGAGCGCGTTCAACGCGTTCCCGGCGAGCATCCGGTAGCCGCGGTCGCGGGCGAGCGTCAACGCTTCCCGCGCGTGCGCGCCGCGCTCCGGGACGGGCGCCGCCTCGGCCAGCCCGATCAGGCCGACGGTCTCCATGTACCGGTTGCCGATCTCGCGGGCGAGCGCCACCCCCTCCCGGTACCCGGCGTACGCGGCACCGGTCTCGCCGAGTGCCTTCTGCACGCCGGCCAGCGCCAGTACCGCCTCCGCCCGGTCGTACGGGCGCCAGCCGGCCGCCCCGGTGCGGGCCATCGCACCGCGCGCCGCGTCGAGGGCCTCGGTGAGCCGGCCGGCGTCGCGGTGCACGGCGGCGAGGACGCACATCGTGCTGCTCTCCGTGCGGCGGTCGCCGAGTTCGCGGTGCACCGCGAGCGCCTCGGTGACCGCCGCGGTCGCTTCGGACAGCCGGCCCAGCCGGAGGTAGGCGTCGCCGAGGTTGGCCAGGTTGCGGCCCTCGCTGACCCGCGACCCGAGCCTGCGGTGCAGGTCGAGCGCGGCGACCAGGTTCTCCGCCGAGGCGCGGAGTTCGCCCCGGACGCCCTGCACCAGCGCGAGGTTCGCGAGCTGCCCGGCCTCGCCGGCGATCACACCGGTGCGGCGGTGCATCTCCAGCGATTCCGCGTACGTCTCGGCGGCCTCGTCGAGCCGGTCGAGTTCGAGGTGGACGTTGCCGAGGTTGCCCAGCGCGGCCGCCTCGCCGGACGGCCATCCGGCGTCGCGGCAGGCCGCCCGGGCGGCGGTGTAACCGGCGACCGCGTCGTCGTAGCGGCCGGTCATGACGTACAGCAGGCCGAGGCTCAGGCGGGCGGCGGCCTGCCCGGCGAGCGCACCCTCGGCCTCGGCGGCCCGCAACGCGGCGCAGCCGACCACTTCCCAGTCGGCGACGTGCATCCGCAGGTACAGGAAGCCGCGCAGCGAGTCGGCGAGCCGCCACGCCGCCCGCCGGGGACCGTGGTCGGCGGCGTGCCGCACGGCGGCCACGAGGTTCCCGCGCTCGGCGTCGAGCCAGGCCGACGCCTCCAGATCCGTCGCGAACGGCGCCGGTTCCGCGTCGGCCGGGTCCGGGGGCAGCCGCAGGATCATCGGGTACAGCAGGTCGGCCGCCGCGTCGGCGCCGCGCACGTAGTGCTCCATCAGCCGGTCGAGCGCGCCGTCCTCGGTGTCGGTCGCGAGTTGAGCGGCGAACCGGCGCATCAGGTCGTGTGCCCCGTAGCGTCCGCCGGGTGCCGCGTCGAGGAGCCCGGCCGCCGCGAGCCGGGCCAGCGACCGTGCGGCGTCGGCCACCGGCACCCGCGCCATGGCGGCCATCGCCGGCGCGCTCACGTCGGGCCCGGGCACCAGCCCGAACAGCCGGAACGCGGCCTGCGGTGCCGGCGGCAGCAACGCGTACGAGTGCTCGAACGCGGCCCGCACGCCCGCCTCCGGATCACCGTCGGGTTCCAGTGCCGACAGCGGGTCGCCGGCCGCCAACTGGGCGACGTAGGCGCCGATCGAACCGGCCCGCTCCATGTTCGCCGCCGCGATCCGCAACGCGAGGGGCAGGTGGCCGCACACCTCGGCCAGCCGCGCCGCCGCGGCCGGTTCGGCGCCGATCCGGTCGCGGCCGAGCAGCGCTTCGAGCAGGTCCCGCGCCTCGCCGGGGGTGAGCACGTCGAGGGCGAGCCGGGTGGCGCCGTCGCGGGCGACCAGGCTTCCCATCGAGTCGCGGCTGGTGATCAGCACGAAGCAGCCGGCGCCGCCGGGCAGCAGCGGCCGCACCTGGTCGGGGTGCCGTGCGTTGTCGAGCACCACCAGCATCCGGCGGTCGGCGAGCAGGGTCCGGTAGAGCGCCGAGGCCGCCTCCAGCGTCGGCGGCACGGCGTCGGGCGCCACGCCGAGCGCGGGCAGGAACGACGACAGAACATCAATGGGACGCAGCGGAGCACCCGATTCGTACCCGTGCAGGTTGACGTACAGCTGCCCGTCCGGGAACCGGTCGCGGACCTGATGGGCCCAGTGCACCGCCAACGCGGTCTTGCCGATGCCCGCCGTGCCGGTGATCGTCGAGAGGACCAGCACCGGCGTCTTGTCCGATCCGTCGGGCAGGAGCGCGTTGAGCTGCTTGAGGGGCAGGTCGCGGCCGGTGAAGCCGGCCACGGCGGCCGGCAGTTGCGCCGGTACGACCTTCCGCGCCACCGGCGGCGTGACCGGCCCGGTGGCCGGCCCGGTCGTCTGTTCGGCGAGGATCCGCCGCTGCAGGTCGCGCAATGCGGCGCCGGGCTCCAGCCCCAGCTCGTCGACGAGCGCACGCCGGGCCTGCTGGTACGCGGCGAGCGCGTCGGCCCGCCGGCCACCGGCCCGCAGGGCCAGCATGAGCAGCTCCCACAGGCGCTCGCGGAGCGGGTGTTCGAGCACGAGGCGACCCAGTTCGTCGGCCACCTCACCGGGGCGGTCGAGCGCGAGCAGGGCGGCCGCCCGCTCCTCGATCGCGGAGATCCGGCTCTGCGTGAGGCGCGACGCCCACAGCGTCACCGTGGGGCTTGCCGGCACGTCGGCGAGCGCCGCGCCGCGCCAGAGCGCCAGCCCCGCGTCCAGATGATCGAGCGCGACCGACGGTGAGCCCTCCGCCAGCGCGCGGTGCCCGGCCACGACGGACCGTTCGAACACCACGGCGTCGAGATCGTCGTCGGCGACCACCAGTTCGTAGCCCTGGCCGCGGGTGATCAGCCGGCTGGCGTTGGTGCCGCCGAGCGCCCGGCGCAGCCGCATGATGTAGCCGCGCAGCGTGCTCTGCGCCTCCTTCGGCGCGGCGTCGCCCCAGAGCTCGGTGCCGAGCCGCTCGGTGCTGACCACGGCACCGGCCTCGGCGAGCAGCACGGCCAGCACCAACCGCTGCTGGGCGGCGGAGATCGACACCCACGTGGTGCCCTCACGGATCCGCATGGGGCCGAGCAACCGGAATCGCACGGGACCTTTCCCCGACATAGACAGACGGAACGATCCTCAACACGGTACGGCGTTCACGTTCCCGGTTGCCGCCCCGACCGCGCCGGTCAAAAATCCGACTATTCGGGTCCGGCCAGCCGCCGCTTGGCCTCCGACCAGGTCGGCGGCTCGGCGGCCGGCGCGGTCCAGAAGCGGAACGTCGCCTCCCTGGTCGCCGCGCGGTATTTGCGCATCACCGACCGGTGCGGCTCGGCCCGCACCAGGGCCTTCACCGCCGCGTCGTCGCGCCAGGAGCTGAGCGTGAGGAACTCGCGCTTCAACGGATGGGCCTCCAGCGAGACGCCGTACGCGCCGTCGGCGCGGCGCACCTGACGGTGGATCCGCATCGCGTCGAGGAAGAACGGCAGCACGTGCCGCCAGGTGCTCAGCGTGAAACGGGACGCCATGACCACGGCGTCGGAGTCTCCGGGCGGGTCGACTTTCGTCCAGGGCAGCGTCGGCATCGGTCTCCTCCATCTTGACAGTGACAACATTGCCTCGCGACGGCCTATCTTGTCAATGTCTAGATTCGGTAGGCTGATCGTCGTGACCCGCCCGTACCATCACGGCGACCTTCGCCGCGCCCTGCTCGACGCGGCGTTGGCGCAGGTCGCCGAGCACGGGCCGGCCGCGCTCAGCCTGCGCGGGGTGGCCCGCCAGGCGGGCGTCTCGCACGCCGCGCCGGCCCACCACTTCGGCAACAAGGCGGGGCTGCTCACCGCGATCGCCACCGAGGGCTACCGGATCCTGGCGTCCGCGCTGGCCGAGGCGGGCGACTTCCAGGAGCAGGGGGTGGCCTACGTCGTGTTCGCCACCGAGCGTCCGGCGCACTTCGCCGTGATGCGGGCCCCCGACCTGCTGCACGTCGACGACCCTGACCTGACCGCCGCCCGCGACGACGCCGGCCGGCAGCTGAGCGGCAGCGTCGCCGCCCGGATGAGTCCCGTCGACGAGGCCGCCCCGATCGCCGCCTGGTCTCTCGTACACGGCCTGGCCAGCCTGCTGCTGGAGGGCAACGTCCGGCCCGGTCCGGGCGAGGACGTCGCGTCGCTGGCCCGCGCCGTCACCGGTCACCTGCGGGCGGAGTAGCTCTTGCCCGGGTCACTGTGGCGCAACCGCGACTTCATGCTGCTCTGGAGCGGGCAGGTCATCTCCACCCTGGGTACGCGCATCAGCAGCCTCGCCTATCCGCTGCTCGTGCTCACCCTCACCGGGTCGCCGGCACAGGCCGGCCTGGTCGGGTTCGCCCAGGCGCTGCCGTACATCGTCTGGTTCCTGCCGGCGGGCGCGCTGGTCGACCGGTGGCCGCGGAAGCGGATCATGCTGACGGCCGACCTCGGCCGGGCGATCGCGCTGGGAACGGTGGCGGCGGCGTTGCTCCTCGACCGGATCACCGTCGCGCACCTGCTGGTGGTCGCGTTCGTCGAGGGGACGCTGTACGTCTTCTTCCTGCTCGCCGAGGGCGCCGCGCTGCCGCACGTGGTGCCGCGGGCCCAGTTGCCGACGGCCGTGGCCCAGAACCAGGCCCGGGACCAGGGCGCCGACCTCGCCGGGCAGCCGCTCGGCGGGTTCCTGTTCGGGCTCGGGCACGTGGTGCCGTTCCTCGTCGACGCGGTGTCGTACCTGGTCGCGTTCGTCGCGATGCTGCCGGTCCGGTCGTCGCTGGAGGAGCCGCGCCAGGTGGAGCGGCGGCACCTGGTGGCCGAGATCGGCGAGGGCGTGCGCTGGCTGTGGGGGCAGCACCTGATCCGGACGCTCGTCGCGTTCGTCGCCGTCGGCAACCTGATCTACAACGCGCTGATCCTGATCATCATCGTGCGGGCGCGCAACCTCGGCGCGTCGCCGGCCGCGATCGGGCTGCTGCTCGCCATGTTCGGCGTCGGCGCGCTGGTCGGAGCGCTGGCCGCGCCGGTGATCCAGCGCCGGATCCGGCCGAACGCGGTCATGCTCGCCTGGCTGTGGATCACGGCCGTGCAGCTGACCCTGTTCGCGATGGCGCCGAACCTCGTGGCGCTCGGCGCGGTGGCGCTGGTGGGTACCGCGATCGGGCCAGTGTTCAACGTGGTCCTGGCCGCCTACCGGTACGCGCTCACGCCGGACCGGTTGCAGGGCCGGGCCACGAGCGTCATCCGGCTGATCGCCTGGGGCACGATCCCGATCGGTGCGCTCGTCGGCGGCTTCTCGGTCGAGCGGTTCGGTGCGGTGCCGACGTTCGTCGGGCTCGCCGCCGTCGGGGTGGCGATGGCGTTGGCCGGCACGACGACGACGCACGTCCGCCGGGCGCCCCGGGTGGAGACGCTCGAGCGGGTCTCCTGACGAGCGGTCGTCGCCTACCTTCGTTACATGCGTGACAAAGGAACGGTGCTGGTCGTGGGCGCGTTGCTGGCGCTCGGCGCGGCCTGCGTGGCGGCGTTCCTGACGCTGGTGCGGTTCTTCGTGCGTACCGAGCACGGCCAGAAGATCGACACGATCGCGCTCACCGGCACCTCGATCGGGCAGGCGCGGATCGACGAGCTGGTCAACACCGTCCTCGACGCGATGTCGGTGGTCTCGCTCGCGTTCGCGGCGGCGGCGATCGCGTTCATCGCGCTGGCCCGCCGGCGGCGCGGGCTGGCGCTCGCGGTGCTGCTCCTGATCGCCGGTGCGAACGTCACCACGCAGGTGGCCAAGCACGCGATCACCCGCCCGTACCTCGGTGTCGACATCGAGCGGGCGGCCGCCGGAAACAGCCTGCCCAGCGGCCACACGACGGTGGCGGCGTCGGTGGCGATCGCGCTGATCCTGGTGCTGCCGCCCCGGGTACGGGGGGTCGGCGCGGTCATCGCGGCCGCTTACGCGGCGCTGGCCGGGGTGGCCACGATGTCGGCCGGCTGGCACCGCCCGAGCGACGCGATGGCCGCACTGCTGGTGGTGGGCGGCTGGGCGGCCGCGGTGTGCGTCCTGCTGCTGCTGGTCCAGCGCCGCGACGACCGGGCCGACCGCCGCGAGGCCCACCCGACCGCGGCGCTCCTGCTCATCATGGTCGGCACGATGCTGCTGCTCGTCGCGGCGGTGGCCATGGAGCTGACCGAGCAGGTCCGCGACATCGACCCGGAGGAGCTGGGCCAGCGCCGGCTGTTCGCCGCCTACGCGGGTGGCGCGGCCGGCATCAGCGGAACGGCCGGCCTGGTCATCGGGTTGGTGCTGCTGACCGTCCACCGCGTCGTCCCCCAACGCATCGCCGCGGGGCTGCGCTGGCGGGGCACCGCACCCCCGCTGGAGCCCGAGCCGGAAGAGCCGCCGACCGTCCCCCTCCGCGACCCCGCCGCCGAGGCCCCGACCGTCCGCATCGGCCACGCCGACGACCCGACGATCCGCAACCCGCGGCCCCCGGGTAGGCCTCCAGGCCGGGATCGTATTGACGGGTGACGAAATACGGCACACACTCAGGTCTTCGGAGAGCGCTCTCACACCCCCCGCCCGGCTCCTCCGACAGGTAGGACCATGACAGCTGAATACCTTGCCCCGCAACGGATGCGACCCGCATTCCTCGTTGTGCTGCTCACGCTCGTCCCGCTTCTCTTCGCCGCCCCCGCCCGGGCGGCCGATCCGCTGATCTCACAGGGCCGGCCGGCCACCGCGTCGAGCGCGGAGAGCGCCGCCATGGGCGCGGCGGCCGCCGCCGTCGACGGGAACACCGGCACCCGGTGGTCCAGCGCGTTCAGCGATCCGCAGTGGATCCAGGTGGACCTCGGTGCCACCGCGACGATCACCCAGGTGACCCTGCAGTGGGAGGCCGCGTACGCGCAGTCCTTCCAGCTCCAGGTCTCGGCCGACGCGAGCGCCTGGACCACCGTCTACTCGACGACCACCGGCACCGGCGGCACCCAGACGCTCGCCGTCACCGGGTCCGGCCGCTACGTACGACTCACCGGCACCGTCCGGGCGACCGCCTACGGCTACTCGCTGTTCGAGTTCCAGGTGTTCGGCACCGTCGGCGGCGGCACGACGTGCGGCACCACCAACGCCGCGCTCAACCGCACGGCCACGGCGTCGAGCGCCGAGAATGCCGCGACGGGCGCAAGCGCCGCGGTCGACGGCAACGCCGGCACGCGGTGGTCGAGCGCGTTCAGCGATCCGCAGTGGATCCAGGTCGACCTCGGCAGTTCGCAGACCGTGTGCCGCGTGATCCTGCAGTGGGAGGCGGCGTACGCGACGGCGTTCCAGGTCCAGCTGTCCGGCAACGGAACCACCTGGACCACCGTCCACTCGACCACCACCGGCACCGGCGGCACGCAGACGCTCACCGTCACCGGCACCGGCCGGTACGTCAGGGTCAACGGCACCGCCCGGGCCACCGCGTACGGCTACTCGCTGTGGGAGTTCGGCGTGAACACCACCGGCGGCGGCACCGACCCGGGTCCCGTGGAACCGACGGACCCGTTCAACCCGAACTTCGGGCCGAACGTCAACGTCTTCGACCCGTCGACGTCCACCGCGACCATCCAGAACCGGCTCAACACGCTCTTCACCCAGCAGGAGACCAACCAGTTCGGCCCGCAGCGGTACGCCGTGCTGTTCAAGCCCGGCACCTACACCGCCGACGTCAACCTCGGGTTCTTCACGCAGGTCGCCGGCCTCGGCATGTCGCCCGACGACGTGAACCTCAACGGGCACGTGCGGGCCGAGGCGTTCTGGATGGGCGGCAACGCCACCCAGAACTTCTGGCGGTCGGCCGAGAACCTGTCGGTGACGCTGCCGGCGGGCGTGCAGGTGGAGCGGTGGGCGGTGTCGCAGGCGGCGCCGTACCGGCGGATGCACCTGCGCGGCGGCGGCAACCAGATCCAGTTGTGGAACGGCGGCGACGGCTGGTCGAGCGGCGGCTTCATGGCCGACACGAAGATCGACGGCCAGGTCGTCTCCGGGTCGCAGCAGCAGTGGTACTCCCGCAACAGCGAGTTCGGCAGCTGGGCCGGATCGGTGTGGAACATGGTGTTCCAGGGCGTGGCCGGTGCCCCGCCGAATCACTTCCCGAACCCGTCCCACACGGTCATCGCGACCACGCCGACGGTCCGCGAGAAGCCGTTCCTGTACGTCACGGGCAGCGGTGAGTACCGGGTGTTCGTGCCGGCGCTGAGAGCCAACTCGACCGGGACCACCTGGTTCGGGAAGACCCCGGCCGGGTCCTCGATCTCGTTGAGCGACTTCTTCGTCGTGCGGCCGGGCGCCACCGCCGCGCAGATCAACACGGCGCTCGCCGCCGGGAAGAACCTTCTGGTGACGCCCGGAACGCACCGCATCAACGAGACGATCCGGGTCACGCGTCCGGACACCGTGGTGCTCGGCCTGGGCCTCGCGACCTTCCTTCCGGAGAACGGGATCGTCGCGATGACCGTCGCCGACGTGGCCGGCGTGAAGGTGGCCGGCATCATGTTCGACGCCGGGCCGGTGAACTCGCCGGTGCTCATGGAGGTCGGCCCGGCCGGGTCGAGCGCGAACAACGCGGCCAACCCGATCTCGCTGCACGACGTCTTCTTCCGCATCGGTGGGGCGGGCGTCGCGAAGGCCACGAACACGCTGACGGTCAACAGCGACTACGTGATCGGCGACCACATGTGGTTGTGGCGGGCCGACCACGGCGACGGCGTCGGGTGGACCGTGAACACCGCTGACACCGGCCTGACCGTCAACGGCGACAACGTCACCATGTACGGCCTCTTCGTCGAGCACTACCAGAAGTACCAGACGGTCTGGAACGGCAACGGCGGCCGGACGTACTTCTACCAGAACGAGATGCCGTACGACCCGCCCAACCAGGGCGCCTGGATGAACGGGTCGACGCGTGGCTACGCCGCCTACAAGGTCGCCGATTCGGTGACCACGCACGAGGCCTACGGGTTGGGCAGTTACTGCGTGTTCTTCGGTGACCCGAGCGTGGTGGGTGAGCGGGCGTTCGAGGTGCCCAACCGGGCCGGGGTGCGGTTCACCAACATGGTGATCGTGTCGCTGGGCGGGGTGGGGACCATCAACCGCGTCATCAACAACGTCGGCGGACCCGCGAACTCCACCACGCAGATCGTCTACCTGACCGGTTACCCCTAGGCTCCGAAACATGAGGATCGTCGAACGGGCTGCGCAGCCGTACCGAGGAATCACCCGGCACATCACCATGACCACGTTCCACGAGATCGCCGACCGGTTTCCGGACATCTTCGGCTGGCTCGCGGAGCGCGGCGTGGAGTGGGTCGACGCGCCGTTCTTCCGCTACCACGTCGTCGACATGGACGGGCAGCTGGAGGTCGAAGCGGGTGTTCCGGTACCGCCCAACTCGGCGATCCCGGCCTCCGACGAAGACGTGACGGCCGGCGTGCTCCCCGCCGGCCGCTACGTCGTCACCACGCACGTCGGCCATCCGCAGGAGCTCGTCGCCGTCACCCAACGGCTTCTCGACTGGGCCGAGGAACACGGCGAATCGTTCGACCAGGACGGCGACCACTGGGCGGCGCGGCTGGAGTTCTACCGCACCGACCCGGCCGTCGAGCCCGACATGAACAAGTGGGAGGTCGAACTCGCGTTCAAGCTGGCGGACTGATCGACACCACGGCCACCACCAGGTCGGTCACCGGGTCGAGCAGTTCGGTGAACGGCCGGGCCTCGGCCGCGTGCAGCGTCAATTCGTTGATGCCGCCGACGATCGCGAGCGCCAGCACCGGCGAGAGCGACCGTCCGCTCGCGGCGACCAGTTCGCACAGCAGGCTGGCGAAGCGCTGCTGGGTGCCGGCCCGCAACCGGTACGCCTCGGCGCCCGCCGCCTGCACCTCGATCAGCAACGACCGGTTGACCGCCGGCAGCTCCTCCAGCGCGCCCAGGTACGCCGCCGTGACGTGCCGGACCTGTTCCTGCCATGGCCGGTCGGACGGGACCGAAACTTCCCGCAGCACGTCCATCAGCCGACCGGAGATGTGCTCGTAGCCGGCGAGGAGGCAGGCCTCCTTGTCGGCGAAGTGCTCGTAGAACGTCCGCTTCGACACGCGGGCGTGGCGGACGATGTCGGCGATCGTCGTCGCGGCGTATCCCTTCTCGGCCGCCGCCGAGGCCAGCGCGCCGACGAGCCGTAGCCGCGGCGGCTGGATCACCTGCGTCATTTCCGCCCCTCCCGAAGTGGTGGTACCCGATGGTACCGTCATCTGGTGGCCGAGCATCTGCGCGTCGCGATTATCGGTGCCGGATTCGGCGGACTGGGCGCCGCCATCCGGCTCAAGAGAGATGGTGTCACCGATGTCGCGGTGCTCGAACGCGCCGACGACCTGGGCGGAACCTGGCGCGACAACTCGTACCCGGGCTGCGCGTGCGACGTCCCCTCGCATCTGTACTCGTACTCGTTCGCGCTCAACCCGAACTGGTCGCGCAGCTACTCGCCGCAGGCCGAGATCTGGGCGTACCTGCGCCGGGTCGCCGAGGCCGAAGGCGTCGCAGACCGGATCCGGTACGGCGTCGACGTCACCGCCGCCGCCTGGAACGAAAGCACCAGACGGTGGGACATCGCCACGAGCACCGGCCCGCTCCACGCCGACGTGCTCGTGTCGGCCACCGGTCCGCTGTGCGAGCCGGCGATACCGAAGCTGCCCGGCCTGGAGTCTTTCGCCGGCACCGCATTCCACTCCGCCCGCTGGCGGCACGACCACGACCTCACCGGCCGGCGGGTCGCCGTGATCGGCACCGGCGCGTCGGCGGCGCAGTTCGTCCCCGAGATCGTGAAGCGCGTCGAGAGCCTCGACCTGTACCAGCGGACGCCGCCGTGGATCCTGCCGCGCGGTGACCGCGCGCTCGGCGAGCGGGCCCGCCGCCTGTACGGTTCGGTGCCCGGCCTCCAACGGGCCGCCCGCACCGGCATCTACGCGATGCGCGAGGCGTTCTTCTACAACTTCCGCGCCGCGAAGCGCGGCCGCCTCGCCGAGAAGGTGGCGCTGCGCTTCCTCCGCAGCCAGGTGCGCGATCCGGAGTTGCGGGCCAAGCTCACCCCCGACTACGCGGTGGGCTGCAAGCGCATCATCGTCAGCGACGACTACCTGCGGTCGTTGACCAACCCGGCCGTTTCCGTTGTGACGCAAGGAATCCAGGAGATCCGGCCGGATTCGGTGGTCGCGGCCGACGGCACGGTCCGTGCCGTCGACACGATCATTCTGGGGACGGGCTTCCGCGTCACCGACATGCCGATCGCCGAAAAGCTGGTGGGACGCGACGGGCGCAGCCTGGCCGAGGTGTGGCAGGGCAGTCCACAGGCCCACCTGGGCACCACGGTCAGCGGGTTCCCCAACCTGTTCCTCATCCTGGGCCCGAACACCGGGCTCGGCCACAACTCCGTCGTCATCATGATCGAGGCGCAGCTCGGGTACCTGTCGCGGGCGCTCGCGCACATGCGGCGCACGGGAGCGTCGGCGATCGAGCCGCTGCCGTCGGCACAGCGGGCCTGGCTCGACGAGGTCGACCGCAAGATGGCCGGCAGCGTCTGGACGGCCGGCGGCTGCCAGAGCTGGTACCTCGACCCGACCGGCCGCAACTCCACGTTGTGGCCCGGCACCACGCTGGCGTTCCGCCGGCGCCTGTCCCGGTTCCGTCCGAGCGAGTACGAGGCGCTGATATGAGTCCTCTCAAGAACCGAACGGTGCTGATCACCGGTGCGGCGCGCGGGATCGGTGCGGCGTTGGCCCGCCGGGTGGCGGCGACCGGTGCGCGGTTGTCGCTGGTCGGCCTGGAACCGGACCTGTTGAAGACCCTGGTGGACGAGCTCGGCGCCGACCGGCACGCCTGGTTCGAGTGCGACGTCACCGATCAGGCCGCGGTCGACGCCGCGGTCGCCGGCACCGTCGACCGGTTCGGACGCATCGACGCGGTGGTGGCCAACGCCGGGGTGGCGAACCGCGGCACGGTCGCGACCAACCCGCCCGACGACGTCGCCCGCACCATCGAGGTGAACCTGGTCGGCGCCGTTCGTACGGTCGGCGCCGCGCTGCCGCACCTGGTGGAGACCCGCGGCTACTGCCTGCTGGTGGCGTCGGCGGCGGCGTTCGCGTCGATGCCCGGGATGGCCGCGTACGGCGCGTCGAAGGCCGGGCTCGAACGGTTCGGCGACACGCTGCGGCTCGAGGTGGCGCACAAGGGCGTCGCGGTGGGCGTCGCGTACATGACCTGGATCGACACCGACCTGGTCCGCGACACCCGGGAAGACCTGGCATCGTTCGAGACCAACCTCAAGCGGATGCGCGGCCCGCTGGGCACGGTGGTACCGGTCGAGGACTGCGCGGAGGCGTTCCTGCACGGCCTCGAACACCGCAGCCGCGAGATCTACGTGCCCGGTTCGGTCCGCTGGCTCCGGCGCGCCCGCGGCCTGATGACCGGCCCGATGGGCTTCCGCCTGATGCGCGGCGACGCCGCCCGCAGCGTGCCCGCGCTGGAGGAGAACGTGCGGCGGCTGGGCCGCAGCTTCGGCCGCAACAGCGTCTAGCCGAGCAGTTCCTCGACGGACGCGACCGTCACGAACCCCTTCGCGGCGGCGGCCAGCCGCTCGTCGAGCGTGACCAGCGCGTCGGCCTGAAGCTCGGTGACCGCGATGTACTCGGCGTCGTAGGTGTCGTCCCACCCGAGCTTGTCGGCGATCCGCCACGCGGTGCTCAGCGAGACCCGGTCGCCGAGCAGCCTGATCTTGAGTGCGCGCAGGTAGTTCAGCCGGCGGTCGGCGTCTTTGCGGGTCAACTCCCCGCGTCGCACGGCCCGGTAGAGCAGCGCCAGCACGTGCGACTTCAACAGCGTGGGCGCCACCAGCTTGTGCTCGGCGGGAATCTCGGCGTTGTCGGCGGCGAGCCGCAACGCCACATCGGGGCCGATCACGTACCGCGTCATGCCCCGAGCATGCCATCCTCCTACGACGAGGGCGTCGGGGTGGCCGACGGCCCGCCCGACGGGCGGAGCGGGGCGCACGTGGCCACCGCCGCGGCGACCTTGGGATCGGACGTGTCCAGGTTGTTGACGCCGCCCGTCACCGTGACGCCGTGCTCGGTCAGGCAGTTGCGGTACGCCGCCTGCGCGCCGTTGTCACCGCCGCGGTTGCCGCCGCCGGGGACACCGCTGCCCGGGGCGCCGCTGCCCCTAAGGCCCTCGCACGCCTTCTGGGCCTTCTCCCACGTGGCCTGGTCCACGCCGTTCGGCGCCTGGGTGCCGAAACCGCCGCCGCCGGGGCCACCGAACCCGCCGCCGGGCCGGCCGGATGGGCCGCCACTCGGCCGGCCCGACGGGGGCGCGCCGTCCGATCCGCCGTTCTGGCCGGACGGACGGCCGCTCGGGAAGCCACCCGCGCGTCCGGACGGGAGGGTCACCCCGTTGGCCCGCAGGCACGAGGCGTAGTCGGTGGCCGCGGGGGTGGCGCCGTCCGGGCCGTCGTCACCCCCGCCGCAGGCCGCGAGGGCGGCCGCAGTGGCAAGACCGACGAACCCGACCATGACGCGCATCGACAATCGCACCCGCTCATGCAAGCGGCGCGACCTCGACGCCAAGTCGGACGGACCTCGTAGTTCCCTCAAAGCGCACGCTTTGAGGTGGCTCCCAGGTTGGCCCGAGCGAATAAGGAGGCTGGGCCGCGAGACTCTGCCCTCATGCGGAGGAGGCTGTGGTGGGTCGGCGGCGCGGTGGTCGTTGTGGTCGCGTCGGTCGCGGTCTTCGCGCTGACCCGACCGGACGGACGCGCAACCGCCGGCACCGGAACCGCGAAAGTGCAACGGGGGACCGTGACCAGCACGGTCTCGGCGGCCGGCACGGTTGCCGCCCTGCAGTCCCGCAGCCTGGGTTTCGCGACGTCCGGGACGCTCACCGAGGTCAACGTGCGGGTGGGTGACACGGTGCAGGCCGGCGCGGTGCTGGCGAAGATCGACCCCGCCTCGGCGCAGAGCGCGGTGGACTCCGCGCAGGAGAGCGTCGACTCGGCCGAGGACGACGTCGACAACGCCGAGACCGAAGCGGCCGCCGCGACGAAGGCAGCTACCCCGAGCGCCTCCGCCAGCCGTGCCGGCGGAGCTGGCGGAACGACCGGTGGCACGAGCACCACCCAGCGCACCCAGGGCACCGACGCCCTCATGTCGGCCCAGCAACGCCTGAACAACGCGAAACTCGCGCTCCGCCAGGCCCAGGCGAAGCTCGCCGGAACCGTCATCACGGCGCCGGTCGCCGGGCGGGTGCTGTCGATCAGCGGCGCCGTCGGCAGCCAGGCCCAGTCGGGGGTGGTGACGCTCGCGGGGACGGCCGACGTGGCCGTCAAGGCGCAGTTCACCGAGGCGGAGGTGGCCGCCCTCGCGGCCGGCCAGACCGCGACGATCACCCTGCCCGACCGCGACGATGCAGAGTTGGCCGGCAAGGTCACCCAGATCGACCCGGCCGGCACGGTGTCGAACCGGCTGGTGCGGTACGCGGCGGTGATCACCTTTGACCAGGCTCCGGACGCGTTGCTCTACGGGCAGAGCGCCAACGTCGTGGTCACCACGGAATCGGCCGACGGCGTGCTGTACGTGCCGTCGATCGCGGTTGTGGACGGCACGGTGACCGTGAAGGTCAACGGGCGGACCGAGAAGCGGACGGTCGAGGTGGGCCTGCGTGGCGACGTCTCGACCGAGATCCGTTCCGGTCTCAACGAGGGTGACGAGGTTCTGGTCAGCGGCGGGTGATTCCATGGAGAGTATGCAGGTGAGCGACAATCCGGCACGGGTGCTCGTCGTCGACGACGAGGCGAGCATCCGGGCGCTGTTGTCGGCGACGTTGCGGCTGACCGGCTTCGAGGTGCGGGTGGCCAGTGGTGGGCAGGAGGCGCTGTCGGCGGCGGCCGAGTTCGCGCCCGACCTCGTGGTGCTCGACGTGATGATGCCCGACCTCGACGGGTTCGCGGTCGCGCAGGGGCTGCGCGCGTCGGGGCAGCCGGTGCCGGTGTTGTTCCTGACCGCGCGCGACTCGGTGGAGGACCGCATCTCCGGCCTCACCGTGGGCGCCGACGACTACGTGGCCAAGCCGTTCAGCCTCGAAGAGGTGGTGCTGCGCATCCGCGCGATCCTGCGGCGCAGCCGGGGCGAGACCCAGCCGGCCGACAGCGCGGTGCTGCGCTACGCCGACCTGGAGATGGACGAGGACGCGCACGAGGTGCGCCGCGGCGGCCGCCGGATCGACCTGTCGCCCACCGAGTTCAACCTGCTCCGGTACCTGCTCACCAACGCGGGCAAGGTGGTCAGCAAGGCGCAGATCCTCGACCGCGTGTGGAACTACGACTTCGGCGGCGACGGTCGCATCGTCGAGTCGTACGTGTACTACCTGCGTCGCAAGATTGACACCGTGGAACCGCCGCTGATCCACACGATCCGCGGGGTCGGGTACGCGCTGCGGGCGCCCCGCGAAGCCGGATGAGGGTCCGGCCGTGGCGCCAGTGGACGGTCCGCTCGCGGATCGCCGTGTCGGTGGCGCTGCTGGCGGCCGTCGCGCTGATCGCGGTCGACGTGGGTGGTGTGCTGCTGCTGCGGTCGTACTCGGTGCAGCGGATCGACGAGCTGCTCGAACGGCCGTCCCGGGGCCCGGGCCCGGGGCCGTCGCGGTACGAGGAGTCCAGCAAGCCGCCGGTCTTCGTGCCCGACTTCCGGGTGTACCGGTACGACGAGGCGGGCGTCCTGCAGAGCCCCACCGGCGAGACGCCCGACCCCGACCCGGGCGGGCTCGCCGAACTGGAGCGCCGGGCCGACAGCGGCAAGCCGTACTACCTGGAGAGTTCCACCGGCACGTGGCGGGTCCGCGTCGACCGGATCCCCAACGGGCGCGGGTTCGCGGTCAACGCGGTGTCGCTGTCCGAGCTGGAGAAGACGCAGGACACGCTGGTCATCATCAACATCGTCGTGGCGATGCTGGCCCTGCTGTTCCTCGCGGTCGCGTCGGCCACCGTGGTCCGCGTCGGGCTGCGCCCCTTGACGCGCATGGAAGAGACGGCGGCCCGCATCGCCGGTGGCGACCTGTCCCAACGCGTCGCCGACGCCGATCCGCACACCGAGTCGGGCCGGTTGGGGTTGGCGCTCAACGCGATGCTGCATCGTATCGAGGAGGCCGCCGGCGCCCGGGCCGACTCCGAACGGCGGCTGCGCCAGTTCCTCGCCGACGCGGCACACGAGTTGCGGACGCCGCTCACGTCGATCCAGGGCTTCGCCGAGTTGTACCGGCGCGGCGGCGCGCCACCGGGTCCGGCCCTGGACGAGGCGATGGAGACCATCGAGAACGAGGTCGGCCGGATGCGGCTGCTCGTCAACGACCTCTTCACGCTGGCCCGCCTCGACGAGGAGCGGCCGCTGGCCGACGGCCGCGTCGACCTGCTCGCCGTCGCGGCGGAGGCGGTGCGGGACGCGCACGTGCGGGTGCCCGAGCGGTTCGTGCGGCTGGCCGCGCTCGACGACGGGCAGGACACGTTCGAGCCGGTGACGGTGCCGGGTGACGAGGCACGCATCCGCCAGGTGGTGGCGAACCTGCTGAGCAACGCGCTCCAGCACACGTCGGACGACGTGCGGGTGGTGGTGCGCGTCGGGCGTCCCCCCGCGCTGGAGAAGGGGCGACCACCGACCACCGTGATCGGCGACGCGTTGCCCTTCAACAGCCCCATCGCCGCGGTCGAGGTGTGCGACGCCGGCCCGGGGATGGCCGAGGCGGACGCGGCGCGCGTGTTCGAGCGGCTGTACCGGGCCGATGCCAGCCGGTCGCGGCGGCACGGCGGTGCCGGGTTGGGGCTGGCGATCGTGGCCGCGATCGTGCAGGCGCACCACGGGCGGATCGAGCTGTGGACGTCGCCGGGAAAGGGCGCGCGGTTCCGCGTCCAATTGCCCGCGGAACCCCCGGAACCCCCGGACGGGCAGTAACCCGCGTATTCCGAGGTTTCTCCGAGGAAGCGCCGGGGTTGTTTCGAGGCCCGGCCGCGACGATCCTCACCATGCGTGTGTGGCTGGATAGCCTGCGGCGGCCGACCGTGCTCGTCAACGTGGTGCTGGCCCTGGTGGCGGTGGGTGGGGCCCTCTGGGCCGTGCAGACCGTGCGGGGGCCGGCGACGGCCGAGGCCGGCACCGGGAGTGCGCAGCAGCGGGTGATTCCGGTGACGCAGGGCGACGTGACCGCGTCGGTGTCGGCGAGCGGGAACGTGCAGAGCGCGTCGACCGCAACGGCCAACTTCGTCACCAGCGGCACGGTCACCGAGATCGCGGTGAAGGTCGGCGACGTCGTGACGAAGGGCCAGGTGCTGGCGAAGGTCGACACGACGCTCGTGCAGGCGCAGCTCGACACCGCCCGGGCCAACCGCACGGCGGCCGGCGCGAACTACACGCGGGTCAAGAACGCCGGTGGCGACGCTGCCTCGCTGGCGTCGGCGTCGGCGTCGGTGAGCAGCGCCGACGCGGCGGTGGTGAGCGCGCAGGCGGCGGTCGACGGGACCGTGCTGACGGCACCGATCGCGGGGACGGTGACCGCGGTCAACGGCGCGATCGGCTCTTCTTCCGGAGGCTCTTCTTCCGGTTCCGGCTCGGGTTCCGGATCCGGCACCGGCGCCACCGGTAGTACCACCAGTTCCGGCTTCATCACGTTGGCCGACCTCAACAGCCTGCAGGTGTCGGCGAACTTCGCCGAGGCCGACGCCACCCGGCTGAAGGTCGGCCAGGCGGCCACGATCACGTGGAGCGCGCTGAGCGGCACCCGGGCCACCGGCACCGTGGCGACCGTCGCGCCGACCGCCACGACGCAGAACAACGTCAACTCGTACGCGGTGGTGGTGTCGATCGCCACGCCGCCGGCGGGGGTGCGGCTGGGCCAGAGCACCAGCGTGCAGGTGACGGTCGCGTCGGCGTCGAACGCGATCCGGGTGTCGACGCTCGCCCTGCGCGGAACCGGAACCCAGCGCACGGTCGACGTGATGGTCAACGGTGCCGTCGAGACCCGCACGGTGGAGATCGGCGTGGAGGGCAACCAGTTCGCCGAGGTGAAGTCCGGGCTCGCCGTCGGTGATCAGGTCGTGGTGACGATGCAGTCGGGCAGCACCACCACGAACCAGCAGAACGGCCTCTTCGGTGGCGGCGGCGGCCTTCCGGCCGGCGGCGGGGCCGGTCCGGCCGGCGGCGGCGGCGGACGGGGCGGCAACTGATGATCGTGCTCGACAAGCCGGTGACGCACCGGGCGGTGCTCGACGTCGGCGACGTCCGGAAGACGTACGGCGCCGGCGAGACGGCGGTGCACGCGCTGCGCGGCGTCTCGTTGACCGTCGGCCGCGGCGACTACGTCGCCATCATGGGTTCGTCGGGATCCGGCAAGTCGACGCTGATGAACATCCTCGGCTGCCTCGACGTCCCGTCGTCCGGCACGTACCGGCTCGACGGCGTCGACGTGAGCCGGCTCAGCGACCGTCAGCTGGCCCTGGTCCGCAACCGGCGGATCGGGTTCGTGTTCCAGTCGTTCAACCTGATACCGCGGATGACCGCACTGTCCAATGTGGAGCTTCCGCTCGCCTACGCCGGTGTTCGCCCGGCCGAACGGCGCCGGCGGGCCCGGGCGGCGCTGGCGATGGTGGGCCTCGACGACCGGGGCGGCCACGAGCCGAACCAGCTCTCCGGCGGCCAGCAGCAACGGGTCGCGGTGGCCCGGGCGCTGGTGACGGCGCCGGCGCTGGTGCTGGCCGACGAGCCCACCGGCAACCTCGACACGCAGTCCACCTCGGACGTTCTCGGCGTGCTCGACCGGCTCAACCGGTCGGGCCGCACCATCGTGCTGATCACCCATGAGATCGACGTCGCCCAGCACGCCCGCCGGCTGATCCGGTTGGTCGACGGCCAGATCGTCGAGGACGTGAGGACCCGGTGACGCTCGTCGAAACGGTCCGCTTCGCATTGCGCGGCATCACCGCGAACAAGCTGCGCTCCGGGCTGACCGTGCTCGGCATCCTCATCGGCGTGGCGGCGGTCATCTTGCTGGTGGCGGTCGGAAACGGCTCGGCGAAACAGATCCAGGACTCGATCGAGCGGTTGGGCACGAACACGCTCACGGTCACCGGCGGCGCCGGCGGCGGCCTGCGCGGCGGCGGCGCGTCCACCACGAGCACCGCCCTGACGATGGACCTGGTGCCCGCCCTCCAGGACAGGACGCTGGCGCCACACGTGAAGACCGTCTCCCCGGTGGTGACCGGCTCGCAGAGCGCCACCTACGACGGCACCGACCACACCGTGCCCCAGTTCATCGGCACGTACCCGACGTACGTGTCGGCGTCGAACTACACGGTGGCGCGCGGCGCGGTGTTCGCTGCCGGTGACACCCGCAAGGTGGTGCTCATCGGGACCACCGTCGCCACGGAGCTGTTCGGGCGGGTCGACCCGCTGGGCAAGCAGATCACGGTGAGCGGCAAGCTGTTCACGGTGATCGGCGTGCTCGCCGAGAAGGGCGGGTCCGGCTTCAACGACCCGAACGACATCGCGATCGCGCCGGTGAACGCGGTGCAGGAGTCGCTGACCGGCTACGGCACGATCAACCAGTTGCTGGTGCAGGCCACCGGCCCCGACGACGTCAACGCGGCGCAGGCCGAGATCACCACGATCCTCAACCAGCAGTTGAAGGTGACCGGAACGTCGTCGACGGCCTACCGCATCCTGAACCAGGCCCAGTTGCTGTCGACCCGCACCGACACCGCGAACACGTTCACGATGCTGCTCGGTGCCGTGGCCGGCATCAGCCTGCTGGTCGGTGGCATCGGAATCACGAACATCATGATGGTGACGGTCACCGAACGGACGCGGGAAATCGGTATCCGCAAGGCGTTGGGCGCGCCGAAGCGCACGGTGCTGACCCAGTTCCTCGTGGAGGCAACGGTTCTCAGCCTCATCGGCGGGCTGCTGGGCGTGCTGGTCGCGGTGATCGGCGCGCAGTTCACGATCGTCAGCATCAAACCGGTGATCGTTCCGAGTTCGGTGGCGCTGGCGCTGGGTGTGTCCGTCGCCATCGGGCTGTTCTTCGGCAGCTACCCGGCCAGCCGGGCGGCGTCCCTTCGACCGATCGAGGCATTGCGATATGAGTGACCCGAAAGCCGACGACACGATCGCGTTCGCGGAGCCGGTCGCCGCGTTGTCCGCGGAGCCGGGCGCCGAACCGTTCGACGAACCCATCGACGACGACCTCGACGAGCGCCTGGCCGCCGCCGCCCCCCGCCGCCTGGCGAACCGCGCGACCTACGCGCTGCTCGCGCTGGTGATCGCGGTCGCCGGCTTCGTCGGCGGCGCGCAGGTACAAAAGCAATACGGGACGCCCGCAGCGGCGTCGACCGGCTCGCCCGCCGGAGCCAACGCCGCCGGCGGCCAGTATCCCGGCGCCGGTCAGTTCCCCGGCGGCGGCGCCGCCCGCGCCAGCGGCGCCCCGGGCGGAGGCACCGGCCAGCAGGGCGGCGGCCGGGCTGGAGCGATCACCGGCACGGTAAAACTCGTCGACGGCAACACGGTGTACATCGAAACCCCCGACGGCCAGACAATCACCGTCAAGACCAGCGACCAGACCACGGTGCTCGCCCCCGGCAAACTCTCCGACCTCACGGCCGGCGCCACCGTGTCGGTCCAGGGCCAGACCACCGACGGCACAGTAACCGCCACCACCGTCACCCGCACCAAGTAACCCGTCGATCTTGCAGTTGTGCTCGCCCATTCGCGGTGCTTTGCCCCGTTCTGGGCCGTGCACAACTGCAAGATCAACTCGTGGGGTGGGCGTAGTGGGAGTGGACGGCGGGTTGGCCGGTGTCCGGCGGCCTGCACCTACCGGTGTCAGCGGTTCATCGGGCAGCAACCGCACTCGATCACCTGAGGACTGGATTACGATCGGCAACCATGCCCCGGGAGAAACAACGGACACCCGAGTTGCGCGACCGGGTGCTGCACGCCGCCGTCGCCATGCTTGCTGACGAGGGCTTTGCGGGCTTCACCACGCGCAAGGTGGCGCACGGCGCGTCCACCTCGATTCCCGCCGTCTACGAGTTGTTCGGTGACAAGGCCGGCCTGGTCCGCGAGATCCTGTTCGAGGGGTTCCGGCGGCTGCACGCGCAGCTCAGCGGCCTCGCCGAGACCGACGACCCGCGGGCCGACCTGGGCCGCCTCATCGACGGGTTCCGGGCGTTCGTGCGGGCCAACCCGGTGCTCGCCCACGTGATGTTCGGGCGACCCTTCGCCGACTTCGACCCCGACGAGCGCGACGCCGCCGCGCAGGCGTCGCTGAACTCGCAGTTTGTCCGCAGCGTGCGCCGGTGCGTCGACGCGGGCGTGATCGCCGGCGACCCGATCGACATCGCCCACATTCTGCTCGCGTTCGCGCAGGGCCTGCTGGCCCAGGAGACGGCCGGCTGGCTGGGCAGCACCGAGGAGTCGAAGGACCGCCGGTGGACGCTCGCGTTCGACGCCGTCCTCGCCGGGTTGCAACCGGTGCGGGTCAGCTGAACTTCGGCAGGCGCTTCTCGGCGAACGCCGCCGCGGCCTCGTGGTGGTCGGCCGTGTCGCGGCAGCGGATCTGGCCGATCGCCTCGATGTCGAGGTAGTCGGGCAGGCTGTGGGTGAGCGCGCGGTTGAGATTGGCCTTCATGTATCCGAACGCGGCGCTCGGCCCGCCGGCCAGTTCGGCCGCGATCTTCATCGCGGCCGGTTCGAGCTCGGACGCGGGGAAGACGCCGGTCAGCAGGCCCAACTCCAACGCCTGCGCCGCCTCGACGCGGGGGGAGAGGTAGAACAGCTCGCGGGCCCGGGCGGTGCCGACGATCTGGGTGAGCAGCCACGACCCGCCGAAGTCGCCGGACAGGCCGACCCGCGCGAACGCCGTGGTGAGCACCGCCGTGTCGACGGCGTACCGCAGATCGCAGGCCAGCGCGAACGACAACCCGGCACCGGCCGCCGGCCCGGGCAGCACGGCCACGGTCGGCTTGGCCATCTCGTACAGCGCCAACGCGACGTGCCGGTGCATGTACTGCTGCTCGCGGACGCGGTCGTCGAACGTCCCCTCGAGCCCCGCACCGGACGCGAACGCCTTCACGTCGCCGCCGGCGCAGAACGCCCCACCGGCACCGGTGAGCACCACGCACCGCACGCCGGGGTCGGCCGCGGCGGCCGGGATCACCCGGCTCATCGCGGTGAGCATCTCGACGCTGAGCGCGTTCCGGCGCTCCGGCCTGGACATCGTGAGGATCGCGATCCGGTCGTCGATACGGGCGGTGAAGTCGGCGGTGCCGGTGTCGAGTTCGCGCATGCCTCACGTTAGCGCCGCGCCATGATTCACCGCAGCCGGCGACGCTGCTCCACCATGCGGCGGTAGATGTAGCTGCGGATCGTCCGGCGGTCGGCCTCGGTGGGTTCGTACGTGACGATCACGTCGAAATGTTCCGTTTCAAACACATACCGCACGTCGAGCACCTGTCCGGGCATGCACACAACGTGCTCGCTGAGCGTGATCGTCATCATGACCTGCTGGCTGCGACGGTAGTCGCACTCCAGCAATCGGACCCGGACACTCACCTCGCCGATGTCCATTACGTAGCCGTTCACCGGCGGCCCGGGCTCGTCGGTGCGCTGGAGGCAGATCCGCTCGCCGCCGCCGCCGCGCACGAACCCGCGCCGGGTGTTCCGCTGCACGTCACCGACGATCTTCACGCCCCAGTAGCGCGGCCGGTCGGGGGTGCGCTCGGTGAGCCGGGCCGGTGCGGCGACCCGCGCGTCGTCGTGGAGCCACGCGAGCTCCAGCGCGTCACCCTCGCTCGCGGCGAGCGTCCCGCGGCGTCCCATCGGCGCCACGACCAGCAGGAGGTCACCTTCGACGTCTTCAACACGCGACGGATAGGTCACGCCGTTGAGCAGCACGTCGACCCGGGTGTTGATGGCCGGCAGGCTGGAGCGGTCCACGCCATGCATTCGGCGAAGCCGTCGCCGACCTGAGGGATCTACCGGATCGACAATTCCCGGGAGGGAATCGCCGGGATGCCGCGTCAACGGTTAGACAGAAGCGGTGACGGACTTCGCCGGTGAGCTCCGGGAGTGGCGGCAGCGCCGCCGGGTCAGCCAACTCGAACTGGCCGTGCGCGCCGGTACCACCCAGCGGCACGTCAGCTTCATCGAGAGCGGCCGGTCGGCGCCGGGTCGCTCGATGATCATTCGGCTGGCCGAGTCGTTGGGCGTGCCGATCCGGGAGCGGAACACCCTGCTGCTGGCGGCCGGGTTCGCGCCGGCGTACCCGGAGAGCCGGCTCGACGATCCGCAGCTCGAACCGGTCCGCACGGCCCTGCAACGCATCCTGGACGGCCACCACCCGTACCCCGCGGTGGTGGTCGACCGCCACGGCGTCCTCGTGTCGGCCAACGCCGGCTTCCACGCCGTCACCGAGGGCGTCGCGCCGAGGCTTCTGCGGCCGCCGGTGAGCGTCCCCCGGCTGTTGCTCGACCCCGACGGCCTGGCGCCCCGCATCGTGAACCTCGACGAGTGGGCCTGGCACATCATCGACAACATCCGGGCCGAGAACGCCCGCAACCCGAGTGCCGAACTCCGTGCGCTCGCGGCCGAACTCGTCGACCTGGTGCCGCCCCGGCCCACCGCCAACCACCTCGGTTTCGCCGTGCCGCTGCGGCTCCGGATGGGCGCCGACGAACTCCGCCTCATCACGACGCTCACCCACTTCGGCACCGCTGTCGACGTGACGATCGCGGAGCTGAGACTCGAAGCGTTCCTCCCGGCCGACGAGGCCACCGCCACCGCGCTGGCCGGGATCGTGCCCAGGCAGTTGCGGCCCGGAGACCCAGAAGCACGAGCGTGACGGCGGAGACCCGCCGCAGCACGCGTGCGTACCGGCGGATCCGGCCGATCGCGAGGCTCCACCCGCCCAGCCACACCGCGACGAGCGCCGACTGCGCGGTAGCGGCAGCACGGCCAGAGTGAACCCGGCCACCAGGTGCGGTGCCATCAGGTGACGGCGCGGAAGTGCGTCACCAGCGTGCGATCGGTGACGACGTGGAACGCGATCCCGGGCGGCTGCTGGCGATCCGCGACCTCGGAACCCTCCCACGGCATCCGCAGCGTCCACGTCACCGCCGGTCCGACGATCACCGGGCGCCCGGCGAAGACCGTGGCCGCGGCGGTGTGTGCGTGCCCGGTGATCAGCGCGACCACCTGCGGATGCCGCCCGAGCAGTGCGGCCAGGTCGGACGCGCCACCGAGACGCGACGCGTCGGGCAGCGGGTGGTGCAGCACGGTCGGCGGGTGGTGGAAAGCGAGCAGCGCGGGGCGGTCGCGCCGGTCGGCCAGCGTCGTGTCGATCCAGGACAGCGTGACGGCGTCGAGGCGGCCGTCGTCACGGCCGGGAATGGTCGAGTCGCACATCAGGACGGAGACGTCGCCGACGTCGTGCACCCGGTTGATGGGTTCGTCGGAGGGTGGTTCGCCGAGCAGTGCCGCGCGGTAGGCGGGCCGCCGGTCGTGGTTGCCGGGCGCGGGCAGCACCGGTACCGGCAGGTCGAGCAGGCGGGCGGCCTCCGTGTACTCGGATCGGGCGGCGGTGTCGGCGATGTCTCCGGTGACGAGCACCGCGTCGGGCAGTTGCCGCAGGCCGCGCAGGTACCCGACGGTGCGGGCGGCGCGGTCGCTGGCGCGCGCGGTGCCGTCAAGGTGCAGGTCGCTGATCTGGGCCAGCAACACCATGATGATCTCCCTCGGTCGTCTAACGGAAAAATACAGTTTTGCCGTTAGGAAGTCGAGTCGTATTCTCGGGCCTGTGACCGAGGACCTGGCACTGGAGTTGGCGGGCACCATCCGCCACGACGGGCACGGCGGCGTCGCCGACGACCTGACCGTCGCCGACGGGCTCACCGGGTGGGTGCGCGACCGCGCCGACCGCCTCGGGTCGTGGGCCGCCGATTTCACCGCCGACGAGGAGACGCACACCCGCGTGCTCGCCCTGCGCGCCGCGGTTCGGGCGCTCTTCGCCCGGGCGGTGCTCCCCGGTCCGCCCAGTCCCGCCGACGCACACCGCCTCCTGCCGTTCGACGAGGCGCTGCGACGCGTGAACGCCGCCGCTGCGAGCGTCACGGTGACCCTCGAACTGGAGTGGCGGCCGGACGGCGCCGGGCCGACGGCCCGGACCACGCCGGCGCCGGTGCCGGCGCACGACGGACTGCCGGCCGCGCTGGCGCGTGCCACCGTCGACTTCCTCGCCGGGCCGCACCGGGCGAACCTGCGGGCGTGCACGGCGCCGCGGTGCGTGCGGTACTTCGTGCAGGGGCACGGGCGGCAGCAGTTCTGCAAGACCTCGTGCGGCAACCGGGCCCGCGCCGCCCGCCACTACGAGCGTCACCAGAACGAGCGTCCGCGGTAGGCCCGGACATTCGGGCGTTCTCGCTCAGTGGTCGATCCGATACGCTGACTCTTCGGGATTGCACCTACGTGGGAGACGAGCGCCCGTGTCGGAGTCACCTGTCGGTCGTGGTCGTCTCGAAAGCCTGGCCGAGGCGTTGGCGCGTGCGCCCGGCATTGCCGATCAGGGCTCGCGCGACGCGTTGGTCGTGGAGGTGCGTACCGCGCTGCGGCGCCCGTTCGACCCGGCCCGGTCGCCCGACGTGCGCATCGATCTGGTGAACATCGTCGATGCGAGCGCGCGGGCCTCGGGTGGACTGCGCACGCTCGCCCGCATCCTCCGGCAGCGTCACCCCGGCTCGGCCAGTGCGCGGTTCTCCGAGTACGCCGTCGACGTCGTCGGGCCGGCGCACCTGTCGCCGCCCGACCGGGAGGCCCTGCGGGCGGCGATCGCCACCCTGCCGATCGAGTTGCTTTTCGAAGCGGCCACCGGCCTGCCCGGCGCGCGGGAACTCGACTCCGTGTCGGTGTGGCTCGACCGGGCCGCCGCCATCCGGCAGATGGAACGGCTGGCACTGCCCGAAGACGGCGTGCCGCAGGTGGTGTCGTTCGCGAACCGGCTCGCCGCGCGGGTCGACGACGACACGGCCGAGCGGCTGCGCGGGTGGATCTCGACGGTGGCCGGCGGCCTGGGGGTCGACCCGGCCACGCTCGCGACCGTCCGGACGGCGGCCGCGCCGGCGGAACCGCCACCCGGTGCGGCGCCGGCTGTGGAGGCGCCGGATCTCATCTGGAGCGGCGTGCCGATCCGCAACCGCAACTTCACCGGCCGGGAGGAACTGCTCGATCGGCTGGCCGTCGCGCTGCGCAGCGACGAGCCGGCCGCGGTGCTCCCGCAGGCGCTGCACGGGCTGGGCGGCGTCGGCAAGACCCAGCTCGTCACCGAGTACGTCTACCAGAACGTCGACAAGTACGACGTGGTGTGGTGGATCGCCGCCGAGGAGACGTCGGCGGTTCTCACGTCGCTCAACGAGCTCGCCGGGCGGCTGCACCTCCCGGTCTCCGACAACCGGCAGAAGACGGCCGGGCTCGTCTTCGCGGAGCTTGCCCGCACCGACCTGGCGTGGCTGCTGGTCTACGACAACGCGGTCGCACCCGAGGAGCTGCGCGGCCTGCTTCCGCCGCAGCGGGGCCACGTCGTCATCACCACCCGCGACCGGCGGTGGGAGACGGTCGGCAAGCCGATCGAGGTCGACGTGTTCAAGCGCGACGAGAGCGTGCGCCTGTTGCGCAACCGCGCCCGCGACGGAAACCTGCGGATCGAACCCGGCGAGGCGGAGGAGCTCGCGGAGAAGCTCGGCGACCTGCCGCTCGCCCTGGAACAGGCGGCGGCCTGGTGCCTGGCCACCGCGATGCCGATCCGCGAATACATCGACCTCCTCGACGAGCACGTCGAGGACCTGATGAACGAGGGAAAGCCCAGCGAGTACCCGCGCACGGTGGTGGCGTTCGTGTCGTTCGCGCTCGAACGGTTGCGCACCTCGCCCGACGACAACGACAAGGCGGCGGCCCAGCTGCTCGGATTGTTCGCGTTCCTCGGCGGTGAGCCGGTCCAGCAGTCCCTGCTGCGCAAGGGCCGCAACGCCGACCTCCCCGATCCGTTGCGCCGCAAGCTCGGTCAGTCGATCGCGATCGACCAGATCGTCGGCAAGCTCAGCGACCTGGGCCTGGCGAAGGTCGACCCGAGCCGGCGGGTCCAGGTGCACCGGCTCGTGCAGCTGGTGATCCGCGACGCGTACCCGGAGGCCGAGCGCGCGGAGATCCAGCGGCAGGTGCAGGACCTCCTGGCGACGGCGAACCCGGGCGACCCCGACGAGGTCTCCGAGCACGACCTGCAGCGCGAACTCGGCGCCCATCTCAAGCCGGCCGACATGATCAATGCCGGCGACGTCGACGCCCGGGGGGTCGTGCTCGACCACGCCCGGTACCTGTGGATCGCCGGCGACTACGAGGGCAGCCGCAAGCTGGCCGTGCGGGCCGCGTCGGCGTGGACGGGTGACACGTCCGATCCGCGCTTCGGGCCCGACGGCGAGATGACGCTGCTGGCCCGCGCGCAGGTGGCCAACGCGCTACGCACGCTGGGCCGCAGCCGGGAGGCCAGCGCCGAGACCCGCGACATCTACGACCGCTTCCAGAACAGCCCACTGCTCGGCCCGCGGAACCCGTTGACGCTGGTCACCGGCAACCAGATCGGCGCCGACCTCCGGATCGCCGGCCGCTACCGCGACGCCTACGACTTCGACCTGCGCTCCGTCGACCTGCACCGCAGCATCTTCCGGCCCGGGAACACGTACACGCTGCGGGCCGAGGCGAACCTCGCGGTCGACCACCGCATGCTGGGCCAGTTCGCCAGCGCGCTGGAACTCGACGAGTCGATCGCGCACACCTGGGAGGACGCGGGCGGCGGCGACGACGAGCGCAAGCTCTCGGCGTACATGAACATGGCCCGCGACTACTACGGCATGGGCTCCTACCAGGCCGGCCTGGGGCTGATCACGCGGTGGCGCACCCGGCTGCAGCAACTGGTCGGGCCGGACCATCCCCGGGTGCTGCTGGCCGGGCGCACGTACGCGATCACGCTGCGGAAGGCCGGCCACCTGGTCGAGGCGGCCGACGTGATGCGCGAGAACCACCAGCGGGTGCACCTGAAGTTCGGGCCCGTGCACGAGTTCTCGGTCGCGGCGACGATGAGCTACGCCAACGTGCTCCGGGAGGCGGGCGAACTCGACGAGGCGCTGGCCCGCATCGAGGACGCCGTCCGCATCTACCGGGAGTACTTCGACGCCGACGGCCCCCATCCGTTGACGCTGGTCGCGCAGGTCAACGAGGCCATCATCCGGCGGGCGCGCGGCGAGTTCGAGGTGGCACACGACCTCGGCCGGCGCAACCACCGCGGGCTCGTCGACGTGCTGGGCGAGAACCACCCCTACACCATCTGCGCCGGTACGTCGCTCGCCAGCGACCTGGCGTTGGCGGGAGATCCGGCCGCGGCGCTGGACCTGTCACGGCAGATGTACGAGCTGAGCCAGGACGCGTACGGCAGCGGCGACCACCCGTACGTGCTGATGCGGGCGGCCAACCTGTCGTACGACCTGGCGGCGATGGGATTCGACGAGGAGGCGACGCCGTACTACGAGCGGTCGGTGGAGGGTTTGCGACGCGCTCTCGGCGTCGACCATCCGGAGTTCGAGGCGGTGCTGGCGAAGCGGCGGATGGAAGGCGACATCGAGCCGCCACCCACCTGAGCCCCTCCTACGACGGCGTGCCGTTGCGGGCGATCCACGCGGTGCGGAGGTCGTCGAGCGCCTTCCGGGCGGCGCGGTCGATCGGCTCCGGCACGGGTTCGGCCAGCAGGCGGTCGGCGGTCTGCCGCAGGTGGTCGAGGAACGCGCGGCCGGTGGGGGTCACGGCGCCCGGCCGTTCGACACCCGACCGTTCGATCGCGGCGAGTCCGTGGTCGGCCTGCAGGCGCGCCTCGGCGAACCGGGCCGTCGCGGTGGGGTCGTCCGGGATCAGCGCGCGCCAGGTGTCGGCGACGCCGATGAACGCGTAGACCCCTTGCAGCAGACCGGCCAGCGGGCGGGCGTCGGTTCGCCACGGCGCGAAGTAGCGGCCGTCGTCGTCGGGGTCGGTCAGCGGCACGACGTCCAGCAGGGCGCTGAGCTTCGAGTGCTGGAACTCGTGCACCAGCGTCACCGCGAAGTCCGGCGCCGACGTCGGCCGGGTCAGGCCGAACGCGCCGAACACGTGCCGGATCGTCGCGCTGCGGGCCGCCCGCGAGTCGGTGTGCAGCGGAATGAGGACCCGCAGCCCGGCCGCCAGTTCCTCGGCCCGCTCCGGGATCCGGCGGGTCAGCAGCGTCCACGTCGCGGCGAAGACGCGCTGCCATTCGGCCACCTCGGCCGGCGCGAGGCGGGGGGCCGGCGGCGCGTGATGGCCGTGGCGGTAGGGGTCGAGGTCGTCGAGCGCGAGGCGGATGCCGGGGCCGTTTTCGGAGCCAGTCAGGTACCGGACGGCCTGCCAGCCAGGACCATCCACAGTGGACGCTTCGATGGTGGACGCGGTGCCGCGCACGGTCAGCCGGTGACCCGCGGCGGCGACGGTGGCCGTCGGGCCGTCGACGGTGGCGGTGCCGACGCCGGGCAGCGAGACGGCGCCGTCCCGGGTGGCCACCTCCGCCGACGCGTCCACCCCGCACCGGGCGCACGCGACCATCGCGAGCGTCGCGAACTGCTCGAAGTCGGCCGGATCCGCGCGGTCGCGATCCACCGCCCGGCCGAGGATGGCGGCCCACGCGGCGACGGCCGGAGCGCCGACCACCTGCCGGAACCGGTCCGGGTCGGCGGCGCGGGCGCGGTCCAGCGCCGTGACGAGGTCGACCCGCCGTCGCGCGTCGCCCGGCCACCGGTCCAGCAGGTGCCGGATCAGCAGCAGGTTCCGGCTGACCTGGATCTGTTGCAACAGTTGGACCGCGGTGGCGCCACCGCCCCCGGCGGCGAGCCGCTCGAGGACGGGGGGTGGCAGGTGCAGGGTCGGTGTGGTCACGCCCGGCTCATCCGGCGGAGTTCGCCTTCCACGCGGTCCCGGGCGGCCTCGATCAGCACCTGGAGGTCGGCGCAGTAGACCGAGCGGTTCCGGAAGCCGCTGCCCGGGCTGAAGCGGTGCGCGTAGTGCCCGCCACCGCAGATGCGGTGCAGTTCGCAGTCCAGGCACTCCCGCGCCAGCGCGTCGAGGCCGATCTGGCGGGCCACCACACCCGGGTCGCGCAACGCGTCGTCGAGGTCGTGCGTCCGGACGTCCAGACCCGTGGCACAGGCACCCTCGTAGGCGGACTTCAGGGCGTCGACCTGTTCGATCGCGCCGTCGGACTCGACGACCAGCACCGCCGACGGGCTCAGGCCCAGTTGCTCCGACCGGCTGCGGCCGCCGAGCAGCAGGCTGAGCAGGTCTTCGAAGAGGCGGATCCGCATCGGGTCGGCGTCGGTGTACCAGCGGTCGAAGACGGCGCAGAGCCAGTCGCCGTAGGGCGTCTTCGAGCCGGTGAAGTGCCCCCGGTCCGGGTGTCGCGGCGGCGACTGCCAGTTGGCGTGCGGCAGCAGCAGGTCCACCGCGGGTGGCGCGAGCGCCCGTAGCTGGTCGTAGGTGGCGTCCGGATCGGCGCCCGGATCGGCGACGCACAGCACGCCCGCGTAGCTGTGCCGGTTCTCCGGCAACCGCAGCAGCTCGAGTGCCCGGGCGGCGGCGGCGAAACTGCCCCGCCCGCGCTTCGTGGGCCGGTGCAGGTCGTGGTCGGCCGCGCTGCCGTCGACGCTCACGCCGACGGCGATCCCGCTGTCCGCGAGGACCGCGAGAGCGCGGGCGTCGAGCAGGACGCCGTTCGTCTGCACGCCGATCTCGACCGCGCACGACGCCGGCAGCGCGGCCCGCACCTCGTCGGCCAGCGCCGCCAGCCGCTCCGCGCGGTACAGCAACGGCTCGCCGCCGTGCAGCACGATCCGCACCGCGGTGAGGCCGTGCCGGCGGACGTGCCGGGCCAGCGCCGCCACCGCGGCCGCCCGGACGTCCGGTGGCATGGCGGCCGGACGCCGGCGCCAGCTCTGATCGGGCGAGGTGTAGACGTAGCAGTAGTCGCAGGCGAGATTGCACCGCTGGTGGACCTTGAGGACGACGTCGCGCACCGGCGTCGGCCGCCAGCCGGCGGCGATCCGGGCCGGAACGTCGAGTTCGCGGTAGGGCCACGGCGCGGCCCGGTCGTGAACGGCGCGGGCCCGCGCGACGGAGGTCACGTCTCGACGAACGACTCGAACGCGGAGATGACGCCGTTCGGATCGTCCAGGCTGCGCAGCACCTGTTGAACGGCCCGCGCGATGACGTCGTCGCCGCGGTTGGTCAGCTCGGTGAGCGACACTCCCGAGACGTCGATCAGCGGGCGCCACACGGCTTCCGGATCGGAAACGGCACTCATCATCGACCTCCGGCCAAGTTCCCCCACGGGGGAGCCTAGTCAGATCGCACCCGACGGCGGTCAGACGACAAGCCGGAATGCGTCAAACCTTGCCAAGGGCGCGGGCGCTGTCAAAATCCGTCAAGGTCATTTGTCGGGGTTTGGCGCCGTCAAGGCCTGTCTGTTGCTGTCTGTCGTTGTCTGAATCCGGTTTGTGTCAGGTCGACGGCGGCTCGATGTCGCAGACGACGCGCTCGCCCTGCGCCACCCGGCGCACCATCGGGTGCTTGGGTCCCAGCGCCCAGCGCAGCCCGACGAGCGTCTGGTCGCGGAGGTCCGACACCTCGCGCTGTCCGGCGGCGGCCCGGTCGAGCGCGAGGTTCGCCGCGGCCGCGAGCGCGTCGGGGTGCCGGGGTCCGCACACCTCCAGGGCGACGGCGTACGCCTGCTCCGACATCGCGTGCGCCCCGGCCGTGTCGCCGTTCAGCGCCAGGTCGGTGGCCAGGTTGATCATGGCGACCACCGTGAACGGGTGGCGCTCGCCCACGGCGTCCCGCAGCCTCTGCAGCGCGACGTCGTTGGCGTGCCACGCCGCCTGGAGCTTGCCCTGGCCGCGCAGGATGGCCGCGAAGTTCACCTCCGCCGCGAGCGTCAACGGATTCCGCGCGCCGAGCACCTTCTGGTACAGCGGGACGGTCTCCAGCGCCTGCGGATAGGCCTGCCCGGTCTGGCCGCGCTCGCGCAGCGCGTTGGCGAGGCTCATGGCGGTGGCCATCGGGTGCTCGTGCTTGGCGCCGAACACGGTCACGCAGGCCTCGTACGCGGGCAGCAGGAGCTCGACGGCCGCCCGCGCGTTGCCGAGCCGGCGCTGGAGCACCGCGACCATCCGGGTGGCGGCGAGCACCACGCCGTCGGTCTCGTCGAGCGTGCGCCGGGCGAGGTCCAGCGCCGGACGCTGCAACGCGAGCGCCTGCTCGTACTGGCCGAGCCCGTACAGGTCCGCGGCGAGGGCGTGGACGGACTGCAGCGTCACCCGGTGGGCGTCGCCCCGGGTGCGGTGCACGGCCAGTTCCGCCTCGTCGATCGCGGCCGCCTCGTCGAACCGGCCGAGCAGCCGCAGGTCGATGGCGACGTTCTGGTGGTACCGGGCGGTCCGTTCGGCGTTGGCGCCGTGGAACTGCGTCAGCCGGGCGTGGGTGTCCTCGTCGCGGCTCAGCGCCTCCGGGTAGGCGCCGGCGATGCGCAGGTCGGCCGCGTAGCTCGCGGCCATCGCCAGCGTGTCGACGTGGCCGGGGCCGTACCGCGGATCGGACCGGAGCTGGGTGTAGGTCGTCTCGGCGAGGTTTCTCGACTGCTCGTAGCGGCCCAGCGCCCGCAACGCGTTGGCCAGTTCCCGCGTCGCCAGCATGACGAGGTGGTGGTCGGGCCCGAGCAGGTCCGGCTGCTGCCACGCCGCGACGGCCGCCTCGCCCAGGTCGCGGGCGTGGGCGAACCGGTTGTCGAGGTAGTGGTACCGGATCTGGTCGTAGACGGCCTGCTGTGCCCTGGGAAGGTCGGACCCGACCAGCCCGGCCGGCAGCAGGTGCGGCGCCATCGCCCGGTGCATCTCGAGGATCGCGAGCGTGTCGGGCGGGCCGGGGTTGGCGTCGGCGAGGATCGCGTGGACGCCGCGCATCGCCCGGTCGCTGGCCTGCGGGCTGAGCGTGGCCCGCAACGCCAGCCGCACCAGCGGCTGCATCTCCATCCGCTCGCCCTCGGTGAACAGCCGAACCAGGCCGGTGGCGACGATCGTCGCGACCGTGCGGCGGAGGTGGATCGGGTTGCCCAGGATGGCCGCCAGGCCCGATGGCAGGTCGTCGCTGCGGCCCTGCCGCAGCAGCGGTACCGGCACCGGCGCCGGTCCGAACCAGGCGAACAGTTCGAGCACCGTGGCGGCGTCCGGATGGGTGGTGGCGAGTCTGTCCATCGTGGACCTGACCAACGCCTCCACCGTCTGCGGGTAGTGCATCGGCGTCGTGGCCGGCCAGGGGTCGGGCCCGTCGAACCGGGCGAGCAGATCGTCCTCTGTATCTTCTTCCAGCCGCACCGCGACGGCCTGTTCCACCGCGAGCGGCAGCGGACCCACGGCCCGGGCGAGGTCGGTGGCGGCGGCGGGGGTCAGCCGCGCGTCGCGGTCGCGCAGGTACCGGACGGCCTCGGTCAGGTCGAAGTCGGGCACCCCGATGTGGTGGTACGACCCGTCGTTCGCCCAGGCCGGGTCCCGCGTGGTGACGATGACGTGGCCACCGATGCGGGGCAGCAGCTGGCGGATCGCGGTGCCCTCGACGCCGTCGAAGATCACCAGGTAACTGTCGAGCCGGCTCAGCGCCGCGTCGATCGTCTGCTCGTCGTCGGGCCGCGCCGGCCCGAGCCGCTCGGCCAGGGCGACCATCGACGCCCGCGCCGCCTGGTAGTCGCCGCCGGCCACCCACCACGACTCCAGGTAGGCGTCGCCGAACCGGCGGGCGTACTCGCGGGCGAGCTGGGTCTTTCCGGCACCGCTCGGCCCGAACAGCACCAGCGGCGTGCCCGGGTGCTCCAGGTGGTGCTGGTGCACCGCTTCGAGCAGGGCCTCGCGGCCGGTGAACAGCGGGTTCGAGGGTGGCGCGGTCCCGATGAGCCGGTCGACGACCGGCTCGTCCGGCGTCGGCGTCTTGACCGGCTCCGGCGTCGATTTGACAACCGTGGTCTCCGCGACCGGCGCGGTGCCGGCCTCGATCGCCGCGGCCCACAGCGCATTGAACCGGGTGATGACGGCTTCGGGATCGCCGCGCGGCGTCGAAAGGTCGTTGAGGACGACGACCACCGCTTTGAGACGCCCGAAGCCCGCCGGCACGCTACGCCCCCGGAGAAAGCCGATGGCGGTCTCGTGCGAAACGCGCTCGACTCCCGGCGTCTTGAACGCCGTCCGACTGATGATGCGCCCCGACGGCCGGCCGGCGGCGACGTACAGCTGATGCAGGGCAACGATAAGGTCGCGCACCGCGCCTGGTGGAAGCCGATCCTCGCCAGGAAGCGAAATCGCCACTCGACGCTCCGGAATCTCCTGCGTTCTGTCAAGTTGTGTCGGGCATCCAGCGTCGCATGCCCGGGGTCGGCCGAACAATTACCTGTCTGGCCGGGAATCCGTACGGAGTCTTGTCAAGAGTCTTCACATCGAGTCAGGCCAGTGGATATTCACGTTTTCGCAGGTAACGCTCGATTTACCGATTCCGAGACGTGAATTCCGAGACGTGAATGAGGCCCCGATGCTGGAACCGCTGATCGCATTCGCCCTACTCGCCCCCCGCATCGCCGAAGCCGTGATCCTCATCGTAGCCGCGTCGGTGAGTATCTGGTCGCGGAGAGCCGCCCGGAGAGCCAACGGCCGCCGCCTCGTGCGCCTGCTCCGCCGCGGAGACCCGGGCCCCTCATAGCGAGTCTGCACCAGGTCTCGCCCGGGATCGGGGGATGACGGATTCGTTCAAGTCCGCGAGGTACCCGGGTGCCTAGCCTCGAACGGTGATCAAGACGAACACCTGGAGGAGTCGTGGCACGCGTCATCCTGTACATGGCAATGTCCCTGGACGGTTTCATCACCGGGCCCGGTGACGACAAGGACAACCCGGCCGGCGTCGGCGGCATGCGGCTGATGGAATGGCTCGGCCCCGGGCCGACGCTCGCCGACTTCCGGCCGGCCAGCAGCGAGAGCCGGCTCGTGTTCGACGAGTCGATGGCGACCGGCGCCATCATCACCGGGCGGCGAACCGGCGACTTCGCCGGCTACTGGGGCGGCGACCATCACGACGGCGTGCCGATCTTCGTGCCGACCCACAAGGCTCCGGCCGACAACCCGTACCCGCGCGTGCATTACGTCACCGAGGGCATCGCGGCGTGCGTCGAGCAGGCGAAGGCGGCGGCGGGCGGTCGGGACGTCATGATGCACGGCGCCTACACGGCACAGGAGTGCCTGAAGGCCGGGCTGCTCGACGTGATCGAGATTCAGCTCATGCCGGTCCTCCTCGGGCAGGGCCGGCTCCTGTTCGAGAATCTGCCACCCGAACACGTCGAACTGGACCTGGTTCGAACGTTGCAGGCGCCGAAGACGCTCCACCTGCGTTTCGAGGTGAACCGGGGATGACCGGTCCGATCCGGCTCTACATGTCCATGTCCCTCGACGGCTTCATCACCGGGCCGGACGACCGCAAGGGCCAGGGCCTCGGCCACAACGGCGGCCGGCTGTTCAACTGGCTCGACGACCGCATGTCCACCGGACCCAGTGGACGCATCTACCGCGAGGCCCTGGCGACCGGGGCGGTGATCGCGGGACGGCGTACGTTCGAGCTCGCCGACCGCTGGCACGGTGACCACCACGACGGCGTCCCGATCCTGATCCTCACCCATCACGGCGACGACGGCGAGGCGCTGTCGAGCAACACGAAGTTCTTCTCCGACGTCGCCGCCTGCGCCGCGGAGGCCCGCGCCGCGGCCGGTGACCGTGCTGTGCTGGTGCACGGTGCGGGCGCGGCACAGGCTCTGCTCCGGGCCGGCGAACTCGACGAGTTGGAGATCCACCTCGTTCCGGTTCTCCTGGGCGCCGGCCGCCGGCTGTTCGGCGGCGCCGAGGACGGACACATCGAACTGGACCTCGTCCGACGGTTGGCGGACCGCGATGTGACGCACCTGCGCTACAAGGTGCTGAGGTCCGCGTAACCGTTGAGGGCCCGCGCCCGCAGCAGCGGCTGGTAGGTAGGGGCGTGGATGTGGTTCTCGCCGCAGTTGCGCTCGATGCCCGCCAGCAGTTCGCTCGGGGCCACACCGGTGATGGCGACCGACTCGCGGGCCAGATGGGCCTGGTCGGCGTACCCGGCGCTGCCGGCCAGCGCGGCCAGTGACCGGCGGCGCCGCGGCCCCGACTGGGCGAGCGCGAGGAATCCCCAGAACCGCAGGGTGCGGTGCAGCACCTTGGGCGGGCAACCCACCGCGGTCATGAAACGGCGGCGCAACTGACTGTCGGAGATGTGCAGCTCGGTGGTGAGGGTGCGCACGGCGTTGGCCGGGTCGAGCACCAGCATCCCGACCGCCGAGCGCACCACCGGATCCAGCTCGGTGGCGGCGCGGACCCGGCGGAGCACCTCGGCCTCCAGCAGGCTGGCCGCCTCCTGCGGCGACCCAGCGGCCGCGAGCAGTTCGCCCACCGGCAGGGCCGAGCCGCGCCACAGGTCGTCGCACGCAACGGTGAGGTCGACCAGCTCGCCCGCCGACGTCCGCAGGACCGGGGCCGCGGCGCCGGGCCGGAACCGGACACCGACCATCACCGTGCCGGGCGCCAGCAGCTCCCGCGTCAATCCGGACTGGATACCGACGACGTGGGGCAGCCCCCCCAGTACGCAGACGACCTCGACGCAGCCGTTCGGCACGGACTGGAACGCGAACGGTGGGGAGTCCGGCGCCACCTCCTGGACCCACACACAACTCACGTACGGCGCCAGTTCGGGCCGGGGCAACCGTTCCCGGTAGCTCTGCGGCCACCGGAACCATGTACTCCTGTCGGCCTCCGGCACGCCGGCAGTATCGCAGACGGACCGGGGCCCGATGGTCAAGAGCGATGGCGCTGGCGGCCCGTCACGGCATCACGACCAGCCGGCTGCCCCGGAGATCGGTGCGTTGCCAGGCGGTCTCGATGTCGCTCAGCGGGACCTTCACCACGTCGAACGTCAGCTCGCCGGACTGTGCCCACGTCACGACCTGGCTGTACGCCTCCTGCATGGTCTGCGGGCCGAGCCCCTTGGCCGCGCCGCAGATCTCGACCCCGGAGGTGCGCAGGCTCTCCGCGGCGAGGACGAGCCCGGCGCCGGCGGACTCGCCGATCTGGACCAGCCGGGTCGGCTTCGGGAACGCGAACGTCTCCGGGACCAGCGAACGCAGCAGGATCTCGGTGGGCCGACCCCAGAGGTAGTCCAGCACGACGTCGTAGCCGTCGCCCTTGGCGTCGAGGTACGCCTGCGTCAGGGCCTCGTCCGGCACGGCGGTGTTGATGACCGTGTCGGCGCCGAGCGTCCGCAGTTGGTCGTCGTCGCGGCCGGTCGCGACGATCCGACCGGCGCCGAGCAGCCGGACCACCTTCACCGCGAGCCGTCCCGCGACCCCGGTGGCGCCCTGCACGAGCACGGTCTCACCGGGCCCGAGGCCGGCGGCGGTCCTGCTGGACATGGCGGTGATCGCCGTGCCCAGCACGGTCGCGATCGCCGGATCGATGCCCTCCGGAATCGGCACGTACGAGCCCTTGGGCACCACGGTCTTCTCGGCGAGCGCGCCGTAGGGCCGGCGGGGGTTGCCGAATCCGACGAGGGTGCCGTCCGGCAGCGCGCCGATGCCGTCGAAGGCGGGAATCGCCGGCAACTGTGCGGTGTACTGCCGGCTCGCGTAGTGCGTGCCGGCCGCGATGCGCTTGTCGACGGTCTCGACCGCGACGGCCGTCACGTCGATGACCACCTCGTCGTCGCCGGCCACGGGATCCGGGAAGTCCTCGTAGCGCGGGATGCCACCGATCTCGTGCAACACCGCCGCCTTCATCACGTCTCCCGGCCGAAGAACGCCGCGATCCGACGCTGCCAGGCCGGCAGGAACCGGGGCGGCCGGGCGGGTGAGTGGTTCGGCGACCGGTGGGCCGTGACGCCGCCGGGGTGACGGCTTTCGCCGCGGCCGTGGGCCGCCGCGCCCTGGTGTCCGGACGGCAGCGGCTCGGCATGCGCGGGGACCCCGGGAATGCGATGGGTCGCCCGGTGCAGCAGGCCGCGGAACGAGTGCGTCATCGTCGTCTCCGTCTCTCTATCACTGATAGAGAGACTCTAGCACTGATAGAGTGCCGCCGGGAGGTACCGAATTGGCGTTGGACCGTCAGCGGATCGTCGCCGAAGCCGTCGCCCTGCTGGACGCCGAGGGTCTCGACGGCGTGACGACACGCAAGCTCGCCGCGCGGCTCGGTGTGCAATCGCCGACCCTCTACTGGCACCTGCCCAACAAGGCGGCCCTGGTCACCGCGATCGCCGACGCGATCCTCGACCAGGAGTTCGGCGACCTGTCACCGCCCGAGCCGGATCAGCAGTGGCAGGACTGGTTGACCGGCCTGGCCGAGCGGCTGCGCCGAGCGCTGCTCGCCCATCCGGACGGCGCCCGGGTGGTCTCCGCGTCCCAGCTCTCCCGCACCATGGCGGCGATCTCCGAGCTGGCGATGAGTGCCCTGGTGGCGCGCGGCATCCCGCTGCGGCAGGCCCGCGTGATCGTCCTGACCGTCGAGCGCTTCACGGTCGGCCACGTCCTCGAGGAACAGGCCCCCCGCCCGGACGCCGACGCGCTGAAAGACTTCGACATGGCCACGTTCGCCGAGCAGCACCCGACCGTGGTCGCCGCCATCGCCGAATACTTCCAACCCGGCCGCACCGTCGACGACCTCTTCCACGACTGCCTGGAGGTCGTCATCACAGGCGCCGCAACGACCGCCGCAACGGCCGCCTCCTCGCCGGGACGCGACGGTTTTCGCGGGGGGTTCGGGGGGCTCGGCCCCCCGGCGGAATGACGAGATGGCGGCGCCGTGCGTTCGTGGGGGGTTCGGGGGGCTCGGCCCCCCGGCGGAATGACGAGATGGCCAGGCCTGCGCACCCCGCAGGCAGACTCCACCCCATCTCGTGCGCCCGGCAGGATTCGAACCTGCGACCTACCGGTTAGAAGCCGGTGGCTCTATCCGCTGAGCTACGGGCGCGCTGCGTAGATAGCGCCGATAGAGGTTACCTCCCCTCGGGCCCGAGCGCCTCGCCATAACCCCCGGCGTCTAGGCGGGCGGAAAGTACGCCGACATCCAGCGCAGCACGCCCGCGAAGAGCTGCTCGCGGACCGGTTCGGGGGACAGGGTCAGGTCGTGCATGCCGCCCTCGATGCGGATCAGGGTGGTGGTGCGGCCGAGCGCGGGCGTCCAGCGGGCGATCTGGTCGACGTCGAGCACGGAGTCGGCCGCGCGGGCGGCCTCGCCCCAGCGGGCCCGCTTGTAGGACGCCATCGAGCAGGCGACGAGCACCGGGACGTCGATGTCGAGTCCATTGTGGACACGGGCGTGCCCGGCGCGGATCGCCCGGAACCAGCCGGCCCGCACCGGGAACGGCTGCAGCGGCTTCCAGCCGAGGTCGTACTCCCACTCGCCGTCGTGGTCGCGGTGGATCGAGCGGCCGTACACCTGGTTGAGGCCCAGCCGCAGGTCGGCGCGGGGCCGGCGGCGGCCGAGCCGGACGGCGGCAGGCGCCACCACCTTGCGCACCATGGCCGGCGCGTTCAGGTCGAGGAACGGGCTGTTGAGGAACATCGCGTCGACCTTGCCTTCGCCGCGGCGGTCGTGTGCCCACAGCGACGCGACGAGCCCGCCGGTCGAGTGGCCGTTGATCAGCAGCCGGTCGTGGCCGTCCTCCTCCCGGATGATCCGGATCGCCTCGTCGATCTCCTCGTAGTACTCGGCCAGGTCGACGCAGAAGTTCGGCGTCTGGTGCGGCTGGATGCTGCGGCCGTACTTGCGCAGGTCGAGGGCGTAGAAGTTCAGGCCCGCGCCGAGGAAGAACTCGGCCAGGTGGGTCTGGAAGAAATAGTCGACGAAGCCGTGCACGTACAGCACGGCGGCGTTGGTGGGCCGGTCCGACCGGCACGCGACGAGCGAGGCCGTGACCACGCCCTCGTCGTCGTCGCGGAGCGGAATGGTGCGGCACGTGTACGGCTCGCCGAGGACATCGGTGACCACATCGACACTCACGCCGAGACGGTACGTCACGGTACCGCTGTGGTCCAGAGAAAGGTCCATAGCAGGGGACGCGCGTGAGCGCGACCCCGTCCACAACCGCCCTCGCCGTCCACAGGCAGCGGCTTGCCGGCGCGCGTGCCGAGGCGCGACCGGCCACCGTGTAGCGCGGGTCGACTCCCCAACCGGCCCGCGGCACCGGGCCGCGGCCAGGAGAGCAGAGAAGAGTGATTCATGTTCGACACGAACGTCACCATCGTCGGCAACGCGCTCACCCGCCCGGAGTGGCGGCGGTTCGAGCGCACCAACGCGCTGGTCGCGAACTTCAAGGTCGCGTCGACGGCGCGCCGGTTCGACAAGCAGAACCAGCGCTGGATCGACGGCGACAACCTGCGGGTGCGGGTCAACTGCTGGCGGCGGCTCGCGGAGGGGGTGGTGGCCTCGGTCCGGGTCGGTGACCCGGTCATCGTCACCGGCCGGATGTACACCCGTGACTGGACCACCGAGTCGGGCGAGCGCCGCAGCGCCTACGAGTTGGAGGCGAACGCCGTCGGGCACGACCTTTCGCGGGGCATCGCCGCGTTCAAGCGCGGGCGCATCAACGTCAGCACGTCCGTGGTGGAGGACGCCGAGTCCGACAAGCACGTGAAGGGCGAGCCCACCGAGGCGGCGCCGGAGGAGGACGCCCGCTCGGAGGCGATCGCCCTCGGCCTCACCGACGAATTCCGCACCGCCGACAGCACCGCCGACAGCACCGCGAACGGCTCCGCCAACGGCCCCACCAACGGCACGGTCACCGACCCGGCCAACGGCACTGAGTTCCCGGGCCTCGGCTACGACGGGCCGATCAACACCGAGCGGATCCCGCTCGACGACCTCAACAACGCGGTGTCCCCGGAGCTGGAGGCCGAGGTCGATCTCGTGATCGCCCGCGCCGAGGAGACGCTCGGCTCGGGTCCGCGGATCGAGGAGCCGGAGGTCGCGGAGGCGGCGCCCGGCGGCGAACCGGGCGACGGCACCGTCGATGAGGCGGCGGGCCTCACGGTGAGCGTCCCCGAGCCGCCGCGGAACCGCCGGGGCCGCTCACGCGTCGGCGCGAACGCCTGAGGCGCGAACGCCTGACGGGGGACACCCGGGGCGGGCGGGGGTCCATGGCCCGCCCCGGGCAGTCCAGACGACGCCGGCCCCGGGCCGGATGATGTTCGGGTGGACGTGGAGGTGCTCCGGTACGCCGACCTTGCCGCGGCGGTGCTCGGCCGGCCGGCGCGGCTCGGGCCGGTGCGGCTGGTGGCGGTCGACGGGCCGTCCGGCGGCGGCAAGACCACGTTCGCCGGCAGGCTCGCGGGGGCGGTGCGGTCGGCGGGGGCGTCGGCGGTGGTGGTCAACACCGACGACCTGCTCGACGGGTGGAACGACATGCTCACGTTCTGGCCGCGCCTGGAGCGGTGGGTGCTCGGGCCGTTACGGGCCGGCGTGCCCGGGGCGTACCGGCGCTACGACTGGTACGCCGAGGAATTTCGGAGCGGCTGGGAGCCGGTGCCCGTATCCGATGTCCTTGTGCTGGAAGGGGTGACGTCCGCGCGGAGGGTGATCCGCGCGGACCTCACGTTTCTCGTGTGGGTAACAGCGCCGCGTGCGGAGCGGTTCGCGCGGAGTCTCGCGCGCGATGGTGCACACACGCGCGACGCGCTGCTCGCCTGGACGCGGGCCGAGGACGCTCATTTTGCCGGCGACGGAACCGAATCGGCCGCCGAAGTCGTCATAAACGGCGTAGTCAGCGAGCTGCTTTCCGACCCTGAGGCGGAGGTTCTCGGGGTCATCTCAGGGTCGACTGACTTGACACGCTAGGGGAGTATCCGAAGGGACAACCCGCCCGGGGGGAAGGGGAGGCTTTTGCCATGACCGACGAAGAACGGTCCACGCCGCCGGTGCGGCGACCGGTGGTGCTCACCGGAATCAGTTCCCGCGCATGGGAACACCCAGCCGACCGGGGGGCCCTCACGGCGCTACGTGAGTTGCGGGGGTTCGACGACGTCCTGAAGGCGTTGAACGGCCTGTGGAACGAGCGGGCCTGGCGCCTCGAGTTCCTCGGCGGCGCGATCAAGGTCTCCGAGCGGCAGTACCCGACGCTGTACCGCGCGTTCGCGTCAGCGGCTGCCACGCTCGACATCAGCGAGTTGCCCGAGCTGTACGTGTCGCCCGACCGTGAGCTCAACGGTATGTGCATCGGCATGTCGAAGCCGTTCATCGTGGTCAACCGGGGGGCCATCGAACTGCTCGACGAAGACGAGCTGCGGGTGCTGCTCGGTCACGAGCTGGGCCACATGGTCAGCGGGCACGCCGTCTACCGCACGATGATCATCATCCTCACCGGCTGGATCGTCTCGCTGTCGTGGCTGCCGATCGGGTCGATGGTGCTGCGGGCGATCGTCGCGGCGCTGCGCGAGTGGTGGCGCAAGGCGGAACTGTCGGCCGACCGGGCCGGCCTGCTCGCCACGCAGGACCCGAACGGGTCGCTCCGGCTGCTCATGAAACTGGCCGGCGGCGGCGACCTGTCCCAGATCGACACCACCGCGTTCCTGGAGCAGGCCGCCGAGTACGACCGGTCCGGCGACCTGCGCGACAGCCTCATCAAGCTGCGCATGGTGATGGGCCGCAGCCACCCGCTGCCGGTGGCACGGGCCGCGCAGTTGCGGCGCTGGATCGACTCGGGCGAATACGGGCGCATCGTGGCCGGCGAGTACCCGCGCCGCGAAGACGACCGCAACGCCAGGGTCACCGACGACGTGAAGGCCGCGGCGGCCTCGTACCGCGAGTCGTTCAACGAGTCGCAGGACCCGCTGGTCAACCTGCTGAAGCGGGTCGGCGACGGGTCGTCCGACGTCGGCGAGTGGGTCGGTGCGGGCGCCGGGCGGGTCCGTGACTGGATGCGCGGCGGCGGTCGGGGCGGTGCGGGCTCGGAGTCGGGGGGTTCCGGGACCACGAATGGCACGCCGCCACCGGCGGACGCCAACTGACGAAAGTTTGTGCGAACGGCGCCACCGCGGTAGAGCGGTGGCGCCGTTTCGTTTCGGGCGCCGCTGCGGTAAGTGGCGGAGCCGCCCGCGGGCATTAGCATCGGCGGCATGAGTGCTGATCTGCGTGCCGCCGTCGAGCGGGAGATGCCCGGGGTCCGAGCCGACCTGGAACGACTGGTCCGGATACCGGGCATCGCGTTCACCGGCTACGACTTCAGCCACCTCGACCGGTCCGCCGAGGCGGTCGCCGAACTGCTGCGCGGCGCCGGCCTGCCCGACGTCCGCATCGTGCGGGCCGGCGACGGCCACCCCGCCGTGATCGGACGCCGGCCCGCGCCGCCCGGTGCGCCGACGGTCCTCCTGTACGCGCACCACGACGTCCAGCCGCCGGGCGACCTCGCCAAGTGGGAGAGCGAGCCGTTCGAGCCCGTCGAGCGCAACGGTCGCCTCTACGGGCGCGGCGCCGCCGACGACAAGGCCGGCGTGATGGCGCACGTCGCGGCGCTCCGGGCGTTCGGCGACGACCTGCCGGTGGGCGTCGTCGTGTTCGTCGAGGGCGAGGAGGAGTTCGGCTCCGAGTCGCTCGACGACCTGCTCAAGACGTACCGCGACGACCTCGTCTCCGACGTCATCGTGATCGCCGACTCGGGCAACTGGGACGTCGGGCAGCCGGCCCTCACCGTCGGCCTTCGCGGGCTGGTGAGCGCGTTCGTCGACGTGCGGGTGCTCGACCACGCCGTGCACAGCGGCATGTTCGGCGGGCCGGTGCCCGACGCGCTCACCGTCCTCAGCCGGCTCATCGCCACCCTGCACGACGACGCCGGCGACGTCGCGGTCGACGGCCTGGTGCGCGCGCCGGCCAGCGACATCGACTACCCGGCCGACCGGTTCCGGCACGAGGCCGGCATCCTCGACGGCGTGCGGACCATCGGCACCGGCGGGCTCGCCGAGATGGCGTGGACCCGACCGGCGATCTCGGTGCTCGGCATCGACGCCCCGCCGACCACCGGCGCACCCAACGCCCTCGTCCCGGCGGCCCGGGCCAAGATCAGCCTACGGATCGCGCCCGGCGACACGGCCGAGAGCGCGTACCGGGCGCTGAAAACCCACCTGGAGACGCACGTGCCGTGGGGCGCCGAGGTCGAGGTGACGCTGGAGGCGCTCGGCGACCCGTTCCGCATCGACGCCACCGGCCCGGCCTACGACGCCGCCCGGGCCGCGTTCGCCGAGGCGTGGGACGGCACGGCACCGGTCGACATGGGCGTCGGCGGGTCGATCCCGTTCATCGCCACGTTCCAGGAGATGTTCCCGAAGGCGTCGGTGCTGGTGACCGGCGTCGAAGACCCGGACGCGCGGGCGCACGGCCCGAACGAGAGCCTGCACCTGGGCGAGTTCACCAAGGTCTGCCTGGCCGAGGCGTTGCTGCTCCGCAACGTGGCGCAGCAGGTTCAGCCCGGCTGAGAACCGGCGGTGGCCCCCGCGTTACGCGCGCGGGGGAAGCCGCACCACGCTGACGAAGAACTCGTCGATCTGGCGCACCACCGCGATGAACCGGTCGAAGTCGACCGGCTTGGTGACGTAGGCGTTCGCGTGGAGGTTGTAGCTGCGCACGATGTCCTCGTCGGCGGCCGACGTCGTCAGCACCACCACCGGGATCCGCCGCAGATCCTCGTCGCCCTTGATCTCCTCCAGCACCTCGCGGCCGTCGCGGCGGGGCAGGTTCAGGTCGAGCAGGATGAGGTCGGGCCGCACCGCGTCGGGGTACACCGACGGGTCACGGCGCAGGTAGGCGAGCGCGTCGACGCCGTCGCTGACCACCGTGAGCCGGTTGCGGACCTTGTGCTCCTCGAACGCCTCCTTGGTCAACTGCACGTCGCCGGGGTCGTCCTCCACCAGCAGCACCTCGATGGGCTGGGCCTCGACCTCGGGATAGGCGGCGGCGTCGTCGATCACTGTGCGGGCTCCTCGGCGCGGGAAAGGGCGGGAACTGGGTGGTCGTCAGCGGACAGCTCGGGCCCGACCGGCACGCTGACGGCCGGCTCGCGGACCGGGAGCGTGAATCGGATCAGGGTACCGTCCTCGTACGCGGTGTCGACCCAGATGCGTCCGCCGTGGTACTCGATGATCTTCTTGCTGATCGCGAGCCCGATTCCGGTGCCGGGGTAGGCCTCCTTGCTGTGGAGACGCTGGAAGATCACGAACACCTTGTCGACGAACTCGGCACCGATGCCGATGCCGTTGTCGCGCACCGACAGCTCCCACTCGTCGTCGCGGCGCTCGGCGTCAACGTGGATCTTGATCGGCACGTCCGGCTTCCGGAACTTGACCGAGTTGCCGATCAGGTTGGTGAGCAGCGCCGACAGCAGCGGCTCCTCGCCGTTCACCACCGGCAGATCGCCGCGGGTGATCTTGCCGCTGGTGGGTTCGCGCTGGCCGATGATGTCGTCGACCACCCGGTTCAGGTCGACGTCGACGAAACCGGTGGTCATCCGGCCGATGCGGGAGAACGCCAGCAGGTCGTTGATCAGCCGCTGCATGCGCTGCGCGCCGTCGACCGCGAAGTAGATGTACTGGTCGGCCCGCTCGTCGAGCTGGCCGGCGTACCGGCGCTGGAGCAGCTGGCAGAAGCTCGCCACCTTGCGCAGCGGCTCCTGGAGGTCGTGCGAGGCGACGTACGCGAACTGCTCCAGGTCGCGGTTCGACCGGGTCAGCTCCTCGGTCTGCTGCTCCAGCAGCCGGTTGGCTTCCTCGATCTTGCTGCGGGCCAGCCGCACCTCGGTGAGATCGGCCGCGATCTTCTGGCGCATCGCGTTGACGTCGCGCGCCAGGTTCTCCAGTTCGGGCGGACCACCACCGCTGATCTCGTGCTCGTAGTCGCCCTCGGCGACCTGCCGCACCTCGGCGGCGAGCTCGATCACCGGGCGGGTGACCAGCCGGCTGAGCAGCATGGCCAGCAGGATGCCGGTGGCGATCACGACCACGGCCGCCGAGAACAGCAGCCACACCAGCAGGTTGCTGGAGTTCTGCACCTGGTCGCGTAGCTCGTCGCGCACGGTCGTCACATTGCTCTTGAACCGCGCGATGGCCTGGAGGATCCCCGAGAACCTGGTCTGTACGGCCTGCGGAAGCGCGCCGCGCTCCGGGTCGGGCCCGTCGACGGCCACCGCGTTGATGAGCGGCTCGGCGATCTCCGACCGCCACGAGTCCAGATCGCGCCGGATCGCCTGGAACTGGCCCAGCAGCGCGCGCTCGTTCTCGAGCCACTTCTCGACGTCCCTGGCGAGCGCGATCTCCTGCTCGTGCGCGCGGGTGTAGAGCGTGTTCTTGTAGTAGTCCAGCCCGCTGGCCGTGTACTGGGTGGCGCCGGTCTGCTGGGCCAGCGCCAGCGCGAGCAGCCGGTCGGCCGCCGCGTACGCGGGGCTGATCCGCTCGGTGAGGTGCACCGTGTCGGCCCGCGTCGAGGTCGCGGTGAGGGCGGCCGTCACCGCGATCATGCTCAGCAGCACGGCCGCTCCGGCCGTGAGCGCGGTGATCCGGGACCCGAGCGAGAGCCGCTGCAGCCGCGTGGTCACCGGGAAACTCCGGCCGGAGAGATCAGGACCACCGCGACGTCGTCGGCGAGCGCGCCGCCGTTGCGCTCCTCGACCTCGCTCACCAGCCACGCCGGCAGTTCGGGTGCGACCTGCGCCCAGGCCTCGCTGTGGCCGGACAGAATCTCGCACACGCCCTCGACGCCGAGCCGGTCGCCGCCCGCCGGGGTGGCCCAGCCCTCGATCAGGCCGTCGGTGTACATCAGCAGTGCCCACTCCTCGTCGAGCTGTACCTGGGTGGCGGGCCGGTCGATGCCGGGTAGCACGCCGAGTACCAGGCCCGGTTTGACCTCGCACTGGCGCACGGCCGAACCGGTGATCACCAGCGGTGGGGGATGGCCGGCCAGCCGCATGCTCGCGGTGCGGGCGGCCAGGTCGATGGTCACGGTGGCGACCGTGGCGAACAGTTCCTCGGACCGGCGCTCGACGACGAGCACCTCCTCCAGCGACGGCAGCACCGCGCTGTCGGGCACCCCGGCGAGGATGAGGGCGCGCCAGGCGACCCGCAGGGCCACGCCGAGCGGCGCCTCGTCGACGCCGTGGCCGCACACGTCGCCGATCAGCACGTGCACGATGTCGGGCGAGGTCTGCACGACGTCGAAGAAGTCGCCGCCGAGCAGGGCACGGTGCCGGCCGGGCCGGTACAGCGGGCGCACCGACGGGCCGCCCTCGCGCAGCACCGGCTTGGGCAGCAGGCCACGCTCCAGCCGGGACGACTCGGCCTGCTGCAGTTCCACCTCGCGCAGCCGCCGGGCGTTGTCGTCGGCCCGCTTGCGCTCGACCGCGTACCGCAGCGCCCGGCTCAGCAGGACGCCGTCGACCTGACCCTTGACCAGGTAGTCCTGGGCGCCCTGGGCGACCGCCTCCATGCCGAGGTGCTCGTCGTGCAGACCGGTGAGGACGCACACCGCCACGTTCTGGTTGACCTGCAGCACCTGCTGCAGGCCGCCCAGCCCGGTGGTGTCGGGCAGGCCGAGGTCGAGCAGCACGCAGTGCACCGAGTCGATGCGGACGCGCGCCGACGCCATGTCGGTGGCCACCTCGAGGTCGACCTGCGCGCCGGCCTCGGTGAGCAGTTCCTGCACCAGGAACGCGTCACCGGGGTCGTCTTCGACCAGCAGCACCCGCAGCCGCTCGTTCGGCGCCGGCGCCGGCCGGCGAAGGTCACCGCGCGTGGTCACCTCGAGCCGGGTGGCAACCCGTCCACCGTTCACTCGGCGACGGCGGCACGGTCCACAACGAACACGGCGCCTCCTCGTCTATGTCGCACACGAGGATAGCGGGGATCAGGTTCCACGCATGGTCAGGCGGGGCTCCCGGGGCTCAAATGACCGAGAGGTGCACGTGGTTCGTGTGATCCGAGGACGGGTCACCGCCGGCGCTGCTGTACCGGTGCCACTTCGCGGCCGGGGTCCAGACCAGCCGGTACCAGATCACGTACAGCACACCCAGCCGATCGGCGTTGGCGACGAAGTAGCCGGCCAACCGGTCTCCGTAGTTGCGGTCATCACCGGTCGCGTCGCCGCCGAATCCCTTCGTCTGGGCGGAGAAGTCGCAGGCCCGACCCTTCGGGTGCTCGAACCGGTCGCCCGGGCGGAAACAGCCGACGAACCGGTTGTACCCGGCCTTCTGCGCCTGTTCGAGCGCGTGCAGGGTGCGCGGGGTGATCCGTCCGCCGGTGGTGGGGTCGTCGATCGTGGCGCTCTCCGGCGACCAGCCGCCGTTGGAGTTGCGCGGCGCCGGCTCGGCCGAGGGGCTCGGCACCGGCACGCCGTTGACCACGCCGCCGTTGCCCGCCTTGTCGAGGGCCAGCTTGGCCTCGGCAGCCCGCTTCTCCATCTGGCGGGTCTGCTCCTCCTGAAGCTTGACCTCGGCCTCCATGGCCTTGAGCTGCTTCTCGTACTCCTTGCGGGCGGCGCCGAGCTCGCGTAGCTGCTTGTCGTCGCGCAGCGCCAGGTAGTTGACGGTGGTGACGCCCTCGAGCAGTTCGTCGGCCGTGCGGTCGGTGCTGATCAGCGCCGCCGTCATGTTGAACTTGCTGCCCCGGTAGGCCGCGTTCGCGGTGGACCCCACCTCCTCGGCCAGTTGGGCGAGGCGCTGTTTGGCCTTCTCCAGGTCGACCTGGATCTGTGCCTGGCGGGCTTTCGACGCGTCGGAGAGGGCCTTCGCCTCGAGGTAGGCGCGGTTCGTGACCTCCAACTGCTCGAGCAGGGTCGGCGCGACGCCGGCCTCTTCGGAGGGTTGCGTGGAGGGCTCCGCGTACGCGGGGGTGCCGGCTAGCAGTGTGATGACCGCCACCAGCACCGCCACGACGGGTGTGACGCGCCACCGAACGGGTGCGGGGATCATGCGTGCGGGGGAACCTTTCGCGTACTCCGGCCGCCCGGACGCACAACATCAACGCGCCCGGACACGGCTCACCTGTGAGGTGTTCCGGCTCGTCCGGGCGGGTTGCTGGCGTCGGCCACACTCAGCACCCGCATGACGGCCGCGGGCCACTTTACCTGAGCGTGACCGGATCGCCAGTCTTCACTGTCCGCCGTGACTTTACGTAGCCACACTCGCACGAAACGCCGAGTGATCCGCCTCGGTCTGGCGTGCGTACGCCACCGCGAACTCCCCGAACGCGCGGTCGAACCCCTCGCCGTCGGCGTCGCAGTAGCCGTGGAGCAGCCGCGGGTCGATCGACTGGGCGTGCGCCCGGGCCAGCACCACGCCCACCAGCCGGGCGTAGTCGTCGAGTTGGCGGGCCTTGAGCAGGCTCGGGTCGATGCTGCCCTTCATGTCGCGGAACTGGCGCACCAGGTAGGGCCGGCCGTCGACGGTGGCCCAGCCCAGCAGCGGGTCGCTGGCCGTCTGCATCCAGCGCTGGCCCTCGATCACCCGCTGGCCCTCGTGGCGGTCCACGTGGTCGACGAACGGCCGCAGCGCCGACTGCCGGGCCTGCTTCACCTGGAGGATGAGAGCCTCGTCACCGTTGCCCTTCAGGAGGACGACGTACGAGCGGAGCCCCACGCTGCCCAGCCCGACGACGCGGTGTGCCACGTCGCTCACCGAGTACCGCGACAGCAGCCGGCGCAGCTCGTCGCCGATGGTCTCGCCGTACGCGTCGAGCCCGGCCAGCACGTGCGCCCGCTCCTCGTCCGATATGTGGGTGAGGACCGGCGGGTCGGCGACGAAGTGCCAGCAGTCCACGTCGGGCCGGGCGGTGTACCGCTCCGCCACGCGCCGGCTCGTGTTCTTGCGGGCCTTCTTGCAGACCCGCTCGAACATGTCGGCGATGTCGCCCATGTCGATGTGGGCGAGCGTCTTGTGCGAGGTGGTCATGTGGTGACCCTCGAAGAGCGGCATCGTCGCCAGTTCGGCCAGGGCGGCCCGGTAGCCGGCGGCGCAGTCGTGGGCCGCCTGCCGGCCGGCCTCGTCGCTGAGTTCACTCGACCGGGCGGCCACCGTGAGGCTGGCGACGAGCCGCTTCAGGTCCCACTCCCAGGGGCCGACGACCGTCTCGTCGAAGTCGTTCACGTCCATGATCAGCCGGCGCTCCGGCGAGGCGTAAAAACCGAAATTGGACGCGTGCGCGTCGCCGCAGATGTGCCCGACCCACCCGGTGTTCGGGGCGTGCGCGATGTCGGCCGCCATCACGGTGGCCGCCCCGCGCAGGAACGTGAACGGCGTCTCGGACATCCGCTGGTAGCGGAGCGGGATCAGGTCGACCAACCGGTCGGCGTTGGTCGCCTCGACCAACTTGACCGGGTCGGCCCGACCGGGCGTGGGCTCGTACCGCGCGATCTCCTCGACCGGCACCGCCGACCGCCGCGCCGCCCCCTCGGCGACGACCTCGGCCGCGTCCCGCCAGGACGTGAACAGGTTGCTCATGGAGCACACGGTAACGCCGGCCGTGTAGCCGAAAGCCAATTCGGGTATTGCGGTGGCAGGAAGCCCTTTATCCCCCCGGAGGACATAATGCTCGCGATCGTCGCAGCTGTCGTTCTCGGCCTCGCGTTGATCCTCGATCTGGCGAACGTCGGGCTCGGAAGCACCATCGACCTGTTCACCTTCGTCATCGTCGCGCTGCTGCTGATGGCTCTGCACCTGGGCGGCGTCGGGTCGCACCTGAGCGGCCGCACCGGTGGCTGGTACCGCAACCGCCGCCGGTCGCGCGTCTGATTCAGCCGGTGGTCTCGGCGATCACCGACGCGACCACCGCAGTGAAATCTCCGCCCGCCGTCAGCGCCGCGCGCTGGCGGCGGGCCGACGTTCCCCGGGCGAGCAACGCGGTGGTCAGGCCCCGCGCGGCCGCCCACTCGCCGCGCTCTTCAAGAGCCGGACGGACGTGGGTGAGCAGCGCCTCCACGGCCTCTCCCGCCGGCACCTCGTGCCAGTCGACCGGGTGCACCAGCCCGTCGTCGAGCCCCGACCGGGCCGCCCGCCAGGTGGCCGCCCGGTTCAGCGGATAGGTCGGCAGCGGCCCGTCCGGCCCGCTGCCGGCGGCCGTGGTGACCAGTGCCCGGGCCAGCGCCGCGATGAGCACGACGTCGTCGAGCAGCGGGCAGGCGTCGGCCACCCGGATCTCCAACGTCGGGTAGCGCGCCGACGGGCGCACGTCGAAGTAGATCATTCCCGGGTCGCTGATGACGCCGGTGCCGACCAGCGCTCTGACGGCCTCGTCGTACTCGGCGGCGGTGTCGACGAGCGGCGGCGGGCCGGTGGTCGGCCAGCGCGAGATGGCGACGGTCCGGTACGAGTCGTAGCCGGTGTCTCCGTGCTGGAACAGCGGCGAGCTTCCGCTCATCGCGAGCAGCACCGGCAACCATGGACGCAGGTGCGCCATCAGCCGCACCGCGAGATCCCGGTCCGGCACGCCGACCTGCACCTGCATGGCGCACACCTGGTGCTCGTCGACCAGCCGCCGGTACTGCCCGGCCATCCACTCGTACCGCGCGTCCGGAAAGACCGCCCCGCGGCCGGTGCCCGAGCCCGGCACGCTCCCGCAACCGGCGATCGCCAACCCGGCCTCCTGCGCGGCCGCCGCCAGTTCGGCCCGCCGCATGGCGAGGTCCCGCCGCAGTTCGTCGAGCCCGTGGCAGACCGCCGACGCCGTCTCGATCATCGACAGCCGCAGCTCCGCCTCGGCACCGTGCGCCGCCTCGGGATCGACGGCGAGCAACCGGCGCGCGCCCGACCTCAGCTCCCCACTTTTCGGGTCGACCAGATGGAACTCCTCTTCGACCCCGACGGTCGCCCCAACAGACACGCGACGCACCCTACTGTGTGGTGCGCCCCCACCGCCGTGGTCAGCGGCGGCCAAGATCGCTGATCGAGGAAGAAAACTGAAGTCTGACTACGGGTTTCTTCCTCGCGCCGCGATCATGGTGGCCCGGCAAGGCTGGGCCGGTACGCGCCCGACTTGCGGATCTTGGAATCTCGCGGTCGCCGGCTCGTCCTTCGTTGACGATCTTGGACTGCGCGAGGTGCCACAGGCCCGTCCGGCGTCCAAGATCCGCAAACCCGGGCCCACGCAGGCTGGATAAAGCGCTCAATTCACCCGGGTCATCGGGTCGTCGACGGGGCCGCGGGCGAGCTCAGCAGGCGGTGCTGGTGGCCTTGCCGATCAGGATCTTGTAGGCGCCGGCCGGCTGGCTGAGGGCGTAGGTGACGTCCCACGCGGTGCAGGTTTCGCCGGGCCGTTCCCGGGGGCCGTAGCCGGGTTGCTGGTTGCTGCGGAACGTCACGCGCGCGTCGAGTATGCCGCGGCCACTCGCGGGCGGGCCCACCGAGCGGAGCACGATCTGGCTGTCGGTGGTGGTGGAGATCGCCTGCTTGAAGTCGGCGGCCTGTTTGGCGTTGCCTGGGTTGATGACGCCCGCGGGGTCGTAGGCCGCCAGGGCCTGGTCGTAGTCGCGGTTGTTGATCGCGGTGAAGTAGTCCTCGAAGAGGGCGGCCACGTCGACGGCGCGGCTGTCGGTGACCGACGGGTCGGTGGTCACCAGCCCGGCGGGCGGGGGTGACGAAGAGGTCGCCGTGGCGCTCGGCGAAGGTCTCGAGGGGGCCGAGGTGGCGGCCGTGGGCGTCGAGGTCGGGCCTGGGTTCGCGGTGCCGTCGCCGTTCTGGTCGACCAGCACGACTGTCGCGATCGCGCCGATGGCCAGCAGCACCACCACGGCGACGAGCACCGGCACCCACCAGCGGCGCCGGGGCGCGGCCTGGGGCGGGGAGAGCGGCGGGCCGTAGGCCTCGGCCGGCACGAACGCCGGCGCCGACTGGTAGGCCGGATTGTTCGGGTCGTACGCCGGCTGGGGCTGGTAGCTCGCGTAGCCGGGTTCGAAGGCGGGCGGCGGCTGGTTCTCGAAGCCCGGCGGAACCACCTGGTACTGCATGCCCGGCGGCGGCCCGGTCGCGAACGGCGGCGCGGTCACCGGCTCGACCCCGGAAACCGGCGCCCCGGCGGCGAACGGCGCCCCGGCAGCCGGCGGCGCCCCTGCCGCGAATGGCGGCCCGGCGGCGGGCGGCGGCCCAGTGGCGAATGGCGGCCCAGTGGCGACCGGCGGCCACGCAGGCGGCGGTCCGGCGGCGAATTGCGGCGCGGCGGCCGGCGGCGGGCCGGCCATGAATGGCGGGGCGGTCACAGGCGCGGGGCCCGGCATCGGGGGTCCGGCGACCGGCGGTGGCGCTGCGGCCGGCCTCGGTGACCCGCAGTGCGGGCAGGTGTCACCCGGCGAACCGGTCGGGGTGCCGCACGCCGTGCAGAACCAGATCGTCATGAGGCCCGGTCCAGCTCGAACCACACGACCTTGCCGCCCGCCGGGATGGGTTCGTAGCCCCAGTCTCTGGCCAGCACCTGGACGATGTGCAGGCCGCGGCCGCTCTCGCTCTCGTCGGTCACCGAGCGCCGGTCGGGTTGGCGGTCGCTGCGGTCGCGGACCTCGACGCGCAACCGCTGCGGACCCAGCGCCAGCCGCACCTCGACGTCGCCAACGGTGTGCTGCACCGCGTTCGTGATGACCTCGCCGAGCAGCAGGCGGGCGTTGTCGATCAGGGCCGCCTCGTTCCACGCGGTGAGGATGTCGGCCGCGAACCGGCGGGCCGCCGGCGCCGACGCCGCGTCACCGCCGAACCGGCGTTGGGCGTGCCGGCGGCCGCCGGCCGGAATGTCGTGGTCGAGTGTCAGCGCGAGGATCGCCACGTCGTCGCTGCGCGGGATCGGCCCGACGTCGGCGGCGAGGATGTGGTCGAGCAGCACCTCCGGGTCGAGGGTCGGCGCGGCGCCGACCGCCGCGCAGAGGTCGGCGACACCGCGGTCGATGTCGTAGCGCCTGTCCTCGACGAGGCCGTCGGTGTAGAGGACGAGCGCGCTGGCGCCGGGCAGCAGGAAGCTGGTGTCGATGTACCCGGCCTCGGTCTCGACGCCCAGCGGCGGGCCGCACCGCAGCGTCAGCGGACGGGTGACCCCGTCGGCCGTCAGCACCGGCACCGGGTGTCCGGCGATGACCGCGGTGGCGGTGCCCTCGGCGAGGTGCACCTCGAGGTAGCAGCACGACGCCACCGTGTCGGGCTCCACCCGCAGCAGCAGCTTGTTGACCCGGTCCATCACGCCGGTCGGCGAGTGCCCCTCGACGGCGTACGCCCGCAGCGCGTTCCGGATCTGCCCCATGCTGGCCGCGGCGGTGGGACTGTGCCCGGCGACGTCGCCGATCACGACGGCCACCGCGTCGGGCCCGAGCGGGATGACGTCGTACCAGTCGCCGCCGACGTCGGCGCCGTGGGTCCAGGGCAGGTAGCGGACGGCGTGCCGGGCGCCGCGCAGGTGGGGCAGGTCGGCCGGCAGCAGCGCCCGCTGCAGGTCGGCCGCGATCGACCGCTGCGCCTCGAACAGCAGCGCGCGCTGCAGCGCCTGCGCGCTCAGCCCGCTGAACGCCATCAGGGTGTCGCGCTCGGCCTCATCGAACTCGCGCGGGTCGCGGTAGCCGATGACGAGGACGCCGAGCACCTCCCCGGCGGCGGCCAGCGGCAGGAACGCCCAGGCCTTCCGGTCGCCGGCCGGCACCGGCGCCGCCTCGCCCGCCTGGGCCGCCTCGAACCCGGCCAGGTCGGACAGGTACCGCGGCCGACCGGTGCGCATCACCTCGGTGGCCGGGTAGCTGTGGGTCAGCGGCAGGCCGTCGAGCCGCTCGATCACGTCGCGCTCGTAGCCGGTGTCGTGGTGGACGGTCAGGCGTGCCTGGTCCCGCAGCAGGACGACGAGCCCGGCGCCGCCGGCCGAGGGCCGGACCAGCGACCCGATCACGGCGTAGACGTCGGCCGGGGTGATCGCGGCCGCGAGGGCGGCGGTGAGCGCCTGGAGCGCGGCCATCCGCTCGGCGGCGTACAGGGCCTGCGCCTCTTTCAGCGAGATGCGCTGCTGCTGGTGGACCCGATCGGTGATGTCGCGGTACGACACCGCGATGCGCTCCGGGTCGGCCCGGGAGATCTTGATGTCCCACACCCGGGCGTGGTCGGCGCTCGACACCTCGCGGTGCCACGTCTCGCCGGTGCGCAGCACGTCGAGGCCGTGGTCGAGCAGCCCGACCTCGACGCTCGCCGGCGCGAACTCGCGCACCCGGCGACCGACGAGGTCCTCCGGCGTGCCGCCGCTGAGCTTGGCACCGGTCTGGTTGACGAACTCGCAGACGAAGTCGGTCTTCCCGTCGGCGGCCCGCAGCAGCATGAACCCGTCGAAGGCGGCGTCGAGGACGTCGAACAGCCGGGCGCCCGCGTCGGACCCCGTCTGCACCGTGACCTTCGCGAGGTCGACGAACCGGGCGGCGAAGCCGTCGCCCCAGGGCGCGACGCGGATCTCGAAGTGACCGGCGATGGTGGACCGCTCGTAGGACACCGTTCGGCAGGCCGGCTGCCGGGTGCGCACGACGTCGACGTAGAGCGGCAGCGTCCCGTCGTGGACGGTCTCCGGCCACAGGTCGCGGTAGCGCCGGCCGATCAGCTCGGTGCGGGGACGCCCGAGAATTGCCGCGCCGGCCTCGTTCAGGTACACGAGGACGAAGTCGACGATCGCCCCGTCGGCCCACACGGCCTGCCCGATGGCCCAGCCCTGGCTCTCCGCGTCGAGAACCGCGAGCATGTCGGCCACCGGCAGCGTGCTGGCGCCATCGACCGTCACCTCAGGCTCGCCCTTTCGTCCGACACCTACTGCGGATGAGACTACTGCGTGCGGACGCTCCCCGCGTGCGGCGCGTACGCTCGGGGAATGCCGTCGGCGGGCCCTCTGACCAGGCGGGAGCACCCTACCCGGGTGAACCCCGTCGAGGGTGGCGGTGCGTCCGGTGGATGAGGCGATACTCCTGCGATTCGAGTTCGACCGCGACGCGATCACCGCCGTCCGGCATGACATCGCCGGGCTCGCGACGGCCGCCGGCCTCGCCGGGCTCCGGCTCGAGGGGTTCGTGCTCGCGGTCAACGAGATCATGACGAACGCGGTCCGCCACGGCGGCGGCCGCGGCCTGCTGCTGCTGATGCGCACCGCCGCCGGCCTGCGCTGCGTGATCAGTGACAAGGGGTCGGGCGAGCCGGCCCGGTTCGACGGCCGCGCGCTGCCGCCCACCGATGCCACCGGTGGCCGCGGTCTGTGGCTGGCCCGGCACCTGTGCGACTCGTTCGACGTGGAGACCGGCGGCGACGGCACCCGGGTCCAACTGACGATGGCGATTTAGGCTCGCGTACTCAGGCTCTCCGGCGGCGCCACCGCCAGTCTCGTTCCATGACTGTCGCGTCTCAGGCCAAGCCCAGTGCGGCCTTCCTCATCCAGTCCATCCTCTCGTTCGCCGTCTCCATCTCCGCGCTGGTGATCGGCGTGGTCAGCCTCGAGGTCGACGTGTGGGTCCGCGGCTTCCTCGCCGTCGGCGTGCTCTACGTGGTGACCTCCACCTTCACCCTGGCCAAGGTCGTCCGGGACCAGCAGGAGGCGACCAGCGCCCTCGGTCGCATCGACCAGGCCCGGGTCGAGAAGATGCTCGCCGAGCACGACCCGTACCGGGTCGTCAGCTGAACGTTGCCGCAGACAACTTAACCGGGTAAGGAGGAGAGGACTTCTAACAAACCCCATCGCCTACGACACGAACTGAACGGTAAGGTGAACCGGTTGATTGACCCACTGTCCTGGAGCGCGTGTGAAACGGCCGACGATCGCCGATATCGCCCGGCAAGCCGGCGTGTCCAAGGGCGCCGTGTCGTACGCGTTGAACGGTCAGGCCGGTGTCTCGGAGGCGACCCGGGTCCGCATCCGGGCGATCGCGGAGGAACTCGGCTGGAGTCCCAACACGGCCGCCCGGGCGCTGTCCGGTGCCGCCGCCTACGCGGTCGGCCTCATCCTCTGCCGCCCGGCCCGGGTGCTCGGCATCGAACCATTCTTCATGGAGCTCATCAGCGGCCTGGAAGCGGAACTGTCGGCCCGGTCGTACGCGCTTACCCTGCAGGTGGTGGCCGACCCGGTGGCCGAGGTCGAGGTGTACCGCCGCTGGTGGGCCGAGCGCCGGGTCGACGGCGTCATCCTGGTCGACCTGCGGCGTGACGATCCGCGCGTCCCCGAGTTGGAGAAGCTCGGCCTGCCGGCGGTCGTCATCGGCGACCCGCAGGGCGCCGGCAACCTCTCCGGCATCTGGGCCGACGACGCCGCCGCCCTCACCGACGTGGTCGAGTACCTGGTGGCGCTCGGCCATCGCCAGATCGCCCGGGTCACCGGCCTGCCCGAACTGCTGCACACCCGCATCCGCAACGAGGCGTTCGTGGCGGCGTGCGCCCGGGCCGGCATCGGCGAGCAGCAGATGGTGCAGGCCGACTACACCGGCGCCACGGCCGCCCGCATCACCCGGCGGCTGCTGAGCTCGCGCACCCCGCCCACGGCGATCCTCTTCGACAACGACGTGATGGCGGTGGCCGGGCTGGCCGTCGCGCAGGAGATGAGCCGCTCGGTGCCCGGCGACGTGTCGATCGTCGCGTGGGACGATTCGCCGCTCTGCCAACTCGTCCACCCGCCTCTGACCGCGCTGAACCGCGACATCGCGGCCTACGGTTCCCACGCCGCGCGCCTTCTCCTCTCTCTCATCGAGGGCGTGCCCACCGACGATTTCCAGGACGAGACCCCGCGGCTCGTCCCGCGCGGCAGCACGGCGCCCCCGCGCCCGGAATCTCGCTGAAAACAACCGGATCCCGGGTATCCGAACCAGGTTCACATTGGATAGCGTGCTCCGGTGCTCGCGCGCGGAGATCGACGGTGACCGAATCCCACAACGACCCCCACGACCGCCTCCGGGTCGGCGGTTGGTTGCCGTCCAGGAACGACTCCACCGCCACCCAGCAGATCGCCGCGGTGCCGGCGGAACCGCCCGGATCCGCGCCGGCTTCGACGCCGTCGACGCCGGCGGCGCCGCCGTTGGAGCCGGTCCACGTCGAGCGGCAGCGGCGCGGCCGCTGGTGGTTCATGGTCGTGCCGGTCGCGGTGGTCGTTCTGGTGGTGGCGGTCGCCCTGCAGTTCCGGCCGGATGACGCCGAGATCGGCCCCGACCTGGCCCAGCAGTCGCCGCGCGTGGCCCTGCCCGTGATGTCGGCGTCGGCCCGCACCAACGACGAGACGTCCGCGAGCCCGTCGACGAAACCATCGGCGAGTAGCACGAGGGCGAGCGCGTCGGCGTCGGCGCGCGGAGTTCCGACGCCGACTGCGTCGGCGACACCCGCCGCCCACCGCGGCGCCGTCGTCGGTATCGGCGGCCGGTGCCTGGCGGCCGACCGCGACCGGCCGGAACTCGCGGTCTGTGCCGACCGGGACAGCCAGCGCTGGTCGGCACCGGGCGACGGGACGTTGCGGGTAGCCAACCGGTGCCTCGACGTGTTCGCCAGCGGCGAGGCCAACGGCACGCCGGTGATCCTCTACCAGTGCAACCGCACCGACGCCCAGCAGTGGCAGATCCGCGGCGACGGCACCTGGCGCAACCCGCAGTCGAACAAGTGCCTGGGCACCGTCGGCGGCCGGTCCGACCCGGGCACCCGGCTGGCGGTCTTCGACTGCGCCGGCGCGGCGAGCCAGAAGTGGACCATGAACTAGGAAGCGATTGCTTGACGTATTGTCGTTGCTCATGGCCGAGGAAGAGAAGAAGAAGGACGACGCCGACAAGCCGGTCGACGATCTGGTCACGACGGCGCACAGCGTCGGCGACCTGAGCTACACCGTCACCACCGGGCGCATCGTGCTTCGCGAGGAAAAGATCACCGACGACGCGTTCAACGGCCACGAGCCGACCGCCGAGGTGTTCCTCACCGCGTACGTCAAGCCGGGCGCCGATCCGCTCACCCGGCCGGTCACGTTCGCGTTCAACGGCGGCCCCGGGTCGGCGAGCGTCTGGCTGCACCTCGGGCTCCTCGGCCCGCGCCGCGTCGACATGGGCGACGTCGGCACGCTCAAGCCGCCGCCCTACGGCCTCACCGACAACCACGAGACGCTGCTCGCCGAGTCCGACCTCGTGTTCATCGATCCCATCACCACCGGCTACTCCCGGGCGGTCAAGGGTGGCAAGCCGAAGGACTTCCACGGGTTCACCGGCGACCTGAACTCGGTCGGCGAGGTGATCCGGCTGTGGACGTCACGCAACGGCCGCTGGCTCTCGCCGAAGTACCTGTGCGGCGAGTCCTACGGCACGCTGCGGGCGGCGGCGCTGGCCCGGCACCTGCAGCAGCAGTACGGCATGGCGCTGAACGGGCTGATGCTCATCTCGTCGGTGCTCGACCTCGGCACGCTGGAGTTCGAGGGCCACAACGACGACCCGTACCCGCTGTATCTCCCCACGTACGCGGCGATCGCCCACTACCACGGCCTGCACGGCGACCGTCCCCTCGCCGAGGTTCTCGCGGAGGCCGAGGCCTTCGCCGAGCGCGACTACCCCTGGGCCCTGGCCCGCGGCGCCCGCATGACCGCCGACGAACGCGCCGACGCCGCCACCACGCTCGCCCGCCTCACCGGCCTGTCCGTCGACTACATCGACCGGGTCGACCTCCGCATCGAGCACGTCCGCTTCTTCACCGAACTGCTCCGTGCGCGCCGCCGCACGGTGGGCCGCCTCGACGGCCGCTTCCTCGGCTGGGACGCCGACTACGGCTTCGAACGCTGGAGCGCCGACCCGTCGATGGACGCGATCATCGGTCCGTACACGGGTGTGTTCAACCACTACGTCCGCACCGAACTGACGTACCAGAACGACCTTCCGTACAACATCCTCACCGACAAGGTCCGACCCTGGTCGTTCAAGGAGTTCGAGGGCCAGTTCGTCAACGTCGCCGACCGCCTGGCCGCCACGATGCGCGCCAACCCGCACCTGCGCGTCTACGTGGCCAGCGGCTACCACGACGGCGCGACGCCCTACTTCGCCACCGAACACACCCTCGCGCACCTGGCGATCCCGGCCGAGCTGCGGCCGAACATCCGCGTGGAGTACTTCGAGGCCGGCCACATGATGTACGTCCACGAGCCGAGCCGCCTCGCCCAGTCCGAGCACCTGCGCGAGTTCGTCCAGGCGCCGTCGGGCGGTTGATGCGCGGCGGGTCAGTCGGTCTGCGCGGCTTCGGCCTGCTGGCGCAGGCGGCCGTACGTCGCGATCAGCGCGGCCATCCCGCCGATCATCAGCACCGGGCCGGAGAACACGAACAGCATGCCGCCGGAGCCCAGCGAGGCCGAGTCGGCCAGCCGGGCCAGCTCGGGGATGCGGCTGAACGCGTACCAGCCCGACCAGCCGATGGCCACGATCGCCGGCAGGATCATCCCGGTGGCGTACACGGGGCTGCGCCGGGCGATCGCCGCGCCCGGGAAAGCCGCCGCCACCAGGCCCAGCAGGAACACGCCCCAGCCGGAGCCGCCCAGGTCGGTTTCGATCGACTCGCCCAGCAGGTCGATGTACGCCAGCGGCAGGAACGGGGTGAGCAGCAGCATCACGGCGCCGGCGAAGCCGAACCCGCACGCAACGAAGAGGAACAGGGTGAGCGGACGCTCGTCGGACTCGGCCACGACGCCAGAGCGTACCGGGTGAACGTCAAAGCTCCCGGCCCTCCTCGCGGAGGACCGGGAGCTCAGATCAAAAAGATCAGGCCTGCACCTGGATCAACGTGCGGTCGAGCACCGCACCACCGTTGGTCCACTCGATGCCACCCAGGTACTTGCTGCCCGGCGTGAGGCCGGACCAGGTGGCCGTCACCGACTTGTTCCCACCGACGGTGACCGCCTGGCTGGCGGGCGACACCGTGAGGTTGCCGGACGCCGTGGAGCCCAGCAGGAACGAGTGGAACTTGATGTCCACCGCGTCGACACCGCCCGGCAGGCTGAACACCAGCAGGTAGATGTCGTACGTGCCCGGTTCGGTGACCGTCACCGCCTCGTCGGAGTTGCTGCCGCCGCTGATCGAGTACGGCTCGCCGTCCTTGTAGACGTGCATGTCGAGGTCGGTGTTCGGGGCGTAGTCCGACTGGAACGTCGCGAACCTGCCCGTGACACCGGCCGGCACCGTCACCGTGAACTTGGCGACGCCCGGAACCTCCTGCGGGTCGGCCGGGTCGAACCCGGAGTCGGTGCCCTCCACGTGCTTGGTGTGCACGGTCGACGGCACGAGGCCGACCGGCCGCGCTCCGAGCGTCCCGTTGTAGTTCGCCCGGACCGGGACCTCGACGGACCCGGACGGACCGGACGTGGTGACCTCCGCGACCGCCGAGACCTGCGTGGCACGCACCGCGATCGCGCTGCGCACGCTGTGCCCGCGCAGGTCGGCCAGGGTGAGCGAGCCGAAGGCCCAGGAGCCCAGCGCCGCGGTGGTGCGGGTGATCTCCACCGTGTAGCTCGCCGACTTCCGCGGCAGGACGGTGAGGACCGCCGGGGTGACCTTCACCGTGAACCCGGCCGGTGCCTCCACCTTGGGCACGTAGACGCTGGCCTGGTTGGTGGTGTTGGTGACCGTGCGGGTCACGGTCTGCTTGCCGGCGAGGTCGCCGACCGCGATCGACGCGTAGTTCAGGTCGCTCGGGTCGATCTGGCCCACCAGGTCGCAGACGTCGGAGCCGTCACCGAGGTCCTGGTGCTGGCCGACCCCGCAGGTGTACTGGAACCAGTCGAGCGGGTTCGACTCGTACACCAGGCCCGGGTCGAACGCGCCGGCCGGACGCACGTGGCCGTTGCCGAAGTCGAGCGGCGTGGCCGGGATCTGCTGGCCGGTGTTGTCCTTGGTGGTGGCCGACGTCATGATCGCCGACTTGACCGCCATCGGCGACCAGGTTGGGTTCTTCGACCGCAGCAGCAGCGCGATGCCGGCCACGTGCGGGCTCGACATCGAGGTGCCCTGCAGCGAGTCGTGCAGGTTACCGGCGTGGCCGACCGGCGAGACGGCGGCGATGATGTCGACACCGGGCGCCGTGACGTCGGGCTTGAGCAGGTCGCCGGTGCCGGCGATGGCCGGGCCGCGGGACGAGAACGACGCCATCTGCGGCGCCCGCACCGTCTGCGGCACCGCCGCGGCGAACGACGCCGTCGGGTTCGCGGTCGACGCGATGTACGCCTTCACCGCGAGGCCGCCGGTGTTGTTGATGTGCACCGTCGGCACGAAGTGGTAGTCGGCGTTGATCGACTCGGCGTTGGTGTTGTTGTACTGGACCATTCCGACGCCGCCGGCCTCCTTGACGGCCAGACTCTTGCCGACCCGGGAGGAGCCGCCCCGCCGGCACAGCACGATCTTCCCGGCGACCTTGGCCGGGTCGAGCACCGCCACGCCGCCGTTCTCGTTGGCGGGGAAGCACTGGGCCAACCGCGTCGGGTCGGCGCCGGGCAGGCCGGCGTTCACCGCGTCGATCAGCGGCGCGGGCCCGAACGCCCCGCCGTTGCCGGCACCGGTGTAGGTGGCGCCGTTGCCGAGCGTCACCGACTTCTGGGAGAACCGGTCGTGGGTGCTCGCGGCCACGGTCATGTTCCACGGGCCGTTGTGCGCGACCGTCTCCGGGCCGGGGCCGTTGTTGCCGGCCGACGCGGCCACGAACACGCCCGCCGCGGCGGCGTGGAAGAACGCCGTCTCGGTGAGATCGGTCAGCGAGTTCGTCGATCCGGAGATCGAGAAGTTGATGACGTCGACGCCGTCGGCGACCGCGTCGTCGATCGCGGCCGCGATCTCCAGGCCGCCGCAGCCGTTGCTGTAGCAGACCTTGTAGGCGGCGATGCGGGCCGCCGGCGCCATGCCGCTGACGTTGCCGACCGCGATGCCGTTGATCGTCGCCGGGACGCCGTAGTTGCCGGCCGCGGTGCTCGCCGTGTGGCTGCCGTGCCCGTCGGAATCGCGCGGGGACTTGAAGTCCTCGTCGGTGTACTTCGGCGCGCCGAAGTCGTAGTAGCGGGCGCCGATCACCTTGTTGTTGCAGGCGAAGTCGGGGAAGCCGGCCTTCGACTCACCGGTCTGGCACGGGCCGCTGAACTTCGACGCGATGACGTCGGCGTCGGGACGCGGCTCGGGCAGGGCGGCGAAACTCGGGTTCTCCGGCCAGATGCCGGAGTCGACGACGCCGATGACCGTGCCGAGGCCGGCCTTGGACGGGTCGCCGAACTGCTGGTTCCACACCCCGCCGGAGCCCTCCAGCCCGAGGAACTTCGGGGTGCTGACGGTCGTCATCTTGAAGAGTTCGTTCTTCCAGAGCTTGACCACGCCGGGCGTGCGGCTGAGCCTGGTGACCTCGTCGGCGGTGAGCTTGGCCGCGACGCCGTTGAGGACGGTGTCGTACTCGGCCACCTGCTTGCTCTTGGCTATCTTGGCCCGGTCGAGCACCTCGGCACGCCTGCCCTTGAGGTACTCGCGGTACGCCTGGTAGTTCCACGAGGTGCGGTCGATCTTGGCACCGGGCGCGGCCTTGGTGGCGGCGATGCCGCTGACCCCACCGGTGTAGGCGGCGAGCGGGGCGCCCGCGAGCTGGATCAGGTAGGTGCCGGCCGTGGGGGCGGCGGGTGCCGCCGCGACCTGGGCCGGGGGTGAGAGGGCGAGGACGGTGATCGCCGTCGTGGCGATAGCGAGCGCAGCCGGACGTCGCAGTCCGGCTCGTCGGGAGAGTGACACCGGTGTGAAACCTCCGTGCCTGCGGGGGATACCGCCGCGGGGAACCAACGGCGGCGGGACACGAAGCCTATTTGCATGTGTCACTGGGCGGGAAGCGCTGGACGGCGCCGCCGCACACTTGTAGGGGCAGGCGTAGGGGTGCCGACTCTGGTCGATCAAGCTGCGCCGGCGGCACACAGCAGGTACACAGGTTCCGTAGGGGCGGCCCACAGGTCGCCGCTCCAGGATTGGGTCGTGACCAGTGTGAAGACGGAAAGCCAGCAGCTGCGCCGGGCCGACGGGAGCCCGCTGCGCGTGCTCGTGGTCGACGACGAGGCCCCGCTCGCCGAGTTGCTGTCGATGGCGCTGCGCCTGGAGGGCTGGGAGGTGCGCGCCGCCGGCGACGGGTCGAGCGCCGTGCGCGCCGCCCGTGACTTCCGGCCCGACGCCGTCGTGCTCGACGTCATGCTGCCCGACTTCGACGGCCTGGAGGTCATGCGGCGGATGCGGTCGGAGCAGTCCGACGTGCCGGTGCTGTTCCTTACCGCCCGCGACGCCGTCGAGGACCGCATCGCCGGCCTCACCGCCGGCGGCGACGACTACGTCACCAAGCCGTTCAGCCTGGAGGAGGTGGTGGCCCGGCTGCGCGGCCTGCTGCGCCGGGCCGGCATGGCCACCGCGCACAGCGAGGCCCAGCTGGTGGTCGGCGACCTCACCATGGACGAGGACAGCCGCGAGGTGCGCCGCGCCGGCGAGATCATCACGTTGACGGCCACCGAGTTCGAGCTGCTGCGCTACCTGATGCGCAACCCGAAGCGGGTGTTGAGCAAGGCGCAGATCCTCGACCGGGTGTGGAACTACGACTTCGGCGGCCAGGCGAACGTGGTCGAGCTGTACATCTCCTACCTGCGCAAGAAGATCGACGTCGGGCGCGAGCCCATGATCCATACGATGCGCGGAGCGGGGTATGTCCTCAAGCCGGCTGCGTGAGGTGCGCGGGGGCGCCGGGCCGGCTTCGCCGGCCCGGCGCCCCCGCGCCTGGTCGTTGCGGGCGCGGCTGCTCGTGATGCTGCTGCTCGTGGTCGCCGCCCTGTGCGCCACCATCGGCGTCGCCACCGAGGTGGCCCTGCACCGGTACCTCATCAACAAGACCGACAAGCAGGTGCAGCAGGCGAACGACCGGATCGTCGCCGAACTCGACAAACCGGAGGGGAGGCGCAACCCGCGCTACGGCCGGCCCGATCCGATCGGCGCGGCCGGCCTCGGCTCCGGCACGCTGTCGGCGACCCTGTCCAACGGCGAGGTCCTGTTCGGCTCCTTCTACTCCTCCCGCCCCGGCCCGCCCGACGACCTCGATCCCGAGACCTACGCGGCGATCGAGGCGGTGGCGAGTGACGGCAAGGCCCACAACCGCGACGTGCCCGGGCTCGGCCGGTACCGGCTCCTGGCCATCGAGCGGCCGGACGGCTCGGTGATCGTCACCGGCCTGCCCGTCGACGATGTGTACGACACCCTCGAACGGTTGGCGTTCGTGGAGATCGGGGTTTCGCTGCTCGCGCTGCTCGCCGTCGGGCTGGGTGGCAGCGCGCTCATCCGGGTGACGCTCAAGCCGCTCAACCGCGTCGCCGCCACCGCGGCCCGGGTGGCGGAGCTTCCGCTGCACGCGGGCGACGTCGCGCTCGCCGAGCGGGTGCCCGCGATCTACACCGATCCGCGTACCGAGGTGGGCCAGGTGGGCGCGGCGCTCAACCGGATGCTCGGGCACGTCGCGAGCGCGTTCGCCGCGCGGCAGGCCAGCGAGACCCGGCTGCGCAAGTTCATCGCCGACGCCAGCCACGAACTGCGGACGCCGCTGGCCGCGATCCGCGGGTACGCCGAGCTCGGCCGGCGCGCGGGGGTCGACCCGGAGCCCGTGCTCGACAAGGTGGAGACCCAGGCGAAGCGGATGACCGCCCTGGTGGAGGACCTGCTGCTGCTCGCCCGGCTGGACGCCGGCCGGCCGCTGGAGGTCGGCCCGGTGGACCTGACGGCGCTGGTGGTGGAGAGCGTCGGCGACGCGCACGTGGCCGGGCCGGAGCACCGGTGGCGGCTCGACCTGCCCGAGGAGCCCGTGGTGGTGGTCGGCGACCCGGCCCGCCTGCACCAGGTGCTCGCCAACCTGCTGGCGAACGCCCGCACCCACACGCCACCGGGCACCGAGGTGACGGTGAAGGTCACCCCGGACGGCGAGCTCGTCGTCAGCGACAACGGCCCCGGCATCCCCGCCGACCTGCAGCCGAACATCTTCCAGCGGTTCACCCGCGGCGACACCTCCCGTGCCCGGGCCGCCGGCAGCAGCAGCACCGGCCTCGGCCTGTCGATCGTCGACGCCGTGGTGCAGGCGCACGGCGGTGACGTTCGGGTCGACAGCGAACCCGGGCGCACCACGTTCACGGTGACCCTGCCCCGCTTCACAGGCGGGCCACAGGAACAGCACACGGTCGGGATAGGCGGGTCGATCAACGTTGAATCATGACCACGTTGACCCACCCCGTTCTCGAAACAGGGGTCGCTTCCGGGCCGCGCGCACGGCGTCTCATAAAGCTTTTTGAAGGCCCACGCCCGGCGCTGTTGGCGCTTCTCGCGGCCACCGCGGTCCTTTATATCTGGGGCCTGAGCGCGAACGGGTGGGCCAACGCCTACTACGCGGCGGCCGCGCAGGCCGGGTCGGAAAGCTGGAAGGCGTGGTTCTTCGGGTCGTTCGACGCCTCGAACGCGATCACCGTCGACAAGACGCCCGCCGCGCTGTGGATCATGGGCCTGTCGGCGCGGATCTTCGGGGTGAACTCGTGGAGCCTGCTGGTGCCCGAGGCCCTCATGGGCGTGGCGACCGTGGCCGTGCTGTACGCCGCGGTGAAACGGTGGCACGGGCCGGTGGCCGGGCTGATCGCCGGCGCGGTGCTGGCGACCACGCCGGTGGCGACGCTGATGTTCCGCTTCAACAACCCCGACGCACTACTGGTACTGCTACTGGTGGGCTCCGCGTACGCGACGGTGCGCGCGCTCGAACACGCCTCGGTGAAATGGTTGATGTTCGCCGGCGCGCTGGTGGGATTCGGCTTCCTCACCAAAATGCTGCAGGCGTTCCTGGTGGTGCCGGTGCTGGCCCTGGTGTACCTGGTAGCCGCGCCGACCGGGCTCGGTAAGCGCTGCTGGCACCTGCTGGCCGCCGGCGGGTCGATGATCCTGGCCGGCGGCTGGTGGGTCGCGATCGTCGAACTGTGGCCGGCGTCGAGCCGCCCGTACATCGGCGGGTCGCAGAACAACTCGATCCTCGAACTGACCCTCGGCTACAACGGGCTCGGGCGGCTCACCGGCGAGGAGACCGGCAGCGTCGGCGGTGGGGGCGGTGGCTGGGGCGAGACCGGCCCGGGCCGCCTCTTCAACGCGGAGATCGGCGGGCAGATCGCGTGGCTGGTGCCGGCGGCGCTGATCCTGCTCGTCGCCGGCCTCGTGGTCACCGCGCGCACACCGCGTACCGACCGCGTCCGCGCGTCACTGTTGCTCTGGGGTGGCTGGCTGGTGCTCACCGGCGCGGTGTTCAGCCAGATGCAGGGCATCTTCCACGCCTATTACACCGTGGCCCTGGCGCCGGCGGTCGGCGCGCTGGTGGGCGCCGGGGCGATGCTGGTCGCCGGGCGCTGGCGCAACCTGGTGCTGGCCGCGACGCTACTGGTATCGGTCGGGTGGGCCTACGTGCTGCTCGGCCGCAGCGCCTCCTTCGCTCCGTGGCTGCGCCCGGCGATCATCGTGGTCGGCGTGGTCGCGGCGGTCGCGCTGGTGTTTCTCGACATGCTTCGGGGATACGGGCGCAGTCCCCTCCGGCTACGGTCGGCGCTGCCGTGGGTGGCGAGGGTGGTCGCGGTGGCCGCGATCGCCACGGTGATCGCCGCGCCGCTGGCGTACTCGGTGCAGACGGCCGCGTCCGCCCAGACGGGATCGATCCCGACCGCCGGTCCCGCCGTTGCGGGGAGCGGCCCGGGCGGCGGCCGCGGCCCAGGCGGCGCCGGTGGCGGTGGTGGCGCCGGTGGCGCCGGTGGCCGGCCGAACTTCGGCGGCCCAGCC
>NZ_BOPG01000005.1 GCF_016863635.1 Virgisporangium aurantiacum | reverse complement strand
CGCCAACGGCGCCCAAGCCGGCGCCAACGGCCAGGCCGGCGCGAACGGCGCCAATGGCGGTGCGAATGGCGGCCAGGCCTTCGGCGGCCGGGGCGGAATGGCACCCGGCGGCGCGTCCAACGGCACCCGCAACGGCGGTGGCGGCGGCATCGGCGGCCTGCTGACCGCCGGCACCCCGTCGGCCGAGTTGGTGTCCCGGCTGAAGACCGACGCCGACTCCTACACGTGGGTGGCCGCCGCCGTGGGTGCGAACAGCGCCGCCGGCATCCAACTCGGCACCGGCCTCCCGGTGATGGCGATCGGCGGCTTCAACGGCAGCGACCCCGCCCCGACACTGGAGCAGTTCCAGCAGTACGTCGCGGACGGAAGGATCCACTACTTCGTCGGCAGCGGCGGGATGCGCTCCAACGGCGGCAGCGAGGCCGCCCAGGAGATCGCCACCTGGGTGTCCGAGAACTACGACGCCCAAACCGTCGGCGGAGTAACCATCTACGACCTCTCGTAGCCCAACTCCCCGCGATCTTGGACTCCCGTAGGGGTTATGGCACCGCGGGGAGTCCAAGATCCGCAAACGTACGGTCCGGTGGGCTCAACGTCGCCGATCTTGCAGTTGTGCTCGCCAAAAAACGGGCGAATTCCGGCGAAAAGGCGGGCACAACTGCAAGATCGACTCCGGGGGTGTTCATAGGTGGGGCATAGGGTTGCCACACGGTCGGGACAGGGGGCGGAACGATCGTTCTGGCATGAGCATCCCGACCTTGACCAGGCCGAGCGGCACGCCCGTCCTGGACGTGGTGATCCCGGTATACAACGAGGAACGCGACCTCGGCCCGTGCGTCCGGCGGCTGCACGCCTACCTCGAAGCGCACCTGCCGTACCCGTTCCGGATCACGATCGCCGACAACGCCAGCGTCGACGACACGCCGGTGGTCGCGCGTCAGCTCGCCGGGGAGTTCGCTCACGTCGTCCACCTGCGTCTCGACGCCAAGGGCCGCGGCCGTGCGCTCCGCGCGGCCTGGACCGGCTCGGACGCCCCCGTTCTCGCCTACATGGACGTCGACCTGTCGACCGACCTGGCGGCGCTGCTGCCGCTGGTGGCGCCGCTCATCTCCGGGCACTCCGACCTCGCGATCGGCAGCCGCCTGGCGCGCGGCTCGCGGGTGGTGCGCGGACCCAAGCGGGAGCTCATCTCGCGCGGCTACAACCTGCTGCTGCGGCGCACGCTCGCGGCGTCGTTCTCCGACGCCCAGTGCGGGTTCAAGGCGATCCGGTCCGACGTCGCCGCCCGGCTGCTGCCGCTGGTGCAGGACACCGGCTGGTTCTTCGACACCGAACTGCTCGTGCTGGCCCAGCGGGCCGGCCTGCGCATCCACGAGGTGCCGGTGGACTGGGTCGACGACCCCGACAGCCGGGTCGACATCGTGGCGACGGCGGTCGCCGATCTCAAGGGCATCGCGCGGCTCGGCCGGGGCCTGGCCACCGGTGCGCTGCCGATGCAGGGGCTGCGGCGGGAGCTGGGTCGGCAGCGGCCGGGCGTGCCGGACGGCCTGGGCGGCCAGCTCCTGCGGTTCGCCGCGATCGGGGTCGCCAGCACGCTGGCCTACCTTGTTATCTACGCGCTGCTGCGGCTCGGCGTCGGGCCGCAGCCGGCGAACCTGCTGGCGCTACTTGTTACCGCGGTGGCGAACACGGCCGCGAACAGGCGACTCACGTTCGGTGTGCGGGGCTCATCCGGCCTCGGCCGGCACCACCTGCAGGGGCTGGTGATCTTCGGCATCGGGCTGGTGGTGACCAGCGGGGCGCTCATGCTGCTGTCCGGGTTGGCGGCGGAGCCGCCCCGCGCGGTCGAGGTGGTGATCCTGACCGTCGCGAACCTGGTGGCGACGCTGGTGCGGTTCCTGTTGTTGCGGCTGATGTTCCGCCGCTCGTCGGGACCTCAGCCGCGGGGGAGGTCGCAGGCGGCGAGCGACTTCTCGTACCCGCTGAAGAACGACTCGGAGCGCTGGGCGGCGGTGCCGTGGGCGCCCGGCGTGAACCACGGGACGCTCGGGTCGTCACCGACGGCGAGCAGCCCGTCGCGGAACTCGTTGATGTCGCCGTCCTCCAGGGTGAGCGCGCCCGATTTGACCGAGTCGCCGATGTAGGCGCCGGCCATGCAGTCGGCCTGCAGCTCCTGCTGGATCGTGTACGAGTACTGGATGCCCAGACGCACCTGGATACCGTGCGCGTATTCGTGCCCGAGAAGGTAGTAGAGGAACGCGTCACCGACCTTCGCGAACGCCGTCACCGCGAAGTTGGCGTCGTAGGCGATGAAGTCGCCGGCCGAGCAGTAGACGGCGTTGTTCGCGGGGATCGGGTCGCCGCCGCAGCTCACCTCGCCCTCCCTGGTGTAGGGGAAGATGTCGCGGACCCGGGTGAACCGGATGCCGGAGCGGTCGAACACGGCCTTCCAGTAGTCGGCGGCGCTGCTGGCGGCGTCGCGGATGTCCTTCTCGAACTCCTCGGTGCTGGGCTGCTCGGCCCGGTTTCCCGGGCTGCCGGGCGCGGGCGAGCCCGGTTCGGGCTGACCCGAGTCGTCGGAGCCGGTGCCGACGAAGCAGGCACCCGTCGCCAGGACGACGGCAGCGAGAACCGCAAGGCGGCGGATCACCGGGTACCTCCCAGATCGGGGTTGTTCTGCGGCAATACCCCGGTCGGGTCCGGAACATGCAGGATCGGCCCGTTCGGCCTGAACCCGTGGGGGACGCGGCCCGTATAGATATGTCGTAGGCTATGACGCCGGTCACGGCGGGCCGGCACGACTGGACGGTAGGCGCTACCGTGCAACGGGTGCCGTGAGTCCACTGGCGAGCACGGTAGGCACCCCGAGGAGTTTGATGTCCAACTACGATCCCCCCCAGCAGCCGTGGGGTGGGCCGCCCCAGGATCCGTACGGCGGTGCTCCGCAGTATCCGCCACCCCAGAACCCTGGCGGATACCCGCCGCCCACCTCAGCTTTCCCGCCCGGCGGTGGCTACCAGCCGCCCGTGTCGGGCGCCGGTGGCTTCCCGCCGCCGCCCGGTGGCGGCTACCCGCCGCCCGCCGATCCGTACGGCGCGGGCGGTGGCTTCCAGGACCCCTACGCCCAGCAGCAGCAGGGCTTCGGCCAGCAGCCCGGTGGCTACGGTGGCTACCAGCCGCCGGCTCCGGCCCGCGGCGGCGGTGGCACCAAGATCGTCCTGATCATCGCGGGCATCGTTCTGCTCGCGCTCTGTGGTGGTGGCATCTTCGCGGCGTACACCCTCACCAAGGACGACGACAAGGACCCGGTCGCCGACCCCACCGCGACGTCGACGGCCAGCCCGTCCGGCGGCGCCAGCACCACCGGCCGTCCCACCTCGACGGCCACCAACACCCGGACGTCCACGCCCACGAGCGGTTCCGGGGGGAGCAACCCCGACACCTTCGTGAAGGGCGACTGCTTCGTCAACGAGGGCACCGAGAACGACCCCGAGGTGCGCAAGGTCGCCTGCACCACGGCCAACTCGTACGAGGTCGTGGCCAAGGTCCCCGGCAGCACCGACGAGAACAAGTGCGACACGTTCGCCGGTAGCGGCAAGTGGAATGCCAGCTACGTGATGGACAAGTCGCCCGGCAGCGGCGGCGACTACGTCCTCTGCTTGAAGAAGCGCTGACCTTTCGAGGTCGGGAACGGCTCCGGCCCGGGCGCTCCGCGCCCGGCCCGGAGCCGTTCCCGTTCAGGCGCCACGCACCACCCTGATCCGGCGGGCATATGCGCGCCGGCCCACCAGGCGCCAGATCAGGCGCGCCGGCGCCGGCAACTTGCCCAGCATCAGCGCGGCCTCGGCCGGCGTGGCCTCCTCCAGCAGCGCGCCCAGGAAGAGCATCAGTTTGCTCTTCGGCGTCTCGTGCTCGAAGCGTTCGCCCAGCCGGTTCCACTCGTCCTGGGTGACGTGCTCCGCCACCAGCGGCAGCACCTCGGACTCCTCGGCCGCCAGGTGCTCCAGCAGCACCGGCCACAACGCGTCGTACACGTCGGCGAGGGTGTCGCGGACGTCGGGCGCCGCCGCGGCCTCCCACTCCGGTAACAGCGACAGCGCGCGCGACAGCAGGGCGTCGACCCGCTGGTGCTGGGCCTCCATCAGCAGCACCTTGTCGGCGTCGAGGTCGACCCGGGCCAGCAGCAGCGGCCACAGGAGCTCGTCCTCCGAGGTGTGGTGGCCGTGCAGGCCCGCGTAGATGTCGCGCATGTGTTCGGCCACCACGCGGGCACGGGTCACGTCGCCGGCGGGCACGGCGCGGATCAGGCGCGGTGCCATCGCGAACTCCCGGCGGAACACGCGGTGGACCACGATCATGTCGTGGGTGTCGGTGCGGGCAGTCATGGTCATAACGGGGCCTTTCGCCTGTAGAAATCAACGTGCCGACGATGACCCGGTCCACTTGGCGACTACTTGGACGGCGTTTGGCGCCCCTACGATGGCGGCGACATGATCCGCTTGCGCGTGCTGGGGCCGCTCGAAGCCGAGGTCGACGGGCACACCGTCGATCTGGGTGGGCCGCGTCAACGCGCCGTGCTGGCGCTCCTCGTCACCGCGCGCGGCGACGTCGTTCCGGTCGACCGGCTCATCGACGACCTGTGGCGCGGCGAGCCGCCCCGCAAGGCGATCGCCTCGCTCCAGGCGTACGTGTCGAACCTGCGACGTGGGCTCGAACCGCACCGGGAGCCGCGCACGCCCGCGACGGTGCTGGTCAGCGCGCCACCCGGGTACGCGCTCAGACTGAAACCCACCGAGGTGGACGCCTGGCGGTTCGAAGCCGCCCTCACCGAAGCGAAGAGCAGGGACGACCTCGCCGAGGCCCTGCGGCTGTGGCGCGGGCCGGCGTTCGCCGAGGTCGCCGACGAGCCGTGGGCCGCACCCGAGGCGGCCCGCCTCGCCGAACTGCGGGTGGTCGCGCGGGAGCGCCTGATCGAGGCGACGATCCGCGCCGGCGCTCCCGCCGAGGCGGTGCCCGCCGCCCAGGTGCTCACCGGTGAGCACCCGCTGCGGGAGGAGGCGTGGCGGCTGCTCGCGCTCGCGCTCTACGCCACCGGCCGCCAGGCCGACGCGCTCGCCGCGCTGCGCGAGGCCCGGCGCATCCTCGCCGACGAGCTCGGCATCGATCCGGGCCCGGGGCTCAATGACCTCGAAGCGGCGATCCTCACCCAGCGCGTCGCGTTGCCCCGGACAGAAAACAGGCCGGAGCAACGCGAGGCCGGTCCGGCGCTCACGGCCGTCCGGCAAGAGCTTTTTGTTGGACGGGACGCGGAGCTGGCCGGTCTCGCGACCACCGCCACCACGGCGGCGGCCGGTGCCGGCGCGCTGGCCCTGGTCTCCGGCGAGGCCGGTTCGGGCAAGTCGGCCCTGCTCCGGCGGTTCGTGGAGAAGCTGACCGGCGACGGCTGGCGGGTGGTCGCCGGGCGCTGCCCGGAGGCCGACGGCGCGCCGCCGGCCTGGGCGTGGGTGGAGGCGCTGCGCGACCTGAGCGGGTCGGTTCCGCCGCCCGACGCGGCGGCGCTGGAGCCGCTGCTCAGCGACGCGCCCGGCGCCGCCCCGCCGGACCCGGCGGCCGAGCGGTTCCGGCTGCACCGGGCGGTGACGGCGTGGTTGCGCGCCGCCGCCGCCGACCGGCCGCTCGCGGTGGTGCTCGACGACCTGCACCGCGGTGACGCCGAGACGTTCGCCCTGCTGACGAGCGCCGCCGCCGACACCCGGCCGGCGCCGGTGCTGCTGGTCGCCGCGTACAGACCGGTCGATGCCGGCCCGCTGTTCGACGACGTGCTCGCCACGCTGGCCCGGTACTCGCCGCACCGGGCAGCGCTGGCCGGCCTCACGAACCACGACGCGGCCACGCTGGTCGAGGCGGTGGCCGGCGCTCCCGTGGCTGCCGAAACCGTGCGGTCGCTGGCCGAACGCACCGGCGGCAACCCGTTCTACCTGTGCGAGAGCGCGCGGCTGCTGGCGAGCGAGGGTGCGCTCGTCGCCGTGTCGGAGGTGCCGGAGGGCGTGCGCGACGTGCTGCGCCGCCGCCTCGGCCGGCTGCCCCCGCCGGCGGTGGCGGTGCTGCGGCTGGCCGCGGCGGTCGGGCGGGAGGCCGACGTGGACCTCCTCGTCGACGCCGCCGACACCGACGAGGATGGCGTGCTCGACGCGCTCGAAGCCGGCCTGATCGCCGGCCTGCTCACCGAGCCCGGCCCGGGCCGGGTGCGGTTCGTGCACGCGCTGGTGCGCGACACGCTGTACGCCGACCTGTCGCACCTGCGCCGGGCCCGCATGCACGCCCGCGTGGCCCGGGCCCTCGACCGGCTGCGCCCGCACGACCTGCCCGCCCTGGCCCACCACCACACCCACGGCCTCACCGCCGACACCGCCGAGCGGGCGGTGGCGGTGAACCTCGGCGCGGCCGACCTGGCCGAGCGGCGGTACGCGTACGACACCGCCGCCGAGCTGTACGAACAGGCGCTGACCTGCCTCGACCGCCTGCAAGGCCCTGTGACCGGGGCGGTGGAGCGGCGGGTCGACGTGCTCGGCCGGCTGTTGCGGGCGCGGATCGGCAACGGGCAGGTCGGGCTGGCCCGGAGGGCGCGGGAGCGGGCGGTGGCCGTCGCCGAGGCCGCCGGACGCGACGATCTCGTGCTCGCCGCGTTCACCGCCTGGACCGCACCGAGTCCCTGGGAGATCCACACCTACGGCGAGGTCGACCGGCCCGTCGTCGCCCGGCTGGAGCGGTTGCTCGACCGCACCCACGACCCGGCCACCCGGTGCCTGCTGCTCGGCTCGTTCGGCGCCGAGCTCACCGGCGAGAACGACCCGCGGGCGATCCGGGCCGCGGAGGAGGCCCTCGGCCTGGCCCGGGCGTCGGGCGATCCCGGGCTGCTGGCACTGGCCATCGTGACGGTGCTGCAGGAGCTGAGCTTCGAATACGACGCCGACCGGCGGGCCGGGCTGGCCCGGGACCTGGCCGAGGTGGCACAGGCGCCGGGGATGGGCGCCTACCGCTGGTACTCCGAGCACGTCCTGGCCCAGACCGCGGCCGTCCGGTGCGACCTGCCGACGATGCGCCGGCGCCTGACCCAGGGCCTCGACCTGGCCCGCGCCCACCACCTCAGCGATCCGGAGGACGCGTCGCGGACCGGCCTCGCCACCTACGCCCACGTCACCGGCGACTTCGACACGGCCGAGCGGATCTACCTCGAAATCGGCGAGCACATGGTGCGGCGCGCGAGCCTGCACGTCGACTATGCCGTGGTGGCGATGTTCACGCTGCGGGCCAGCCAGGGTCGGCTCGCCGAACTGGAGCCGATGATCCGCGCGGTGCGGCCGGGCCGCGAGAACCTGGCCGCCGATCCGCACGCGGCGACGCTGATCGCCGCCGGCCGGCTCGACGAGGCGCGACGGGTCCGGGGCGTGCCGGCACCGCTGCGCCGGGACTACTTCGGGGCGGTGTGGGCGACGATCCGCGCGATGGTGGTCACCGCGCTCGGGTCGACCGGCGAGGCCGAGGAGCTGATCGAGTTCCTGCTGCCCAGCCGGGGCACGCTCGCGTCGGTGGGCAGCTGCTCGGTGGCGATGCGTCCGGTGGCGCACTCGCTCGGCGAACTGTCGCTGCTGCTGGGCCGGGAACGTGACGCAGCCGACTATTTCGCGGAGGCGGTCACAGTCGCGGAACGGTGCTCGTCCGAGCACTGGGCCACAGCGGCCCGTGCAGCGTCGGCGAGACTCCAAGCCCGTTCCAAGTAGCGCTCCAAGTAGCGGGCAAGCGGTGCCGCTGATTCTGCTGGCGACCAATGTGGAGGTTTGCCATGCGTTCTCCGACCCGTAGCCCGCTCGCCCGACTGGGTGCGACGGCCGCCGCCCACCCGTGGCGCATGCTCGCCGGTTGGCTGCTGATCCTCGTCGCCACCGTCGGGCTGGCCGGCGTCATCGGCGGCGAGACCCACGACAACTACACGGTTTCCGGCGCGCCGTCGCAGGCGGGTGCCGACCTGCTGGCCGAACGGTTCCCGGAACTCAGCGGCGCCGGCGCGCGGGTGGTGGTGCACGACCGCACCGGCAACCGGATCGACCCGGGCGTGCTGGCCGAGGTGCGCAGCCGGGTGGAGCGGTTGCCCGATGTCGGGGACGTGAGTGAGGCGCGCCCGTCGGCCGACGGTGACACGGCGCTGATCTCGGTGCGGTACCTGAAGCCCGTCACCGACCTGAAGGGCGTCGAGACGATCGACGAACTGCGGGCGGCGGCCCAGCCCGCCAGGGACGCCGGCCTCCAGGTGGAACTCGGTGGCCAGGTGGTCGAGAACATCCAGGCGCCGAGCGGCGTCGCGGAGGCGATCGGCATCGTCGCGGCGCTGATCATCATGGTGCTCGCGCTGGGTTCGGTGGTCGCCGCCGGGCTGCCGCTGGTGGTCGCGCTCTTCGGGCTCGGCGTCGGCATGTCGGTGATCACGCTCATGGCCGCGGTGACGGACATCAGCGTCACCGCACCGACCGTGGCGACGATGGTCGGCCTCGGCGTCGGCATCGACTACGCGCTGCTGCTGGTGAGCCGGTTCACCGAGGGGCTGCGGCGCGGCCTGTCCACTGTGGACGCCGCGGCCGAGGCGAACGCCACCGCCGGCGCCTCGGTGCTGGTGGCCGGTTCGACGGTGCTGGTCTCGCTGTTCGGCATGGCGTTCGCCGGCCTGCCCACGTACACCTCGTTCGGGTACGCGACGTTCGCGATCGTCAGCCTCGTGATGATCAGCGCGGTGACGCTCGTGCCGGCGTTGTGCGGCCTGGCCGGTCGCCGGATGCTGCCGCGCAAGGTCCGCCGGGCCGCCGCGAAGACGACGCTCGATGCCGGCACCGCACAGACGACGCTCGATGCCGGCGACGCACACACGACGCTCGATGCCCGGCCGACCCGCACCGAGCGGTGGGCCCGCGCGGTCGCCGCCCGGCCGTGGCCGGTCGCGATCGCCGGCCTGGTGTTCCTGCTCGCGCTCGCCGCTCCGGTGCTCGTGATGCGCACCTGGCCGCAGGACGCGAGCAGCCAGCCGACCTCGAACACGGCCCGGGTCGCCTACGACCTGATCGCCGACGAGTACGGCGCGGGCGCCAACGGTCCGCTGGTGGTGGCCATCGATCTCGACAAGGTGGCGCCGGACACCCTGCCGGCCCTGGCCGAGCGGCTGCGCGCCACGCCCGGCGTCGCGGCCGTCACTCCGCCGGTGACCAACGCCGCCGGCGACACCGCGGTGATCTTCGTGGAGCCGACCACCGGCCCGCAGGACACCCGCACCACCGACCTGCTGACGACGCTGCGGGCCGAGGTGCTGCCGGGCGGCGCCGAGCTCACCGGCCTGGTGGCGGTGTTCGCCGACATCGTCGACCGGCTCTCCGACCGGCTGTGGGTGGTGGTCGCGTTCGTGGTGTCGATGTCGCTGCTGCTGCTCACCGTGCTGTTCCGGGCGCCGGTGGTGGCGCTCAAGGCGGCGGCGATGAACCTGCTCTCGGTCGCCGCGGCGTACGGGGTGATGACGGCGGTGTTCCAGTGGGGCTGGGGCGCCGAACTGCTCGGGCTGCCGCACGCGGTGCCGGTGTCGAGCTTCGTGCCGATCCTGATGTTCGCGGTGCTGTTCGGCCTGTCGATGGACTACGAGGTGTTCCTGCTGTCGCGGGTCCGCGAGCTGTGGCTGGCCACCGGTGACGCGCACGGCAGCGTGGTACGCGGCCTCGCCGCCACCGGCCGGGTCATCACGAGCGCGGCGGCCATCATGGTGGCGGTGTTCATCGGGTTCGCGCTCGACCCCGACATCACCGTGAAGATGGTCGGTGTGGGCATGGCGGTCGCGGTGCTCATCGACGCGACGGTGGTGCGGATGCTCCTGGTGCCCGCCGTGATGGCGCTGCTGGGCCGGGGCAACTGGTGGATCCCGAGGTGGCTCGACCGGATCCTGCCGACCGTCAATGTAGAGGGCGGTCGTCGTCCTCGGGCGGCGGAGCCGGCGCCTGTGCCGGCCGCCACCACTGCCACAGCAGGAACAGCAGACCGAGAGCCAGCATCGCCAGTCCCGTCCAGAGGTTGATGTTCACGCCCTGCGCCTTCTCGATCTCGGCCTCGGAGTCGAAGATCCCGATCAGCGTCACGATGACGCCGTAGACCGTGAACAGGCCGCCGATGACGCGGCGCACGTCGAACAGCCGGGCGGCGGCAGACCGCTCGGCTGTCTCGTCGATGGGAGTCTCAGCCATGGCGCGAACCCCTTAGAAGAACGGGATGTAGAGGAGGACGGACAGGACGACGGCGATCGAGCCGAGCAGCACGGGAGACCGGTACCAGACCCGGTCCTCCGGGTCGAGCACGCCGAGGTCGGCGGTGCCGTAGACCAGGCCGCGCAGTTCCTCGGCGGACTTCGGCCGCGTCGCCGGTGTGAGCACCGCGGCCACGACCGCCACGGTGACGAACGCGAGGCCCGCGCCCCAGAAGCTCTCCTCCAGGTCGGAGTTGAACGGGAGCACGTCGGCCAGGTACAGCAGGTAGGTGCCGAGAGCCACCACGGTTCCGGAGAGCAGCGACCAGAAACCGGCGACCGCTGTCATCCGCTTCCAGAACATGCCGATGATGAAGCAGGCGAACAGCGGCGCGTTGAACACCGAGAACAGCGCCTGGATGTAGTTCATGATGTTGCTGAACCCGGCGGCGATGAACGCGGTGCCGATGCCGACGCACACACCGCCGATGGTCGCGATCCGGCCGACCCGGATGTAGTGGTCGTCGTCGCGGTCCTTGCGTATGTACGTCTGCCAGATGTCGTACGTGAACACGGTGTTGAAGCCCGACACGTTGGCCGCCATGCCGGCCATGAAGCTCGCGATCAGGCCGGTCACCGCGATACCGAGCACGCCGTTGGGCAGCAGGTCGCGCATCAGCAACGGGATCGCGTTGTTGTACTGGAGGTCGCCCTTCTCGGCGCCGAGGCCCTCGATGGTCACCAGCGCCACCAGGCCGGGAATGATCGTGAGGATCGGGATGAACAGCTTCGGGAACGCGGCGATGATCGGCGTGCGCCGGGCCGCGCTCATGTTCTTCGCCGACAGCGCCCGCTGCACCTCGGCGAAGTTCGTGGTCCAGTAACCGAACGAGAGCACGAACCCGAGCCCGAACACGATGCCGAACCAGTTGGCGCCCAACGGGTTGTCGGACCCGCCGGTGTTGCTCCACGTGTGCAGGCCGGCCTCGCCGAGCACGTCCATCTCGCGGACCCGGTCGAACAGGCCGTCGATGCCGCCGACCTTCACCAGGCCGATCACCACGATCGGGATGAGGCCGGCCAGGATCACGAAGAACTGCAGCACCTCGTTGTAGATGGCCGAGGTCAGGCCGCCGATCGTGATGTACACCAGCACGATCGCCGCGCCGAGGACGATCGACGTCCACAGCGGCCAGCCGAGCAGCGCCCGCATCACGATCGACAGCGCGTACAGGTTCACGCCGGCGATGAGCATCTGGGCCACCGCGAACGTCACCGCGTTCAGCAGGTGGGTGGGTCGATTGAAGCGCAGGCGGAGAAATTCGGGGACGCTGCGCACGCGCGAGCCGTAGTAGAACGGCATCATCACGATGCCGAGGAACACCATCGCCGGCACGGCACCGATCCAGTAGTAGTGCGCGGTCATCAGGCCGTACTGGGCGCCGTTGGCGGCCATGCCGATGATCTCCAGCGCACCGAGGTTCGCCGACACGAACGCCAGGCCGGTGACCCACGCCGGCAGCGACCGGCCGGAGAGGAAGAAGTCGACGCTGGTGCGGATCGACCGGCGGGCCGCGAAGCCGACCCCGAGCACGGTCGCGAAGTACAGCGCGAGCAGAAGGTAGTCGACAACGTTCAGGTCCAGGCGGAGACCGGTCACGTCATGCCTCCCCGAGAGGGATCGACAGGTGTTGAATGGCGTGCTACCCGCAGGTAGCGGGAGCTAATCTCGCGATATGTGGGTTCACCGGCCGTCACCGTGGCTGGCGCCGTTCGTGTCGTCGATCGGCTGTGCCGAGACGGCCTCGTTGCCGGGCCGCGAACTGGCGCTGCCGACCGGCACGGTGCAACTGCTGGTGAACCTCGACCGCGACGAACTCGGTAGCTACCCCGTCGACGGCGGCCCACCCACGATCACCGGCGGTGCCGCCGTCAACGGGCCGCACGACCGGCCGATGCTCATCGACCCCGCCGACCAGCGACGGATCGTGTGGGTCGCGTTCCGGGTGGGCGGTTCGTACCCGTTCCTGCCCGCCGACGCCGCCGACCTCCGGAGCAGCCTGGTCGACCTCGACGACCTGTGGGGTCACCGGGCCGGAGCTTCGCTCCGGGAGCGGCTGTTGTCAGCCGCGAGCCCGACGGCATTGTTCTCCGAGGTCGAGGTCGCTCTGTTCGAGTGCGCACGGCGTCCCCTCGAAAAGGACGCCGCGGTCGCAACCGCGGCCGCGGACCTGCACCGCGGGGCGACCGTCGCCGAAGCGGCCGATCGCCTCGGGTGGACGCCGCGCCGCCTCGGCCGCGAGTTCGCCGAACGGATCGGGCTGGCGCCGAAGCGGTTCGCGCGGGTGCGGCGGTTCCAGCGCGTGGTGCGGGTCGCGGCCGACGCGGTCATGCCGGATTGGGCGCGGATCGCGGCCGAGCACGGCTACCACGACCAGGCCCACCTGATCCACGACTTCCGGTCGCTGGCGGCGACCACGCCGGGCGCGTACCGGCCGAGGTCGCCGGCCGAGCCGAACCACGTGCCGGTTTCTACAATCCCGTGACCGTCGCGGGCGGCATGCTCGGCTCATGACTGTGACGCGCATGTACCCACGACTGGTGGTGTCGGACGCCCGCGCCGCCATCGACTTCTACGCGAAGGTGTTCGGGGCCGTTCCGGGCGAGTCCTTCTCGGATGATTCGGGGCGAATTGTTCATGCCGAGGTGTCGTTCGGGGGCGCCGGGGTGGTCGGGATCAAGGATCAGGGTGACGGCGATGAGCCGGTCTCGCTGATCATGGCGCTCGAGGTGACCGACCCCGACGAGGTGGCCGCCGCGATGGAGGCCGGCGGCGCTTCGGTGATCTACCCGGTCGCCGATCATGAATATGGCCGGGGCGGCCGGCTGCGTGATCCGTGGGGCATCCAGTGGATGCTGATGCGGCCCTGATTGGATGGGCACCATGCCTACGCTGGTGCACTCGGGAAAGGTCCGCGACGTCTACCGGGACGGGGAGGAGCTGATCCTCGTCGCGTCCGACCGGGTGTCGGTGTACGACGTGGTGCTGCCGACGCCGGTGCCGGACAAGGGACGGGTGCTCACCCGGCTGTCGCTGTGGTGGTTCTCGCTTCTGAAGGACCTGGTGCCGAACCACGTCATCGCGGCGGTGTCGGAACCGGACGAGTGGGCCGGGCGGGCGGTGCGGTGCCGGGCGCTGGACATGGTTCCGGTGGAGTGCGTGGCGCGGGGATACCTGAGCGGGTCGGCGCGGGCCGAGTACGACCGGTCGGGCACGGTGTGCGGGATCGAGCTGCCGCCGGGGCTGGTCGAGGGCTCGCGCCTCCCCGCGCCGATCTTCACGCCCACCACCAAGGCGCCGCTGGGTGAGCACGATTCGGCTCTGACCTTCGACGAGGTCGTCGAGCGGGTCGGCGCGGATGTCGCCGCGGACCTGCGGCGGCTGACGTTGGAGGTGTACTCGCGCGGCTCGGAGATCGCGGCGGCGCGGGGGATCATCATCGCCGACACCAAGCTGGAGTTCGGCTTCGACCCGGCCGGCTCCCTGATCCTGGCCGACGAGGTGCTGACGCCGGACTCGTCCCGTTTCTGGCCGGCCGACGACTGGGCGCCCGGCCGCCCGCAGCGCCCGTTCGACAAGCAGATGGTCCGCGACTGGGCCGTGTCGACGGGCTGGAACAAGCAGCCACCCGGGCCCGCCGTGCCGGCCGACGTGGTGGCCGCGACGCGGGCCCGGTACGTCGAGGCCTACGAGAGATTGACGGGTCTGCCCTTCTGACGATGCGTTTCTGGCGGCTGGTGACGTCTTCCCGGTGACATTCGTTCAGGGGAGAGGTGGCGTCCATGACGTTCGACGAGTTCGTGGCCGTGCGGCTCACGGCGCTCGTACGCTACGCGGCGGTGCTCGCCGGCGATCGTGACCTGGCGCAGGACGTCGTCCAGGATGCGCTCGTCCGGCTGCATGCCAGGTGGTCCCGGGTCGAGCACCCGGAGGCATTCGTACGCCGGATGATCGTCCGCGAGTACCTGTCGTGGCGCCGGCGGCTGCTGCGGCGGCGGGCTCTTGCGGCGCAGCTTCCGGCTGCGGGCGTCGTCGTCGACCATGCCGCCGCGTCGGTCGAGCGGGCCGACCTGGTGCGCCGCCTGTCGTTGCTGCCCCCGCGCCAGCGGGCCGTCGTGGTGCTCCGCTACTACGAGGGGCTCTCGACCGCCGAGATCGCCGACCTGCTGGGCTGCACCGAAGGGGCCGTGCGGACGTTCCACTCCCGGGCGATGTCGGCCCTGCGAATGAGCATCGATCGGCAGAATGATCTGGAGGCGATCCGATGAACGAACAACTGCTGGCAGACGCGTTGGCGTCGGACGAGAGGCTGGCGCCCGATCCGCACGACGTCCTCGCCGGGATGGCCGGCGGGATCAGGCGACGGCGACAGCGCCGGCTGGCCGGGTACGCGGCGTCGGTACTGGCCGTCCTGGCCCTCGCCGGCGGCCTTGTCGTGACCGTTCCGTGGCAGGCCGAGCAGGCCGCCAGCCCGGCGCCGATCCCGACCCCTGACTTTCAGCGCACCGTCCGGTTCGGCTGGCTGCCCGATGGACTGAGCCCGCCGACGTATTCGGCGTCCGACACCGGCGAGGAGGTCCTGTACCCGATGAGCGGTGCTGTCTACCTGCGGGTCGCCGTCTCGCACGTCGACTGGCAGCCCAAGCTGGACAAGTCGGGATGGCAGCAGATCCAGGTCGGCGGGCGTCCGGGGCGGCTGGTGTCCAGGCCGACGCGGACGCTGATCCTGTGGCAGTTGCCGTCCGGCCATTGGGCCGATCTCGAATTCGGGCGAGGGGGGCCGGGCGGTGGCGACTCCCAGCCGGCCGTGCAGACCGACGCGGAACGGATCGCGGCAGGAGTCACCGAGGGCGCTCCGGAGCCGGTGCGGTTGGCGTTCGAACTGACCCACCTGCCGGCCGGGATGCGCATCGTCGGCATCACGGGGGCGACCCCCGACGGCTACGGAAACATCGAAATCACATCCGGTTCCGAGGAGGCGATCAACACCGCGGAGGGCATCACCGAAGACGGCATCGTTTATGACTTCCCGATGCTCGACCGCTCGGGCCGGATCACCGTGTCGTTCGCGCCGGGTGCCTGGTCCGCCTCGAACCCGCCACCGGGCGTGACCCGCTTCGCCGACATCGGGGGCAAAGCGGCCTTCCGGCTCGGCCAGGACAAGGGAGTCGCGGTCGACTGGCCGCCGCACGGATTCGTCCAGGTGTGGCAGCCTGCGATGGCCAAGGTGGATGGCCCCGCCATTGCCCCGCTCCTGACGCTCGACGAGTTCCGGGCCGTCGCCAGCGGGATCCGCTGGCTGGGCCCCTAATTGTCAGGCCGCTAGCGCGTGGAAGGCGCCCGCCCGGGTGCCGAAGTACATCCGACCCTTCCAGACGGCCGGCGTCGACTCGATGCAGCCGCCGACCTTCATGGTCCACAGCTCGGTCGGCGGCTTCGTCGTGTCGGAGACGTCGTAGGCGTGGAGGTCACCGAGGCAGTCGCCGATGACGAGGGTGCCGTCGATCACCACGGGGGACTGCCACACCTGGCCGCTCGGCAGGTGGAAGGTCCAGCGGACGGTGCCGGTGGCGCGGTCGACGCCATGGACGTCGCCGCCGGTGGTGTCGAAGATGGCGATGTCCTTGTACAGGGCGGGTGTGCCCCACACGCCCGCCGGTGTGCGTGGGCGGTCGTCGAGCTTCCAGACCAGGGGACTGTCGGGCTTCGACGGGTCGAGCTTCATCATCTGCCCGACCTCTTTCGAGCGGGCACTGGCCTTTTCGTACTCGGAGCCGACGTACAGCATGCCCTGCTCGTCGGCGACGATGGTGGCGTCGGTGTCGTCGCCGGTCCAGAAGCGGAAGACGCGCGTGGGCGCTCTGCCCGCCTTGAGGCCGCTGATGTCCCAGCCCTGCACGAGGCCGCCGCTGTTGGCGAAGTAGACGGTGTCGCCGACGATGGCCACCGAGTTCTCGATCGACACGTTGCCGTGGCCGATGTCCGCCAGCAACTGGTCGTCCCAGCCGGGCGCGTTGAACACGAGCTTCGGCGCGACCGTCACCTTGCCGGCCGCGTCGTAGCCGCGGTTCAGCTTCACGATGTGGAACTGGCTGTTCTCGCCGCCCTCGAACAGGTAGTCGTCGATCACCAGGCCGGCGCCGTCCCAGTCGTTGTTCCACTTGGTCGGCGACACCGCGTCGGCGGAGAGCTTCCACAGCTCGGTGGGGACCTCGCGGTCGATCGCGATGGCCCGGTAGTAGTTGTCGCGCGAACCGGTGTAGACGATCGGATAGCCGTCCGGGTCGACGGTCACCGAGCCCTTGATGATGTCGCCGGTGGGGAAGTCGGGCAGGATGCGCTCGCCGGTCTCGGCGTCGAGGAAGTGGACCTTGCGGTCGTAGGCGCCGAACACCACCCAGGTGCGCCCGTTGCGCTCGAACACCGACGGCTGCCCGGTCCAGCCGGAGCCGCACCACTCGCTCGGGCCGTGCTCGTCGACGGAGGTCGAGCACATGGCGCCGGAGCGGGGGAACGCCCACTTCTCGGTCGGCCGGGTGCGGGGGATCGGGCCGGTCCCGTAGTAGGTGCGGGTCGGGTTGCCACGGAACGTGAGCAACCCGGGCACCTTGTCGCCGTACGGCCGGCCGACCCCCGCGGGGTCGCTCCAGCCGGTGAACCGCGGCGACGGGGCCGTCGACGCCGCGACCGGAGCGGAGCTCGGCGGCTGCCCGACCTGGGGCGGGGTTCCTTCGTGGGAACGACGCCACAGCACGACGGCGGCGGTGCCGGCGACGACGATGGCCAGGGCGCCGGACAGCGCGAGGCGGTTCACCGGCACATTATGTCGACGATCACCTACTCCGGGTAGTAACTGCGGGTCACCGTCGCCTCTTTCGGCGACAGATCAGCTGCTGCCAGCCCCTTCGAGTCGGGTCAGGGTCACCCGTTCGGTCGGTTGTTGGCCTCCACGCGTCGCAGCGCGGTGGTGTAGTCCTCGATGGGACGCATGACAGCGGCCAGCCGCAGGTGCGGCAACGCCTGCTCGGGGCGGCCCTGGCGTTCGAGCGTCCGGCCCAGGACGAACTGGGCGTAGTGGTCGCTCGGGTCGCGGTCGATCAGCCAGCGCAGCTGCTGCTCCGCCCGGTTGAGCTGGGCGGAGTGGAAGTAGGCCCGCGCCAGCAGCGACCGCACGGCCGCGTTGTCGGGCTCGGCGGCGATCACCGGCAGCAGCGCGTCGGCGGCCTCGATCGGCCGGCCGGCGTCGAGCAGGGACTCCGCCCGTTCGTACTCCGCATGAATATCCACGTCCGGATAACCGGGAGAGGTCACGCGGTGTTCCCGTCAGGGTGACGCGCGGCGGCGCCGGAGGACGAACAGGAGCGCGGCGGTGGCGAGGGCGAGGCCGGCCACGCCCGAGAAGAGGAGGGGCAGCGCCATCCGTCTCGTGTTGCTCACCCGCTTCACCGGCGGCAGGTCGGCCACGGCCGTTCCGGAGGCGGTCGCCTCGACGGCCGGCGCGGTGCTCGCGCTGGCGCTGGCCGACGCGGTCGCCTTCGCGGTGCCGCTGGGGGTGGCCGCCGTCGCCGGGGTGCCGCCGGTGAGGACCACGTCGGAGCACGAGTAGTAGGTGTCCGGCGTGCTGGAGTTCTGCCACACCGTGTAGATCAGGTGACGCCCGGTGCGGCCGGCCGGAAACTTCCCGGTCATCGTGTAGTTGCCGCTCTTCAGCGGCGGGTCCTTGGCGGTGAGGAACGGCGCGTCGTCGAGGTCGGCCCAGCGCAGCTGCTTGGTGGGGTCGTAGCCGGTCTTCGTCAGGTACCAGCGGAACGTGCCCTGGTGCGGGATCGTCCCCTTGTACGTGAACGTCACCTGGCTTCCGCCGGCGAACGACGAGGTCGGCCAGTCGGCCCGGGGCAGGTCGAGCCCGCGGAACTCGTCCTTGCCGGCGCTGCACAGCTTGCCGTCCGGTACCTTCTGCCGGTCCTTGCCGTTGACGTTGGCCAGCCGCAGGTTGTCCCAGTCGAGCTTGCCGCTCGTCTCCACCGCGGCCTTGCACGCCGGGGTCTTCTCCCACTTGCCGCCGGGTTGGCAGCCGGCGGAGCGGCTCAGCGGCGTGGTGGGCGCGCCGTGCGCCAGCGCGGGGACACCGGTGAGGACCGCGACCAGGACGGGCGCGGCCAGGACGACGCTGATTCGGGCCGAAATCATCGCCGGGTGGTACGCGGCGGTCACCGGTTCGGTTCCCTTTACAGTGGCCGATGTGCGCATGTTCGACGACGATGTCGCGTCCCGGGGGCTCGGCATGGAACTGCTGTCGGTCGGCGACGGCCGCGCGGTGGTCCGGATGACGGTGACGCCGAGCATGGTCAACGGGCACGCGATCGCCCACGGCGGGTACGTGTTCCTGCTCGCCGACACGGCGTTCGCCTGCGCCTGCAACAGCCACGGGCCGGTCACGGTGGCGGCGGGAGCCGACATCACGTTCGCCCGGCCGGTGCACGAGGGCGAGGTGCTCACCGCGTACGCGGAGGAACGCACGCGGTTCGGCCGCAGCGGCGTCTACGACGTCACGGTCAAGCGTGTCTCTGGCGAGGTGGTGGCCGAGTTCCGGGGGCGCAGTCGGGAGGTCAGCGAGCGTCGATGATCCGGCGCATCTTGCCCATCGAGCGTTCCACCTGCTCCGGCTCGATCACGTCGACCGCGATCGTGACGCCGATGGTGTTCTTGACGCGCTGGGCGAGCAGGTCGCCGGCTTGTCGCGCGGCGTCGGGATCGGCGTTCGGGCGCCGCTCCACCTTGACCGTCAGGTCGTCGAGGCGGCCTTCGCGCGTCAGCACGCATTGGAAGTGCGGCGACAACTCCGGCGTACGCAGGATCAGCTCCTCGATCTGGGTCGGGAACAGGTTCACGCCGCGCACGATGAGCATGTCGTCGGCGCGTCCGGTGATCTTCTCGATCCGCCGCATCGGCCGCGCCGTGCCGGGAAGCAGGCGGGTGAGGTCGCGGGTGCGGTAGCGGATCACCGGCATGGCCTTCTTGGTGAGCGAGGTGAACACGAGTTCGCCCAGTTCGCCGTCGGGTAGCACGTCTCCCGTGACCGGGTCGACGATCTCCGGGTAGAAGTGGTCCTCCCAGACGTGCAGGCCGTCCTTGGTCTCGACGCACTCGTTGGCGACGCCCGGGCCCATCACCTCCGACAACCCGTAGATGTCGACGGCGTGCATGTCGAGCCGCTGCTCCAGTTCGCGCCGCATGTCCTCGGTCCACGGCTCGGCGCCGAAGATGCCGACCTTCAGGGAGGACGCGCGGGGGTCGACGCCCTGCCGCTCCATCTCGTCGACGATCGCGAGCATGTAGCTGGGCGTCACCATGATCACGTCTGGCTTGAAGTCGTTGATGAGCAGCACCTGGCGCTCGGTCATGCCGCCCGACACCGGCACCACCGTGCAGCCCAGTTCCTCGGCGCCGTAGTGCGCGCCCAGCCCGCCGGTGAACAGGCCGTACCCGTAGGCCACGTGCACGACGTCACCCGGCTTTCCACCGGACGCGCGGATCGACCGCGCCATCAACCGCGACCACGTGCGGAGATCGTCGCGGGTGTAACCGACCACCGTGGGCCGCCCGGTGGTGCCCGACGACGCGTGTACGCGGGCGATCTGCTCCCGCGGCACCGCGAACATTCCGAAGGGGTAGTTCGCGCGCAGGTCGTCCTTGACGGTGAACGGGAAACGGGCGAGGTCGTCGAGGGTCCGGAGGTCGTCGGGGTGCGCTCCGGCCGTCTCGAATGATCTGCGGTAATGGGGGACGTTGTCGTACGCGTGGCGCACCGACCAGCGCAGCCGTTCGAGTTGCAGTTCGCGTAGCTGGCCGACCGGTGCCCGTTCGATCGGCTCCAGGGTCTCCGGGCGGGGAGCGAGATCCTCCATGGGGTCATCATCGCCTGTTTCAGCCGTTGCTGAACTCCGACCCTCGAATCGACCCGCTTCGGGACGCCCGGGGCGTGCTCAGATCCGGCTCGATCGATACGGTTACGCGGTAATCGATAATGCGCCATGCGTCGATGGAGGGATTTCATTGCGACGTGCGATTGTGGCGGTGACCGCGGCTCTGGCGGTCGTGCTGGCGGGTACGCCGGCTCAGGCCGCCCCGGCTCCGGGGGCGCCAGGCATCGGCGACTCCTACTTCCCGGACTACGGCAACGGCGGGTACGACGTCTCGCACTACGACATCCGGGTGCGTTACTACCCGGGGTCCGACGTCCTCACCGGCACCACGACGATCCTGGCCCGGGCCACCGAGGATCTGTCGTCCTTCAACCTCGACTTCGTGCTGAACGTGACGTCGATCAAGGTCAACGGCTGGACGGCGACCTACGCCCGCCAGGGTGACCACGAGGTGGTCGTCACGGCGCCGCGGCCGATCACGCGGAACCAGTACCTGACGATCGTCGTGCAGTACGAGGGCGTGCCGAGCGAGGTCGTCGCCGCCGGCTACACGGCGTGGACCAAGACCGCAGACGGTGCGCTGGCGATCGGTCAGCCGGAGATCGCCTGGTGGTGGTACCCGAGCAACGACCACCCGCGCGACAAGGCGACGTTCGACATCTCCGTCCTCGTGCCCGACGGTGTCGAGGTGCTGAGCAACGGCGTCATGCCGCGGGCACCGCGCGCCGAGATCCCGGGCTGGACCAGGTGGAGCTGGCGGTCGGCCCGGCCGATGGCCACCTACCTCGCCTTCATGGCGATCGGCCAGTACGAGATCGTCCAGGACGTCGCCCCGAACGGCCAGCAGGTGATCAACGCCTACTCGGAGAACCTGGGTGAGTTCGCGGAGTCGGCCCGGGCGAGCGTCCAGCGGACGTCCGAGGTGGTCGACTGGGAGCAGGGCGTGTTCGGGCCGTACCCGTTCGAGGCGCAGGGCGGCGTGGTGGTCGCGCCGCAGACGATCGGGTTCGCGCTGGAGAACCAGACCCGCTCGACGTACGCGGCCGAGTTCTTCCGCCGCGGCTCCGACCCGTACGTGGTGGTGCACGAGAACGCACACCAGTGGTTCGGTGACTCGGTGGCCGTCGACACCTGGCAGAACATCTGGTTGAACGAGGGCTTCGCCAGCTACGCCGAGTGGCTGTGGTCCGAGGAGACCGGCGAGGGCACGGCCGACGAGCTGTTCGAGTTCTACTACAACCTCTACCCGGCCACGTCCTCGTTCTGGACGGTCAAGCCCGGTGACCCGGGTCCGCCGAACATCTTCCACCCCGCCGTGTACGACCGCGGCGCGATGGCGGTGCACCAGATCCGCCTGGCCATCGGCGACAACGCGTTCTTCGCGCTGTTGAAGGCGTGGACCGCCGCCCGCAAGGACAGCGTGGGCAACATCGCCCAGTTCCAGGCGCTGGCCGAGGCCATCTCGGGCCGGGACCTGGACGCGGTGTTCACCACCTGGCTGTACACGCCGAGCAAGCCGACGCTCGGCCTGGCCGGTGCGGCCTCCGCCCGGTCGGCGGCCGCCGGTGCCCGTGCGGGCGTCACGGCGGAGCCGAAGTCGTACCAGAAGATCAACGCGGTCCACCAGGACCTCGCCGCGGCCAAGGGTCGCTGACCGAACTGCTGTGGGCCCCGGCGCGGGTGCGTCGGGGCCTATAGTTCGGGCCGTGTCGTCGCCGTCCGGGCAATCGCGGGTCATCGGCATCGATGTCGCGCGCGGCGTCGCGCTCGCCGGAATGCTGGCGGTCCACGTCTTTCCGACGTACGACGGCGACGGCTCGGCGTCCGTCGCCACGGCGCTCGCGTCGGGCCGGGGCGCGGCCGTCTTCGCGACGATGGCCGGTGTCGGCCTCGCGCTCGTCACCCGACGCCGGCGCTCGGTGCCGGCCCTGGTCGTCCGGGCCCTGCTGCTCCTCGTGCTGGGCCTGCTGCTCGGCTACGTGACCATCGCGGGCGGCCTCGACGTGTACGTGATCCTGCCGTACTACGCGATGATGTTCCTGCTGGCCGTGCCGCTGCTCGGGGTCCGACCCCAGGTGTTGGCCGCGATCTCGCTGACGCTGGCCGCGGCGGCCACCGTCACGATCTTTTCCACCGTCGGGGAGGTGGCCGATCCGAGCGCCGGCATCGACCCCACGATCGGCGACGTGCTCCGCCACCCGGTCGGGATGTTCGTGCTGCTGCTCGTCGGTGGCGCCTATCCGGCGGTCGTCTGGCTGGCCTACGTCACGGCCGGCATGGCCATCGGCCGGCTGGACCTGACGTCGACGCGCGTCGCCGGCTGGCTTCTCGGCTCCGGAGCGGCCCTGTCGGCGGCCGCCTGGCTGGCGTCCACGATCCTGCTCTTCCCCCTCGGCGGCCTCGACCACCTCCGCGCCAACGCGCCGCCGGGCACCGAGTGGTCCGACGCCCGCCTGACCTGGGAACCCTGGGGGGACTTCGACACCTACTGGTGGTACGCGATCCGCGCACCCCACTCCGGCGCCCCGCTCGACATGCTCCACACCCTCGGCTTCGCCGTCGCCGTGCTCGGCGCCGCCCTCCTGGTCACCCGCCTGCCGATCGCCGTCCGGGTGCTACAACCACTGGCCGACGCCGGCAGCATGGTGCTCACCCTCTACTGCGCCCACATCGTCGTGCTGGCCACCGGCCTCCTCGGCGACCACCCGTACGCCCAGTACCTCGTCCTGCTGGCCGGAATGATCGCGTTCGCGGTCGTCTGGAAGCGCCGCTTCGCCCGCGGCCCCCTCGAAGAACTCATCGCCCGGGTCTCGCTCGTCGCCCGAAAAGCGCCGCGCCGTGGCCGGAGTCAAGCGGCTGACCAGCAGGTATAAGCACTGGCGCTCAGAACCGCCAGAGCTTATAGTTTGCTCATGTGGGCGGATGAGCTGGCTGGATCGGTCGATTCGGTGTCGCTCAGCGATGGCGCGCGCCGGTTGACGATACGCAAGGGAGCGGCATCCAGAACCTGGGCGGTGCGCCGTCTCTCGCGCACTCCTCGCCCCAGTGAGATGAGTGCGGCCGGTCGGGCGGAACTGCTCTGGCTGCCTTCAGCAACGCCGGCACTACGCGAGAAGCTCTACGCACTCGACGTCTCGTGGGTCACGGATATCGGTGAGATCCACATCAGCACGCCGTGGGGAATGATCCACAGAAGTCCGGCAACCGATGAGCCCGCCGACCCTTCCTATCCCGAGCCGGCGAAAACCGAACTTTCACTGGGTGCGGCCGCGGTGCTGCAATTTCTCCTTGAGCACCCGCATCCGGCACCGCAGACCCGCATAGCGGCGGCTGTCGGGCTGACCCAGCCAAGGGTTTCCCAGGTGATGCCCGAGCTTCTGGCGGCTGGCCTGGTCAACCGAACCAAAGGCGGCTACCTGGCAGTCGACCCGGCTGTTGGCTTCGACGTTCTCCGCCTCCGCAAGGCCCCATCGTCGGCAGTCGTCGGCTGCTGGTACAGCCTGGAATCCCTGCGCGTTCAACTCAGCGCGGTGTGGGAATGCGCAGACGCGGCAGGTGTCGCCGTTCGTCTGTGCGGCGACTGGGCAGCCGATCTGCTGGCTCCGTGGCGTCAACCCGGCCGCATCGTGGTGCACGCCGATGCGACCCTCGCCCTCGACAGCGCCACGTTCGTGCCATCCCCCTTGGAGACCGCGACGTTGGAACTGCGGGTCGAACCGATCAAAGCGAACTGGCGGCCAGCCCCAGAGATCGTCGCGGCACTGGCCGGTCGGGGCATGACTTGGCCGGTCGCACCGATCACGGAAATCGCCAGGGAAATCCTGGCAGTCGGCGGCAGCGACGCCGATCAAGCCGTCGATGAGCTCAAACGCGCGTGGCTTCGGGCCCGTTCGGCAGTTGCACGAGGCGGTCAGTAGGCATGCACGGTCCGCGCCGGCGGCTTGCTGCAACGACTCGATGAACTGGGGTACCGGAACACGGCGAGTTCCAACCGGTTCGTCCGGGACACGCCGGGTGCAACCGCGACCATCGACATTCTCGCCCCGTCATACTCCACGCGACACGAATCGAATGTCGATGCCGGAACGATCGCCGTCGACGGCATCCCTGCTCTCCACGTTGCGTTGGCGCGACCTCCCGTTGTGGCGCGCCGCCTCCGTACGTTCTTCGATTCGCCGGGCCGCGCGCTTCCGGCGGCCGCCGCGTCGAGGCAGCAGCAGATACGGCTGCGGGCACTCGTGCGCTCAGTGGTCGGCAGCTAGGTGCGGTGGGCTTCGAGGAGGACCAGGTGTTCGGGGCTTTGGGTCGGTGCCTGGAGGCCCATCGTGCCCAGTACCCGGCCCGGCAGGGAGACACCGGTGGACCACCAGGATGGGCCGGCGTTGCGGCGGCCGGGGTCGTCGGCCGGGGGGAGGGGGCGCACCGAGTAGGTGGCATCGGGGTCGAGGCCGGGGAGGCGGACGGGGCCGGCCGGGGCGTGGACGCTCGTGGCCACCTGGGTCAGGGCGTAGACGGCGTGACCGCGGTCGGGAGCGACCACGCCGTGTACCCACAGGGCCGGGTCGGGGTGGTCGCCGCGGACGACGGTGCCGGTGTGCAGCAGCGGGCGTAGGCGCTTGTAGAGGCGGACCCATTCGGCCAGGCGTGAAAGCTGCTCGGGAGACGCGGAACTGACGTCCCATTCGATGCCGAAGTGGCCGAACAGCGCGGTGCCGGCCTGGAAGTCGAGCGAGTGGGTGCGGCCGGTGGAGTGGGAGACGGGGCTGCCCACGTGGGCGCCCAGCAGTTCCGGTGGCAGGAGTTGGCCGGTCCAGCGTTGGATCTGCTGCCGTTCGAGTGCGTCGATGCAGTCGCTGGTCCAGACGCGGTCGGTGTGTTCGAGCACCCCGAGGTCGATCCGGGCCCCGCCGGACGAGCACGACTCGATCTCCAGGGCGGGGTGGCGTTCCTTCAGGGTGGCCAGCAACCGGTAGGTGGCCAGGGTCTGCTCGTGCACGCCCGCGCCGCCGGCGGCGCCGCCGGCCTCGATGAGGTCGCGGTTGTGGTCCCACTTGATGTAGCCGATGTCGTACTCGGTGAGGATGCTGTCGATCCGCTCCAGGATGAACGCGAACGCGTCGGGGTGGCCGAGGTTCAGCACCTGCTGCGAGCGTTTGAGCGGCGGCATGCGGCCGTCGACCGACAATATCCAGTCGGGGTGGGCGCGGGCCAGATCCGAGTTGGGGCTGACCATTTCGGGTTCGAACCAGAGACCGAACTGCATGCCCAGGCCGCGGACGTGGTCGACGAGCGGGCCGAGCCCGTCGGGCCAGACGGCGGCGTCGACGTACCAGTCGCCGAGGCTGGACGTGTCGTCGCGGCGGCCGTGGAACCAGCCGTCGTCGAGCACGAAGCGTTCCACGCCGACCGAGGCGGCCACGTCGGCCAACGACGCGAGCGTGGCCAGATCGTGGGCGAAGTAGACCGCCTCCCAGGTGTTCAGCGTCACCGGGCGCGGGGATCGCGGGTGCTGCGGCCGGGACCGCAGGTAACCGTGGAACATCGCGGCGAGCGCGTCGAGCCCGGTGCCGTAGGCGCCGTACACCCACGGCGTTTCGTAGCCCGCGCCCGGCGCCAGAATGACCTCGCCCGGCAGCAGCAGTTCGCCACCGCCCACAATGGACTGTCCACTGGGGACCCTCTCGGCGAGCGTGCGGTGGTTGCCGCTCCACGCCACGTGCGTGCCCCAGGCGGCACCCGATCCGAACCCGAAGCCGGCCTCCCCGGCCACCAGAACCGTCGCCGCGTCGAAACCCGTTCTGCCGCGCCGGTTCTCGCGCAGGTGCGTGCCGTGCACGAAGGCGGACCGCTGCGGGCTGCGCTCGCGCAGATGCCGCCCGGTGAAGTCGAGGAGCTCGGTGGCGTGCGCGGGCACCGGCAGCACCAGGAGCACGCCGTCGAGGGTCCAGTTGTCGTCACCCCGGTTGACGACGGATGCCCGGTGCCGGAGCAGGCCGGTGCCCGTCATCTCGATTCTGTAGGTGAGGTCGAGGCCGGCGGCCGCGTCGTGGGCCTCGACCACGACGGCGGCCGCGTCGGCCTCCACAGTGGACACTTCGAACCGCGGGGAGAAGTGCCGGCCGTTGCGGTGGCCGGTGACGCCGGGCGTGCCGAGCCACCCACCCGACTGTTCCGGCAGGACGCTGAGCACGAGCGGCTCGTCGAGCGCCGTGTGGATGGTGTCGGGCGATGCGGCCGCGGCGATCGCGGTGGTCGCGGCCGCGGGGAGGTCACCGAGATCGGCGCCCCAATGGAGGACGCGCGGCAGCGCCGGTCCCGTGCAGTCCAGCAGGAGGCTGCATACTCCGGCGGTGCGCAGGTGTACGACCTCGCTCATGAGGCCCGCCGGTAGACGCGGGCTTCCCACGGGCGCAGGACGATGGGATCGCCTGTGTCCGGTGGGTAATTGGCTATCAGAACCTCCGACTGTCCACTGAGGTCGGTCGGGACGGTGTCGCCGGAGAAGTTGCCCAGCACGAGCAGTTCGACGTCGCCGAGCCGGCGGGTGAACGCGTAGACGCGATCGTCGTCGGGCAGCAGCATCGTGAAATCGCCGTGCGCCACCACGGGTTCGGTGTGCCGGAGTTCGATGAGCCGCCGGTAGTAGTGGAAGACCGAGTCGGGGTCTGCCGTGGCCTTCGACGCGTTGACCGTCGGGTAGTTGGGGTTCACCGCGAGCCACGGCGTTCCCGTCGTGAACCCGGCGTTCGGCGAGTCGTCCCACTGCATCGGCGTGCGGGCGTTGTCCCGGCTCATTTTCCGCAACGAGACGAGCACAGCGGCCGGATCCTCGCCGGCGGCCGTCGCCTCCGCGTAGTGGTTGACCGACTCGATGTCGCGGAAGTCGTCGATGCTGCGGAACGGCACGTTCGTCATGCCGAGTTCCTCGCCCTGGTAGACGTATGGCGTGCCGCGGTGCATGTGCAGCACGGTACCGAGCATCGTGGCGGCCCGCACGCGGTGCTCGGGGCTGTCGTCACCGAACCGCGACACCACGCGCGGCTGATCGTGGTTGTTCCAGTAGAGGCTGTTCCAGCCCGCGTCGGCGAGGCCCGCCTGCCAGCGGCCGAACGTGGCCTTGAGATCGTGCAACCGGAACGGCCGGATGTCCCACTTGCTGGCGCCCTGGTCGAGGCCGACGTGTTCGAACTGGAACACCATGTCGACCTCGCGCCGGTCGGGCGCGGTGAACTCGACCGCCTGTTCCAGCGTCACGCCCGGCATCTCGCCCACTGTCAACAGTGGACTGTCGAAGACGGCGCTGTTGAGTTCGTTGAGGAACTCGTGGATGCGCGGGCCGCAGATGTAGAACGGCGAGCCGTCGCCGAGCGCCTGGCCGGCGAGCGCGACGCCGTCGGGCAGCGCGGTGTCCTTGGAGATCATGTTGATGACGTCCATGCGGAAGCCGTCGACGCCGCGGTCGATCCACCACCGCATCATCGCGTGCACCGCCTGCCGCACCTCGGGATTCTCCCAGTTGAGGTCGGGTTGCTTGCGGGAGAACAGGTGCAGGTAGTACTCGCCGGTCGTCTCGTCGAAATGCCAGGTGGGGCCGGAGAAGAACGAGCGCCAGTTGGTGGGTTCCGCACCGGGGTCGCCGCCGGCCATGCCGGCCCGCGGCGGGCGCCACCAGTACCAGTCGCGCTTCGGGTTGTTCGTACTGCTTCGCGATTCGACGAACCACGGGTGCTCGTCGGAGGTGTGGTTCACCACGAGGTCCATGACGATCTTCAGGCCGCGCCGGTGGGCCTCCGCCACGAGGCGGTCGAAGTCGTCGAGCGTGCCGAACACCGGGTCGATGCCCTGGTAGTCGCTGATGTCGTAGCCGTTGTCGTCCTGCGGCGACGGGTAGACCGGCGACAGCCACAACACGTCGACGCCGAGCCCGGCCAGGTAGTCGAGCCGGCCGATGATGCCGGGGAGGTCACCGATCCCGTCGCCGTTGGAGTCGGCGAAACTGCGCGGGTAGATCTGGTAGACGACGGCGGTTTTCCACCAGGGCTCATCGGAGATCACCCGCGTCAGGTTACCCGCGGGAGGTGCGCTGGTACTTGACGATGATGCAGCTGTCCGGGTCGCCGGCACCGAAGGTGTACATCCAGGGCTCGCGCCGGCTGCCGCTGACGTACAGCGAGGCGACGCCGAACGTCGCCGGGCCCTTCGCGGAGCGGACGTTCGAGATGTCGATGTCGCCGAGGTAGGTCTCGGCCTTGAGGGTCCAGGTGCCGGTGGCCTCGACGGTCGCGGGGCTCGCGGTCGGCGTCGCACTCGGGCTTGCGGACCTTGTCGGGCTTTTCGTCGGGCGGGCGCTGGCCGAGGGCTGGGCACCCGGTGACGGGGGCAGCAGGCGGGCCGGGCCGGTGACCGTGCCGTCGAGCTTCAGCGTGATCTTGACGCCCTCGCCCTCCCAGGTGCCGGTGATGTCGTCGACGATCAGCCCCTCGGGCCGGAACCCGCAGCCGCCGTCGCCGGGGTTCGCGCCGAAGATGCTGCCGCCCATGCAGCCGACCACGGCCGATCCCGCGGTCACCGCCGCGACGATGACGGCCGCTCGTCGTAAGACCCCTGCTCGCACGCGGTCGATGCTGGCATCCGGGGGCAAGTGCGAGAGCGAGATCACAGGGTCGCCCAGCTGATGGGAAGCGTACGTTTCGCAATTGGGAATCATGTGGGGGAGAGGGGCCCGTGACATGACCAGAACACACACAGTCGCCGGCCGGCTCCGATCCGTGATGGACGCGCTCGGCCTCGACCTCCCGGTCGCCTTCGCCGGCTGGGACGGTTCCCGATCCGGTTCCGCCGACGGGCCGACCCTCGTGGTGCGGCATCCACGGGCGCTGCGCCGCCTGGTCTGGCAGCCGAACCAGCTCGGCCTCGGCCGGGCCTGGGTGGCCGGCGAGGTCGCCGTCGAGGGCGATCTCTACGAGACGCTGCGCCGGCTCGACCCCGTGCTCACCGGCGACCCGATCGACCCGCCGAAGATCACCGGCGGCCTCATGCGCGACCTCGTCGCGCTGGGTGCGCTCGGCCGGCAACCCGCACCGCCCGCCGAGGAGGCACAGCTGGCCGGCAGCCGGCACAGCCTGCGCCGCGACCGCCGCGCGATCAGCCACCACTACGACGTCGGCAACGACTTCTACCGGCTCGTCCTCGGCGAGTCGATGGTGTACTCCTGCGCCTACTGGCGATCGTCCGACGAGGACTACACCCTGGCCGACGCCCAGCGCGACAAGCTGGAGCTGATCTGCCGCAAGCTCGGTCTGCGGCCCGGCATGCGCCTGCTCGACGTCGGCTGCGGCTGGGGCAGCCTCGCGATCCACGCCGCCCGCGAACACGGCGTCGACGTGCTCGGCCTGACCATCTCGCAGGAGCAGGCCGACCTGGCGCGCAAGCGGGTGGCCGAGGCCGGGCTCACCGGTCACGTCGAGATCCGGCTGCAGGACTACCGCGAGGTCGACGACGGACCGTTCGACGCGGTCTCCAGCGTCGGCATGGCCGAGCACGTCGGCGCGAGCGAGTACGCCGGCTACGCGGCGATCCTGTTCCGCCAGTTGCGTCGCGGCGGCCGGTTGCTCAACCACCAGATCGCCGAGCGGACCCAACCGGCGCCCACCCGGCGGCCGGCGCGGACCCGACTGCCGGCGCCGTCGTTCATCCAGGCCTACGTCTTCCCGGACGGCGAACTGGCGCCGCTGGGCACCACGGTGAACCTGCTGGAGGCGGCCGGCTTCGAGGTGCGCGACGTGGAATCGCTGCGCGAGCACTACGCCCGCACCCTGCGCGCCTGGGTGGCGAACCTGGAGGCCAACTGGGCCGAGGCGGTGCGCCTGACCACGCCCGGCCGGGCCCGCGTGTGGCGCCTGTACATGGCCGGTTCCGCGGTCTCGTTCGACGCCGGCCGGATCGGCGTCAACCAGATCCTGGCGGTGAAACCGCGATTGGACGGCGGCAGCGCCCTCCCGCCGACAAGAGACTGGCTCAGCTGACGGGTTTCGTGGCGGCCAGCACCAGGTTCTGGCCGGTGTCGGCGACCAGGCGGGCGTCCTCGAAGCCGGCCCCGGTCAGCAGGTCCAGCCGGCGCGCGGGGCCGCCCTGGGTGCCCAGCCCGTACGCGCCGGGTTGGGCCAGCGAGCCGGGTGTGCACAGCGAAGTGGACACCGAGTAGTCGATCTGCACCGCGGGATTGCCGATCCCGTCCTCCAGCCGGTCGAGCGACCACGGCTCCACCGCGATCACGACGCCGCCCTCGGCGAGCGACTCGTACGCCCGGCGCAGCGCGGCCGGCGGATCGCCCATGTCGTGCAACGAGTCGAAGAACACCACGACGTCGAACCGGCCGGCGTCCACTTGGGTCGAGGCCGCGACGTGGAACGACACGTTCGCCGGGCTGCCCGCCTCGACCGCCCGGGCCCGCGCGTTGATGATCGACGCCTCGTGGAAGTCGAACCCGCAGAACGTGGACGCGGGCCACGTCCGCGCCATCAGCAACGTCGCCACGCCGTGCCCGCAGCCGACGTCGGCCACCCGGATGCCCTGCTCCAGCCGGCCGACGAGACCCTCGACCGCCGGGAACCACACGTCGGCGAGCTGGTGCACGTACGCCGTGCGGAAGAACCGCTCGATGCCGCAGTAGACGCTCGGCGGGAACAGGCTCAGGTCGATGCCGCCGTCGCCGCGGAACGCCTTCTCCAGGTGCTGGAGCGTGGTGTACTGGCCGGCGGTCACCTCGGCCGCGCCGACGAGGTAGGCGGGCGAGTCGGCCACCGCCAGCACCATCGCGTGCTCGATCGGCAACTCGTACGTCTCGGCGGCCGGGTCGTACGTCACGTAGCCGGCCACGGTCTGTGCGGCCAGCCACTCGGTCACCAGGCGGGGGTGCAGGCCGGTGCGCCCGGCGAGGCCGGCCGCCGTCAGCGGGCCCGCGCCGGTGAGCGCGTGGTACAGGCCCAGCCGGTCGCCGATCACGGTCATCGCGGTGATCGAGGCACCGGCGAGGTCGATCGAGACCTTCTCCACGAAGGCCTCCACCCGGGCCTCGTCGACGGCCGGGGTGGGAACGGGTGTCGTCGTCATGGCCACAGCATGCGCGGCGGCGCTTGCCCGTGGCTTGCCCCGACCTTGCCCGACCCTGCCCGGCCCTGCCCCCGGCCGTGCCCGGGACGATCAGGCGAACGGTGCCAGCGCGGCGATCGCGTGTTCGGCGACCGTGGCGCGCTTCCGGCGTCCACCGTTCGACCGCGCGGCGGCCGCAGCGTCCGCGCCCAGGCCGCGCTCGACGGCCGCCCACAGCGCGGCCTGCCGGGTCCGGTCGGGCCCGACCACGGCGGGCGCCAACGGATCGCGCTCGGCGGCGGCCAGGAGCGACGCCGCCGTGGTGAGATCGCCCAGTGCGACGAGCAGTTCGGCGGTGAGGCGCAGCGCCGTCCACAGCTGCGGCCACATGCCGCTGGTGCGCAACCGGTCGACGGACGCCCGGCAGGCGCGCGCCGCCTCCGCGCCGCGACCCGACCGGATCAGCACGGCCATCCGCCCGATTGCCGCCACCTCCATGTCGTAGCGCTGACCGATGGCGGCGCTCTGCCGGTACGCCCGCGCGAACAGGTCGAGCGCCCGGTCGGGATCGGTGTCGGCGGCGAACTCGGCGTACGTGTAGGCGACGAACCCGTCGGCCTCGCCGACCCGCGCCAACAGTCCCGAGTGGACGGACAGCAGCCGCTCGCCGGCGGCCCGGTCACCGGCGAACAGGTGGGACAGCGCGGCACACCCGACGCCGACGCCGGCGACCCAGTCGGGCACGTCCGGCCCGACGAGCAGCGCGCCGGCGTCGGCCTGCACGGCGTCGAGGTGACCCGCGAACATGTGGGTCGTGAGCCGGAAGAACTGCGCGATCCACCGCTGCGAGTGATCCGCGGGCAGCCGGGTCAGCGCGTCGCTGAGCAACCGCTCCGCCACCGGCAGGTCGCCCTGCAACCAGCGCGCCGTTCCGGCGGCGATCGCGCAGCGGCCGGCGGTCTCCGCGTCGAGGTCCGCCGGCGCGGCGGCGAGGCGTTCCTGCTGCGCGAGCAGGGCCAGGTCGGGGTGGTCAGACAGGAGCGGCGCGAGCAGGGCGCCGAGCCGGCCGGCATCGGCCCACCGCCGCGTGTCGATCAGCCAGCCCAGCGCCTCCAGCAGGTTCGCGAGTTCGGCCCGGAGCAGCCCGGTCGCCCGCGGCGAACGCTCCCGCTGCAACGCGTGGCAGCGCTCGGCGTGTGCGGTCATCCAGGACGCGTGGCGGTCGCGCGCGTGCGGCAGGCGGTCCGGGCCGAGGTGGTCGAGCCCGACCCGACGCATCACCTCCAGCAACCGGTAGCGCGGCGGGTCGCTCCGCTCCGCGATCACCAGCGACGCCTCGACCAGCTCGGCCAGCAGCGGTTCGGGCCGGGTGACGTCGGGCGCCAGGTGGGCCAGCGCGTCGAGCGGGAACCCGCCGCGGCACCCGACGAGCGCGTCGAAGACGTGCTGCGCGGCCGGATCGAGCAGCCGGTACGACCACTCGACGGTGGCGCTCACCGCGGTCGTCCGGTCCGGGTCCCGGGCCGGTTCCAGGATGGCGAGACCCGCGGCCAGCCGGTCGCGCAACTGGCGCAGCCCGAACACCGCCTCCCGGCTGGCCGCCAGTTCCACGGCGAGCGGCAGCCCGTCGAGGGTCCGGCAGATGTCGGCGGCCAGCCGGCGCGTCTCCGGCGAGTCCGGGAAGTCGTCGCGCAGCAGCGCGGCCCGGTCGCAGAACAGCTCCACCTGGTCGTCGGGGGCCAGCGGACCCAGCCGCAGCACCTTCTCCGCCGCGACCCCGAGCCGCTGCCGCGACGTCGCCAGCACCCGCAGGCCCGGGCACCGGGCGAGCAGGCCGGCGACGAGGTCGCGGGCCGCCACCCGGACGTGCTCGCAGTTGTCGAGGACGACGAGCGCCGCCCCGTCGCCGAGCTGGTCGGCGATCACGGCCGCCGCGCCGTCCGTCGATCCCGGTGCCGTCCGCAGGCCGATCGCGGCGGCCGCGGCCAGCGGCACGTCGTCGGCGCGCGACACCAGCGCCAGCTCCACCACGTGCACCCGGCCACCGGCCGGCAGCCGGCCGAGCAGTTCCAGGCCCAGCCGGGTCTTGCCCATACCGCCCGGACCCACCACGGTGACCAGCCGGTGCGCGCGGAGCGCGGCCTCGACCGCGGCGAGATCCCCGTCCCGGCCGAGATACCGGTTCATCGGCTTCGTGCTGACCATCGGCGCGTCTCCGGTGAGCAGCCGGGTGGTCAGTTCCGCCACCGCCGGGCCCGGATCCAGGCCGTGCTCGTCGGCCAGCCGGCGCCGGTGGTCGGCCAGGACCCGCAGCGCGTCGGCGGTGCGGTCGAGGTGGTGCAGGGCGGTGGCGAGCAGGATCTGAAGGCTCTCCCGGTCGGGGTCGGCCGTGGTCGCGTGCTCCAGGTCGGGCAGGGCGTCGGCGGCCCGGCCGGCCGCGAGCCGGGCGGTGAACCACTCGTCCCGCACCTGGCGGCGCCACGCCGCCAGCCGGGCCAGGTCGGGCGCGAACGGCGTCGGGTCGGGCAGGTCGGCCAGCGGCTCACCCCGCCACAGCGCGAGCGCCGCCCCGTACCGGTCGGCGGCACCGGCCGGGTCGTCGGTCGCCCGGGCCGCGGCGACCAGCGCCTCCGCGCGTCCGATATCGATCTGCTCGGCGGCGACGCCGAGCCGGTACCCGGCCGGCTCCCGCGTGATCCGGTCGGCGCCGATCGCCCGGCGCAACCGGGAGACGTAGGCGTGCAGGTTGCCGGCGGCGTTCGCCGGTGGTCCGTCGGGCCAGAGCGTGTCGATCAGCGCCGCCGGCGAGGCGGTCCGGTTGGCGGCGAGCGCCAGCCGGGCCAGGATCACCCGCTGCGGCGTGCTGGCCAGCCGGACCTCGGCACCGTCGACGCGCACGAGCACGGGGCCCAGCAACCCGATCTCCACGGTGCCCACGCTCAGGGCTCGATCGTGATGCCCAGCGCGGCGGCCAGGGTGTGCGCCAGGGCCAGCAGGTCGTTGCCGGCCACCGTAGCCCCGCGGAAGCTCGTGACGCCGCCGATGCCGTCGAGTTCGCAGCCGGTGAACCGGGTGCCGTCCATCTTCGCCTGGGAGAACTGGGCGCCGGTGAGGTCGCAGCCGGTGAACCGCACGCCGCTGAGGTCGGCGTTCTGGAAGTCGGCCCGGCTGAGGTTGCAGCGGTCGAAGACCACGCCGTCGAAGCGGGTGAAGCGGAACACGGCGAGGTCCGCGCGGCTGTCGGTGACGGCGACGTCGCGGAGGACGCCGTCGGTCCAGTGCAGCCCGGTGAGCCGGGTCGCGTCGACGGTGACGCGCGTGAGACGGCTGCGCTCGGTGCGCAGGTTGGCCAGGTTGCTGCGCTCGAACCGGCAGTCGCTGAACGCGGACCGCCGCAGCAGCGTTCCGGTGAGGTCCGCCGCGACGAACCGGCACGCGGTGAACTCGACGGCCGCCGCGTCGCCTCCCGCGAGGGTGTCGCCGCCGATCTCCATCCCCCGGAAGGTGGACTCGTCGAGGAGGCCCTCGACCGGGTCGGCGGTCAGGGTCCGCAGTGGCAGCCGGGGCGGAGCGGGCGGCCGCGGCCCGGGAGTTCTGGTCATCGGTGCGCAATCTACCCATCGACCGCCCGGATCGATGCCGACTCGTGACAACACTTGCCGCGCGGCAAATATAGCGTTCGCCGGGCCGACGGGAGAGGATATGTCCGTGACGCTGAGTGTTTCGACCCGGACGGCCGACGGCTGCACGGTGGTGACCGTGGCCGGCGACGTCGACATCAGTACGTCGCCGGAGCTCCGTTCGGTGCTGGCCGAGGTCACCGGTGCCGGCGCCCGGGCGGTCGTCGTCGACCTCACCGACGTGCCGTTTCTCGACTCCACCGCGCTCGGCGTGCTGGTCGGCGCCTACACCGCGCTCCGCACCTACGGCGGCCGGTTCGCGCTGGTCAACGACCACGAGGGCGTGCTCAAGGTGCTGCGGATCACCGCGCTGCACGACGTGCTCGGCGTCCACCCGACCCTCGACAAGGCGATCGCCGCCGTCACCCTCTAGGCCGCACAGTGTCCACTGTGGACGACGAAGCGTGGATCGGGCGGCTCGTCGCCGTTCGCCACCAACGCCGTCAGGGTGTCGATGCCGGCACGCATCTCGCCGAACAGTTCGCTCACCGCGGCCGCGGCACCGCCGCGCACGATCTCGTCGAGCCGGGCGCCGGGTAGTTCGGCGTAGTCCCGCTCGCTGACGGCGTGGTGCAGCGCGTCGACGGCGCCGCCGAGCGCCACGTGCTCGACCAACCGGTAGTCGATGAGCCGCAGCCGCCACTGGTCGGCGAGGTCGTCGATGCGCAACTGGCGCAACAGGTCGGCGGTCACGTCGATGCGCTGGCGCTGCGGTGCGAACCGGTGCAGCGCGTCCTGGGTGCGGATGCCGAGTTCGCGAAGGTAGGGCAGTCGCTTGTCGGGTTCGTCGAACGGCTGCGGCCGCCACGTCATCAGGGCGTCGACGTGGTTCGCGGCGAGCAGCAGGCCGAGCCGGCGCACGCGGTCCTGCGAACCGGCCCGACCCAGCCAGATCGCGATGTTCTGGAAGTAGTCCTTGATCTGGCGCCAGTGGTCGGCGAGCGAGACCTGCTCGACGCTCGGCGTCCGGTTGGCGGTGATGACCGCCCGCACCGCGTCGTGCGGACCCACCAGTTGCTCGACGGTCGCGGCGAACTGCTGGTGGCCGGTGGCGTCGACGACGATCCGGCCGACGCCGGCCCGGTGGCCGTCGTAGGTGCTCACCAGGTTGAATTCACCATCGTCGGTAGCGTCGTCGGGCCCGGCGCCGACGGCGATCACCGTTGGCGCGGTGCCGTACGGGAACTCCTCGACCACCGTGCCCTCGACGTCGAACCGGGCGGTGAGGTCGATGGCCGCCTCGATGCGACCACGGGGAGACGGCTGCGGCAGCACCGTGATCGGGCCGTCGCGGCCGCACATCACCGGATGCGGCGCCGACTCCGGCCGACCCAGCGCCGGCCAGCCGACCGGGTACTGCACCGGCTTGACGACGACCGGGCTGTCCGGCACCGTGCCGGCTCCGCTCGGACGCGACCAGTTGCGCATGCCGCGTACGCGCGGGATCCGGCGGAACAGGGCCGCGCCGTCACCGGTCACGTAGAGTCCGCCGCCGCCCTGCATGAACGCCCACAGCGCGGTGAGCTCACCGGGCGCCAGGTCGGGCGCGCCACCGGTGGTGATCAGCCAGACCTGGTCGTACCCCGCGAGATCCGGTGCGGTGAAACGGAAACTGCTGATGTCCGTACCGGCCGGCCCGCGTGCCGACTCGTGCCGTGCGGTCGTGACGTCGATGTTGATGTGGTACGGAAGTTCGGTCGTGACCGCCTCCAGTACCCTGACCAGTTCGGGTTTGCCGTGTGCCACGACCAGCAGCCGCATCGTGTGATGCAACCGGGTCGGCCACCGGAACTCGTACCGGTAGAACTCGTGCCGTTGTGGATCGAATCGTGAGATCACCGAGTAGTAGTCCATGTACGCCTCCGCGACTGTGCCCTACCGATGAGTTCGGAGCCGTAACGGGGCGCGCAGATACTTGCCTGTGATTTCCTGCCGAATCACGTATCACGGCCGGCGCGAGCGCATCCGTCCTGGTGAACGGCGTTGTACCGTGGTGATCGTGAAGGGTGCAGTGCCGGAACGGGCCGGCGTCGTGGTCATCGGCGGCGGCGTCATCGGCACGAGCGTCGCGTTCCATCTGGCCGAGGCCGGAGTTCCCGAGGTGCTGTTGCTCGAGCGCGACTCGCTCGCGTCCGGATCCACGAGCAAGGCGGCGGGCGGGGTGCGGGCACAGTTCTCCGACGAGGTGAACATCGCCCTCGGCGCACGCAGTCTCGCCGCCTTCGCCGGGTTCGGTACGCGGCCGGGCCAGGAGATCGACCTGCGCCGGGTGGGCTATCTGTTCCTCCTGTCGACCGACAGCGAGGTCGCCGCGTTCGAGCAGAGCGTCGCGATGCAGAACGCGCTCGGCGTCCCCAGCCGGATGATCGGCGTCGCGGAGGCCCGCCGGCTCTCGCCGCTGATCGACACCGACGGGCTGCTGGCCGCCGCGTACTCGCCCGACGACGGTCACTGCACGCCGGAGTCGGTGGTGCAGGGCTACGCGGCCGGGGCGCGCCGGCACGGCGCGCGCATCGTCACGGGCTGCGAGGTGGTCGGCATCGAGGCCGCGGGCGGCGAGATCCGATCGGTGGAAACAACTTTGGGACGCGTGGCAGCGTCCACTGTGGTCTGTGCCGCCGGTGCGTGGTCGGCCGCGGTGGGCTCGATGGTCGGCGTCGACCTGCCCGTGCAGCCCTACCGGCGGCAGATCCTCGTGACCGACCGGGTCCCCGGCGTGCCCGACGACCACGAGATCCCGATGACGATCGACTTCACCACCACGTTCTACTTCCACCGCGAGGGCCGCGGCCTGCTGCTCGGCATGTCCGACCCGGACGAGCAGCCCGGCTTCCGGCTCGACCGGTCCGACGACTGGATGCCGCGCCTCACCGAGGCGATCGCGCACCGCGCGCCGGCCGTCCTCGACGCCGGGATCACCGGCGGCTGGGCCGGTCTCTACGAGGTGACGCCCGACCACAACGCGTTGATCGGCGAGGCCGGCGCACCGGGCCGGTTCCTGTACGCCACCGGCTTCTCCGGCCACGGGTTCCTGCAGGGCCCGGCGGTCGGCGAGGTCATCCGCGACCTGTACCTCGGCCGCGAACCGGTGGTCGACGTGACGCCGCTGTCGGTCGACCGGTTCGGCGACTCCACGCCGCGGCTGGAGATCCACCACGTCTGAGTCAGAGGCGATAGGAGACGGTGACCTCGTCGACGGCGACCTCGGCGGCCGGCGCCCACACCTCGTACAGCCCGCGCTCGACGCACTGCGCGCCGGCCATGGTCACCTGGACGGCGTCGGGGCGGCACAGCCGTAGCCGGATCCAGTCCTTCTCGACCCGCACCACCGTGCACCGGATCTCGCGCCAGGTCGCGTACGGGACCCGGCGGCCCAGCGTGTCCACCGGGAACCGGGCGGCCGGGAACTTCGCCGCCACGCGGAACTCCGTCGGCGGGTCGACGATCGCCTCGAACTCGCGGCCCTGGTGCGTGCCGACGTACGTGGTGGCACCGGCGGGAACCGGGAAGTACTCCTGGTACACCGGAACCGGGCCGCCGCCGCCGGGGAAGTGGAGGTTCCCGGTCAGGAACCTCCACTGTGGACCGTGCATCCGCACCCACGAGTGCTGCTCGGGCAGGTAGCGGTAGAGCACGACCTCCGTGCCGTCGGGTACGTGCGCGACGAGCGAGGCGCCGGCCGGCACCGGCAGGTCGGCCAGGTCGGCGGTGACGAACTCGGGAATGATCTGCTGCTCGGCCGGCGCGAAGCCGGAGCCGATCACCGGCGGGCCGATCCGGTCGTGCGACGGCATCGCCACCAGTCCGCCGTGGGTGTGCGCGAGCGGCACCTCGTAGTCGAGCGGGTCGACGGCGCGCCACCGCACCCCGTACGTCACCTCGGCGTCGCGTTGGCCGGTGAGGACCGCGAGCTCGGCCGGTGTCCGCAGGTGCGCCACGTCGCGCACCCGGTAGCAGAAGCCGCCGATCAACCAGCCGTGCAGGAAACCGGCGAGTTGATCGGCGGTGAGGAACTTGATCAGTGGGGTGCCGCGCCGGATCGCGGCGCTGCGCCGGATCGTGGCGATGGTCCCGCCCGGTTCCCGGGCCTGGCTCATCCGGTGCACCGCGCTCCAGTCGATGGTGCGGCTGACCGGCATCATCAACGGATCGTCGTAGTCGTCCTCGGGCCCGCCCCGGGTCCTGGCGCTGGCCTGCGTCATAGGCCCTGACGCTAGGACCGGTGTATGTGGGCACAGTGAACGGCACGTGAACGGCGGTGCGGGTGCCGGTCCTCAGGGCAGGTCGACGACTTCGCGACCGAGGGGCCAGAAAGCGGCCGGAACCAACTTGAAGTTGGCGATACCGAACGGGATGCCGATGATGGTCAGGCACAGACCGATCCCGGCGACGATGTGCGACAGGGCCAGCCACCAGCCCGCCACGATGACCCAGATCACGTTGGCCGCGCCGGACGCCATGCCCGCCGACGGCTTCGTGACGAGCGTGCGCCCGAACGGCCACAGCGAGTACACCGCCAGCCGCAGCGAGGCGACCCCGAACGGGATCGTGACCACGAGCGCGAAACAGATCAGGGCGGCGATGCCGTAGCCGAGGGCCAGCACGAGACCGCCACCGAAGATGAGCCAGAGCACGTTCAGAATCAAGCGGATCACGGAATCGATGATGCCCGAACCTCGCAATCGGGGCGATCCCGTACGGGTCGGTCCCGACGGCCCGACAATTGCGGTGCGCCATTTGCCGCACCGGGCATTCACTCTGCATTCGAATTGTTTGATCGGTTACCTTCAATGTCATGCGTCGATGTCCTGGGCCGCCGTGACAGCGCCGACCTTCGGGGCGCAGTCGAGTGACTTTCGCGACGACGTCACCATCGGAATTGTCGCCGCGCTCCCGGTGGAATCAGCCGCAATGGTGAATCTGATCGCGGACACCGCCGAGATCCGCTACGAGGGCGATCCCAACGACTACCGGGTCGGACACCTCGACAGCGCCGTGCCGGGTCGGCCGCACCGCGTGGTCCTCACCGTGATGGCCAACGACAACACGCGCAACGCCGCCACGGTCTGCACCGACATGCTGCGGACGTTCCCACGGATCCGGTGCGTGGTGCTCACCGGGATCGCGGGCGGCGTGCCGGCACCCGACCAGCCGGCCCGGCACGTGCGGCTGGGCGACGTGGTGGTCGCGGTCGACGGCATCGCCGACTACGGGCACATCCGGCAGGTGCCGGGCAGTCCGCAGCAGCGGCGGCCGGCCGCCGAGCCGTCGGCCGATCTCGTCCGCGCCGTGCGGCGGATCCAGGAGAAGGAGTACCGGGAACCGCTGGACTGGCCACGGTTGCTCACCCCGGTACACGACCAGCCGATGGCGGTGTTCGCCCGGCCGCCGGCGTCCACCGACCGGCTGTTCAAGGCGGGGACGCCGATCGACCACCCGCCGCGGGCCGAGTCGGGCCACCGCGAGGGCGTGCCGAAGGTCCACTACGGCCGGATCGGAACCGGCGACACGCTGCTGCTCGACGAGCGCCGGCGCGACACGCTCGCCGACCGCCACCGGGTGATCGCGTTCGAGATGGAAGCGGCCGGCGTGATCGTCAGCGCCGCGAGCCGGGGCATCGGCTGGTTCATGGTGCGCGGCATCGTCGACTACTGCGCCGAGCCGCGCGACGAACGCTGGTTCCCGTGCGCGTCGCTGGCCGCCGCCGGCTACCTGCGCGCGGTGCTGGCCGAGTGCCGACCGTTCCCGGTGCTGCGCAGCGCCGCCGGCAGCGGGGCGCTCGCGCTGCTGCCCGACCCGGAACTCGACGTGCTGCGGGGCCTGCTCGACGACGTCTCCGGCCTTGACCTCGCGGCGGTCTGGCGGGCCGCGATCGGCAAGCTCACGCCCGTCCCCGATCGCCCGCCCACGACGGCGCTGGAACTGTTCACCCACCTCGCCGGCGTGAACGCCGGCGCCGACGGCGTTCCGCCCGTGCTGGCCCTCGCCGAGGAGATCGCCGAGCGGGTCGAGCACCGGACCGGCGCGAAACTGCGGGCCTGGGTCGACGACGTCGCGGAGCGGTACCACCTGGCCGAGGCGATGGCCGCGCACCGGGCGGCCGCGCAACGCCGCCGGCAGTGCGCCGACGAGGGACCGGCGGTGCAGCCCTGCGTGGTGATCCAGGTCGAGCGCGACGGCATCGATCCCGAGCGGTGCGAGGTGCGGTACTGGATCCAGCGGACCGCCACCAGTTGGCAACCGGAACCCGGTGAACCGCGGCAGACCGCGTTCCGGCGGGTCGAACAGGCCATGGAGGCCGCGATCCGGCATGCCGAAACGGTGTGGTGGCACAGCGCCGATCCGGTTCTGGTGGAGATGCTGCTGCCGACCGACCTGATCGACGAGGCGGTCGAGTGGTGGCACACCGAGTTGGAGGAACCGGCGCCGACGCCGTTGTGCGTCGACTATCCCGTGGTGGTGCGCAGCCTCGACCGGATGCGGGCCGGCTACCGGCACCGCGTGTGGGCCAACCGGTGGAAGGCGCTGTGGCGGCACCCGCCCCGGCACCGGCCGTACTGGGGACGCGTCGGCGGCGAGCCGGACCTGCCCGGCTGGAACGCGCGGCTACGCGACGATCCCGACCTGACGACGGTGGTCCTCAGCGGATCGCCGCGCGACGACGCGGGCCGCGACGAGTTGCGGTCGGCGCTCAACGCCGGCATTCCGGTGGTTCTCTGGGACCGTCGCGCGCCGGCCGAGCCGGTACCGGCCGAGGTGATCGCGGGACTGTTGCGGGGTGACCCGGCGGAGCTGCCGAACCGGGTACGGGCGCTCCGTAAGGAGGCGGCGGTCTCGGCCGGAACCGCACACACCGGTCGTCATATCGCCCTGTTGTGGGACGACCCGAACCGGACCGTCCACGATGGAGGGCCGTCGGCATGACTTCGCCCAATTGGTGGCTGTACCGCGGCGACGGCGTTCCGAACGGCGACGTCCGGTTGCCGGAACCGCCGCCGTGGCGCGCGTTCGAGGGTGGGCCGGTGCAACCGCCGCCGCCCGACGCCGCCGCCGAGGTGAACCGGAAGCTGGGCCGGGTCGACGGGCCGTTGGCGCGGCAGGCCGACGCGCGGGAGTGCGACCTCGTCAACGCGTCGATCCTGTTGCGCCGGCCGCTGCTGGTCACCGGTAACCCGGGTGCCGGCAAGTCCGCGATCGCGTTCCGGATCGCGCGGGAACTCGGGCTCGGTCGGGTGCTGCAGTGGCCGATCACCAGTCGCACCACGTTGCGGGCCGGGCTGTACGAGTACGACGCGGTCGGACGCGCGCAGTACGCGATCGGGCGGGGGGCGGGTGACGCCGACCCGAGCGTCGGCGACTTCATCCGGTTGGGCGCGCTGGGCACGGCGTTGCTGAGCTACGAGCGGCCCCGCGTCCTGCTGATCGACGAACTCGACAAGAGCGACGTCGACCTGCCGAACGACCTGCTGCACATCTTCGAGAACGGCGAGTTCACCGTGCCGGAACTGGTGCGGATCCGCCGCTTCGAGTCGCGGGTGCAGGTATACACCGACGATCCGGACCGTCTGGCCGAGGTGCACGACGGGCGGGTGCGCTGTCGGGCGTTCCCGATCGTCATCATCACCAGCAACGGGGAACGCGAGTTCCCGCCGGCATTCCTGCGCCGGTGCCTGCGGCTGGAGCTGTCGCCGCCGAGCGCCGACGACCTCGCCGCGATGATCCACGCGCAGCTGCCGATGGTCGCCGACGCCCAACGCGACCTCATCACCGACTTCCTGAACCGGCCGGCGGGCGACGCGCTGGCCCGCGACCAGCTGTTGAACGCGACGTTCCTCACCGCATCGGGTGCGTACGCGGAGGACCGGGAGGCGTGGCAGAACCTGGTGACCGCGGTGTGGCACTCGCTGTCGTTGGAGCGCTGAGTCGTGCCCGGCCCCGCGATGCCACACTGGCGCGAGGTCGCCGACGCGCTGTGGCTCGCCGCCGTGACGGGACCGTCGGCGGTCTCACCGTCCACTGTGGAGGGCCGACCGGAGCCGGCTCCGGCCGGCCCGCCGGAACCCGCCCGGCCGGCGGAGGGATCGGCGTCCGCGGCGATGGCCCGGCCGCCGTCGTGGCCCGCCTGGCGGGACACCGTCGCCCGCATCGAGGGCCTGGTGGACCTCGACGCGGTCAACGGGTCCGTGCCGGCGCTGCCCGGTACGTACCGGCTCGGCCAGGCGCTGCGCCCGTTCAAGCGCCGGATCACGTCGGTCACCGAGACCGAGCCCGACGAGGAGCGCTCCGCCGAGTACGCGGCCGACACCGGTCAGTGGCTGCCGCAGTACCGGTTCGTGGAGGCGCGGTGGCTCTCCCTCGTGCTGATCGTCGACGGCAGCCCGTCGATGGCGGTGTGGCGGCCTACCGTGGCCGCGTTCCGGGCCCAGTTGGAGCGGCACGGGTCGTTCCGGAGCGTGCGCACGTTCGTCCTCTCACCCGGCCGCTCTTCCTTGCTGGGTGCGGGCGGCGGCGCGAGGAGCCCGGCCGAACTGCTCGATTCGACCGGGCGGCAGCTCTTCCTCGTGCTGACCGACGGCCTCAGTCCACTGTGGACCGACCAGCGGACGCAGGACCTGCTGCGGCTGTGGGGAGGCGCCGGACCGCTGGCGATCGTCGACCCGTTCCCGCAGCAGCACTGGCACCGGACGGCGTTGAACCCCCGCCGGGCCAAGCTGCACCCGGCCCGCGCGGCGGCGCCGAACAGCCGGCTCGACGTCCGCTATGACGCTTCCGGCCTTGACGTAGCCGACGCCCCCGCCGGCCTGGCGGTGCCGATGCTCGAACTGAGCCCCAGGTGGATATCGTGGTGGGCCCGTCTGGTGACCGAGCCGACCGGCTGGGTGGACGGCGTGGTCCACGTCGTCGGCTCCTTTGCCGTTACGGAATCCGCCGACCGCACCCTCGACCCCGACGATCTGGTGCTGCGCTTCCGATCGAGCGTCTCGGCGACCGCGTTCCGGCTCGCCACCTACCTGGCCGCGGCGCCGTTAGACCTGCCGCTGCTGCGCCGGATCCAGCGCTCCCTGCTGCCCGAGTCGATGCCCCTGCACCTCGCCGAGGTGGTCACCAGCGACCTGGTGCGGCGCACCGACGGCACCCTCGACTTCGTCGACGGCGTCCGCGAAGCCCTGCTCGCCTGCGGCACAAGGCACGATTCGGCCCGGGTGCTGCGCGCCGTGGGCGGCGCACTCACCCTGACAACCCCGATCGACGCGCCCGACAACGCGCCGGATCCCCTGGTCACCAGGGAGACGCTGCCGCTGGCGCGGATCGAGCTGGCGGTGCTGAACGCATTGAGCGGACCGTATGCCCGCCGGGCCCGGCGCCTGAGCCAGGCAATAGCCGCCCTCGACCACGGCGGGCCGACAGCCGCGCTGGACGTCGACGTGCCGACAGCCGCCCTCGACGGCGGGCCGACGAAGCCACCGAAACCCGAATCCGAAGCCGGCGGGCCCGCCACAAGCGACCCGATCGACGAACCCGCACCCGGCGTACCCCTCGCCGGCCCACCCGAAGGCGGTGCGGTCATGCCAGACCGACCTGATGACACATACCCCGCTGACGATGTCATCGGACCGGGCGAACCTCTGCTGCCCAGCGACGACCCGATTCTGTCGGTGCAGGCACTTCTCGACAGCCAGAGTCAGGAGACCGGGCCCGCCGTGTGGGGCAACGTCCCGACCCGCAACCCGGTGTTCACCGGCCGGCGGGAACTGCTCGAACAGCTGGAACGCCGGCTGCAGACCGAGAGCGTCGCCGCGGTGCTTCCCCAGGCCCTGCACGGCGAGGGCGGGGTGGGCAAGTCGCAGATCGCGATCGAGTACGCCTACCGACACCGGGCCGACTACGAGGTCATCTGGTGGATCCCGTCGGAACGCCCGGCGCAGATCCTCGCGTCGGTGATCGAGCTGGGCAACCGCCTGGGACTCGACGTCGGCAACGAGGTCATCACGGCCGTTCCCCGGGTGCGGGCGGCACTGCGGGCCGGAATTCCCTACTCCAACTGGCTGCTGGTGTTCGACAACGCGGAGACGCTGGAGAACGTCCGCGATTACTTCCCCGAAGCCGGAACCGGGCGGGTCCTGGTGACCTCCCGCAACCAGGAGTGGAGCCAGATCGCCGAGACGCTGGAGGTCGACGTCTTCAACCGGACGGAGAGCATCCGGCTGCTGCAGCGCCGCAACCCCCGGCTGGAGGAGGCGGGTGCGGACCAGCTCGCGGCCGTGCTCGGCGACCTCCCGTTGGCGATCGAGCACGCGTCGGCCTGGCTCGCGACGACCGGCATGCCGGTCGAGGAGTACCTCGTTCTGCTCGAGCAGAAGCGGGCCGAGCTGGCCGACGTGCACCCGGTGCCGCGCTACGAGATGCCGGTCGCCGTGGCGGCCAACGTGGCGCTGGACCGGTTGGCGACCGAGAACCTGGCAGCCCTTCAGCTGCTGCAGGTGTGCTCGTTCTTCGCGCCGGAACCGATCAGCCGGGAGTTGTTCGCCGGCCCGCGCACCACGCCCATCGCTCCCGAGCTCGACGAGGCGCTCCAGAGTTCCAGCCAGCTCAACCAGGCGATGCGGGACATCCAGAAGTACGTGCTGGCCCGCATCGACCACCGCACCGACTCGCTGCAACTACACCGGCTGGTGCAGGCCGAGCTCAAGGCCCGCATGCCGGAGAGCCACCGGACCGGCATGGAACACGGCGCGCACGTGCTGCTGGCGGGCGGCGGCAAGCCGGGTGATCCCCGTGATCCGACGCACTGGCTGCGCTATCAGGCGCTGGCGTCACACGTGACAGCGTCGAACGCCTACGCCTGTGAGGACGACTGGGCCCGCGAGCTGGTACTGAACCTGGTCGCGTTCTACTACTACTGGGGCGACTACAAGAGCGGTCGCGACCTGGCGCAGCAGGTGGTCGACGACTGGCGGGACCGGCTCACCGCCGATCACCCGCAGACGCTGCGGGCGGCGAAGTGGCTCGGGTTCTTCTGGTGGGTCGAGGGCGACAACGACGCCGCGTCCGTGATCCACCGCGACACGCTCGACCGGTACCGGCGGATCGCGGGTGCGGACGACGGCGAAACCATCGACGCGATGGGCATGGTCGCGGCGACGCTCCGGGTGGGTGGCCGGTTCGGCGCGGCCCGGGATCTCGATCTGGAGGCCTTCCAGCGGGCCCGCCGGCTCTACGGCGAGAACGACCCGGACACGTTGCGCGCCGCGCACCAGTTGGGGGTGAGCCTGCGGCTCACCGGGGAGTTCCGAACCGCCCGGCAGTTGGACGGGGACACCTACCGCCGGTTGGTTCCGGTTCTCGGCGACGACCACCCGGCCACGCTGCTGACCCTGAACGGCCTGACGATCGACGTGCGCGAGTGCGGCGAGTACATCGAGTCACACCTTCTGGTGGAGCGGAACTACGCGAAACACGTGGGGCTCTTCGGCATCGGTCATCCGGACACCGTCCGGGTGGCCCGCAACCTCGCGGTGGCGCGCCGCCGGGCGGGTGATCACGAGGGCGCCTACAAGCTCGCCGAAGACACGGTGAACCGCCTTCAGGACCGGTTCGGGCCCGAGCATCCGGACACCATCGCGGCGCAACTCGACTTCGCGGTGGACCTCCGGGAGAGCGACGACCTGCCCCGGGCGCGGACCCTCGCGATGCAGACCGCGGAGCGGTACCGGGCCCGCCTCGGCCCGACCCACCCGTACACGCTGTACGCGCGCACCAACCTCAGCATCGTGCACCGGCTGCTGGGCCACCCGGACGACGCGTACCTGCACAACGTCGAGGCCCGGGCGGGTCTGGAGCGCGCGCTCGGTCCGAACCACGTACTCACCCTGACGTGCGGGATCAACCTCGCGAGCGATCTCTCGGCGCTGGGCGAGCACGGTCGCGCGCACGAGGTGGACGCGGAGATCCTCCGCCGGTCGCGGCAGATGATGGGCGTTGATCATCCGTCCACCCTGGCGTGCGCGGTGAACCTCTCGTTCGATCTCATGGCGCTCGACCGGGGCGCCGAGGGTGAACGTCTTTTCGACGACGCCGTGGCGGGATACGTGCGGGTCCTCGGCTCCGAGCACCCGGCGATCGTCGCCGCGAACGCCCGGGTGCGGGCCAACTGCGACGTCGACCCGATGCCCTTCTGACCGTCACCCGTCCTTGACGACCGGAGCCAGCCAGGCGGCGATCTCGACCGGGTCGACCGCCCGGCCGCGCGCCCGGCCGACGCGGATGTGAACGGCTCGGACGAGATCGGGGCGGCAGGTCAAGGCCCTCGCCGCCTCCTGGCCCCCGTTCTCGCTGCTGCTCTCGGAGAGCGCGAGCGTCAGACCGACCCAGGCCTGGATCTCCTCGTCCGAACCGCGCTCCGACCCGGCCAACCGGTTCTGGTAGATGCTCAACGCGGTGTCGATATCACCGTGGACCAGGGCCAGGTCTGCGGTCGCGAGGGGGTTGGGCGACGCGGGAGTGCCCACGCCGAGGATCCGTCGCCGGGCCAGGGTGGGGATGCGCTGTGGCCAGCGTTGGGCCGGATCGGGTCCGACCGTCGGCGTCGACGGGAACTCGGGCCCGCGCCGGCGCGAGAAGGCCTCCGCGAGGAGGGCGGCCTCGGCGGCCACCACCCGTCGGTGCCGCAGCCGCCAGGCGGTTCGGTGACAGCCGGCCGTGAGCCGGGCCAGGCGCTCGATCTCGGGCGTAACCTGATCCGACAGCCAGGTGTCGACCACGGAGCCGAGCCGGAGCACGAGTTCGCGACCCGTGCCGGTCAGCGTCGCCGCGTCGCGGACGGAGTGCAGCGCCTCGATCGTCTGGCCCCGCGCGTACAGGTACTCGTAGCCGGCCAGGACGGCGTCCGTACCGCTGAGGGTCAGCCGGTGCCGGCGCCAGAACTCAGCGATTCCGAAGAAGGCGTAGATCCCCTGGATGAACCCGTTGAGGGGACGCGGATCGTCGCGCCAGGGGGCGTAGTACAACGACGATCCGTCGTCCTCCGCCAGCGTGAGCAGGTGCATCAGCGCACCCAGCTTGATGTGCTGGAACTCGTGCACCAACGCGACGGCGAGCGTCACGGCGTCCGGCGGTTCCGACACCATCATGCTGCCGAACGCCTCCCCGTTCGACGCGCTGCGGGTCTCGTGACCGGGCCGGGTCGGCAGCGGCACCAGCGAGATGACACCCTCGGCGAGGGCCGCCGCGGATTCCGCATGGTGCGTGCACAGCAGCGTCCACGCCTCGTCGAGCAACGTCCGCCAGCGATCGACGGCCTCGTCGTCGAGCCGCCCCGGCGGAACGGGATCGGCCAGGTCGCGGAAGGGGTCGAGGTCGTCGAGCCAGATGGTCAGCGGCAGGTTCGAGCCGACGAGCACGTGGCGCAGGTGCCACCAGTGTTCGGTGTCCAGGGTCGGATCGGGCCCGACCACGACCTCACGCCCGTCTGCGCGGAGGTAGATGGTTCCGGCCTCGGTCCGGGCCTCCACAGTGGACGCCGCGACGGCCGCCGAGAACTTCGCCAGCCCCAGCGTCGGCAGCATCACGGTGCCGTACCGGGCGGGCAGCACCGTCGACCAGGTCAGCCCGGCCCGCGCCGCCGCTATCAGCGCAAGGGTCTGCACCAGGCCGAGGTCGGTCCAGGTCGGAAAGTCGCTGTTCGCGCCGCCCCGCTGCCTGCGTAGGGCGTACGCGGCTGCGTTGCCCACCTGCGGATGCAACAGGAGATCGTCGACCGCGGCCCGGTCGGCCTCCCTGGCTTCGTTGAGGATCGACCAGGCGTCCGCCGCCGGGGGAAGCGCGTCGAGGGCTCCGGGCGCCTCGCAGTCCCGGAACAACGAGACGATCAGCAGCAGCCGACGGCTGAGTTCGGTGTTCCAGAGGAATCTGGTGATCTTTGGCGACCCGGATCCACGGGCGAGCGCTTCGAAGAACTCCAAAGGCAGCCGATGGTGGGACGGTTCCGCTGGACGGACAGAATCCACGCCTGAGCTTAAATGACCGCTCTCCCACCCGGAGTGAGGTCAGTCGGCGCGTCCGGGGGGACTGGTGCTGCCGATGTTGAAGCGGGGGCGCTCGACCTGCTGAAGGAGCACCTCGACGGCCGGCTGGAGGACGTCGAAATCGCGACGCACCTGATCCAGCGAGACGTCTCGCAGGTCTACGAGCGTCGTGTCGATCTCCATGCCAACCACGCGTGGATGTTACCGCGCGCGCCAGGCACGCGCGGTAACATGATCGTACAGCTTCAAAGAATATTTGATCGCATTCTAGATCAGATCCGCGCTCCGAGGTTCGGGTAGTTCAGGGGACGCAGGAAGCTCGAGCTCCGAATGCTCCCATCCCCATTCCGCGCCCCGGTCAAGATCGACGGATCCGTGCTCGCCACGTCGGAAGCCGTCCACGATGACTTGATGTTCCAGGAGTTGCCGCTGGCGGTGACCCCACTTCCGAGTGACACGCCCGCCCCGTTCGTGAGGGCCAGGTTGCCGGTCAGGCGAGACGTGGAGCTGCCGAACTTGTAGCCACTGTCCCCGTTGCGCCAGGCCGAACAGCGGTCCACCGTGATGGTCCCCGGATTGCCGTTGTCGATGATGCCGCCCACCGCGTTCTGGAACGCGAAACTGTTGCGGATCGTGTGGTTCGCCGGCGGGTCGGGGTCGCCGCCGCCCATCTTGAACCCGTTGCCGTCGCCGACGTAGGAGGGCAGGTTCCAACGGTTGACGCCGTTGCCCCACGCCGCCGAGTTCTCGATCAGGATCGGGGAGGTGAACAGCCACGCGTCGAAGCCGTCGTCGGAGTTGTTCCACAGGCGGGCGCCGCGCACCACGTTGCCGGTGCCGGAGCCCTCCTTGATCGCCAGGCCGTCGGCGCTCTCGCCGTTCTTGCGCGGGTCGCGGTTGCCGTAGGCGTCCAGGTTGATCACCTGGTTGTTCGACGACGCGCCCTGGATCTGCAGACCCGACTCGTAGTTGTCGCGGGTGATCAGTCGCTCGAAGACGTTGTTGTTGCAGTCCCGGCAGAAGATCGCGTAGGGGCCGTTGGCGATCTCGACGTCGCGGACCCGCCAGTAGTCGGCCTCCATGTGCAGCACGCCCCGCTCCAGGTTGGGGATGCTGCCCCCGACCGGAGCCGGCGTGTGCGGCAGGTTCTCGCCGTCGAGCACGACCTTCTCACCGTTGTAGCTGGTGATCGTGTACGGGGCGGACGATGTCCCGTCCTTCATGATCCGGACGTTGGTCGTGAACCGGTAGGTGCCGCCGCGCATGGTGATCGTGGTTCCGGGGGTGGCCAGGTTCACGGCCTGGGCGAGGGTGGCCAGCGGCGCGGCCACCGTACCGGGGTTGCTGTCGTTGCCGTTGGTCGCCACCACCAGGGTGGTCGCGGCCAGCGCGGGAGGCGCACCCACGACAGCACCACCAACGGCGATGGCCAGAACGACTGCGAATTGGCGCTTCACACAAAGCTCCTAGCGATAGGTGAGATCGGACGCGGAGTACAGGCAGTTCGTGCTGTCGGCACCCGTGCCCACCTGGGTCGGCTCGTCGCCGTCGTCGTTGCCGGTGTACTTACGGCAGATCACCATCGCCCGGCCGGAGTCGTTGACGATCGTGATGCCGGTGAACCGCGCCGTGTCGCCGTAGTTGGTGTTGATGCCCGCGACCGTGTTGCCCGGCCGGGTCAGCGTCACGTTGCGGATGACCACGTTGCGGCGGTACTGCGTCGAGCAGTTGCCGCAGGACCGGTAGAACGTCCCGAAGTTCGACGCCTGGAAGTTCTGGATCGTCAGCGTGCCGGCGCCGTTGTGCTGGAACACCTTGTCGCTGGCGCTGCGCGCGCCGCCGCCGTCGACCAGGAACGTCGGCGAGCCGCTGCCACGGAACGTCGCGGCGTCCTCGCCCACGTCCTCCCACCAGACGTTCCGCAGCGTGCACGAGCCCGCGCAGTGGACGCCGTCGCCGGCCGGCCCGCCGATGATGACGTTCTGCAGCGTCGCGCCGTTGGCGAGCTCGAACATCGGGTCCTGGCTCTCCTCCTGGCCGCCGTCGCCGATGCAGCAGTAGCGGCGCATGCCGCCGTCGAACACGCCGGAGACGGGGATGGTGCCGTTCACCGCTGACTGTCCGGTCGGCGTCGGCCAGGCTCCGGCCGGCGGCGGAGCCGACCCGACGGTCGCGAGCTGCCACTGCTGGTTCCACCCGTTCAGGTCGGTGAACTGGGCGATCCGACCGCCGTCGGCGGTCGACCACTCCCACACGTCCAACGCCTTGCTGGAGTGCCGGTTGATGAAGCGGACGTAGCCGCTGTCGGAGTCGGCGAGGCGGAATTGCTGGCGGGTGTTCGAGCTGGACGACGTGTTCTGCACCAGGAAGCTGCCGTCGCTGGCGTTGGGAACCTCGAGGACCTTTCCACTGTGGACGGACCGGACCTGGTAGTAACCGCTGCCCACGCTGACGAACCGCCACTGCTGCACGGCGAGATCGTTGCGGGTGAACTGGTTGACCGGCGCGTTGTCGGCGGTCGACCACTCCCAGAGGTCCATGGCCTTGCCGCTGTGCCGGTTCACGAAGACGTAGGTGGCGTTCGTGTCGGGCGTCGCGGCCGACGCGACGGGCGCGTCGACCACCGTCACGGCGGTCGCCGCGAGGATGGCCGCGCCCGCGAGCGCGATCAACCGCCCGGGGGGATGGAGGGTGCTGAGATTCACGGTGGGTACCTCTCGGTGACGGTCCCGGCCGTGACGGAACGGCCGGGGTGCGGTTAAGGTAGTGACGCTCTTGAATGGATGTCAAGCGCTTCGATTTGATTGCGTGAAACGTTTCACGAATGCCGCTAGGAAGCGCAGAACAATGCGCTTGAGCTGGTCGAATGCCGGCGTTCGACAATTCGCGAACGCCCCGGTCTTCAATGTCGTGGCTCGTCACATACACGTAGACGCCGCACGCCGTAATCCCATAACACAAAACGCGGCGGAACTTTCGTGACCACCGACGTCGCCGCCCTTGTCAGAGCCGCACAGGCCGGCGACCGCGCCGCGCTCGACGCCCTTCTCGGCATCCATCTGCCGCTGCTCTACAACGTGATCGGCCGTGCGCTCAACGGCCACGCCGACGTCGACGACCTCGTGCAGGAGACGCTGCTGCGCGTCGTGCGGGGCCTCCCCGCGCTGCGCGACCCGACCCGGTTCCGGTCGTGGGCGGTCGCGATCGCGTACCGGCAGGTGCAGCGGCACACCCGGATGCGGCGGGCCGAGGAGCTTCCGGAGGATCCGCCCGACCCGCGCGCCGACTTCAGCGAACGCACCGTCACCGAACTCGTCCTCACCGGACAGCGCCGGGAAATCGCGGAGGCGGCGCGCTGGCTCGACGACGGCGACCGGGACCTGCTCGCGCTGTGGTGGCAGGAGGCCGCCGGCGTCCTGACCCGCGCGGAGGTCGCGGCCGCGCTGGGCATCACCGCGGCACACGCCGCCGTGCGCATCCAGAGGATGCGCACGCGGCTGGAGTCGGTCCGGGCCGTGGTGCGGGCGCTGCGGGCAAAACCCATTTGTGACGCGCTATGCGCCGACTGGGACGGCCGCATCGATCCGTTGTGGCGCAAGAGATTCATCCGCCACGTGCGGGAGTGCCCGGTGTGCGCGCGGTTCGGCCGCGGACTCGTCGCACCGGAGAAGTTGCTGCCCGGTGTGGTGCCGGTGCCGGCGCCCTCCTTCTCGACGGGCTTCCTGGAACACAAGGTGGCAGTGTTGGCGGCGGCGGCTGTTCTGGTGGCTGGCGGCGGGTTCACGTTCGCGGTCCACGAGACGCCGTGGGATCCCGGTTCCGCGGTCCTTTCCAATCCGTCCCCTTCCCCTTCCACGTTCTCTCTTTACGTTGCGCCGAACGGCTCCGACGCCGCCCCCGGCACGCTCGACCGTCCATTTGCGACACTCGGCAAAGCGGTGGCCGTGGTGCGCCCCGGCCAGACCATCGCGCTGCGCGGCGGCGTCTACCGACCGACCCGCGGAGTCGTCATCACGGTCAGCGGTACGGCAAGCAAGCGCATCACGCTGACCAACTACCGCGACGAACGTCCGGTCATCGACGCCGCTGACGTGCCCGCCGACAAGTGGACGGTCACCCACCGCGCCGACTACTGGACGGTGCGAGGGTTGGAGGTGATGAACTCCCGCAGCCACGCGTACGTCTGCATCTCCTGCCGCGGCACCGTGTTCCAGCGCCTGTCGATGCACCACAACCAGCGGTCCGGCCTGACCCTGCGCGACCCCGGCACGATCGGCAACCAGGTCCTCGACAGCGACTTCCACCACAATTACGACCCGGACGAGCCCGGCACCGCCGGCATAGGGTTGGGAATAAAATTCGGTGACGGCGAGGGAAACGTGATCCGCGGCTGCCGCGCGTTCAACAACGCCGACTCCGGCTTCGACGTCGGCCACTTCGGCAACGCCGTGACGCTCGAACACAACTGGTCCTACGGCAACGGCGTAAACCGCTGGAACGCCGGCGATTGGCACCCCAACGCCGACGGATTCCTGCTGGGCGGCGGCGATCCCGCACCGGTCGCCGCACATGTGTTGCGCCACAACGCCGCCTGGAACAACCATGGTGACGGCTTCGACGAGGACGACGGCACCCCGGGCGGCGCGAACCTGGGTGCGCTGGACGTCCGGAACAACACGTCATTCCACAATGGAGGAACGGCGTTCGCCCTCGGACACGGCCCGGCAATGTTGGCCGACAACGCCGCTGATGACTCGACCTTCCACTCGACCGACCCCACGACCGCGGCCGGCCCACGCCAACCCGACGGCCGCCTACCGGTCACCGATTTCCTGGTGACCGGCTCGGGGATCGGAGCATCGATGACCCCACCCTGAGGTGACGCCGACCCAGGCAGGCCCGGGTGCGGGTACTCAGTGCATTCGAGCGATCACGCTCAGGCGGACGCACGGCGACTGCGTGACCGTTGTTCCATGTGTCAGCCCTCACCGTTCCCGCGTCCGGTCCCGTCTCGCACGCACGTACCGTCGTACATCTCGGGCAGCGCCTTCACCGCGCTGTCGATCGTCGGGTTCATCGTGATCGTTCTCCTCGACCAGGCCGTCGACCCGGAGCTGGGCGGCTTCCTCCTCCTGTTCGACCTGATGCCACTCGGGTTCGGGCTGGCGCTGCTGTCCATCGGTGCCTATGTCCACCACAGCGCCGGCGGCCGGGATGTCTGACGCGTCTCAGCGGCAGCCGGTTCGCCGCAACGGGCTCATCACCACCGCCATCGTGATCTGGACGCTTCTCTGGAGCGCGATCTCCGCCTGGTGGTCACTCTTCCTCGGACTCGGCCTGTTCATGTGCCAGTTCGAAGCGGACTCGGCCCGCTGCACGGACGTAAAATCCGGCGTCCTGGCCACCCTCGCCGCGGCGACGATGTGGGTAATCTTCATCGTCGTCGCCGTCAAGCGCGGGCAATCTTCGCACGGTGCCCGTCGGATCTGGATCCTAGGACCGCCCCTGCTCACAGCTGTGTTCGCTGTCATGCTCGACGCAATCTTCGGTTGGGGAACGGCGTGGTCGTCCCTCTTCGGCTGGTAAGCGGCGCGCTTCAGTGCCCACGCTCGTCCGACATGGGCGCCAGGCCACGCCCTTCGACCCAGCCGGCGAACACCCACGAAACGACGAGGCTCATCGGTCACTCGCTGCAGGTCTCGGCCCCGGGCACGGGTGGGGCACAGGACGTAGCAACAGGGCCGCTGACCGGCTTTCGCCCAGGTCAGCGGCCCTGTTCTGGCTGCTCAGGATGTGTTTCCGGAAGGGTGCCCCCGGCAGGATTCGAACCTGCGCTCCCGCCTCCGGAGGGGGCGCGAAGAGCGGTGCTCGATAGGCTTGTGAGCTGCTGAAACCCCACGACCGTTCTGTAGCCGAGGTTAGGTTGGGCGCGAATAGGGCGTGTCGCAAGATCCCATCGGTTGCATCGTCATTCCCCCGCGTGCCGGTCCTCCTGCTGGAAGGGGTGCCGCATTGTGTCGCTTGACTACACCTCGCGCATCTGAGGTCATCCCGCAAGGTTCTTTTAGAACAAGCGTTCGATTAGATCTTGACCTTCAGTGTCCGCGTACGTACGTTCGACACATGCGAGCGATGTTCAACCGGGCGGGGTGGCGAGGCAGCGCAGCGCGACACGCGGAGGCAACCCACCCTTCCGGGCAGGGGCGGACTCCTGAACGCGGATCGTGCTGTAAAGCTGGTCGTCACCAGCGGCAACGTGATGACGGGCACCCGTCTGGGCCACCAGCCACGGAGCAGGTATCCCAAGGGTCAACTCACGCAGCAGATGGTATTGCGGAATCAGCCGCCTGGCGTTACTCCGCTGTTCGACGTGTCGCTCGAATCGGACGCGTGCAATGATCCGTTGCAGCGGTACGACCTGTGGGCCATGCTCATGTATTTCGACAAGGCAAATGCCGAAATTCGGTACGAGATATCGCGGCCTATCAGAACGAATGCCAAAGGATATATCACTGACTGGGCGCCGCGTATTACTCCGCCGCCGTATCCGGTTGAAAAGTTCAAGGACTTCCCCGACGGCACCGACCCGAACGAGGGCTTCGGCGACATCGACGTACCGGTCGATCCGCGTTAGCGCCTTGGGGGGACGCATATACGAAGGAAGCGGGCACCGTGTTTACGCCGTCTAGGTTGTCTCTAGCTCGGAAGCGTCGAGGCATGTCCGCAGCGGAGTTGGCGCGGCGTATCGACATGACAACGCAGACGGTGTCCAACTGGGAGCGGGGAAGGCAGCGACCCACCGAAGACGCACTGAACGTCGTAGCTGACGTTTTGAATGTGCCGAAGTCTTTTCTTTCTCGGACGCATATTGAGGCCGTCGGGGAGGAGCGCGTTAGCTTTCGCGCGCGTACAAGGATTCAGGCGGCGGCGCGTGATGCAGCCCTAGCTGCCGCGACTCTCAGTATAGAGTTGAATACCTTCATTGAAGAGAAATTTCATCTTCCCCGAACCAACGTTCCAACTCTTGAGCGGCCTCGACCGGAGATGGCGGCCGAGTACGTTCGGGCAAAGTGAGGTCTTGCAGATAGGGCGCCGGCTCCGAACATGGTGCACCTGCTCGAAGCCAACGGAGTTCGCGTCTTCTCGCTAGCTCCTGAGTATCGAGATGTAGACGCCTTCTCGTTCTGGGAAAAGGGAACACCATTCGTGGTGCTTAATACTATGAAGTCTGGCGAACGGGGACGTTTCGACGCTGCCCACGAATTGGGCCATCTCGTTATGCACGGACATAACGGCTGCTCTCTCTGGCCAAAGGAGAGCGAGCGGGAAGCGAATCAATTCGCTTCCGCTTTCCTTATGCCACGAATGAGCGTGCGGTCCACGGTGGCCAATAATCCGACGACTGACCAAATCTTGCGCGCAAAACAGCATTGGAGAGTCGCGGCGCTAGCACTCGTGTATCGCGCCAATGACCTCGGAATGTTTACCGAATGGAACTACCGACGCTGTCTTATCGAACTTGGCAAACTTGGTTATCGGATGGGCGAACCGGGCGGCATTGAACGAGAGAAATCGCAGGTGCTCCAAAAGATTTTGCTGGGCATGCATCAGAAGCGCATCTCTGCCAGTGTCATGTCCCAAGCCCTTGATACCTATGTCGAGGATCTAAATTCCCTGGTCTTCGATTTGTTTGTGACAGTAGATGACTTTGACGGCTCTTCGGCTCAAGTGTTCGAACCGCCGGTACTTCGCCTAGTCAGTGGAGGTGCGCGCTCGTCTGAACAGCACCTCGGCCGTCGACTCGCTCCTTAGAAGTCTTGGTAACGACAGGGCGGTACGACCTCGAACTTTTTTCACCTAAAGGCCTATGCTCCGGACTTATCGTAATCGCCTTGCTTCTGGGCATCGACTGTCGGTTGAATGGCCAGATGGAGCATGACGGCGACTGGGAGAAGTCATGGAGTTCTTGTCAGGCGCTGACCTTGATCGCTACAAGGTGGGGCCGCCTGTCTCGTGCTGGTGGTGCGGAAAGAGCGGTCCGCTGACCAGAGAGCACAAGTTCAAGAAGAGCGACCTATCTCGTATGTGGGATCCAGTCGACGGGCTCGTCTGGGGAGGGGAGGCGCAAACTCGGAGGGTTCGGAGCGCGCGAAAGTCGGAGCAAGTACGCTTTGCCGCCAGTCTGTGTTCGACCTGCAATAACGAAAGTAGCCAGCCGTTCGACGTAGCGTACGAAAAGTTCTCAGACCACGTTTGGCATAACTCGGGCCTATGGCGCCGTCGCTTTCTTAATATGGCCGATGTTTACGGGGACGATTGGCGCGTCGACGTCTTGAACCTCGCCAGATATGTGGCGAAGCACATCGGCTGCCGGATGGCTCACGAGGGTTATCCAGTTCCGCCGTCGATCCCAACATTCTTGAACGGCGGAGGAAGGCTCAACGATGTTGAAATGGTCTTGTTTAAGAGTCGTCCCCATTACGAACTGTATCGAATGGGGATGCGCGACGGCATCGACTCGCGCGGGCTCTGGATTAGTCCTGCTAACGGTGCGGTGAGCCGTTCCAGGCAACAACTCAGCATGTACTCAAGTAGTCTGATCGTCAACTTTGTCGGAGTTATGTATCGATGGGAGCACGCCAAGGAGGACGTTGATCCTTTCTATGTCTATCAGCGAGGTCGCTTGCATCTCCGACACCGACTTCCCGAGGTCTAGACGGCGTGTCCGTCGCGTGCAACGTGCGCAGATGCCGGGTTGTCAGAAATTATTCTTTCGCCGTCGTGAATCCTGACTGCTACCTCCGACGAGCTGAGGGCGTCGCTCACTCGCACAGCGAACGTTTCGCCCATCCTGGCAGCGACCTGGTCAGTGGTCCACCAATCAACTACGGCACTCTCGTCAGTCGGCGCTGCTGTTCCGCCGACGGCGTGAGCACGGAATACGAGCGCGACAACGCCGAGACGTACGTTTTTGTAGACACCGGTTAACCGGTGAGGCTCGATGACTAGACATGTCTCCTCGTTGACTTCGCGTTTCAGGCCGGCATGAATCGACTCGTCACGTTCCAAAATGCCGCCAGGGATCTGCCACTCCCCGTTGTCGCGTCGCTGGATGACGAGAACTCGGCCGTCCTCATTCGTGATTACGGCCGCGACGCTGACGGAATGACGGTTGTCTTGGGTCATCGGTGCTCCTGGTCGAAGAGACAGAGCGAGGCAGTGGCGTCGTCGTGGCGTTTGTAGCGAGGCCGCGCCGCCCCATCCGCGTCGCCGAGCTCGGCGGCCCGTACCCGGCGGATGAGTTCAGCCGGTCCGGACATGGTGAGTAGGTCAAGCGCGCTGGCCCAGTCGAACAGCCCGAACTGCTCGACGGCGCAGGCTGCACCGTCCGTGAGCAACGCTGCTCGATCGGCCGGTGCCGTGCCGGTAACGGCCTCGTGGGCTGCGCGTGGGTCTGCCGCGGCGATCCAGTAGCCATTCGGTTGGTTGGTGTGGCTCCACTTCTGTTCCGTCGCCCACCGCGTGCGCGCGATGTGGTCGTCAGTACCGATAGCGCCGGCCACCAGGGCCGCCTTCCGTACGGACGTGACGACGCGTTCGAACCGCTTGTCGGTCACGACCGCCAGGTCCCCGCGGTGGTCGAGTACGACGAAGACGTCGGAGAGCAGGAGGTACTCGACCTGGTCGCCGAGGTCACGCAGCATGGCGACGCTCGCCGCAGGCGTGCCGGGGTGGCTAAGGTCGCACCCGCCGCCGTGATCGACCCGAACAGTGTCGATCGCGGTCGCCAGCAACGCGGGCAGCGCCTCGGCCGGCGCTGCTGTGTACGCCGCCGTTAGCCGGGCGACGAGCTGCCGCACGTACCACGCCGGCCCGTGGTGGCATCCGGTGTCGAGCCCGGCAGGCTGGGTGACGCCGTCGAACACGGCGACCAGCGAGCCGACGGCCAAGGCGGCGTCTTCATTCTCCGGCCGCCCTGGCGCTGCCTCCGTCGCTAACCGGACCTCCATCACGGCCCGGTCGTCGCTGTCTCGTCGTCCCAGTCGTACTTGAGGGTCCACAGGTGGCCGGGCATCACGTGGATGCAGACTTCGACCGGCCTGTCATCGGCGGTGTATGCGACGTGCCAGATCTCGAAGACCGGCTGAGTCGCTTCGAGTTCGAGCGTGCGCTGTTCGGCATCGTCGGGCACCCGTACGGTCACGTCCTCGGTGAAGCGGACCGGGCCGTGCCCGAGCTCGGCCAGCCGGGAGTACGAGCCACCCTTGCCGACCTCCTCACGCATGAGCGCCTTGTCGCCTTTGACGATCGACCACGGGAAGTAGGAGTCCGCGATCTGGGTCGGCTCGCCGTTGGCATACAGGACCCGCCGCCGTACCAAGGTGTCCTCTCGCTTGCCCAGGCGCAGCGTCTCGGCCACCGCAGGCGGTGCGGGTACCCGGGCGATCTCGCGGTACTGGGTCTTGGACTCAAGGCTGAGCCTGCGGGCCTCGACCTCGCCGGCCCCGGTGCCTTCCTGCCGGGCTGCGTACCGGCGCTTGGCGTCGCGGGGGATACGGGGCAGGCTGCGGACACGGGTGTCTGAGCCGCGCCGGACCTTGACGTCACCGGACGCTCGCAACAGGGTCAGCGCCTTATTGATCGTGACTCGGGTGACGCCGAACTCGTCCGCCAAGCGGGTCTCGCTCGGCAGCGAGCTGCCCGGCGGGTACGTCCCGCCGTCGATGCGTTCGCGCAGCTCAGCCGCGATCTGGGCGTACTGAGATTTCGGTGTCTCGACCATGGCCACTCGGGCCACATCCCTCCTGGTACGACGTCTTACCGGTGACCCTATGTCAACCGTGAGCATCGTGCCATCCATGGCAAAGACGTAAGACGTCTTGCGCATTCCCATCGACGTGTCTTATGGTTCGAGCCAGCACGTCTTACGTCTTACCGAACGACCGGATGACGGGGAAGGCGGCAACGCCGCACGCCTACGGACCGCCGTTCACACGTTTGTTCACAACTGGATCGGGCCGCACCTCCCACTGAAAAGGTTGCCGCGCATGGCTTTGGTCCATGCACTGCTTATGAGTCGTCGTGCAGTTCGTTGCGACTCACCGCTTTTCAAGCTCCCGGCCTGCCAGTGCTGCGATGCCGCCGCTGGCAGGCCGGGGCTCAGCTTCCAACCCGCAGAGGGGTTGATCGTCATGGTTTCGAACCTTCGCGTGACCACGCGGCGCAAGGCCGTTTGGCGGACCTGCACCGGCTGCGGCGTACTCGCGTCGCTGCCTCCTGAGATGTCCCGCTGCCCGGCGTGCCGGGGCGGGAAGACCTGTGGACGAAGGAGTTCCGCCAGTCATGGCAACCGATCCTGACCTCGACGGCCCGACGGACAACGACCTGGCCGAGATCGAGGCCGAATGGCCGCTCATCGAGGCCGAACTTGCCTTGCTCGACGCCGAGATCCACCTACTAACCGCTCGTGGCGGCCCGTCGCCGCTCGACTGGCGCAGGCTACGCCGCGCCGAGGACCGGGTGACCCGTGAGGCGACCGCATACGCGGCTCGCCGCCGCCCCGTTCGCCTTCGTCGAGCCGCGTGACCCCGTCCGACTCAACCGGGAGAACTCAATGACTGACCGCAAGCCGCGTCGCGCGGTATTCGCGGATGTCCTGCTTATCTGCGATCCAATCGGAATCCGGGAGCGGGACGACGGAACCATCGACCTCGACTTTGCATCCGGCGCTGCGCTTCAGGCCTGGCTGGTCGCCGCTGGCCTGGACGGTCCGGACAGCCACCACGTGTACACGGGGGAGCACAACGGGCGCCCGTACCGCTCCACAATCGCCCACAACACGTGGCGGGGACGCGAGATCTACGCCACCGCTCATGAGCACCCCACTGTTCCGGACCTCACTCCGGACGTGTGCGCCCGTCTGACCACCCTCGCCGCCGCCTGAAAGGAGCTGATCATGAAGGTCAAGGGCTACCTGATCGGCGCCGTCATCGTGTTCTTCATCGCCTACAACCCGGACGGGGCCGCCGCTGTCGCGAGCATGCTCGGCGGGTTCTTCGTCGACCTGGTCGACGGGCTCGGCACTGTCGCCGTGAACCTGAGCGGGGGTCAGTGATGACCCTCCGCCAGTTGGCCCGGATCCGGTGGGGCGTCCGCGCCGCGCTGGTGCTGGGCGTGGCTACGTCGGTAGCCGCGAACGTGTTGCACGCCAACCCGAATCCGATCAGTCAGGCCATCGCGGCGTGGCCGCCGCTGGCCCTGCTGCTGACCGTCGAACTTATCTCGCGGGTGCCGGTGCACCGCCGGTCGCTGGCCGCCGTTCGGCTCGCCGCGACCGCGTCGATCGCGAGCATTGCCGCGTGGGTCTCGTACTGGCACATGGCAGGTGTGGCCGCCCGGTACGGCGAGACCGGCGCCGCGCCATACCTGATTCCGGTGTCCGTGGACGGCCTGGTCGTGGTGGCGTCGGTCTGCCTGGTCGAGCTCGCCGGCCGCATCCGCACGCTGACCGAGGCGGCATCGGCTGAAGTCTCGGCAACGGTCCACCAGCCGACCACGGCCGCCGTCGACCCTGCACCGGTCGAGCCGGCACCGGCCGCCGACGACACCCCGGAGAAGACGCCGCCGGCCGTCGAGCGGGCCAAGCCGACGACCCGGGCCGTCCGGCCGCGCAGCTCCCGCCGGCCGCCGTCGGCGGACAAGGTGGCGAAGGCCGCCGCCCGGATGCCGGGCGCCACGGTGGCAGCGATCGCGGCGAAGGCTGGCGTCAGCGAGTCGACCGCCCGCCGCTACCTCCCGGCCAGCGTCCGGACGTCCGATGACGCCGTCGTGGCGTCAGCACTTCCCGCCTCACCAGCGGCAACGCCGGTCCTGGCCGACGCTGCCTGACCTATCCCACGCGCCGCGCCCGACCGGATGCGGCGTCACCCTTCCGAGAGGACACCTGACCTGTCATGGCTGGCGAAACCACCATCACCATCATCGGCAACCTGACCGACGCTCCCGACCTCCGCTACGCGAAGGGCTCGGGCGTGGCGATCGCGCGGTTCACCGTGGCGTCAACGGCGCGCACGTTCGACAAGGCCAGCGGCGGCTGGCGCGACGGTGACCCGCTGTTCCTCACCTGCACCGCGTGGCGGGATTTGGCCGAACATGCCTCCGAATCGCTGACCAAGGGCGCGCGGGTCATCGTGACCGGCCGTCTGCGGCTGTCCCGTTGGGAGACCCCGGACGGACAGAAGCGGTCCATGGTGCAGCTCGACGTCGACGAGGTCGGCCCGTCGCTGCGGTTCGCGACCGCCACCGTCAAGAAGCTCACCCGGACGACCGGCGGCATCGACACGCCGCAGGCTGACGACCCGTGGTCGACCGCCACGGCGACCCGCGACACCGCCCCGGCCACCGGCGACGGTGACCCGTTCACGGCGGACGGTGGCGGGTTCTCCGACGACGAACCGCCGTTCTGACTCCGCCCGGAGCGCGGCGCCTGGCCTCGCAAACCGTCGCCGCGCTCCGGCCCCTCGATCCGCTACCTGAGTGCTTCACGGAGGAAGCCCAATCATGGCGAGTAACGACGATGACCGCGACCCGGTCGACTGGGAGCGGTACGAAGACGAACTGAACCCCGACGCGGACAGCGCCGACGTGGTCGACCTGGACAAGGAGCGGCAGCGCCGCGACCAGGCCGACACCGACGACGAGCCGCGCACCGGCCTGCTCCACGGCAACCCGGACACGGAAACCGTGCTGGTGGACAGCGTGGCCGCGCAGCGCCGACCGCGGTTCACCCTGTCCGGCCTGCGCGACGCCCGTCGCCGGCCGATCGTGCCCGGCTGGCTGCGGTCCCGCGCCGAGGCGACCGGAAACGCGTTGTGGGCGTTGGGCCTGCTCGGCCACACCCTGGCCTACCACGGCATCCGGCTACCGAAGTACGGCGCCAAGGTGGCCTGGCGAGCACCGCGCGGCGCCGTCCGGATGGTGCGCAGCTACGTGTGGTGGCTGTTCGACCTGGAAGGCGTGCCATATCGGCAGGCCACCGCCCGGGTGGAAGACGCCGACATGTACCTGAAGCTTGCCCGTCAGCGTGACCGGCGGGTGCGGTGGCGGGGCATCGTCACCGTGCCGGTGGCCCTCGGCCTGGTCCTCGCGGCCGTGTGGCTGGCGACCACCCCGGCCACCGTCACCGGGTGGGCCGCGATCGCCGCGCTGGTGGCGCTGTGCGGGATCGTCGGCACCCCGGCCGACAAGCCGCTACTCGATACCGCCGTGGTCCGCACAGACGCGGCCCCGCTCACCTCGGATGAGGTCGTGCGAGCGTTGGCGACGCTGCGGATCGTCGGCATCGACCGCGCGATCCGGGCAGGGGACACCGGCAAGCGGTGGTTCCCCGCGCCGATCCAGCGGGAAAACGGCGCCGGCTGGCGCGCCGAGGTCGAGCTACCGCGCGGCGTCACCGCGACCGAGGTCGTCGAGAAGCGGGAGGAGCTGGCATCCGCGCTGGCCCGGCCGCTCGGCTGCGTGTGGCCGGAGGCGAACGCCGAGGTCCACCCCGGCCGCCTGGTCCTGTTCGTCGCTGACCGGGACATGTCCCGCGCCAAGCCGGTCCCGTGGCCGCTGCTGAAGACCGGCCTGGTGGACCTGTTCAAGCCGTTCCCGTTCGGCACCGACCCGCGCGGCCGGCTGGTCTCGCTGACGCTCATGTTCGCGTCAATGATCATCGGGTCGATTCCCCGGATGGGCAAGACGTTCACGCTCCGGCTCGCCTTGCTGGGCGCGGCATTGGACCCTCGCGCGTGGCTGTACGCCTTTGACCTCAAGGGAACCGGTGACCTCTCCCCGCTGGAATCGGTGTGCCACCGCTACCGTGCCGGTGACGATGACGACGACATCGAGTACGCCATCATCGCGATGCGGGAACTCCGCACGGAGCTGCGGCGCCGCACGAAGGTGATCCGGGAGCTGCCGCGCGACCTGTGCCCGGAGAACAAGGTCACCCCGGAGTTGGCCAGCCGCAAGACGCTTGGCCTACAGCCGATCGTCATCGGCGTGGACGAGTGTCAGGTCTGGTTCGAGCACCCCGTCTACGGCGCGGAGTTCGAAGAGATCTGCACCGACCTGGTCAAGCGCGGCCCGGCCGCCGGCATTGTGCTCATCCTGGCCACCCAGCGCCCGGACGCGAAGAGCCTGCCGACCGGCATCTCCGCGAACGCCGTGCTGCGGTTCTGCCTCAAGGTGATGGGCCACCTGGAGAACGACATGGTGCTCGGCACGTCGATGCACAAGACCGGCGTCCGCGCGACGATGTTCTCCCGCCGCGACCGGGGCATCGGCTACCTCGCCGGTGAAGGCGACGACCCGCAGATCGCCCGGACCGCCTACATCGACGGCCCCACGGCCGAGGCCATCGTCACCCGTGCCCGCGCCGCGCGGGAACGGGCCGGGAACCTGACCGGCCACGCCGCCGGACAGACCGTCGACACGCTGACCGTGCGGCGGGACACCCTGATCGACGACCTCGCGATCGTGCTCGGCACCGGCGACGCGAAGGTCTGGACGGAGACCGTGCTCGACCGGCTCGCCGGTCTGCGGCCCGAGGTCTACGCGGGCCTGACCCGCGATCAGTTGACGGCCGCGCTCAAGGTCCACGGGATCAAGACCAAGCAGGTCTGGGGCACCGACCCGACCACCGGCGAAGGCGCCAACCGGCGCGGCATCGACCGTGCCGACATCACCGCCGCGATCACCAAGCGTGACCGCGACCAGGGTGGTCGGGCCGCGTCCTGACCCCATCGAGGGCCGCTAGGTCTAGCACCCCAACCCGCTAGACCTAGCGGCCCCGCTAGCGCCTCATTCAATCCCTGGCCAGCGCCCTAGCTTCTAGCGGCGCAGGCCTCGTGCACCCCGAAATCGGCCTACGGAGGCACTTCGTGAACCCCACGCTCGTGCTAGCTAGCCTCATCCTCGCACTAACCGGCGGTTACGTACTGTTGTGCGCATCCGCGCCCTGGACCCGCTGCTCCAAGTGCTCCGGCACCGGCCGCAAGCCCGGCCGCGCCGGCAAGATCCTGCGCTCACCCTGCCGACGCTGCGACGGCTCCGGCATCCGCGTCCGCATCGGCCGCCGTGCCTTCACCTGGATCGACCGCGAGTACCGACGCGGCACCGCACCCGACCACACCCGCACCGACGACAACCCGTTCCGGTCGAGGAGGACGCCGTGACCCGTATCCGCACCTGGCTCGAACGGCTCGCCGACCGCATCCACGGACCCGGCGACGACCTCGCCCGCACGGCCGGACTCACCGTCGAGCGTCTGCCCGGCGGACGCCGCCGCATCTCCGACCCTCGCGTGACCGCTTGGCTCAACCAGCGTCGGCAACGACTTGCCGAGACTGGCGAGCCCTCGCGGCGGGCCGCCTGATGGCCGGGCTACAGGTCGTTAGCTATGGCGGTGGGGTCCAGTCGACGGCGCTGCTCGTGTTGGCCGCCCACGGCCGAATCGACTTCCGTGTCTTCCTGTTCGCCAACGTCGGTGCGGACTCGGAGGACCCGGCGACGCTCGCCTACCTGGAGACCTACGCCAAGCCGTACGCCGCTGAGCACAAGATCGAGCTACACGAGTTGCGAAGGGTACGCCGCGATGGCAGCACCGAAACGCTGTACGGCCGGCTGACCAAGCCCGGCTCACGCTCGCTGCCGATCCCGGTGCGGATGTCCAACGGCGCGCCCGGCACCCGGTCATGTACCGCCGACTTCAAAATCAAGGTGATCGGCCGTTGGCTCAAGACCCACGGCGCGAGCAGCGCGGCCCCGGCCACGGTCGGTATCGGCATCTCGCTGGACGAGATCGAGCGGGTCAACAACCGACGCGCCATGCCTTACGAGCGACCGGTCTACCCACTGCTCGACCACCAGCCACCGCTACGACGGATCGACTGCCAGCGCATCATCTCCGCTGCCGGGCTGCCGATACCGCCCAAGAGCGCTTGCTGGTTCTGCCCGATGCGCCGATCCGCAACCTGGTCGACCATGCGGCGGGACCGGCCAGCGCTGTTCGCACGCGCATGCGACCTCGAAACGCAGCTCAACGAACGTCGAGCCACGCTCGGCCGAGACCCTGTATGGCTCACCCGCTACAACCGGCCACTTGCCACGGTCGCGGCGGCCCAGGACACCATTCCCGGCCTTGACGTTGCAGACGTCGGCACCTGGGACGAGCCCTGCGACAACGGCGCGTGCTTCACATGACCAGCACGTCATGCGCTCATTGGATCGCTTCCGATCGGAAGCCCTGCGGGGCAACAGACGACGTGCGGTTGTACGTGACCGGGCAGCGCTGCCCGGCTCACACACCGGCCGCACTTGCCGGCCGCGCCGAAACACCCGAGATCGATCCCGGAACCACAGCAAACGCAAGGAGGGATGCCGTGACGCGGCATGCCGAGTTGTACGCCGCCGCCGTCGACTTGGTCGAGCGGCACGGCTGGCGGCTGTTCCTGCTCGGCCGGTCCAAGCGGCCGGTCGCGAACTGCCCACGCTGCCCATCGTCCAAAGTGGACCCGAGCCACAACCCGGCGCTCTGCAACTGCCTAACCTGTCACGGCCCGTACGCGGCAACGGCCGATCCGGTCAGGCTGCGAGCCATCTTCGAGGCCGTACCGGGCGGCCTGCTCGCCGTGGCAACCGGCGCAGGATCGGGTCTCGCCGTAGTCGATATCGACCCCAACCACGGCGGACGCATCGACCCGGCCAGGATGCCGGCAACCCTGTGCGCAGCAACGGGTAGCGGTGGCTGGCACCTCTACTACCGCTATCCCGGATGGCCACTACCGAACAGCCAAAGTCGGCTAGCCGCTGGTGTCGACGTCCGGGGCGATGGTGGCTATGCCGTTGCCCCGCCGTCGATCCACCGGGCCACGAAACGGCCGTACCGCTGGGCCAATACCCGGCCCGTGAACGAGATGCCCCGCGCGCTGGCCGATGCCTGCCGACCAGCACCGGCGGTCCGGCTCGACGTCGACCAGGCCGACGCGCCCATACCGATCCGCGCCGCCCGATCCGGCGCGCGGGGCATCTCATCCCCGGCCGCCCTGCTCGCCGCGTACGTCGCCGCCGTCGAGCGGGCACCGAACGGGCGGCGCCGGACCACGCTCTACGGCGCCGCGCGGGGAGTCGCCCGCATGGTCGGCGCCGGAGCAGTCGACCCGCTCGACGCGGTGGCCGCGCTGACTGCGGCCGGTCGCCGGGCCGAACAAACCGACCGGGACATCAACGCCGCCATCGTCGGTGGCTTCAAGGCCGAACACGTTGCGATTGAAGGGATAGCCGCATGACGGACCCCACGACCGACATCGACGGCGCGGCCATTCTCGACGCGCTACACGCCGCCATCACTCGTTACGTCATCCTCCCCGGCCGCGAAGCAGTCGACGCGGTGGTGTTGTGGATCGCCGCGACTCACGCTCAACCCGCGTGGGCGCACGCGCCCCGCCTCGTGATCCGGGCGCCGGAGAAGCGTTGCGGCAAAAGCCGGCTGCTCGACGTGGTCGAGGCGACCTCATTCCGGCCCATCATGACCGTGAACGCGTCGACTGCTGCCGTATACCGCTCCATCGGAGCAGCCGACTCGCCGCCCACCCTCCTCATCGACGAGGCCGACACCATCTTCGGAGCCAAAGCCGGAGACGCCAACGAAGACCTACGCGGCCTGCTCAATGCCGGACACCAGCGCGGCCGGCCCACCATCCGATGGGACACAAACACCCGCAGCGTCGAGCGAATCGAGACGTTCGCGATGGCCGCTCTCGCCGGCATCGGCCAGATGCCGGACACCATCGAGGATCGCGCGGTGGTCATCCGCATGCGTCGTCGCACGACCGGGGAGCGCGTCGCGCCGTATCGGGTGCGCCGCGACGGGCCAGCGCTGAAAGAGCTGGCCATCACGCTGACCGGCTGGCTGCGTGACTACCTCCCCGAGTTGGAACGCGCGGCCCCGCCGATGCCGGTCGACGACCGGGCCGCCGACACGTGGGAACCGCTCGTAGCAGTCGCTGACCTGGCCGGGAGAGATTGGCCGGGCCGCGCGCGAACAGCCGTCACCGTGCTGACCGCCGAGGCCGCCGACGACGGGCAGTTGTCGACAGGCGTCCGGCTGCTGGTCGACGTCCGGGCGGCTTTCGTCATGCTCGGCAGCCCGGCCGCGGTCGCCACGACCGAACTGCTGAAGGTGCTTAACGACGACCCCGAAGCAGCCTGGTCCGGGTTCGGGCCGGTAGGACTCACGGGCAAGCGCCTTGCCGACCTGCTCCGCGAGTTCGGCATCTCGTCCGGCAACGTCCGGTTCCCGGTCGGCCAGGCCAAGGGCTACCTCCGCGACGACTTCGCCGACGCCTGGAACCGGTACTGCCCACCCCCGGACGACACCCCGAAACAGGCCACCGGCGACGCGTCTCCGAGCCCTGCCCGTCCCATCCGTCCCACGCTCGTTTCCGCAGGTCAGACGCGGGACGGATTGAAACGGTGGGACGCATTAAGCGTCCCGCCAGATCAAAGCGTCCCAGGGCTGAGCAGGGAAAACGACCCTGGGACGGATGGGACGCATACCCCTCGTAAACCCGGTCAGCAGAGCGCCAAATGATCCACAACTCGCCCGATTTCGAGTGCTCACCGACGCACCCTGAACAACCCATCGGAGGGACGCAGATCTTGCCTCACCGGCCATCTCAGCGGGCCGCCAATCGGCCCGTGTCAACGAGTGACCGTCAGGGTCACGAGAACCCTTCCGGTAGTGCGCTGGCCGCCGTACGGCCGAATCGGGCCAGCGCGCGGCACCTCACCATCGCGGACGTCTGTGCCGAACTCGGTATTTCCCGCTCGACGTTCTACGACTGGCGGGCCAAGCGGAAGGCGCCGCCCTGCTTCAAGCTGCCCAACGGTGATCTCCGTATTCGCCGGATCGCTTTCGACAACTGGCTTTCCGGCCTGGAAGAGGAGGCCGCCTAAGTGTCGACCTCGTACAACGTGCGCATCTGGACCAACGAAGTACGGCAAGGCAAGCGGGGGACGACTTACCGCGTCCGCTGGTTCGTCGACGGCAAGCCGTTCGTCGAGACGTTCAAGACAGCCGCTCTCGCGGATGGCTTCCGCTCCGACCTGGTGGCCGCGTCCCGCAAAGGCGAAGCGTTCGATACCGAATCCGGCCGCCCGGTGTCGATGGTGCGAACCACGCTCGACCTGAACTGGTACCTGTTCGCCTGCAAATTCGTGGACATGAAATGGCCACGCGTCGCCGCGACGACCAGGCGCACGCACGCCGAGGCGTTTACGGCCCTGACACCGGGGATGTTCCTGACCAGGCGCGGCAAGCCGGACGACAAGCTGATCCGGAAGGCACTCAGCCGCTACGGGTTCAACACCGTGCAACGCGAGGCCGAGGACTTGCCGGCTGAGATCAGAGCAGCGCTGAAGTGGGTTGAGCGCAACACCCGGCCCGTATCCGCGCTGAGCAAGCCGGAAGTTCTCCGGCCGATGCTCGACTCCCTGACGGTCCGGCTCGACGGCAAGCCCTCCGCGTCGAGCGTGGTCAGCCGCCGGCGGAAAGTCTTGAACACCGCGATCGAGTACGCGATCGAACTCGGCTACCTCAAGGCCAACCCGATGCCGGCCCTGAAGTGGAAGGCGCCCAAGGCAATCCTGGTCGTCGACCCGCGCGGTGTGCCCAACCCGATCCAGGTCCGAACCCTGCTCGACGGCGTCCGCGAGCAGGGCCGCGTCGGCCGCCGACTGGTCGCCTACTACGGATGTCTCTACTACGCCGGAATGCGGCCGGAGGAGGCTGCCCACCTGAACAAGCGGCATCTCGCCATCCCAAAGAAGGGCTGGGGAGAGTTCCATCTCGACGGCGCGGACCCGTACGCGGGGAAGGAATGGACGGACACCGGACGGAGCCGCGACCGGCGCGGCCTCAAGCAGCGCGATCGCGGGGAGTCGCGGACGGTCCCATGCCCGCCGGAACTGACCGCGCTCATCCACGCCCACCTGGACGAGTTCAAGACGACCCCCGACGGCCGGCTGTTCGTCGGGGACCGGAACAAGGAGGAGCTACCGAGGTACACCGTCAGTCGGATCTGGCGACAGGCGAGGGAGGTCGCGTTTACGGCGGACGTTATGGCCTCCCCGCTCGCCAGGCGACCGTACGACCTGAGGCACGCGGCGGTGTCGACCTGGCTCAACGGGGGAGTGCCACCGACCGATGTCGCTGAATGGGCTGGGCAGTCGGTAGAGGTGCTGTTCCGGATCTACGCCAAGTGCCTCGATCGAGGCGTCGAGCGCAACCGCAGACGGGTGCAGGTCGCGCTTGGCCACTGAAGACGCGGCCAGTGTTGGAATGTAACGCTGGTCATGAGGCGGGCGTCGCCACCACCCCCGGATAGACAATGGCCAGCTCGTCCCCGCACCGAGCTGGCCATTGTCGCGGGTTGACCGCAGAAAGGGGCGTCAACGCCTCCTGGGAGCGACGAGCCTCCAAACGTTCAGGCCCAGTCCAACGAGGTTGGCAAGAAGAGCCGTTCCGCCACCGAGGAGAATCAGATCGTGTCCCGTCGGCTCAGAAAATGCTTCGCCTGCTGCCGATACCGCGATGCCGGATAGGACACTGGTACACAGAAAGCTCAGCTGACTTCTCGCCGCTGCATGGAACGAGTCGTCGCGAATTCCACGCGATCGACTCCACCGGCGATATCTACCAAATAGGCCTAAGTCGATGTCCGTATCGTCCTCATCAACGAAAACCACCGTCGGGTCCGCGACGGCCTCGTTGTACCTGCTGTGGATCGGATCGGCAGTGACGTCGTCCAGTGGCTGTGAAGCCGGTCTCGTCGATCCGGCCGACGCGATTTCCACGGCGGGCAACGGACCGGATTCATTGACAACGCCCGCCGCCTGCGACCGTTCCAGTGGAGTCTTAGGGACCTCCTGCTGCTGCGAACGCGCCTGCATGCGCGGCTTGGGCCTGATGGGCTTGAGCCGCACGCGAGCGAGCCAGCGCGAAAGCGGCGTATCGGCAGCGTCCGAACGTTCGGTCATCGGGGACTCCTATCAGTCGGGGGACGCATCGGGCCGTATGCCGCTCAACTTAGCGAGTGTATGGCTGATCGCCTGCATCAGGTGTGCGTTTCCATATGCATGGTTAGATCATCCAAAGGGCGCTCGCACGTCTTTGCGTCTGGAGTGACTCAGATCACAGATCGCCTGAATTCGAAGAGCATTGCTCTGTGGCCGTCGTCGGCATAGCGACCTTAAACAGAATAAAACTCCCATCAGGAGGCAGGAAACTCTAGCGATCGTGAGGTTACCGTCCGCCGATCAGCTCGTGCGAGGACCCCCATCGTGTGGCAAACCATATGCATGAGCGACTCGTAGAGGGTATGCATGGTTGTGTAGCTTGCACGATCGGAAGTACGTTCCTCGAACGCCGGAGGCGGAGATGATCAAATCACTTGTTGCTTGGTTGGCAGCTTGGCTTGGAGGAGGGCACTTGCTGCCCTGGGCCGCCAACAGGACATCTCACTCCTCCCGCGAGGTCTACCTTCCGGTCGTCCTGCGGATTTCGCCGGTGACTGCCTCGCAGGCGAGTCCAGGTGGATCTGGCCGTTCAATCGGCGGATGGTTCTATGCTGCACACGCCAAGACCCCTCCGGCGTGGACGGTTCCGAAGAGGACCCCAGTCACGTTCGATCTGAGGGTGGATTCGGCAACCACGGACCGTGATGGCGCTCGGATGAATGCAACTCGATCGAGTCGCTCCCTGCGGATCTCACGGAGCGTCATCCTTGGCGCGGTGCAGTGGTCAGCACCGTTGAATCTTCGTTTCACAGGCTCTCGACCCAATGCTCGGAATCTTGCCGAGCGGATGTCGGTGAGCTTTCGAGTGGCCGCGGCACCGGCTTCTACCCGATAAAGGAGGGTTGCGACATGGCCAAGTCATCTATCAAACGCGTAGAAAGTGACGACGCAGAGGGCGTCGTCACTAGCCCTCCCGTCCCGCCGAGCGTCCGCTCAGGAATCGGTGGCGGAAGTCAACTCACCCGAACGACGGTAAACCTCACACCCCGAGCGGTGGCCGCGCTTCAGAGAATGACCGGCGACGGCGGGCTGGGACTCACGAAGACGGAAGCTATAAATCGGGGAATCCAGCTTCTTGAGATGATCGAACCAATGTTGAAGCGCAACGAGGGTCGTCTTACCTTCGTTGAAAAAGACGGATCAACGCAAACAATCTGGGTGCTTTGAACGTGGAGTAGCTCCACAGCCAGGCATGGGGTTGGATTCGTTCTTCTGCGCCTTCGAGCAAGTTGAAGCGAAGACGCGAACCGGGCCGGTCCCACGGGACCGGCCCGGTGGCAGAGGGCGGTGGTGGCGGGATTGAGCCCAGCAGGGGGGCTTTGCGCCGCTAGATGCTCGATGGCCGGACAGTTCGATCACGGCGCCATAGGTGTCGTGCCGTTCCGGATCGAGGCCAAGCGCCTTATCGGTGCCAAGCTCAAGTGTCGTGTTGAGCGCGAGCCGCCCTGTCGTGGCCGACCCGGGTCAACTGTTGGGGCGTGCTTGGCACGAAACTTGGGCGCGAATAGGGCGTGAACCCCCGCTGACGGCCGAAAATCGCCGGTGACAGCCGGACAAAACAAGAAGGCCGCTGCCTGGCTTTCGCCTAGTCAGCGGCCCTGTCTCAGCAGCTAAAGATGTGCTTCGCGGAAGGTGCCCCCGGCAGGATTCGAACCTGCGCTCCCGCCTCCGGAGGGCGGTGCTCTATCCCCTGAGCTACGGGGGCAAAATCAATCGCACCCACCGGCGCGACCACAGAACCATAGCAGAGCCCCACGCCCGCCCCTACAACGGCTGTGCCCCCAGCACCTTCAACAACTCGCGCAGGGCCTCGATCTCGCCCTGCTGGGCCTGGCGCATCTGGGCGGCCAGTTCGGTGACGCGGTCGTTGTCGGACAGGTCGAGGACGGCGTCGATCATGTGGATGCCGCCCAGGTGGTGGCGGAGCATCAGCTGGCAGAAGAGGATGTCGGCGTCTTTGCCGGAGGCGGCCTCGAGGCGGGCGAGCTCTTCCTTGCTGGCCAATCCTGGCATGCGGCCGTCGGCCTGGAGCATCTGCTTGCTGCCGGGTACCCAGGCCATCGGATCCTTGTCGGTGGTCTGGGGGAGGCGCCACTCGGCCAGCCAGCCCTCCATCACGCCGACCTGGTACTGCTGGGTGGTGGCGATGTCGTAGGCGATGCGGCGCACCGTCGAGTCCTGGCCGCGGTCGTACTCGACCATTGCCATGTGTACGGCCTGGCGGTGGTGGGTGGACATGTCGCGGGCGAAGCCGGCCTCGGGCGAGTCGTCGCCGGGGGCGGTGAGGATCGGGGCCCAGTGGCCGGCCAGGAAGCCGAGGCCCAGGAGGGCCACGGCCGCCAGAACGGCTAGGACGACAAAGCGGCGCCCCGGCCGCCGCTCGAGCTGGGGCGCCGGCTCGTCAGCGTCGACGTCGTGAAGTTCGTCGACGACCATGTCAGCTGCCGGTGGTCGACTGGAGGTCGCGCGGGGTGGTGCCGGTCTCGGTGATGCCACCGGAGCAGCTCGCCTGCTCGACGCCGGCGTTCTTGCGGGTCGCCTTGATGAACTCGTCGATCCGCTTGTCGGACGGGTCGTTGACCTTCAGCTGGAAGCCCCACGCCTGCACGGAGACCGTGGTGTCGAGGTTCTCCATCGGGCTCATCAGCGAGTATTCCTTGCCGCGGATCTTCTTCGCGAGCGCCTCGATCTGGTCTTTGTTGACCTTGGCCGGGTTGTAGACCAGCCAGACCGCACCGTGCTCCATGCTGTGGACCGCGTGCTCGCTGGCGATCGGCGCGTCGTAGACGTCACCCATGCAGTTCTGCCAGTCGCCGTTGTGCTTGCCGGCCACGGGCGGGTTCTGGTCGTACTTGAGCGGCCCGGACTGGTGCTGGGCCGCCTTCACCAGGTCGGGGTTGCTCTTGCGGAAGTTGTGCGCGCCGTCGATCTGGCCGACCCGGTCGGAGACCGTGAGCGCGCTCTCGTACACCTTCCAACCGGCGAAGCCGATGATGCCGACGGCCACGAGGATCACCGCGGAGAACATCGCGATCGGGCCCCAGTTGCGACCCTGGCTCACCTTGACCGGTGCGAGCGGCCGCCGACCGCCGGCCTTGGCGGCGGGACGCGAGGTGGCCGCCTTCGCCGCGGGGCGAGAGGCCGCCTTGGTGGCGCCGGCCTTCGCGGCGGTCTTCGACGAGGCTCCGGCCTTGGTGGCGCTCGCCGAGCGCCCCGCCGTCTTCGACGCGGCCTTCGTGGCCTTCGACGGGGACGAGCCAGCCGACTCTTCCTTTTCCAGGTTCGGCTTGCCGCCGGCGGTGGCTTTCGTGGCCGATGACCGGCGCGATCCGCCGCTCTGCGGTGTACTGATGCTCATGGGCCTCGTCCGTCGTGGGGTCCGGTCACAGGGTCTGGCGCAGGCGAGCACACACGCAGCCAGCAAGGGACGGGGCGCCGCCAAGTATGGGAGTCTACCCCCGATAGCATTGGTCAGTGACTCCCGCTGAACTGGCTGCTCTCGTACGTGCGGCAGCGAGCACGGTGCTGGCTGCGCGCGGGCTCGACCTGGCAGTTCTGCCAGCTTCAACGAACGTCGAGCGCCCGCGCAACCCCGAGCACGGCGACTATGCGTCCAATATCGCCCTTCAGCTCGCAAAACCGACCAGAACCCCACCCCGCGAGCTGGCGACAGCGATAGCCGAGGCTCTGAAGCAAGAGAAGGCGATCAAGGACGTAGACATCGCCGGACCGGGCTTCCTGAACATCCGCCTCAGCGCGGGCGCCGCCGGGGAGTTGGCCCGCGTCGTGGTCACCCAGGGCAAGGAATACGGCAACGGCACGGCGCTCAGCGGCCAGAACATCAACCTCGAGTTCGTGAGCGCCAACCCCACCGGCCCGGTGCACCTCGGGCACACCCGGTGGGCCGCGGTCGGCGACTCGCTCGGGCGCATCTTCGAGGCCGCCGGTGCGCGGGTCACCCGGGAGCATTACACCAACGACGCCGGCGCCCAGCTCGAACGCTTCGGCCGGAGCCTGTACGCCGCGGCCCGCAACGAGCCGACGCCGGAAGACGGCTACGGCGGCGAGTACGTCAAGGAGATCGCCGACAAGATCACCGGCGAGAGCGAAGAAGACTACCGCGAACAGGGCTACCGGCTGATGCTGGCCGAAATGCAGAAGAGCCTGGAGCGGTTCAACGTCCACTTCGACGTCTGGTTCTCCGAACGGGCGCTGCACGAAGGCGGTGCCGTCGAGCATGCCATCGACGTCCTGCGGAAGAACGGGCACATCTTCGAGAAGGACGGCGCCACCTGGCTGCGCACCACCGACTTCACCGACGACAAGGACCGGGTGATCGTCCGCAGCAACGGCGAGAAGACGTACTTCGCCGCCGACTGCGCGTACTACATCAACAAGCGCGAGCGCGGCTTCGACCGCTGCCTCTACCTGCTCGGCGCCGACCATCACGGCTACATCGGCCGGCTCAAGGCGATCGCCGCCTGCGCCGGTGACGACCCCGAGAAGAACATCCAGATCCTCATCGGCCAGCTGGTGAACCTGATGCGCGGCGGCGAGCCGGTCCGGCTCAGCAAGCGCGCCGGCACGATCATCACGCTCGACGAACTCGTCGACGCGGTCGGTGTCGACGCGGCCCGGTACTCGCTCGCCCGGTCGAGCACCGACTCGCCGCTGACCCTCGACATCGAGGAGATCACCCGCCAGGCGCCGGACAACCCGGTCTTCTACGTCCAGTACGCCCACGCCCGGATCTCGAGCCTCCTGAGGAACGCGCAGGAGATGAACATCGACAAGGGCGAGCTGAAAACCGAACAAATAAGCCACGAGAAGGAGCTGGACCTCCTCAAGGCCCTGGGCGAGTTCCCGCGGGTGGTGGCCACGGCGGCGGAGCTGTGCGAGCCGCACCGCGTCGCCCGGTACCTGGAGGAACTGGCCACCACGTACCACCGCTTCTACGACAACTGCCGCGTGCTGCCGCGCGGCGACGAGGAGGTCACCGACCTCACCCGGGCCCGGTTGTGGCTGGTGGAGGCGGCCCGGATCGTCCTCGCCAACGGCCTCGCCCTGCTCGGGGTCAGCGCACCGGAACGGATGTAAGGCACATGCGCGCACATGAAGCGGGCGCCCTGCACGGCGACATCGGCTCCCGTGGGCCGGCGTGGCTGCGGCCCCCGAGCGACGTCAACGACCTCGTGCCGGAGCTGTGGCCGGTCACCGTCACGCGGTCCGAAAAAGGCTCCTTGACCATCGGTGGCCTGGACGTGCGCGATATCGCGCAGGAGCACGGCACGCCGGCATACATTCTCGACGAGGCCGACGTCCGGGAGCGCTGCAGAAGGTTCCGCAACGGATTCGCCGGCGCCGACGTGTACTACGCGGGCAAGGCGTTCCTCTGCAAGGCAATGGTGCGCATCATCGCCGAAGAGGGCCTGAGCCTCGACGTGTGCACCGGCGGCGAACTCGCGGTGGCGCTGGCCGCCGGCATGCCGCCGGAGCGGATCGGCCTGCACGGCAACAACAAGTCCGGGAGCGAACTGCGACGAGCGGTAGAAGCCGGCGTGGGCCGGATCGTGGTCGACTCGTTCGAGGAGATCGATCGCCTCACCGCGATAGCTAAGGACAAGAACAAGACCCCGAAGGTGATGGTCCGCGTCACCGTGGGTGTCGAAGCTCACACCCACGAGTACATCGCCACCGCCCACGAGGACCAGAAGTTCGGCTTCTCGCTGTTCGGCGGCGCGGCCGCGCAGGCCGTCGACAAGATCATCGAGGAAAAGAAACTCGACCTCATCGGCCTGCACTCGCACATCGGCTCGCAGATCTTCGACACGTCCGCGTTCGAACTGTCCGCGCGGCGGCTCCTGCAGTTGCACAAGCAGGTCCAGGACAAACACAAGATCGAACTGCCCGAGATGGACCTCGGCGGCGGGTTCGGCATCGCCTACACCACCCAGGACGACCCGGCCGACCCCGCCGACCTCGGCGCGCAGATGTTCGGCCTGGTCAAGCGCGAGTGCGACGCACTACAGCTCAACGTACCCAGGCTGAGCGTCGAGCCCGGCCGGGCGATCGTCGGCCCGTCGGTGTTCACGCTGTACGAGGTCGGCACCGTCAAGGACGTCGACGGCATCCGCACCTACGTGAGTGTCGACGGCGGCATGAGCGACAACATCCGCACCGCGCTGTACGACTCGTGGTACAGCGCGACGATCGCGAGCCGCAAGGGTGACAACACACCGATGCTCGCCCGCGTCGTGGGAAAACATTGCGAGGCCGGTGACATCGTCGTGAAGGATGAGTTCCTGCCGGCCGACGTCCGGCCGGGAGATCTTCTCGCCGTGCCCGGCACCGGAGCCTACTGCCGCAGCATGGCGAGCAACTACAACCACGTGCCCCGTCCGCCGGTGATCGCGGTCGCGAACGGAGCGGCGCGGGTCATCATGCGGCGAGAGACCGAAGACGACCTGCTCGCCCTCGACGTGGGATAGGAGAGAGATGGCCAAACCCGTGAAGATCGCGCTGCTCGGTTGCGGCACCGTCGGCACCGAGGTGGTGCGCCTGCTCGGCGAGCAGGCGGCCGACCTCACCGCCCGCGTCGGTGCGCCGCTCGAGCTGGTCGGCGTCGCCGTGCGGCGGCCCGGCCGAACGCGCGACACGGGTATCGACCCCGGCCTGTTCACCTCCGACGCGATGGGCCTCGTCCAGCGCGACGACGTCGACGTCGTCATCGAGGTGGTCGGCGGCATCGAGCCGGCCCGCACCTGGTTGCTGGAGGCGCTCAAGCGCGGCAAGGGCGTCGTCACGGCCAACAAGGCGCTGCTGGCCGAGGACGGCGCGGCCCTGCACGACGCGGCCGCCGAGGCCGGTGCCGACCTGTTCTACGAGGCGAGCGTCGCCGGTGCGATCCCGCTGCTGCGCCCGCTGCGGGAGAGCCTGCACGGCGACCGGGTCACCCGCATCACCGGAATCGTGAACGGCACCACCAACTTCATCCTCAGCGCGATGGACGCCACCGGCGCCAGCTTCACCGAGGCCCTCGAAGAGGCCACCGCGCTCGGCTACGCCGAGGCCGACCCGACCGCCGACGTCGAGGGCTTCGACGCCGCGGCCAAGGCGGCGATCCTCGCGAGCCTCGGGTTCCACTCCCGGGTCACCGCCGCCGACGTGTACCGCGAGGGCATCACCGAGGTCACCGCCACCGACGTGGCCAGCGCCAAGGGCATGGGCAGCACGATCAAGCTCCTGTGCATCGCGGAGCGCACCGGCGACGCGGTCACCGTCCGCGTGCACCCGGCCATGATCCCGCGCACGCACCCGCTGGCCAGCGTCGGCGACGCGTTCAACGCGGTGTTCGTCGAGGCCGAGGCCGCCGGTCAGCTGATGTTCTACGGCCGCGGCGCCGGCGGCGCGCCGACGGCGAGCGCGGTGCTCGGCGACCTCGTCGCGGTGGCCCGCAACCGACTCTCCGGCGCCCGCGCCCCCAGCGAGAGCGCCTACGCCAAGTTGACGGCCCGCCCGATCGGCGAGGTCATCACCCGTTACCACGTCTGCCTCGACGTGGCCGACCGGGCCGGTGTGCTGGCCACGGTCGCCGGGGTCTTCGCCCGGCACGGCGTCAGCATCGCCACGGTGAACCAGGCCGGGCGGGGCAACGACGCCGTCCTCGTGATCGTCACGCACAAGGCACCCGACGCGGCGCTCGCCGCGACCGTCGCCGAACTGCGCACCATCGACGCGGTGAAGGCCGTGGCGAGCGTTCTCCGGGTGGAGGGGGACCTGTAAATGTGGAAAGGCCTCATCGACGGCTTCCGGGACCGGTTACCGGTCACCGATGCGACGCCGGTCATCACCCTGCACGAGGGCAACACGCCGCTCGTGCCGGCGCCCGAGTTGAGCAACCGCACCGGGTGTGACGTCTACCTGAAGGTCGAGGGCGCGAACCCGACCGGATCGTTCAAGGACCGCGGCATGACGCTCGCCGTGTCGAAGGCCCTCGAGGCCGGGCACAAGGCGATCATCTGCGCGTCCACCGGCAACACGAGCGCGAGTGCCGCCGCCTACGCCGCCCGCGCCGGCATCACCTGCGCCGTGCTCGTGCCCACCGGCAAGATCGCGCTCGGCAAGCTGTCGCAGGCGCTGGTGCACGGCGCGAAGCTGCTCCAGGTCGCCGGCAACTTCGACGACTGCCTCGCGCTCGCGAGCAAGCTCGCGCTCGACTACCCGGTCGCGCTGGTGAACTCCGTCAACGAGTACCGGCTGCACGGCCAGAAGACCGCCGCGTTCGAGATCATCGACGCGCTCGGCGACGCGCCCGACATCCACTGCCTGCCCGTCGGCAACGCCGGCAACATCACGGCGTACTGGATGGGATACAAGGAGTCGAACAAGAGCCCGCGCATGTTCGGCTTCCAGGCGTCCGGCGCCGCGCCGATCGTCAACGGCCAGGTCGTTCCCGAGCCGTCGACGATCGCCACCGCGATCCGCATCGGCAACCCGGCGTCCTGGACGCGGGCGGTCGACGCCCGCGACGAGTCCGGCGGCCTGATCCGCGCCGTCACCGACCGGGAAATTCTCTCCGCCTACCGCCTGCTCGCCCGCTCGGTGGGCGTGTTCGTCGAGCTGGGGAGCGCGGCGAGCGTGGCCGGCCTGCTACAGACCGCGGCCGCCGGTGACCTGCCCGCCGGCTCGACGGTGGTCTGCACGGTCACCGGGCACGGCCTGAAGGACCCGGAGTGGGCGATCGCCACCGCACCGTCACCGGTCACCATCCAGGCCGAAGCCCTCGCGGCGGCGAAGGCGCTCGACCTGGCGTAGCGTGCGAGCGTGCCTCCGGTCCTTACCGTTCTCGCGCGCAACCGCGACTTCCGCCTGCTGTTCTTCTCCGAGCTGATCCTGTTCGGCGGCGACTGGTTCGTCATGATCCCGCTGCTCACGCTGCTGCCCGACCTCACCGGCAGCGGCCTGTGGGGCGGCCTGGTGCTCACCGCCGACATGGCGCTGCTCGCGCTGCTGCTGCCGTACACGGGCACGGTCGCCGACCGGGTCGACCGCCGCCGCGTCATGATCGTCGCCAACCTCGCGGCGATCGTCGCGGTCGCCGCGCTCCTCCTCGTGCGATCGAGCGGCACGGCGTGGATCGCGGTCGTGGCGGTGGGCTGTTTCGCGGTCGCGAAGGCGTTCTACTCGCCGGCCGCGTCGGCCGCGCTGCCCAACACGGTCGCGCCCGAAGACCTGGCCACGGCCAACGCGCTGTCCGGTTCGGCGTGGGGCACGATGCTCGTCGTCGGCGCGTCGCTGGGCGGCGTGGTGTCGGCGGCGGTCGGTCCGTACGTCTGCTTCGGTGTCACCGTGGCCTGCCTGCTGGCGTCGGCGCTCGCGGTGTGGCGGGTCCGCGGGCCGCTCCAGGCCATCGTCCCGGTTTTGGAGGACGCCGTGAGCGCGTCCGACAGATACGGCGTCCACGACACGGCGCCGCCTCCCGGCGGCAAGGCGCCTGACGGCGCCTGGCCCGCCCTCGTCGAAGCGACCCGGTACATCCGAAGCAACCCCCGCGTCGCGTCTCTCGTGACCGTGAAGAGCGCCGTCGGCCTGGGCAACGGCGTCCTGGTGGCGTTCCCGCTGCTCGCCACCTCCGTCTTCCGGATCGGCGAACTCGGCACCGGCCTGCTGTTCGCCGCCCGCGGCGCCGGCGCGCTCATCGGTCCGCTGCTGTTCCGCTGGGTCCTCAAGCGCCGCGACCTGCTGCTGCCCGCGCTGGCCGTCTCGATGTCCCTGTACGGCCTGGCCTATCTCGGCGTGTCCGCGACGACCTGGTTCTGGCTGGCCCTGATCCTGGTGACGATCGCCCACCTGGCCGGCGGCGCCAACTGGGTGATGTCGAACTTCGCGCTGCAGGAGGAGGTGCCCGACGCGCTGCGCGGACGCGTGTTCGCCACCGACATGATGATCGCGACCCTGGCGGTGGCGGTGAGTCAACTGATCGCGGGCGTCTTCGTCGACCACGTCTCGCCGCGCGTGGTGGTGGCGGTCTGCGCCCTGGTGACGGTCGCCTACGCGGTCTTCTGGCGGCTGTTGACCCTGCGCGTCATGCGCACCTGACTCAGCGCGGCTGCTGCTGGTCGGGTGGCGGGCGGTCGAACGTGCCGCGCGGGATCGACCAGACGCCGGAGTGGATGTTCCAGTCGGGCTGGCCCGGGGCCTGCTGGGGCGGCGTCCACCCGGCCGCGGGCTGCGCCTGCGGGGTGGCCTGCTGTTGCGGCTGGTACGGGCTCGCCTGGTGGGGCTGGTACTGCTGTGGGATCTGGTGCAGCGGAGGCTGGGCCGAACCCACCGCGGCGCCCGCCGGGAAGCCGGTCTGTGGCGCCGTCGCCGGCTCGGTCGCGGCCGGCCGCGCGACGTTGGTCGCCGCGATCAGCAGCCCGACGCCGAGCGCGATCGAGAGGGTGGTGCCGAGAACTCCGATCTTGTTCAGGTTGGCGGCCGTGGCGATCTCGTCCTCCCTGATCGCATTCGGAACGACCTGGGTCCACCAGATCATGTCGAAGACCGCGGCCACCACCAGCACGCCGCAGGCCGCGGCGGCCAGCACCGCGGCGAGCCCGCCGACGCGCCGGACGCGTACCAGCGTGAAAACGGCTCCCCCGAGGGCCACCACGAGGAGCACGCTGTCGGCCAGGACGAGTGCCCACTGTTCCATCGCTGCCCCTGTTGTCGATCTGTAGTCGGTGCATGACCGTGCTCATACCGGCCGGCCCACCGTAACGTGTTTCCGCCTGGGAATAACATGCCCGTTCATGGCGCTCATCTCCACGTCGGTCGTGGTTCGCACACCGGCAACCAGCGCGAACCTCGGCCCCGGGTTCGACACCTTCGGGCTGGCGCTCGCGCGCTACGACCACGTCGAGGCCCGGGTCACCGGTTCCGGCGTCGTGGTCGAGGTTTCGGGCGAGGGCGCCGGTGAGCTTCCCGGCGACGAGACGCACCTGGTGGCCCGCGCGATGGCGGCGGCGTTCGACCTGCTCGGCGAGGTGCCCGACGGCCTGCTGCTGCGCTGCGCGAACGACATTCCGCAGGCGCGCGGGCTGGGGTCCTCGTCGGCGGCGATCGTCGGCGGCATCCTCGCGGCCCGGGCGCTCACCGTCGACGGCGCGGCGAAACTCGACGACGCGGCGGTGCTTGCCCTGGCCAGCGAGCTGGAGGGGCATCCCGACAACGTGGCGCCCTGCCTGCTGGGCGGGTTCACGATCGCCTACGAGGAGAACGGCGTCGGCCGGGCGGTCCGGCTCACGCCGTCGCCGGAGATCGTGCCGGTGGCGTACGTGCCGGCCGAGCGCGGGCTCACCGCCCACGCGCGGGCCGCGCTGCCGCGCGACGTGCCGCACGCCGACGCGGCGTTCAACGCCGCCCGGGCGGCCCTGCTCGTGCACGCGCTCACAGCCGATCCCGATTTGTTACTTTCCGCAACCGAGGACCGATTGCACCAGCAGTATCGGGCGGCGGAAATGCGACAGTCGGCCGATCTGGTCGCTGACCTGCGCAGGGCGGGCATTCCGGCGGTGGTGAGCGGCGCCGGCCCGACGGTGCTTGCGTTGCTGCGTGACAGCGGGTCGGGCCTGCCCGCGGCCCCGGATTTCGGTCCGGAGTGGCGGGTGTGGCAGTTGCGTGTCGATGCGACCGGTGCGTCGACTGCGCAGGGTACTATTGGACACGCCGAGCGGGACCCTGTTGCCGCAGGTCGAGAGAGTTGATTACGCTCTAGACCGCAGCATCCGCTACGCGCGGCGATCGCGAGCGGGGCGGCGTACCCCGAATCTCCTGGCACCCCCAGCTGCGCCGGCCGCCTAACCCGCTATCTCCACGCATTCGTCATTGCTGAGCGGGGTCCGGCATTCCGGTTGGAGGCAACCGGGCCGGCCGTTCGCTGCACAAACCCTGCCGCGCCGAGGGCTCGGCAGGTTTCCGAGGCCGTCCGGCCGTATAGCGAATTCCGGGCAGCCCCGGCCTTACGAGGGAAGGAATCCATTGAGCGAGACCACCGAGGTCACGGCAGACGTGACCAGCGGCGGCGCCCCCGCCGAGGCGGCGGTCGCCGAGCGGGCAGGCACCACGCGCCGGCGGCGCGCCGGTGGCGGGCTGGCGTCGATGTTGCTGCCAGAACTGCAAAGCCTGGCCGCTTCGCTCGGCATCTCCGGCACGGCCCGCATGCGCAAGGGCGAGCTCGTCACCGCTATCCAGGAGCGCCAGGCCGCCACGGCCGCCCGCAGCGAGGTGGCTGCGGCCGCCCCGCGTGAGGAGCGCCCCAAGGTGGCCGCCGAGCCGTTGCCCATCGCGGTCGAGTCGGCCCCATCGGCGAACCAGCCGGTGGCGCAGGCCGCCAACGCCCAGGCTTCAGCGTCCGCCACCGAGCCGGCCGAGGGCCGCACCCGTCGGGCCAGCCGTCCGGCCGGGCCGCCCGAGCCGCGCCCGTCCTCCGACGCGCGCGCCGCTCAGCAGGGCGAGTCGGCCACCGACGAGCGCCCGCGCGAACGGTCCCAGAACGAGCGGGGCCAGAGCGAGCGGGGCCAGAACGAGCGGTCCCAGAACGAGCGGGGCGAGCGCCACGGCGGCGAGCGTGGCGAGCGCCGCGATCGCGACCAGCGCGACGGTCGCGACAACCAGCGCGACGGCCGCGACCACCAGGGCCGTGACCAGGGCCGTGACCAGAACCGTGACCAGAACCGCGACCAGGGCCGTGAGCAGGGGCGCGACCACCAGGGCCGTGACCAGAACCGCGGTGACCAGAACCGTGGCGACCAGAACCGCGGCGACCAGCGCGACCAGCAGGGCCGCGACGACGACGAAGACGGCGAGGGCGGCCGGCGGGGCCGGCGCAGCCGGTTCCGTGACCGTCGGCGCGGTCGCAACGAGCGGGGTCCGGGCAGCGAGGGCGGTGGCGGCAACGACCCGCAGGTCACCGACGACGACGTGCTCGTCCCGGTCGCCGGCATCCTCGACATCGTGCGCAAGGACGGCGGCAACAAGTCCGACAGCGCCGACAACTACGCGTTCATCCGCACCACCGGCTACCTCAGCGGCCCGAACGACGTGTACGTCGCGATGGCCCAGGTCAAGCGGTACGGGCTGCGCCGTGGCGACGCCGTCACCGGTGCCGTGCGGCAGCCGCGCGACGGAGAGGCGCGGCGCGAGCGCTACAACCCGCTGGTGCGCCTCGACACGATCAACGGGATGGACCCGGAGGAGGCGCGTCGCCGCCCCGAGTTCTACAAGCTCACGCCGCTGTACCCGCAGGAGCGGCTGCGCCTGGAGACCGAGCCGCACATCCTCACCACCCGCGTCATCGACCTGGTGATGCCGGTCGGCAAGGGGCAGCGCGCGCTGATCGTCTCGCCGCCGAAGGCCGGCAAGACGATGGTGCTGCAGGCGATCGCGAACGCGATCACCCGCAACAACCCCGAGTGCCACCTCATGGTCGTGCTGGTCGACGAGCGTCCCGAAGAGGTCACCGACATGCAGCGGTCGGTGAAGGGCGAGGTCATCGCCTCGACGTTCGACCGTCCGCCGCAGGACCACACCACCGTCGCCGAACTCGCGATCGAGCGGGCCAAGCGGCTGGTGGAGCTGGGTCACGACGTGGTCGTCCTGCTCGACTCGATCACCCGTCTCGGCCGTGCCTACAACCTGGCCGCGCCGGCGTCGGGCCGCATCCTGTCCGGTGGTATCGACTCCACCGCCCTGTACCCGCCGAAGCGGTTCCTGGGCGCGGCGCGCAACATCGAGAACGGTGGCTCGCTCACCATCCTCGCCACCGCGCTGGTCGAAACCGGTTCGATGATGGACACGGTGATCTTCGAGGAGTTCAAGGGCACCGGCAACGCCGAGCTCAAGCTCGACCGCAAGATCGCCGACAAGCGCATCTTCCCCGCGATCGACATCGACCCGTCGAGCACGCGTAAGGAAGAGATCCTGCTCGCGCCCGACGAGTTCGCGATCGTGGTCAAGCTGCGGCGGGTCCTGCACGCCCTCGACTCGCAGGAGGCGCTGAACGTGCTCCTCGAGCGCCTGAAGAAGACCCGTACCAACATCGAGTTCCTGATGCAGATCGCGCAGACGACGCCCGGGGAGTAGTCGCGGTTGGGGCAGGCCGACGTACCGGTCTGCCCCACTCCGGAAATAACCCGGCGCGGTTCGGGGTTTCAGCACGTGGCAGAATTGCCGCTGGCTCAGGTTCCGGTTCACGCCCGAGTCGCCCGCACTGAGGTTGCGGGCGATGGTGACGGCGACCCGGCGACCATCATCCGAGAGGAACCAGGAAATGAAGCAGGGCGTCCACCCGCAGTACGTGACCACCGAGGTCACCTGTTCCTGCGGTAACACCTTCACCACGCGCAGCACGGCGAAGAACGGCTCGATCCACGTCGAGACGTGCAACGTCTGCCACCCGTTCTACACGGGCAAGCAGCGGGTGCTCGACACCGCCGGTCGCGTGGCGAAGTTCCAGCAGAAGTACGCCAAGGCCCAGCAGGCTCAGGCCAAGAAGGCCGGCAAGTAGCTTTCCGTTCCGCGCCCGCCGCCCCGCCGCAGGGGCCGGCGGGCGTTGGCATGCCCAGGATGAAACGAACCAGGGGAGTGGCACATGACCGAACACGGGTTTGGACCCGATCGGCTCGGCGCGCTGCTCGCCGAGTACTCGGAGCTGGAGGAGCGGCTCGCCGACCCGGCGATCCACGCCGACCAGGTCGCCGCGCGCAAGGTCGGCCGCCGGTTCGCCGAGCTGACCCCGATCGCGAAGACGGCCACCGAGCTCACCCTGGCCCGGGCCGACCTCGAAGCGGCCCGTGAACTGGTGGCCGAGGATCCCTCGTTCGCCGCCGAGGCGGCCGACCTCGAGGCGCGCCTGCCGGAGATCGAGGAGCGGCTGGCCGAGCTGCTGATGCCGCGTGACCCGAACGACGCCAAGGACGTGATCCTCGAGATCAAGGCCGGTGAGGGCGGCGAGGAGTCGGCGCTGTTCGCGGGCGACCTGCTGCGCATGTACCTGCGCTACGCCGAGCGGCGGGGCTGGGTCACCGAGGTGCTCGACTCGCAGGAGTCCGACCTCGGCGGGTTCAAGGACACCGCCGTCGCGATCAAGACGCGGGGCGTGCCCGACGGCGGGTACGGCGTCTGGTCGCGGCTGAAGTGGGAGGGCGGGGTGCACCGCGTGCAGCGGGTGCCCGTCACCGAGTCGCAGGGGCGCATCCACACCAGCGCCGTCGGCGTGATCGTCTCCGCCGAGGCGGAGGAGACCGAGGTCGAGATCGACGCGGGTGACCTGCGCATCGACGTGTTCCGTTCGTCGGGGCCGGGTGGGCAGAGCGTCAACACCACCGACTCGGCGGTGCGGATCACCCACATGCCGAGCGGCATCGTCGTCTCCTGCCAGAACGAGCGCTCGCAGCTGCAGAACAAGGACCGCGCGATGCGGATGCTGCGGGCCCGGCTGGCGCTGCTCGCCGAGGAGCAGGCCGCCGCCGCGGCCTCCGACGCGCGCCGGTCGCAGGTGCGCACCGTCGACCGGTCGGAGCGGATCCGTACGTACAACTTCCCGCAGAACCGGATCAGCGACCACCGCATCGGTTACACCGCGTACAACCTCGACCTGGCGCTGGCCGGCGACCTCGACGGCGTCCTCGAAGCACTGATCGACGCCGATCGCAAGGCGCGGCTCGACGGTGAAGACCACCTGACGCGGCGGTAACAACGGGCTGTGACGCCCACTTCATCCAGTTGAAACAGGGGTCCAAGACGATTGCGATTCGGTATCGTCGCTGACGGCCGCGACGACCAAGGCAAGCACGAGGTATGCCATGAGTACTGATCTGAGTGCGGGTCCCCGCGCCGTCGTCGCGACCGCCGCGGGGCTGATCTACCGGGTCGGCGTCTCCGTGGTGGGTGCCGAGAACGTGCCGACCGCGCGGGCCAACGCCTGGGCCGCGGTCTGCGCCGACCGCGAGCGGGCCCGCGAGCGCGAAGAGGTCGCCCGGCTCATCGCCGCCGCGCGGTAGCGCTCAAGAGGCCGGCGCGATAGCGCTCACGAAGCCCGCGGCGTCGCCTTCGCGTTGAGCATCGCCATGTCGGCGGTCTCGAACGCGTCGGCCACCCGGGTCAGGCCGCCCTCGCCGATCACCGCCCAGCCGATCGTGATGCTGATCGGGGTGCCCGGCACCAGCGCGCTCCAGTCCTCACCCGACACCGCCGACACGATCCGCCGCTCGATCTCGTGGGCCTCCGCCCGCGACGTCGACGGCAGCAGCACCACGAACTCGTCGCCGCCGTAGCGGGCGACGAAGTCGCCGCGGCGCATCACGCGGTTGAGCACACCGGCGACGCGCTGCAGCACGATGTCGCCGCTCAGGTGCCCGTGCACCGTGTTGACCTTCTTGAACCCGTCGAGATCGCAGACGCCGAGCACGGCCGAACCGCCGTGGCCGACCAGGTCGGCGACGTACTGCTCCAGGTAGCGGCGGTTGGGCAGCCCGGTGAGCGGGTCGGTGTTCGCCTCGTCCTGGTACTTCGCGACCCGTTCGTGCAGGTTCTCGCGGTCGAGCCGGGCGGCGACGCCGTCCATGAACAGGTCACGCAGCCGGTCGGTGTCGGCCGACGCCACCCGGTGGGCCTGCCGGTCGGCCGCGTACGCGGCCGCGTAGTCGCCGGTGGCCACGTGGGCCAGCGCGCGCAGCCGGGGTACCTCGCCGGCGCCGGCGGTCTCGTCGGACACGACCGCGGTCTCCAACCGGGCGACCGCCTCGATCGGGCGGCCGATGGCGATGGCGTGGCAGGCGCGGCCGAGCGCCCGCAGGTCGTCGGCCCGGCGGGAGGCGCCGTCGCGCAGCAGCGGACGCGGGTCGATCTCGTCGAGCACCCGCCGGTAGCCGAGGGCGGCGAGACGCACGGCGGCGTACCCGTAGTTGGCCCGGTTGATCGGACGCGTCTGCGCGAGCTCGCCGCTGGCCAGTTTTGCCTGGCAGTCCTGCACCAGGTCGCGCAGGACGCGCTGGCAGCCGTCGGTGTCGCCGCGCTGGTCGAGCGAGACGGCCAGCCGCAGCCGGATGCCCGGGGTGACGAAGTCGGACGCGGGCAGCCCGATCGCAGCCGCGACCTCGCGCGCCTTCTCGATCGCGCTCAGCGCGTACCCGTGGAAGCCGGTGTACGAGTAGGCGGTGGCGAGGTTGTGCCAGCCCCAGGCGGCCATCGCGTCGGTGAGCTCCACCGCCTTCAGCGCGAACGCGCTGCGGACGAGGTGGTTGACGCACCGGTCGAGCGACCCGAACCGGTAGGCGGTCACCGCGGCGAGCGCGTGCACGCGGCCGTACCGGCCGGGCTCGGGGAACGCCTGGAGCGCCTCGAAGGCGGCGTCGACCGCGGCCGCGTACTCGGTGCTGCGGTCGAGGTTGATCAGTGCGGCCAGCCGATAGATGCGGGCGTCGACGCGGGTGCGCGGGTCGTCGGCGTTGGCGAGTTGCGCGCCCACGGCGAGTGCCTCCGTGACGCGGTCGTCGAAGAGCATCCGCTGCACGCCCGAGAGCATGCGCTCGATCTCTCTGGATGGCTCCGTCGACGGGGCCCGCCCATCGGCGGTATGCGTCACGGCACACCCCCATCGAATCGAGCCAGCCGTTTCCCCGGTGCGCCCGCTCCGCCAACCGTTCGTTTGGGGGTCGAGCAGCGCCGCACCGCCTATCCGTCGCAGGTGGTGTCTCATGATTATGAGGTGTCCCAGGCGTCTACCAACATGTCACCGAACCGTTCGAAAACTGTGCGCCAGGTAACCGAAGAAATTGCGCACGTTTTGTCCGCCGCCGATGTGCCATCTCCGGTTGTGGACGCGCGCGAACTGATCGCATTCGTGGTGAAAGTACCCAGAAACCAGCTCGCGTTAGTGACGTGGATCACTGCCGAGCAGCAGGCGGAAATTCGTATCATGGCCGGCCGGCGGGCCCAGCGCGTCCCGCTGCAGCACCTCACCGGAAGCGCGCCGTTCCGCTATCTCGACCTCGCCGTCGGCCCGGGTGTGTTCATCCCCCGGCCGGAGACGGAACCGCTCGTCGGCTGGGGCCTCGACGCGATCGCCGGTCTCGCCGCCCCGCTCGTCGTCGATCTCTGCGCCGGGTCGGGCGCCATCGCGCTCTCGGTCGCGCGCGAACACCCGGGCGCCGTCGTGGTCGCGGTCGAGCAGAGCGCGGGGGCGCTGCCATGGCTCCGGCGCAATGCCGCGGCCACCCCGGTAAAGATCATCGAAGGCGACGCGGTGAGCGCGGCGACGCTGCGCGACCTCGACGGGCAGGTGGACGCGGTGCTGAGCAACCCGCCGTACGTGCCCTGCGCGTCCACGGTCCCCCCGGAAGTTTCCGACCACGACCCGGCGGCGGCGGTCTTCGCCGGCGCCGACGGCCTCGACGTGATCCGCGGCCTGGTGGTGCGGGCCGCCGCGCTGCTGAAGCCCAGCGGCGTGGTGGCCGTCGAACACGACGACGGTCACGGTGTTGCCGTTCCCGACTTGCTGCGCCGGACCGGCGCCTTCGGCGACGTGGCCGACCACGACGACCTGACCGGGCGCCCCCGCTTCGCGACCGCGCGACGTTTGGCAGACTGACCGATCGTGATGCTCTACGACTGCGCCAAACTCGAGGAGCGCGACCGCGGCGTAACCGCCGCGGTCGAAGCCGTCCAGCGCGGCGACCTCGTGGTCCTGCCCACCGACACGGTGTTCGGCATCGGCGGTGACGCGTTCAAGTCGTGGGCGGTCACCGCGCTGCAGAACGCCAAGGGGCGCGACCGGAGCATGCCCGTGTCGGTGCTCGTCGGCTCCCGCAACACCCTCGACGGCCTGGTGTACGGGCTGCCCGCCACCGCCCGCGACCTGGTGGAGGCGTTCTGGCCGGGCGGGCTGACGATCATCGTCGAGCACGCCACCAGCCTTCAGTGGGATCTCGGTGAGACCGACGGCAGGGTCGCGGTGCGCATGCCGCTGCACCCGCTGGCGCTGGAGGTGCTGCGCGAGACCGGGCCGATGGCGGTGTCGAGCGCCAACAAGGAGGGCAACCCGCCGGCCAAGACGGCCGCGGAGGCCCGCGACCAGTTCGGCTACTCGGTGAGCGTCTACCTGGAGGCGGCGGTGTCGCCCGATCCGCAGGCCAGCACGATCGTCGACCTGTCGGGGTCGCGGCCGGTGCTGATCCGGGCCGGCTCCATCTCGTACGAGCAGTTGCTCGAGGTCGCCCCCGACATGGAACAGCGCGACTAGAGCTCGACGGGGCCCTTGCGGAGGACCTCCAGGCCGCCGTCGTCGGTCACCCGCACCAGCGTCGAGGCGCTCGGCTCGGTGATCGCCTCGTCGTGTTCGAGGACGTACACGGTTTCGCCCTCGGGCCAGGCGAGCGTCTCCAGCGTGCCGCGGTCGAGCGGGAGGCTCTCCTCGCCGCTGCGGTTCAGGCTCGTCGCCGTGATCGGCACGCCCAGCAGGTCCACCACCTGCAGGGTCGCCGGGTGGTCGGGCACGCGGATGCCGACCGTGCCGTTCAGGGTCACCAGCTCGGCCGGCAGGTTCTTCGCCGGCACCACCACCGTGAGCGGGCCGGGGGTGAACCGGCTCAGCAGGTCGACGGCGACCTCGTCGAGCTCGGCCCAGCGCGACGCGAGCGCCAGCGAGGAGCACGCGACGTGCACCGGGTTGCTCTCGCTGCGTCCCTTGGCCGTGAAGACCTTGCGGACGGCGGTGAGATCGGTGGCGATCGCTCCGAGCAGGTGACCGGTCTCGGTGGGTAACACCGCGAGGCCGCCGCCGCGGAGATGATCGGCCAGCCGGGCCGCGTCACCGAACCGGAGCAGGCCGGCCGGCGTGCGATGGAGAAACTCGAACATGTTCATGGGCACCAGGAGCGTACTAGGCTCCCGGCCGTGGGTCCGTTCAGCGTGCTGATGGTGTGCATGGGCAACATCTGCCGGTCGCCGATGGCGGAGCGGCTGCTGGTCCTGGCGGCGAAGGAGCATGTCGGCGACAAGGTCGCCGACCTGCTGCTGGTGCACGGGGCGGGAACGGGTGGCTGGCACGTCGGCGCCCAGATGGACCCGGGCGCCGCCCGGCAGGTGCGCTCGCGCGGGGGAGACGCCGACGCGTTCGCCGCGCGTCAGCTCACCACCGCGCACATCGAGTACTCCGACCTGATCCTCACCGCCACCGGCGAACAGACCAAGTTCGTCCACGGCATGCGGGCCGACGCGGCCGACCGCACGTTCGTCCTCGGCGAACTCGGCCGGTTGCTGCCCTCGGTCGACGAATCCGCGCTGCCGCCGTTCGCGCCCGACCCCGACGCCGTCTACGCGCGCGGCGTCGCGCTGGTCGAGGCGGCGGCAGCGGTCCGCGGTCACCGGCCGCCGCGGCCGGCGGACGATCTCGACGACCCCTGGGGACGGGCCGACCGCTACTTCGGGCGCATCGCCGACGAGATCGAGAAGACGGTCCAGCCGCTCGCGCGCGTCCTCCTGAGTTAGCAAACGGCGCGCAATGGGAAAGCTCCGAGCGTGCCTCGTGTAGCCCAGCGCCATCGCTCCTGGTGGCATCGCCTGCGCCTGCGTCCCCGGTTGGCACTGGCCGCGCTGGCCGCCTTCCTGGTCGCCGTGCCGGTGACGCTGCTGGCGCTGGCCGCCCGCGGCGGCTGGGCACCGGTCCGGAACTTCGATCTCCGGGTGGCCGCCGACCTGCACCGAACCGTCGGCGCCCAGCAGTGGCTCGTCGACACGCTGAACGTGCTCGACAAGGTGTTGCACCCGACCGTGTTCCGCGTGGCCGTGGTGGTGCTCGTCGTCGTCCTCGCCCGGCGCGGTGCCTGGCGGCTCGCCTGGTGGGCGGCGATCACGATGGCCACCGGCAGCGCGCTCGGGCTGGTGCTGAAGCTGATCGTCGCCCGCTCCCGCCCGTCGTTCGACATGCCGTTGGCGACCGCGCCCGGCTACAGCTTCCCGTCCGGCCACGCGTTGAACAGCACGGTCGGTGTGCTGGTGCTGCTGCTGGCCGTGCTGCCGGCGCTGTCGACGGTCCGCCGGCGCGCCGCCGCGTGGGTCGTCGCCCTGGCCGTGATCCTGCTGACCGCGTTCGACCGGATCGCCCTCGGCGTCCACTACGTGAGCGACGTGGTCGCGGCCTGGCTGGTCGGTGTCGCCCTGGTGGCGGCCACGGCCGCCGCGTTCGAGACCTGGCGCCGCGACGTCGGCCGGCCCGCACACGATCCGCTGGCCGGTGTCGACCCCGAGGCCGCCCAGCGGGTGACCGGATGATCAGCTTCCGGGACGCGGCGGGACACCACATCCTCCGCCGGGTGGTCGTGCCCGGGATCGTGCTCTACCTGTCGCTGGTCGGGGTGGGCCTGCTGCTCGCCTTCCCGCTGAAGAACCTCATGAAGCCCGAGGACGAGGTCAACCGCGACCTCGCCGAGGGCCGCACGCCCGACTGGACCACCACCACCGGCGTCATCAGCAAGCTCGCCGACACCGCGTCGATCATCGCGCTGCTGCTGATCATCGCGCTGCTCCTGCGCTGGCTCTTCCGCCGGTGGGCGGAGGCGGTGACGCTGATGACCGCCGTCCTGCTGCAGGCCAGCATCTTCCTGCTCACCGCGCTGGTGATCGACCGGCAGCGGCCGGCCGTGCCGCACCTCGACGCCGCGCCGCCCACGTCGAGCTTCCCGTCGGGCCACACCGGCGCCGCCGTGGCGTTGTACGGCGGGCTCGCGATCATCGTCGGGTGGCGGGTGCGGCACCTGGTGCCGAAGGTGCTGCTGATCAGCGTCCTCGTGGCGGTTCCGTTCCTGGTCGCGGCCGCCCGGCTGTACCGCGGCATGCACCACCCGAGCGACGTCGTCTTCGGCGCCGCGAACGGAATCGCCTGCCTCACGATCGCCGTCCGCGCGTTCCTCCCGACCCGCGGCCGCCCCCGCCCGTTCCCCTGGCACCCGGTCCACCAACGCACCCCCTCATCCCAGGACGCGACCCCCACCACGAGTTGATCTTGCGGCGGGTGCGGGGCGGGTGGCGGCGGCGGCCTTCGCGATGTTGCGGGACATTCCGCCGAAGATGACCGAGTGGAACGGCCATACGGCGGCCCAGTAGGCGTGGCCCGCGAGGCCGCGGGGGAGGAACACGGCGCGCTGGCAGTAGACGGCCGTGCTGGCAGCAGCTGGTTTGTCGCCGAGGGAGGCGACTGCCGCGTCACCTTGCATTGCCCTCATCTCGAGCCACGCGCGGCCCGGCAGCCGCATCTCGGCGCGCAACCGGAGCATTTCGCCGGGCACGATCTCCTCGACCCGCCAGAAGTCCACGGCCTCGCCCAGGTAGAGGCGGTGCGGATCGCGGCGGCCGCGCCGCAGCCCGACGCCGCCCACGGCCCGGTCCAGCCAGCCGCGCACCGCCCAGGCCAGCGGGAACGAGTACCAACCGGTCTCGCCGCCGATCGCGGTGATCACCCGCCACAGCTCCTCGGGTGACGCGTCGACCCTGCTCTCGCGCTGGTCGGTGTAGACGGTGCCGCCCGACCAGTTCGGGTCGGTCGGCAGCGGTTCGGCGGCCGGGGTGCCGGGCCAGGACGAGCCGGTCCACCGGGTCTCGACGTCGGCGTCGCGGATGCGGGTGAGCGCGAGCCGCACGGCCTCGTCGAACCCGGTGAGTCCGCGGTCGGGGTCCGGCACGAACCGCGCGATGTCGTGTTCCCGGGCGACGGCCTCGTGGACCAGGCTGCCGACCAGCGGCCGGGCGATCGCGTTCGGCACCGGCGTGACCAGGCCGACCCAGAGCGACGAGAGCGTCGGTGACAGGAACCTGGTCGGGACGATCAGCCGTTTCCGCAGGCCGGCGACGCGGGCGTAGCGGCGCATCATCTGCTCGTAGGTGAGCACGTCGGGGCCGCCGATGTCGAAGGCGCGGTCGACGTCGTCGTCGATCTCGCCCATCCCGATGAGGTAGTGCAGCACGTCGCGGATCGCGATCGGTTGGATCCGGTTGCGGACCCAGCGCGGGCACACCATCGCCGGCAGCCGCTCGGTGAGGTAGCGCAGCATCTCGAACGACGCCGACCCGGAGCCGATGATCACCGGCGCCCGCAGCACGACCGCCGGCACCGCGCCCTTCAGGAGGATCTCGGCGACCTCGTGCCGGCTTCTCAGATGGGCTGACGCGTTCGGGTCGGCCGGATCCGGGCCGCCGAGGTAGACGATGCGTTTCACGCCGGTCCGGGCGGCCACCTCGGCGATGTTGGTGGCGCCGTCGCGGTCGAGCTTCTCGAACCCCTTCCGCCCCAGCGAGTGGACGAGGTAGTAGACGACGTCCGCGTCGCGGAGGGCGTTCTCGAGGCTCGCCGGGTCGGCGACGTCGCCCTCGACGATCTCGACGTCCCCGGCCCACGGCACGTCGCGGAGCCGCGCGGCCGACCGGGTCAGGCACCGTACGTCGTGTCCCCGGGCGGCGAGCCGGGGCGCCAGCCGGCCGCCGACGTAGCCGGTCGCACCCGTAACCAGTGCACGCATGCCCCGGATCATGCCCGTTTTGAGCAGGTCAGACACGTAGACTTCGCGGCATGGGCGAGTTCTGGGGGCCTAGCTTCGCGGCGCTGCGCGCCGCCGACCCGGAGATCGCCGACGTCGTGCTCGGCGAACTCGACCGGGTGCGGGGCGGGCTGCAGCTGATCGCGAGCGAGAACCTCACGTCGCCGGCGGTGCTGGCGGTGCTCGGGTCGACGCTGACGAACAAGTACGCCGAGGGGTATCCGGGGCACCGGTACTACGGCGGCTGCGACGAGGTCGACCGGGCCGAGACGCTCGCCATCGAACGGGCGAAGGCGCTGTTCGGCGCCGAGCACGCCAACCTGCAGCCGCACTCGGGCGCGAGCGCCAACCTGGCCGCGTACGCGGCGCTGCTGATGCCGGGCGACACGGTGCTGGCGATGGACCTGCCGCACGGCGGGCACCTCACCCACGGCAGCAAGGTGAACTTCAGCGGCAAGTGGTTCCGCGCCGTCGGGTACCGGGTCACGCTCGACGACGAGTTGATCGACTACGACGAGGTGCGCGACCTCGCCCTGGAACATCGGCCCAAGATGATCATCTGTGGGGCGACGGCGTACCCGCGGCTGATCGACTTCGCCCGGTTCCGGGAGATCGCCGACGAGGTGGGCGCCTACCTGGTGGTCGACGCGGCCCACTTCATCGGGCTGGTGGCCGGCGGCGCGATCCCGTCGCCGGTGCCGTACGCCGACATCGTCACCGCCACCACGCACAAGGTGCTGCGCGGGCCGCGCGGCGGCATGATCCTGTGCACCGCCGACCTGGCCGCCCGCGTCGACAAGGCGGTGTTCCCGTTCACGCAGGGCGGGCCGCTGATGCACGCGGTCGCCGCGAAGGCGGTGGCGCTGCGGGAGGCGGCCGCGCCGTCGTTCGCTTCCTACGCCCGGCAGGTGGTCGCGAACGCGCGAGCGCTCGCGGCCGGGCTCGCCGCCGAGGGCATGCGACCGGTGTCCGGCGGCACCGACACCCACCTGGCCCTGATCGACCTCCGCGCGCTCGGCGTCACCGGGCAGGCCGCCGAGGAGCGGTGCGACCTGGCCCGCATCACGCTGAACAAGAACGCGATCCCGTACGACCCGGAGACGCCCATGATCGCGTCGGGCATTCGCGTGGGTACGCCGTCGGTCACCACGCAGGGGTTCACGGAGCCGGAGATGGCGCACGTCGCGCGGCTGATCGCGCGGGCGGTGCGGTCCGATCCGGACACGCCGGCCGGCCGCATCGCGCTGGGCGAGGTGGCGTCGGAGGTCACCGATCTGGTGGACGCGTTCCCCGCGTACCCTCAACGGGTGGATGCGGTTCTCGCGTGAGCGTTGTTTCGGTTCGTGGGCGGATGACCCACCTGCCCGTGGGGTTGAAGACCAGCGCGGTGATCTTCGTGCTGATGGTCGCCGGCGGAGCGGTTCTCGGCGGGCTCACCGGTGCGCTCGGCGCCGCCGCCGGGGTGGGCATCGTGGTGGCGAGCTTCACGGTGTCGAGCCTCGTGATCGCCTGGGCCGACTCGGTGCACCCCACGCTGGTGCTGCCGGTGGGCATGTTCACCTACATCCTCAAGTTCACGGCGATCGGGTTCGCGATGGCGGCGGTCGTCGCGTCGGGCTGGGACGGGCTCACGGCGCTGGGTGTCGGCGTCGCCGTGGCGACGATCGGCTGGGCCACGGCGCAGGCCTGGTGGGTCTGGCACGCCCGCATCCCGTACGTGGACGTCTAAGGCTTCGGGGATCCCGACGACGCCTGCACGCAGGGGATCGTGACCCGGGCGCTCGCCGCGTCGACGAAGTAGGTGCGCTCGTCGTTGCCCACCGTGCCGCCGACGAAGGTGCGGTAGGTGCCGGGCGCGCAGGCGACGGTGGCGAAGGCGGTGCGGTCGCGCTCGGCCCGCTTCTTGGTGGTATCGACGCCGGTGGCGCCCATCGCCAGTTGCTTGACGCTGACCCACTGGCCGCCGGAGTCGATCTGGAGCGAGACCGTGACGTCGACCGTTCCGGTGGACCTGGCACAGCGGTACCGGCCCGGGCCGGACACCCGCCCGGCGCGCACCGTCGGCACGTCGGCGTAGATGGTGCACCGGGAGCCCGGCGGGCCGCCGTCCTTGGAGCCGGTGCCCCGTCCGGCAGTTCCGGAGCCCTCGGCGTCGGGTTGTCGCACAATGAAGAAAGCAGCCAGTACCAGAGCGAACACTACGAGTAGCGCCTTCATCTGAACCCACCCCCCAGTGGGATCTGCTTTCTACCAAGGTAGTGACATTTCGGATGCGGAGATACCCCACGGAGGGGAAACACCAAACCGATGAACGGGAGTAATGTGACGGGTTACCGGCCGGGAGCCGCCTAGCATCGTCAGTACCCCCGCGTGAGCTACTCGCGGGGGTCGACTCACAACTGCCGAAACGCGCTTGATATGGTTCGCGCGTCATGGCCGATGACGAGAACAGGTCCCCTCGCCGCGATGAGGCGCAAGGCGTCAACGCGGGATGGGCCGCCGTGAGCTACCTCCTCTCCGGGATGTTGGTGTGGGGGTTCTTCGGCTGGCTCGTCGACCGTTGGTTGGCAACCGACGGAATTGGCTTGGGTATCGGTGCCGTCGTCGGCGCCGCTCTCGGGTGTTACCTCACCGTGAAGCGGCTAGGGGCATAGGAGGAGACCAGAGGCATGCTGCGCACCGTCGCATCCGAAGTGCCATGGCCACCAGGCGTGCACGAGTTCTTCCCGCCGCCGATCGCGGGACCCGATCACTGGTTCACGAAGTTCACCCTGTTCCTCTGGATCTCGGTCGCAGTGATCCTGATCTTCTTCCTGGTCGCGTACCGCAGCCCGAAGCTGGTACCCACCCGCACGCAGTGGATGGCCGAGTCCGTCTACGGGTTCGTGCGGGACGGCATCGCGAAGGACATGATCGGTGCCCGGGGAGTCGCGTTCGCGCCGTACCTGTCGACGCTGTTCGTGTTCGTCCTGGTGATGAACCTGTGGGCGATCATCCCCGGCGTTCAGATGTCGCCGAACTCGCACATCGCGTTCCCGGCCATGCTGGCCGTCATCACATACGTGCTCTTCAATTACGTCGGTATCCGCGAGCACGGCTTCGCGAAGTACATGAAGGCCCAGCTCGTGCCCCCGGGCGTGCCGTGGTGGCTGATCCCGCTGGTCGCCGTCATCGAGCTGCTGTCCACGTTCATCCTGCGGCCGCTCACGCTGGCCCTGCGGTTGTTCGCCAACATGTTCGCGGGCCACGTGATCCTGCTGGTCTTCTCGCTGGGCGGCTTCATGCTGTTCAACAGCGAGGCGATCTTCCTGAAGCCGGTCTCGTTGCTGTCCTGGGCGCTCGCGATCGGGCTCACCCTGTTCGAGCTGCTGGTCGCCGCCCTGCAGGCGTACGTGTTCGTGCTGTTGACCTCGTTCTACGTGCAGACCTCGCTGGCCGACGAGCACTGAGAGCGACTCGCAAAGACCAGCGCGGGCGGTGTACCGACCGCGACCAATCAACCCGTCCCGTCCAACGCGTGGTTCGCCACGCGCTAGCAGGAGGATTTTCAGAGCAATGGCACTCGCTGAAGTTACCGGCAGCATTGCGGCCGTTGGATACGGCCTTGCCGCCATCGGCCCCGGTATCGGTGTCGGTCTCGTGTTCGCCGCCTACATCCAGGCCACCGCGCGTCAGCCCGAGTCGGCCGGTATCACCCGTACCTACCTGTTCCTCGGCATGGTCCTGATCGAGGCGCTCGCGCTGCTGGGTATCGCGTTCGGTTACGCGTTCGGCCCCGGCACCCCGTAATAGGAGGCCGCAATGCTCGAATTCCTGGCCGCCGAGGGCGGTGAAGTCCATACCCCCAACCCGGTCGTCCCGATCTGGCAGGAAGTCCTCATCGGTGCGATCGCCTTCGCGGTGCTCGTGTACATCCTCGGCAAGTTCGTCTGGCCGCGGATGGAGGCGACCTTCCAGGCTCGCGTCGAGGCGATCGAGGGCGGTATCCGCAAGGCGGAGAACGCCCAGAAGGAAGCCGCGCAGCTGCTGGAGCAGTACAAGCAGCAGTTGGCCGAGGCGCGCACCGAGGCGGCGCGCATCCGCGACGAGGCGCGTGCCGACGCCGCGGGCATCCGCGAGGACGCGACGAACCAGGCCCGTGAGGAGTCCGACCGCATCATCCAGGCCGGGCGCGACGCCCTCGCGGCCGAGCGTGGCCAGATCGTGCGCGAACTGCGGGCCGAACTCGGCAACCTGGCGGTCGACCTGGCCAGCCGCATCGTCGGTGAGGCGCTGGCCGACGAGGCCCGCCAGCGGGGCACCGTCGAGCGGTTCCTCGACGACCTGGGCGAAACGACGCCGGCCGGAGGTAAGCGCTGATGCTCGCCGCCAGCCGGGAGTCCTACGCCGCCGCCGTCGACGCGCTCAACGAGTTCGCCGCCGGTGCCACGCCGGAGCGGCTCACCGCCACCGGCGACGAGGTCCTGGCGGTCGCCGACCTGCTTCGGCGTGAGCCCCGGCTGCGGCGGGCGCTGGCCGACTCGTCCCGGGCGTCCGACGAGCGGGTCGGCCTGCTCGGCGCGGTGTTCGGCGGCAAGGTCGGCGACGAGGCGTTGGGGCTGCTCACGGCGCTGGTGAGCGGCCGCTGGTCGACGCCGTCCGAACTGCTCGACGCGGTCGAGCGGATCGGCGCGGAAACCCTGCTCGCCGGCTCGGAACGGGCCGACGAACTGGGCGACGTCGAAGACGAGCTGTTCCGCTTCGGGCACGTCGTCCGGGGCAACCCGCAGCTCGCCAGCGCGTTGTCCGACCCGTCGGCCGGCCTCGACCGGCGCGGTCAGCTGATCGCCGACCTCCTCGAGGGCAAGGCCAGCCCGGCCTCGCTGCGGTTGGTGACGCTGGCGCTGCGCGGGTTCGGCGGGCGCGGCTTCGACGCCTCGCTCAGCCGCCTGGTGGAGCTTGCGGCCGCCCGGCGCGACCGGCAGGTCGCCTACGTCACCACCGCCGCTCCGTTGAGCGATGCCGAAGAGGAACGCCTCGCCGGTCGGCTCAGCGAACTGTACGGTCGACAGATCTCCCTGAAACTCGACGTCGACCCGTCTGTGGTCGGCGGCGTCAAGGTGCAGGTAGGCGCCGATCTTTACGACGGAACCGTCTCCCGTCGGTTGGCCGAGACGCGCAAGGCACTGGCCGGTTAGATTCAATTCACACCTAGACATAGAGGAAGTTGAGGATGGCCGAGCTGACCATCTCCTCGGACGAGATCCGGGGCGCTCTGGAGCGCTATGTCTCGTCCTACACGCCGGAGATCTCCCGCGAAGAAGTAGGCATCGTCGCTGACGCGAGCGACGGCATCGCCCACGTCGAGGGCCTGCCCTCGACCATGGCCAACGAGTTGCTCGAGTTCGCCGACGGCACCCTGGGTGTCGCGCTGAACCTCGACGTGCGTGAGATCGGCGTCGTGGTGCTTGGCGACTTCGCCGGCATCGAGGAAGGGCAGCAGGTCAAGCGGACCGGTCGGGTGCTCTCCGTGCCGATCGGCGACGCGTTCCTCGGCCGGGTCATCGACCCGCTGGGCAAGCCGATCGACGCGCGTGGCGACATCGAGAACGAGGGCCTGCGCGAGCTGGAACTGCAGGCGCCCTCCGTGGTGGAGCGCCAGTCGGTCAAGCAGCCGCTGCAGACCGGTATCAAGGCGATCGACGCCATGACCCCGATCGGCCGCGGCCAGCGTCAGCTGATCATCGGCGACCGCAAGACCGGCAAGACCACGATCGCGCTCGACACGATCATCAACCAGCGCGACAACTGGCTGTCCGGTGACCCGGAGAAGCAGGTCCGCTGCATCTACGTCGCGATCGGCCAGAAGGCCTCCACGATCGCGTCGATCAAGGGGACGCTCGAAGAGCGCGGCGCCATGGAGTACACGACGATCGTGGCCTCACCGGCGTCCGACCCGGCGGGCTTCAAGTACCTGGCGCCGTACACCGGTTCGGCCATCGGCCAGCACTGGATGTACGCCGGCAAGCACGTCCTCATCGTCTTCGACGACCTGTCGAAGCAGGCCGAGGCGTACCGCGCCGTGTCGCTGCTGCTGCGCCGCCCGCCGGGCCGCGAGGCCTACCCGGGTGACGTCTTCTACCTGCACTCCCGGCTGCTGGAGCGCTGCGCGAAGCTCTCCGACGAGCTGGGCGGCGGCTCGATGACCGGCCTGCCGATGGTGGAGACCAAGGCCAACGACATCTCGGCCTACATCCCCACCAACGTCATCTCGATCACCGACGGCCAGATCTTCCTCGAGACCGACCTGTTCAACCAGGGCGTCCGGCCGGCCATCAACGTGGGTACCTCGGTGTCCCGGGTGGGTGGTTCGGCGCAGGTCCGCGGTATGCGGTCCGTCTCCGGCCGGCTGCGGCTCGACCTCGCGCAGTACCGCGACCTGGAGGCGTTCGCGGCGTTCGCGTCCGACCTCGACAAGGCGTCGCGGGCCCAGTTGGAGCGCGGTGGCCGCCTGGTCGAGCTGCTCAAGCAGCCGGCGTACTCGCCGTACCCGGTCACCGAGCAGATCGTCTCGATCTGGTCCGGCACCACCGGCGAGCTCGACCAGATCCCGGTCGCCGACGTCCGCAAGTTCGAGCAGGAGTTCCTCTCGCACCTGCGGCACAACCGCAAGGAGATCCTCGACGCGATCGGCGAGAAGAACGAGCTCTCCGACGACACCGCCGCGGCGCTCAAGGAGGCGATCGCCCAGTTCCGGGAGAACTTCCTGGCCGGCACGGGTGAGGGCAAGTTCGTGAACCAGGCGGCGGCGTCGCCGTCCGACTCCTCGGGCGACAGTCGCGAGAAAGTGACCCGCGAGGTCCGCCAGTCCGAGGACGGCTGACGGCATGCCCGCCCAGCTGCTACCGCTCCGGCGTCGCATCCGGTCGGTGAAGTCCATGAAGAAGATCACCAAGGCGCAGGAGCTGGTCGCCACCAGCCGGATCGCGAAGGCCCAGGCCAGGGTCGCCGCGTCCCGTCCCTACGCCGAGGCGATCACCGGCGTGCTCACCGCGCTGGCGTCCAACGCGAGCATCGACCACCCGCTGCTCAAGCCACGGGAGCAGGTCCGTCGGGCCGGCATCCTGGTGATCACGAGCGACCGCGGTCTGGCCGGTGGCTACAACGCCAACGTGCTGCGGGCCACCGAGCAGTTGCGGGCCCGGCTGGAGCGCGACGGCAAGCAGCCGGTGCTGTTCGTGATCGGCCGGAAGGGCGTGGGCTTCTTCAAGTTCCGGGGGCGTCCGGTCGAGGCGAGCTGGACCGGCTTCTCCGAGCGTCCCGACTTCGACAACGCGCGCGAGGTCGGCGAGACGCTGCTGGCCGCGTTCGAGGCCGGTGCCGACGACACGGTCGACGGCCCGGGTCCCGACGGGATCTACGGCGTCGACGAGCTGTACCTGGTGCACACCGAGTTCAAGTCGCTGCTCACGCAGATCCCGAAGGTGCGGTTGCTCGCGCCGATGCAGGTCGAGGAGCGCGAGGTGACCGGTCCGCGGCCGGCGTACGAGTTCGAACCCGAGCCCGAGGAACTGCTGGCGGCGCTGCTGCCGAAGTACATCAACGCGCGGCTGTTCGCGGCGTTGCTGGACTCGGCGGCCAGCGAGTCGGCGTCCCGGCGGCGGGCGATGAAGAGCGCCACCGACAACGCCGAAGAGGTCATCAAGTCGCTCACGCGGGAGATGAACTCGGCTCGTCAGGCTGCGATCACCCAGGAGATCAGCGAGATTGTCGGCGGCGTTGAAGCGCTCGCCGCATCGGGAAGTGATGTGTGATGACTGCTGTACTTGAGCCCGGCACCCAGACGGGCGTGGGCCGGGTCGTCCGGGTCATCGGCCCGGTCGTCGACGCCGAGTTCCCGCGGGACGCCATGCCGGGGATGTTCAACGCCATGCACGTCAACGTGACGCTGGCGGGCGGCGAGCGGAGGCTCACCCTGGAGGTCGCCCAGCACCTGGGCGACAACATGGTGCGCGCCATCTCGATGCAGCCCACCGACGGCCTCGTGCGCGGCGCCGAGGTGCGCGACACCGGCGGCCCGATCACGGTGCCCGTCGGCGACGTCACCAAGGGCAAGGTGTTCAACGCGATCGGCGAGGTGCTCAACGCCGACCCGTCGACCCTCGACGGCGCCGAGCGCTGGGGCATCCACCGCCAGCCGCCGCCCTTCGCCGACCTGGAGCCGAAGACCGAGATGCTGGAGACCGGCATCAAGGTGCTCGACCTGCTCGCCCCGTACGTCAAGGGCGGCAAGATCGGCCTGTTCGGCGGCGCCGGCGTGGGCAAGACGGTGCTCATCCAGGAGATGATCATCCGGGTCGCCAACAACTTCGGTGGTACGTCGGTGTTCGCCGGCGTGGGTGAGCGCACCCGTGAGGGCAACGACCTCATCGCCGAGATGACGGAGTCCGAGGTCATCGACAAGACCGCGCTGGTCTTCGGTCAGATGGACGAGCCGCCGGGCACGCGTCTGCGCGTCGCGCTCTCCGCGCTGACGATGGCGGAGTACTTCCGCGACGTGCAGAACCAGGAGGTGCTGCTCTTCATCGACAACATCTTCCGGTTCACCCAGGCCGGTTCCGAGGTGTCGACCCTGCTCGGTCGCATGCCGTCGGCCGTGGGTTACCAGCCGACGCTGGCCGACGAGATGGGCCAGTTGCAGGAGCGGATCACGTCGGTCAAGGGCAAGGCGATCACCTCGATGCAGGCGATCTACGTGCCCGCCGACGACTACACCGACCCGGCGCCGGCCACCACGTTCGCCCACCTCGACGCCACCACCAACCTGGAGCGGTCGATCTCCGACAAGGGCATCTACCCGGCGGTCGACCCGCTGGCGTCGACGTCGCGGATCCTTGCGCCGGAGTACGTCGGCAACGAGCACTACACGGTGGCGCAGGAGGTCAAGCGGATCCTGCAGCGGTACAAGGACCTGCAGGACATCATCGCCATCCTCGGTATGGACGAACTGTCCGAGGAAGACAAGATCACGGTGAACCGGGCCCGCCGGGTCGAGCGGTTCCTGTCGCAGAACACCTACGCGGCGACGCAGTTCACCGGCATCGAGGGTTCGTTCGTCCCGATCAAGGAGACGGTCGAGGCGTTCAAGCGCCTTTCCGAGGGTGAGTTCGACCACTTCCCGGAGCAGGCGTTCTTCATGTGCGGCGGCATCGAGGACCTTGAAAAGAAGGCGCACGAGCTGATGAAGGACTGATTCGTCCCGATTCGAAAAGCCCGGTCTTGGACGTCTCGCACGGTTTAGCCGCTGCGCGGCGTCCAAGATCTTTTTGACCGCAAGGTACCTAAAGAGCTCCATAAACTTTTGCCCTCACCAACAGTGGTGGAACCCGGTTGGCTAAACTCGGGCCACCGCCGCAGGCAAGGAGAATCGCAGTGGCGCAGCTACAGGTTGAGCTGGTGGCCGTCGAAGAGAAGGTCTGGTCGGGCACCGCAGACATGGTGGTGGCCCGCACCACCGAGGGTGAGCTCGGGGTGCTCCCCGGTCACGCACCGCTGCTCGGCCTGCTCAAGGAGCCCAGCGAGGTCCGCATCAAGCACGACGGCGTCGAGTCCCGGTACGAGGTCTCCGGCGGGTTCCTCTCGGTAACCGGCGAGGGCGTCACGATTCTCGCGGAGTCCTGCGAGTTCTCAGACGAGAAGCGGTAGCGGGCGGACATCGATGGGCGTCCTTCAGTGGGTCGGCATCGGTGTCCTGATAGTGCTGCTTGCGCTCGCGGCCCTGTTCTTCCGTCGTGCCGCCATCACCCGTGGTGGCGGCACGATCGACGTCAGCCTCCGCCTCACCACGCTCGTCGCCGGCCGCGGCTGGTCGCACGGCCTGGCCCGCTTCAAGGGCGATGAGCTCCGCTGGTACCGCGTGTTCAGCTTCTCGCCGCGTCCGCGCCGCATCCTGAGCCGCCGCGACGTGTCCGTACAGGGCCGGCGCCAGCCCGACGACGCCGAGCGCTTCACCATGCCGGCCGACTGGGTCGTGATCCGGTGCGCCGATCGGCGCTCGTCGGTCGAGATCGCGATGGCGAGGTCCACCCTCACCGGCTTCCTGTCCTGGATCGAGGCGGCCCCGCCCGGTTCGTCGTCGCGCCGCCTGGCCGCGCCACCGCACTGAGGCGTGCGCGCCAACTGAACGCTCGAACCACCGAAACCGGACCGATCGACCGAGACCGGCGCGCGTGAGGCTTTGTCACACTTGCCGGGTGCCGTTGGAGATCCTCCTGGTCGGGCCGCTGCTCGCGCTCGCCGTGCTTGCCCTGATCGCTGTCGCCGCCGATATCGGCACGCTGCGGGCCCAGCCGACCGTCCGGCCAGCCAGGGCCGGCAGGGCCAGAACCGCCGGCGGCGACGAGGAGTTCGGGCTGCTCCGCACGGTCGCCCTCTCGGCCGACCTGGCCGCGGCCCGCGCGGTGCGCGACCGGCTCATGGCGCTCGGCATCCGGGCCACCGTGGGCACCGACAGCGCCGGGTTCGCGCGGGTCCTGGTGTTCGGCGACGAGTACGAAGACGCCCGCGACGCCGTCTAGACCTCGAGGTCGCGGTACGGGCGTGGATAGGTGATCTCGCCCCGCGGGTGCGCCACCCGCAGCGGCAGCGCCTGCATGTACGGCGACGGGTACAGCGGGCTCTCGACGCCCACCACGGGCGCCGGCACGAACCCGAAGCGACCGTAGTACGCGGGGTTGCCCAGCACCACCACCAGCGTCTCGCCGGCCTGGATCAGCTCGCCCAGCGCGGCACCGACCAGCTCCGCGCCGTACCCCTTCTTCTGGTGCGCGGGGTCCACCGCCACCATCCCGATCGCCGCCGCCGGCGCGTCGCCGACCGTCACCGGGACCACGAGCAGGTGACCGACGACGTCGCCGTCGGCCTCGACCACCCACCCCGTGGTGATCGACGCCGGGTCGGCGCGCAGGCCGTCGAGCAGCCTGGCCTCGACCGGTTCGACGCCGGGCTCGGCCCCGAAGGCCCCGGCCACCACCGACCGGACGCGCGCGGCGTCGCGCGGCTCCTCGTGCCGGACGTCGACCGCCTTCACAGGCCGAACACCGGCTCGGCCGGCGCCTGCACGCGCTCGACGTGTGCGCCCAGCCCGGTGAGGTCGGCCGCGAACGTCGGGTAGCCGCGGTCGATGTGGTGCACGTGGCTCACCTCCGTGACGCCGTCGCCGCAGAGCGCGGCCACGGCCAGGCCGGCGCCGGCCCGGATGTCGGTGGCACTCACCGGCGCGCCCGACAACCGCTCGCGGCCGCGCACCACCGCGTGGTGCCCGTCGGTGCGGATCTCCGCGCCCAGCCGCACCAGTTCCTGGATGAACATGAAGCGCCCGTCGAAGATGTTCTCGGTGATCAGCGACGCGCCCTCGCTCACCGCCGCGAGGCCGACGGCCATCGGCAGCAGGTCGGTGGGGAAGCCGGGGAACGGCAGCGTGACGATGTCGACGGCGGTCGGGCGGCGGCCCATGCGGACGCGGAACCCGTCGCCGACCGGGTCGACCTCGGCGCCGGCGGTGACCAGCTTGTCGAGCGCGATCTCCAGGTGCGCCACCGGCACGCCGTGCACGGTGACCTCGCCGCGCGTCATCGCCGCCGCGAACGCCCAGGTGCCGGCGACGATGCGGTCGCCGACGGTGCGGTGCTCGACGGGCCGCAACGCGTCGACGCCCTCGACGATGAGCTGGCTGGTACCGGCGCCGCCGATCTTCGCGCCCATGGCGGTGAGCATCTCGCAGATGTCGACGATCTCCGGCTCGCGTGCCGCGTTGTCGATCTCCGTGGTGCCCTTCGCGAGCACCGCCGCCATCAGCAGGTTCTCGGTGGCGCCGACGCTCGGGAAGTCGAGCCAGACCGTGGCGCCGTGCAGCCGCTCGCTGACGGTCGCGATCACGAAGCCGTGCTCGCTGGTGATGTCGGCGCCCATCCGGCGCAGCCCGGCGACGTGCATGTCGAGACCGCGCGAGCCGATCGCGTCGCCGCCCGGATGCGCCACCCGCACGTGCCCGCGCCGGGCGAGCAGCGGCCCGAGCACGCAGATCGACGCCCGCAGCCGCCGCACCAGGTCGTAGTCGGCCTCGGTGCCGCACTCGTCCGGGACGTCGATCTCGATGCGGTCGCCCTCCGACGTGACCTCGCAGCCGAGCCGCCGCAGCACCTCGGCCATGATCGCGATGTCGGTGATCCGCGGAACGTTGGTGATGACGCTGCGCCCCGGCGCGAGCAGCGTCACCGCCATCAGCTTCAGCGCCGAGTTCTTCGCCCCGACCACGTCGACGTCGCCGGCCAGGCGCGCGCCACCGAACACTCTGAGCAGGTCCACGCGCGTGAGCCTAGGCTGGCGTCGTGGCTCGCGTACACCTCACCCGCATATACACGAAGACCGGCGACACCGGCACCACCGCGCTCGGCGACGGATCCCGGGTTCCGAAGACCGATCCCCGGATCACGGCGTACGCCGACGTCGACGAGTGCAACGCCGCGATCGGGGTCGCGGTGGCCCTGGGCGCGCTCGACGAGGAGCTGCGCGGCGTGCTGGTGCGCGTCCAGAACGATCTTTTCGACGTGGGCGCGGACCTCTGCAATCCGATCCAGCCCAACCCGAAATGGGCGCCGATCCGGGTCACCGAGGAGCACGTCGAACGGCTCGAGGGCTGGTGCGACGAGTTCAACGCGCGACTGTCTACATTGGACTCCTTCATTCTGCCGAGCGGCACGCCGGGCGCCGCGCTGCTGCACGTCGCGCGCACGGTGTGCCGGCGCGCGGAGCGGGCCGCGTGGGTGGTGGCCGAGGCCGACGCAGAACGGACGAGCACGATCGCGATCCGCTACCTCAACCGCCTGTCCGACCTGCTCTTCATCCTCGGGCGGCTGGCCAACCCGGACGGCGACGTGAAATGGGTGCCGGGTGGGGCTGCATCACGTTGAGCTGTGGGTCCCGTCGCTCGTACGGGCGGTGGAGAGCTGGGGCTGGCTGCTGGAGTCGCTCGGCTGGACCGGGTACCAGGACTGGCCGGGCGGCCGGTCGTGGCGCGACGGCGACGTGTACGTGGTGGTCGAGGAGTCGCCCGCCCTCTCGTCAGGCACCCATGACCGCCTGCGCCCGGGCCTGAACCACCTCGCGTTCCACGCCGGATCCCGGCCGTCGCTCGACGCGCTGGTCGCCGCCGCGCCCGACCACGGCTGGACGCTGATGTTCCCCGACAAGCACCCCTGGGCCGGCGGCCCCGAGCACTACGCCGCCTACCTGGAGGACCGCGACGGTTTCGAGGTCGAACTCGTCGCGACCTAGCGCTCCGCAGTGACGGAGGACGATACTTGCGCTCTCAGTGCAAAAATCGTTCCCCGCCACTCTGGAGGATTCGGTGCACACCACCCCCCGCCGGAGACTGCTCGCCCTGGCCGCCGCGATGGCGCTCACGGCCGTCTCCGCTTCTTTTCACACCACCCCGGCGGCCGCGCACGGCCCGAAGCACCGACCGGTCGTTTTCGTGCACGGCAGCGCCGGATCGGCGGCACAGTTCCAGACGCAGGCCAAGCGCCTGGCGTCGAACGGCTACCCCATCGAGATCATCGAGGCGCACGAGTACGACTCGCCGAACATCGCCACGATCCTGCCGCAGGTGTACGCCGGGCTCGACGAGCGCATCGCCCGCCTGCTGGCGAAGACCGGAGCCGACAAGGTGGACCTGCTCGGGCACTCGCTGGGCACGTTCGTGTCGCAGGGGTACCTGACCAGCTCACCGGCGCGGGCCGCGCGCGTGGCCCACTACGTGAACCTCGACGGGCGCACCGCGGCGGCGCTGCCGGGCGGCGTTCCCACTCTCGCGATCTGGGGTGAAGGCGATCCGGCGCGGGCCGTGGCCGGCGCCCGCAACGTCTACCTGCCCGACCAGTCGCACACCCAGACCGTCTCCTCGGAGGAGTCGTTCCGGGAGATCTACACGTTCCTGACCGACCGCGCGCCGCGCACCACGCGCATTGCCCCGCAAGCGATCGCCAACGTGTCGGGGCGGGCCGTCCTGTTCCCGAGCAACGTCGGCGTCGACGGGGCCACGCTCGAGGTGTACCGGGTGGGCGCGCTGACCGGGCACCGGCTGTCGGCCCGGCCCGCGCACCGGGTCGCCCTGAGCGGAGACGGGTCGTTCGGCCCGCTGCCGTTGCTGGGCTCGGCGCGGTACGAGTTCGCGATCGTGCGGCCCGGCGCCGCCACGCACCACCTCTACTCCCAGCCGTTCCTGCGGTCGGACTCGTTCGTGCGGTTGCTGACCAGCCGGCCCGGCGAGGGCCTCGGCGCGCTGGTCGAGACGAGCGAGCGGCACACCGCGCTGACCATCAACCGGCAGAAGGAGTGGTGGGGTGCCGAGGGGGACTCGCTGTGGATCAACGGGCGCAACATCCTGAACGCCGCCAACGCGCCGCGCACCAAGCGGGTCATCGGGATCTTCGCGTTCGACGCGGGCAGCGACGGCGTCACCGACCTGACCGCGCCGCTGCCGGCGTTCTTCGCACAGACGTTCATCACCGGAATGGACGTGTTCATCCCCGCCTCCGCCCGGCCGACACTGGTGTCGATCGTGGTGGGCCAACGGGGCGGCGGCTTCGACATGGTCAACGTCCCGAACTGGCCGTCGAGCGAACACCGTATTTCAGTGAACATCGACGACTTCTGACCTAAGGCCTGTTGAACAAGTCCGGTTTGGTGTCGGGCTTGGTCAACAGTCCGGGGTGTGCGTCTCGTCGTTCCGGTGTGGTCCCAGCCGCGGGTGCGGTTCGGGTCTCATCCGGGGTTGTCGAGGGCACCGGCCACGATCCCGTGCCGGGTGGCGTGGGGTCGTGGCTCATGCCGGTAGTTCGCCGAGCACGCTGGCATCGTCTCGTCCGGCCGGTCGGGCTGGTCGGGAGGAGGCTGCGTTGCGGCCGCCGGGGCCGGGCACCGGTGTGGTGGCGGTCGGGGCGGTGGGTTCCGGTTGACTCGGTCAGGGCTCCTTGCAGCCCTTGTCTTATGGCCTGGACGCCGTAGCGGTCGAGGGTCTGGTGGGCGGCGGCCCAGTCGATGCGGGCGCTGCTTGGCTGGGCCGTATCGGTGAAGACGGTGTGGGCGCCGATGAGGGCGGCGACCAGGTCGCGGTCGCCGGTCAGACCGCAGGCGGGGCATTCATGTCGACGCTGTCCGAGGCTTTTGGGTTCGCGGCGGCCGCACAGGCAGTGCTGGGTCCAGGCGGTGTGTCGGGTGCCGGCCCGGACCAGACCCGTGCCCGGATGGCGGTTGTGGCGGTGCAGGGTGACGGCGGTGGTCTCGTGTCGGAGGGCCTGCAGGAGCATGCCGGGGGTGAAGGCGTGGATGCCGCGGCCCCAGTGTCGGGCCCACGCCCGGATGTCGCTGTCCTCGACGGTCAGGTCCGGGCCGTGGACTGCGACGACGGCGGCGGCGAACGTGCGGGCGCGGGTCCGTCCGGCCGCGGTATGAGCCGCTCCGTCGACGGCGGCCTGCCCACGCAATCGGCGATAGGTGTTCGACAGGTCATCTCGCCGATAGGCGCCGGTCGGCACGCCGGCGGTGTTGGCCTGACGGGACCCGCCCGGCACGGTGACCTGTACCGGCGCCAGGCCGGCGGCGGCGCGTCGATCGGCCCGCCGCTGCTGCCGTGGCGACAGCAGGTACTGGGTCGGGTTCGCCGCCCGGCGGGATCGCTGCAACGCCCGGTTGCGGCGCCGCTGCCGCAGCCGCTCGGACGCCAGCACCGCATCGTGTTGTCCGGTCCGGGCCACCCGGGACGCCACCACCCCACCCGCAGCACCGATGTCCGCGGGAGTGTTGGGGATAGAGACGACGCGAGATTGGAGACGTTGACGTTGACGTCGACGCCACCGCGCCGGTCCAGCCGGGCAGCGGCCTCCCGCCGCGCGGTCACCGCGGGCGAGGCGTGGCCGGCGCCGAGGATCATCAGATGGGCCTCGTACCGCCACCCACCCGGCGTGCCGGGGTCGCGGTGGCGGACCAGATCAACCTTGTGCCAGCGTTGCCGATCGCGGAGATAGTGTTCCAGAACCGGTCGGCGGCCCGGCCCTTGCGGCAGCCGCACCGGCAGCACCAGATCCCGGTCACCGACACCGGTCAGGACAACAGCGAACGGGCCGTCGTGGTCCCACCACGATCGCACCCTTCGACCGTCGGCGGTCGGGTGGACGGTCGGCATCCGCCGCGGCTGCCACAACCGACCACTGCTGTGTCCGAAGGTGGCCAGGTGCCCATCCAGGGTGCCGACCAGCCGGAACGTCTCCCACTTCCGTGGCCGGGTGTGCGAACGGGCCCGTCCGGGAACAGTGGCGAACTCCCACCACCGACCCGGACCCGGCCGGCCGTGGCGCCGCCCCGACGCGTCCGGAAACAGATGCCGCTCGGTGGCTTCCCATACCCCGGAGGCGAGATGCATTGCCAGGGCTTTGGTCAGATGACGACGCAGATGCGGCGCCGCATCCAGATGCCGGTACGCCGCCCGCTCCAGCCCGGTACGTGACAACCCCAACCGGTCCCGCACAACCGCCGGGCCACCATCTGCGGCCCTGGCCCGGTGCGCGGGCCAGTACGCATCCACCCGCGACCGCGCGTCGCGCTGCACCGCCCGCCGCACCGCAAACGCCGCTGAGAACACCCGCTCGACCTGCCGACGTACCCGCGGATCATGAACATCCACCGGCAACCGAAACACCGATACCGGACCATCCCACCGCCACAACGGCGCCTTACCCGCCCCCCGACGCCGAGCCCCCACCCCCGTCACACATCGACGGTAACCACATCCTGACGCCCAACGACCGCAACACGCTGTCAAAAGTGCAATTAACAGGCGCTAGGGTCTGTTGCATGGTTGATGCCATCGTGGCCGAGGCACTCGTCAAGACCTACGGATCGGTGCGTGCGCTCGACGGCATCGACCTGCGCGTGCCCGAGGGAACCGTCCTCGGTCTGCTCGGCCCGAACGGTGCCGGCAAGACCACGGCCGTGCGCATCCTCACGACGTTGCTGCGGCCCGACTCCGGTCGGGCCGCGGTGCACGGCATCGACGTGCTGGCCGAACCGCAGAAGGTGCGGCGGGTCATCGGGCTGTCCGGCCAGAACGCCGCGGTCGACGAGCATCTCACCGGCTTCGAGAACCTGGAGATGGTCGGGCGGTTGCACCACATCGGCGCGAAGGAGGCCCGCCGGCGGGCCGCCGAACTGCTGGAGCGGTTCGACATCAGCGACGCCGCGAACCGGCCCGCCAAGACGTACTCCGGCGGCATGCGGCGCCGGCTCGACCTGGCGGCCGCGCTGGTCACGTCGCCGCCGGTGCTGTTCCTCGACGAGCCGACCACCGGGCTCGACCCGCGCAGCCGGCTGGGCATGTGGGAGGTCATCCAGGAACGGGTGCGCAGCGGCTGCACGCTGCTGCTCACCACCCAGTACCTGGAGGAGGCCGACAAGCTCGCCGACACGGTGCTGGTCATCGACCAGGGCAAGGCCATCGCGCTCGGCACGCCCACCGAGCTGAAACGCCAGGTGGGCGGCGAACGCGTCGAGGTGGTGGTCGACGCCGCCGGCGACGTCGAGGCGGCGGCCACCGTGCTCAAGGAGATCTGCGGCGAGGCGCCGGTGATCGACGTCCTCCAGTTGACCGCACCGGCCCCGAACGGTGCGAAGACGCTCATCGAGGTGGTGCGCCGCCTCGACGCCGTGGGCGTGGAGGTCGCCGACATCGGCATCCACCGCGCCACGCTCGACGACGTGTTCCTCTCCCTCACCGGTCAGGCTGCGGAGGTGCGCAAGTGAGCGCTCTGGCTTTTGCGTTCCTCGACGGCTGGGTCGTCGCCAAGCGCAACCTCATCAAGATCAAGCGGATTCCCGACCTGCTGCTGTTCTCGACGATCCAGCCGGTCATGTTCGTGGTGCTGTTCGCGTACGTGTTCGGCGGCGCGATCCCGATTCCCGGCGTCAACTACCGCGAGTACCTGATGGCCGGCATCTTCGCGCAGACCGTGATGTTCGGGTCGGGCATCACCGCGATCGGCCTCGCCGACGACCTGCAGAAGGGCATCATCGACCGGTTCCGGTCGCTGCCCATGTCGCGGGCGGCGGTGCTCGTCGGGCGCACCACGTCCGACCTGCTGAGCAACCTGCTGGTGCTGGTCATCATGGTGATCTGCGGCCTGCTCGTCGGCTGGCGCACGCACACCAGCGCGGTCGAGGTGGCCGCCGGGTTCCTGCTGCTGCTCGCGTTCGGCTACGCGATCAGCTGGGTGGCGGCGGTGATCGGGCTCTCGGTGAGCAGCGTCGAGGTGGCCCAGTCGGCCGGTCTCATCTGGATGTTCCCGGTGACGTTCCTGTCGAACGCGTTCATCTCCACGAGCACCCTGCCCGACTGGCTCCAGCCGGTGGCCGAGTGGAACCCGTTCAGCTCCGTGGTGCTGGCGCTGCGCGACCTCTGGGGCAACGCGCCGGCCGCGATCGCCCGCGGCGACGGCTTCCCCGCCGACCACCCGATCCTGCTGTCGGTCTTCTACATCATCGTGATGCTCGCGATCTTCGTGCCGCTGTCGATCACGAAGTACCGCAAGGCCGCCGGGAAATAGAAACCCTCAGTCGCGGCTGGTCCAGCGGAACGTCAGGCGGCTCACGACCAGGGCGCCGACGCACCACAGCACCAGCACCAGCGCCACCAGGCCGAGCTCGGACGACCCCGCCGGCTCGTGGGCCGCGAACGACGGGGGCAGGAACACCGCCCGCATGCCCTGGGTCATCCACTTCAGCGGGAACAGCGCCGCCAGCTGCTGCATCCACGGCGGCAGGTTCGTGAACAGCGAGAACACGCCGGAGATGAACTGAAGTCCGAGCGCGACCGGCGTCACCATGGCCGGTGCGCCGCGCCCGCTGCGGACCAGCGACGAGAACGCGACGCCGCACAGCGTGCACGCGGTGATGCCGAGCACCGACACCCAGAGGAACGTCACCCACTGAGCCGGGCCGGGCACCGGGACGTCGTACAGCGTGAACGCCATCACGAGCAGGAGCACGGTCTCGGCCGCGCCGATGGCGAGCACCATGAGCACCTTGCCCAGGAAGAACGCCGTCGGCGGCATCGGGGTGCCGCGCAGCCGCTTGAGCGCGCCCCGGTCGCGTTCGATCGGAATCATGATGGCGAGGTTCTGGAACCCGACGGTGAGCAGGCCCGCCGCGATCATCCCGGCCACGAAGTACTGCGTGAAGGGGACGCCGTCGGCGACCTCGTTGTCGTCGAACACCGACCCGAAGATCACCAGCAGCATCACCGGGAACGCCAGCGTGAACACCACCGACTCGCGGCTGCGCAGGAACTGCCGGATCTCCAGCCCACCCCGGCGAATGCCCAGCCGTAGCGCGTTCGGTCGGCGGTCGACGGCCACGCGATTCTCCAGGGTCGTAGTCATGAGACGCCGCCGATCATGCGCAGGTATACGTCCTCCAGCGTGGGCCGGTTCACGGTCAACCCGGGCACCTCGCCGCCGTACTCCTCGGAGAGCTGCCGCACGAACGCGGTCGGCTCGTCGGTGACGGCCTCGCGCACGCCGTCACCCGACTGCCAGCTGACGACGGCCGCGGCCGTCGCGCGGCCACCGAGCTCGGCGGGCGGCGCGACCGCGACCACGCGACCGTCGGCCATGACACCGACGCGATCGGCGAGGGCCTCGGCCTCGTGCAGGTAGTGGGTGGTGAGGAGGATCGTGGTTCCGGCGGCGGCCAGGTCGCGGATGAGCTGCCAGAATTCGAGACGTGCCTGCGGGTCGAAGCCGGTGGTCGGCTCGTCGAGGAACAGCAGCTCGGGCCGGCCGACGATGCCGAGCGCGACGTCGAGGCGGCGCTTCTGGCCACCGGAGAGGACGTGGGTGCGGGCGGCGCGCTTCCCGCCGAGCCCGACCCGCTCGATGACGGCGTCCGGGTCGTCGGACCGCGGGTAGAACGCCGCGAAGTGGTGCACCACCTCGGCGACGGTGAGCGCGTCGAACTCGCCGCTGGTCTGCAGCACCATGCCGACCCGGGCCCGCCAGTCGGCGCCGGCGGTGGCCGGGTCGCGGCCGAGCACGGAGACGGTGCCGGAGTCACGGGGGCGGTAGCCCTCGAGAATCTCGATCGTGGTGGTCTTGCCGGCGCCGTTCGGACCGAGAAGGGCGAAGACCTCGCCGGACGCCACGGTGAGGTCGACACCGGCCACGGCGACCGTGTCTCCGTAGGCTTTGCGCAGGCCACGGACCTCGATGGCGTCCACGTGACGCCACCCTACCCGGCTCGCCTTTAGTACCCCCGGGCCGCTGCCAGCTTGGCGGCCTTGCGGCGCTTACGCCGTCGTCTCGCCCAGAAGAACAGCACCACGATCATGATCAGGAAGAAGATCACCAGGAACGGCGCCAGGATCGCGGACAGCGACATGAAGACGCTCACCGTGTCCTCGGCCACGCTCATCACCGGCGCACCGAAGCCCAGCGTCACCGAGTTGACGCCGGCACGCACCCCGGCCTTCATCAGGTGCACGACCAGCGAGATCACGATGCCGGAGACCACCGGCACCCACTGTTTGGACTCGTAGTACTGCGCCGGGTCGGTGATCACCGCCGTGTGCGAGCCCGACGAGGCACCGAACACGATCCCGCCCGACGTCGGCCGGATGACCGTCTGGATGAAGTCGTTGATGTGGTCGACGACCGGGATCTTGTCGGCGAAGAACTCGATGGTGAGCAGCACCCCGATGAGCCCGAGCATCCACGGGTTCTCGATCCAGTCCCAGCCCGACGGCAGGGTGATGACATCGGTGAACCGGGCCAGCAGGCCGACCATCAGCAGCGGGATGTACGCGTTGAGGCCGGCCGAGGCGGCGAGACCGGTTCCCATGAGCGCTTCGAGCACCAACCCAGGATGGCACCGCCGTGCCACCTCTACATGACGAGGGCGGACCTGAGCGTCTCGAGCGTGCCCGCCTCGCCGAACAGCTCGGCGTACTCGGAGTCGCTGTCGGCCACGGCGTCGAGCGCCAGCACCGCCAGTTCCACGAGGTCGTCGGGCGCGTCGAGGCCCTCGACGTCGAACTTCGGCGCGTAGCTCCAGTCGACCGGGATGTCGGCCCGGGTGGCGGCGAGCACCGCCGCGGCGGCGACCGCCCGCGCGAACGCCTCCTCGTCGTCGCTGTCGGCACCGACCTGCAGTGCCTCCCGGATCAGAACGATCCGCTCGTTCGGGTCGGCCTCGTCGAGCTGACCTGCAAAGTCGGCCGCTTCGTCGTTGTCGAACGGCCCGGAGTCCCACGCACCCACGGAACCGGATTCTGTCACCGCTTTCGCCCATCCGCACGGCTTCCTTTAGGCTCCCCGGGTGCGCCTGCTCATCGCCCGCTGCTCGGTCGACTACATCGGTCGGCTCACCGCGCATCTCCCGCTCGCCACCCGCCTGGTGATGCTCAAGGCCGACGGGTCGGTGTCGATCCACGCCGACGACCGCGCCTACAAGCCCCTGAACTGGATGAGCCCGCCGTGCCGGGTCGAGGAGTCGCCCGGCGTGTGGCGGGTGGTGAACAAGGCCGGCGAGGAGTTGCGGATCACCCTGGAGGAGGTCCTCCACGACTCGATGCACGATCTGGGCGTCGACCCCGGCCTGCAGAAGGACGGCGTGGAGGCGCATTTGCAGGTACTGCTGGCCGCGAACCCCACCGTTCTCGGTGACGGGTACACGCTGGTCCGCCGCGAGTACCCGACCGCGATCGGCCCCGTCGACCTGCTGTGCCGCGACGCGTCGAACGCGACCGTGGCGGTGGAGATCAAGCGGCGCGGCGAGATCGACGGCGTCGAGCAGCTCACGCGGTACCTGGAGCTGCTGAACCGCGATCCGCTGCTCGCACCGGTGCGCGGGATCTTCGCCGCGCAGGAGATCAAGCCGCAGGCCCGGGTGCTGGCCGAGGACCGGGGGATCCGCTGCGTGGTGCTCGACTACGAGACGCTGCGCGGGATCAAGCGCGACGAAATGACGCTGTTCTGATCCAGGTCGCCGTACTCATCGGGCTGCAGGCGTCGGGCAAGACGACGTTCTACCAGCAGCGGCTGGCGGGCACCCACGCGCACGTCAGCAAGGACAACTGGCCGAACGCGCAGCGGCGCGAGCACCGCCAGTTGGCGCTGCTCACCGAGCTGCTGACGGCCCAGCGCAACGTCGCCGTCGACAACACGAACCCGTCGATCGCCGATCGGCGCGGACTGTTGGCGATCGCGCGCGAATACGGTGCGCACACCGTCGCCTATTGGTTTCCGCCCGATCGCGACGGCTCGGTGGCGCGCAATGCGGCGCGCCCACCGAAAACGCGCGTGCCCGACGTGGGCCTCTATGACACGCTGAAGCGCCTCATGGGGCCGCACCCGGCCGAGAGGTTCGACGCCGTGTACGTCGTCCGGTTCGACGGCGAGGGCGGCTTCACCGTGGAGTGATGATGCGCCTCAAGGACCTCGACAGCGCCCAGCGCGCCCGCGAGTGGTACCACGGCCTCACGCTGCTGCCCGGCGCGTGGGCGATCGTGCGGGTCGACGGCCGGTCCTTCTCGCGGCTCACGTCCGAGCGTTACGACAAGCCGTTCGACGAGCGGTTCTCCGCCGTGATGGTCACGGCGGCCGAGAACCTGCTCACCGAACTCGGCGGCGTCTACGCGTACACCGAGAGCGACGAGATCTCGGTGGCACTCGATCCGCACTGGGCGCTGTTCGGGCGCTCGGTCGAGAAGCTGGTGTCGATCTCGGCCGGCGTGGCGTCGGCGGCGTTCACGCTGGCGGCCGGCGTCGCCGGGGTGTTCGACTCGCGCGTCTGGCTCGGTACCGGCGTCGGCGACGTGGTCGACTACTTCTCCTGGCGGCAGGCCGACGCCGCGCGGTGCGCGCTGAACGGCTGGTGCTACTGGACGCTGCGCGGCGAGGGCCTGTCGGCGCGGGCGGCGACGAAGCGGTTGGACGGGCTGGACGTGTCCGGCAAGAACGAACTGCTGTACGCGCGCGGGGTCAACTTCAACGAGGTGCCGGCGTGGCAGCGGCGCGGGGTCGGCCTGTGGTTCGAGGAGTTCGGCCACGACGGCTTCGACCCGGTGCGGCAGGAGACGGTGACGACGACGCGGCGTCGCGTCGTCGTGAACCGTGACCTGCCGATGGGGGAGGAGTACCGGGCGCTGGTCAGCGGCCGTGCACCAGCTTGATGATCTTGATGAGGCGGCGGGCGGTGGCGGCGGGGTCGCGGCGGAACGTCGTCGCCGGCAGCACCGACCGGGCCCGGCGGGCCGTGATCGACTTCGGGCGGGTGAACTCGCGGAGCCCGTCGTCGCCGTGGATCCGGCCGAAGCCCGAGTCGCCGACGCCACCGAACGGCACGCTCGGCGTCCCCGCGAACGACAGCACCGAGTTGACCGCGGTCATCCCCGACCGCAGCCGCCGGGCGAGGTCGATCGCGCGCGCCCGGCGCTTCGAGAAGACGGCCCCACCCAGGCCGTACGAGACCGCGTTGGCCCGCTCGATCGCCTCGTCGGCGTCGCGCACGCGGTTCACGACGAGCACCGGCCCGAACGTCTCCTCGCGCACCGCGGCACTGGTCTCCGGCACGTCGACCAGGATCGTCGGGTGCACGTACGGCGGCTTCACGGCGTCGGGGCCGCCCAGGGCCACCGTGGCGCCGGCGGCCACCGCGTCGTCGATGTGCCGCCGGATGATCTCCACCTGCGCCGGCATCGTGATCGGACCGACCTCGGAGCCCTCCTCGAAGCCCACCTTCAGCTTCGACGCGGAGGCGACCAGTTCGGCCACGAACCGGTCGGCCACCGACGACACCACGTACACGCGCTCGATGCCGACGCACGTCTGACCGGCGTTGTAGACCCCGCCCCAGAGCGCCGCGTCGGCCGCCGCCGTGAGGTCGGCGTCGCTGTCGACGATCATCGCGTCCTTGCCGCCGCACTCGACCAGCACCGGCGTCAACGACTCGGCGCAGGCGGCCATCACCCGCTTGCCGGTCGCCGTCGACCCGGTGAACGCGATCTTGTTGACGCCCGACCGGCACAGCGCCGCACCCGTCTCGCCCAGCCCGTGCACGATCTGGAGTACGGGGTGCTCGGGCACCACCTCGGCGAACCGCTCGACCAGCCACTGACCCACCGCGGGCGTGTACTCGCTCGGCTTGTAGACCACGGCGTTCCCGGCCGCCAGCGCGTACCCGATCGAGCCCATCGGCGTGAACACCGGGTAGTTCCACGGGCCGATCACGCCGACCACCCCGTGCGGCTGGTACTCGACCGACGACGCGAACTCCAGTTGCAGCCGGGCCGCGCGCACCCGCCGCAACCGCAGCACCCGCCGGGCGTTCGTCGCCGCCCAGTGCACGTGATCGATCGCGCTCGCCAGTTCGACCACGGCGTCGACCTCGGGCTTGCCGCCCTCGCGCCGCATGAGCGCGGCCAGTTCCTCCATGCGCTGGGCGACCAGGGCCCGGTACTTCAGCAGCCGTGTCCTGCGGCCCGCGAAGCCGAGCGCGGCCCACCACTCCTGGGCCGTTCGCGCCCGCTCGACCGCCGCCGTCACCTCGTCGGCCGAGGCGACCGGGAACCGGCCGACCTCCTCGCCGGTCGCCGGGTTGGTCGAGACCAACGCACCGTCGTCGACAAATGGCGTGCCCGGGATCCGCGTGGCGGTCATGACCGGCACTTTACTCGTCGGTAACGTGCTCCGAAATGATTCTCGCGGCGACATCGCGGGCCCGTGCGAGCTGCCCGCGTTCGTGCGCGTCGACGTAGGACTGCTTCGTCGGGAACTCCGACCGGCGCAGCACCCCCTGCATCCCGGTGTCCATCCGGCCCGGGTTGATGTTCGCCACGTACAGGTCGGGCCGCTCCTCGGCGAGCACCCGGAAGAACATCTCGCCGCCGGCCTTCGCCGCGCAGTACGCCGCCCAGCCCTCGATCGGCCGCGTCGCCGCCCCCGACGAGATGAACAGCACGGAGGCCGGCGTCCCCGCGGGCAGGGCGCGCACGAACGCGTCGGCGGCGATCATGGGCGCGGTCAGGTTGACCGTCACGGAGTCCGCGAGGTCGGCCGGGCGCAGGGTTCCGATCGCGCCGACCGGTTCGACCATCCCGGCATTGAGGACCAGGTGGGCGCGCTCCGTGGCGCCGGTTGCGGCTTTCATGGGACGCGCGAGAGCGGGCTCCGTCGTCGAGAAGTCCACCTCGTACAGCGAGATCCGGTCGGGCTCGGCCGCCGCCAGGGCCCGCTGGTGGTCGGTGAACGTCCGGCCGACGCCGACGACCCGGTGCTCCGGATCGGCCGCCAGCTGCTCGAACAGCGCCTCACCCAGCCCGCGCGACACGCCGGTGATCAGAAAACTCCGCACCCCGGGAGCCTACGGCTACCTGCAGGTAACCGCGTGCGAGACTGCGGGCATGGCTGAGTTCACCGCGGTCGGCGTTGTCGGGCTGGGCACGATGGGCGCCGGGATCGTCGAGGTGTTCGCCCGCGCCGGGCTCCGGGTGGTCGCGTCGGAGATCGACGAGCCGGCGCTGGAGCGCGGACGCGCGCACCTCACCGGGTCGACCGACCGGGCGGTGGCCCGCGGCAAGCTCTCGCCCGACGACCGCGACGCGCTGGTCGGCCGGGTCACGTTCGTGGTGGGGATGGCCGGCCTCGCCGACGTCGACCTGGTGGTCGAGGCGGTGCCGGAGCGGCTGGACCTCAAGCGTCGCGTGTTCGGCGAGCTGTCGAAGGTCTGCAAGCCGTCGGCGATCCTCGCGTCGAACACGTCGTCGCTGTCCGTCACCGAGATCGCGGTCTCCACCGACCGGCCCGACCGGGTCGTCGGCCTGCATTTCTTCAACCCCGCGCCGGTGATGAAGCTGGTCGAGATCGTGCGGACGGTGGTGACGGACCCGGCGGTCGTTGCCGACGCGCAGGCGCTCTGCGGTCGGCTCGGCAAGGTCGGCGTCACGATCGGTGACCGGGCCGGGTTCGTCGCGAACGCGCTGCTGTTCGGCTACCTCAACCAGGCCGTCTCGATGGTCGAGCACGGGTTCGTGAGCCGCGACGACCTCGACGCGGCGATGCGGCTGGGCGGCGGGCTGCCGATGGGTCCGCTCACCCTGCTCGACCTGATCGGTCTGGACGTCGGGCTCGAGGTGCTCGACACGATGTACGAGCGGGGCGGCCGGAACGTGCGGCACGCGGCGGCGCCGCTGCTCCGGCAGATGGTGACCGCCGGGCTCCTGGGGCGCAAGACCGGCCGCGGCTTCTACACCTACGGGGAGTCGGCCGCCGCTCCCGACGCGGCGCCGGTCGGGTCGTCAGCCGACTTCGTGACCGTGACCGACGAGCCGGTGATCGGGGCCGCGATGGCCACCGACCGCCCGTCCGAGGTGGTCGGCCTGTTCGTGCACGGCGACAAGCTGGCCGAGGTCGTCCGCACGGTACTGACGAGCGACGCGGCCGTCGCCGCCGCGGTCGCTTCGTGCACGGAACGCGGCCTCGTGCCCGTCGTGTGCGGCGACCGCAGCGGCCGGGTGGTGAACGCGCTGCTGTTCCCCTACCTGAACGACGCGGTGAAGATGCTGGAGGCGTCGTACGCGACCGTCGACGACATCGACCACGCGATGAAACTCGGCTGCGGCTACCCGGTGGGGCCGTTCGAGCTGCTCGACTCGATCGGCCCGGAGACGGTCCTCTCGGGGCTGCGGGCGCTGCACCGCGAGACGCCCGAGCCCGGCCTGGCACCGGCGCCGCTCCTGGAACAGCTGGTGACGGCCGGTCGGAGGTTCCGGACCTAAGCTGTCAATCATGAGCCCCCGTCGCCACCACCGTCGCGACGAGGTGCCGCCGCTCGACCTGGAACGCGCCCAGCGCTCCGAGTCCGTCCAGGCCTGGCACGACGGTGAGTGGCTGGTGCGGACGATCCCCGGCCGCGCGGCGTCGAAGCTGTACCGGTGCCCGGGTTGCGCCCAGGAGATCCGCCCCGGTGTCGCCCACGTGGTGGCCTGGCCGGCCGACGGCCGGGGCGACCTGGGCGACCGGCGGCACTGGCACACCCCGTGCTGGCGGGCCCGCGACCGCCGCCGCCCGACCTGAGCTCTCAGCGGCGGGCGGCGGCCTTGCTGCCGGGGACGCGCTGGGTGTCCTCGGTCGTGGTGAGCACCTGGGTGTTGTCCTGGTCACCCGCCGGGGTCGCCAGGACCTGGGTGCTGTTCGGGTCGCCCGCCGTGCCGACCACCTGCGTGCTGTCGGGGTCGGCGGCCGGCTTCACGACCTGCGTGCTGTCGGGGTCCGACGCGGGCTTCACGACCTGGGTGCTATCGGGGTCAGCCGCGGCGGCTGCGGTCACCGCCGCGGTGACCTCGGAGTTCTCCGGGTCGGTGGACTCGATCAGCTTCTCGGCCTGCGCCTTCGCGGCCTCGGCGCTGACCTCGGCCGCCTCCGCGGCGACACCGGCCGACTCGGCCGACCGCCCGGTGGCCTCGGCGCGTTCCGCGGCGTCGGCCAGGCCGTCGGCGGCCGCGGCGGCGCGTTCGGCGGCCGCCTTGACGCGCTGGGTGGCGGACCGCACCTGCTTGCCGCCGGCGCCGGCCGGGGGACGCACCTTGGCCAGCTCGGCCTGCGCCTCCTCGGCGGCCGTGCGGGCCTCCTCGGCGTCCTTGTGCGCCTTGGCCAGCTGGGCCCGCAGCTGATCGCTCTCCGTGCGCAGCTGGTGCAGCTCGGCGACCAGCTGGGTGGCGTCGCCGCGCATGCGCTCGGCCTCGGCGTGCATGGCGGCGGCCTCGCCGCGCAGGCGGGTGGCGTCGGACTCGGCGGCGGAGCGCATCTGCGCCGCGTACGCCTCGGTGGCCTGGCGGATCGCGGTGAGCTCGGCCTGGGCGGCGTCGCGCGACTGGCGCATCTCCGCGGCGAGTGCCTCGCGGGCGACCGTGCGCTCCTGCTCGATCGTCGCCCGGACGAGTGATGCGTGCTGCTCGGCGTCGCGGCGCAGCGCGGCGGCTTCCCGGTCGGCCCGGTCGACCTGCGACCTGACCTGCTCCTCGGCCTCCTTGCGGAGCTCCTCCGCCTGGACGCGGAGCGGGCCCACCTCCTCCTCGGCGGCGGACCGCAGGGCGACGGCGTCGGCTTCCGCGGTGGTCTTCAGCGTGCTGGCGTGCTGTTCGGCGTCGGCCTTCAGCGTGGCGGCGTGCTGCTCGGCGTCCGCTCGAAGCTTTTCGGCCTGGCGGTGCAGCTCCTCGACCTGGCCGCGCAGCGGAGCGACGTCCTCCTCGGCGGCGGCCTTGATCGCGGCGGCGGCCTTCTCGGCCGCGGCGCTGATCTCGGCGGCGGCCTTCTCCGCCTCGGCCTTCAGCGACGTGGCGTGCTGCTCGGCCGCCGCCTTCGCCTGGCTCTGCTCCTTCTGCAGGGCGGCGCGCCACTGCTGCTGCTCCTGCTCGCCCTTGGCGCGCAGTTCGGCGAGTTCGGCCTCGGTTTCGGCCCGCAACTTCTTGGCGTAGGCGATGGTCGCCTCGCTCAGCCGGTTGGCCTCGGCCTGCGCGGCGGCGACGCCCTTCTCCGCCTCGGAGCGCTGCCGCACGATTTCGTCGCGGATGTCGCGCAGCTCGGTGTCGATCTTCGCGCGGCGGGCGACGGCGGCTTCGTCCTCCTCGTGCCGACGCGAGGCGAGCGCCAGTTCGAAGTCCCGAATGGCCTGGTTTGCCCGTTCTCGCGCATCGTTGAGAATTCGTTCCGCTTCGGACCGCTGACTCTCGATGTCGTGCGTGGCACCGGCGCGGATCGCGTCGGCCTGCTCCTCGGCGAGCGCCAGGATCTGCTCGACCCGCGGGCCGAGGTGCCGGAACGACACGGTTCCGCCGGCAGCGGTGCGACGCCGCAGGTCAGCCAGCTCGTTCTCGAGCGCCTGCATCTGGGTGGCGAGCGCCTGCGCGTGCGCGAACGCCGCCTCGCGTTCGGCGGAGAGCGCCCCCAACTCGGTTTCCACGTGGGCGACGAACCTGTCGACCTGTCGTTTGTCGTAGCCCCGGAGGGCGACGTCGAACGTTGCTTCCGGGGCGTTGCCCGGACCGATCGGGAGGAGGTCTTCGCCGTGCGACATGGATCCATCCTCACACGCAACATCCCGCCGCGTCCGGCGAGGCACCGGTGCGACGGGATGTTGGGACGATCTCGTCAGGCAGTGATCTTCGTGGCGCCGTTGTCGCCGGCGCCGGCTGCCTTCGGGGACTTCTGCTCGGCGGCGGCCGGCGGCTGCTGCGTCGGCACGATGCCGGCCAGGCCGGAGAGCATCTGGCCGAGCTGGGCGGTGACGGCGTCCTTCTGACGGGTGAGGTCGTCGACCGCGCGGCGGGCCGTGTTGGTGGCGCTTTCGGCCTCGCTGCGGGCGTCGGTGAGGAGGCGGTGCGCCTCGGCCCGGGCCTCGTTGACGGTCTTCTCGGACAGCGACTTCGCCTTGTCCATCGTGTCGGCCGCGTGCCGCTCGCTCTCGACGCGGCGGGTCTCGGCCCGCTGCTCGGTCTCCTTCGCGTGCTGCTCGGCGGCCCGGGCCCGCTGCTCGGCCTCGCGCACCAGCTTCTGCGTGGCGGCGACGGCGGCGGTGTGGCGCTGGTTCTCGTCGCGCTCGGCCCGCTCGCGGCGCTCGGACAGCTCCTCTTCGAGGGCCTGCAGGTCCTTGTCGCGCTTGTCGCGGGCGTCGGCGAGAAGCTTCGTCGCCTCGGCGCGCTTCTCCTCGGCCTCGCGGGCGGCCTTCGCGCGGAGCTGGGTGATCTCGCGCTCGGCGGTGGCCCGCAGCGTCGACACCTCGCGCTCGACGGTGGCCTTCAGCTCGGCGACCTCATGCGCGGTGGCCGCGCGCAGCGCCTTGGTCTCGCGGTCGGCCTCGGCCCGCAGCGTGTCGGACTCGCGCCGGGCCTGCACCCGCGCCTCGGCGGCCTCCCGCTCGGCGGCGGTGCGCAGGTTGCTCGCCTCGCGCTCGGCGGTCGCCTTCATGGCGGCGGCCTCGGCGCGCGCCTTGTCGGTGATCTCGCGGGCCTCGAGCCGGGCCGCGGACGTGATGCCCTCCGACTCGCGCTTCGCTTCGCCCCGGTGGTCGTTGGCCTGCTCCTCGGCCAGCCGCAGGATCTGCTCGACCCGCGTGCCGAGCCCGGAGAGCGTCGGCCGGTTGTTCTCCTCGAGTTGCTTGTTCGCGTCGGCGATCTTCTGTTCCATCGCCGACATGCGCTGCTCGGCCTGCCGCAGCCGGCGCTGCGCATCGGTCATGCGCTGCTCGGCCTCGCCGCGGTCGCGCTCGGACTGCGAGAGCGCGGCCTCGCGTTGCTGGATGAAATTGTCGACCTGGGCGCGGTCGTAGCCGCGCAGAACGACACTGAACTCTGCGGCGCCACTGGCACCGTCAAAGAAGGCGAGGTTATTAGGCTGCTGCGGCTGAGGCATTCGCTCATACTTGCAGACCCTCCCCCGGAGACCGCAAGACCGTACGGACGACGTTCGGCCGCCATTTGCATTACTTTCCGCGATCTTGGAGCGGAATCAGCCCTGGGGGTGTAGGGGCTCGACGAGTTCGACCAGTACCCCGCCGCAGTCCTTCGGGTGGACGAAGTTGATCCGTGACCCCGCCGTACCCCGTCGTGGCTGCTCGTACAGCACCCGGAGGCCCTTCGCCCGCACCGCGTCGGCCGCCGCTTCGACGTCCGAAACGGTGTACGCGATCTGCTGGAGGCCGGGGCCGGACTTCGCGAGGAACTTCGCGATCGCCGAGTCGTCGCGCAGCGGCGCGAGCAGTTGCAGCCGGCTGGTCCCGTCGCCGACCGTCAGCATCGCCTCGCGTACCCCCTGGTCGTCGTTGACCTCGGTGTGTACGCACGCCATCCCGAAGACCCGACCGTAGAACTCGATCGCGGCGTCGAGGTCGGGCACCGCGATGCCGACGTGGTCGATGCGGAGGAGGCCCGGCAGTCCGTCGAACGTCATGCCGGTAGTGTTTACCTGAACCAACGTTAAGTCTCGCTGGGGGTATCCGATGAGTTCCGTCATGGTGAATGGCGCCCGCACCCCGATGGGTCGACTGCTCGGCGCGCTGAAGGACCTTCCGGCCACCAAACTCGGCGAGATCGCGATCCGGGCCGCGCTGGAGCGGTCGGGCGTCGCGCCCGACCAGGTGCAGTACGTGATCATGGGCCAGGTGCTGCAGGCCGGTGCCGGTCAGATCCCCGCCCGCCAGGCCGCCGTCGGTGCCGGCATCCCGATGTCGGTGCCCGCGCTCACGATCAACAAGGTCTGCCTCAGCGGCCTCGACGCGATCGCGCTGGCCGACCAGCTCATCCGGGCCGGCGAGTTCGACATCGTGGTGGCCGGCGGCATGGAGTCGATGACGAACGCGCCGCACCTGCTGATGGGCCAGCGCGCCGGCTACAAGTACGGCGACGTGACGATCAAGGACCACATGGCGCTCGACGGGCTCACCGACGCCTGGGACTGCTGCTCGATGGGCGAGTCCACCGAGCGTCACAACGCCCGTTACGGCATCACCCGGGAGGATCAGGACGCGTTCGGCGCGGCCAGCCACCAGCGGGCCGCCGCCGCGCAGAAGAACGGGCACTTCGCCGAGGAGATCGTCCCGGTGGAGATCCCGCAGCGGAAGGGCGACCCGATCCTCGTCACCGACGACGAGCAGATCCGTCCGGAGACCACGGCCGAGTCGCTGGCGAAGCTGCGCCCGGCGTTCGCGAAGGACGGCACGATCACGGCCGCCACCTCGTCGCCGATCTCCGACGGCGCGTGCGCGGTGGTGGTCATGTCGAAGGCGAAGGCCGAGGAGCTCGGTCTCACGTGGCTCGCCGAGATCGGCGCGCACGGCAACGTGGCCGGCCCCGACAACTCCCTGCACGCCCAGCCGGCGAACGCGATCACGCACGCGCTCCGCAAGGAGGGCCGGAGCATCGACGACGTGGACCTGATCGAGATCAACGAGGCGTTCGCGGCGGTCGGCCTGCAGTCGATGAAGGACCTCGGCGTCGGCGCCGACAAGGTCAACGTCAACGGCGGCGCGATCGCGCTCGGTCACCCGATCGGCATGTCCGGCGCGCGGCTCGCCCTCACGCTCGCCATGGAACTGCGCCGCCGGGGTGGCGGTCTCGGCGCGGCCGCGCTCTGCGGCGGCGGGGGCCAGGGCGACGCCCTGCTCCTCCGGGTGCCGAAGACAGGTTGACCATGCGGCTATCCTCGCGTGTGCCGGGGGAGGACCGACAGGGGAGCGATCGATGACCGACGTGGCGTACAACTCACCGCAGTACGGCTACGGCACCGGGGTCCCGCCCCAGCCGGTTCCGCCGCAGCCCATGCCGCTGCCGTCGGAGCAGCCCGAGCAGCCGGTGGCGTCGTACGACGTCGACCCGTCGCCCGGACACGCGCCGCCGGCCGTCGTCTCTTCTTCATATGAGGAGAGTTCGGAGAGTCCGGCGAGCGAGCCCACGGGCGCGGTGAGTTTCGACAAGGCGGAGGCCGCCGCCGACGAGCCGGACGAGGCCTCGGACGATCCGGTGGCGACCAACAGCACGTCGGGAAGGGTGGCGGTTCAGGTGGTCGACCGCTTGCGCAGCACGGCCGAGCGCGGCACCACCACGGTGCCCACGCCCGTCATCGAGAAGATCGCCACGCTCGCGGTCCGCGAGGTGCCCGGCGTGTTCGACTTCGCCGCGGGCGAGGGAGCCGACGGTGAGCGCACGCTCGCGATCGGGGTCGACGGCAAGACCGCCACGGTCACCCTGCACCTGGTGATCGAGTACGGCTTCGCCGTGCACTCGGTCACCGAGAAGGTCCGTACCAAGGTGATCAGCGCGCTGGAGAACCTGTTCTCGCTCGATGTCACCGCGGTCGACATCGTGATCGACGACATCCACCTCGAAGAGCCCGCGGAGTAGCTGATCGTCACCGCGCCGGGGCACATCGGTCGTCCAGGCGACGTGCAAGACTTGGTAACCATGGATCCGCGTTCAGCATCGTCCATCTTCACACGTGGCGCCGTGGATCTCGGCGCCCTCCGGCCGAGCACGCCACCCGCGGCCACGAAACCAGCCGGTGCGCCCCCGGGCGACGCACCGGCGGGGCCGGTCGGTGGGAGCGGCCCGCCCGGTGCCGGTCCGGTGGTCGTCGACGTCACCGAGGCGACGTTCCAGTCCGAAGTGCTGGAGCGGTCGCTCACCACGCCGGTGGTCATCGACCTGTGGGCCGAGTGGTGCCAGCCGTGCAAGCAGCTGTCACCGGTGCTGGAGAAGCTCGCGGTCGAGGGCCGAGGCGCGTGGGTGCTCGCGAAGATCGACGTCGACAGCAATCCCCGCATCGCCCAGGCGCTGCGGGTGCAGGGCATCCCGATGATCATGGTGGCGGTCGGCGGCCAGCTGATGGAGGGCTTCAGCGGCGTGCTGCCCGAGGCCCAGGTGCGCCAGTTCATCGACGCGGTGCTCAAGGCCGGCGGGGCACAGGTCGAGTCGTCGGAGGACCCGCGCTTCGCCGTCGCCGACGAGGCGCTGATGGTCGGTGACCTCGACGCCGCCGAGCAGGCGTTCAAGAAGATCCTCGGCGAGACGCCGAACGACACCGCCGCCGAGGCCGGGCTCGCCCAGGTGGGTCTCATGCGCCGCATCGAGGGCAAGGTGCCGGGCAAGGTGCTGGCGGCCGCCGAGGAGTCGCCCGACGACGTGGGCGCGCAGACCCTGGCGGCCGACGTCGAGATGCTCAGCGGGCAGGCGGAGGCGGCCTACAGCCGGCTGATCGCCCTGGTGCGGCGAACGGCCGGCGACGACCGGGAGACGGCGCGCAAGCATCTGGTGGCGCTGTTCACGCTGGCCGGTCCGGACGATCCCGCAGTCGCGTCGGCCCGGCGCGCCCTGGCCAGCGCGCTGTTCTGACGGCTGCCGCAGCCGTGCGTCGCATCGCCGTCCTGGACGCGCCGAGCAACCTCGGCCTGCGTCCGCCCACCGCGACCTCGGTGCCGGGTTGCTACAAGGCTCCCGGCGCGCTCCGCGACCACCGGCTGATCGACCGGCTGAAGGCCCGTGACGCCGGCTGCCTGACCCCGCCGAGGTACGACCCCGGCGACTGGCGGCCGGGCGACGGGGTGGCGCACGCCGCCGACATCGCCCGCTACTCGGTGCAGCTCGCCGACCGGATCGGGGCGATCATCGCGGCCGGCGAATTCCCCCTGGTGCTCGGCGGCGACTGCTCGGTGCTCCTGGGCGCCGCGGTCCTGGCGGGTCGCCTCGACGGGCGGTACGGGCTGGTCTTCGTCGACGGGCACTCCGACTTCCGGCATCCCGGCAACGCGTCCTACGTCGGGGCGGCGGCGGGGGAGGACCTGGCGCTCGTCACCGGGCGCGGCCAGCCCGACCTCACCGGCATCGAGGGCCGGCGGCCGTACTTCCGCGACATCGACGTGGCGGTGCTCGGCATCCGCCCGCAGGACGAGTACCGGATCGAGCTGCAGGCGGCCGGCATCGCCTACCGCGCGGTGCCGGAGCTGCGGTCCGACGGCGCGGCGCGGAGCGCCCAGTGGGCCCGGCAGGTCCTGCAGGACTGCGACGGCTACTGGGTCCACATCGACGTCGACGTGCTCGACCCGGCCGTGATGCCGGCCGTCGACGCGCCCGACGCCGGCGGCATCGCGTACGCCGAGCTGGAGCTGCTGCTCGCCGGCCTGGTCAACACGTCCCGCTGCCTGGGCGTCGAGCTGACCGTCTTCGACCCCGACTACGACCCCGACGGCCAGTACGCCGGTGAGCTCGTCGAGCTGCTGGTCACCGGGCTGGCCCCGGTCGGCGCCGCACCGGTCGACGGCGCCGGTTCGGCTTCCGGCGCCCGCCGGCCGCGGGTCCCGATCGCCCGCTCCACGTTCGCCGATTTCGCCCCGGCACCGCGGCAGTCCCCGGAGGCGCCGGCACCGAGGCGGTCCCCCGAGGCCCCTGCCGCCGAGGAGCCGGCCGAGCAACCGAAGGCGACGTCGGACGCCGCTCCCGCGGCGCCCGAACCCAGACCAGCGCCCGAACCCAGGCCAGCGCCCGAACCCGAACCGGCGCCCGAACCCAGACCCGCGGCCGAGCCGGTGACCGTCCCGACCCAGGCCGGCCCGCCCGACGAGCCGAAGGCCCCGAAGCGCCAGGTCGACCACGGCCCCGGCAAGCTCCGCCGCCGCCCCGCCACCTGACAGGTCAGGCGGCGGCGGACGTCCTTACCAGGGTGCGGATCTGGCGGAGCAGCACCGAGAGGGCGGCCAGGTCGCCGGCGCCCTCCAGCTCGGCGATCGCGGTCTTGGCCCGCGTGATCGACGCGGCGTTCGTCTGCTCCCACTCCTGGACGCGCTCCTCGGCGCTCGCGTCGACGGCGGTGCTCGCCAGCACCTCCTGGGTCAGCCCGGCCAGTGCGGCGTACAGGTCGTACCGCAGGGCCATCCGGGCCAGGGTCTGCCACCGGTCGGCCCGGGGCAGGGCGGAGATGCGGGAGAGCAGGTCGTCGGCGCGGAAGCGCTCCGACAGCACGAAGTAGACCCGTGCCACGTCCTCCAGCGGTTGGCCGGTGGAGTGCGCCGCCTCGACCACGTCGAGCAGCCCGAAACCGTACATCAGGCGGGTGGCCCAGTCGGCCAGGTCGCGGGGGAGGCCGGCCTCGGTCATCCCGTCGGCGTGACGCTCGAGCGACGCGCGTTCGCCGCCGCGGAACAGCGAGTCCAGTCGCGGCATGAGCGCGTCGACGCCGGGCCGGATCCGCGCGATCTCGCCGGTGACGTCGATCGGCGGGCGCCGGTTCGACACCAGCCAGCGCACCGACCGGTCGAGCAGCCGGCGACCCTCCAGGTACACGAGCGTCTGCGCCTCGGTGGGGACCTTGTTGTCGAGCGCCTCGGTGGCCCGCCACAACTCCCGCAACCCGTACACCTCGCGCACCACCACGTACGCGCGGAGGACGTCGGGCCAGGTGGCACCGGTTTCGTCGGTGGCCCGGTAGAAGAACGACGTGCCGCCGCGGTTGACCGCCTCGTTGACGAGCACGGTGGTGACGATCTCGCGCCGCAGCGGGTGCTCGGCCATGTGCGCGGCGAACCGTTCCCGCAGCGGCGTCGGGAAGTAGTTCCGCAGCACGCCGACGGTCCACGGTTCGTCGGGCACCGACGAGTCGAGGATCTCCTTCTCCAGCACGATCTTCACGTACGCCAGCAGCACGGAGAACTCCGGCGCGGTGAGCCCGGTGCCCTGCTCGCCGCGGACGGCGAGTTCCTCGTCGCTGGGCAGGTCCTCCAGTTCGCGGTCGAGCGCGCCGCGGCGTTCCAGTTCCGAGATCAGCCGGCGGTGCACCGGCAGCAGCGAATGGGCCTGCGACATCGCGTTGCCGAGCGCGATCGCCTGGTCGTAGTTGTCGCGCAGCACGAGCTCGCCGACCTCGTCGGTCATCGCCGCCAGGAGGTCGTTGCGGTCGGCTTCGGCCAGGTCGCCGGCCGCGATCGCGCGTCCCAGAAGGATCTTGATGTTGACCTCGTGGTCGGAGCAGTCGACGCCGGCGGAGTTGTCGATGAAGTCCGACGCCACCTGGCCGCCCGTGCCCGCGCGACCGCCGAACCGGGCGTACTCGATGCGTCCGAGCTGGGTGAGGCCGAGGTTGCCGCCCTCGCCCACCACGTTGGCCCGCAGTTCGCGGCCGTTGATGCGGATCGCGTCGTTGGCCTTGTCGCCGACGTCGACGTGCGACTCGCCCGCGGCCTTGACGTACGTGCCGATGCCGCCGTTCCAGAACAGGTCGACCGGTGCCTTGAGGATCGCCTTCATCAGCTCGGCCGGCGTCAGGACCTTCACGGAGGCCGGCAGGTCGAGCGCGGCGCGCGCCTCCGGTGAGATCGGCACCTTCTTGAGCGTCCGCTCGAAGACCCCGCCACCGGCGGAGATGAGCCGGGCGTCGTAGTCGGCCCACGACGAGCGCGGCAGCTCGAACAGGCGCCGGCGTTCGGCGTAGCCCGCGGCCGGGTCGGGCGACGGGTCGATGAAGATGTGCCGGTGGTCGAACGCGGCCACGAGCTTGATGTGCTCGCTGAGCAGCATGCCGTTGCCGAACACGTCGCCGGACATGTCGCCGACGCCGACCACGGTGAACTCCTGCGACTGGGTGTCGCAGCCGAGGTCGCGGAACCGCTTCTTGACCAGTTCCCAGGCGCCCTTCGCGGTGATGCCCATGCCCTTGTGGTCGTAGCCGGCCGAGCCGCCCGACGCGAACGCGTCCTGCATCCAGAAGCGCTTGCGCACCGAGATCTCGTTGGCGATGTCGGAGAACGTCGCGGTGCCCTTGTCGGCGGCGACGACCAGGTACGGGTCGTCGGGGTCGTGGCGGACCACCTCCGGCGGTGGCACGATCGCGCCGTCGACGAGATTGTCGGTGACGTCGAGCAGCGCCGTGATGAACAGCTTGTAGCAGGTGACGCCCTCGTCGCGGTCGCCCGGCTTCTGCTTCAGCACGAAGCCGCCCTTCGCGCCGGTCGGCACGATCACCGCGTTCTTCACCATCTGCGCCTTGACCAGGCCGAGGATCTCGGTGCGGAAGTCCTCCCGCCGGTCGCTCCAGCGCAGGCCGCCCCGGGCGACCGAGCCGAACCGCAGGTGCACGCCCTCGAACCGGGGCGAGTACACGAAGATCTCGAACTTCGGGCGCGGCGCCGGCAGCTCGGGGATCGACTGCGGGTCGAGCTTGAACGCCACGTACGACTTCGGCCGGCCCTGGTCCTTCTGGAAGAAGCTGGTGCGCAGCGTCGAGGTGATCAGCGTCAGGTACGAGCGGACGATGCGGTCCTGGTCGAGGCTGTGCACGCTGTCGAGCTGCTTGTGCAGCGCCGCGATCAGCTCCTTGGACTGCAGCTGACGGTCTTCGTCGGCCAGCCGCAGCACCGGGTCGAAGCGGGTCTCGAACAGCGCGACCAGCAGCGCCGCGATCCCCGGGTAGGCCAGCAGGGTGGCCTCCATGTACTCCTGGGAGAAGTTCGTGCCGGCCTGGCGCAGGTACTTCGCGTACGCGCGGAGCACCACGACCTGCCGCCAGGTGAGCCCGGCGGTGAGCACCAGCGCGTTGAACCCGTCGACCTCCGCCTCGCCCCGCCACGCCGCGGAGAACGCGTTCTCCACCTGCGCGCGCACCTCGGCGACCTCGCGCGAGCGGGCCGGTAACTGCAGGCCGAAGTCGTACAGGTAGACCGTGCCCTCTTCGCGGGTGACCTCGTACGGCCGCTCGTCGGTGACGCGGACGCCGAGCGAGTGCAGCACCGGCAGCACGGTCGACAGCATCATCGGCTCGCCGTAGCGGTACACCTTGAACCGCACGTCCTCGTCGTCGCGGCGCTTGCGGTACAGGTGCATCACCAGTTCGCCGGGCTCGTCGAGGAGTTCGAGCTTGGCGATGTCCTTGTTCGCCTCGAACGGGTCGTGCTCGTCCTTGTAGGTCTCCGGCAGCGCGTAGGCGTACCGCAGGTACAGCTCCTTGGCCGGGCCCTCGCCGATCTTGTTCTCCAGGACCAGGCGGAAGTCGTCCTCCCACTGCCGGGTCGCGGCCGCGAGCTGGCCCATGAGCCCGTCGTGGTCGATCTCGCCGGGCGGGTTCTGCGGGTCGGTCCGAACAATGAAGTGGACGCGTGCCAGCGGCGACTCGGTGACCCGCGTGGTGTAGTCGACGCCGATGCCGTTCAGCTCGCGGAGCAGGATCTCCTGCATCTTCACCCGGCTGCCGGTGGTGAACTTGTCCCGCGGCAGGTACACCAGGCAGGAGATGAACCGCCCGTACGCATCGCGTCTCAGGAAGACCCGCAGTTGGCGACGGCCCGCCAACCGCAGCACCCCGATGACCGACCGGTACAGCTCCTCGGTGGCGATCTGGAACAGCTCGTCGCGCGGATAGGTCTCCAGGATCTCCATGAGATCCTTGCCGGAGTGGCTGCGCGGGCTCAGGCCCGAGCGCTCCAGCACCTCGGCGACCTTGCGGCGCACCACCGGCAGTTCCCGGACGCTGGTGCGGTACGCGGCGCTGGAGAACAGCCCGAGGAAGCGGCGCTCGCCGACCACCTCGCCGTTGGCGTCGAACACCTTGAACCCGATGTAGTCCAGGTAGGCGGCGCGGTGCACGGACGCCCGCGAGTTGGCCTTGGTGATGATCAGCAGCCGCTTCTCCAGCGCCTTCGCGTACGCCTCCGGGCTCATGCTGCTGAGGACGCGGCCGTGGGGCTGGTCGCCGCGCAGGATGCCCAGGCCGCTGCCGAGCTTCGCGGTGAGGACGAGCTCGCCGGCGTCGTTGCGGGTGAGCCTGTACTCGCGGTAACCGAGGAACGTGAAGTGGTCGTCGACGAGCCATCGCAGCAGCTCGATCGAGTCCGTAATGTCCTTGTCGGGCACCGGTAGCTGGGCGCTGGCGAGCTCGTCGGCGAGGCTGAGCGCCTGTACCCGCATGCGCGGCCAGTCCTCGACCGTCTCGCGCACGTCGGTGAGCACCCGCACCAGGTCGTTGTGCAGCGCCTCCCGCCCGGCCGGATCGCGTAGCGGATCGACCTCGATGCGCATCCAGCTCTCGACGATCTGCTCCGGGCCCGCGGCGGCGGCACTGCCCTGCGCGTGCTCGGGTTCGCGATCGAGGTGGATTTCCCGCAACCGGCCGAGCCCTTCCCGCGTGACCACGAAGAGGGGGTGCACGAGGAGGTGGACGTCGAGCGAGCGGGCCGTCAAGGCGGCGGTGACCGAGTCGACCAGGAAGGGCATGTCGTCGGTGACGATTTCGATCGCGGTGTGGGTGTCGTCGGGGGCGAGCGAGATCCGGACCTTCAGCTGCCCACGGACCCGCTCGCCGGCCAGCTCGCGATGCGAGACGGTCGCGTTGAGCAGAGCCGTCGCCGACCGTCCGACCATCTCCTCGTGCGGTACCAGCCGCCAGTACTGGGAGACGAGCTCGCACAGCTGCGGATCGGTGGCCGCCCGCTTCTTCGCGAGCGCGACGCACTCGGCGACCAGCCGATCGGCGTTCGGTACCGGAGCGTCGGAGTCGACGTCGTCGTCGTACCCGTCCGTCGCTGCCGCGACATCCTCCTCCTGCTGGCCCGTACTGCGCATGGCACACACACTCCCCTCGCCCACCACGCTGTGGGTTTCCTCGCGCACCAGCCTAGGGTGTGCCCTCGCCGGCTCACACGTAACCGAACGGTCGTCGCGGTTGATGCGTATCGGACAATGAGTCCGGGGAGAGGCGGGGGACGTGACCTTCAAGAGGCTGATCGGCGTGCTGGCCGTGGTGGTGCTGGGTACCGGCGGGCTCAGCGCGTGCGGCGAGGACGATGCGGCGGAGCAGGCCCTGAAGGGGTTCGTCTCGGCCTGGCAGACCGGCAAGCTGGGCGGACGCAAGCTGGCCGACTCCAACGGCAGCGCGCTGACCGGCGACGCCGCGCAGACAGAATTGACGAAAACTGAAGGTGACCTCGCCGCCCGGCGGCCGAAGGTCACGATCAAGGGGAAGCCCGAGATCAAGAAGACCTCGGCCCGGGCCACGGTCACCGTGGCCTGGCCGGTCACCGACGCCGTCACCTGGACCTACGACACGACGGTGCGCCTGGTGAAGCGCGGCGACGACTGGTTGCCGGTGTTCTCGCCGCAGACGATCGTCCCCAACCTGCCCACCGGCGCGAGCCTGGAGGCGACGGTCACGCAGGCCGACCGCGGCGCGGTCCTCGACGGCGCCGGCCAGCCGCTGGTCACCAACAAGCCGGTGGTGGTCGTCGGGGTCGAGCCGCAGCGGATCACCGACCAGACCGTGCTGATCGGCGTCCTCAAGTCGGTCTTCACCGAGATCGGCGTCAACGTCGACCTCAGCACGCTGCCCGAGCGGATCCGGACGGCGGCCAGCCCCACGACGTTCATCGAGGTCGTCACGCTGCGCCGGGAGGTCTACGACACGGTCCGCAGCGACCTGCGCAACGTGCAGGGCACGGTGTTCCGGGAGGCGGTGCAGCCGCTGGCGCCCACCGCGGCGTTCGCCCGGGCGGTGCTCGGCCAGACCGGCGAGGTCACCAAGGAGATCCTCGACAAGAACCCGGGCAAGTACAAAGCCGGCGACCGGGTCGGCCTGTCGGGTCTGCAGCAGAAGTACGACGACCGGCTGCGCGGCGGCCAGGGCGTCACCATCAAGGCGAGCGAGCAGGTGTTGTTCGAGGCGGCGCCGGCGGCCGGCCAACCCGTGAAGACCACGCTCGACGTCAAGATCCAGAACGCGGCCGACGCCGCGCTCGCCGCGGAGGCCCGGCGCTCGGCGCTGGTCGCGGTGCGGGTCAGCGACGGCGCCGTGGTCGCGGTCGCGAACGGACCCGGCGGCAGCAACCTCAACCTGGCCTTCACCGCGCAGGTGCCGCCCGGCTCCACGTTCAAGATGGTCTCCACGTACGGCCTGCTCGAAGCCGGTGCGGTCACGCTCGACACCCCGGTGGACTGCCCGGCGACGACGGTGGTCGAGGGCCGCACGTTCAAGAACTCCGACGGCCTCGGCGCCCTCGGCACGGTGCCGTGGCGCACCGCGTTCGCGAAGTCGTGCAACACGGCGTTCGTGGCGCTCGCGCCGAAACTCGGCGACAACGGCCTGGCCACCGCCGGCACCGCGCTCGGCCTGGGTGCGAAGTGGGACCTGGGCATCGAGACGTTCTCCGGCAAGGTGTCCACCGGGGGCTCGGCCACCGAGAAGGCCGCGGCCGCGTTCGGCCAGGGCACCACGGTGGTCTCGCCGGTCGCGATGGCCGCGGCCGCCGCGGCGGTGGCGCGGGGACGCTGGAAGCAGCCGGTTCTCATCACCGACCCGGCACCGGCGAGCCCGGCACCCGACGGACCCGAACTCAAGGCGACGACGCTCGACCCGCTCCGCACGATGATGCGTGAGGTGGTCACCTCGGGCAGCGGGGTGGCGCTGAAGGGCCTGGCCGGCGCGCCGCTCTACGGCAAGACCGGCACCGCGGAGTTCGACTCGGCCGACCCGACGAAGACGCACGCCTGGTTCATCGGCTTCAAGGGCGACCTCGCGTTCGCGGTGTTCGTCGAGAACGGCGGTGGCGGCGCCGCGACGGCCGTTCCGCTCGCCGGCAAGTTCCTGCAGGCCGCGGGGGTGTAGCGATGCTGTTCCTGGCGGCCGAGCAGAGCTGGACCGAGATCCCCGCGGTCCGGCTCGTCGGCGCGGTGCTCGGCGTCCTCCTGCTGCTGGCCGCGATCCGCGCGATGTTCCGGAAATGACCCGGCCCCCGGGTACGTATGCGTAGGTGCCCTACGCATGCGTAGCCGGGGGCGTACGTAGGTGTTGAGCAGGGAAGATACGCAGTCGATGCCGATGTGACCGGGCGCTGCGAAGAGCAGCATATTGAGCATGAACACGCACCCGGAAGTCATCCGAGAACTCGTCCGCGACCGTCAGTCCCAGCTCCGCCGTGAGGCCCGGGAGCAGGGCTTCGTCAACCGGATCCGCCGCGCCACGCGGCGGGACGGCCAGTGAGCCACACGTACCGGCGCCCACTCCTGGGCGCCGGTATGGCCACCGTGCTCGGCGAGTTCGGCGGCTCGAGCGTCACGCTCGTCAGTCACCCGCGCTGGCCGCCGGCGCGGAGGCGAACGCCGGGGCCGGCCACGTCACGGGGCGTGGTCGGCACCGGAAGGAAAGCCACGAAGGAACTAGCCGGAGGACAGTCATGATCATCAGCCCGCTCGGTACGCCGTGGATCACGCAGGCGTCGTGGAACGAGGTGAGCCCGCGTGAGGCGGCTCACCTCCGCCGGAACCGGGACCAGGATCGGGAGCGCGCCAGGCGCAGCCGCAGGCAGCGCAAGGTGTGAGGCCCGTGAAAACCCGCCAGCAGACGAATGTGACCGTGGAGCCCACCCGCTCCGCGGTCACATCGCTATTTATGTCTCACCGCGCCGGTAGTCTTGCCGCGTGCGCGCCGGCCGCAGTGGTGTCAGCCCCGTGATGATCGGTCGTGCCGACGAGTTGAGGCGCCTGCGCGGCCTCCTCGATGCGGCGCGCGATGGCGCGCAGCCGGGAATCGCGTTGATCGCCGGTGAACCGGGCGTGGGCAAGAGCCGCCTGGTGCACGAGCTGATCTCGGGCATGGCGACACGATCCGGAACGCTGATCGGGCAGGCCGACCCGGGCGCTCTCGGGCGTCCCTTCGAACTTCTCCTCGACGCGCTCGACGGCGCCGCACCGGGCGCCGCGGCCGAACTGCAGGCGGCGATCGCCGACCCGGCGGTCGGGCCGGTCGAGCGGTTGCGCGCCGGCCTCGACGCGGTGCGGGCCAACGACCCCGACGTGGTCGTGTTCGAAGACCTGCACTGGGCCGACTCGGAGAGCGTCGCGCTGTTCGAGCGCCTCGGCGACCTGCCCGGCTCGCGGCTGCTGGTGGGCACGTACCGGCCCGGCGAGGTCGACCGCCGGAACCCCGCCGCCGACCTGCTCACCCGGCTCGAACGGCGGTACCCGGTCACCTACGTGCGGCTGGAACGCCTCAGCCTCGACGACACCAGTGCCCTGCTCACCGCGATGACCGGGCGGCGGCCGCCGTACCGGGCCGCGGTCGCGCTGCAGAACCGCACCGGCGGCAACCCGTTCTTCCTCGAAGAGCTGGTGAAGGCGGCCGGCGGCGGCGAGCTCGACCTGCGCAAGCTCAGCGTCGACCCGCTGCCGTGGAACCTGGCCGACACCCTGCGCCGCCAGCTCGACGAGCTCGACCACACGCAGGAACGCGTGATCGAGGCGGCGGCGGTGCTCGGCCGGAAGGTGCCGTTCGACCTGCTGGCGGTCGTCACCGGGCTGGCCGAAGACGACCTGATCGAGGTGCTGCGCGAGCTGGTGCGCCGCGGCCTGCTGGTGGAGCTGGGCGACGACGAGTTCGGGTTCCGGCACGCGCTGGCCCGCGAGGCGATCTCCGAGCAGCTGCTCGGCCGGCAGCGCCGCCGCCTGCACGAGCTGGCCTACGAGACGCTCGCGGCGGCCGACGACTCCGACGTGGCGCTGATCGCCCACCACGCCAAGGGCGCCGGCCGGTACGACGACATGGTCGCGGCGGTGCGCCGGGGCGTGGAGAAGTACCTGCGCATGGGCTCCACGTACCAGGCGCTGCAGCTGGCCGAGATGGGCCTGGCCGAGGTGCCCGACGACGTGGAACTGCTCGCCGTCGCGGCGCGAAGCGCCTGGTTGGTCGGTCTCCTCGACGACGCCCACCGGTACGCCAAGATGTGCCTGCGCTGCGCCACCAACACCGGCGAGCGGTCCGGCGCGCTGCGGCTGATGGCCCGGGTCGCGTGGGAGAGCGGCCGGCGCGACGAGATGTCGTCGCTGATCGACCGGCTCTGCGAGACGATCCAGGACCTGCCCGACAACGAGGAGCGGGCGGCCGCGATGGCGGCGATCGCCCAGTCGTTCATGCTGCGCGACCTCACGCAGCCGGCGCTGCGCTGGGCCGACAAGGCCGTCGAGCTGGCCGACCGGCTGGGCCTGCCCGACATCCGGGTCACCGCGCTGGTGGAGAAGGGCTCGGCGCTGGTCAACGACCCGGCGCAGGTCGACTCCGGCCGGGCGCTGCTGCGCGAGGTGGCCGACGAGGCGGAGAAGGCCGGCGTGTGGCTGGCGAAGGCGAGGGCGCTGAACAATCTGCTCAGCACGCCCTATCCGCTGAGCGCCGACGAGCAGCGCGACCTGCTCGAACACATGCGAATCGCGGCCGAGAAGGCCGGGTTCGACTCGCTCGCCGTCGCCGCCTACTTCCAGGGCCGGGCGTCGCTGGCGATCCACGACGGCGACCTCACCGCGGCGATCGCCGCGATCGACGACGGCCGGCGGCGCGACCAGGGCGTGCTGCGCACCAGCCAGGGCGACGACTACCACGGCGCGTTCCGGGCCGGCCTGGCGCTGGAGGCCGGCGACGTCGACCTCGCCGCGTCGATCAGCGTCCGCCTCATGGAGAGCATGTCGGCGTTCAGCAAGGGGCGCACCGGCATCCTCGGGCTGGCGTACCACGTCGCCTGCCGGCAGGGCGATCAGGCCGCGGCCGAGCGGGCGTTGGACGAACTCCTCAACGCCGCCGACGGCCGCAAGATCTGGGGCGACATGCTGCACGACCTGGTGTCGGCCGGGTTGTTCGCGCGCATCGCACCGGAGCGGCTGCGTCCGTTGAGCGCCAACATGGGTGGCTTCGCCGAGAACTGGCGCACCCTGGTCGAGGCCCAGCTCACGGAGGCCGAGCGGCACCCGGCCGAGGCGCTGGACGGCTACCGGCGGGCGATGCTCGCCGACGACCTGCCGGCCGCCGTCCGCGGCACCGCGCACGTCGGCGCGGCCCGGTGCCTGGTCGCCCTCGGTCGGCGCGACGAGGCGGCGGCGCTGCTCGACCCGGCCACCCGGCTGCTGGAGAACTGGGACGGCTGGCGCGTGGCCGAGCTGGCTGAACTGCGCGACCTGCTCGGCGCGCGGGAGCACCCGGTCGGCGGAGACTCCCAGCTCACCCCGCGGGAGCTGGAGGTCGCCCACCTGCTGGCGGAGGGCCTCACGAACGCCGAGCTGGCCCGGCGGCTGTTCATCTCGCCCCGTACGGCGGCGGTGCACGTCTCGAACATCCTGAGCAAGCTCGGCGTCAGTTCGCGCACCCAGGTCGCCGACCGGATCAGTTCCGCAGCGCCCGGTACAGGCTGAGCGCCTCCCGCACGGCGGGCCGCAGCACCCGCAGGCGAGACAGGCCGACCATCCGGTCGATCAGCGGCACCGCGCGGTCCACCAGCAGTTTTGTCCGGCCACGGCCGGGCGACCGGTCGTAGACCCAGAACAGCGTGACCCCGAGCTGAGCGAGCCACAGCAGCTCCGGAAGCACCTCCCGCAGCTCCGGGTCGATCGTGGTGGTCGCCCCGCCGACGACGTCGCGGAAGATCGCCTGGCTCATCGTGCGCGCCGGCTCCGACTCGTCGCTGAACGGGTTCGACGCCGACGACGGGTCGGCCGCGACGCGGAAGAACTTCCCGGCGAACGCGTGGTACGGCTCCATCGCCGTCACCCCCGCGGTCATCGCCGCGTGCAGCCGTGTGCCGAAGTCGCTCTGCACGGCCAGGTGCGGCGCCACCGCCTCGCGGTGCGCGACCTGGATGCGCGTGTAGAACTCCTGGACCAGGTGGTCCTTCGACGGGAAGTAGTAGTACGCGTTGCTCGGCGCCAGCCCCGCCGCGGTGGCGATGGCGCGCATCGTCGTCTTCTCGTAGCCCTGCTCGCCGAACAGCCGCACCGCCGTGTCGATGATCAGCTGACGGGTTTGCTCACCTCGTTGCGCAGGCGGTTGTGTCACATCCGTCATCTTCCTTGAGCCAGTTCCGCGCCGCCGACGCCATCGCGACCATCTCCCGCGCCGCCCCGCGCAGGCCGCGCTGCGCGAGACGGAACGAGAGCGCGCGGTACGAGTCCAACGCCCACAGGCAGGTCAACCACGCGGCATCACCGACGTAGACCGCCCCCGTGTCGGCTACCACGGTGATGTCGCGCAGCGTCGCGCGGTGGTCGAGGCCCGGGTACCGGCGCCGGGCCATCGGCGATCCGGCTTCGACAAAATCAAGGGATACGCGCGCAGGCTGCCTGCCCAGCCACAACCTGGCCTGTCGACAGATCGGGCAGGCGGCGTCGTACAGGACCGTGAGCCGCCGGATCATCACGCACCACTGGGTGGCAGGTACATGCTCGGCTGCACCGGCGGCGGCGCGTTCTCCAGCATCCGCCGGCGGCGGAACCGGTTGAGCACGTAGATGTTGAACAGGTGCACCCCGCCGAGCACCAGCAGCACCAGGCCGAGCTTCATCGACAGCGTCTCGACGGCGGCGGTGGCGTCCGTCACCTGCCCCTCGACCCGGATGGCGACGGCCACGAAGCCCGCGTTCAGCAGCCAGAAGCCGACCACCAGCAGATGGTTGATGGAGAGCGCGAGCCGTTCGTTCCCCAGTGCGTCGTCGAGGAACACCTGTCCGTTGCGGTAGAGCGAGCGCGACACCCAGGCGGTGAGCACCAGGCTCAGCGTCAGGTACCCCAGGTACATCGCGAGTTTCGGGTCCATTCCCGTCCTCCCCGTTCTTGAACATGTTCAAGTTCTCTGCCGGCCACGCTACGCCCGGACTTGAACATGTTCAAGAGTGACCTCGGCCTCCCGGTTGTCCCGCCGCCGACATGGTTGGATTGACGCCGTGAACCCGGACGCCGTCATCACCGTCGAGCGGGCCACCGTCACGCGCGGCGGCAACCACCTGATTCGCGACATCTCGTGGGAGGTGGAACTCGACGAACGCTGGGTGGTGCTCGGGCCGAACGGCGCCGGCAAGACCACGCTGCTCAACCTGGCCTCCGGCCGCATGCACCCCACCCGCGGCAAGGTGCACGTGCTCGGCGAACGGCTGGGCCGGGTCGACCTGGCCGAACTGCGCACCCGCATCGGGTTGGCGAGCGCCGGCCTGGCCGAGACCATGCCGCCCGACGAGACGGCGTTCAACGTGGTGCTCACGGCGTCCTGGTCGGTGGTGGGCCGCTACCGGGAGAAGTACGACGACCTCGACGCCGCCCGTGCCCGGGCGCTGCTGGAGCAGTTCGGCGTGGGGCACCTGGCCGAGCGGCTGTTCGGGACGCTGTCGGAGGGCGAGCGGAAGCGGACGCTGATCGCGCGGGCCCTCATGACCGACCCGGAACTCCTGCTGCTCGACGAACCGGCCGCCGGCCTCGACCTCGGCGCCCGTGAAGACCTGGTCCGCCGGCTCAGCGACCTGGCGCTCGACCCCGACGCGCCGGCACTCGTGCTGGTGACCCACCACGTCGAGGAGATCCCGCCCGGTTTCACCCACGCGCTGCTGCTCCGCGACGGCGAGGTGGTGGCACAGGGCCTGCTCGACGACGTGCTGACCCCCGACCACCTCTCGAAGACGTTCAACATCCCGCTGAAGCTGACCCAGGTGGACGGGCGGTGGGCGGCGCGCGCCTAGGCGGCCTCGCTGTGCTCGATCGCGCGCTGCAACGCGCGGTAGATCTTGCCGAACCTGAGCTTGTCGCGGGTGGCGAAGAGCAGGATGTCCGTGTTCGAGTGGCGGGCCCAGATCTGGTGCTCGACGCCGCCCTTTTCGTAGGAGCGCTCGATCAGCGTGATCACCCCCTCCACCAGGAAGAGGCCGATGGTGCCGGCCAGTACCACCCCGGCTACGGCGCCGGCGAGGATCGTGCCGCTGTCGTAGCTCTCGAAGTCGATGCCGCGCATCGCCGCGCCGGCGGCGGCGATGCCGCCCAGAACCGCGAAAATGAGGAGGAACCGCCCGGCGATAAGGGCTACGCCCGGCGCACCCCTCGGGCCGCGCCGGTGCCAAACCAGTTCCAGGTCGGACAGGCGGTAGGCCTGGTCCTCCACCTGGAGCCCGTCGCTACCGACGTACACCGCGTTGTCGCGGTAAAAGGTGGTCATCTCACCACTCCCGAGCGAGAACCATACGGGCATCTGCCGGCTTACGCTTCAGGCTCCACGCGATATCCCCAAGGAGGCAAGGGTGGGCGAGTTCGTCCGGCTTGAGGTAGCTGAGGGCATCGGGACGATCCGATTGGACCGGCCCAAGATGAACGCGCTCAACCGTCAGGTACAGGAGGAGCTTCGCGAGGCCGCCATCGCCGCCTCCGCGGCCGACGACGTGCGCGCGGTGATCGTCTACGGCGGTGAGCGGGTGTTCGCCGCCGGCGCCGACATCAAGGAGATGGCCGGCCTGGGGTACGCCGAGATGGCGGGCCGGGCCTCCGCGCTCACCGGCGCGTTCGACGCGCTGGCCCGGGTGCCCAAGCCGGTGGTGGCGGCGATCAACGGGTACGCGCTCGGCGGTGGCTGTGAGCTCGCCCTCACCTGCGACTGGCGGGTCGCGGCCGACGACGCACAGCTCGGCCAGCCCGAGATCAACCTGGGCATCATTCCGGGCGCGGGCGGCACGCAGCGCTTGTCCCGGTTGGTGGGACCGGCGCGTGCGAAAGATCTCATCATGTCCGGCCGGTTCGTCGGCGCCGCGGAGGCGCTGCAGATGGGGCTCGTCGACAAGGTGGTCTCCGCGACCGACGTCTATGAAACCGCCCGCGCGATGGTCGCGCCGTACGTCACCGGTCCGGCGCAGGCGTTGCGCGCCGCGAAACTGGCCATCGACGGCGGTCTGGAGATGGACCTCGCGTCCGGCCTGGCCTGGGAGAGTCAGCTGTTCGCGGCGCTCTTCGCCACCGACGACAAGGTCGAGGGCATGAACGCGTTCGTCGAGAAGCGGAAGCCGGGCTTCACCGGTCGATGATCAACTAGCGCTCACGCCTACACTCGCTCCTATGTCCGCGGCTGGGGTGGAGCTCGGTGTCGACCTGGGAACGTCGAACACCGTCGCGGTGATGCGCGGCCCCGACGGCCGCGCCCGGACCCTGCTCTTCGACGGGTCGCCGCTGTTGCCGTCGGCCGTGTACGCCGAGCCGTCGGGCCCGATCATCGTCGGCCGCGACGCGGTGCACAGCGCCCGGCTCGATCCGGCCCGGTTCGAGCCGAACCCGAAGCGCCGTATCGACGAGGGTTCGGTGCTGCTCGGCGACCGCGAGGCGCCGGTCGTCGAGTTGCTGGCGGCCGTGCTGACCCGGGTGGTCGACGAGTTCCGGCGCACCGTCGGCAACGGGGTGACCCCGCAGGTCACCATCACCTGCCCGGCCGCCTGGGGGGCCACCCGGCGGCTGGTCCTCTCAGACGCGGCGGCGGCGGCCGGCCTTGGTCCGGTGCGGCTCGTACCGGAACCGGTGGCGGCGGCCACCTACTTCACCCAGGTGCTCGGCCACCAGGTGCCGGTCGGCTCGGTGGTCGTGGTGCACGACTTCGGCGCCGGCACGTTCGACGCCAGCGTGGTGGCGCGCACCGCGGGCGGTTTCGAGGTGCTCGCGGTCGACGGCCGCGACGACATCGGCGGCCTCGACGTCGACGAGGCGATCATCGGATTCATCAGGAAGATCGCCGTCGAGCGCGATGCCGAGGGCTGGGCCCGGCTGGAGCGTCCGTCCACAGTGGACGAGCGCCGGGCGCGGCGGCTGCTCTGGGACGACGTGCGCGTGGCCAAGGAGCGCCTGAGCCGCCAGCCGGCGGCCGACGTCAACGTGCCGATGCTCGGCTTCGACGTGCGCCTGACGCGCGAGGAACTCGAAGGGCTGGCACAGGGCATCGTCGAGCAGACGGTCCGGGTCACCCAGGGCGTGATCCGCTGGGCGAAGCTGCCGGAGGGTCGCCTCGCCGGGGTCTTCCTGGTCGGCGGGTCGAGCCGGATGCCGCTGGTGGGCACGCTGCTGCACCGGGCCCTGGGCGAGCCGCCGGTGGTGATCGACTCACCGGAACTCGTGGTGGCCGAGGGCAGCCTGCTGGCCGGCACCGGAACCACGCCGGAGCAGGTGCGCCCGGTGGCCGGGCCGTCGACCGGGATCATGCCGCGGATCCTCACGCCGTCCGGTGACCTGATGGATCCGAGCCTCGCCGGCGCACCGGCGTCGGGAGCCGCGTACGGCACCCCGCCGACCTCGGGCCCGGCCTACGGCACGCCGCCGACCTCCGGCCCCGCGTACGGCACGCCGCCGACCTCCGGCCCCGCGTACGGAACGCCACCGGTGTCCGGGCCGGCCTACGGAACGCCACCGACCTCCGGGCCGGCCTACGGCGCGCCGCCGACCTCGGGGCCGTCGTACGGAACGCCGGTGGGTGCGCCCGCATCCGGGGCGCCGGCACCCGGTGCCCCGGTGTCGGGTGCCGGCCTGGCGGCCGGGCCGGTCTCCGCTCCGCCGGGGCGGCCCGTCTCGGGCGGCGCCGTGTACGGATCGCCGCCGCTCGATCCGGAAGCGACCCAGCGGGTCGGCCCCTACCCGCCGACCATCGAACCGCGGCCGGCCCTCCAGCAGGCGCCCCCGGTGCAGCAGCCCCCGCCGGTGCAGCAACCCCCGCCCCCTCGGCAACCCCCGCCGCGCCCGGCGAACCCCAGCTACCGGCAGAACCAGGCGAACCCGGTGTACCCGCCCGGCGTGAGCCGCCCGACCTACCGCGAGCCGCAGCAGTACGAGCCGGCCTACCGGGAGTCGGCGTACGCCGAACCCGCGTACGGCGAGCCGGCCCGGGTCGCGCGGAGCAGGGGTGGCGGCAGTCGCGTGCTGAAGACCGTCTTCGTGACGATGCTGCTGATCCTCACGCCGGTCGTCTGCGGAATCGTCGCCTACCGGTTCACGGCCGGAGACTGGCCGCTGCCGTAACCTGCTCGCTTATGGCGGAAACTATCAACGGGCACGGCGGTGACCTGATGCTCGCCGCGCTTCGCGCGTACGGCGTCACCGAGGTGTTCACGCTCTCCGGCGGGCATCTGTTCCCGCTGTACGACGCGTTGCACACCACCGGCGTCCGGCTGCTCGACGTGCGGCACGAGCAGTCGGCGGTGTTCGCGGCCGAGGCCGTGGCGAAGTTGCAGCGGCGGCCGGCCGTGGCCGCGCTGACGGCCGGACCCGGCGTCACCAACGGGATCTCCGGCATCACCAGCGCCCACTTCAACGGCTCGCCGGTCGTGGTGATCGGCGGGCGGGCGCCGCAGTTCCGCTGGGGCGCCGGCAGCCTGCAGGAGATCGACCACCTGCCGATCGTGCGCCCGGTCACCAAGCACGCCGAGACCATCATGTCGACCGCGCAGACGCCCGAGGTGATCCACCGCGCGGTCGCCGCGGCGATCGCACCGCACCGGGGACCGGTGTTCGTCGACGCGCCGCTGGAGGTCATCTTCGACAAGGCGGAGGCCGTGATCGGCGCCGCTCACGTGGTCACCCCGCAGGAGCCCGACCCCGACGAGCTTGCCCGCGCCGTGGCGCTGCTGGCCCGCGCGGAACGCCCGATCTTCATCGCCGGCTCCGATGTCTACACCGGAGACGCGGTCGCCGCGCTGCGCGAGGCCGCGGAGGCGCTCCAGGTCCCGGTCTTCGCCAACGGCATGGGACGCGGTGCGCTCCCGCCCGGCCACCCGCTGGCGTTCGCGCGCGCCCGCAAGGCGGCGCTGACCGGTGCCGACGTGGTGTGCGTGGTGGGCACCCCGCTCGACTTCCGCCTCGGGTTCGGCGACTACGGCGAGGCCCAGGTGATCCACATCGTCGACGCCGAGTCGCAGCGGGCCGGCCACGCCAAGACGGCCGCGTCGCCGGTCGGCGACCTGCGCCTGATCCTCACCGGCCTGGCGCAGAAGAGCGCCCGGCACGAGGACTGGGTCGCCAAGCTGCGCGAGGTGGAGGACGCCGCGCGGGCCAAGGAGGTCGACGCGCTCGCCGCCGACACCGACCCGATCAAGCCCAGCCGCGTCTACGGCGCGCTGCGCGCGGTGCTCGACCCCGACGCCGTGACCATCGGCGACGGCGGCGACTTCGTCTCGTACGCCGGCAAGTACCTGGAGCCGGGCGTGCCCGGCGCCTGGCTCGACCCGGGCCCGTACGGCTGCCTCGGCACCGGCATGGGCTACGCGATGGGCGCCCGCGTCACCTATCCCGACCGCCAGATCTGCGTGCTGATGGGCGACGGCGCGGCCGGGTTCTCGCTCATGGACGTCGAGTCGCTGGTGCGGCAGAACCTGCCGGTGGTGATCGTGGTCGGCAACAACGGCATCTGGGGTCTGGAGAAGCACCCGATGCAGGCGCTGTACGGCTACGACGTGGCCGCCGACCTGCAGCCCGGCCTCCGTTACGACGACGTGGTGAAGGCCATGGGCGGCGCCGGCGAGACGGTGTCGGTGGCGCGCGAACTGGAGCCGGCGCTGCGCCGCGGCTTCGCGTCGGGGGTCCCGTACCTCGTGAACGTGCTGACCGACCCGACGGACATGTATCCGAGGTCGGCGAACCTGGCCTAAAAAGTATTACGCACGTACCCTCTCGGGTATGACAGTTCGGATCGCCGTTTCGCTGCCGGACGACGTCGCGGAGCGGCTCGCGCTTGAGCCCAACGTCTCACGTTTCGTAGCCGAGGCGGTGCGCCACCAGATCCGACGAGAGCGCAGCCTGGCCCTTCTCAACCGCGTCGGCATCACGTTCGGTGACGGTGACGAGGAGGCCGGGCTGCGCCGGATCACCGACGACCACGGCGCGGTGACGCCCGAGCTGGCCGAACAGGCCGACGCCCGGTTGGCCCGCTGGCGCCGGCGGTGAGTCAGGTCGGTTACGTGCTCGACGCGGCGGCGATGCTCCGCTACGGCTCGAGCGTGGAACTGGGGCAGCTGCTGTTCGGCGCCGTGGAGACCGACACCGTGGTGGCGTTGCCGCTGATCAGCCTGGCCGAGGCGTACCGGCGCGCCTCCGAGGAGCAGGTCGCCCTGCTCGACGCGTTGTGCGGCCAGCCGGCCGTCGGCGTCCTGGCGCCCGACGCCGACGATGCGCTCGCGCTGGGCGGGATCGCCGCGACGGCCGGTGACCTGAACCGCGCCCACGCCGTGGTCGAGGCGATGCGCCAGCGCGCCGTGCTGCTCACCCCCGACGCCGACGCGCTGCGCCTCGAACTCCCCGACGGGTGGCCGGTGGTCGAGCTCTAAAGCTCTTCGGTCTCGTCGCTGGGTTTGCGGCGTTGCTGTTCGCGCTGCTGTTCGCCGAGGCGGCGGAGGAACTCCGGGTCGTCGTCCGGTGCGAGTGGGCGCCCGTTGCGACCGGCGCTGGAGCCGCTGCCCAGGCTGTAGCCGCCGACGATCTCGTCGGAGTCGCCGGTCTCGCGTCGCACGGCCGCGCCACGCGGCCGGCCGGCGAGGAACCAGGCGATCGGGCCGAGCGGGGCGAACAACAGGATGATCAGTACCCAGATCACCTTGGGTAGGGCCCGGATCTCGTCCTCGTCGCGCGCCAGGCAGTCGATCAACGCGTACAGGGTGAAAGCGAGGATCAGTAGCAACGGCAGCAAGCGGAGCATGAGGCCAATGATGACGTAGCGTTGCGATGTCGGGTAGAGGACCGGTGACCGGTGTCACCGACCGACCGTAAGCTACTCGTAGGTAACATAGCTGAGGGTCCCGTAATCTGGGCGCGAAACTTAACGAACATTAGGTGGGAGGGCTTCGCACAAGCATGAAGATCGTCGTACTTGTGAAGCAGGTGCCTGATTCTGGCGCGGAGCGCAGCCTGCGTACCGATGACAACACCATCGAGCGGGCATCCGCCAACAACGTGATCAACGAGATGGACGAGTACGCCATCGAGGAGGCGTTGCGCATCAAGGAGGCGCACGGTGGCGAGGTCGTCATCCTGACCATGGGTCCCGACCACGCGACCGAGTCCGTCCGCAAGGCCCTGTCGATGGGCCCCGACGCCGCCGTCCACGTGGTCGACCCGGCGCTGCACGGCAGTTGCGCGGTCGCCACCAGCAAGGTGCTCGCCAAGGCGATCGAGACCCAGGGCGCCGACCTGGTGCTCTGCGGTACTGAGTCCACCGACGCGCGTACCCAGGTGATGGCGCACATGCTGGCCGAGCGGCTGGGCATCGCCGCCGTCACCGGCGTGCGCAAGCTCACCGTCGACGGTTCGAGCCTCACCGCCGAGCGGCAGACCGACGAGGGCTACGAGGTGATCACCGCGTCGACGCCCGCGATCGTGAGCGTGTGGGA
>NZ_BOPG01000004.1 GCF_016863635.1 Virgisporangium aurantiacum | reverse complement strand
AACGACCCGCGGTACCCGTCGTTCAAGGGCATCATGGCCGCGAAGAAGAAGCCGGTCACCACGCTGTCGCTGAGCGACCTCGGGGTCGCGGCCGGCGAGGTGGGCTTCGACGGTGCCACCAGCACCGTGGTCGACCACGGCAAGCGTCCGCCGCGTCAGGGCGGCAACGCCGTCATCGACGAGGGCGAGGGCGGCGCGAAGCTGGTCGAGTACCTGGCCACCGAGAAGTTCGTCTGAGAGGGGTCGTAGAGATGGCTGAAGTGCTCGTCGTCGTTGACGCGACCGGTGGCGCACCCAAGAAGGTGAGCCTGGAACTGCTCACGCTGGCCCGCAAGCTGGGCGAGCCGAGTGCCGTGGTGTTCGGCGGCGACGTCGACACCGCGAAGCTCGCGGAGTACGGCGCGGCCAAGGTGTACGTGGTCGACGACCCCGAGGTCGAGAAGTACCTCGTGGCGCCGAAGGCCACCGTGCTCGCCGACCTGGTGAAGACGAAGCAGCCGGCGGCGGTGCTGGTCGCGTCCACCCAGGAGGGCAAGGAGATCATCGGCCGGCTGGCCGTCAAGCTCGACAACGGCCTGCTCGTCGACGCCGTCGACGTCGCCGAGGACGGCACCACCACGCAGGTCGTGTTCGCCGGTGCGGTGATCGTCAAGTCGAAGGTCACCAAGGGCATCCCGCTGGTCGCGGTGCGGCCGAACTCGCTCACGCCGACGCCGGCCGAGAGCAGCGTCTCGCCCGTCACCGAGAACGTGGCGGTGACCCTCGGCGACGCCGACAAGCTGGCGACGGTCACCGAGCGGGTCGCCGAGAAGAAGGGCTCCCGGCCGGAACTCACCGAGGCGTCGATCGTCGTCTCCGGTGGCCGCGGTGTCGGCAGCGCCGACAACTTCAAGCTGGTCGAGGAGCTGGCCGACCTGCTCGGCGGGGCCGTGGGCGCGTCCCGCGCGGCCACCGACTCCGGCTTCTACCCGCACGCGTTCCAGGTCGGCCAGACCGGCAAGACCGTGTCGCCGCAGCTGTACGTGGCGCTCGGCATCTCCGGCGCCATCCAGCACCGGGCCGGCATGCAGACCTCGAAGACGATCGTCGCCGTGAACAAGGACGGCGAGGCGCCCATCTTCGAACTGGCCGACTTCGGCGTCGTGGGCGACCTCTTCAAGGTCGTGCCGCAGGCCATGGAAGAGATCCGGAAACGCAAGTAGCACGAAAGGGCCGGTCCGCCAGGGCCGGCCCTTTCGCTATGTCGTCAGCTGGCCCCGGAGCAGGCTCTCGCCCGAGTGCGCCTGGTTGTTGTCGTACTGCTCGGCCGAGATGTCGACCAGCCGGTACTTCCGTAGATCCGTGGTCGACGCGAGCGGCAGCAGCACGTCGCCGCCGTCGCCGAGCACGCCGACCGCGGTCATCTCCATCGAGTCCGGGTCGATCAGCCACACCTCGTAGTAGCCCGGCTGCAGTGGCAGGCCGGCGACGTGCAGGTGCAGCCGGCGGTCGGGGCCGTTGCACAGCACGCGGGCCTCGCCGGTGGCACCGGGCGGCGCCAGCGGCAGCGCGGCGAGGTCGGCGCGGGCGACCACGGTGCCGCAGGTCGCGTCCGGAACGACGCGGTCGCGGGTCGCCACCAGCGTGCCGGCCACGCCGGCGACGAGCGCCAGCACGGCGGTGGCGGCGATCAGGGCCCAGCGCCGGGTCCGGCCGGGGCCACGCCCGGCCGCCGGGCCCGTCGTGCGGTCGCTACGGCGCGGTGACGCGGTGCGCACGCCGCCCCGCCGCCGGCGCGCCGGGGGAACGGTGCCCTCGACCGGGGCGTCCACGGTGGACCCGACGTTCGTGGCGGCCGCGATCCGGTCCCACACGACGTCGGGCGGCCGGTGCAGTTCGCGGACCTCCTGCGTCTCCGCGCCGATCGTCGCCACCCGCCGCAGCGCCGCGACCTCCGCCCGGCACGTGTCGCAGGTGTCGAGGTGGTCGGCGTGCGCGCTGCCGGCCTCGCCGAGTGCTGCTTCGCCGAGTGCCAGGAGCACCAACGTCTCCGCATCAAGATGCGCCACCGTCCACCTCCAATCGCTGCCGTAGCCGGGCCATGCCCCGGCGGATGTGACTCTTCACGGTGCCCAGCGGCAGCGCGGTGACCGCCGCGATCTGCGGGTGGGTCAGGTCGTCGTAGAAGGCCAATTCCAGCACCCGGCGCTGTTCCGCCGGCAGTTGCGCCAGTTCGTCGGCCATCACCAGGCGGTCGACCACCCGGTCGGGGGCACCGCTGGGATCCGGCGACGCGGGCAGCGCGCGCACGGCGTCTTCGACGCGGTTCTCCCGGGCGGCGGCCCGCAACCGGTCGACGACCTTGCGCCGCGCGATGGCCAGGAGCCAGCCGAGCAGGCTGCCGCGGTCGGGGTCGAACGTCTCGCGGCCCTGCCACGCGGCCACGAAGGTGGTCTGGGTGACGTCTTCGGCGTCGGCGCCCGTGCCGAGGGTGCGCAGCGCCAGGTGGAAGACCGCGCTCCCGAACCGGTCGTAGATCTGCCGCAGCGCCATGGGATCACCGCCACGGAACGCCTCCGCCAGCGAGTGATCCGGATGCGCGGCCCCGAGCGCGCTCATCCGGCGCGGTGCCATCGCCGGGTCACGCCTGACTGTAGCGACATTTCCCCCTCCACCGTGCGGTCCTCGGGCTTACTACGACGGCACCGGTGGCCGTGGATGCGATGTGTGGGCAATTTCCCTGCGTGCATCCGATACCCCCGTCGGCGGGCGAAGGACCGGCCGTAATTCGTCCCATGACGTTGGAGGCTTCACATGCATCTCGCACGATTGTTCGCCGCCGCCGGTCTGGCCGTGGTCGCCAGCGGCGCCGGGCTCGCGATCGCCGCGCCGGCCCACGCGGCCAACGCGAAGGTCTCGGTGGTGCACGGCATCCCCGGCACACCCGTCGACGTGTACGTGAACGGGAACCGCACCCTGCAGAACTTCCAGCCGAAGCAGGTCGCCGGACCGCTCGACCTGCCGCCGGGGCAGTACGACATCGCGCTCACCGCGCCGGGTCAGCCGATCGGCAGCGCGATCCTCAAGGTCGACGACGCGAACGTGCCCGACGGCGCCAACATCACCCTCGTCGCCCACCTCGACGCGGGCGGCCAGCCGAAGATCACGCCGTTCGTCAACGACACGTCGAAGGTGGCGGCCGGCAAGGCCCGGTTGGTGGTCCGGCACACCGCGGCGGCGCCGGGTGTCGACGTGCGGGCCGGCGGGCAGCCGGTGTTCCGTAACCTCACCAACCCCAACGAGGCCAAGGCCGACGTCGCCGCCGGCACCGTCTCGGCCGACGTGGTGCTCACCGGCACGACGACGGTGGTGCTCGGTCCGACCTCGCTGAACCTGAAGGAGGGCACGGCGACGATCGTCTACGCGATCGGTTCGGCCGACCAGAAGACGCTCGACGTGGTGGCGCAGACGATCAGCGGCCTGCACTCGTCGCCGGGTGGCGTGCCCAGTGGCACGGGTGGCCGGGCCGACACGGGTCCCGGCGTGTGGTTGTACGTGGCGCTCGCGGTCGGCGCGCTGCTGGTGATCGGCGGATCCGTGCACGCGTCGCGTCGTGCGGTCGCGGTGCGCCGATGAGGGCTGGTCTCGTCGCCGCGGCGGTGGGAGTGGTCGTTCTGGTCGGGGCCGGCACGCTTGCGTGCCGGTCCCGGCCGGCGGGGGACGCGGGGAGCGTGGCCGCCTCCGCACTGGCTTCCGCCGCGCCGTCGTCCACCGGTCCGGGCGTGCCGGTGGCCGACGGCGGGCTGCCCACCGCGCCGGCCGAGGTGCCGCCGGCCCGGCTGCGGATCCCGGCGATCGGCGTCGACGCGCGGGTGGGCCCGGTGGCGGTCGACCCGGCGACCAACGACTTCGCCGTGCCGCCCAGCGTCGACGAGGTGGGCTGGTACCGGTACGGCCCGGGGCTGACGGCGACCGCCGGTTCGGTGGTGATCGCCGGTCACGTCGACGGCGCGAAGCAGGGCGCGGGCGCGTTCTTCAAGCTGCGCGAGCTCGACACCGGTGACCGGATCGAGGTGCTCGATCCGGCCGGCGCGACGGTCCGGTTCACCGTCGTCGCCCGGGAGATCTACCGGAAGTCGGCGATCCCGCTCGACCGGTATTTCGCCCGCGACGGAGGGCTGCGGCTGACACTGATCACGTGCGGTGGCCCGTTCGACCGGGAAACCGGTCACTACCGGGACAATGTGGTGATCACCGCAGCGCCCACGACGTGAATGAGCAAGTGACCGGGAGGCTGGGGTGCCGTCGCGGCGGATACGCTTACCCGCGATGGTCTACTTCGATCACGCCGCCACCACCCCGATGCTGCCGGAGTCCATTTCGGCGTACGCGACGGTCGCCGGCACCGTGGGAAATGCGTCGTCGTTGCACGCGGCGGGCCGCGACGCGCGGCGGCGGGTCGAGGAGTCCCGGGAGCGCATCGCCGCGGCGATCGGCGCGCGCCCGTCCGAGGTGATTTTCACCAGCGGCGGCACCGAGTCCGACAACCTGGCCGTGAAGGGCATCTACTGGGCGCGGCGGGCCGCGTCACCCGGGCGGAACCGGGTCGTGCTGAGCGCCGTCGAGCACCATGCCGTGCACGACACCGCGCACTGGCTGGCCGAGCACGAGGGCGCCGAGATCACCTGGCTGCCCGTCGACCGGAACGGCCGGGTGGCGCCCGACACGTTCGCGGCGGCGCTCGGCGACTCCGGCGGTAGCGACGTCGCGGTCGCGAGCGTGATGTGGGCCAACAACGAGGTCGGCACGCTGCAACCGATGGTCGAACTGGCCGCTGCCGCAACCGCGGCGGGCGTGCCGCTGCACACCGACGCGGTGCAGGCGATCGGCCAGGTGCCGGTGCACTTCGCCGCGGCGGGCGTGGCCGCGTTGACGCTCACCGGTCACAAGCTCGGCGGCCCGGTGGGCGTCGGTGCGCTGCTGCTCGGGCGCGACGTCGAGTGCACGCCGTTGCTGCACGGCGGCGGCCAGGAACGCGACGTGCGCTCGGGAACGCTCGACGTGCCGGGCATCGTGGCGTTCGCGGTCGCGGTGGAGACCGCGGTGAAGAACCAGCAGGAGTACGCGGTGCGGGTCGGCGGCCTGCGCGACGAACTGGTGCAGCGGGTGCTCGAAGTGGTGCCCGACGCGATCCGCAACGGCCCGGCCGGCGACCGCCTGCCCGGCAACGCGCATTTCTCGTTCCCCGGCTGCGAGGGCGACGCGCTGCTCCTGCTGCTCGACGCGCAGGGCATCGCCTGCTCCACCGGGTCGGCCTGCTCGGCGGGCGTGGCCCAGCCGTCGCACGTGCTGCTGGCGATGGGCGCCGACGCCGACCGGGCCCGCTCGTCGCTGCGCTTCTCGCTCGGCCACACGTCGACCCGGGAAGACGTCGACGCGTTGGTGGCCGCGCTGCCGGCGGCAACCGAACGGGCCCGGCGCGCGGGCGCCCTGAAGGCCGCCCGCTAAGTGCATTTCCAGACGACGGCGCGGAGCGTCTCCGTGTTGTCGTCGCTCTGCCCGGCGATCGTGCGGCCGTCGTCGGAGAGCGTGTTCGGGATCACGCCGAGAACGTTCCCGCCGTTCTTCTGCGGCAACCCGGCCAGGGCGACGGTGCCCGTCTCCGTGCGGAGCAGCCCGCTCGCGTCGTGCGCGGGGCCGGTCACCCACCCGCGCGCGTTGACGGCGCTGGCCCGGATGTTGAACTCCGGGAACACCGTGGCCGCACCGGTGTACACGTTCCACCGGACCGCCCGCGTATCGAAGCCGACGTGCACCATGCCGATCGCCCAGCCGTTGCGGACGGCCGTCACGTCGCCGCCGTCCGCCGTCTTGCCGTCGACCGTCGGGAGGGGGAGCGGGCGGTGCTCGCCGTCCGGGAACCAGACGTAGGGCGCCTGCTGGTCACCGAGGTAGCCGACGATGGTGCCGTCCTCGTCGATGTCCTGTGCGCGTCCGGTGCTGTAACGCTCGGGCAGCGGCAGCCGCTCGGGCTGGCTGTCCGGGCCGGCCCAGCGTGCCGGCAGCGCGGAGCTCCGGTCGTCGCCGAGCACCCCGGCGATCGCGCCGGCCTCGTTGATGCCCCGGGCCTCGCCCTTGCCCCCCGCCAACCGCTTCACGGTGCCGTCGCGGTACACCACCGGGAACTGCCCCTCCTCGCCCGGCCCGTACTCGAAGCCGACCGCGGTGCCGGCCGTGGTGACATCGTTCAGGGACGGTTCGCTGCCGATCAGGGGCAGCTTCTGCACCTTCCCGTCGCGCCACATGAGCGCCTGCTTGTCGCCGTCGCCGAGGTAGGACCGGCCGACGATGATCCGGCCGGTGGGGTCGGCGCCGGTGACGATGGCCTTGCCCGTGCCGGCCGGCATCGGGAGCTTGGAGAGTTCGCACCGGGCCGGCGGTGCCGCCGGTGCGGTCGCGATCGGCGGCCGGCGGACCGGCGGGGTGGAGGCGCTCGCGGTCGGTCCGGCGACGTCCTGACTGGCGTCGGGCGTGGGGGAACCGGTGCCGCGCAGCGTGGTCACCGCGGTCGCGCCGCCGGCGATCACCAGGCCGGTCGCCGCGACCAGCGCCACCGACCGGGTCGCGGTCCGGCGGCGCCGGCGCCGCCGTCCCTCGCGCACGGCGCGGTCGATGTCGATGGTGGACGCGGTGGCAGGCTCGCCGTCGAGCGGACGGAGCAGGGCAACGGCGGAGTCGTCGTCGATGGGGTGCATCAGTGCCTCACTTTCGGGGTCACCGGTCGTGCGTCGAGCAATTTCCGGAGCCGGGCCAGCCCGTACGAGGTCTGGCTCTTCACCGTTCCGGGTGAACAGTTGAGAATCTCGGCGACCTCGTCGACCGGCAGGTCGCACAGGAACCGCAGCACCAGCACCGCCTGCTGCCGACGCGGCACCTTCGCGAGCGCCGCCCGCAGCACCGCGCGGTCTTCGACGCCCTCGTGCCCCGGCGCCGGTTCCGGCTCGGGCAATGACCCGAACAGCCGCACCCGCGCCCATTTCAGCCGGCGCTCGTCGATGAACGCCCGCACCAGCATGGTGCGGACGTAGTTGTTGAGGTGGCTGGCGGCTTGTGCCTTCGACCAGTGCACGAACAGGTTGGTGATCGTCGTCTGCACGAGGTCGTCGGCGCGGTGCTCGTCGCCGCAGAGCAGGAAGGCCAGCCGGCGCAGGGCCGGAATCCGGCCGCGGACGTACTCGGTGTACTCCGCCTCCGGATCATCCATGACTATCTCCCTTCCGTCGCCCCCTCAAGACGGTCGCCGGCAGCCGGTCGGTTGTATATGTCATCGTGGTCGGATGGATTGGGCACTGCGGTGGCGGTACTGGCTCGCGGGCGCGCTGGTGTTGTTCGCGATCTGGGGCGTCGAGGTGCTGCGCAAGGGCGACCTGATCCGCCCGTGGCCCATGGTGCCGCTGGCGATCTGGGCGGTGGTGCTGGTGGTGGCGGGAAGAATGCGAAGGTCCGTCGCGTAGCGCCTGGGCTACCCTTGCCGACGTGAAGGTGCTAGCTGCCATGTCCGGCGGCGTCGACTCGGCGGTGGCGGCCGCCCGTGCGGTCGACGCCGGCCACGACGTCACCGGGGTGCACCTGGCGCTGGCCAGGAACCCGCAGACGTACCGGTCCGGTGCCCGGGGTTGCTGCACCCTCGAAGACTCGCGCGACGCGCGTCGCGCCGCCGACGTCATCGGCATCCCGTTCTACGTGTGGGACCTGGCCGACGAGTTCCACGAAGACGTCGTCGACGACTTCGTGGCCGAGTACGCGGCCGGCCGTACGCCCAACCCGTGCCTGCGCTGCAACGAGAAGATCAAGTTCGCGGCGGTGCTCGACAAGGCGCTGGCGCTCGGGTTCGACGCGGTCGTCACCGGTCACCACGCGCGGCTCGGCGCCGACGGGCTGCTGCGGCGCAGCGTCGACCTGGCCAAGGACCAGTCGTACGTGCTCGCCGTGCTCACGCCCGCGCAGTTGGCCCACGCGGTGTTCCCGCTCGGCGACACCACCAAGGCCGGCGTGCGGGCGGAGGCGGCCGAGCGCGGGCTCACGGTCGCCGACAAGCCCGACAGCCACGACATCTGCTTCATCGCCGACGGCGACACCCGGCGCTTCCTCGGCGAGCGGCTCGGCACCGCGCCCGGCCCGATCGTCGACGCCGCCTCGGGCGATGTCCTGGGCGAGCACGGCGGTGCACACGGGTACACCGTCGGCCAGCGGCGCGGGCTGCACCTGAACCGGCCGGCGCCCGACGGGCGGCCCCGGTACGTGCTGTCGATCACGCCGGTCACCAACACCGTCAACGTGGGCCCGGTCGAGGCGCTCGACGTGGTCGAGGTGCGCGGCGAGCGGGCGATCTGGCTCACCGGCCCGCCCGAGGTTTCGTGCCAGGTCCAGTTGCGGGCACACGGCACGCCCACCGACGCGTCGGTGACGGTCGCCGGCGGAACGTTGACGGCCCGGCTGCGCGAGCCGGCCCGCGGCATCGCACCGGGCCAGGCGGTGGTGGCCTACCGGCCCGACCCGGCCGGCGACATCGTGCTGGGTTCGGCCACGATCGCGTCCACGGTCGGGGCTAACGTTGCCGCGTGACTGAAACTCTGTGGCCCGCCGGTGCCGCCACCGGCATCGGGTCGCTGCCCGGCACCGATCCGGCCGAGGCGTTGAAGTTCGTGCTGGGCGAGCTGCCCGACCTGCCGTTCCTGCCCGAACTCCCGGCCCGCGGCGCCGGTGCCGACATCATTGGCCGGGGTGCCGCGCTGCTCACCGAACTGCCGGTCGAGGTCTACGCCGGCCGCTGGAAGCTCACCGGCCGGCCCGGCCGCGACCTGCGGGTGGCCCGCGAGTTCTGGCAACGCGACCTCGACGCCCTGCACGAGCAGGCGGCGGAGTACGACGGCGTGATCAAGCTGCAGGTCGTCGGCCCATGGACACTCGCCGCGTCGCTGGAACTGCCGCTCGGCGGCCGGGCGCTGCGCGATCACGGCGCCGCCCGCGAGATCGCCGAGTCGCTGGCCGACGGCGTGCGCCGGCACGTCGCCGACGTCGCCGCCCGGCTGCCGCGGGCCCGGCTGCTGCTGCAGGTCGACGAGCCGTCGCTGCCGGCGGTGCTGGCCGGCCGGATCGCGACCGACAGCGGGCTGCACACGTACCGGCACGTCGACACGTCGACCGCCCGGGTGGCGCTGGCCGAGGTGGTCGCCGCCGCCGGGGTGCCCGTGGTGATCCACTGCTGCGCTCACGACGTCCCGTTGGCTCTGCTGCGGGAGGCCGGGGCCGCCGCCGTCGCGATCGACCTGGCCCTCGTCACCGATCTTGATGCCCTCGGCGAGACGCTCGACGCCGGCGTGGCGCTGGTGGCCGGCGCCGCCGACCCGCGCGAGCCGGCACCGGCGTCGGCCGAGATCGCCCAGCGGGTGCGTGAGCTGTGGCGCAAGCTCGGCTTCCCCGCCGCCCAGGCGGCCGAGCGGGTCGCGGTCGCACCCTCGTGCGGCCTGGCCGGCGCCACCCAGGGTGCGGCCCGTGCCCTCCTGGCCGCGTGTCGCGACGCCGCCCGCCGCCTGTTGGACGACGCCAACGCCTGACCCACGCTTGCGCCCGTCGGCTAATGGTGTTAGCTTTTTGGCTATGACTACTAGCTACTTGAGCGTCGACGGTGGGCGGATCGCGTACGAGGTTGCCGGGGACGGTCCGTTGGTGGTGTGCGTCCCCGGGATGGGTGACGTGCGGCAGGTCTTCCGGAACACCGCGCCGGCCCTGGTGGCGGCCGGTTACCGGGTGGCCGTCATGGATCTTCGGGGACACGGGGAGAGCGACACCACGTTCACCACGTACGACGACCCGTCGGCGGCCCGCGATCTGCTCGCGTTGATCGACCATCTGGGTGGGCCGGCCGTGGTGCTCGGCAGCTCGATGGGTGCGGCCACCGCCGTACTCGCGGCCACCGAGCGGCCCGCGGCGGTCACCGGGTTCGTGCTGCTGGGGCCGTTCGTGCGCGGCGGACCCAGCGGATTCGCCGCCCTGATGGTCAAGCTGGCGTTTCTGAAGCCGTGGGGCCCGGCCTTCTGGCGGTCGTACTACAAGAAGTTCTACCCGGGCCGGCCGCCGGCCGACCTGGCGGAGCACATCGAGCGCATCGGGCGCAGCCAGGCGCGGCCGGGCGCGTGGACGGCGTTCAAGCGCACCGCGTTCGCGGGGCACGGCGAGTCGGCCGCGGTGGTCGACCGGGTCCGTGGCGTTCCCACGCTGGTGGTCATGGGCGAGAAGGACCCCGACTGGAAGGACCCGGTGGCCGAGGCCAACTGGCTGGCCGACACGCTCGACGGCGAACTGCTGCTGGTGCCGGACGCCGGTCACTACCCGATGGCCGAGTACCCGGAGACGGTCGGGCCGGCGGTCGTGGCGTTCGTCGGCAAGGTCACCGCGCGTGCCTAGGGCCGGCCTGTCCACCGCCGTGGTGGTGGCCGGTGCGGCCGAGGCCGCCGACGAGGTCGGGCTGGAGAAGCTGACGCTCGCGATGGTGGCCAAGCGGTTCGGCGTCGCGCTGCCCAGCCTCTACAAGCACGTGTCCGGGCTCGACGCGTTGCTGCAGAAGGTCTCCGCGCTCGTCACCGCCGAACTGGCCGAGGAGCTGACGACCGCGGCGGCCGGCCGCGCCGGCGCGGACGCCTTGCGGGCCATGGCCTCCGCGCAGCGGGCGTACGCGAAACGCCATCCCGGACGGTATCCGGCCGCGCAGCGGGTGCCCGACCCGGCCGATCCCGCGCACGTGGCGGCCGGGGAGAAGGCGGTGGGTGTGTCGTATGCCGTGCTGCGCGGGTACGGTCTCGACGGCGACGACCTGATCGACGCCACCCGCGCGGTCCGCAGCGCGGTGCACGGTTTCGTGACGTTGGAGATCGCCGGTGGGTTCGGCCTGCCGCAGGACGTCGACCGTTCGTTCGACCGGCTCATCGAGATGGTGGATCTCGGTCTGCGGGCTGCCGCTGCTCCCGGCCCGCCGGGAAATCGCGTTGCGGCACCGGCAACCCAGCTGCGATCTTAGATCCGGCCCCGGCGGCTTCAGAAGCAAGCGCCTCCACAGTGGACGCACTGGCGATCAAACCTTGCTGGTCCATTGCCATCCTGGCGACCGATCCTTCACATCGGAATCGTTACGGGGCCACCCTTTCTTTCGTAAAGAGGTGAACCATGTCCACGGCATACGAAGTCACCGTTCGCAGCACGCACCGTGGGCTGCGCTACGTCGACGGCCGGCTCGAGAAGGTCCTGGAGCCGGGCCGCTACGAGCTTCCGCGTCCGTCGGCGTTCGGCCGCCGGCGGCCCAAGGTCGAGGTCGTGCTGGTCGACATGCGCGAGCGCGAGCTGCTCATCAAGGGCCAGGAGATTCTCACGGCCGACAAGGTCGCCCTGCGGGTCAGCATCATCACCCAGTACCGGGTGGTCGATCCGGCGGCGGCGGTCGAGCGCGTCGCCGGTTACGAGGACCGGCTCTACAGCGACGTCCAGCTGGCCGCGCGGCGGTCGCTCGCCACGATGACGCTCGAGGCGATCCTCACCAACCGCAACCAGCTCAGCGAAGACATCCTGCGCGACGTCGAGACGATCGCCACCGGCTACGGCGTCGAGATCCTGCGGGCCGACGTCAAGGACATCGTGTTCCCGGGCAACCTGCAGGACATCATGAACCGCGTGCTGGCCGCGCAGCGGCTGGCCGAGGCGCACCTCGTCGAGGCGCGCACGAAGGCCGAGCGGGAGGGCCTGGAGGCGGCGTCGCGGGCCGACGCGGCGCGGGTCGAGGCGGAGGCGAAGCGCGCGGCGACGCGGATCGCGGCCGAGGCCGACGCCGAGGCGTCCCGCATCCGGGCCGACGCCGAGGTCGACGCGCTGAACCGGCTCGCGGCGGCGGCGAACGCGTACGCCGAGCACCCGGCGCTGCTGCGGGTGCGCGAGCTCGACGCGATGCAGGCGCTGGGCGCCAACGCGGGCGCGCGGCTGTACATCGGGTTCGAGAAGCACAGCGACCGGCTCACCACGGACTGAAAGCGGGCGTTGCCGGCGCCGGTTCTGTCGTACCCAACCGCTAGAGTTTGCCTGGTCGACGGCCGTTTGGAGGCAAACTCGTGACCGAGCGAAGCGAGGGCACAATCAAGCAGAGTGCTCCCGGTCAGGGCGGCTCACCACGGAGTGGGGAGCCGGCATGAGCGAAGAAGCGGTACCGGGTGCTGGCGCGGTAACGGCTGAGCAGAAGGCGGCCGCGGGCGGTGATCCGCCGCCCGAGGTTCGCGAGCGCGCCAAGGCGCTCGCCGAGGAGATCGACGATAACCAGTACCGCTACCACGTGCTCGACGCGCCGGTGATCAGCGACGGCGAGTACGACCTGTTGATCCGCGAACTGCAGGGCATCGAAGACGAGTACCCGGCGCTGCGCACGCCCGATTCGCCCACCCAGCGGGTCGGCTACGCCTATTCGGCGCTGTTCACGCCGGTGGCGCACGCCGAGCGCATGATGAGTCTCGACAACGCGTTCACCGACGACGAGCTGAGCACCTGGGCCGAGCGGGTCGAGCGCGACGCCGGCAGCGCGCCGAAGTACCTGTGCGAGTTGAAGATCGACGGTCTCGCCATCAACCTCACGTACGAGAACGGCCGCCTGGTCAAGGCCGCCACCCGGGGCGACGGGCGCACCGGTGAAGACGTCACGCCGAATGTCCGCACGATCTCCGACGTGCCCGAGCGCCTCACCGGCGACGACGTTCCCGCGCTGCTCGAGGTCCGCGGCGAGATCTACTTCCCGGTCGAGGCGTTCACGGAGCTCAACGAGTCGCTGGTGGCACAGGAGAAGGCGCCGTTCGCCAACCCGCGCAACGCCGCCGCCGGCAGCCTGCGCCAGAAGGACCCGCGCATCACGGCCACCCGCAAGCTGCGCCTGCTGGTGCACGGAATCGGTGCGCGGAAAGGGTTCGAGCCGAAGCGCCAGTCCGAGGCGTACACGGCGATGAAGTCGTGGGGCCTGCCCACCTCGGAGCGGTGGCAGGTCGTCGACGGGCTCGACGGCGTACGCGAGTACATCGCCGAGTACGCCAAGCGCCGGCACTCGATCGAGCACGAGATCGACGGCGTGGTGGTGAAGGTCGACGAAACCGCCATCCAGCGCCGGCTCGGGTCCACCAGCCGGGCGCCGCGGTGGGCGATCGCGTTCAAGTACCCGCCGGAAGAGGTCACCACCAAGCTGCTCGGCATCGAGGTCAACGTCGGGCGCACCGGCCGCGTCACGCCGTACGCGGTGCTGGAACCGGTGCGGGTGGCCGGTTCCACCGTCACGTTCGCCACGCTGCACAACCCGCAGGAGGTCGCCCGCAAGGGTGTGCTCATCGGCGACACGGTGGTGCTGCGCAAGGCGGGCGACGTCATTCCCGAGATCGTGAGCCCGGTGGTCGACAAGCGCACGGGCGAGGAGCGGCCGTTCGTGATGACGCCGAACTGCCCGTCGTGCGGCACGGCGATCGCTCCCGAGAAGGAGAACGACATCGACCTGCGCTGCCCGAACCATCAGCACTGCCCGGGGCAGCGGGTGGAACGGTTGAGCTTCATCGGCGGCCGCAACGTGCTCGACATCGAGATCCTCGGCTACAAGGCGGCGCAGGCGCTGCTCGACGACAAGGTCATCTTCGACGAGGGCGATCTCTTCGGCCTCGACGCGGAGAAGCTCGCGGCGTCGCCGTTCTTCGTGAACAAGGACGGGTCGCTGGGCAGCAACGCCACCAAGTTCCTCGCGAGCCTCGCCGAGGCGAAGGAACGTGCGCTGTGGCGGGTCATCGTCGCGTTCTCGATCCGGCACGTCGGGCCGAAGGCCGGTCGCACGCTGGCGCAGCGGTTCGGCTCGATCGACGCGATCGACCAGGCCACCGAGGAGGAACTGGCGAACGCCGACGCGGTCGGCCCGACGATCGCGAAGTCGCTCAAGGAGTGGTTCGCGGTGCAGTGGCACCGCGACATCGTCGGCAAGTGGAAGGCGGCCGGCGTGCGGATGGCCGAGGAGCGGGTCGATACCGGTCCGCGCCTCCTCGAAGGGGTCACCGTCGTGGTCACCGGCACGCTGCCCACCTACTCGCGAGACCGGGCGACCGAGGAGATCGAGGAGCTCGGCGGCAAGGTCAGCGGTTCGGTGTCGAAGAAGACCGGTTTTGTCGTCGTCGGCGACTCGCCCGGTTCCAAGTACGACAAGGCCGTCTCGTTGAAGGTGCCGGTCCTCGACGAGGAGGGGTTGAAGGTTCTCCTCGCTGAGGGCCCGGAGGCGGCGAAGGCAGTGGCACAACCGGTTACGGAGTAACCGGCGGGCAGGTGGTGCCGGGGGCGGGCACGGTCAGGTCGATCAGGTAGCGGTCGACCACCGCCCGCGCTCTCCAGGACGATCGCGCGCACCCGGTGCGGGAACCGCTCCGCATACAGTCCGCCGAGGAGCGTGCCGTACGAACTGCCGTGGAACGTGAGCGTCCGCTCGCCGAGGACGGCCCGCAGGGCGTCGAGGTCGTGCGCGGCGGAGACGCTGTCGTAGCTCAAGGCATCGACGCACCGGCCAGGGCCAGGATGTGGTCCGCGGCCCGGGCCGGCCCGTCGACCGCGTCGTACCAGCCCTTCACGCGCTTCGCGGCGAGGCGGTATCCGTCGTCACCGAGCATTTTCCGAACGAGGGCGGCCGCCTTGGTGGTCGCGGCCGGCGGCAGGCGCCGGGCCGCGCCCAGTCTTTCCACGAGGACGGCGTTGAGCGTCTGTTCCGGCTGCAGGGGGACCGCGAGCAGCGGTGTTCCCGCGGCCATCGCCGTTTGCACGCTGCCCTGTCCGGCGGTGGTGATCGCCAGGTCCACCCGGGGCATCACGAGGTGGCTCGGCAACACGCCGGCGACGCACGTCCGTCCACTGTGGAGGTCACCGATGGCATGGACCGTCCCCGCGACCAGGACCCGCGCGGCCTTGCCGGCCTCGGCGGCGACGGCCCGGACCAGCCCGGGCGACGAGGACGTGAGGGCCACGTACACGATCGGGCCGGGTTGGTCGAGGAACTCCTCGACGTGGGGCGGGATCGGCACGTCGAGCTTCGCGTAGAGCGGGCCGCTGTAGGCGAGCCGGGTGCCCGGACGGTAGCCGCGGCTGCCCCGCCAGGCGGCCATGTCCTCCGCCGGGACGCCCAGCACCTCGGGGATCTCGGTGACGAGCGTCAGGTCGCCGAGCACCAGCGCGGCGAGGCTGGGGATCCGCTCCACGCCGAGGTCGTCGGCGACGCGGTTGAAACCGGCCGTGTAGTACCGGACGCGGTTCGGTGCGGCGTTGATGAGCCGGCGCCGCAGCAGTGCCGGGATCAGGCGCATGGCAGGGACGGGCGGGTCGGCGGGCAGCAGGCCGTTCTCCCACACCGGCGGCACCCAGCTACCGGTGTGCGTGGTGACGAGCGGGATGCCGGCGAGGCGGCTGGAGAGCTGGGCGGTGAGGAGGAACCCGGTCACCACGCATCGAGCGTCGTATTTCTTCAACCACGCGGCCTCGGCGAGCACGTAGGCGCGCAGTTCCGCGTCGGAGTACATGCTCTGCCGCACGTTGCCCAGCCCGAGCGCGTCGGCGACGAAGCGGGCGCCGCGTTCGTCGCTCATCGGTGGGCCGATCACCTCGTGCGGGATGCCCGCGGCGGTGAGCAGGTTCCGATGGACGCCGCCGTGGGTGGCGACCCGGACGGTGGCGCCACGGGCGGTCAGGGCCCGGTACACCTCGATCATGCGCGACGTCTCGGACAGGTACGCGCACTGTGCCAGCAGGGCGATCACAGTTAGGTAATATATTGCCTATGTCTTCCGACGTCTACGGTCTCGACCCCGGCGCGCCGGTCACCCCGGCGGTGCGCGCGTTCCGGGCCGTGCTCCTGCTCGCCCAGCGCCTGCGTTACCTCATGGACGACCGGTTGCGCGCCGACGGGCTCACCACCCAGCAGGCCGCGCTGCTCACGGCCGTGATCGCGCTCGACTCGCCGCCCCTGGGCGCGGCGGCCAACGCGCTCGGCACCACCCACCAGAACGCCGCTCAACTGGTGGCGGCGCTGGAACGGAAGGGACTTCTCACGGTCGAGCCCGATCCGGTCGACCGGCGCCGGAAACGGCTGGTGGCCACGGCGGCCAACGCCCGATACTGGCGCGAGCGTGACGCCGGCGACCATGCGGCCGTGGCGTCGTGGTTCCGGGCGTTGGCGCCGGCCGAGCTGGAAACACTCGGCACGCTGCTGGTCACGGTGTTGGACGACCTCGGTCGGGGTGGGGAACAGCCGCCCGCCGGGGGCAAATAGACTCGGTCGGTGCGCCGGTTCGGCGCGGATCACAAGTGAGGAGCCGTCATGGCCGCGATCTCCCGCGACGAGGTGGCGCATCTGGCGCGCCTGTCGCGCCTCGCCGTCACGCCCGACGAACTCGACATGTTCGCCGGCCAGCTCGACGTGATCCTGCAGTCGGTCGCGCGGGTCGGCGAGGTGGCCGCCGACGACATCCCGCCCACCTCCCACTCGGTGCCGCTCACCAACGTGTTCCGCGACGACGTCGTCGTGCCCGGCCTGTCGTCGGAGGAGGCGCTCGCCATGGCGCCCGACGTGGCCGAGCAGCGCTTCCGCGTCCCCCGGATCCTGGAAGAAGAGGCGTAGAGCCGTGAGTGACGTTACGAGAATGACCGCGGCGGGCATCGCGAAGTCGATCGCCGACGGTGAGATCTCCGCCGTCGACGTGGCCCGCGCCCACCTCGACCGCATCGCCGCCGTCGACGGGCGGGTGCACGCGTTCCTGCACGTCGACACCGAGGGCGCGCTGGCCGCGGCCGCGAAGGTCGACGCCGCGCGGGCCGCGGGCGAGCCGCTCGGGCCGCTGGCCGGCGTGCCGGTGGCGGTGAAAGACGTGGTCACCACGAAGGGCGTGCCGTCCACGGCCGGCTCGAAGATCCTCGAAGGCTGGAAGCCGCCCTACGACGCCACGATCGTGTCCCGCATGAAGGACGCGGGCCTGGTGATGCTGGGCAAGACCAACATGGACGAGTTCGCGATGGGCTCGTCCACCGAGTACTCCGCCTACGGCCCCACCTTCAACCCGTGGGACCTCACCCGCATCCCCGGCGGCTCGGGTGGCGGCTCGTCGGCGTCCCTGGCCGCGTACGAGGCGCCGCTGGCGGTCGGTACCGACACCGGCGGCTCGATCCGGCAGCCCGGCGCCGTCACCGGCACCGTCGGCGCCAAGCCCACGTACGGCGGAACGTCGCGGTACGGGCTGATCGCGTTCTCGTCGTCGCTCGACACGCCCGGTCCGTGCGCCCGCACCGTTGAGGACGCGGCGCTGCTGCACGCGGTGATCGCCGGCCACGATCCGCGCGACTCCACGTCGATCCCGGCCACCGTGCCCGACGTGGTCGGCGCCGCCCGGCTGGGCGCCACCGGCGACCTCACCGGCGTGAAGCTGGGCGTCGTCCGCGAGTTCGCCGGCGAGGGCGCCGAACCGGGCGTCATGGCGGTGTTCCGCGACAGCCTCGAGACGCTGGTGAAGCTCGGCGCCGAGGTGGTCGAGGTGTCGTGCCCGCACTTCCAGTACGCGCTGCCGGCGTACTACCTCATCGCGCCGAGCGAGTGCTCCTCGAACCTGGCCCGCTTCGACGGTGTGCGCTACGGCCTCCGCGTCGGCGACGACGGCCAGCGGTCGCTGGAGGAGGTCATGTCGCTGACGCGCGAGGCCGGCTTCGGCGCCGAGGTGAAGCGCCGCATCATGATCGGCACCTACGCGCTCTCCAGCGGCTACTACGACGCGTACTACGGCCAGGCGCAGAAGGTCCGCACGCTGATCAGCCGCGACTTCGCGGCCGCCTTCGACCAGGTCGACGTGCTGGTCTCGCCGACGACGCCGTTCGTGGCGTTCGAGTTGGGCGCCCGCACGGCCGACCCGTACCAGATGTACCTGGCCGACCTGTTCACGATCCCGTCGAACCTGTACGGCGGGCCGGCGATCTCCGTGCCGGCCGGCCTGTCGTCGGGTCTGCCGGTGGGTCTGCAGGTGATGGCGCCGACCCTGGCCGACGACCGGATGTACCGGGTGGCCGCCGCGCTGGAGACCGCGGTGCCGCCGCTCACGCCCCCGGCGCTCTAGCTTGATCGGCTTACGCTGGTGGCATGGCGAACACCATTCCCCACGACCGTAGGGACCAGCTTCAGCAGATCCAGAACGGCCTGCTTCAGGGCGAGACGATCATCGCCGTCTACGATGCCGTCGGCATCGGAACGGGGTTCATCGGGCTCACCGACCGCCGGGTGATCCTGCAGGACAAGTCGTTCGCCGGCCGGAACCTGGCGATCACGTCGATCCCGTACTCGAAGGTGAGCGCGGTGTCGCTGGTGAGCGACCGGTCGTTCGCGGGAAACTTCTTCAGCACGGGGAAGATCGCGGTGCACGTCGGCACGCACACGTACGAGATCGAGGTGCGCGGGGTCGACAAGACCAAGCACATCCACGACGTGATCCTGCACTACGCACGTTAGTCTCCGCCGAGCGCGAGACGGTCGGCCAACTTCAGGGTGTCGGGGTGGTCGGCGCCGAGGACGCGCCGTCGTCGGGCGAGGGTGTCCTCTTCGAGTTGGCGGGCCTGTTCGTGCTTACCGAGTACGCGGAGGCCGATGGCGAGATTGCTGGCCGAGGTCAAGGTGTCGGGGTGGTCGGCGCCGAGGATGCGCCGTCGTCGGGCGAGGGTGTCCTCTTCGAGCTGGCGGGCCCGTTCGTGCTGGTCCAGTTCGTAGAGGTCGACGGCGAGATTGCTGGCCGAGGTCAAGGTGTCGGGGTGGTCGGCGCCGAGGATGCGCCGTCGTCGATCGAGAGTTTCCTCGTCGAGTTGGCGGCTCGATTCGTACTGGCCCAGCTCGTAGAGCTCGACGGCGAGGTTGTTGGCCGAGGTCAGGGTGTCGGGGTGGTCGTCGCCGAGGATGCGCCGTCGTCGGGCGAGGGTGTCTTCGTCGAGTTGGCGGGCCTGTTCGTGATCGCCTAGTCCGCGAAGGTTGCCAGCGAGGTTATTGGCAGACGCCAGGGTGTCGCGGTGGTCGTCGCCAAGGATTCGCCGTCGTCGAGCAAGGATGTCTTCGTTGAGCTCACAGGCCCGCTGATCGTCGCCGAGGAGTCTGTACGCCGAAGCGAGATTGTTGGCGATCCACAGGACATCGTCGTCATCTGACGAAGAGTTGGCTTGCCAGTGCTGATGCCAGGTCTGTGCGAGCGGCAGCGCGGTTCTGTACTCGCCCCGCATCAGCACGTACCAGATCGCGTTACAGGCCGCCGGCCGCAACCGTTGGGTCGCGGTGGCGGGATCGAGCATCAGCAGGTGCGGCAGGAGCGTGGCCCATGCGGGCCACGACGCGGGGTCGCTGCCGTTGTCGTTCGGCTTGGCCGCTGCAATCAGTTGCTCGGCCCGGTTGCGATCCCGCAACCGCTGCTCAGGTGTGCGCCCGTCGCGCAGCACGGCCTGCGTGAGCCGGTGCAGTTGCAGCGTCTCTTCGGTGACCCGGGCCAGCCCGAACCGGACCAGCCGCCCGAGCGTGTCTCGGAACGCCATCCGGGCGGCGGCCACGGTGGCCAGCGGCTCGCCGAGGGCGTCGGCCGGGGCCGTGGTGAACCAGGTCAGCGGGATCGGTTCCGGAGCCAGCGACGCGCACAGGTGCAGCAGCGCCACCGCGGCCGGATCCTCCCTGGCGAGTCGCTCGACGGAGAGTTCGATTGCGGCCGCCAGCGGTACCGGGTAGGCCAGCGGCTTGTTCCTGCTCAGCAACTCCGACGCTTGGCCCGACAGCTCCGCGAGATAGTCCGCCACGGGCATGCGGGTCTGGCTCATCAGGCCGGCGGCCTGGGCCAGCGCCAGCGGCAGGTCTCCCAACGTACCGGCCAGTTTGTCGGCGTCGGCCCCGGCCAGGTGCGGCAGATGGGTCCGCAACAGCGCGACCGACTCGGCGCGGGCGAACACGTCGATCTCCACCGGTATCGCCAGCTCCCGGAAGCCACCGCCCCGGGACGTGATGATCACGTGGCCGGGGCCGTCGGGCAGCCACTCGGCGATGTGCTCCGCCAGCTCGGCGTTGTCGAAGACCAGCAACCAGCGGGGCGTGCCCCGCAACCGGTCACGGACCGCTCGCACCCCGGCCGCCACCGACGCGCCCTCGGCGGCCCAGTTCGCGGCCGACGCCAATGCCGACAACTGTTCCGCGATCAGCTCCGGGCGCTCCGCGTCGATCCACCACACCAGTCGGTAGTCGCCGGCGAACAGGTGGGCGTACTCGATCGCCAGCTGGGTCTTGCCGACCCCGCCCATCCCGTGCAGCGCCTGTACCAGGGCGCGCGTCCCGGACGTGAGCTGTCGCCGCAATGCGACCAGCAACGCTTCCCGCCCGGTGAACGCCGGATGGCGACGGGGGACGTTCCACACGTCCGGAACCGTGCCCGGTACCCGCGAGCCCTCGGCCGGAGCCGTGCCCGGAGCACGAGGAAAGGGCACCGGCCCGGTGGGACGGCGGGGTCCCTCGACCGCGGCCACCAGCTCCTGGCGGGCCCGCTCTTCGTCCAGACCGAAGAGGTCGCGATAGGCCAGCGACGCCAGGATCGGTGGTGGCCTGACCTCCTGCACCCGCACAGGCACCAACCGCACCGTGCGGTCGACGTCTGGACGCTGGGCCAGCGCGTTGGTCCACTCCTCGACGGTGAACCGGTCGCGTTCGAAGTAGGCGGCCGAGTAGAGCATCAGGACCCGGTCCGCACGGCCGAGCGCGTCGTTGATGTTCAGCACCCAGTTCGTGCCGGTGGCCCAGTCCCACACGTCGAGTTCGACCGTGTGTCCGGCCGCCTCCAGATGCTGTGCCGCCCACTCCGCCCACGGCCGGTCCGGGCCCGCGTAACTGACGAACAGGTCGACACCGGCCATGGTTACATCCTGACGGACGACACCCACCGAACACGACGGCCCGGTGAGTACGGGACTCACCGGGCCGTTTCCTGCGGGGGTTGGGGTGCCTAGCGGCTGCTCCAACTTGTGGGACCCGGAAGGTCGACCCGCTGCGCGCGGGTCTTCGAGTTCCACGACCAGCGGCCGATCTTGATACCCCACGAGGTGAAGCCGCTCTTGCCGAAGTTGAAGATGAGCGGGCCGAACTTCATCCGCTTACGGAAATGGACCGGCATCGTTCGTTCCTCCCTGGAAAGCTGTGCTCCAGGTTTACCCAGCGACGTCTCGCATTATTCGTCGACCTTGAGTTAACCCGGCTGCGTGCCCATCGGCGCGGCCACTACGCTGGGCGGCGTGACGAGTACGACGGTCGAAGGCGTGGTCGACGGGTTCGAGCCGGTCATCGGGCTCGAGACGCACGTGGAGCTGGGCACGAACACCAAGATGTTCTGCGGCTGCCCCACGGAGTTCGGTGCCGAACCCAACACCCAGGTGTGCCCGGTGTGCCTGGGCCTGCCCGGCAGCCTGCCGGTGGCCAACCGGGCCGCCATCGAGGCGACCATCCGCATCGGCCTCGCCCTCAACTGCACCATCGCCACCTGGTGCCGGTTCGCGCGGAAGAACTACTTCTACCCCGACATGCCGAAGAACTTCCAGATCAGCCAGTACGACGAGCCGCTGTGCGTCGACGGTTACCTGGATGTCGACGTCGACGGTGAGATCGTGCGGGTCGGCATCGAGCGCGTGCACCTGGAGGAGGACACCGGCAAGACGCTGCACATCGGCGGCGCCACCGGTCGCATCCACGGTGCCACCGAGTCCCTTGTGGACTACAACCGCGCCGGCATCCCGCTGGTCGAGATCGTCACCAAGCCGGTCCCCGGCACCGGGGCGAAGGCGCCGGTCGTCGCCCGCGCGTACGTCACCGCGCTGCGCGACCTGCTGCGCGGCCTCGACGTCTCCGACGTGCGCATGGAGCAGGGCTCGATGCGGTGCGACGTCAACACGTCGCTGAACCGGCCGGGCGAGGAGTGGGGTACCCGCACCGAGACCAAGAACGTCAACTCGCTGCGCTCGGTCGAGCGCGCGGTGCAGTCGGAGATGCTGCGCCAGGCCGCGGTTCTCCGCGCGGGCGGCTCGATCACGCAGGAGACCCGCCACTTCCACGAGAACACCGGCGACACCACCTCGGGCCGCAGCAAGGAAACCGCCACCGACTACCGCTACTTCCCGGAGCCCGACCTGGTGCCGATCGCACCCGATCCGGCGTGGGTCGAGGAGCTCAAGGCGGGGCTGCCCGAGGCACCGCGGGCCAAACGGCTGCGGCTGCAGCAGGAATGGTCGCTCAGCGACCTCGACATGCAGTCGCTCGCCAACGCGGGCGCGTTCGAACTGGTCGAGGCGACGATCGCCGCCGGCACCACCCCGGAGGCGGCCCGCAAGTGGTGGCTCGGCGAGCTGGCCCGGCGCGCCAACGCCGACGGCGTCGACCTGGCGGCGCTGCCGGTGACGCCGGAGCACGTCGCGGCGCTGCAGAAGTTGGTCGACGACGGCAAGCTCACCGACAAGCTGGCCCGCACCGTGCTCGAAGGCGTGCTCGCCGGTGAGGGGACGCCCGCCGAGGTGATGGCCGCCCGCAAGCTGGAGGTCGTCTCCGACACCGGCGCGCTCACCGCGGCCGTCGACGCCGCGATCGCGGCGAACCCCGACGTCGCGGCGAAGATCCGCGACGGCAAGGTCGCGGCGGCCGGCGTCCTGGTCGGCGCGGTCATGAAGGAGACGCGCGGTCAGGCCGACGCGAAGACCGTCCGCGAACTGATCATCCAGCGCCTTAGTTGAGTGCTTCCGGAGCGATCCGGATCAGCGTGTCGGCCGTCGCGACCCACACCGCGTTGTCGGGTGCGGTCGCGATGGCCCGGAGCCGCCCGAACTTCCCGTCGAGCAGGGTCTGCGGCTCGGTGCCCTCCAGCCAGATCCGGTACAGCTTGGTGCCGGCGAGGTAGACGCGTCCGCCCTGCACCGCCAGTCCACCGAACCCGGCCTCGCCCGGCTGCCAGGCGGCCACCGGCGTGACGTACTTCCGGTCGCGGGTGAAGCCCGTCGCCGCCGGCCAGCCGTAGTCGCCGTTGGCCTGGATCAGGTTGAGCTCGTCGTGCCGGTCGGGTGCGCCGTCCGGGGTCGAGCCGGCCTCGGCGAGGAACAGGTCGGTCTGGCCGTACCAGGCGAGGCCCTGCGGATCGCGGTGGCCGCGCGAGTAGACCATCGAGTCGGGCACCGGGTTGCCCGGCGCGGGTGTGCCGCCCGGTGTCAGGCGGAGCACCTTGCCGGCCAACGATTTCGGGTCGGCCGCCGCGGTTTCGTCGCCGGCGTCGCCGGTGGCGACGTAGAGCATGCCGTCCGGGCCGGCCACCACCGCACCGCCGTTCCGGGCCGCGCCGCGCGGGATCCCGGTGAGCACCGGCTCGACGGTTCCGTTGCCGTGCACCCGCACCACGCGATTGTCCTCAGTGGACGTCTGCAGCGCGTACACGGTTCCGTCGGCGTACACCGTGAGGCCGAGCACCCCGGAAAGCGTCGCGAACACCGACGCCTGCCCGTCCGGCCGGACGGCGACGATGCGACCGGTGCGCCGTTCGCCCACCAGCGCGGTGCCGTCGGGGCGGAACGCGATCGCCGTCACGGTGTCGAGCCCGGTGGCGACGGTCCGCACGGCCGCGTCGGGAACGGCGAGCGCCGGGGCGCCGGCGATGAGCTGACCGGCACCGGACCGGTTTCCGTCGCCGTGGCCGTGCTCCGCGGCCGTCCCCTGCCTTTGATCCGGCCCCGAGCGGTCCCGGATCGCGATCGCCGCGACCACGATGAGCGCCAGCGACAGCGCGACCGCGACCGCCGCACCGCGCCGGCCGCTGGTCGCCATGCAGTCTCCAAGCCTCTCGAAGGAGCCGCCCACGCCGGCTGTGGGAGGACCGGCGTGGGCGGGGTCTCCGTCAGACGAAGTTCACGTCCGAGCAGAAGTAGAAGGACTGGTCCATGTGGCTCGCCTGCCACACCGCGTAGACCATGTGGCGGCCGGTGCGGCCGTTGGCGGTGACGGGGATGTTCATCTGGAACCCGTTGAACGGCGTGGTGACCCTGGTCCACTGGGCCGAGGGGGTGTAGCCGACCTGGGCCAGCAGTTCGAGGTTGCTCCAGCCGAGCGCCTGGGTGAGCGGGTTGAAGCCCTGCCTCGTCACGTACAGGCGGATGTAGTCGGCGCCGTGTCCGGCCTGGTCGAGCAGCTGGACCGTGAAGCTGCGCGAGACGTTCTTCGCCTGCCAGTTGCCGATGTTGTCCATGGCCCGGTACCGGCCGTCGCCGGTGCGCCCGGCGCTGCAGAGCTGACCGTTGGGGATGGCGGCCTGGTGGTTACCCTGCACGTTCTCGCGGTAGAGGCCGTTCCAGTTCCACATCGCGTTGGTGTCGGTCTGCCAGGCCTGCCAGCACATCGGGTCCTGGGTCTGCATGGCCGGGTTCTGGAACTGGTTGCCCCACCGGGCCCAGCACCCGTAGTTGCGGGACGGGGCGTCGATGGTGGTGCCGTGCGCCGATGCCGGCCCGGGGGTGACGGTCAGCAGGGCGGCGGCGAGAGCGATGATCGCGGGGAGCACGAACCGTTGGCGGCCGGTCGCTTTCATCTGGACTCACTCCAATCATGGGGGTGGATTGGTGTGATGACGGTAGTCAAACGCCCCCGTATCGGCTAGAGCCGCGCTGACCTGCGCAACCAGGTCGATTTCAGGCATCGCTTCACATCGACTGATTGACGTGCATCGTTCGACTCATCGATGATCCGCCCGATGGGGCAACAATTTCTGCCACCGTCCCACGTTTTGGGAGCGCTCCCAGGTGCGCTAGGACGGCGTGGGGGATCCCGGGAACGGGGAGCCCGAGGAGGACGACGAACCGGAGCCGGACGGGGAGCCGCCCGACGGGGACGGGTTGCGGACCACCGGGGCCTTGTCGTCGGGGCGGACGAGGTTGCGCTGCAGCGTCACCTCGGACTCGCCGGTGCCGCCGACCGTGATCTCGTCGTACGCCTGCAACGACTTGTCGACGTCGTCGAAGTAGAGGACCGACATCTCCAGCGGGGTCGGCTTCTCGTCCTCCAGCCCGCGCAGGCCGGCGCCGCCGGTGGAGCCCTCCACCATCAACAGCGTGCGGCCCAGCGGCGGGATCTTGCCGTCCTGCTGGTCGATGCGGGTCACCTCGCGCTCGTGCCGGTGCCCGGCCAGCACGACGGGCACCACGCCGGCCAGTGGCCCGGCGGCGATCGGGTCGTGCACCATCGCGAAGTTCACCGGCCGCCCGGCCACCCGGATCGTGGCGGCCAGCGACTCGCCCGTCCCCTCGACCGACGCCGCGCCGTCGGCGGTCTTGTCGGGGGTGAAGCGGGGATCGGAGATCCCCGCGATCACCAGGCCGTCGACCTCGGTCACGGTGTTGTCGAGGACGGTCGCGTTCGGCTGCCGCGCCACCGCGGCCGCCGTCGCGGCGGAGTCGTGGTTTCCGCGGATGTAGACGTAGGGGACGCGCAGCGCGGCGATCGCGTCCACATAGGACGACTCGGGTTCGCTGCCCCAGTCGTTGATGTCGCCGGTGTCGACCACCATGTCGATGTCGAACTGCTCGACCACCGTGCGGATGATCGACCAGGCGGCGGGGTTCAGGTGCAGGTCGGAGACGTGCAGCACGCGGGTCGTGGTGGTGTCGGGCTCGTAGACGGGCAGGTTCGACACCGTCCCGTAGATGCGGCCCACGTTGGCCACCAGCCGCTGCAACTGGTCGCGGTACTCCTCGTACCGGTCGGCGATCGCCCGCGCGTCACCGACGACGGCCGGCGCGTTGACGAGCAGGCCCTCGAACCGCGGCTCCTGGATCGACTGCGCGCGGAACGTGCCCGCGGCGCTCAACCCGGTGCCCAGCACCACGACCAGCGCGATCGCGCCGCAACCCGCGACCCGGCGGGTGTTCCGGTAGATGATCGCGCCGAGCAGCATCGCGCCCAGCACGGACGCGCCGGCCACCTGCCAGATCAGCCGTCGCACACCGCGGGAGACGTCCTCGACCGCGTTGTCGCTGGCGTTCTCCAGCGCGTTCGGGTCGGTGACGATGGCCTCGGTGCGCTTCTGGTCGAGGGCCTGCAGGGTGACCTGCAGGTGCGCCGGACCGTAGTGGCTGGCCAGGTGCAGCGAGCCGAGCGGCGGGATGGCCACCTCGGTGCCGCCGGTGAGCGACGGCGTGGCGGAGTACTTCGCCTGGAACGGGCCGACGTCGTCGGTGGTGCTGCCGGCCAGCAGCACGCCGATGACCACGCCGATGAGCGAGATCGCGACCACGCCGATCGCGGAGAACGTGCGCCGCACGCGCGGGCGGCGCAGGAACGACGATCGCCGGATCTGCCGACGCAGGGTCAGGCGCGTGGCCCGCGCCCGCACCCGGAAGCCCTGAAGGCTCAACCCTTACCTGCCTCGCCGGCGTTGGCGATGATGACGCGGATGATCCGATCGTCTTCCGGCTTCGGCGACCCGCGACCGTCCTTGTTCGACGTGCTGATCCAGATCGACCCGTCGGGCGCGACGACCGCCGCCCGCAACCGCCCGTACGACTTGTTGAGCACCGACTTCGGCGCGCCCAGCGTGCCACCGGTGGCGGTGGTCTGCACCATCCAGACGCGTTCGCCGCGCAGGCAGGCCGTGATGTAGACGTTCTCCAGCATTGCCGCGCCCGAGCACGAGGCCTCGTCGGTCTTCCACTGGACGATCGGGTCGACGAACGCCGGGTTCTGGCCGATGCCCTCGACCGTCGGCCAGCCGTAGTTCTTGCCGGCCTCGACCGCGTTGACCTCGTCCCAGGTGTTCTGGCCGAACTCGGTGGCGAACATGCGTCCATTCTTCGCCCACGCGAAGCCCTGCACGTTGCGATGTCCGAAGGACCACACCAGATTGCCGAACGGGTTGCCGGGCGCCGGCTGCCCGTCGGCGGTCATCCGCAGGATCTTGCCGCCGAGGCTGTTCACGTCCTGCGACAGGCCGCTGTTCGAGGCGTCGCCGGTGCCCGCGTACAGGAAGCCGTCGGGGCCGAACTTGATCTGGCCGCCGTTGTGGATGCCCGACACCGGGATGCCGGTGACGATCGGTGTCGGCGGCTGGCCGAGCACCAGCTTCGCGATCCGGTTGTCGGTACGGGTCGTGTAGTAGATGAACAGCGTCTTGTCGGTGTCGTACGTGGGGGAGAGGGCGATGCCCATGAGGCCGCCCTCACCGCCCGAGTACGCCTCCTCGATCGTCTGCACCGGGGTGACGACCAGGCCGTCGGCGTTCTGCTCCGGGCCGAGCTTGACGATGCGGCGGTTGTCGCGCTCGGTGACGAGGGCCGACCCGTCGGGCAGGAACGCGATCGCCCACGGAACCGCGAGGTTCTGGGCGATGACCGTGGAGGCGATGTTGAGCTCGGCCTCTTCGTCTGGCCCACTGGACGCCGTGCTGGGCGTCGGCAGCTTCGGTGGCGTGCCGGCCTCATCGGGCGGCGGGTCGCCGAACGCACACCCACCCACGACGACCGTGGCCGCGATCGCCGCGGCCGCTGCCGAGCGGCGGAACCGGAGTCGGGGAGCCTTCACCCGGCCTAGGGTAGCGGGCGCACCTGCGAGTCCCGGCCTCCCACCGCTGGTCATGCTGCGGTAGGAGGCCGGGATCGCTGTTGAACCGTGACTCTTAGACGCTGATCCGCCCGGCGCCGGCGCCGCCGGAGACGATGGACTTCACGTTGCAGGCCGTGTCGACCGAGTACGAGTAGGGGATGCTGCCCACGCTGCCGCCCGCCTGGCCGGAGCCGGAATTGACGAAGCAGTTGTTCCGCGCGACGAGCGTTCCCGGGCCGGAGTCGGCCTCACCCAGGTGGTACGGGTCGCTGGTGTTCTCGAAGTAGTTGCCCTCGACGAGCACACCGGCACCCTCGGTGGAGGCCACGCCGTAGCCGCCCACGTTGCTGTACAGGTTGTTGTAGACGTGCACCGGGTTGGCGAACCGGACCCGCGGGTGGCGCTGGTTGCTGCCGTCGAACCAGTTGTGGTGGTAGGTCACCCGCAGGTGGCCGCGGTCCTGGCTGCCGTTGTCGTCGCTGTGGCCGAGCAGCATCGACTTGTCGTGGCCGAAGACCCGGTTCCACGAGACGGTGATGAAGTCGGAGCCGCGCTTGATGTCCACGGCGCCGTCGTAGCCGTTGGTGAAGCTGTTGTGGTCGATCCAGATGTTCGTGGCCGACTCCTGCACGTTGATCGCGTCGTCGTCCCAGTTCCGGAAGTTCAGGTTCCGGATGATGACGTTGCGGTCGCCGTTGATGTTGAAGCCGCAGCCGGAGATCGTGGCGCCGGAGTTGCCGAGGATCGTCTTGTTCGAGCGCACGCGGAGCATGCCCGAGCAGGAGATCGTGCCGGAGACCCGGATCACCGCGGCGCTGGTGGAGGCGAGCGCGGTGGTCAGCGCCGACGCGCTGGTAACGGTCGTGGTGGCGGCGCTGCCACCACCGGTGGTGCCGCCGTTCTGGGTCGCCCAGCCGGCCAGGCCGGTCTGCGGGGTGCCCGGGTTGCCGGGGTTGCTGCCGACGGTGGCGAGCTGCCACTGCTGGTTGGCCCCGTCCAGGTCGGTGTACTGGACCACGTGCGCGCCGTCGGCCGTCGACCACTCCCAGACCTCGACGGCCTTGTTGGAGTGCCGGCTGATGAACCGCACGTAGCCGCCCGACGAGTCCGCCAGCCGGAAGTGCTGGCGGGTGTTGCCCGACGACGAGGACCGCTGGACGACCTGCGCCCCGTCGGTGGCGTCGGGAACCTCCAGGACCTTGCCGCTGTGCGTCGAGCGGATCTGGTAGTAGCCGCTGCCGACGTCGACGAACTGCCACTGCTGCACGGCGAGGTCGTTGCGGGTGAACTGGTTGATCGGCGCGCCGTCGGCGGTGGACCACTCCCAGAGGTCCATCGCCTTGCCGCTGTTGCGGTTCACGAACACGTAGTTGGTACCGGGGGTGACCGTCGCGGCCGAGGCCGGTGCGGCGGTGAGGTTGGTGGTGACCACGCTGGTGACCGTCGCGGCGGCGACGGTCGCGGTGATGGTGAGCGCGGCCATGACCACACGGTGGAGCCTTGCCATGAGCTACCTCCGAGGGGTGGGAAGCTTTTCCGATCGACCTTAGGAAAGCGCTTTCCTAGGATTGTTAACGCTTACATTTAGAACAGTCAATGAGTTGCAGTCGTTTGCATTAGGTGATCAACGGCGGCCGTGGCAGGCTCGATCGCATGCCTGAGGTGACCGTGGCCGACAACCCGGAGCGCTCGCGATACGAGGTGACCGTCGACGGCGCCGTGGCCGGGTTCGCGGCCTACGTCCGCCATCCCGACCACCTGAACTTCACGCACACCGAGATCGGCTCCGAGTACGGCGGCCAGGGCCTCGGCGGCAAGCTGGTGGCCGGCGCGCTGGCCGACGTCCGCGGCAAGGGCGGGCGGATCGTCGCGACCTGCCCGTTCGTGCGGTCCTACCTGGAGAAGCACCCGGAGCACCGGGACCTCCTGAAGAACTGACTCAACCTTCCCGGCCCGCCGGGCGTGCTCCCACGTGAAGGGAGGACAGCCGGTGACCACACGAGAACCCAGTCCGGAGTTCGCGGACTTCGTCGCGCTGCGGTACGGCGACCTGCTGCGAACGGCGTACCTGCTGACGGGGTCGCATCACGCGGCCGAAGACCTGCTGCAGGCCAGCCTGCTGAAGGCCATGCCGAGGTGGGACGCCATCGCCGAGCCGATGACGTACCTGCGCCGCGTCATGGTCAACCAGCGCGTGTCCTGGTGGCGCCGCCTGCGGCGGGAACTGCCGCAGGCCGACCCGCCCGACGGCGTCGCGCCCGACGGCGCCGGCGGCGCGGCCGAGCGCACCACGGTCCTCGCCGCCCTCGCCAAACTGCCGCCGCGCATGCGGGCGGTGCTGGTGCTCCGGTACTGGGAGGACCAGTCCGAGGCGGAGACCGCCGACCTGCTCGGATGCTCGATCGGCACGGTCAAGGCACAGGCCTCGCGGGGACTGACGAGGCTGCGCGTCGTGCTCGCTCCGGCAGCGGAGGAAGACCGGATGACCACGGAACGGAGGCAGCGGTGAACGGCACCATCGAAGACGACGTCCGTGCGGCGTTCGAGCGGATCACGGGGCCGGTGGTGCCCCGTCCCGACCCGCTGGGCCGGCTGCTCGTCCGGCGTCGCCGGCGCACCTGGCGCCGCGGGGTCGGCGCCGCGGCGGCCGCGATGGCGCTGGCACTCGCCGGCGGCACCCTGGCCGCCGCGCCGGTCGGCAGCCCGATCGGACCGTCGCCGGACCCCGACCCCACCCGTTACGGCGTGGACCAGGACGGCAACCGGGTCAGTCCCGACCCCCCGAAGGCACGCGTCAGCGCCTGGACCCGGCGGCTCATCGACTCGCCGACCCGCGGCAACCTCGCCGGCGACCCGGGCCTCGTCGAGGAGGTCGCCCGGCAGGCGACGGCGTCCGGTGGAGCCCCCGCGGGCCTGGACCGGGTCAAGGTGCTCGCGGTCGCCGACGTGAGCGGCGGGCGGATCGCGGTGATCGCCCACTACAACGACGAGTTCGCCAGCGTGCACCTGGCGCAGGCCGCCGCCGACGCCGGTCCGGCCGACCTGGCCCGGGGGACGCTCGGCGGGCAGTGGATCGGGCTGCGGCCGTTCTTCCAGACCTCCGCGGCGGTGCACCAGAGCCCGGACCGGGTCGAGAACGAGTCGACGGTCGCGCTCGCGCCGAGCGGTTGCTCGGTCGACACGTCCGGCACCGCCACGATCGACGCCGACGGCACCACCCACCGCACCTGGACCCCGCGCGGCGACCACCTGATCGTGGCCGGTGACATGGGCCAGTCGTGGTGGCGCGTCACCTGCGACGGCCGGGTGCGCTTCGAGGGGCCGCCCTACATCGGCGGTGACCTGCCGGTGCCGGGTTCCCCCGCGCCGCTGCGCGGAACCGCCGACCCGGCGCTGGTCGACTCGGCCGTCGGCGCGTGGACGTTCGCGACGCGCCACCTGGGCGGGGCCGCGCCGACGGTGCTGTGGGCGGGTCCGTCGGGCGACGACCGGACGACCGTCGTGGTCACCGGCGCCGGCCGCGACGGGCGCACGCTCGTGACCGCGGCGACGGGCGGCCCGGGTGGTGCGACGCGCGCACCGGCGGCAGCGGTCTACTACACCGGCCGCGAGCCGTACGTACAGGAGCCGATGGCCGGGCTCTCCGGGGACCGGGTCGTCGCGTTGCCGTACGGCACCGCGACCGCGGCGTCGACCGACCTGGTGGCCGTCCGGCTGCCCAGCCCGGAGGTCAAGGACTTCCGCCCGGTGGTCGGCGACCGGATCCTGGTGGTGGCGCCGCCGTCGGCCACGAAACTGAAGGCCGGGGCCGAGACCGTGCCGCTCACCGGCGGCGTCGGGTACCTCAATGCCCCGGCGCCGGTGGCCGACCTGACGCTCACCGCGCTCGACGCCACCGGCGCGACCGTCGCCACCGGGCGGTACCGCGAGCCCGACACGACCGGCCAGTTCTTCGGTGAAGGGCTGGTCGACGACTGGAATGCGTGACCAGGGAGGCCGGCGGGTCCACCGGCGGCCCCCTGCAGGAACCGACTCAGTACTGGAACGACGTCGCCGACCGTTCACCCCGGTGGTCGGTGGTAAAGCTCTGTCAGGGCTGACGCGGGGGAGTGCTGAGCTGCTCGCCGCTCGCCGCCACCAGTTTCGGGAGGTCGGCCGGTGTCACCGCGGTGAGCCGGACGGCCGAGCCGGCCGACGTGTGCGCGTACACCCGGTCGCGCTCGCCGACGACCAGCGAGTCGATCTTCGGCCAGGGCAGGAACCGCGAACCGAACAGCGCGCGCACCTGCACGCCGTTGACCGTGGCGTCGGTGCCGGCCCGCCACCCCCAGACGGCGACGGCCAGCGGGACCAGCAGCAGCGGCGCGGCGTACCAGGCGGCGGTGGCAAGCGGTAACCCGCCGATCACGGCGACCACCGCGGCAACCGTGATGGCGGCGTTGTAGCGGAACTTCACGCGCGCCTGCATCGGACCATCATCCCACCCGGTCCGACGGATTCCCCGGCCGGCCGCCGGGTGGTTGACTGGCTGACCGTGACAGCCAGCCACCGACGATCGGCCGCACACGGCTACGACACCGGAGCCTGGGTGGCGCCGCGGACCCCGCCGTCGTGGCTGGCCGGGATCGGGGCGCCGCGGGTGGTGCTTCGGCCCGGTCACGTCCTGCCGCTGGTGGTGTGCGGCCTGGCCGGCGCGCTGTGGGTGGTCGTCGTCGGCTACGGGGCGATCCGGCTCGACGCGGTGTGGAGCGGCCTGGCCGGGCTGCTCGGCCTCGGCGGGCTGGCCCTGCTGCTGCGCGGGCTGCCGGTGCCCGCCGCCCCGGTCCTGCTCGCCGCGGTCGCCTGCTGGGCGTTCGTCGCGCGCGGCTGGGTGCCCGACTCGGCCGGCGACCTGGCCGGGATGGCCCGGCTGATCGCCGGGAACCTGGCGTTCGCCGTGCCGCTGCTGCTCGCCGGCTTCGCGGCGGTCTGGGCCGACGGTCGCCGCACCGCCACCGCCACGGTCGCCGACGGGCTGGGCGGACGGCGCTGGTTCGGCGTCAACCAGGGTGACCCGGAGCCGCAGCTGCCGGCCCTGGAGCAGGTGCCGTCGGCCCTGTTCTTCGCCCTGGCCGACGGCCAGTGCTCGCACCTGGTGGTGGCCGGCCGGCGGGCCGCCCTGGTGGCGACCACGGTCTGGCCGCGCGGGGAGTACGGGGTCGAGGGCGTCCGGGTGGCGCGCAACGGCCGCCCGTACGGGCCGGGCACCGACGAGGTCGACGGCGCGGTCGACGACGTGCGGCGCTGGCAGCGCCGGCTGGCGCCGGTGGGCGTCACGTGCCGGGCGTTCCTGACCGTGCACCCGGCCAGCGGCCGGTTGGCCGACACCATCCACGTCGAGCTGCCGCTGGTGGAGGGCGTGCAGGTGCTGGCCGCCGACCAGTTCGTGGAGACGGTCGGCGCGTTCCTGGCCGCCGACGCGAACGAGATCGCTGTCGACGTCCTCATGGAGCTTTCGGACCTGTACCGGGACCCGGCGGTGGCGCCGGATCCCGGTACGGCCCCGGCCTCAGACGCGTGACCAGCCCGGCATCGGGAAACCGGCGAGCAGGTCGGCGATCTCGCCGGCGATGCGCGCCTCCGCCTTTTCGTCGTCCTTGATCAGCGCGTCGACCGAGTCGGAGAACCAGGCCGCGACCTGCGGCATGTGCTCCTCGGTGAGCCCGCGGGTGGTGATGCCGGCCGTGCCCAGCCGCAGGCCGGACGGGTCGAACGGCGTGCGCGTGTCGTACGGCACGGTGTTGAAGTTCAGCTCGATGCCGGCGCGGTCGAGTGCCTGCGCCGCCGGCTTGCCGCCGACGCCCTTGCCGGTGAGGTCGATCAGCAGCAGGTGGTTGTCGCTGCCGCCGGTGACCAGGTCGAAGCCCCGGTCGATCAGCGCGGCGGCGAGCGCCCGGGTGTTCTTCACGATCTGCGCGGCGTAGTCGCGGAACGACGGCTCGGCGGCCTCCTTGAGCGCCACCGCGATCGCGGCGGTGGTGTGGTTGTGCGGGCCGCCCTGCAGGCCCGGGAACACCGCCTTGTCGACCGCCTTGGCGTGCTCGGCGGTGCTGAAGATCATCGCCCCACGCGGTCCCCGCAAGGTCTTGTGCGTGGTGGTGGTGATCACGTCGGCGTGGCCGACCGGAGACGGGTGTGCGCCACCGGCGATGAGCCCGGCGATGTGCGCGACGTCGGCGGCGAGGATCGCACCGGCCTCCCGGGCGATCTCGGCGAACCGGGGGAAGTCGATGGTGCGGGGCAGCGCGGTACCGCCACACCAGATGATCTTCGGACGCTCCGCGAGCGCGAGGTCGCGGACCTGGTCGAAGTCGATCAGGCCGTCTTCCCGGCGCACGCTGTAGTGGACGGCGTTGAACCAGGCGCCGGTCGCCGACACCTTCCACCCGTGGGTGAGGTGCCCGCCCATCGGCAGCCCGAGGCCGAGGATCGTGTCGCCCGGCTTCGCGAACGCCATGTAGACGGCCAGGTTCGCGGGTGACCCCGAGTACGGCTGAACGTTGGCGTGCTCGACGCCGAACAGTGCCCGCGCCCGCTCGATCGCCAACTCCTCCAGCGGGTCGACGATCTGCTGGCCCTCGTAGTACCGCTTGCGCGCGTAGCCCTCGGAGTACTTGTTGGTCAGCACCGAACCGGTGGCCTCCAGCACGGCGGGCGACACGTAGTTCTCGGAGGCGATCATCCGCAGCTTGTCGTGCTGGCGGGCGGCCTCGCTCTCGATCAACTCGGCGACCCGCGGGTCTTCGACGGTGAGATTCGGGAGCGGTGGAACGTGCATGGGCGTCCTTCCTCCGGCTTTGCAGCCTCAAGGTCGGGCACCCAGGCGCGCGATGCTCGATGCTGAATGCTCCCCGGTGGTCGGTTCCACCTCAGGTTGCGCCAGTCGCGGACGAAGCGGCGAGCCTACCGCATGGCGCACAATGGTGACGAGAAGCCGACGAAAGGTACCCACATGAACCTCGGCAAGATCGCGGCCATCGCCCGCAAGCTGCTCAAGGACACCCCGACCGACACCGACCCCCGGCGCCCACCGGCTCAGGGCCGCGACGTGATTTCGGGCTGGGGCGACCGTCCCCGGGTTCCGGGCAGCACCCAGGACCGCACGTTCTGATCTGCGCCGGAGTCTCAGACCCAAGTGGTGGCGGGCGCGGCCGGTAGGCGGGTCGTGGCGGCCAGGCGCAGGAACTCCGGCGGCTCGGCCCGGGCGGCGCGGTACAGGCGCAACGCGGCGTCCACCGCGAGCGACAGCCGGGGTACCGCGGTGAGGTCGGGCGGTGCCGGCCGGGCGCGGGGGTTGCCGTAGGTCCTCGCCAGCGCGGTCAGCACGGCCGTGTCGGGGAGGTCCGGTGCGGTGCGCCGCAGGATGGTGGCGGCGCGGGCCACGTCGTCGACGGCGGCGGCTCCGTCCCGGGTGGCGAGCAGGCCGAACAGCGTCAGGTCCAGCGGCTCGGCGTCCAACGGCTCGGCCGGGCCGGTGGCGAGCACCGTCCGGGCCTCGGCGATCCGGCCGGCGGCGGCGAAGCGTTGGGCCCGGGCAGACCGGTTCCGCGACCCGGGCTCCGCCGGCAGCGCGAGGACGAGCGGGCCGTCCACCAGGATCAGGCCGGGTGCGTACGCGGCGACGTGCAGGGGACGGTCGAGCAGGCCCGTCAGCACGATCTCCGCCGGCCCGGCCGGCAGCGGTAGCACGGCGGTGGCCACCGCACCGCGTCCCGAAAGCTCCACGCCGTCGGCGGTGACGGTCCCGCGGGGGCCGACCACCGCGACCATCAGCCCTTCCCCGGCCGCGGGAAGCGGCGGGACCGGTGGCCGGGCCGGTGGCTCCGGGTGGTACCGGTCGGGCCGGTCGGCGGTCACCTCGGCGATCAGGTCGGGACCCGCGCCGTGCGGTTCCACCACGCGCAGCCGGTACCGGCCGACCAGGCCCAGCGTCAGCTCGCCGGCGCCCAGCCGGACCCGCCCGCTCTCGTCGACGGCCTCCAGCAACGCCGACGGGTCGGGCCCGACCACCGTCGACCCCTCGTCGAGCGACACCGGCGTGACACCGGGCCGGGCCACGAACGTCGGCGCCGCCGGGAAACCCGTGCCGGTTCCCAGTTCGATCTCCACCGTCGTGTCGTCGTACAGGTCGACCATCGCCGGCGCGCGTCGGGCGGCGAGACCGGGTGCCCGCACGCGCAGCGTGTACGTGCGCGGCGGCAGGCGCAGGGTCAGCGGGTTCGCGACCGGCGGCCGGTTGACGCGGTCGTCGTGCTCGGTCGCGCCGAAGGTGGACACCGTGGTGACCCGCGCGGCGTCCGCCGGGGTCAGGGTCACGGTGAGCGTCGCCGGCTTGACGACGTCGTCGGGAACGTGGACGAGGACGGGGTTCGGGTCGTTGTACGAGTCCATCCCGCGCGGCTGCTGCGCCACCCCGGCCCGGGCGAGGTCGGTGCGCACGAAGTCGAACAGTTCGCGGACCCGCACCACGTAGCGCTCGTTCTCCGCGTCCCACCGCTTGGCCGTTCCGGTGCCGTTCAGGCCGCGCAGCAGGGCGCGGGTGAACTCCCCGCCTTCGGCGTTCTCGACGGCGACGTCGCCGGCACTCGTGGCGACCAGGACGTACTGGTCGGGCTCGCGGCGGCTGTAGTCGCGCGGGCGCCGGTCGGCGAGCCCGTTGGCCCGGAACGCCCGCCCGGCCGGCACGCCGCGGCACGCGTCGACGATCATCAGCTGCCGGGCGAGCGACGCCGTGGCGAACTGCTCGCGCAGCGCCCGGATCGGGAGCGCCGGATCGCGGTAGCGGGGCTGGAAGTCGCTCGGGAGCAGGCACGGCTCGTCGTAGCCGTCGGCCTCCGCGGTGAGCCCGTGGCCGGCGAAGTAGAAGTAGAGCGTCCCCTCGTCGCCGTCGGCGCGCATCAGCACCGACTCGACGGCCGCCACGATGTGGGGCCGGGTCGCGTCCGGAACACCGGCCAGCGCCGGCGGCAGCTCGGTGCCCGGGGTCGGGCTCAGCAGCAGCGTCAGGTTCTGCCGCGGTACCGCCCCGCGCTCGGGGTCGAGCAACCACCGGCGGACCTCGAGCGCGTCGCGCACGGCGCCCTCGAGCGCCGACGCGTCGTCCCAGTACCGGTCGCAACCGATGACGAGCGCGTGGTTCGCCACCGCTAGGCGTCGTTCAGCCGCACCATCGGGCCGGGCGCGACGAACCGCTCGGCACCGTCGTCGGGTGCGTCGGAGAGCGGGGCGCGGACCCGCACCTTCGAGACCGGTTCGATGGCCCGGTAGAACCCGTCCTCGAACAGCAGCCGGACCGCCTGGAACCCGAACGCGAGCTTCGCGGGCCCGGAGTAGGACAGCAGCGCCTCGTCGGCGGCGGTGGTCGCCACGGTGACGTTGCCACCCACGATCTCCTGAACCAGCGGTACGTCGAGGGTGATCGCGATGTCGGCGTTGTCGCTCGCCCGCACGGCGATCGTCGAGGTTTTCAGGATCGAGGTGACGATCAGCAGGTCGCCCTCGGACAGCAGGCGCGACGCGTGCACCGACAACGGGTCGACGTCGGAACTGGCGAGATACCGGTCGAGGGCGGCCACCTCGACGCGGTTCTCGAACACGTCGCGGAACTCGAACGTCACCGTGGCGGCCTTGTTGTACGCGGCCTCCAGCCCGATCGGCGAGCCACCCATCGCGGCGACGACGTTCGCCAGCACCGACAGGCCGACGCCCGTCTTCAGGCTCGACGACGACCGGCCGGTGATGCTGGCCGCGGGCACGTCGGCCGACACCGGCGGCAGCGGAACCGTTCCGTCGCCCTTCAGGGACGTGTCGAGCCGGCCGAACCGGTCGAACGTCCCGCGGCCGCCGGGCGACAGCAGGTACAGCGGTTCGAGGTCGGCCTTGGGCAGAAGCACCACGTTGTATCCGAGCGCGTGAAGATAGTTCAACGCATTCTCGCGGCAGGGCATCTAACGGCTCCCCGTCAGTCCGGGACGCGGCGGTAGGCGCCGTCGCTCGCGCTGGTGGCCATCGAGGCGTAGGCGCGGAGCGCGGCGGACACCGGACGCTCGCGGTCGAGCGGGGTGTACGGGCGGTCGCGCTTCTCCTGCGCCACCCGGCGGGCGTCGAGCACGTCGGGGGCGACCCGCAGCTCGATCGAGCGGGCCGGGATGTCGATCGTGATGTCGTCGCCGTCCTCGACCAGCGCGATCAGCCCGTGCGACGCCGCCTCCGGCGAGATGTGCCCGATCGACAGGCCGGAGGTGCCGCCGGAGAACCGCCCGTCGGTGATGAGCGCGCAGGCCCGCCCCAGCCCGCGTCCCTTCAGGAAGGACGTCGGGTAGAGCATCTCCTGCATGCCGGGGCCGCCGCGCGGGCCCTCGTACCGCACCACCACGACGTCGCCGGCCACCACCTCGCCGCGCAGGATCGCGTCGACGCAGGACTCCTGCGACTCGAACACCTTCGCCGGGCCGTGGAACGTCAGGTTCTCGGCCGGCACGCCGGCGGTCTTCACGACGCAGCCTTCGGGCGCGAGGTTGCCGAAGAGGATGGCCAGGCCGCCGTCGGCGGAGTAGGCGTGCGCGACGTCGCGGATGCAGCCGTCGGCCGCGTCGGTGTCCAACGTGGACCAGCGGGCGGTGGACGAGAACGGCTCGGTCGTGCGCACGCCGCCCGGCGCCGCGTGGAACAGCTCCGCGGCCTCCGGCGTGGTCTTGCCGCTGCGGATGTCCCAGGCGTCGAGCCACTCGTCGAGGTTCGTGGCGTGTACGGCGTGCACGTCGCGCTTGAGCAGCCCGCCGCGGTCGAGCTCGCCCAGGATCGCCGGGATGCCGCCGGCGCGGTGGACGTCCTCCATGTGGTACTTCGGCGTGTTCGGCGCCACCTTCGACAGGCACGGCACCCGGCGCGAGATCTCGTCGATGTCGCTGACGTGGAACTCCAGCTCCGCCTCCCGCGCGGCGGCGAGCAGGTGCAGGATCGTGTTGGTGGAGCCGCCCATCGCGACGTCGAGGGACACCGCGTTCTCGAACGCCGACCGGGTGGCGATGTTGCGGGGGAGGACGCTCTCGTCGTCGCCCTCGTAGTACCGCTTCGCGAGGTCGACGACGGTCGTGCCGGCGTCGCTGAACAGTTGCCGCCGGGCCTCCGACGTGGCGAGCGTCGACCCGTTGCCCGGCAGGGCCAGCCCGATCGCCTCGGTGAGGCAGTTCATCGAGTTCGCGGTGAACATGCCCGAGCAGGACCCGCAGGTGGGGCACGCCGAGCGCTCGATCGCGCCGAGCTGGTCGTCGCTGACGGCGTCGTTGGCCGACGCGATCATCGCGTCGATCAGGTCGATCTTCGAGTGCACGATGCCCTCGATCGCGACCGTCTTGCCGGCCTCCATCGGCCCGCCGGAGACGAACACGGTGGGGATGTTGAGCCGCAGCGCCGCCATCAGCATGCCGGGCGTGATCTTGTCGCAGTTGGAAATGCACACCAGCGCGTCGGCGCAGTGCGCGTTGACCATGTACTCGACCGCGTCGGCGATCAGTTCCCGGCTGGGCAGCGAGTAGAGCATGCCGCCGTGCCCCATCGCGATGCCGTCGTCGACGGCGATCGTGTTGAACTCCTTGGCCACGCCGCCCGCCTCGGCCACCGAGTCGGCGACGATCATGCCGAGGTTCCGTAGGTGCACGTGACCCGGTACGAACTGCGTGAAGCTGTTGGCGATGGCGACGATCGGTTTCCCGAAATCGCTGTCGGTCATGCCGGTGGCGCGCCACAGGGCACGCGCGCCCGCCATGTTCCGGCCGTGGGTGGAGGTCTTCGACCGCAGTTCAGGCATACCGCCAGTGTGCATCAGTCCGGGCGCCGGCAGGGTACCGGCCAAATTGGGTGTCGCATCGCGGGACGTGATCGGGCAGAGTGTGACTCGTGCCTCTCACTGGGGGTCTGGCCCATTCGGCGCCATTCGGCACTGCGGTTGCGATCTGTCTGCTTCCGACGGTGGTCGCCGCTGTAGCCCTGTTCCGCGCGATCCGTCACCGCCCGCCGGCGGCCCGGGTCGCTCTGTTGCTGCGTGTCTCCGGGCTGGCCGTCGCCGCCGTGGTGCTCGTCGTGGCCGCCGCCGTCCGGCTGCTGGCCGCCGACGGCACCGGCAGCATCGCCGACCACCCGGCCGGGCACGGCGTCGCGGTCACGATCACCGGGCTGGGGCTCGGGCTGGCCGTGCTGCTGCTCGGCGCCGGCCTGCTCTGGGCGCCGATGGTGGTGGCGCCGCGCAGCCGGTTCCCCCAGGTCCTCGACGGCACGCTGATGATGGTCTGCCTGCTCGCGTTCGTGTGGGCGGGCTTCCTGGAGTCCTGGCACGACCGCCTGGCCGACGGTCGGGTGCCGTTCCGGCTGGTCGCCGACTGCCTCGTGCTGGCGATTCCGGTCGTGGTGGCGGGCACGGTCATCGGCACGTCGGTGGTCACCGCCGCGAACCGGCCCCGGCTGCCCCGGCCGGCGCTCGTGGTGTGTGCCGGCACCGGCCTGTTCAGCGTCGGCCTGCTCGGTCTCATGATCGGCAGCACCGGCCGGGCGGCGCCCTGGGTGCTGCAGGGCAGCACGCTGACCGTCTCGGCCGGCGCGGTCGCGCTCATGGCGGCCGTCCACATCCCCGGCCGCTACGAGCGGATCCCCCCGGCCCGCGAGACCACTCCGTGCTGGCTGTCGCTGGCGGCCGTGGTGCTCGCGATGCTCACGCTCACCGGTCGGGTGATCACGGCCGGTGACGCCGGTCCCGACCCCGTGTGCGTCGTGCTCGCGCTCATCATCGGAACGCTGCTGACCGTCCAGCAGGTGCTGGCCCGCCGGGCGCTCACCTCGATCGCCGAGCAACTGGCCGAAAGCGAGGCCCATTTCCGGTCGATCGCGCACACCGACGCGCTCACCGACCTCGCGAACCGGCGCGAGCTCTTCCGGATCCTGGAGGAGGAGGTCCGGGGCGGGCCGGCCTGCGTGCTGCTCTCGATCGACCTCGACGGCTTCAAGAACATCAACGACATCCGCGGCCACGACGTCGGCGACGCGGTGCTGGTCGAGGTGGCCCGCCGGCTGCGGTCGAACGTGCGGCCCGGCGACTGCCCGGCCCGCCTCGGCGGCGACGAGTTCGCGGTGCTGATGTGGGCCAAGCCGTCCGAGGCCATGTCGATGGCGACGCGGATGCTCACCGTGCTGAACCAGCCGTACGAGCTGGACTCGGGAACGGTCTTCGTCACCGCGAGCATCGGGATGGCCGGTTGTCTGGAGGCCGACAGCATCGACTCGTTGATGCGCAACGCCGACCTGGCGCTGCGGTTCGCCAAGCAGTCGGGCAAGAACCGGATCGAGGCGTACGACGTCGCGTACGACGACCTGGTGCGCCGGCGCACCGAACTCGAACACGAACTGCGCGGCGCCGTCGACCGGGGCGAGCTGATGCTCGTGTACCAGCCCGTGGTGGAGGTGCGCACGGGCGCGGTGGCGGGCGTCGAGGCCCTGCTGCGCTGGCACCACCCGCGGCTGGGCACGGTGTCGCCGGCCGAGTTCATCCCGCTGGCCGAGGAGGTCGGGCTGATCCACGGGCTGGGCCGGTTCGTCGTCCACGAGGCCGCCCGCCAGCTCTCCCACTGGATCGCCGACGGGCACGACCTGTGGATGTCGGTCAACGCGTCGGTGCGGGAACTGCACACGCCGGAGTACGCCGACCTGATCCGCGAGGTGCTGCGGGTCCACCGGGTGCCGGCCGGGAAGCTGACGATCGAGGTCACCGAGCACGCCGCGGCCCGCGACGTCCAGCAGCTCAAGCAGCGGCTGACCGACCTGCGCGCCATCGGGGTGCGGGTGGCGCTCGACGACTTCGGGTCGGAGTACTCGTCGCTGAAGCTGCTCCGCACGCTGCCGGTCGACGCCCTGAAGATCGACCGCGAGCTCCTGGAGAACGACTGCATGACCCCCGACTGCGGCGCCGACACGTGCGAGGAGAGCCGGCACGCGCCGATCGTCGACGTCGTGGTCACCATCGGCCAGCGGCTCGGGCTCGACGTGGTGGCGGAGGGCGTCTCCCAGCCGCAGCAGCGGGCGCTGCTGATCGAATACGGCTGCCGGTACGCGCAGGGAACGCTGTTCGGCGACGGCATGCCGGCCGAGCGCGTCGAGACGTTGTTCCGAAATGTGGGAGAGGTTGACTCAGGGCGTGAGATCCGGCATGGTTAGCGCATGCTGTCCATCGGTCTTCGCGCGCCCATGACGAGTCGAGTACTTCTCGTCTAGCGCGTCCGCGATCGTCGCCGACGCGCTAACCCCCGTGCTTCGCACGCGGGGTTTTTTGTTGCCCGTAGGACAGCCCAGCAGAATCCGGCGAGACTCACAGTCGAGCCGCCTGACCCGAGTCGATTGGTGCGAACCGCGATGAGCAAACCGACGCCCGAACTCCTCGCCCACCGCCCGCACTCCGCCGCCCATGCCGGCGGCGCGGCGCACACCGGCGGCGGAGCGCAGCCGCAGGTCAGTTCCGAACGGGTCACGGATGTACCGATGACCGGCGCGCAGGCGCTCGTCCGTTCGCTCGAGGCGCTCGGGGTCGACACCGTGTTCGGCATCCCGGGCGGAGCGATCCTGCCGGCGTACGACCCGCTGTTCGACTCGCGCAAGGTGCGGCACATCCTGGTGCGGCACGAGCAGGGCGCGGGCCACGCGGCCACCGGATACGCGCAGGCCACCGGCCGGGTCGGCGTGTGCATGGCGACGTCCGGACCGGGCGCGACCAACCTGGTCACCCCGATCGCCGACGCGTACATGGACTCGGTGCCGATCGTCGCGATCACCGGCCAGGTGCCCAGCCCGGCCATCGGCACCGACGCCTTCCAGGAAGCCGACATCCAGGGCATCACGCTGCCGATCACCAAGCACAACTACCTGGTGACGACCGGCGAGGAGCTGCCGCGGATCATGGCCGAGGCGTTCCACCTCGCGGCCACCGGCCGGCCCGGCCCGGTGCTCGTCGACATCCCGAAGGACGTCCTGCAGGCGCAGACCACATTCAGCTGGCCGCCCACGATGGAGCTGCCCGGGTACCACCCGACGCTGCACCCGCACGGCAAGCAGATCCGCGAAGCGGCCCGGCTGATGACCACCGCGAAGCGTCCCGTGCTCTACGTCGGCGGCGGCGTGCTGAAGGCCGGCGCCTCGGCGAGCCTGCGCACGCTGGCCGAGCAGACCGGCCTGCCGGTGGTCACCACGCTGATGGCCCGGGGCGCGTTCCCCGACTCGCACAAGCAGCACGTGGGCATGCCCGGCATGCACGGCACGGTCTCGGCGGTCTACGCGCTGCAGAAGTCCGACCTGCTGATCGCGCTGGGCGCGCGGTTCGACGACCGGGTCACCGGCAAGCTGTCCTCGTTCGCGCCGAACGCGACCGTGGTGCACGCCGACATCGACCCGGCCGAGATCGGCAAGAACCGCCACGCCGACGTGCCGATCGTCGGCGACGCGAAGCACGTCATCGACGAACTGATCGGGGCGGTGACGGCCGAACACAACGCCGGCCGCCGTGCCGACCTCAGCGACTGGTGGAGCCAGCTCGACGACCTGCGCGAGCGGTACCCGCTCGGCTACGAGGAGCCGCCGGACGGCACGCTGGCGCCGCAGTACGTGATCAAGCGGATCGGCGAGATCGCCGGTCCCGACGCGATCTACTGCGCGGGCGTGGGACAGCACCAGATGTGGGCGGCCCAGTTCATCCAGTACGAGAAGCCGGGCACGTGGCTCAACTCCGGCGGCGCCGGAACCATGGGGTACGCGGTGCCGGCCGCGATGGGCGCCAAGCACGGCAGTCCCGACACGGTGGTGTGGGCGATCGACGGCGACGGCTGCTTCCAGATGACCAACCAGGAGCTCGCGACCTGCGCGCTGGAGGGCATCCCGATCAAGGTCGCCGTGATCAACAACGGTAACCTCGGCATGGTGCGGCAGTGGCAGACGCTGTTCTACGACCAGCGGTACTCCAACACCGACCTGGGCACCCACAAGCACCGCATCCCCGACTTCGTGAAGCTCGCCGAGGCGCTCGGCTGCGTCGGCCTGCGGTGCGAGTCGGCCGCCGACGTCGACGCGACGATCGAGGCCGCGATGCGCATCAACGACCAGCCGGTCGTGATCGACTTCGTGGTCGGCAAGGACGCCATGGTGTGGCCGATGGTCGCGGCCGGCACCAGCAATGACGAGATCATGTTCGCCCGCGGTGTGCGGCCGATCTTCGACGACGACGACGTTTAAGGGACGGTCATGAGCAAGCACACGTTGTCAGTGCTCGTCGAGAACAAGCCCGGCGTGCTCGCGCGCGTCTCCGGTCTGTTCTCCCGGCGCGGCTTCAACATCGACTCGCTCGCCGTCGGCGAGACCGAGCACCCCGAGATCTCCCGCATCACGATCGTGGTCAACGCCGAGGCGAACCCGCTCGAACAGGTCACCAAACAGCTCAACAAGCTGGTCAACGTCCTGAAGATCGTGGAACTGGACCAGGCTGCCGCCGTTCAACGCGAACTGCTGCTGGTCAAGGTGCGTGCCGACCGCGCCACCCGGTCCCAGGTGATGGAGACCGTGCAACTGTTCCGCGCCCGCGTCGTCGACGTGGCGCCGGAGACCCTGACGATCGAGGCGACCGGCACGTCGGAGAAGCTCGACGCGCTGCTGCGCGACCTCGAACCGTTCGGCATCAAGGAAATGGTCCAGTCCGGCGTGGTAGCGATCGGTCGGGGATCACGTTCGATCACCGCCGGCCCGGCGCTCCGCGCCGCCTCGTAAGCCCGCATCTTTAGGAGAGAAATGTCCGTCGAGATCTTCTATGACGACGACGCCGACCTGTCGGTGATCCAGGGTCGCAAGGTGGCCGTGATCGGCTACGGCAGCCAGGGGCACGCACACGCGTTGTCGCTGCGCGACTCCGGCGTCGACGTGCGGGTCGGCCTGCCGGAGGGCTCGAAGAGCCGGCCGAAGGCCGAGGAGCAGGGCCTGCGGGTGGTGACTCCGGCCGAGGCCGCCGCCGAGGCCGACGTCATCATGATCCTCGCGCCCGACACCGCGCAGCGGTCCATCTACACCGAGTCGATCGAGCCGTCCCTCACCGAGGGGAAGGCGCTGTTCTTCGGGCACGGGCTGAACATCCGGTACGAGCTGATCACCCCGCCGTCCAATGTGGACGTCGCGATGGTGGCGCCGAAGGGCCCCGGCCACCTGGTGCGCCGCCAGTACGTCGACGGCAAGGGCGTGCCGTGTCTCATCGCGGTCGAGCAGGACGCGAGCGGTGGCGCGCAGGCGCTGGCGCTGTCGTACGCGAAGGCGATCGGTGGCACCCGCGCGGGCGTCATCAAGACGACCTTCAAGGAGGAGACGGAGACCGACCTGTTCGGTGAGCAGGCGGTGCTCTGCGGTGGCGCGTCGGCGTTGGTGCAGACCGGTTTCGAGGTGCTCACCGAGGCGGGCTACGCGCCCGAGGTGGCGTACTTCGAGTGCCTGCACGAGCTGAAGCTCATCGTCGACCTCATGTACGAGGGCGGCATCGCGCGGATGCGGTACTCCGTCTCCGACACCGCCGAATACGGTGACTACACGCGCGGACCGCGCGTGATCAACGACCAGGTGAAGGCCGAGATGAAGCGCATTCTCGGCGAGATCCAGTCGGGCGAGTTCGCGCGCGAACTGGTCGCCGAGGACGACGCCGGCCGGCCGAACTTCCAGAAGTTCCGCGAGCAGGGCGCACACCACCCGATCGAGGAGACCGGCCGGCAACTGCGCGGCATGATGAGCTGGGTCGACCGCCCGCTCACCGACACCGCCTGAAAGCACACATACAAAGGCCGCCCCGCGACGCTGCGGGGCGGCCTTTGTGTATTGCCGTGCGGGAACTACTGGGCGCTGGTGCCGCTGGTGCTGGTGCCCTGGGTCGGCTGCGCGTACTCGCCGCCGTCGGCCGCGTAGTTCGGCTCGCCCTCGGGCTGGTCGCCACCGGTGTACGACGGGTCGTACTGACCGGTCTCGCCGGCCTCGTGCTCGGTGCCGGCGTAGTCGGGCTGGTCGGCACCGGTGTAGTTCGGGTCGTACTGCGGGTCGGCGGCCTCGGGGGCCTCGTCGCCGCCGTAGTTCACGACCTCGGGGCCGTAGCCGTCGTTCGCGGTGAATCCGCCGACGGTCTGCTCGTGGTGGGGCGCGTCGAATCCACCGTCGATCGGCTGGCCGATGAGGCTGTCGTACTGGTCGGCCGGCGGGTAGTCGGCGGTGGGCTCGTCGGCCGTGGGCTGCTCGTACTCGTACTCGCTCATGGGGTCTTTCCTCCGGGTTCACGGTTGTGAGGGGTTGCGCCAGGAACTACGAGGTGTTTCGAACCGAGGTTCACAGTGGACGGTAGTGGGCGCTATCGAATAGCAGACTCACAATGATCGCGAACGGCACCAAGTAGGGAGACCGGGGTGTCGCGGGAACGGGTGATGTTAAATCGAACTTAACGGGATCTTTCCGGCAATCTGTGAGCGCACTCACGTGCCTCGGGTGGGGTCCCGGTGGTCGCCTCGGCCTACGATCGCGGAAGAGTCGCGCGCTGTGACGCGCCCAATCTCCCCGCCAATCTGAGGATCTGATGACGTTTTCCGCTGACCGTCCGGTCGTGCTGATCGCCGAGGAACTGGCACCGGCCGCTCTCGAAGTGCTCGCCGACGACTTCGATGTCCGTCATGTCGACGGCACCGACCGTCCGGCCCTGCTCTCCGCGCTGGCCGACGCGCACGCGATCATCGTGCGCAGCGCCACCCAGGTCGACGCCGAGGTCATCGGGGCCGCGCCGCGCCTGAAGGTGGTCGCCCGCGCCGGCGTCGGGCTCGACAACGTCGACACGTCCGCCGCCACCGCGCGCGGCGTGATGGTGGTCAACGCACCCACGTCCAACATCGTGTCGGCGGCCGAGCAGGCCGTCGCGCTGCTGCTGGCGGTGGCGCGGAACACGGCCAGCGCGAGCGCCGCGCTGAAGAACGGCGAGTGGAAGCGTTCCAAGTACACCGGTATCGAGATCGCCGGCAAGACGGTCGGCGTTGTCGGCCTCGGCCGCATCGGCGTGCTGTTCGCGCAGCGGATGGCCGCGTTCGGCACCCGGCTCATCGCGTACGACCCGTACATCCAGCCGGCCCGCGCGGCCGCGCTCGGCGTGCGCCTGGTGGGGCTCGACGAACTGCTCGCCGAGAGCGACTTCATCTCGATCCACCTGCCGAAGACCCCGGAGACCGTCGGGCTCATCGGCGCCAAGGAACTGCACCAGGTCAAGCCGACCGTCCGCATCATCAACGCCGCGCGCGGCGGGCTGATCGACGAGGCCGCGCTGGCCGAGGCGCTGGCCGAGGGCCGGGTCGCCGGCGCCGGCATCGACGTGTACGCGAAGGAGCCGTGCACCTCGTCGCCGCTGTTCGGGTTCGACAACATCGTCGTCACCCCGCACCTGGGCGCGTCGACGGCCGAGGCGCAGGACAAGGCCGGTCTCGCCGTGGCCCGTAGCGTCAAGCTGGCGCTGCAGGGCGAGTTCGTGCCCGACGCGGTGAACGTGCAGGCCGGCGGCGTCGTCGCCGAAGACGTCCGGCCGCTGCTGCCGCTGGCCGAGAAGCTCGGACAGGTGTTCACCGCGGTCGCCGGCGGCGTTGCCGCCTCGGTCACCGTCGAGGTGCGTGGCGAGATCGTCAACAACGACGTCACCGTGCTCAAGCTGGCCGCCACCAAGGGCCTGTTCGCCACCGTGGTCGAAGACCAGGTCACCTACGTCAACGCCCCGCTGCTCGCCAGCGACCGCGGTGTCGAGGTCGTGCTGGCCACCAGCCCCGACTCGATCGACCACCAGAACCTGGTCACGATCCGGGGTGCCCTGCCCGACGGCCGCGTGGTGTCGGTGTCCGGCACCCACCAGACGACCCCGCGCGAGGCCCTCAAGCTCACCGAGCTCGACGGCTTCGCCCTGGAGCTCGACGCGGTCGGTCATCTGCTGTTCTTCCGCTACGCCGACCGTCCCGGTGTCGTCGGTACGGTGGGTTCGATCCTCGGCGACGCGGGCGTGAACATCGCCGCGATGCAGGTGGCCCGGCGCGAGGCCGGTGGCGAGGCGCTGATGACGCTCACCGTCGACGGGTCGGTGGCGCCGGAACTGCTCGACCGGGCCGCGGCCGCGGTGGGCGCCACCGCCGCGTCGACGGTCGACCTGACGGTCGACTGACTCAGTCCGTGGGGAGTTTGGCCGTCAGACCGGCGGCCAACACCTCGGCGTCCACGTCGGTGATGTCTTCGCCCAGCTCCTCGACAAGCTGAACCTTCGTCAGGATCACCTGGCCGGCGGTCACCTCGAAGCCGGGCACCACCCGGAGTTCGTTGTTCACCACGGCCAGCACGGCTTCTGGGTCGTCGGACTGGGCCAGGACCCGGAGATCGTCTGCGGTAACGACTGCCATGCTGGCAGGTGTGCCCGGTCATGACCATCGGTAAACGGTCTCATTGGGTGGGAGCGGCGTACCGCAAAGCGGGAAGAGTCGTAAGGTCTGGGGCCGTAGTCAACCAGGGGTTCTCAGGGAGGTGTCGGGTGGCGCGCATCGCGGTGATCGCCGGAGACGGAATCGGTACCGAGGTGATCGCCGAGGCCCGCAAGGTGATCGACGCGGTCGCACCGGGGTTCGAGTACACCGAGTACGACCTCGGCGCCGCCCGGTACCACCGCACCGGCGAGGTGCTGCCCGACAGCGTCCTCGGCGAGCTTGAGGGCCACGACGCGATCCTGCTCGGCGCCGTCGGCGACCCCAGCGTGCCGCCCGGCGTCCTCGAACGCGGCCTGCTGCTGAAGCTGCGGTTCGTGTTCGACCAGTACGTGAACCTCCGGCCGTCGCGGCTGTGGCCCGGCACCACGAGCCCGCTCGCCGGCGTGAAGCCCGGTGAGATCGACCTCGTGGTGGTCCGCGAGGGCACCGAGGGTCTGTACGCGGGTGCCGGCGGCGTGCTGCACCGCGACACCCCGGCCGAGGTCGCCACCGAGGAGAGCCTGAACACCCGGCACGGCGCCGAGCGCGCGATCCGGGACGCGTTCGCCCGGGCCGCGAAGCGGCCGCGCCGCAAGGTGACGCTGGTGCACAAGACCAACGTGCTCACCCACGCCGGTGGCCTGTGGGCCCGCGCGTTCGCGGCCGTCGCGGCCGAGCACCCCGACGTCGAGACCGAGTACCAGCACGTCGACGCGGCCGCGATGTTCCTGGTGACGAACCCGCAGCGGTACGACGTCGTGGTCACCGACAACCTGTTCGGCGACATCCTCACCGACATCGCCGCCGCCGTCACCGGTGGCATCGGGCTGGCGGCCAGCGGCTCGATCAACCCGACCCGCGAGAAGCCGTCGATTTTCGAGCCGGTGCATGGCTCGGCACCCGACATCGCGGGCAAGGGCGTGGCCGACCCGGTCGCCGCGATCCTGTCCGGCGCGCTGCTGCTGGAGCACCTGGGGAACGGCGAGGCGGCCAACCGGGTAACCGAGGCGGTCGCGGCGGAACTCGCGTCCCGCACCCCGGGCGCCACGCCGCGCACCGCCGAGGTCGGCGACCGGCTCGCGTCGAACGCGTGAACCCGCTCACGGCTTAACGGACGTTCGGGGTAAGTTTCAGGCACTCAGCCGAACTACCCGGAGGACCGTTATGAGCGGCGGTGACCACCTCGACTTCGAGATTCGTCCGAATCCTGCCCCGGTAGCCGCCGCCGAGCGGGCGGCGCTGATCGCGAACCCGGGTTTCGGGCGCATCTTCACCGATCACATGGTCACGATCCGCTGGGCCGACGGGAAGGGCTGGTACGACGCCCGCGTCGAGGCGCGCGCCCCCATCCCGATGGACCCGGCCAGCGCGGTGCTGCACTACGCGCAGGAGATCTTCGAGGGCCTGAAGGCCTACCCCTGCGACGACGGCGGCGTCACCATGTTCCGCCCCGACGCCAACGCCCGCCGCTTCCAGGAGTCGGCCACCCGGATGGCGATGCCGCACCTGCCCGAGGAGCTGTTCATCGGGTCGCTGCACGAGATCATCAAGGCCGACCGGGGCTGGCTCCCCACCGATGCCGAGGGCAGCCTCTACCTGCGGCCGTTCATGTTCGCCAACGAGGTGTTCCTCGGCGTGCGGCCGGCCCTGGAGTACCTGTACGTGCTGATCGCCTCGCCGGTCGGCCCGTACTTCTCGGGCGGCATCAAGCCGGTCACCGTGTGGGTGTCCGACGTCTACACCCGCGCGGCGCCCGGCGGCACCGGCGCGGCCAAGTGCGGCGGCAACTACGCGGCCAGCCTCTCGGCCCACGCCGAGGCCATCGAGCACGGCTGCGACCAGGTCATCTACCTCGACGCCGTGGAGCGGAAGTACATCGACGAACTCGGCGGCATGAACGTCTTCTTCGTGTTCGACGACGGCAGCATCACCACGCCGCCGCTCACCGGCACGATCCTCCCGGGCATCACCCGCGACTCGCTGATCACGCTGGCCCGCGACGCCGGCGCCGACGTCCGCGAGGAGCCGTACAGCCTGGCCCAGTGGCGGGAGGACGCGGCCAGCGGCCGGCTCCGCGAGGCGTTCGCCTGCGGAACCGCCGCGGTGGTCACCCCGATCGGCCGCGTGCGGTCCGTCGAGGGCGAGATCGTGATGGGTGACGGTGGAAGCGGCGCCGTCACGATGAAACTGCGCCAGCAGCTGGTCGACATCCAGCGCGGCCGCGCCGAAGACCCGCACGGCTGGGTGCACCGGGTTTCCTGAACGAGTATTCACGTCGTCCCAGTTCGTGGAAGCTGCTTCCACGGGCTGGGGCGACGTGGCATATTGGCGACGTGACTCGGCTCATTATTGGCCCCTAGCGCGCCCGCGACCGTCCAGGACGGCTTTCCGCAGCGCGCAGACCTCTCGCTTCCGGCGAGGGGTTTTTTGTTGGCCAAAATCAGGAGCGTCAAATCCTTAAGGACGGACACCAATGCAGGTCTACGACACCACGCTGCGGGACGGGGCCCAGCGCGAGGGAATCACGTACTCGGTCGTCGACAAGCTCGCCGTGGCGCGGCTTCTCGACGAGTTCGGCGTCGGCTTCATCGAGGGCGGCTGGCCGGGCGCGCTGCCCAAGGACACCGAGTTCTTCCGCCGGGCGCGCACCGAGCTCAACCTCAGGCACGCCCTGTTCACCGCGTTCGGCTCCACCCGCAAGGCCGGCACCACCGCCGACAAGGACCCGCAGGTCAAGGCGCTGCTCGACGCCGAGACGCCGGTGGTGACGCTGGTCGCGAAGTCCGACGTGCGGCACGTCGAGCGGGCGCTGCGCACCACGCTGGAGGAGAACCTCGCGATGGTGCGCGACACCGTGGAACTGCTCGTCCGCGAGGGGCGCCGGGTGTTCCTCGACTGCGAACATTTCTACGACGGGTTCCACTTCAACCCCGACTACACGACGCTGGTGGCCTATACCGCGCTGGAGGCCGGCGCGGAGGCCTCGGTCATGTGTGACACCAACGGCGGCATGCTCCCGTCGATGGTCACCCGCGTGGTCGGCGACGTGGTCGAGCGGCTGACCGCGCTCGGCGTCACCGACCCCGTCACCCGGCTCGGCATGCACGCGCAGAACGACACCTCGTGCGCCGTCGCGAACACGATCGCCGCCGTCGAGGCCGGCGTGCCGCACTTCCAGGGCACCGCCAACGGCTACGGCGAGCGGCCCGGCAACGCCGACCTGTTCGCCGTCGTCGCGAACCTGCAACTCAAGCTCGGGCGGAAGGTCCTACCGGACGGATGCCTGGAACAGATGGTGCGCGTCTCGCACGCCATCGCCGAGATCGCCAACATCGCCCCGGACACCCACCAGGCATATGCCGGGTCGTCGGCCTTCGCCCACAAGGCGGGCCTGCACGCGAGCGCGATCAAAGTGGATCCGTTGCTGTACAACCACGTGGAACCCACGGTGGTCGGCAACGACATGCGGATCCTGGTGACGGAGATGGCCGGCCGGGCCAGCGTCGAGCTCAAGAGTCGCGAGCTGGGCGTGGATCTGGCCGGCCATCCCGAGGCGCTCGCCCGGGTCACCGACCAGGTGAAGCAACTGGAGGCGCAGGGCTGGTCGTTCGAGGCGGCCGACGCCTCGTTCGAGCTGATGATCCGGTCGGAACTCGGTGACGCCGCCGCGCAGCGCCCGTTCTCGCTGGAGTCCTACCGTGTCCTGGTCGAGCACCGGGAGGACGGCGCGGTCGTCTCCGAGGCGACCGTGAAGGTCCGCGTCCGCGGCGAACGGGTGATCGCCACCGCCGAGGGCAACGGACCGGTCAACGCGCTCGACAACTCGCTGCGGGTCGCGCTGACCAAGCACTTCCCCGAGCTCGCCGACTTCGAGCTCGCGGACTACAAGGTCCGCATCCTCGAAGGCAGCCACGGCACCGGCGCCATCACCCGCGTGCTGGTGGAGACGCGTGGCTCCGGCAAGGACTGGACGACCGTCGGCGTCCACGAGAACGTCGTGGAAGCGAGCTGGCACGCCCTCGTCGACGCGCTCACCTACGGTCTCGCGCGCACCTACGCCCTCGGGAGCACCAGCTCGGCGTAGAACGCCTTGTGGTCACTGCCTTTCACGCGGTACGGGCGGGCCGATCGGACGCCGATCCGGCGGTCCGCCAGCACCCGGTCGAGCGTGGTACCGGGGATGTACCACTTCTCGTCGTACGGCCACGTGGTCCGGAACCCGCTGCCGACCGTCGCCGCGGCGTCGCGGTAGCCGGTGTCGATGAGCCTCCGCAGCGCCGCGTGGTCGAGCGTCGCGTTGAAGTCACCGGCCAGGACGCGCAGCGGACCGTCCACTGTGGCCCCCGGCTGGTCGCGGAGATCCCGTTCCCAGTAGTCCATCCGATTCCGGTCCGACGGTGCCGTCGGGTGCACCGACTCGACCAGCACCCGGCCGGCGCCGGGAACGTCCACTGTGGCCTGTGCCTGCGTGAAGCCGCCACGGTGGACGCGCACGGACTTCTCCGTGATCGGATACCGGCTCAGCACGGCGGAACCCACGACGCCGTCCTGCGGGTAGAACGCCGCGTACGGCAGCACATCGGTGACGCCCGCCGCCTCCAGGCCGGCCTGGTCCTGCGGGGTGAACTCCTGCAACGCCAGCACGTCGACCTTCAGGCGGCGCACCAGCTCGAGCACCTGCCGCTCGTCACCGCTGCCCGCCAACAGGTTCGACGAGAGCACGCGCAGAACCGGGCCGTTCGCCGTGCGTCCACCATCGGGAATCGCGCGGGGAGCGACCACCGCGCAGAGCGCGGCGGCCGCGACCACCGCGACCGCACCAGCCACCCAGCGGCGGGTGGCCAGCGCGACGACCGCGACCACGACCGACCCGGCCGCGACATACGGCGTGAACGCCATGAGCTGCACCCACGGCCAGCCGCTCTCCCACCCGAAGACGCGGGTGGCCGACCAGCCCGCCGATCCCACGACGACTGTCCACAGGGCGACGGCGAGCACACGCTTAGCGACCGGGTTCACCCGGCCGACGGTAACTCACGCGGTAAACGCCCGATCGACAATGTCGATGAGGCGACGGCGCAACGGCGCGGACCGTTCGGCGAACGCCCGCTGCGCGGCGGCGTATTCGGCGCGGCCCTCGGTGGTTTCCACCCGCACCGGCGCGTAGCCGAGGCCGGCCAGGTCGTACGGGCTGGCGCGCATGTCGAGCGTGCGGATGTCGCGGGCCAGTTCGAAGCAGTCGACCACGGTCTCCGAACCGACTGTCGGCGCGAGCTTGTAAGACCACTTGTAGAGGTCCATGTTGGCGTGCAGGCACCCCGGTTGCTCGTTCTCGTGCTGGGTTTCGCGGGTGGGTTGCAGAAGGTTCAGCGGACGCGCCGGCGGCGTGAAGAACCGGAACGCGTCGAAGTGGCTGCAGCGCACGCCTTTCGCCTCGATCATCGCCGCGATCTCGGGCCGCGGCAGGCGGAGCGGCCAGGCGGTGTGCCGGATCTCCTGCTGGCCGAGCCGGTAGACCATGGCCCACTCGTGCAGGCCGAAGCAGCCGAGGTGCGGCGGTCGTCGTGCGGTGGCGACGAGGAGGTCGCGGATCCAGCCGACGGTCTGTCGCCGTTCCGGTGCCACGGTGGACGTGTCCGGGCGCCACTTCCGTAGCTGCGCCGGGCGGTACGAGTAGTAGGTGAAGAGGAAGTCCTCGACCGGGTGCTTGATGCCCTCTTTCCGGCGGCGCAGGTGGTCGCGCAGCAGAGCGTCGACCCGCTGCTCATGCTCCTCGACCGCGGACATCACGCGTCGAGCCTACGACTATGTTGTTGGCATGCGGTTCGCTCGGTTCGTGCACCCCGGTGGCATGTCGTTCGGCGTCGTCGAGGGCGAGGCCGGTGCGCCGGTCTCCGCGTTGACCGTCGCCGAGATCGACAAGATCCCGTTCGAGGAGGTCCGGTACACCGGCAAGCGGTGGGCCCTGCCCGACGTCCGGCTGCTCGCGCCGATCTTCTCCAGCAAGGTGGTGTGCGTCGGTCGCAACTACGTCGAGCACGCGCACGAACTCGGCAACGAGGTGCCGAAGGAACCGCTGATCTTCCTCAAGCCGTCGACGTCGGTGATCGGTCCCAACGACGCGATCCGGCTCCCTCCGCAGAGCAAGCAGGTCGACCACGAGGCCGAGCTCGCCGTGGTGATCGGCGTCGGCCCGGGCCCGGCCCGCCGCCTCGACCGCGCCGCCGCCGAGAAGGTCATCTTCGGCTACACCTGCGCGAACGACGTCACCGCGCGCGACCTGCAGAAATCCGACGGCCAGTGGACCCGCGCCAAGGGCTTCGACTCGTTCTGCCCGCTCGGCCCGTGGATCGTCACCGGCCTCGACGTCAGCGACCTCGAGGTGCGCTGCGAGGTCGGCCCGCCCGGCGCGGTGGCCGAGGTGCGCCAGCTCGGCCGCACCAAGGACCTGGTGTTCGACATCCCGACCCTGGTGTCGTACGTCTCACACGTGATGACCCTGCTCCCCGGCGACGTCATCCTCACCGGCACGCCGGCGGGCGTCGGCCCGCTGACCGCGGGTGACGCGGTGACCGTCCGCGTGGAAGGCATCGGCGAGCTGACCAACCCGGTGACGACCCTGGATTAGCGGAACCGATTTGGCCGGGCGCGGGGCGCCCTGTACAGTTTCTCTCCGGTGCTTCGGCGCCTATGGGGTATGGGGTAATTGGCAGCCCAACTGATTCTGGTTCAGTTAGTCTAGGTTCGAGTCCTGGTACCCCAGCGGCTGATGTTGTTCGTGAGGTGGCCTGATATTCTGGCCGGGAACAACAGCAGACTGGCAAGTTTCTAGGGCCCCGTCGTCTAGCGGCCTAGGACGCCGCCCTCTCAAGGCGGTAGCGAGGGTTCGAATCCCTTCGGGGCTACACATGGTGCGGCGCTCTCCCACTCGGTCGGGGAGCGCCTTTTGCGATCTCCGATCCGACCGGCTGGGCCGGTATCGTGAGGTGTCAGAAGAGGAGGTGCGATGACCACTGTGAGTGTGCGCCTACCGGCCGCTGCGCGGCCGCTGACTCTCGACGATGTCGCCGAACTCGCCGAGCGCGATCCCGACCACCGCTACGAGCTACAGGAAGGGAACCTCCTCATCATGCCTCCGCCCGACGCCGAACATGCGGAGATGAGCGTCCGGATCAGCGCCTGGTTGTTCGCCAACGGATATCAAGGGCGGGTTCTCGCAACCCCCGGAGTCCGCGTTGGCAACTCTGGTCGGAGCCCGGACGTCGTTGTGCTGGTCGCCCCGAGTTCGGTCCGCACCGTGTGGATCGAGCCGGCCGACGTGTTGCTGGCGATCGAGATCGTGTCGCCGGGTTCGATGGAACTCGACCGGCACACCAAGCCGCGTGAGTACGCCGCGGCGAAGATTCCGAACTTCTGGCGGGTCGAGCGCGAGGGCGCCGCCACCGTGCACTTCTTCGGCCTCGGCACGGGTGCCGACGGCTCACCCACCTACGTGCCGCGCGGTACGGCACTGCTCGACGACCTGCTCACCGGGCCGGTGCCCAACCTCATCCCGGCGGGGTGAGCGCGGGCCTCAGAGGCCCGAGAGGCGTTGGCCGGCGCGTACCACGGCCATCGCGTGGCGGTCGCCGGGGCGGCGGCCCAGCCGTTCGATCGGGCCGCTCACGCTGATCGACGCGATGACGCGGCCGGTCCGGTCGCGGATCGGGGCGGAAACGCTTGCCACGCCGGGTTCGCGTTCGGCGACGCTCTGCGCCCAGCCGCGGCGGCGGACCTCGGCCAGCGTGCGGCCGGTGAACTTGCAGCGGGGGAGCAGCGGCATCACGGCCTCCGGCGGCTCCCACGCCAGCAGCACCTGCGCGGCGGAGCCGGCGGTCATCGGCAGGACGGCGCCGATCGGGACGGTGTCGCGGAGGCCGCTCGCGCGTTCGGCGGCGGCCACGCAGATGCGTTCGTCGGCCCGGCGCAGGTACAGCTGGGCGCTCTCGCCGGTGGCGTCGCGCAGGGCGGTGAGGATCGGCTCGGCCGCGGTGAGAAGGATGTCGGGGGCGGCGTTGGCCAACTCGCCGAGCCGCGGCCCCGGGCGCCAGCGGCCCTGGGCGTCGCGGACGAGCATCCGGTGGATCTCCAGCGCCTGTGCGAGGCGGTGCGCGGTGGCCCGCGGGAGCTTGGTTCGCTCGACCAGTTCCGCGAGGCTGGCGCCGTCGACGCAGGCGGCCAGGATGGTCACCGCCTTGTCGAGGACGCCGACGCCGCTCATACTGTGTCCCACAAGCCGAAACTTACCTCCCAAATTTTAGGATGTCCAGATGTCGGGAGAACAGTCACCGCGCACTCTCGCGCAGAAGGTATGGGACGCCCACGTCGTCCGCGAGGCCGACGGGGAACCGGACCTGCTCTACATCGACCTGCACCTGTTGCACGAGGTCACCAGTCCACAGGCGTTCGACGGCCTGCGGATGGCGAACCGTCCGGTCCGCCGCCCGGACCTGACGATCGCCACCGAGGACCACAACACGCCCACCGACAACCTGCTCACGATCTCCGATCCGATCTCGCGCACGCAGATCGAGACGCTGCGCAAGAACTGCGCCGACTTCGGGATCAGGCTGCACCCGCTCGGGCACGAGCAGCAGGGGATCGTGCACGTGATCGGGCCGCAGTTGGGCCTCACGCAGCCGGGCATGACGATCGTGTGCGGCGACTCGCACACCGCGACGCACGGTGCGTTCGGCGCGCTGGCGTTCGGCATCGGCACCAGCGAGGTCGAGCACGTGCTGGCCACGCAGACGCTGCCGCAGGCGAAGCCGAAGCAGATGGCCGTCACCGTCACCGGTGAACTGCCGGACGGTGTCACCGCGAAGGACCTCGTGCTGACGCTCATCACGCAGGTCGGCACCGGCGGCGGACGCGGGCACGTGGTCGAGTACCGCGGCCCCGCCATCGAGAAGCTCTCGATGGAAGGCCGCATGACGATCTCGAACATGAGCATCGAGTGGGGCGCCAAGGCCGGGCTCATCGCACCGGACCAGACCACCTACGACTATCTCAAGGGACGCGAGCACGCGCCGGAGGACTGGGACGCCGCGGTCGCCTACTGGGAGAGCCTGCGCACCGACGAAGGTGCGGTGTTCGACACCGAGGTGGTGCTGGACGCGTCCACACTGACGCCGTTCGTCACCTGGGGCACCAACCCCGGGCAGGGCGCGCCCTTGGACGCGACCGTGCCCGACCCGGAGTCGTTCACCGACCCGGTCGACCGCACGGCCGCCACCCGCGCGCTGGAGTACATGGACCTGACGGCCGGCACGCCGCTGCGCGACATCTCCGTCGACGTCGTGTTCCTCGGCTCCTGCACCAACGGCCGCATCGAGGATCTGCGCGCGGCCGCCGACGTCCTGCGTGGGCGCAAGGTCGCCGACGGCGTGAGGATGTTGGTGGTTCCCGGCTCCGCGGTGGTGCGGGCGCGAGCCGAGGAGGAGGGCCTGCACGAGGTGTTCACCGCGGCGGGCGCGGAGTGGCGGTTCGCCGGGTGCTCGATGTGCCTCGGCATGAACCCCGACACGCTGAAGCCCGGCCAGCGCTCGGCGTCCACGTCGAACCGCAACTTCGAGGGACGCCAGGGCCGCGGCGGACGCACCCACCTGGTGTCGCCGCCGGTGGCCGCGGCGACCGCTGTGGCCGGTCACCTCGCCGCACCCGCGGATCTGTAAGGGAGATCACGATGGAGAAGTTCACCGTCCACACTGGAACGGCTGTGCCGCTCAGGCGGTCCAACGTGGACACCGACCAGATCATCCCGGCGGAGTACCTGAAGCGGGTCACCCGCACCGGTTTCGCCGACGGCCTCTTCAACGCCTGGCGCGGCGATCCGGCCTTCGTGTTGAACGACCAGGCCTACGTCGGGGCCACGATCCTGGTGGCCGGACCCGAGTTCGGCACCGGCTCGTCGCGGGAGCACGCCGTCTGGGCCCTGCAGGACTGGGGCTTCCGGGCAGTTGTGGCTCCCCGTTTCGGGGATATTTTTCGGGGGAACTCCCTCAAGGGCGGGCTGCTGCCCGTGGAGCTACCCGCCGAGGCCGTCACGGAGCTGTGGGACACCATTGAGGCCGACCCGAAGGTATCGGTAACCGTCGATCTTGAAAGTCGCAAAGTCGTTGTGGGACAACGGTCCTGGGACTTTCCGCTCGACGATTTCAGCCGCTGGCGGCTGCTCGAAGGGCTCGACGACATCGGCCTGACGCTGCGCCACGAGGCCTCGATCGACGCCTTCGAGGGCACCCGGGAGACCTGGTTTCCGGTCGTTTCCTAGGCTTTCAGCGGGCCTCGGCGAGAAATTCGTTAGGACACAAGGATTTCTTTTCCGCTTTATGTTTGTATCCTGCTCACAAGGGCCATACGTTGCGCGAAGGGATGACTCGCGCGAGTCCAGCCACTGTGTATCGGAGGAAGAACGTGAACAAGGCCGAGCTCGTTGAAGCGCTCGCCGTCAGTCTCGGAGACAAGAAAGCGGCCACTGCCGCCCTTGACGCCGTGCTGAAGGAGATCCAGAACGCGGTCACCAAGGGCGACCGCGTTGCCATCACCGGCTTCGGTGTCTTCGAGAAGCGGGTTCGTGCGGCCAGAACCGCCCGCAACCCCCGCACCGGCGAAGCGGTGAAGGTGAAGAAGACCTCGGTCCCGGCGTTCCGTCCGGGTGCCGGGTTCCGTGAGCTGGTTGCCAGCGGCAAGGTCCCGAAGGTCGCCGCGGCCAAGAAGACCGCCGCCGCCAAGAAGACCACCGCGACGGCCAGCAAGGCCGCGCCGGCCAAGAAGGCTCCGGCGACGAAGGCCGCGGCCACCAAGGCCACGGCTGCCAAGAAGACGACGGCCAAGGCCACTCGCGCGGCCGCCACGCCGGCGAAGCGCACCACGACCGCCAAGGCCGCTCCGCGCAAGCGGGCCTAGTAGTTCCGGATTTCTGGCTCGGGGGCCACAACTCACTGCAGGAGTTGTGGCCCCCGGCCGCGTCTTCAGGTCCGGCTGCTCAACCAGGCGGACATTGTTCGTACTCCCACGCCTATGGCCTGCTCATCAGGGTCGAACGTGGGGAAGTGGGGATAGGCCGTCTCTATCGGGGAACCCGGGCGGCGGACGCCGACAAAGGTGAACGTGCCGGGGATCCGGTCGAGGAAGAGCGCGAAATCCTCGCCGTTGAACGGTACCGAGGCGTGCAGCGTGGTCACCCCCTTGGCGCCGAGCGTCCGCCGGAGGAAACCGGCCTGCTCCCGGCCGTTCCGTTCGGGTACCACCATCGCGGGGAAAGGGTCGGTCGGAAATGCCACCGAGGCCGGGCCAGAGGAGTTCGCGAGGCGGGTGATGCTCGCGCGAATCTCTTCGTAACGGTTCTCGGGCCAGCATCGGTAGGAGACCTGTACCTGGGCGTCCACCGCTCGTGCACCGATGGACACGAAGCGGGCCAGCGGCGTGCCCGGCGTCTGCAGGTCGGCCACCAGGCGTTCGAGGTCGGCGGGTGTGGCGGGCTGAGACACCGTTCTCAGGTTTGTGATCGCGGTGGCCAGCGCCTGTGCCCGGGCCGGTGCGTCGGGCCCGGTGAGCGTCACGACGCCGCGATCCTGGCCGGGCAGGCCGAACCCGGGCATGACCGCGAACTGCCCGACCGGGAACGGGCCGCAGTGCAACGCGTGGATCTCGGCCGGCCGGACGGCGTCGAACACACCGTCGGCGAGCATCGCGGCGGCGCCGGCGAGCGACTCCTCGGCCGGCTGGAAGACGAACATCACGGTGCCGGAAAGCCTGCGCCGCCGGCGCGCGAGCAGTTCCGCCACTCCCACCCCGATGGTGGTATGGAGGTCGTGGCCGCACAGGTGGGCCGCCTCCGTACCGCCGCCGACCTGGCCGCTCGGCGGCACGGCGTCCATGTCGGCCCGGTAGGCGACCGTCCGGCCGCGCCGGGCGCCCCTGAGGACACCGACCACCCCGTGTCCACCGATGCCCGTGGTGACCTCGAGGCCGGCCGCACGGAGCCGGCGCGCCACGAGGCCGGCGGTGCGCACCTCGTTGCCCGCGGTCTCCGGATGGCTGTGCAGGTCGCGCCGGAACGCGACGAGGTCGTCGGCACCCGACGCGAGAGCCGGCCCGGCCAGACCCGGAAGGGCGATACCCACGGCGCTTCCGACGGCGCCGCCCAGAACCACTCGACGACCGATGACGCGTCTCCCCGACATGGCATTCCTCCCGCTCGATCCGTTGTGGACGAGCGTGCCGGAGAGGCCGGATGAACACAGTGACGGCAACACCCGTCTCCGCGGTGACGCCAGCGGTACTAGACGGCCGGGGTTCTCAGATCCAGATGGGCGGTCGACGCGATCTCGCCGGACGCCGCGAACGCCAGCACCCACGCCGTGCCCTTGGGGGTGGGCGGCTCGCCGCCCGGGCGGACGGACGCGATCAGCGGCCGGATCAGCCCGCCCTGGCTGCACACAACGGCCGCCTGCGTGGCCTGAGCGAGCTCCTGCAGCGCGTGCAGTGCCTCCTCGGGGTCTCCGGCCTCCGCGAAGCGTCCGTCGACCTCAAGGCGCAATCCGAGCCGTTCCGCCGCCGGGGCGACGGTGTCGCGGCACCGCACGGCCGGCGCGCTGAGCACGCGCTCCGGCTCGAACAGGGTCAGCAGCGGCGCGGCGGTCTCCGCGTCGCGGCGTCCGTTCTCGTCGAGGGGGCGTTCGTCGTCGGGGCCCGACCAGCCCTCGCGGCGGCCGGCATGGGCGTGCCGCACCAGCACCACCACGCCGGTGACCGGCGGAAGGGCCACGAACGAGGCCACCACGCCGCGGTCGTGCGCGTAGGTCAGGCGGTCGCGGGCCGTCGCCAGTGGCACCCACTGCAGGACGTCGACCTCGTGGTCGGGCTCGTGGCCGTGGTCGGCGGAGCAGCGCATCGACCAGTACTCGACCTGCTTCTCCACGCCGGGGTCGCCGGTGAGGTAGCTGACCGAGCGCAGCCGCGCCTGCGGCACACCCCGGACGCCCGTCTCCTCGTGTACCTCGCGCACCGCGGCCGTCAGCCGGTGCTCGCCCGGGTCGAGCTTTCCCTTGGGCAGGCTCCAGTCGTCGTACCGCGGGCGGTGCACCAGCAGGATCTCGGCGTCGCCCTCCGGACGCCACCGGTACACCACCCCGCCGGCGGCCAGAACGATCTGGTTCACGAGCGCAGCCAGCCGGTGTGTTCCGGGGTGTCGGCGAGCGCCCACGCGGCCGGGAACCGCTCGCGGGCGCGGCGCACCGCCGCCCGTTCCCGCTCGACCAACCGGCCGGCGGCCACCGCGAGCGCGTGATCGTCCACATCGGACCGCGCGATCGCCAACCACGTCTCGGCCGCGATCGCCGCGTCCTGGTGCTCCCCGAGCAGTTCCTGTACCTCCGTCAACGATTCACCCAGCGCGGCGGCGGAGCCACCGATCAGCTTGGCGACGGACTCGACAGCGTACCGGGCGCGCTTGGCCCGGATCCGCACCGAGTGCCAGTCGTCGTCGAGGCCGAGCACGTCGAGGTCGCCGGCGCCGACCCGGCCGCGGCCGGAGGTGCTGAGCTGCCGCCACGGCCGGGCCACCAGCCTCGTGAGGGCGACGTCCGCCTTCTCCTCGGCCGCCGCGCCCAGTTGCGGTTCGCGCGCGGCCTCCACGAGGACGTCGAGGAGCGTGGCGTACCGCTCCGAGCCGAGCACGTTCTCCAGCGCCTGCAACGCGTCCTCGTGCCGGGCGGCGAGGTCGGCGTCGAACCGGGCGACGGCCGCCGGGTCGAGCGGCGCGACCGGATCGGCGCCGGCCGTGCGCTGCAACCGTTCCCGGAGCACCTCGGCGTCGCGGGCGACCCCCAGCACCTCGGCCAGCCAGCTCGCGCCGGCCCGCAGGTTGTCGGACCACTGGGGGTCCAGCAGCGGTTTGAACGTACGGAGGTCGCTGCGCAACCGGCGGCAGCCGACCCGCATCTGGTGCACGGGGGTGTCGCCGTCCGGCATCGCGGTGCGCAGGCGCAGGTACGGATCGGCTTGAAAGATCTTCTCGATGTGCTTGCGCACCGCGGTGACCACGATGTCGCCGGCGGTCGGCCGGCCCCCCGACGACGGAGCGGTCGGCGGGGTCAGATCGGGCGGTGCGGCGGCCCGCTCGCCCATCGCGCGGGCGTGCTTGGGGAGGAACGCGCCCCGGTTCGCGCCGGCGTCGACCAGGATCGCCTCGATCCGGTCGAGCAGTTTGGTGCCGCCTTCCTTGCGTTCCACCTCGATCTCGCGGAACTGCGAGGTGACGTCGCGGCCGTCGAGCACGCTGACCGTGTCGTCGGCGACCTCGACGAGCACCTCACCGGTGCGGCTGCGCAACTCGTACGCCCGGCGCACCGTGCGGATGGTGACCGCCGGAACGAGCGGCGCGCCCCGGTGGTACGCGGTCAGCAGGGTCACCAGCTCGGCCGGCATCGTCCCCTTGGTGCCGTCGCGGTTGATCTCGTCGCGCGCCTCGGCCGCGCCCGACGTCGGCAGCTTGACCGTCCACGGCGGCTTGCCGCGTTCGCCGCTGCGGTACCGCACGGAGATGCCGGCGCGGGCCAACCGCGCGGTCTCGGTGTCGTAGTAGGTCGCGCGCAGCGTCTTCGGCGGCAACGGGACGACCGTGCCGCCCTTCGGCAGCGCCTCGGTCAACAACGGCAACCGGAAAGCCGTGTCGACGTCGTACTTGCGCTCCTCTTCCAGCATTCAGTCACCCCTGCCGACGATGCGACGGATCAACGCCTCCTGCGGGTTCTGCAGCGGTCCACCGTCGGGATCGGCGACGCGTCGCCGCCATTCACCGTCGGCATGCAGTTCGAACGCGCTGGTCTCCCCGCTCATGCACAGGGTGATTATCCGGCCCAGGTGCTCGCGGGCGTCGGCGTCGGTCACCCGGACGAGCGCCTCGACGCGCCGGTCGAGGTTGCGGTGCATGAGGTCGGCCGAGCCGATCCACCACTCGGCGGTCTCGCCGTCGGCGCCGAACCGGAACACCCGCGAGTGCTCCAGGAACCGGCCGAGGATCGAGCGCACCCGGATGTTCTCCGACAGCCCCGGCACCTGCGGCTTGAGCGTGCAGATCCCGCGGACCACCAGGTCGACCTTCACCCCGGCCTGGCTCGCCCGGTACAGCGCGTCGATGATCTCCTCGTCGACGAGCGCGTTCGTCTTGATCTGCACCAGGCCCGGCGTACCCGCCGCGGCCTGCTCGGCCTCGCGTTCGATCCGTTCGATGAGGCCGCTGCGCACACCGTGCGGCGCGACCATGAGCCGCCGGTACGCGGTCTGCCGGCTGTACCCGGTGAGCACGTTGAACAGGTCGGTGAGGTCGGCACCCACCTCGGTGTCGGCGGTCAGCAGGCCGAAGTCCTCGTACATGCGGGCGGTCTTCGGGTGGTAGTTGCCGGTGCCGATGTGGCAGTAGCGGCGGATCTGGTTGCCCTCCTGCCGCACCACCAGCGCCGTCTTGCAGTGCGTCTTGAGACCCACCAACCCGTAGACGACGTGGCAGCCGGCCCGCTCCAGCATCCGCGCCCAGCCGATGTTGGCCTGCTCGTCGAAGCGGGCCTTCAACTCGACGAGCACCACCACCTGCTTGCCGGACGCCGCGGCGTCGACCAGCGCGTCGACGATCGGCGAGTCACCCGACGTGCGGTACAGCGTCTGCTTGATCGCCAGCACGTTCGGGTCGGCGGCGGCCTGCTCGATGAACCGCTGCACGCTTGTGTTGAACGAGTGGTACGGGTGGTGGACCAGGATGTCGTTGTCGCGCAGGCGGGCGAACACGCTGCGCGGTGTCTCGCCCTCGGCGAAGTACGGGTGGGTGGCCGGCACGAACGGCTTGTCCTTGAGATCAGGCCGGTCGACGTCCTCGAACACCTGCCACAGCGCGCTCAGGGCGAGGAGACCGGGCACCCGGATCACGTCGTGCATGTCGACGTCGAGCTCACCGACGAGCACGTCGAGCACGTGGTCGGAGATCGACGCGGCGACCTCCAGCCGCACCGGCGGGCCGAACCGGCGGCGGGCCAGCTCCCGCTCCAGCGCCTGCAGCAGGTCCTCGTCGCGGTCCTCGTCGAGCTCCACCTCGGCGTTGCGGGTGACGCGGAACACGTGGTGCTCCACCACTTGCATCCCGGAGAACAGCGAACCGAGGTGCGCGGCGATCAGCTCCTCCACCGGCAGGAACCGGAACACCCGTCCGGCGTTGTCGCCGACGGACACGAACCGCGGCACGTTGTTCGGCACCTTCACCCGGGCGAACAGCTCCGGCCCGCCGTCCGGGTCGCGCACCACCACCGCGAGGTTCAGCGACAGGCCGGAGATGTACGGGAACGGGTGGGCCGGGTCGACCGCCAGCGGCGTGAGCACCGGGAAGATCTTCGCCTGGAAGTACCGGCGCAACTGGGTGCGCTCGGCGGTGTCGAGGTCGCGCCAGCGCACGAACTCGATGTTCTCGTCGACGAGCGCGGGGCCCACGTCGTCGGTGAAGCACTGGGCGTGCTGCGCCATCAGCTCCGACGACTGCACCGCGATGCGTTCCAACTGCTCGCGGGGGAGCAGGCCGTCGGTGCCGCGCACCGGTAGGCCCATCTGCATGCGTCGCTTCAGGCCGGCGACGCGCACCATGTAGAACTCGTCGAGGTTGCCGGCGAAGATCGCGAGAAACTTCACCCGCTCCAGCAGCGGCGTGCGCGGGTCCTCGGCGAGCGTCAGCACCCGGGCGTTGAAGTCGAGCCAGGACAGTTCCCGGTTCGAGTACCGGTCGGCCGGCAGTTCCGGAAGATCGGGTGCGGCGTCGGGGTCGTTCCGCGGCGCTTCGGTCAGCACCGGCTCCGGCGCCTGCGCCGCCACGGGTTCGGAGGTGGTGGCGGCCCGGCGGAGACCGTCGGTCGCCGGGAGGACGCGCTTGCGGCGACGGGACGCGGACCGCTTGCTCCCCGCACCCGTCGCCTCGGTGCCGTTCCGGTCATCGGGGTGAAAGGCGCTCGCGTCCACAGGATCATCATGACCGGTCAGCGGCTCGAACAACACGGATCCGGACAGCAGGTTCTCAGCGCATCGTGACGAGACCAACGCGTTCGACCGCGCCGCTCGGCGCCCGATCGAGGCGTACCCGTTGGCCGACGCGGAGCAGTCGGAGCCCCGAGGCCGCGAACGCGGCGGCGGGGAACTCGAGCCGCTGCCCGTCGTCGAGAAGCACCGCACCCGCACCGGTGCCGGAGTCGAACTCGCTGACCGTCCCCTGCATGCCCAAACCCTAGACCGCGATCCCGGCACGCAGGAGCGCACGGGTGTGCGGGCCAACCCCGAGGGCGACGGCGATCGCCAGGTCGGCCGGGGTGTCGACGTCGTGGCGCAGCGAGGGCCAGTCGCCCTCGACGCGGCGGGCGCCGGCGTGGCCGTGCGCGGCCGCCGAACCCGGGCCGAACCTGGGCACCAGCCGACCGCCGGCCGCGGCGACCAGCAGCACCGTGCCGGTGCCGGACGCGTCGGGGACGTACCCGCCACCGGCGGCGGTCGCCAGGGCGCTCAGGGCCGCGCTCAGCTCGTCACCCCGAAGAGCGGGCAGATCGGCCGGCAGCGCCGCGATGCGGCCGACCACGGCTGTGCTCGCGGTGGCGGCCGCGTGCCGCAACGCCGCGTTGAGGCCGCCGGACCCGGCCCCAGACCCGGCCCCGGACCCGGCCCCGGGCACCGACTCCGGACCCGGTTCCGCGACGGTCCGGGCGCCCAGCGCCGTGACGGCGGCCGAGACCAGCGGATCCGCCGTGACCACCAGCACATCGGCGATGCCCGGCGCCGCCAACGCCGCCGCGACGGTGTCCTGCGCCATCGCCAGCACGAGCGGCTCGTGCCGCTCCGCGCCCACCGCGCCGCGCAGCCGGGTCTTGGCGGCGGCCAGCCGCTTCACCGGGACGAGCACCGACCACTCCACCCGCCCGATAGTGCCCTACCCGGCACGGCGGTTGTCGCTCGCGGTGACCAGCGCCACGCCGGTAAGGTTTGGCCGGCGGAGTGGCTGGCCGGACGGCCGAAACCGGGTGGGGCTCCGCGTGGAGGAGGCACACGTGGCCGGGCGTGGCTTGGGTTTCTGGCGGCGGTTCGCGGTGATGGCGATCAAGCCACCACTGACGGTGTTCACGCGCCGGACGTGGAGCGGGTTCGAGCACGTCCCGCAGACCGGTCCGGTGATCATCGTCGTGAACCATATTTCGCATGCCGACACGGTCGCCGTCGCGCACTACGTCTACGACTCCGGCCGCTGGCCGCAGTTCATGATCAAGGGCTCGGTGTTCAAGGTGCCGGTGCTCGGCAACCTGATGCACCGGTGGCAGCAGATTCCGGTGGAGCGCGGAACCACCGACGCGGCCCGTGCGCTGGAGGCGTCCGTCGCGGTGATCGAGGCCGGCGGGGCGGTGGTCATCTACCCGGAGGGCTCCACCACCAAGGAGCCCGACCTGTGGCCGATGCGCGGCAAGACCGGCGCGGCGCGGCTCGCGCTCGCCACCGGCGCGCCCGTGGTGCCGCTGGTGAGCTGGGGCGCGCAGAAGATCTTCGACCCGCGTACCAAGAAGTGGCGGGTGCGGCCGCGCACCCCGGTGACCCTGGCCGCCGGTCCGCCGGTCGACCTGTCGCGCTGGGCCGGGCAGCCGCCCACCAGCCCGGTGCTCAACGAGATGACCACCGAGATCATGAACCGGCTCCGCGAGATGATCTCCGAACTGCGCGGGGAACCGGCGCCGCCGATCTGGAGCCCGTCCTCGGCCGCCAAGGCCGACTCGAAGGCCGAGGAGCCGTCGTGACCGAGCACTTGTGCGAGGGCACCATTCAGCAGAGCCGCCCCGGTCAGGGCGGGTCGCCACGAAGTGGAGACCCGGCATGACGCGTGCCGCCGTTCTGGGCGCCGGGTCGTGGGGGACGGCGTTCGCGAAGATCATGGCCGACGCCGGCTGTGACGTCACCGTGTGGGCGCGCCGGCCGGCCGTCGCCGCGGCGATCCGGGAACAGCGCACCAACCCCGACTACCTGCCGGCGCTGCGGCTGCCCGTGGGCGTCACCGCCACCACCGACCCGCGGCAGGCGATCCGCGGCGCCGAGCTGGTGGTGCTCGCCGTGCCGTCGCAGACGCTGCGCGGCAACCTCGCCGACTGGTCGTCGGTGATCGAGTCCGACGCCACCCTGATCAGCCTCATGAAGGGCATCGAGCTCGGCACCACCAAGCGGATGAGCCAGGTCATCGCCGAGGCCGCCGACGTGCCCGACGAGCGGGTGGTGGTGGTCAGCGGCCCCAACCTGGCCGCCGAGATCGCCGCCGAGCAGCCCGCCGCAACCGTGGTGGCCTGCCGCGACACCGGCCGCGCGGAACTCGTGCAGAAGGCGATCACCACCCGGTACCTGCGCCCGTACACGAACGAGGACGTCGTCGGCTGCGAACTCGGTGGCGCGGTGAAGAACGTGATCGCGCTGGCGTACGGGATGGCCACCGCGCTCGGGTTCGGTGACAACACCCGGGCGATGGTGATCACCCGCGGGCTGGCCGAGACGGCCCGGCTGGGCGTGGCGCTCGGCGCCGACCCGCTGACGTTCGCCGGCCTGGCCGGCCTCGGCGACCTGGTGGGCACCTGCTCGTCGCCGCTGTCGCGGAACCGCACGTTCGGCGAGCACCTCGGCCGGGGCGAGACGCTGGAGCAGGCGCAGGCGGCCACCCGGCAGACGGCCGAGGGCGTCAAGAGCTGCCTGGCGATCCGTGACCTGGCCCAACGGCACGGCGTCGAGATGCCGATCACCGCGCAGGTCGAGCGGGTCTGTCACGAGGGCCTCGACCCGCGGATCGCCGTCGGCGCCCTGATGGGCAGGAGTGTGAAACCGGAGTGACCGGAGACGGAACGCGCGTCGCCCATGCCGGGCTGCCGGATCCCGTACCGGGGCAGCCGTTCCTGCCCGGTCCGGTGTTCGCCGCCCCGTACCACCTCGACCCCGTCGCGGGGCCGCAACCGGGCACGCCCGGCTACGGCCGGCCCGACAACCCCACCCGCGTCGCGCTGGAAGCCGCCATCGGCGAACTCGAAGGCGGCGAGTGCGTCGCGTTCGCCAGCGGCATGGCCGCGATCGCGGCGGTCTTCCAGGTGTGCGGGCGGAACGGCAGCGTCGTCGTGCCGTCCGACGGGTACTTCGCCGGCCGGGCGCTGGCGGAGCAGATGCTGCCGAGCGTCCGGTACGCCCCCACGGCGGGTCCCGCGCCCGACTTCGCCGGCGTCTCCCTCGTCCTCCTGGAAAGCCCGGCCAACCCGGGCCTGGACATGTGCGACCTGCCCGCGCTGAGCGCGGCAGCCCACGCGGCGGGAGCGCTGGTCGCGGTGGACAACACCACGGCGACGCCGCTCGGCCAGCGGCCGCTCGACCTCGGTGCCGACGTCTCCGTCGCGTCCGGCACCAAGGCGCTGGCCGGCCACTCCGACGTGCTGATCGGCTACGTGGCCACCCGCGACGCCGGCCTGGCGGAGAAGTTCCGCTCCTGGCGCGCGCTCGGCGGCGCGATTCCGGGCCCGTTCGAGGCCTGGCTGGTGCACCGCTCGATGGGCACGCTCGACCTGCGGCTGGCCCGGCAGAGCACCAACGCCGCCGCCGTGGCCGAGGTTCTCGCGGCCCATCCGGCCGTCGTCTCGGTGCGGTGGCCGGGACGCCCGGCGGATCCGGCCTACGACCTCGCCCGGAAGCAACTGCGCCGGGTGCCGGGCGTGGTGACGTTCACGCTGGCCGACAAGGCGGCCGTCGACCGGTTCCTCACCGCGAGCACGCTGATCGCCGCCGCCACCAGCTTCGGCGGCCTGCACACCACCGCCGACCGGCGCGAGCAGTGGGGCGACGACGTGTCGCCCGGCCTGGTGCGGCTGTCGTGCGGGATCGAGGACGAGGCCGACCTGGTCGCCGACCTCCAGGCGGCGCTGAAGGCGGTCTAAACCGGGCTCGGTTTCAGGGCGAAACCGGCGATCTCGGGCGCCTTCAGGGGACGCGCGAAGTGGTAGCCCTGCGCGTACCGGTACCCGAGCTCGTACAGCCGGTCGGCCTGCGCACCGGTCTCCACGCCCTCCGCGACCACGACCAGCCGCATCGCGGAACCGATCTGGCTGAGCGACGTGATGATCGCCTCCTGCTCCGGACTCTGACCCACGCCGTCGACGAACGACTTGTCCACCTTCAACACGTCGATCGGGACGGTGCGGAGCAGGCCCAGAGACGAGTGACCGGTGCCGAAGTCGTCCAGCGCCACCCGGACGCCGAGGTCCTTCATCGCGTTGACCGCGACGAGCGCCGGGCCGCCGTCGAACACCGCGGTCTCGGTGATCTCGACGGTCAGTTTCTCCGCCGGCAGGCCCGACGCGAGCAGCGCCGCCTCCACCACGGTCGGGAAGTCGGGCTCGATGAGCTGGCGGGCCGACACGTTCACGCTGATCCGGCCCGGTGCGGCCGGGCCGAGCTCGCGCAGCCAGGCCGCGCCCTGCTGGCAGGCCTCGTAAAGGACCCACGCGCCCAGCGCGGTGATCAGCCCGGTGCGCTCGGCGACCGGGATGAACTCGACCGGCGACACGAACCCGCGCACCGGGTGCTGCCACCGCACCAACGCCTCGACGCCGCTGAGCTCGCCGTGCGGCAGCGTGACGATCGGCTGGTACACCAGCGCCAGCTCGTTACGGTCGATCGCGACGGACAGGTCGGCGGCCAGCTGGGCGTGCTCCTGCGCGGCCTGGTCCATGCTCTGGTCGAACTCCACGCACCGGCCGCGGCCCTGGTTCTTCGCCGCGTACATCGCGAGGTCGGCCCGGCGCAGCAGTTCGGCGGCGGTGATGCCGGGCGTCCCCGGAGCCACACCGACGCTGGCCCGCACCAGCAGGTCGTAGCCCTTCGCCGTCACCGGCTGCTCCAGTTCGCCCATGAGCCGGCGGGCGATCTCCATCCGCTCGTCCGGTACGACGTCACGCAGCAGCACCGCGAACTCGTCACCGCCGAGGCGGGCCACCGTGTCCTGCGGCCGCAGGCCGTCGCGCAGCCGGGTGGCGACGTCGCGCAGCAGCGCGTCGCCGACGGCGTGGCCGAGCCGGTCGTTGATGAGCTTGAAGTCGTCCAGGTCCACCAGCACCATCACGGTGCCGGCGGGCTCGTCGGTGGCGAGCGCCTCGTCGGCGACGCTCGCGAACAGGGTGCGGTTGAGCAGGCCGGTCAGGTCGTCGTGGGTGGCCTGGTAGGCGAGGTCGTCCCGGTACCGCCGGGCCTCGGTGACGTCGCGGGCGTTGCTCACCATGCCCTTGATGACCGGGTCGTTGAAGAAGTTGGTGCTGTGCACCTCGAGCCGGCGCCAGGTGCCGTCGGCCCGCCGGAACCGGGCCTCGCCGTGCGCGGTCGCGCCCGGCCCGGCGTACGAGGGGGCCAGCTGTTCGGCGAGCGCCTCCCGGTCGTCGGGGTGGACGACCATCCGGCAGCCCTCCAGCACCTGCTCCGGCGTGATCTGGAGCATCTTCTCGATGCCCGGGCTGATGTAGGTGATCCGGCCGGTGCTGTCGGTGATCGAGACGACGTCGGTCGAGTTGCGAACCAGCGCCCGGAACCGGTGCTCCTGCGCGCGCACGTCCCGCAGGCTCTCGTCGAGGCGGCCGACCAGCCGGGCGTTGTCGTGGAACGCGGTGATCTGGCGGACGATGATCAGCGTTGTCAGGACGACGGACCCGACCAGCAGCATCTCGTGGCGCGGCAGGTCGCGCATCTCGGCCACCAGCGCGAGCAGGTTGAACAGGACGACCGCCGCGTACGGCACCACGCTGAAGGGTCGCCGGCGGGTGCGGGCGGCGGCCGCGTCGGGGTCGGCCAGCGCGACCCGTTGCCGGCGGGCCGCCAGCATCCACCCGACCGCCGAGACCGGCAGCACCACGGTCTCCGGGGTGAGCCCGGTCCACGGCGTCAGCGCGGCCAGACCGCCGGCCGCCATCGCGCTCATCACGAGGGACCCGCCGAGCAGCCGCATCGACACCTGGTCGAGCGGCTCGGCGCCGGTGATCATGAGCTTGCCGACCGCGACCAGGCCGCAGCCGGTGACGCACCCCAGGATCAGCGTGAGTTCCAGGGCACCCGACCGCCCGGTGGCGTGCAGCAGCTGGGTGGCGAGGTACCACATCATCACGACGGTCGCGCAGCCGACGACCGCCAGGTCGAGGACGACCGTCCGCCGGTTCCGCAACTGGTGCCACGGCACCGGCAGGACCGCCATCGCCGCCACGAACATCAGCAGGCCCACGATGTACAGCACGAACGCGGCCATCGGCACGGAGCTGACCTGGCCATCGGCCGCGCCGTCGGACCGGCCGGTCGCGCCGCCGACGGCCGCACCGGCCGCGGTGAGCCCCATCGACCAGGCGAGCAGCAGCCACGACCGGCGCACCCCGGGGCCCGACGCCGTACCGGTGCGCCCGGCCGCGCGGGCGGTGTCGACCGCCACGACCGTGCCCAGCGTCCAGTTCGTCATGCTCAGCAGGCCGGCCAGGAGGTTGCCGCCACGGTCCACGACACCGGTCGCGCGCGCGACGTACAGCAGGATCGCCAGCCCCACGACCCCGACCGCGACCGCGGGCAGTAGCCGCACGAGCCGGTCGGGTGACCGCCGTCCGTGCTCCGCCATCGGTCTCCTCGGTAGTCGGTCCGTTACGCTCCTTCCATCGGCTGGCTTCCGCCCGTGTTAAGAGTTCGGTCCCGGCAGGGCGAGCACTGTGCGTATGGTGCGCGGCCGGTATCGTCGGCGCGTGGCTGACTCGTCGGTTCCAGCGAAACCCCGTGTCGCGGTCGTTTTCGGCGGTCGCAGCACCGAACACGCCATCTCGTGCGTCAGCGCCGGAAACGTGCTGGCCGCACTCGATCCGGACGAGTTCGACGTGGTGCCGGTCGGCATCACCAAGGCCGGCGGATGGGTGCTCACCACCGGCGGCGCCGCGACGGCGATCGAGGGCCGCCGGCTACCGGCGGTGACGGATGCGTCCGGTACCGCAGTGGTGCTGCCGGCCGACCCGACCATCGGGCAGATCGAGGTCGTCGACGCCCGGCAGGGCGTGCAGGCCCTCACCGGCGTCGACGTGGTGTTCCCGCTGCTGCACGGCGCCTACGGCGAAGACGGCACGATCCAGGGCCTGCTGGAGATGGCCGGGCTGCCGTACGTCGGCGCCGGGGTGTTCGCCTCGGCAGCCGGCATGGACAAGGAGTTCACCAAGCGCCTCGCCGCGGCCGACGGCATCCCGGTCGGCCCCTACACCGTGCTGCGGGCCGGCCAGTCGCTGTCGGCGGCCGACCGCGACCGGTTGGGGCTGCCGGTGTTCGTGAAGCCGTCCCGGGCGGGGTCGAGCATCGGCATCACGCGCGTCGCCGACTGGGCCGACCTCGACGCGGCCGTCGCCAAGGCCCGCGAGATCGACCCGAAGGTGATCGTCGAGGGCGCGGTGGTCGGCCGCGAGGTCGAGTGCGGCGTGCTGGAGGGCGAGCACGGCGGTGCGCCCGAGGCCAGCGTGGTCGGCGAGATCCGGGTGCCGGGCGGGTTCTACGACTTCGACGCCAAGTATCTCGACGACGTCGCCGAGGTCTCCGTTCCGGCCGACCTGCCGGCCGAGGTCACCGAGCGGGTGCGGGAACTGGCCGTGCGCACGTTCGTGACGCTCGACTGCGCGGGTCTCGCCCGGGTCGACTTCTTCGTGACGCCCGACAACGAGGTGTACCTCAACGAGATCAACACCATGCCCGGGTTCACGCCGATCTCGCTGTTCCCGCGCATGTGGGCGGCCTCGGGCCTGGACTACTCGAAGCTGGTGTCGCGCCTGATCCGCACCGCGCTGCGGCGCGGCACGGGCCTGCACTAGCCCTTGCAGACCTGCTTGACCTCGGGAATCGCTTCCGTGATCGGTTTCGCCAGGTCGACCAGGTCCTGCCCGAGGAAACCGGACGGCGCCATGACCACCAGCGGCACCTCGCGCCCCTGCAGGCTCCACCGGCGCGCGCCGGCCGGGTCGTCCTGGTACCAGCAGGGTCCCTCGATCTGGAAGTACTGGGCGCCGTCGGGCGGGGTGGGTGCGCTGGCGCCGCAGGCGACGGTGACCGCCGGCTCGCCGTAGGCGGCGTTCTGCTCCGGGCCGGCCGTCACCGGGCGACGGGGCAGGTCGCCGAAGTGGTCGGGCAGCTTCGACAGCAGGGCGCGGCAGACCGCGGCCGGCCGGTCGGCCAGCGGCGGTGCCGCCATCTCGACCGGCGTCGAGGGCACCGGCTTCGGCGACGCGGCCGGGTTGTTCCGCTCGGCCGGCTCGCCGGGCGACATGATCTGGAACGCGACGACGCCCGCGACGACCGCCACGGGAATCGCGATCATCGCGGCGATCCGCGCCGCGCGCCTCGTATCGGGGTCGGCCATCACAGGTGGACGACGGAGCAGGTGACCGTGCGCGTGATGCCCGGTACCAGCTGAACCTTGCTGACGATCATTTTTCCGAGCTCGTCGACGGTGCGTGCCTCGGTGAGCACCACCACGTCGTACGGACCGGTCACCGCGTCGACCCGAACGACTCCCGCAACATCCCGGATCGCCGCGGCCACGTCACGCGCCTTTCCCACCTCGGTTTGGATGAGGATGTACGCCTGGACCACGACAATGCTCCTATCCCTGGTTTCCTATCCGTTCGTTTCCCACCGCATTCGCCCGAGACCACAGCAAGCCCTGTGAAACTACAGCACAGAGCGGATTCGGCTCACTCCCACGAGCGAGGTAGGTACATGACCGTTGCCAACGCGGGCGAGTTCGGGTTGATTGCCCGGATCACCCGACGGCTTCCCGCCGGTCCGTCCACATTGCTCGGCCCCGGCGACGACGCCGCGGTGGTGGCCGCTCCCGACCGGCGGGTGGTGGTATCCACGGACGTGCTCGTCGACGGCCGCCACTTCCGGCGGGACTGGTCGACCGCGGAAGACGTCGGACACCGCGCGGCCGCGGCGAACCTCGCCGACATCGCCGCGATGGGTGCCGTGCCGACCGCACTGGTGGTGGCCCTGTGCACGCCACCCGACCTGCCGTTGAACTGGGCCGAGGAACTGGCCGACGGGCTGGGCGCGGAGGCGGCGAGCGCCGGCGCGGCCGTTGTCGGCGGCGACATCTCGTCGAGCCCGACGCTGACGATCGCCGTCACCGCGCTCGGCGACCTCGACGGCCGCGCGCCGGTGACGCGCGGCGGTGCGCGACCCGGCGACGTCGTCGCGGTCGCCGGCCGCCTCGGCCACGCCGCGGCCGGCTACACCGTGCTGTGCCGGGGTTTCCGGACGCCGAAGATCCTCGTGGACGCCCACCGGCGCCCCGAAGTGCCGTACCGCGCCGGCCCGGAGGCCGCTGTGCTGGGCGCCACCGCGATGATCGACGTGTCGGACGGGCTGCTCGCCGACCTGGGCCACATCGCCACCGCCAGCGGAGTGGCGATCGACCTGCGCCGGGAGACGTTCCCGTTGCCGGGCCAGATGCGCGACGCGGCCGCGGCGCTCGGCGTCGACCCGTACACGTGGCTGCTCTCCGGCGGCGACGACCACGCGCTCGCCGCGACGTTCCCGGCCGACACCGATCTGCCCGAGCGCTGGCTGGTGGTGGGCCAGGTCCAGGACTCCGCAATGCCCGCGGTCACGGTCGACGGCCGGGTGTTCGGCGACGGCACCGGCGGCTGGGACCACTTCAGATAGGAACACCAACAGGGGACGGGCGTGCGCCCGTCCCCTGTTGGTAAGTATGCGTGCGCCGTTAGGCGCGGACGACCTTGCCGGCCTTCAGGCAGGACGTGCAGACCTGCACCCGCTTGGTGTTACCGCCACCGGCGGGGGTGCGCACGTTCTGGATGTTCGGGTTCCACCGACGCCGCGTACGGCGGTGCGAGTGGGACACGTTGTTGCCGAAGCCGGGCTTCTTGCCACAGACGTCGCACACGCTAGCCACGGGAATCTCCTGGATTTGCTCGAACGAATGCAGGCCCGGATGACGGGCAACCCGGTAAGACTACCCGAGCCCGCCACGGAGCCGAAATCGGCCGCTGGTGGCGGCGGGCTGTCATACCGCGCCATTAGGGTTACGGCGTGCCGGACAGTCTCGATGCGGTCGCCGTGCGCCAGTGGTGCGCGCTCGGCCTCGACGCGCTGCGCCGGCACCAGCGCGAGATCGACGATCTCAACGTGTACCCGGTTCCCGACGGCGACACCGGTACCAACCTGGTGCTCACGGTCTCGGCGGCGGTCGAGGCGATCGCGCTTCATCGGGAGGCGATCACCCCCGAACTGCTGCGCGCCCTCGCGCGCGGTGCCCTCCTCGGTGCCCGGGGCAACTCCGGCGTGATCCTCTCCCAGTTGCTGCGCGGCCTGGCCGACGGGCTCGCCACCAGCCCGTCCCCGGGTGGGCTGGCCTTCGCCGCGGCGCTGGTCGCCGCCGCCGACGCGGCGTACCGGGCGGTGGCGGTGCCGGCCGAGGGCACGGTGCTGTCGGTGGCCCGGGCGGCGGCCACGGCGGCGGCGGAGACGGAGTCCGACGATCTGGCCGTGGTGGTGGCCGCCGCGGCCATGGCCGCCCGGCAGGCGCTGGCCCGCACGCCGGAGCAGTTGCCGGCGCTGGCCCGGGCCGGGGTGGTCGACGCGGGCGGGCGCGGGCTGTGCGTCCTGCTCGACGCGCTGGCCGAGGTGGTCACCGGGGTCACCGGCACCGACGAGGTGTATCCGCCGCCGAAGACGGCGGCGGTGGCGCGGGAACGGCTACGGGTCCGCGAGGCGGGTTCGGAGGAGTACGCGTACGAGGTGCAGTACCTGCTCGACGCGTCCGACACCGCGGTCGAGCGGCTGCGGGCCGCGCTCGGCGGGCTGGGCGACTCGCTGGTGGTGGTCGGCACCGGTGACGGCACCTGGAACGTGCACGTGCACGTCAACGACGTCGGCGGCGCGATCGAGGCGGGCGTCGTCGCGGGCCGGCCGTACCGCATCGCCGTCACCCGGTTCGAAGATCAGGTGGGCACCGATCCCGACGCGCGCGCCGTCGTGGTGCTGTGCGCCGGCGACGGCATCGCCGACCTGTTCGCGGGGGAGGGCGCGGTCGTGGTCACCGCCACCGCCGGCGGCACGCCGTCGACGGCCGAGATCCTGGCGGCGGTCAAGGCCACCGGCGCCGGCAACGTGGTGGTGCTGCCCAACGACCCGAACGCCGCCGCGGTCGCCACGGCGGCCGCCACCGAGGCGCGCGCCGAGAAGATCAACGTCGCGGTCATCCGCACCCGGTCGCCGGTGCAGGCACTGGCGGCGCTCGCGGTGCGCGATCCGGGCCAGCGGTTCGACGACGACGTGATCGGGATGGCCGAGGCCGCCGGCGCCTGCCGGTACGGCGAGGTCACGGTCGCGAGCCGGGCCGCGCTCACGATGGCCGGCCCCTGCGAGCCCGGCGACGTGATCGCGCTGATCGAGGGCGAGGTGAACCTCATCGGCACCGACCTCACCACGGTCTGCCGCGACCTGCTCGACCGCATGCTCTCCGGTGGCGGCGAGCTGGTCACGCTGGTCACCGGCGCGGCGGCGCCGCCCGGGCTGGCCGACGACCTCACCGGCCACCTCGAACAGCGGTGGAAGTTCGTCGAGGCGCAGGCCCACGAGGGCGGCCAGCCGCACTACCCGCTGCTCGTGGGGGTCGAATGAGTCTCGTGGACACGCCACTGTCCAAAGTGGTCGGTGCCAAGACCGGCAAGGCGTTCGCCGACCACCTCGACCTGAACACGTGCGGCGACCTGCTCTACCACTTCCCGCGCCGCTACGACGAGCGCGGCGAGCACACCGACATCCGCGGCCTGGAGATCGGCGAACAGGTCACCGTGATGGCGCAGGTCAAGAGCGTCAACCTGCGGCCGATGCGGGCCCGGCGCGGCAACCTGCTCGAAGTGGTGGTGGGCGACGGCACCGGCGGCGTGCTCACCTGCACGTTCTTCAACCAGGCGTGGCGCCAGCGCGACCTGCAGACCGGCCGCTGGGGCCTGTTCGCCGGCAAGGTGACCGATTTCCGCGGCAAGCGCCAGCTCAACGGCCCCGACTACGTGCTGCTGAGTGCCGACGCCGACGCCGAGGAGGAGGTCGAGGAGTTCGCCGGCGCGCTGATCCCGGTGTATCCGGCCGCCGCCGCGCTGCCCACCTGGACCATCGCCCGCACCGTCCGGGTGGTGCTCGACACGTTCGAGCCGCCCGACGACCCGCTGCCGGCCGGCCTGCGGGCCGAGCACAACCTCGCCGGCATCGGGCCGGCACTGCGCGACATCCACCGGCCGGCCACCCGCGGCGCGCTCGAGCTGGCGCGGCGGCGGTTGAAGTGGGACGAGGCGTTCGCCGTCCAGTTGACGCTCGCGCAGCGCCGCAAGCGGGCCGAACTGTTGCCCGCGGTGCCCCGGCCACGCCGGGAGACCGGCGTGCTCGCGGCGTTCGAGACGACACTGCCGTACGAGCTCACCGAGGGGCAGCTCCGGGTCGGAGACGAGATCGCCGACGACCTGGCGAACGCCCACCCGATGCACCGGCTGCTGCAGGGCGAGGTCGGTTCCGGCAAGACGCTGTGCGCGCTGCGCGCGATGCTGCAGGTGGTCGACGCCGGTGGGCAGGCGGCCATGCTCGCGCCCACCGAGGTGCTCGCCGGGCAGCACGCCCGCGGCCTGCGCGACCTGCTCGGCGCGTACGGGCGGGCGGGCGAGCTCGACGGGCATCCCGACGGCACGAAGGTCGCGCTGGTCACCGGCTCGCTCGGCGCGGCGGCCCGGCGGGCGGTGGCGGCCGACGTCGCCTCCGGCGAGGCCGGCATCGTGGTCGGCACGCACGCGCTGCTCTACGACGGTGTCGACTTCGCCGACCTGGGCCTCATCGTCGTCGACGAGCAGCACCGGTTCGGCGTCGAGCAGCGCGACAAGCTGCGGTCCAAGGCCGACAAGCCGCCGCACGTGCTGGTCATGACGGCCACCCCGATCCCGCGCACGGTCGCGATGACCGTCTTCGGCGACCTCGAGGTCTCGACGCTCAGCCAGCTTCCGCGCGGCCGGTCGCCGATCGCCACCCACGTCGTGCCGGTGGCGGAGAAGCCGCAGTTCCTCGAACGGGCCTGGCGCCGCGTGCGCGAGGAGGTCCAGAAGGGCCACCAGGCGTACATCGTCTGCCCCCGGATCGGCGACAACGAGAACGAGGACGAGCCGCCTGCCGACAACGACAGCGAGAAGGCGCGGCCACCGCTGGCGGTGCTCGACGTGGTCGAGATGCTGCGCGGCGAGCTGCTGCCCGACCTGCGCATCGGTGTGCTGCACGGCCGGCTGCCCGCCGACGAGAAAGACGCCGTGATGCGCGCGTTCGCGGCCGCCGAGACCGACGTCCTGGTCGCCACCACCGTGATCGAGGTGGGTGTCGACGTGCCCAACTCCACGATGATGATGATCATGGACGCCGACCGGTTCGGGGTCTCCCAGCTCCACCAGCTGCGCGGCCGGGTCGGCCGTGGCTCCGCTCCCGGGCTGTGCCTGCTGGTCACCGAGGCGATGGCCGGCACGCCGGCCCGCGAGCGGCTCGACTCGGTGGCCTCCACGCTCGACGGGTTCCGGCTCGCCGAACTCGACCTGGAACAGCGCCGCGAGGGCGACGTGCTGGGCGCCGCGCAGAGCGGCCGGCGGTCCCACCTGCGGCTCCTGTCGCTCCGCAAGGACACCAAGCTGATCGGCGAGGCGCGCGTCGCCGCGATCGACCTGGTGAAGGAGGACCCGGAGCTGGAGAAGCACCCCGACCTCGCCGCTTCGGTGGCCCGCCTGGTCGACGACGAGCGCGCCGAGTACCTGGAGAAGGGGTGAGCCGCGTGATCGCCGGTGTTTTCGGCGGGCGCCGGCTGCAGACCCCGCCCGGGCAGGGCACCCGGCCCACGTCCGACCGGGTGCGGGAGGCCCTGTTCAGCACGCTCGACTCGCTGACGCACCTGGAAGACGCGTGGTTCGCCGACCTGTACGCCGGGTCGGGTGCCGTCGGGCTGGAGGCCGCCAGCCGGGGCGCCGCGCGCGTCACGCTGGTGGAGTCCGCGCCGGCGGCGGGCCGGGCCGTCCGGGCGAACATCGCCGCGCTAGGGGTGGGCGAGGCCTGCACCCTGGTCACCACCAGGGTGGAACAGGCGGTCGCGGCCCCGCCCCCCGAGCCGTACGACGTGATCTTCGCCGACCCACCGTACGACCTTCCCGACGACGCGCTCGCATCGGTTCTTGCGGCGATCGGCGCCAACGGGTGGCTGGCCACCGACGGGCTTCTCGTGGTCGAGCGGTCAACCAGGTCACCGGAGCCCACGTGGCCCGATGTGGTTACACCGGGGCGTGGTCGGCGGTACGGCGAGACCACCCTTTGGTACGGTCGCCGATCATGAGTGAGCAGCGGCCACGGCGGGCGGCCTGTCCCGGCTCCTTCGACCCGGTACAGCTCGGCCACCTCGACGTGATCGGCCGCGCGTCGACCCTGTACGACGAGGTCGTCGTGGCGGTCCTGGTGAACGAGTCCAAGGTGGGGCTGTTCACCGTCGACGAGCGGATCGAGATGCTCACCGAGGTCACCGCGACGTACCCGAACGTGTCGGTCCGCAAGTTCCGTGGGCTGCTCGTCGACTTCTGCCGCGCGAACGACATCCCGGTGGTGATCAAGGGCCTGCGGGTCGCCAGCGACTTCGACTACGAGTTGCAGATGGCGCAGATGAACTGGGGCCTGGCCGGCGTGGAGACCCTGTTCATGCCCACCAGCCCGCAGTTCTCGTTCGTGTCGTCGAGCCTGATCAAAGACGTGGCGAAGTGGGGCGGCGACGTCACCCCGCACGTGCCCGACACGGTCGCCACGCGGTTGCGAGAAAAACTCGCGAAACCACGGGACTAAGAAACGCGGAAGTTTCAGGTCGGGCCTAATCGGCTCTCAGGCGGCATGATGAGGGAGGCCTTGCAGGGGGCCGGTGTGACTGCCGACAAGGGAGAACAACGCGGTGGATCCGCTCGATCGGGTCGATGAGCTGATCGCGCTCATCGAGAACGCGCGCTCTATGCCGATGTCGCGTGCGAACTGTGTGGTGGACCGGGCTCATACCATCAACGAGCTGCAGGAGTTGCGCGCCGAGCTGCCCAGCGAGGTCCGCCGGGCGGTCGCGCTGCTGGAAGAGCGCGACAAGATCATCGACGCCGGACGCCGCGAGGCGGAGCGCATCATCTCCGAGGGCGAGTCCGAGCACGCCCGGCTGGTGTCGATCAACGAGATCGTGGTGTCGGCCGAGCACGAGGGCGCCCGGGTGCTGGCCGACGCCCGCGCCGAGGCGCAGCGCCTGCGCGAGGAGGTCGACGACTACGTCGACACCGCGCTGGCGAACTTCGAGCAGCTGCTCACGCGGTCTCTCGCGTCGATCGAGCGGGGCCGCGACAAGATGCACGCGCTGCGCGAGATGGGCTCCTACGGTGGCGGCGGCCAGGAGGTCGACGACCGGCCGCTGCCGTTCTGACCGCGGATTTCGGGCCGGGCAGGTCCGTCGGGTAAGGTTGTCCGTCGGCCTCACCCTGGCCGGGAGCTAAACGATGCAGCAGCAACCCAAGACCCACCTGAACCCCCGGTCGCCGCTCGTTCTCGACACCCGAGAACTGCCGCGCCGCCCTGGGGCGATGCGTACAGTCAGCCGGGCCGTTGAGGCGCCGGACCGTCTCGGTCTCGACCTCATCGGGGTGCCGAAGGGCGCCACGCTCGACCTTGACCTGCGGCTCGAGTCCGTGTCGGAGGGGGTGCTCGTATCGGGCACCGTCACCGGAGCGGTCGAGGGGGAGTGCGGGCGCTGCCTCGCGGCGCTCGGCGAGACGCTCACCGTGCGCATCCAGGAGTTGTTCGCGTACGAGAACAGCACCACCGACGAGACGACAGATGAAGACGAAGTACGCCGGCTACAGGGCGACCTGATCGACCTGGAGCCGGTGGTGCGGGACGCGGTGGTCACAGCACTGCCGACGAACCCGCTGTGCCGGGAGGACTGCCCGGGGCTGTGCGCCGAGTGCGGCGAGCCCTGGGACGATCTTCCGGCCGATCACACGCACGACCAGATCGACGCGCGCTGGGCCGCGCTGACGCAACTGAGAACCGAGGAGTAGATCCGGTGGCTGTTCCGAAGCGCAGGATGTCGCGCGCCAACACCCGCTCGCGCCGCTCGCAGTGGAAGGCGAAAGCGGTTCAGACCGTGGCGTGCCCGCAGTGCCGTTCGCCGAAGCTGCCGCATGCGGCGTGCACGGTCTGCGGCACATACAACGGTCGCCAGGTCCTTGAGGTCTGACACCCGACGCCCGGGTGACGGACTCCTCGCGGCGTGGCGCCGCGCGGATCGCCGTCGACCTCCTCGGCGGGGACGCCGCTCCCGCCGTCGTGGTTGACGGCGCTCTACGCGCCTCCACCGCCGATACCGACCTCTCGCTGCTCCTCGTCGGCCCCCGTGAGGTGGCCGACGAGGTCATTGCCGCGCTCCCACCCGCCCGCCGCTCCGACGTCGAGGTCGACGCCGTGCGGCGGGTCGTCGGCATGGCCGACTCGCCGCTGCGCGCGGTCCGCTCCGACACCACCGTCCGGGCCGGTGTCGCCGCGGTCGTCACCGGGCGGGCCGACGCGCTGGTCACCGCCGGAGCCAGTGGTGCGGCGGTCACGGCAGCCGTGCACGGCTTCGGCCGCCAGCCCGGGGTGCGTCGCCCCGCTCTCTGCGTGACCCTGCCCGCGCTGCGCGGGCCCGTCGTGCTGCTCGACGTCGGTGCCGGGCTCGACCTGATGCCGTCGGAACTGGCCCGATTCGCCCAGCTCGGCGCCATGTACGCCGCCGTCGTGCACGGCATCACCGCCCCGCGCGTGGGGCTCCTGTCGATCGGGGCCGAGCCCGGCAAGGGCGACAAGCTCCGCAAGGTGGCCGCGGTGGCGTTGGCCGACGCCACGCTGCCGCCCGGCGCCCGCTACACGGGGTACGTCGAAGGTCACGATGTGACGCTCGGCGGGCACGCCGACGTCGTCGTCACCGACGGATTCACCGGCAACGTCCTGCTCAAGGGCATCGAGGGCGCCTACGCGCTGGCCGCCGGCCACGAGACGGCCAGCGGGCCGCCCGTGTCGGTGCCGCGCGCCGCGGTGCTGCTCGGTGTTCCCGGCATCGTGGTCGTCTGCCACGGCGCCGCCAACGGCAAGGACGTCGCCGACGGCATCGCGCTCGCCACCACCCTGCATCACCTCGGCCTGCCCGGCCGCATGGCCGCCGCGCTGGACCCGCCGGCCCACGCACCCGTCGTCGCGGAGGTTCGCCCGTGAAGAGAAGGCCGTCCGTCGTCCATCTGGAAGCCGCGTTCGGGGTCGCCTTCGAACCCGACCTGCTCGAACGCTCACTGACCCACCGCTCCTACGCGTACGAGAACGGTGGCCTGCCCACCAACGAGCGGCTGGAGTTCCTCGGCGACGCCGTGCTCGGCGTCGTGATCACCACCGCGCTCTACCACAACCACCCCGACCTGCCCGAGGGCCAACTCGCGAAGCTGCGCGCCAGCGTGGTCAACTCGCGGGCGCTCGCCGGTGTGGCGCGCAACCTCGGCCAGGGCGGCATCGGCCCGTACCTGCGGCTGGGCAAGGGCGAGGAGGCCACCGGCGGCCGCGACAAGTCCAGCATCCTGGCCGACACGCTGGAGGCGCTGCTCGGCGCGATCTACCTGCAGCACGGGCTCGACCGGGCCAGCGAGGTGATCCACAAGATCTTCGACCCGCTGATGATCGAGGCGGCGGGCGGTGGTCCGGCGCTGGATTGGAAGACCAGCCTCCAGGAGCTCACCGCCGAACTCGGGCTGGGCGTGCCGGAGTACCGCATCGAAGACGCCGGCCCCGACCACGCGAAGACGTTCACCGCCTGGGTCCTGGTCGCCGGCGAGCGGTTCGGCGGCGCCGACGGCGGCAGCAAGAAGGAGGCCGAGCAGCGTGCGGCGGCATCGGCCTGGCAGGAACTGAAGGCCCGCGCGGTGGCGGCGGCGGCCGACGTGGCCCCCGACGACGCGACCGAGGCGGTGGCGGCGGCTGCGGGGGCCGCGGCGACCGGCTCCGACGATCCGCCCGGTTCTGATCAGCCGGAAGCATGACCACCGAGCAGACTGATTTCGTGGGTGAGGACTCGGAGGACGGTGCTCACGACGTCACCCCGCATGACGGGGCCTTGACGTACGAGACCTCGTTGTTCGAGCGGGTGGCCTGGATCGGCGCGCCACTGTCGATCTACCTGGCGACGCGGATCGTGCAGTTCTGGCTGCTGGAGTGGATGCTGCCGCCCGGCTCGCTGATGCGCGACAAGCTGCTGGCCTGGGACGCGTCGTGGTTCGTGCGGCTGGCCGAGGGCGGCTACCCGAAGGCGTACCAGTACGGGCCGAACGGTGAACTGCTCGGGTCGACGCTCGCGTTCTTCCCCGGCTATCCGTTGCTGATCAAGGCGGTCGCCGCGGTGACGCGGACCGACCACGCCAATACGGCGATCGCGTTGGCCTGGATCTTCGGCGCGGCGGTGGCGCTGCTGCTGTGCGCGCTGGCCACCCGGCTGTGGAACCGGCGGATCGCGCTCGCGCTGGTGGCGCTGGTGTGCGTGCAGCCGATGTCGGTGGTGTTCACGATGGCCTACTCGGAGCCGATGTTCCTGGCCCTGGTGCTGGCCAGCCTGCTCCTCGCGCACCAGAACCGGTGGCTGCTCGCGGGGCTCTTCGGCCTGTTGGCCGGGCTGACGCGGCCGACCGGCGCGGCACTGGCGTTGGCGCTGCTCGTGGCGGCGGTGCTCCACGTGCGGTCAACGTCCGGGCGGCGCCGCTTTCTGGCCCCGGTGGGTGCGTTCATCGCGTGTCTCGGTGTGCCGGCGTACCTGATCTGGGTCGGCCACCGGGTGGGTGACCCGGCGGGGTGGTTCAAGGTGCAGTCGGCCGGCTGGGGAACCAGCACCGACTACGGCGTGATGGTGTTCAGGTTCCTCCGCGACTCGTTCCGGGCCGGCGACGGCTGGGTGCAGATGAGCGTGGCGATCCTCCTGGTGGCGGCCATGGGGTTGGTGCTGCTCTCGATCTACATGATGTTCCGGGGCGAGATCTGGCCACCGCTGGTGGTGTACGGGTTGGTGGCACTCGCGCTCGTCGTGGGGCAGGCGGGCTACTACCATTCCAAGCCGCGCCTCATGGTGCCCGTCCTCCTGACGCTCGTACCACCCGCGATCGCGCTCGGCCGGGCCCGCCCGCGCACCGCGATCGCGTGGCTGGTGGGATTCGGGCTGTTCGGCCTGTGGTACGGCGCGCACATGATCATGGTGTGGCGGTACGCGATCTAGGTTTGGGGGGTTCGGTGCCGGAGTTGCCCGAGGTCGAGACCGTGCGACGGGGCCTGGAGAAGTGGGTGACCGGGCGCACGATCGCCGCGGTGGAGGTGCACCACCCGCGGTCGATCCGCCGGCACGTCACCGGCCCGCTCGATTTCGCCGCCCAGCTGCTCGGACGGACCGTGCTGGGGGTTTCGCGGCGCGGCAAGTACTTCTGGTTCCCGCTGGACGACGGCGCGGCCATGTACGGGCATCTCGGCATGTCGGGCCAGCTGCTGGTGCAGCCCGCCGGTACCGAGGACGAGATCCATCTGCGGGTGCGGTTCACGTTCACCGACGGCGGTCCCGAGCTGCGGTTCGTCGACCAGCGGACGTTCGGCGGGTTGGCCGTCTCGCCGGGCGGCGCCGAGCTGCCGGCCGAGCTGGCCCACATCGCGCTCGACCCGATCGATCCGCTCTTCGTCGACGAGGACTTCGTGGCCGCCCTGCGCCGGCGCAAGACCGGTGTCAAGCGGGCGCTGCTCGACCAGACGTTGATCTCCGGGGTCGGCAACATCTACGCCGACGAGTCGCTGTGGCGCTCCCGCCTGCACTGGGCCCGCGCGACCGACACCCTCACCAGGCCGGCCGCGCGGCTGTTGCTGGGCCACGTGCGCGACGTGCTCACCGCGGCGATCGGTGCCGGTGGCACGAGCTTCGACTCGCTGTACGTCAACGTCAACGGCGAGAGCGGCTACTTCGACCGGGCGCTGGCGGTGTACGGGCGGGAAGGTGAACCGTGCTCGCGATGTGCGTCACCGGTGCGCCGTGATCCGTTCATGAACCGGTCGAGCTTCAGCTGCCCCAAATGCCAGCCTCGCCCCCGGCGAGCCCGCCTTTAATCGGTAACCGTGCCGTCGGAGGCACGGTATCGTCTGCGTGGACCCGGGCTGACAATTGTGATGTTCGCCCGCCACGGATCCCACGCAGCCGTGGAGCTTGACGACTCGCCGCGTACGGCGGACTATAGAAAAGTCGCCAGTCGCGCCCAATCACGCCCGTGACAAGTCGTGTCATGTGCAGGGACGCGGAAAGCTGGGCGCGCGTAGGCCGCACACCGGTCGCGCAATACGAGGAGACGATATGGCGAAGGCCCTCTACGGCCACGTCGGCAACGCGCCTGACCGGCGCCTGCTCGACGAGGTCACGCTTCTGCGTACCAAGGTACGGGCGCTTGAGATCGAACTTACTCGGCTCCGTGCTGAGAACGACAGGCTCGCCGCGGCGGCTGAGGCGGAACTGCTCCGCCTGCCCGAGCCGGCAATGGCCTGAATCGCGTCGTAACCCTTCCCGGCGGGCCCGCTGATCGCCGACCCGCCGGAAGTATTCGATTCTCAGCAGTCCCACAACTGAACACACGCAAACCCGCGCGCCGTCGCTAATGCGACCGGCGCGCTTGCGTGCCCACCCCATGGCGCCGCCCACCGTGCGGCGCCATTCCCATGCCCGGTCGCCGGGGCAACCGCTGGTCAGGGGTCGGTGGCGCTCGGTGGATGGGCGCGCCAGTGTGTGGGGGAATGCGGGGGAGGGTAAGCATCGAGCGGTACCCTGCCCGATGTAACCAGGTAACGGGTGACACACGGTAGTTGCCCCGGTCGAGCTGCGGAGTTTCGTGCATCTCAAGAGTCTGACGGTCAAGGGCTTCAAGTCCTTCGCCACCGCAACAACGTTGAAGCTCGAACCCGGCATCACCTGCGTGGTGGGCCCGAACGGGTCGGGCAAGTCCAACGTTGTCGACGCCATCGCCTGGGTGCTCGGCGAGCAGGGTGCGAAGGCGCTGCGCGGCGGCAAGATGGAAGACGTGATCTTCGCCGGCACCACCGGCCGGGCGCCGCTCGGCCGGGCCGAGGTCACGTTGACCATCGACAACAACGACGGTGCCCTGCCGATCGACTACACCGAGGTCTCGATCACCCGGCGCATGTACCGCTCCGGCGAGAGCGAGTACGAGATCAACGGCAACCGGTGCCGGCTCATCGACATCCAGGAGCTGCTCTCCGACTCCGGCATCGGCCGGGAGATGCACGTGATCGTCGGGCAGGGGCAGCTCGACGCGGTGCTGCACGCCAAGCCGGAGGACCGGCGCGCGTTCATCGAAGAGGCCGCCGGCGTCCTGAAACACCGTAAGCGCAAGGAAAAGGCGCTGCGGAAGCTCGAAGCGATGCAGGCCAACCTGAACCGGCTCACCGACCTCACCGCCGAGCTCAGGCGGCAGCTGAAGCCGCTCGGCCGCCAGGCCGAGGTCGCCCGGCGGGCCGCCACGATCCAGGCCGACCTCCGCGACGCGCGGCTGCGGCTGCTCGCCGACGAGCTCACCGCGATGCGCGAGACCCTGAACCGGGAGATCGCCGACGAGACCGCGCTCCGGTCCAAGCGCGAAGAGGTCGAGCAGAAGCTGGCGGCCGTCGACGAGCGCCTGAGCCAACTGGAGAGCCGGGCGGCCGCCGAGGCGCCGGTGCTCGCCAAGGCGCAGGACACCTGGTACCAGCTCTCCGGCCTGCAGGAACGGCTGCGCTCCACCCACCAGCTCGCCTCCGAGCGGCTCAAGCACCTCAACACGGTCGAGGAGCAGCGGCCCGGCCGCGACCCGGACCAGCTCGACGCCGAGGCCGACCGGGTGCGCGAGCAGGAGAACGAACTGCGCGCCGCCCTGGAGACCAGCCAGGACCGGCTGGCCCAGGCGGTGAGCGAGCGGCAGGACCTCGAACGCACCCTCGCCGCCGCCGAGAAAGCCCTGGTGGCCGCGCACAAGGCGGTCGCCGACCGGCGCGAAGGGCTCGCCAAGCTGGCCGGGCAGGTGCAGTCGGCGCGAACGCGCGCCCACGCCGGCGCGGAGGAGATGGAGCGGCTCGCAGTCGCCTACGCCGAGGCGAAGGGCCGCGCCGACACCGCGCAGGAGGAGTACGACCTCGCCGCCGACGGTGCCACCGAGGCCGAGCAGGACACCGCCGACCTCGACGTGCGGCACAAGGAAGCGGTTCAGGAACACGATCAGCTCCAGACCAGGTCGCGGCAGGTCGAAGCGGCCGAGCGCGCCGCGGAGAAGGAAGCGGCGCAGTGGAAGGCGCGCGAGGAGGCCCTCGCGATGGGCCTGCGTCGCAAGGACGGCGCCGGTGCGCTGCTCGCCAAGGCCGGTGAGATACCGGGCCTGCTCGGCAGCGTCGCCGCGCTGCTGTCGGTGGAACCCGGGTACGAGGCCGCGCTGGCCGCCGCGCTGGGCGTGCTCGCCGACGCGGTGGCCGTCGACGGGCTCGACGCCGCCAGGGACGCGATCGCACTCCTCAAGAACGACGACGGCGGCCGGGCCGCATTGCTCGTCGGGTCGGCGCCGACCACCGGGACGGACGACGACCGGCCCGCGCTGCCGGAAGGCGCCCGCTGGGCCACCGAACTCGTGCACGCGCCCGCGGAACTCAAGCCGGCCGTCGACACCGCCCTGCGGGGCGTCGCATTCGCGCCCGACCTCGAAACCGCACGACACATCGCCGGCTACGCGCCCACCGTGCGCGCGGTGACCCCGGACGGCGACATCATCGGCGCCTACGCCGCGGCCGGCGGCTCGGGCAAGCAGCCCAGCTACCTCGAAGTGCAGGCCGCGGTCGAGGAAGCCCGCACGCACAAGAACGAAGCCGACGCCCGCGCCGCCACGCTGCGCGCCGAGCTGGCCGAGGCCCGCGAGGCGGCCGCCGAGGCGAAGGAGAAGGTCGCCGAGGCCAACACGGCCCGCCGGCACGCGGAGGGCGCGCGCAACGCCGTCGCCCGCAAGCTCGCAGAGCTCGGCGCCGCCAGCCGCGGCGCGAAGGCCGAGGCCGACCGCCTCGCCGCCGCCCGCGCCAAGGCCGAGAACTCCCGCGAGGAAGCGCTGTTCGCGGTGGAGGCACTCGAAGAGCGGCTGGCCATGGCCGAGGACGCGCCGGTCGAGGAAGAACCGTCCACTGTGGAGCGTGACGAGCTCGCGGTGGCCGTCCCGCAGGCCCGTCAACGCGAGATGGACGTGCGCCTCGCGGTCCGCACGGCCGAAGAACGCGTCGCGGCGCTGGCCGGACGCGCGGACGCCCTCACGCGACAGGCCCAGGCCGAGCGCGCCGCCCGCGAACGTGCCGCCGCCGCGCGGGCCGCCCGGGCCCGCGGCGCGGCGATCGCCCGGGCGGTCGTGGTCGGTGCCGAGCGGGCGCTGGAGGCCATCGCCATCAGTTCGGCGGCGGCGTCCGAACAACGCGATCACCTCGCCGCGGCGCGGGCCGAGCGGGAGCAGGAACTTTCCGGCATCCGGGGGACGAGCCGGCAGCTCACCGGCGAGCTCGACCGCCTGACGAGCGCGGTGCACCGGGACGAGGTCGCGCGGGCCGAGCAGCGGCTGCGCATCGAACAGTTGGAGGCCCGCTCGGCCGAGGAGCACGGGCTCGACCCCGAACTGCTGATGGCCGAGTACGGGCCTACGCAACCGGTGCCGCCGACCGCGCCCGAGGTGGCGGCGGCCGAGGCCGAGGGCCGGCCGGTGCCCGATCCGGTGCCGTTCGACCGGGCCACGCAGGAGAAGCGGGCCGCGAAGGCCGAGCGCGAACTGACCCTGCTCGGCAAGGTGAACCCGTTGGCGCTGGAGGAGTTCGCGGCGCTGGAGGAGCGCTTCAAGTTCCTCTCCGACCAGCTCGAAGACCTGAAGAAGTCGCGGCGCGACCTGCTCACCGTGGTCAAGGACGTCGACGACCGGATCCTCGAGGTGTTCGCCAGCGCCTTCCACGACACCGCGCGCGAGTTCGAGCAGGTGTTCGGCGTGCTGTTCCCGGGCGGCGAGGGCCGGCTGGTGCTCACCGACCCCGAGGACATGCTCACCACCGGCGTCGAGGTGGAGGCGCGGCCGCCGGGCAAGAAGATCAAGCGGCTGTCGCTGCTGTCGGGCGGGGAAAGATCGCTGACGGCGGTGGCGATGCTCGTCGCGATCTTCCGGGCGCGGCCCAGCCCGTTCTACATCATGGACGAGGTCGAGGCGGCGCTCGACGACGTCAATCTCGGCCGGCTCATCCTCCTGTTCGCGCAGCTGCGGGAGAAGTCGCAGCTGATCATCATCACGCACCAGAAGCGCACGATGGAGGTCGCCGACGCGCTGTACGGGGTGACGATGCGCAGCGGCGTCACCGAGGTCATCAGCCAGCGCCTGGCGCGCGATACCGATGAGGCGGCGTGACTGCCGTAGCGAAGCGAAGGCTGGCACGCCGCGGTCTTGTGCGGGATTCGGAAGGCACAGCATGAGGGCTCGTCCCTCCGTTCTTCTGATCGATTTCGATGGTGTGTTGCGCCGGTTCGACCCGGCGGTGACCGCCGTTGCCGAGACCCGGTACGGCCTTGAACCCGGCACCGTGCTGTCCGTGGCCCTGGAGTGGCCCCGCATCGAGCCGGTGATCACCGGTCGCGTTTCGCACGCGGACTGGCTGCTGGGCATCGCCGACACCCTGGCCGACCGGGTCGGCGGGCCGGATACGGCGCGCAACCTGATGGTCGAGTACGACGCCTACCACGGCGGGATCGTCACCGAGGTGCTGACGTTCGTGCGGTCGGTGCGGCAGGCCGGCGTCCGCGTGGTGCTGGCCACCAACGCCACCGACGCCCTGGACCTCGACCTCGACGCGTTCGGGCTGACCGGCGACTTCGACGCCGTCGCCAACTCGTCGGTGCTCGGCTCGTACAAGCCGCAGAAGGAGTTCTTCCTCGCCGCGTGTTCGATGGTGGACGCGTCTCCGTCGGAGTGCCTGCTCATCGACGACGCCGACCGCAACGTGCGCGGGGCACGTGCGGCCGGGCTGTCGGCACTGCGATTTAACGGTCCAGAAGATCTTTCATACGCTCGAGCGGCGCTTTCGCCTTCTTAGGCTTGCTGGGGAACATCGTCTCCCACAGCGGCCAGAAGATGAACCAGATCGCCAGCGGCACGGCCGGCTTCAGCGCCCAGCCGAGCAGCGTCCGCCCCTTGTCGGGATCGTCGACCAGCAGGTAACCGAGCCCGAGCAGCACCGCGGCCACGGCCCAGCCGAGCATCGCCTTGCCCCACGCCTTCCACTCGTAGGCCGTCTTCGCCCAGCCGTGCGTCGGCGGCTTCCACGGCTCGGGGCCGCCGGCGAAGCGGCGCGCGAAGCGCTCGTCGGCCCAGCGGATCATGTCCTTGCCGAACGCCACCGAGAACCCGATGTAGAGCGCGGCCAGCCCGTGTCCCCACTCCGGTTCGGCGCCCCGCCGCAGGTCGATGATCGTGGCGACGAGCAGCACGACGTCGATCAGGGGGACGCACACCAGAAGGACCGTGCTGACCCGTCGCCAGCGCAACAGGTACCGCGCGGCCAGTCCGGCGCCGAGCGTGACCCAGAACCCGATCTCGGCCGCGATGATGAGTGCGATCAGCATGCTCATTACGCTGCCGTCTCCACGTGGTCGAATCGTCGGCGCGCATGACGATTCGCGGCGTACATCCTTCGACGGACCCCGGTCCGGCTCCGGACGGATTCTCCGCGCCGCGAAGGGTGATCTGATGGAGGGCGTGAACGCGACGCGGATTGCCCGGGTCACCGGCGCGGTGCCGGCCGAGTGGAGCGACCCCACCGGCCCGCGCCGCGACGTCCGCCTCGCGCTGATCTGCTTCGGCGGCGGCCTGCTCGTGCTCGCGCTCGACGTGAACAGCTTCGGCCTCCACGCCGGGTGGTGGCGGGCGCTGCCGCTGCTGCTGGTGTGCCTGGCCCTGCTGCTGCGCCGGATCGCACCGCTGGCGGGCCTGTGCGTCGGCATCGTGGCCGGGGTGTGGGACCTGACGCTCGGGCCGTCGCTGGCCACGTGGCTCGTGTTCGGGCAGTTGGCGTACGACGTCGCGCTGTACGGCCGGCGGGAGGTGCTGCCGTGGCTGCTGCGGGCGTCGGTGGCGAGCACGGTGGTGGCGACGCTCGGCACGTTCTTCGCGTCGCGGAACTTCGCGCTCGGCGCGGCGGTGGGCGTCACGTTGACGCTGGTGTTCGTGGTGCCGGTGGCCACGTCGGTGCCGGTGCGGCAGTACCGGGAACGGGCCGAACGGGAGCGGGAACGGGCGGAGCAGATCGCCCGGCTCGCCGAACTGTCGCGTCGCCAGGCGCTGGCCGATGAACGGGCCCGGATGGCGCGGGAACTGCACGACGTCGTCGCCAACCACCTGAGCGCGGTGGCGATCCACGCGACGGCGGCGCAGTCGTTGCTGGGCGTCGACCCGTCGAAGCTCGCCGACATTCTCGGCGTGATCCGGGAGAACAGCGTGCAGGGGCTGGCCGAGATGCGTCGCATGGTCGAGGTGCTCCGCGAACCCGGCGACGATCTGGTGCTGTCGCAAGGGCTGGTCGAGGCGTTGCCGCGCCTCGCGGCCGCGTCCAGTGTCGACGTGACGGTGGAGCGGGTCGGCGAGCCGCGTCCGCTGCCGCCCGACGTCGACCATGCGGCGTACCGGATCGTGCAGGAGTCGTTGACCAACGCGGGCAAGCACGCACCGGGCGGAACGGCCGCGGTGCGGCTGGAGTACCTGCCGGCGAGCGTGGTGGTCACGGTCGACTCGTCCGCGCCGGCGTCGGCGGTGCCGCCGGTGGCGGGCGCCGGCATGGGCCTGCGCGGGATGCGGGAACGGGTGACGCTGCTGGGCGGCGAGTTCTCCGCGGGTCCACCCGTTTGTGACCACGAAACGGCCTGGCGCGTCCGCGCGGAGCTCCCGTCGTGACGACCCGTGTGGTCGTCGCCGACGACCAGGACGCCGTGCGGTCCGGCCTGGTGCTGATCCTCGGCACGGCGCCCGACATCGAGGTGGTCGGCGAGGCCCGCGACGGCCTCCAGGCCGTGGCCGTCGCCCGCGACCTCCGCCCCGACGTGGTGCTGATGGACGTCCGGATGCCCGGCCGAGACGGGATCGCCGCCACCCGCGACATCGTCGCCGAGGGCGGTTCCGTGCTGATCCTCACCACGTTCGACATCGACGAGTACGTGTTCGGCGCGCTGCGCGCCGGCGCCGCCGGCTTCCTCCTCAAGGACGTCGACGCCACCGGCCTGATCGACGCCGTCCGCACCGTGGCGAGGGGCGACGGCGTGATCGCACCCGCTGTCACCCGTCGGCTGATCGCCGCGTTCGCGGCCACGACCCCGGCCCTCGACCTGGCGGCGCTCGCCACGCTGACCGCGCGCGAACGCGACGTGCTGGCGGCGATCGGCCAGGGCCGCTCGAACGCGGAGATCGCGACGGACCTGGGCATGGCCGAGTCGACCGTGAAGACGCACGTGAGCCGGGTGCTGGGCAAACTCGGCGTCCGGACCCGGGTGCAGGCCGCAATAGCCGCCCGCGAGGCCGGCCTTACCTGAGGCCGACCACTATCGCCATCTCTGACCAGCAATTACAATGCGTGACTTGTGGGGCAGCGGAGTGATGGTGGGTCGGATTACGATCGTCGTATGAGCGTAGAGGCGATTGCCCGCCACATGCCGGCCGTTCTGACGCTTGACGACCTTTCGGTGATGAACGAGCTAGACACGTACGGTCACCGGTACGAGATGAGCCCCGAGGGAGCCCTGTCCGTCGTGCCGTCCCCGGAGTTCGTGCATGCCCAGATCATCAACGATGTGATCGGGTGGCTCCTCGCGGCGGGATGGACGCTGAAGCAGGTTTACCAGGCCGTCGGGTTGCGGATCTCTGGCCGTGCCGGTGGGGCCGGCGGACGCATCCCAGACCTCATCGTCTGGAACCGGCCGCCCGTGCCGCGGGCCGGCTGGATGCCGGTCACCGACGTCGCTCTCGTGGTCGAGGTCATCTCGCCCAGTTCGAAGGCGACCGACAAGAGTGTCAAGCCCGACGAGTACGCCGGGGCGGGCATTCCCCGGTACTGGACCGTCGATTGCGACCCGGCCAATACCGTCACCATGTACGAGTTGGCCGGCGACACGTACAAGACGTGCTTGACCATGCCGCTCGCCTGGGTGCTCAACACCAAGCCGTCCGATCACCTGGGCTGACGCGCCAGCCGGCGGTGCGGGCTGCGTCAGCTCATGGGAGGGTCGGCATCATGGGTAACCGGCTCGCGGGGTCCGCCTCGCCGTACCTGGAACAGCACGCCGACAACCCGGTCGACTGGTGGCCGTGGTCGGCCGACGCGTTCGCCGAGGCGAGGCGGCGCGACGTGCCGGTGCTGATCTCCATCGGGTACGCGGCCTGCCACTGGTGCCATGTCATGGCGCACGAATCGTTCGAGGATGAGGCGGTGGCGCGCATCGTCAACGAACTCACCGTGCCGGTGAAGGTCGACCGCGAGGAGCGCCCCGACGTCGACGCCGTCTACATGACCGCCACGCAGGCGATGACCGGGCACGGCGGCTGGCCGATGACCGTGTTCGCCACCCCCGACGGCAAACCGTTCTTCTGCGGCACCTACTTCCCGCCGCAACAGTTCGTGCAACTCGTCAGGGCCGTCGACGAGGCGTGGACGGGGCAGCGCGCCGCGGTCGAACAGCAGGGCGGCGCCGTCGCCGAGGCCATCGCGCGCGCGTCCGCTCACGGGCTTCCCGCCGAACCACTCACAAGCGCGGCACTCAACGCGGCGGCCGGGTCGCTGAAGGCCGACTTCGACCCGGTGAACGGCGGGTTCGGCGGCGCGCCCAAGTTTCCGCCGCACCTGGCCCTGCTGTTCCTGCTGCGTCACCACCAGCGAACCAAGGACCCGCAGAGCCTCGAGATGGTGCGCCAGACCTGCGAACGCATGGCCCGCGGCGGGATGTACGACCAGCTGGCCGGCGGGTTCGCCCGGTACTCCGTCGACGCGACGTGGACCGTGCCGCACTTCGAGAAGATGTTGTACGACAACGCTTTGCTGCTGCGCGTCTACACGCACCTGTGGCGGCTCACCGGCGACCCGCTCGCGCTCCGGATCGCCGACGAGACCGCGGCGTTCATCGCCCGCGACCTCGGCACCGCAGACGGCGGGTTCGCGTCGGCGCTCGACGCCGACACCGACGGCCGCGAGGGCCTCACCTACGTGTGGACGCCGCGGCAACTGCGCGAGATCACCGGCGACGACCACGCGACAGAGATCTTCGGCGTCACCGACGACGGAACGTTCGAGCACGGCACGAGCGTCCTCCAACTGGCGACCGATCCGGAGGATCGGGAGCGCTGGCTCGGCGTCCGCGAAAGGCTTTTGGAAGCACGGGCCGCGCGGCCGCAACCGGCGCGCGACGACAAGGTGGTCGCGGCCTGGAACGGCCTGGCGATCACCGCGCTGGCCGAGTACGTGTCGATCAGCCCCGAACCGCGGCCCCGGGTGGGCCTGGCGATGTTCGCCGCCGCCGACGCCCTGGTCGAACGGCACCTCACCGAGGGCGGGCGGCTGCGCCGGGTATCGCGCGACGGCCGGCCGGGCCCGCACGCCGGCGTGCTCGACGACTACGGCGCGGTCGCCGAGGCGCTGTGCGCGCTGCACCAGGTGAGCGGCGAGGGACGCTGGCTGGCCAGCGCGAAGAGCGTGCTCGATGCCGCGATCGCCCACTTCGGCACCGGCGACGGCGGCTTCTACGACACCGCCGACGACGCCGAGCACCTCATCGCGCGGCCGGCCGACCCCACCGACAACGCCACGCCGTCCGGGCTGTCGTCGGTGGCGGCGGCGCTGGTCACCTACTCGGCGCTGGCCGGCGAGCCCGCCTACCGCGAGGTCGCCGAGCGGGCGCTCGCCACGGTCGCCGGGCTCGCCGGCAAACACGGCCGCTTCATGGGTTACGCCTGCGCGGTCGGCGAGGCGCTGCTCAGCGGCCCGTTCGGGATCGCGGTCGCCACCGCCGAGCCGCAGGCCGACCCGCTGGTCCGGGCCGCCTGGCGGCTCGCGCCACCCGGCGCCGTCGTGGTCGCGGGTCCGCCGGACGCCGCGGGTGTCCCGCTCCTGTCCAAAAGATCTTTACGGGACGGCGTGAGCACCGCCTACGTGTGCCGCGACTTCGTCTGTGACGCACCGGTGACCACGGTGGAGGCGTTGGCCGCCGCCCTGAGCTGACAGAAAGCCGCGTTCGCCCGTGGTGAACGCGGCTTCTTCTTACCCGGAAGCGGTGTAATGCTGTAATCAATGCAACGTCTGCAACACGTGAAGGAGCAACCGATGCGGAAGTTTGGCGGCTGGGAAGGGCGCGGCCCGGGGTTCTTCGGCGGCGGCGGACGCGGGCGCGGCGGGGCGGAACCGCCGTCGGCCGACGACGCGCCGGCGTTCATCCAGGGCGCGCTGCCCGACGACTGGTTCACCGGGCCGGCCGACGTGTCCATCGACCGTGACGAGATCATCATCGTCGGCACGCTGCCGGCGCCGAAGCTCGACGAGGGCGCCAGCGACGCCGACCGGGCCTCGGCCGAGCAGGGCCGGATCGCGTCGTTCCGGGAGGCGACCCGCGAGCGGCGGATCCAGATCGCCCGTCAGCTCGAGCACCGCTACCAGCGCAAGGTGGCCTGGGGCGCGGCCGCCGGCGACACCCACGAACTGTTCACCACGCTCTCGGCGCCGGTCATGACGCGGCTGCGCCAGGCCGAGCGGCAGGTGCTCGACACGCTGGTGGCGGCCGGGGTGGCCCGGTCGCGGTCCGACGCGCTGGCCTGGTGCGTGCGGCTCGTGGGCCAGCACGCCGAGACCTGGCTGAGCGAACTCCGCGGCGCCATGGGTGCCGTCGACGATCTCCGGAAGCGGGGCCCCGAGCTGTAGGAGACCTGCTGATCGGGGCCGGCGGCGCCGTCACTACCCTGGCTGGCGATGGACACCAGGACCGGGCTGCCCGTCGTCGGCATGATCGGCGGCGGCCAGTTGGCCCGCATGACCCACCAGGCCGCGATCGCGCTCGGCCAGTCGCTACGCGTGCTGGCGGCCAGCCCGGACGACGGGGCGGCGCTGGTCGCCGCCGACACCATGATCGGCGCCCACACCGACCTCGACGCGCTGCTGGCCTTCGCCAAGGAGTGCGACGTGGTGACGTTCGACCATGAGCACGTGCCGGGCGACCACATCCGGGCGCTGGTGGCGGCCGGTGCGGTGGTCCGGCCCGGTGCCGACGCCCTGCTGCACGCCCAGGACAAGCGGGTGATGCGCGAGCGGCTGAGCGGTCTGGGCGTCCCGGTGCCGCGGTGGGCGCCGGTCCGGTCGGCCGACGACCTGGCGGAGTTCGGATCGCGCGTCGGCTGGCCGGTCGTGGTCAAGGCCGAGCGGGGCGGGTACGACGGGCGCGGCGTGTGGGTGGTCGGATCGCCCGCCGAGGCACCGTCCCGCACCGTCGCCTCACTCGGCGACAAACCGGCTGCTGTCAACCTCATCGTCGAGGAGAAGGTTCCGCTGGTCCGGGAGCTGGCCGCGGTGGTGGCCCGCTCGCCGTTCGGGCAGGTGGCCGTCTACCCGGTGGTGGAGACCGTGCAGGAGGACGGGATCTGCGTCGAGGTGATCGCGCCGGCGCCCGGGCTCAGCGACGAGCGGGCGGTGCGGGCGCAGAACCTCGCGATCCGGATCGCCACCGAACTCGACGTGGTCGGCCTGCTCGCCGTCGAGCTCTTCGACACCGGCGTCGACCTGCTCGTCAACGAACTGGCGATGCGGCCGCACAACTCGGCCCACTGGACCATCGAGGGCGCGCGCACCTCGCAGTTCGAGCAGCACCTGCGCGCGGTGCTCGACTATCCGATGGGCGACACGTCGCTCACCGCGCCGGTCGTCGTGATGGCGAACGTCCTCGGCGGCACCAACGGAAACCCGATGACGATCGACGAGCGGCTGCACCACATGTTCGCCGCCGAGCCGGGCGTGAAGGTGCACCTGTACGGCAAGCAGGTGCGCCCCGGCCGCAAGATCGGCCACGTCACCGCGCTGGGTGACGATCTTTCTTCGGTCCGGGCGAGTGCGGCTCGCGCCGCGAAGTGGTTGAGCGAGGGTTTCTCATGACGACCGTTGGCGTGATCATGGGCAGCGACTCGGACTGGCCGACGATGCAGGCCGCCGCCGAGGCGCTGGGCGAGTTCGACGTCCCCTACGAGGTGCGGGTGCTCTCCGCGCACCGCACGCCGCAGACGATGCTCGACTACGCCGGTTCCGCAGCCGGCCGCGGGCTGCGGGTGATCATCGCCGGCGCCGGGGGAGCGGCTCACCTGCCCGGTATGGTCGCGTCGGCAACGGCGTTGCCGGTGATCGGCGTCCCCGTGCCCTTGAAGTACCTCGACGGCATGGACTCGCTGCTGTCGATCGTGCAGATGCCGGCCGGGGTGCCGGTGGCCACGGTGTCGATCGGCGGTGCGCGCAACGCCGGCCTGCTGGCCGTCCGCATGCTCGCCGCCGCTGATCCGCACCTGCTCGCGAAGATGGAGCAGTTCCAGGCGTCGCTGCGCGACCTGGTCGCTCAGAAGGACGCCGCCCTGCAGAAGGCCGTCAACCCTTCTTGAGGCGAGCCACCTCGGCACCCGTCGGATCGAGCAGCACCAGGACGCCGTCGGCGAGCCCTGCCGCGGCCGTGCTGGTCAGCCACGCGGGGACCGGCGCGCCGTCACACGCGATCAGCGTGCTTGGCCCGGCCGTGGCCAGCATCGAACTGCCGGTGGCGGTCCACCGGCCGCCGTTGCCGTTGCAGCCGTCGGAGCCGGTCCAGGTGCGGTCGTCCTTGAACTCGACGTACGCCCGGCCACCGGCGGCCACCGGCACCCACCGGCCGACGATCTGTGTCGGCTCGACCCGGGTCAGCGTGGCCGGCACCTGCGGGGTCCGGGTGAGTTCGGCCCGGTCCTCGTCGGTGATCACCGGCGGTGCGGCCTCGGCCGGGTCGACGCCCGACCCGACCTTCGGCTTGCCGCCGGGAACGAGCCGGGCCAGCTGCTTGCCGTTCCGGTCGACCAGGATCTTGGTGTCGCCGACGGACTGGTAGCCGCTCGCGTCCCGCAGCCAGGACGGGTTCTCCACGGGCTGGCAGTTCTCGCCGCCACTGGTCAGCTCCCCGAGGAAGAGGTCCTGGGCGGCGGCCCAGGAACCGGTCAACGCGCCGCACGTCCGCCACAGCGACAGCTGCTTCTTCGGGGCGATGCGCAGCACCGTGCCGGCTTCCTCCCCGGCGTCGGCGACCGTCCACAGGCCGACCAGCGAGATCGGACCGGTGTCGGCCGGTGCCGCCGGGTCGACCGGAGCGTTGGGTCCGTCGCCGGCACAGCCGGCGAGCGCGAGTGCCAAGACCGTTGCGAGTGCAATCCGGACCTTCATATACATTCGGACGCGGCGCCGACCGGCCCGGTTCCCTCTTTTTCTCCAACCGCGACGGTCCGGATCTGATCGGCGCACCGGCCGGGTCGCGCTGGGACCCCGACACGGGCCGCAGGGGGTCACTCGTGCGGGGCGAATCAGCGCCTCGTAGGTTGGCTCGGTGCGATCGCTTGCCGCTCACCTTCGTGCCCTGAGCCAGGATCGGCTCACCGGCCTGGTTGCGCACCGTCGGGACGCGACTCTCGAACCTGCGCCGAAGACCGTCGACCAGCTCGCGGCGCGGTTGCTCCACCCGTCGTCGATTGCCGCCGCCTGTTCGCTGCTGACCCGGCCGCAGCTTCAGGTGGGCGAGGCCGCTGCCGCGGTGGGCGACGGCTGCACCGGGCCGCGGCTGGCGTCGCTGTTGCGCGTACCGGAGGATGACCCGAACCTGGCGGCGGCGCTGCAACGGCTCACCGAGCTGGTCCTGGTCTGGCCCCGCACCGACGCCCGCGCCGAAGGCTTCGCCGCAGCGCATCTGAGTGCGATCTGGCCCCAGCCGCTGGGCCTCGGGCCCGGTGCCGCCCAGCTGCTGCTCACCCGGAACATGAACGAGCTGCGCAAGCTCGCGAAGCGGTACGGGGTTCCCGGCACCGGCCGCGGCAAGGACGAGTTGATCGCCGACCTGGCAGCCTGGCTGGCCCGGCCGGAGAACGTCCGTTCGCTCGTGGCACCGGCCCCCGCCGACGTCCGTGCCCGACTCGCGGCGCTGGCCCGGCGTCATGCCTCCCCCTACGGCATGTACGCGATCATGTCCGGCGCGTCCGGTACCACGCTGCCGTGGGCCGCCGAGCGCGGGCTCGTGATCGGTTCCCCGTGGGGCGGCGAGCAGATGCCACGCGAGGTCGCCCTCGCGCTGCGGGACGGTGCCGCCGCCCCGTTCGACCCGTCGCCGCCGGCCGTGCCCACCACTCCGATCGAGCCGGCGGCCGCCGAGCGCGAGGCCGCCGCCGCAGCCACGGAAACCCTCGCCGCGGTCACCATGGTCGCCGACGCCGTCAGCGGTGGCCCGGTGCCGCTGCTCAAGACCGGCGGGCTCGGCGTACGCGAACTGCGCCGGATCGCGAAGTCGGCCGGGCAGGACGAGGACCGTACCCGACTGACCATCGAACTGCTCGCGGCGGACGGCCTCACCGGAGCGTCGGACGACGGCCTCAGCTTGTCCGCGGCATACGACGAGTTCGCCGCCACCGAACCCGCCGACCGACTGCTCGACCTCGTCGAGACCTGGCTGGCGATGCCCGCGTGCCCGCTCGCCCCACCCGACCCGACCGGCGTCTCCGTCCGTGCCCTCTACTGGGACGAGGAAGAGGAACTGCGCCTGACCGGTCTCCGCAGCCTGATCCTGCGCACTCTTGCCGACGCCGCGCCGGAAGGGCAGGCCGTCGAACCGGGCCGGCTCGCCGAGCGGCTGGCCTGGCAGAACCCGGTGCTGACCGACGAGGCCGACGAGGACCTGGAGCGGTACGTCACCGGCATCTGGCGTGAAGCCCACCGGCTGGGTCTGCTTGCCCACGGAACCGTCACCGGGCTCGGCCGCAGCCTGCTGACCGGTGACGCCGACGCGCCCCACCGGCACGCCGAGGCCATGCTGCCCCGGCCACGCAGCACGGTGCTGCTGCAGAACGACCTCACCGCCGTGGCGACCGGCACCCCCTCGGCCGACCTGCTCGCCCTGCTGACCAGCGCCGCCACCGCCGAGTCCCGCAGCGGCGCCTGGACCTGGCGATTCTCCCCGGCCAGCATCCGCGCCGCCCTCGACGCGGGCGCCACCGCCGCCGACCTGCACGCCCGGATCGCCGAGGCCGCCGAGGGCGGTCGGCTGCCCCAGACGCTCGCCTACCTCATCGACGACGTCGCCCGCCGCTACGGCCAGGTACAGGTGCGCCCGGCCGGCTGCTGCCTGTGCAGCGACGACGAAACCCTGCTCACCGAGATCCTGCACACCCGCTCGCTGCAGGCACTGCACCTGGTCCGGCTCGCTCCGACCGTCCTCGCGAGCGCGAAACCACCGGCCGAAACGCTGGCCGCCCTGCGCGCCGCCGGCCACGCACCGGCCGCGCTGCGCCTTGATGGCAGCCCGGCCATCGAGATCCCAACCCGCCGCCGCGCCGAGCCACGCACCGAACCGGACCGGGACGGCATGGCGGTACTGCCCCGCCTGAGCGACCCGGCCGACGTCGCACGGACCGTGCTCGCCAGCCGCCGATAGCGCTCAGCCGAGCAGTTGCCGCGCCATCACCACGCGCTGGACCTGGTTGGTGCCCTCGTAGATCTGGGTGATCTTGGCATCCCGCATCATGCGCTCGAGGGGGAAGTCGCGCGTGTAGCCGTAGCCGCCGAGGAGCTGCACGGCGTCGGTGGTGATCTTCATGGCTGCGTCGGACGCGAAGCACTTGGCGGCGGCGCCGAAGTAGGTCAGGTCGGGATCGTTGCGTTCGCTCTTCGCCGCCGCGACGTAGGTGAGCTGGCGGGCCGCGTCGAGTTGCATGGCCATGTCGGCGAGCATGAACTGCAGGCCCTGGAAGTCGGCGATCCGCCGGCCGAACTGCTTGCGCTCCTGCATGTAGCTCGTCGCGTAGTCGAGCGCGCCCTGTGCGATGCCCACCGCCTGCGCCGCGATCGTGACGCGGGTGTGGTCGAGCGTGCGCATCGCGGTGCCGAAACCGGTGCCGGGTGCGCCGATCATGCGGTCGGCGGGCAGGCGGACGTTGTCGAGGTAGACCTCGCGCGTCGGCGAGCCCTTGATGCCCAGCTTCTTCTCCGGCGCGCCGAAGCTGACCCCGGGGTCGCCCTTCTCGACCACGAACGCCGAGATGCCCTTCGAACGGGCGTCCGGCTCGGTGACGGCGAACACCGTGTAGTACTCCGACACCCCGGCGTTGGTGATCCACCGCTTGACGCCGTTGAGCAGCCAGCCGTCGCCGTCGGGAACCGCGCGCGTCTTCATCGAGACGGCGTCGCTGCCGGCCTCGGGCTCCGACAGGCAGTACGAGAACATCGCGTCACCGGCGGCGAGCGGGGTGAGGTAGCGGCGCTTGAGGTCGTCGGTGCCGGCCAGGAGCAGCGGCAGGGACCCCAGCTTGTTGACCGCGGGAATGAGCGACGACGACGCGCACGCCCGGGCCACCTCCTCGATCACGATCGCGGTGGCCAGCGCGTCGGCTCCGACCCCGCCGTACTCCTCGGGGACGTGCGGGGCGTGGAAGTCGCCGGCCCGCAGGGCGTCGTAGGAGGCCTGCGGAAACTCGGCCAGTTCGTCGGCGGCGGCGGCGTTGGGCGCCACCTTCCCGGTGCACAGCTCCCGCACCGCGTCACGCAGCTCCCGATGCTCCTCGGGCAGTTCGTAGACGTTGAACACGCGTTAAGGATACTCGCCAGTAACCGGATCGCGGAGGCCGACCGGATGATGTGGAGCTATCCTCGACGCTTCGTCGCTCCCTCCGAACGGACGAAAGTGAGCAGCGTGACGATCCAGTACATGACGCCGGGCGCCACGTTGGCGGTGCCGTCCGGCGCGGCGCGGCCCCGGCTGACCTTCCTCGGCACCGGCTACCTCGGTGCCACGTACGCGGTCTGCTTCGCCGAACTCGGGTACGAGGTGCTCGGCTACGACGTCGATGCGCCCAAGATCGCCAAGCTCACCGGCGGCGAGGTGCCGTTCCACGAGCCCGGCCTCGACGAGATGCTGCGCAAGAACCTGGCGGCCGGCCGGCTGAAGTTCACCACCTCGATCGAGGAGGCCGCGGCCTTCGGCGACATCCACTTCATCTGCGTCGGCACCCCGCAGCGCGCCGACAGCATGGCCGCCGACCTCTCCCACGTCGAAGACGTGGTCGTGCGGCTGGCGCCGCACCTGCACCGCAAGGCGCTGATCGCGGGCAAGTCGACGGTGCCCGTCGGCACCGCGGAGTGGGTCGAGCAACTGGTGCGCCGGCACGCGCCGGCGGGGTCGCACGTCGAGGTCGCCTGGAGCCCCGAGTTCCTCCAGGAGGGGCACGCGGTCGAAGACGTGCTGCGCCCGAACCGGGTCATCTTCGGCGTCCGCAGCGAGTGGGCCAACGACATGCTGTTCGCCGCGCACAAGGGCGTCTTCGACCTCGCCACCACCGAAGACCGCGAGGTGCCGGTGGTGATCACCAACTTCGCCACCGCCGAACTCGTGAAGGTGGCCGCGAACGCGTTCCTCGCCACCAAGATCTCGTTCATCAACGCGATGGCGGAGATCTGCGAACCGGCCGGCGCCGACGTCACGCAACTCGCCCGCGCGATCGGCTACGACGCCCGCATCGGCAACCGGTTCCTGCGCGCGGGCGTCGGCTTCGGCGGCGGTTGCCTGCCCAAGGACATCCGCGCGTTCCAGGCCCGGGCCCAGGAACTCGGCGTCGGTGAGGCGCTGCGGTTCCTGCACGAGGTCGACCTCATCAACCAGCGGCGGCGGCAGTGGGTGGTGCAGCTCGCGGCCGAACTGCTCGGCCGGCCCTTCGGCCCGGCCGGTCCCGACCTCAGCGGCGTGAAGGTCGCGGTGCTCGGCGCCACGTTCAAACCCAATTCGGACGACGTGCGCGACTCGCCGGCGCTGTCGGTGGTGCGCAAGCTCAGCCGCAGCGGTGCCGAGGTGTCGGTGTACGACCCGGAGGGCATGGAGAACGCCCGCCGCGAGGTGCCCGACGCCACCTACGCCCGCTCGGTGGTGGAGGCGGTCACCGGCGCCGACCTGGTGTGCGTCCTCACCGAGTGGGAAGAGTTCCGCACCGCCGATCCGGTGGTTCTGGCCGACCTCGTCGCCGGCAAGGTCGTGATCGACGGGCGCAACTGCCTCGATCCGGTGCTGTGGCGGCGCGCCGGCTGGGAGTACCGGGGAATGGGTCGGTAGGGCTGTTCATGTGCGGCCGATCCGTTCATCCGGGTGGGCTCGCCGGCCTATCCCGAAAGGGTGAAATGCGTACCGACGCATTTCAATAAGTGCTGTTGCCGGAGATTTAGGAAAAGGTTACGGGTACCTAATAGATCGGTTTCCTGGATTCGTTTAGGCGCCGTTTTCTATGTTTCCGGCGTGACTCCCGAAAAACCCACCGACGACGATGAAACCCGTCCGCTCGAACTGCCGGACGAATCCGCTCCGGTATTCGTGGATTCCACCGGCCGTCGGGGCCGGCGAATCCGCTTCGCCTTCTACGGCATCGGTGGGTTGAGCCTCACCTACGCCGGAATGGTGGCGATGAGTCTCGCCGGTGGACCGCTCAACCCCGAGACGCTGCTGCCGTTCCCCGATCTGCTGATCAACCGCCCCGCGGCGGAGTCGACGCCCGAACCGGCGCAGCCGGTACCGACCGGCACCGACCGGCCGGGTGACGGGCGCCGCCCCGGCCAGGGTGGCGGGGCATCACCGGGGCAGCCGGGCCAGGCCGGGCAGTCCGGCGTACCGGCGGTCGGCCCGCCCGGGCCCGCCGTTCCCGAGGGGACCGTCGCCCCGTCGGCCGCGCCGTCGCAGCCACCGGCCTCGCAACCGCCGTCGACAGCGCCGTCGGCGAACCCGGCGCCGAGCGAGGTCCCGCCGCCCGGCGGAGGCGCCGGCGGGGGTGGCACTGGCGGGGGCGGCACGGGCGGAGGCAGCACCGGCGGAGGCGGAACGGGCGGTGGCGGAACGACCGCGCCGATCGGACCCGTGCCGGAGGGCACCGGCGTGGGGACCGGAGGCACCACCACGACCGGCACTCAGACCGGATCCGGCACCGGCGGCACCGGCGCCGGGACGGGAACCGGCGGGTCCGGAACGGGCGCCGGCACCGGAAGCACGGGCACCGGAAGCTCAGGCACCGGAACCGGCACCGGAAGCACGGGCACCGGCTCCGGCGCGGGCACCGGCTCCGGCTCATCCACGCCGGTCAGTCAGCCGGCACCAGCGCCCGTCGAACCTGCGGCGCCGCCCGCGCAGGTGGCCGCGGCGCCGGCCAACAAGTGGGCCGAGTCGGTCACCGTGCCCGGCCGGCGCGTCCGGGGCCGGGAGTGACCGCTCCGCCGGGCCGGTCGCGGTTCGGGATCGGCCGCTGGGTGGTCGCTACCGTGCTCGTGTTGATGTTCGCCAGCGTCCTCATGGTCGAGGCGTACGTGAACGCCGAGTTCGCGCCCGACTCCGCGCAGACGACCGGCGGCGCCGGCTCGATTCCGGAGTCGGTGCAGAACGGTGGCCCGATCATCGACACCACCAACGGTGGGGCGCGCTCGTTCGGGCTGCCGAAGAAGACGATCGCGCTCACGTTCGACGACGGGCCCGACCCGCGGTGGACCCCGGCGATCGACGCCGTGCTGCGCAAGCACCACGTGCCGGGCACGTTTTTCGTGGTGGGCACCCAGGTGGCCCGGCACCCCGACATCGTGCGTGACCTCGTGAACGCCGGCGACGAGATCGGCATCCACAGCTTCACCCACCCGCAGATGGTCAAGCTGCCGAAGTGGCGGCAGGAGATCGAGTACTCGCACACCCAGATGGCGATCGTGAACGCCACCGGGCGCAAGTCGAACCTGCTGCGGTTCCCGTACTCGTCGACGGTCGCCGCGATCGACGACGACAACTGGAAGCTGATGCGGGACGCCGGCCGGCTCGGCTACCTCACGATCCTCACCGAGTCCGACTCGAAGGACTGGGACAAGCCCGGCGTCGACAAGATCCTCGACAATGCCACACCGAAGGACGACACCGGCACCATCTCGCTGTGGCACGACGCGGGCGGTGACCGGTCGCAGACGGTTGCGGCGCTCGACCGGTTCATTCCGCTGATGAAGGAGCGGGGATTCGAGTTCGTCACCGTCTCCGAGGGGCTGCGCCGCACCCTCGCCGAACGTGACCCCGCTGCGTCCGTCACCGGAAATCCGCCCGCGACCAAGGCCGACCGGCAGCGCGGCCTCGCGCTGACGGCGGCCATCGCCATCGCCGACCGCACCGTCGACGGCCTGGCGGTGCTGTTCCTGATCGTCGGTGTGCTGACCGTGATCCGGACGCTGGCGCTGTTCATCCTCGCCGCCCGGCACGCCCGCAAGCGGCGCAGCGCGGCCTGGACCTGGGGCGAAAGGGTGACCGACCCGGTGTCGGTGATCGTGCCCGCCTACAACGAGAAGGAGGGCATCGAGGCGGCCGTGCAGTCGCTCGCCGACGGCGACCACGTGGGCGGCATCGAGGTGGTCGTCGTCGACGACGGTTCGAGCGACAACACCGCCGACCTGGTCCGGGCCATGCGGCTGCCGAACGTGCGGGTGGTGCAGATCCCCAACGGCGGCAAGCCGAACGCGCTGAACACGGGCGTCGCGATGGCCAGCCACGACCTGATCGTGATGGTCGACGGCGACACCGTGTTCGAGAAGGAGTCGCTCGGCCGCCTGGTGCAGCCGTTCGCCGATCCGCGCGTCGGCGCGGTCGCCGGCAACGTGAAGGTCGGCAACCGGAACAGCCTGGTGGCGCGCTGGCAGCACATCGAGTACGTGATCGGGTTCAACCTCGACCGTCGCCTCTACGACGTCCTCCGGTGCATGCCCACGATCCCGGGCGCGATCGGCGCGTTCCGCCGCGAGGCGCTACGGCAGGCCGGCGGCATGAGCCACGACACGCTCGCCGAGGACACCGACGTCACCATGGCGCTGTGCCGCGCGGGCTGGCACGTCGTCTACGAGGAGCGGGCCCGGGCGTGGACCGAGGCGCCGGCCACGCTCAAGCAACTGTGGACCCAGCGGTACCGCTGGAGCTACGGCACCATGCAGGCGATGTGGAAGCACCGCCGGTCGCTGTTCGAGCGCGGGCCGTCGGGCCGGTTCGGCCGGCTGGGGCTGCCGCTGGTGGCGCTGTTCGGGGTGGCGTTGCCGCTGCTGGCGCCGATCATCGACCTGCTCACCATCTACGGCCTGGTGTTCCTCGACCGCACGGAGACCCTGATCGCCTGGGTGGCCATGCTCGGCCTGCAGTTCATCACCGCGGCGGTGGCGTTCCGCCTGGACAAGGAGAAGATCACACCGCTCTGGACGCTGCCGCTGCAGCAGTTCGCCTACCGGCAGCTGATGTACCTGGTGCTGATCCAGAGCGGGCTCACCGCGCTCACCGGCGCCCGGCTGCGCTGGCACAAGCTCCGCCGGGCTGGCACGGCGGGCGCCGCCGCGCCGGCCGGCGTCGCGGGGGTCCAGGCAGTCGGGCCGGTTCCGGTGGTGGATCCGGTAAAACCTCTGGGACGCGATGAGCTGGTCCGCCCGCGCGGCGTCGCCAGCGTGCCACCGAACCCGTATCTCGACACGCCGGCACAACGCGATCAAGACTTCCTTCAGGCGTCGAAACACGGCATTCTTCCTTAGAGGGGTGGGCGTGCGGTAGTCGCACGGACACGGGAGGGAGCCGCGTGGAGCCGTACCCGTGTCCGTACTGTTCCGAAGCCGTTCCCGGCGGCGCGACCGAATGCCCCCACTGCGGGGAGGAGCTCGCGCCGCCGTCGGATGAACGCGAGCGGCCCGAGACCGACCTGCCGGCCGCCGGCTTCCGTCCCGGCACTCCACCCCGCCGGTCCGGAGCAGCCGCGGAGGAGACCCCCGCCTGGGACGACGACGGCGCGGTCTGGGAAGGCGGCCCGGCCCGGGAAAGCGGCCCGGCCCGGGAAAGCGGCCCGGCCCGGGAAGGCAGCGCGGCCTGGGAAGGCAGCGCGGCCCGGGAGAGCACGGCGCGCGAAAGCGCGGCACGGGAAAGTGCTGCCCGGGGGTCGCGGGCCCGCGCCGGCGGTCCCGGCGGCACCCCGCTGCCAGACGGAACATTCTCGCCGCGCCGGCCGGGTGCCCCCGGAACGCCGGGTGGCCCGGGCGGAACAGCGCGGCGCCGGCCGGGCCGGGCGACCGGCCCCGGTGGCGGCCCGAGCGGCGGTCCCGGCGGTGGGCCGGGTCGCGCCGGAGCCGGCCAGACCGGCGGCGGACCGACCGCTCGCCCCGGCCGGTTCGAACCACCCGGCCGCTTCGCCCGCTTCGCCCGACTCAGCCGGCTACGGGCCGGCTTCGGCGGCAACCGCTCCGACGACGATTTCGACGAACCCGGTCTGCCGCCCGGGTCCAGCCGCGTGGCACCGCTCGACGAGGACCGGCCCCGCGCGCCGCGCGGCCGGCTCGTCGGCGTCGAGACCAGCTCCGGCGCCAACCAGACGGTCCTGTTCACGCTCGGCGGGCTGCTGCTCGCCGCCGCCGTGGTGGTGATGACGTTCTCGTTCACCGGCCTCGGCGCCGTCGGGCGGATGGCCGTTCTCGGGCTGATCACGCTCGTTCTGCTCGTGCTGCCGGTGATCCTCGCCGGCCGGCAACTGATCGCCACCGCCGAGACGCTCGCCGCGGTCGCCCTGCTCATGGTGCTGGTCGACGGGTATGTCGCGTACACCGAGGGCCTGTTCGGCGACGCCGACGTGCCCCCGCAGATCTACATCGCGATCGTGTGCATGCTCACCGCCGCGATCTGCCTCGGGTACCAGTACCTGACGCACCTGCTGGCCCCCCGGTACGCCGCGCTGCTCGTGCTGCAGCCGGTGATCCCGCTGCTCGCGTACCCGTTCGTCACCGACCCGACCGGCTGGGCGCTCGCGCTCGTCGGCGTCGCGGTGATGAACCTCGGCTTCGGGCTCGGCGTGTCGGCCGACCGGCCGCTGTTCGGGCTGGTGGTGCTGCCCGGCGAGGGGCGCTGGGCGGCGTTCCTCCGCGACGCCACCTGGGTGCTGTTCGCGCTGGCCTACGGTGCCGCGATCGCCTTCGCCGCCACCGCACTCGTCGACGCCGAGGGCGTGCCACAGGTGGTGCGGGCCGCCGGCGTGCTGGTGCTGGCCGCGGCCGTCGGGGTGGCCGGTGCCCTGCAGCAGCGGCGGCAGCCGATCGGCGACCTGACCGGCGGCCTCGCCGTCCTCGCCGTGGTCGCCGCCGCGGCCCGGGTCGCCACGGTGTCCGTCCCCGGATATGCCCTGGTGGTGACGGCGGCGGCCGTGGCGCTCGCCGCTGCGCTCGTCCCCGTGTTGCCGGACCGCGCACGCCGCGGCCCGGCGGTCGCCGGTGGCCTGGCCGGCGCCATCACCGTGCTGTTCTGGCTCTGGGCGGCCATGCCGGCGATCGGCGCGCCGATCCGCGCCGCCTCGCCCTACTGGGACACCGAGCTCGCCACCTACGAACAGCGCGTGTCGACGCTGTCCGAGGGCGCCACCTGGCAACTGCTGGTAGCGGCGATGCTGCTCACGGTGGCCGCCGCGCTGCTGTTCCCGGTCGAGTACCGCATCGACGCCATCGTGATCGGCGGCGGGCTCACGGCGCTGACCGCACCCGCGGCCCTCGGCCTGAACTGGGTGATGACGCCCGCGGTCGCGGTGGCCGCCGCGATCGTGGCCGGCGTTGCCGCCCCCCGCGTCGGGCAGGTCCAGCGCGCCAGGGCACGGCCGGCCCACGTCGACCCGCCCGGGCCCTCGATCGATCCGTTGACCGGCCGGGTGTCCGTCGACCCGACCCGGCCCGGCCAGCGCAACGCCGGATGGGGCCAACCCCGCCCGACCACGAACCTGGTCTCCGACCGCTACGGCGCCACCGCCGACAACGCCGACCCGCTCGTCCGTACCGCGTGGATCTGCCTCGGCGCGGCACTCGTCGTCGGCGCCTGGGCGGCCGCCGCCAGCCTCACCCGGCCGGCCGCGACCGCGCTGACGCTCGCCGCGATCACGATCGCCGGGTTCGCGGTGGCGGTCGGCCGGCGGGCCGCGGTGACCGACCCCCGCGCCGAGATGGTGGCCCGGATCGCGTCCGACGCCGCGGCCGGCGGCGCGGTGTTCGCGTTCCCCGGCGCGGTGGCCGCGCTGACCGCGACGTTCGTCGTCGGACGGGCCTCCGATCAGGCGTTCGCCGCGACGGCGGTGCTGGTCGTCACGTACCTCGCGCTGTCCGTGGTGCTCGCCTACGCGGCCCTCGTGCAGGTAGTGCAGCGACGGGCGATCCCGCCGGTCGTGTCCGGTGCCATCGGCGCGGCCGGCGTGGTCACGATCGCGACGCTGATGGTCGACGAGGCCACCTCGATCGACATCGTCGTGACCCTGCTGCTGCTCGGCAGCGCGGTGCTGCTCTGGCTCGCGCCGAGCATGGACGACCGCGACCTCTTCGGCCAGCGGCTCGACGGCTCCGACCTGGCCGCCGCCGCGGTCACCATCGCCGGCACCGCCGCGCTCGCCCGGGCCGCCGCGCTGCTGGTCGAGGGCAGCGAACTCGTGCTGGTGGCCGCGCTGGTGCTGGTCGTCGCGCTGGGTACCCGGCTGCTGCGCGAGGAGCGCTGGCGGCGCGGACCGGTGGCCGGCGCCGCCGCCGTCGGCGGCATCGTGGCGGCGCTCGCCGGGTGGGGCGCGCTCGGCGCGGCGGTCGGCGTGATCCAGGCCGCCAGCCCGCTGTGGAAGGCCGACCTCGGCCAGCAGTGGTCGCAGACCGCCAGCGAGTACGCCGTCTTCGGGACGCAGGTGCCGATCACCCTGTTCCTGCTGGCCGCCGCCGCGGCGGTCGCGATGCCCAAGCCCGTCGGCGACGACGTGGCGGCCGTGCTCGCCGGGCTGGCCGCGGTGTCCGTGCCGGTGGCGTTCCAGCTCGGCTGGGCGGCGCCGTTGGTGATCGGGCTGCTGGCCACGATGGCGTTCGGCCTGGCCGCCGTGATCGCGTGGAATCCGCGCACCGGGTTCACCCGGCTGGGCGTCGGCGCGGCGATCGGGATCCACACGTCCGCCGCCAGCCTCTGCGAACCCAGTGCCACGGCCGGCACGCTGCTCGGCATGCTGACCGTCGGCGTCATCGTGGCGCTCGCGGGCTGGCTGGTCGACCAGAGCCGGGCCGACCAGGAAGTCGAAGGCGCGGCGGGTTTCGGACGCGCGCACCTGCCGGTGGTCGGCGGCTCGGCCGTCGCGAGCGCGCTGCTCGCCGGATCGGGCGCGTGCGCGGCGTTCTCGGCGACGCTGACCCACGACGTCGACGTGCCGGTCACCGGCGCGCTCGCCGGCGCCGCGGTGGGCCTGGCCGTCGCCGGGTTCCTCTGCCGGTACGTCCCGATGTACCTGCCGTACGTCACCGTTGGGGTGGCCGCCTCGGCGACCGTCGCCGCGCTGACGTCGCTGGCCACCGACCTGCCGGCGGCGATCTACGCCGCCGCGGCCGCGCTCATCGGCGTGATCGCCGAGCTGCTGCGGGTCCGCTCCGAGCGCCCGACGTCGGAATGGGCGCCGACCACCGGTTGGCGGCCCGACCGCACCCGGACCCCGCTGCCTAGCTGGCGCATCGCGCGCCGGCCGGGTGGCTTCGGCTCGGGCGTGATGGCCGCCAGCGCCGTGCCGGCCGGGGTGGCGCTCGTGGTGATCGCGCCCGCCGTCGCCGCCGCGCTGCTCGGCCCGTACCAGTGGATCGACGACCCGTGGTCCGGCACCGCCGAGACCGCGGCGAACCTCGGCTGGTTCGAGCGGTGGACCGGCAACCCGGGCGACGTGCTCGCCGCCGCCACGCTGACGCTCGCCGCCGCCCTCGCCGCGGTGGGGCTGGGCGGCAGCCGGCGGACCATCATCGACCGGGCCGTCGCCGTGGTGATCCCGGGCGTGGCGGTGACGCTGCTGATCATCCCGGCCGCACTCGACGTGCCGTGGCCGGTGTACAACACGATCACCCTGGTCGTGGCCGTGCTGGCTGGGCTCGGCCTGGCACTCACGCCGCCACCACCGGCCTCCGCCGAGTCGAACTCGCTGCGGCTGGCCCGTCGCGCCATCTTCGTGATCGGCCTGGCCGCGGCCGGCGCCGGGTTCACCGGCAGCCTCGCCACCCCGTCGACGACCGTGAGCACGTTCGCCGGCACGGTGTTCTTCGGTGTGATCGGCGCCGTCTGGGGCCGTACCGGATTCGCCCGGTTGTTCGCGTGGCAGTTCGCCGCCGGGTCCCTGATCGGGCTTGGCATCGCGGGCGGCCTGGCCGCCCACCTGCCGGCCCGGACCACCGCGGTGGCCGTGCTGGCGGCCGGTGCGCTTCTCCTCGGGATGTCGGCCGCGCTGCCCCGGCTGCGCCGTAACGACCCCGAACGGGTGGCCAGCCTGGAGAGCGAGCAGTCGCTGCTGGAGGCGTTCGGCTACCTCGCGCTGGTGGTGGCGATCGCCCTCACCACGGGTTTCCCGGAGTACACGGCCGTGGCGTGCATGGCCACCGGCACCCTGCTCGGCGTGGCCGCCATCCGGCAGGGCCGGTCCGACCAGTACCGCTCCACGCTGATCGTGGCCGCGACCGTCATCGAGGTGGTGGCAATCTGGATGCTGCTGCGCGATGCGCAGATCGGCATCCCCGAGGCGTACACGCTGCCGTTCGCGGTGCTGGCGCTGGTGATCGGCCTGGTCGAACTGCGCCGGCGGCCGGAACTCGGTAGCTGGCTGGCCTACGGCCCGGCCCTGGTGGCCGCGTTCGCCCCGACGCTGACGATCGTGCTGGTCACCGACGCGAGCCCGATCCGCCGGGTGCTCCTGCTGGTCGCGGCCGTGCTGACGGTGGCCATCGGGTCGGTGCGCAGGCACAAGGCCCCGGTGACGATCGGAGCGGTGGTCACCGTTCTGGCGGCGGCCAACGAACTCGTGGTGGTCGGGCGGTACCTGCCGCTGTGGATCCTGCTTCTGCTGTTCACCCTGACCGGCGGACTGCTCATCAGCCTGGGCGCGACGTACGAACGCCGAACGCGCCGCTTCCGCGGCGCGTTCGGCACCTTCCGCTGACCGCTTCAGCCCAGGTGTTCCGACGGCTCCGTGCGCAGCAACCAGGCCAGCGGCATTTTCGCCCGCTCGACATAGGTGTCGTCGGGACCGAGACGGTGCAGGGTGACGGTCTGTGCGTTGTCCCGGTCGACGACCCAGTACTGCGGGATGCCGGCCGACGCGTACTCGTACCGCTTCGTGTCCTTGTCCGTCGACCGCGATCCGACCGACACGATCTCGATCACCAGCAGGAGATCGGTGATCGGCAGCCACACGCTGGGCGGCTGCGGCTTCGACCAGACGGTGAGGTCAGGAATCCGTCCGCTGTCGCCGTCCTCGCCGGGAATCCGGATGCCGGCCGCCTGCATGATCTGTTCGGCCGTCCATCCGGCCATGGCCAGCCAGATCGTCAACCGGGTCGCGATCACGGCGTGCTCGGAGTCGGGCGGCGGCATGACCGACAACATCCCCTCGGAACTGGTCTCATACCGGTGACCGAACGCGTCGAAGGCGTTCATCGCGGCCAGGTCGTCCAGCCCGAACCGGGCGGGCATGGCCTTCCCCACAACGTCCGCGCTCATGTGCTCATGTTACCGAGGGTCAGTGCGGTCCAGCCGGTTCCGATTGTCAGCGGATTGTCAGCGTTGGCCCGGGTCACTGGATCCGGCGGGTGATGTCGGGGCGTAGCGGGTCGTCGGGGTTGCCCGTGGGCGGGTTGCCGTACGGGTCGAAACCCGATGGGGCCACCGGGCTGCCGGGCGGCGGCCCGACCGGGCTTCCCGGCGGCGGACCGAACGACGGCGGACCGCTGTAGGGGACCCCGATGGGCGGCGTGCCGGGGTAGCTCGGCTGGCCGCCGAACTGGTCGGGCGGGTTGCCGAACTGGTTCGGCTGGTTCCCGAACTGGTCGGGTGGGTTGCCGAACTGGTTCGGTGGGCCGCCAAACTGGTTCGGCTGGCCGGCCAGCGCGCCGGGCGGCGGTGCGCCCATCGGCGGCGCGCCTGCCGGCTGCACCGCAGGCCGCGCCCGGCTCATCCAGCGGTTCGGGCTGAGCAGCGTTCCCAGCAACGGGATCGCGAGCGCCACCAGGAAGGTGCCGGCGCCGAAGCCGGAGTTGTCGAGGCCGAGGATGTCGGCGGGCATAACATCGAGGAACGACGATGTATCGGTGACGATCCACAGCCCGATCCCCAGGTACGCGACGCCGGCGAGGGCCGGGCCGATCGGGGAGAGCCGCGGAACCACCAGGATCGCGTAGGCCACCCCGGCACCGACCATCGCGAGGAGGCCGACAATGTTGTCGGTCGACCACCCGTCTTCGACGGCCATGCGGGTGGCTCCGAAACCGAACAGGATGTAGGCGACGAAGCCGAGCACGGGACCAAGGATGACGCTGGCCAGGTGACGCACGCTGACCTCCGGATCGATGCGGGACCTTCCCAGACGCTACAACGATCGGCCCGCTCGTTGACCCTGCCCGCGCCCCGATCTTTGCCCGATCTTGGACTCGCACCCGGAAGAGTGCTCAGGTCTCCTGCGGTGGACGCGGCGGCCGCGACCACGGAGAGGCGGTCGGCGGGTCCGGAGGCCACTCGTCGGCTTCAACGTCCGCGGGGGTTGCCTGGCCGGGCAGCCGCTGCGTCGAGTCGGATGGCTCGCCGACCGACCCGGCGGGCGAGTTGGCGGGTGGGCCGGCGGCTGTTCCGGCGGGTGGCTCGGTGGGTGGCATGGTCGGTGGCGCAGGACGCGTGGACAGTGGATTCACCGGCCGCGAGCGCGGCGGCCCGGCCGGCGGGGGACTGACCGGACGCTGTGCCAACGGGTTGACCGGCCGTAGCGACGGCCCCGCCGGATCGGGGTTGCCGGCCGGGTCGGCCTGGTCCGGCTGGTTGGGCGAGCCCGACAGCCACGGTAGGTCGGCCGGCGAGGCCTGGCCTGGAACCGGGGCGGTGGGTTGGGCCGGTGCGCCCGCTCGGTGATCGACAGGTGGCACCGGGGGTGCTTGGTTCGACGGCGGGTTTTCCGGCGCCGACCGCGTGGAGGCCGGTGGCGCCGGGGGTTCGGGCCGGGCGGCGGCGGGCTGGGCAGGAGGCTGCTGGGCAGAAGGCTGCGGGGCCGGCGGCTGCGGAGCTAGCGGCTGCGGGGCCAGTGATTGCTGAGCTGGAGGCTGCTGGGCAGAAGGCTGCGGAGCTAGCGGCCGCGGGGCCAGTGGTTGCTGGGCCGGTGGCTGCTGGGCCGGCGGTTGCGGGGCCGGTGATTGCTGGGACGGCGATTGCGGGCTGGTCGGTCCCGCCGTGGGTTGGCCGGGTGGGGGTACCGGTTGGGTCAGGTCCGACGGTGGCACCGGCTGCGTGAGATCCGTTGCCGGCGGGATCTGATAGGTCGGCTCGATCGTGGGCTGATTGGTCGGGCGATCCGGAGAAGCCGTCGGCGGGCGATCCGGAGAAGCCGTGGGCGGGCGCTCGGGAGAGGCCGTCGGCGGGTGGTCGGGAGACGCGGCCGGCGGGCTGGTCGACCAGGTGTCCAGGGGCCAGCCTTCGGTGGGGGCGGCGTGCCTCGGGCTGGGAATCAGCGGCGTCGCCGGTGGGGTGCGTCCCGCGGCCGGGCCGGCGTCGGATCGGGGAGGTTCCGGTGGGGGCTGCTCGTTCGGCGTGGGGCGCTTCGGCGGGGTGCGTCTCGGCAGGTCCTCGGGGGTTCCCGGGGTCAGGCCGGCGTACATCGACTCGCGGGTCAACGACGAGTCAAATTCGGCGTACGGGGTTGACGGCCACAACGGGTCGTCGCCCACGGCCGGGGGTGGGCCGGGCGCCACCTCGTTCGGCGTGAAGGCGGCCACACCGGCCAGAGCGCCGGCCGGAGCGCCGGCCAGGGCGCCGGCGGGAGCGGGAGACTCCGGCACGGGCGTCGGCTCCTCGGTCCCAACGGCGGCGGAGGGAGCAACGGCGGCGGCGGGCCATTTCTGCCACCTGCGCCGGCTCAGCGCCGCCGTCACCAGGATTGCCCCGGCCAGGGCGATCGTCCCGTTGGTGAACGGCGGCACCGTGTCGATGCGGTAGCCGTTGATCGAGAACTGTGGCAGCTTGTCGACCACCCAGACCGGTTCCCGGATCGCATAGCCGTAGACGCCCAGGTAGAAGACGCCGGCCACGACCGGACCCACGGGCGACACGCGGAGAGCGGCGATCAGCCCCAGCAGCAGGCCGGCACCGACGACCAGGCCGAGCGGCCCCAGCACGTCGCCGGTGTAGATGGAGTCGGTGGTGGCCCACCGCGCGAACGTCTGCTCAGTGCGGGGCTGGCCGGCCGCGATCAGCACCCACGCGAGGGGCGCGACCACGAGACCGGCCAACAAGCTGCCGATATGGCGCATGTCAGCAAAGTACCGTCCCCGGTCACCCGCGGGCCGCCCGGGCAGAATGACAACCATGACCGCTGGTGACGTGCTTTGGACCCCACCCGCCGACGTCCGCTCGACCAGCCGGATCGGCCACTACCTCGACTGGCTCCGGTCTGAGCTCGGTCGCGACTTCACCCAGGCCGCCTACCAGGAACTCTGGCAGTGGTCGGTGCGTGAACCCGCCGAGTTCTGGCGGTCCATCTGGGACTACTTCCAGGTCAGCTCGACGACCCCGCCCGGAGCGACCCTCGACCGGGCACAGATGCCCGGCGCCCGCTGGTTCCCCGGCGCCACGCTGAACTACGCCGAGCACGTCCTGCGCGCACCCGGAAGGGCAGAGGACGACGTCATCGTCAGCGCCTACTCCCAGAGCCGCGAGCCGGTGCACCGCACAAAGGCCGAGCTGCGTGAACGCGTCCGCAGGGCGGCAGCGGCGCTCAGGCGGATGGGCGTCAGCAAGGGCGACCGGATTGCCGCCTACGCCCCGAATATCCCCGAAACGTATGAACTGATGCTCGCGACAGCCAGCATCGGCGCCGTCTTCAGCAGCTGCGCACCCGAGTTCGGCCTGCGCAGCGTCGTCGACCGGTGGCTGCAGATCGAGCCGACCGTGCTCCTGGCCGTCGACGGCTACGTGTACGGCACCAAGAAGATCGACCGCAGGAACGAAGTAAAAGCCATCCGGGACGCGCTGCCGAGCCTCAGGCACGTCATCGAACTCGCATATCTCAACGAAACCCAACAAAACGAGCTCGAGAAAGAAACCGACGACGAGCTCACCTTCGAGGCCGTCCCGTTCGACCACCCGCTCTACGTCCTCTATTCCTCGGGCACCACCGGCCTGCCGAAGCCGATCGTCCACGGCCACGGCGGCATCCTGCTCGAACACCTGAAGATGCTCGCCCTCCACCACGATCTCGGCCCGAAGGACAGGTTCTTCTGGTTCAGCACCACCGGCTGGATGATGTGGAACTACCTCGCGTCCGCACCGGCCGTCGGCGCGAGCATCGTGATGTTCGACGGCGACCCCGCCCACCCGGGCCTCGACGCGCTCTGGCGGCTGGCCGAGGAAGCCGGGATCACCTACTTCGGTACCTCGGCCCCATTCCTGCTGTCATGCCGAAAAAACCAAATAAATCCGGGCAATCTCACCAAGATCCGTGGCCTAGGCTCAACGGGCGCACCGCTGCCGCCCGAAGGATTCGAGTGGGTCTACGAGAAGATCAACAAGGATCTCATCCTCTCCAGTGCCAGCGGCGGCACCGACGTGTGCACGGCGTTCGTCGGCGGCGTGCCGCTGCTGCCGGTCTACTCGGGCGAGATCACCTGCCGGGCCCTCGGCGCGGCCGTCGACTCGTTCCGCCCCGACGGCACCCCGGCGCCCACCGGCGAACTCGGTGAGCTGGTGATCACCGGACCGATGCCGAGCATGCCGGTCGGCTTCTGGAACGACGACGACGGCAGCCGCTACCGCGAGGCCTACTTCGACACCTACCCGGGCGTCTGGCGGCACGGCGACTGGCTCACGATCACCGAGCGCGGCACGCTCGTGATCACCGGCCGCTCCGACGCGACGCTCAACCGCGGCGGCGTCCGGCTGGGCACGTCGGAGTTCTACTCGGTGGTCGAGGGCTTCGCCGAGGTCGCCGACTCGCTCGTCATCCACCTGGAGGACCCCGACGGCGGTCCGGGCGAGCTGATCCTGTTCGTGGTGCCCGCGTCCGGCGTCACCGTCGACGACGAGCTGATCAGGAAGATCGCGAAGGAACTGCGCAGCGGCCTCTCGCCGCGCCACGTCCCCGACACCGTCCACAGCGTCAGCGCCGTGCCGCGCACGCTGAGCGGCAAGAAGCTCGAGGTGCCGGTCAAGCGCATCCTCACCGGCACACCCGCCGACAAGGCCGCCGCGAAGGGCGCGCTGGCCAACCCGGAGTCGCTGTCTGAATACGAGGCGCTGGCTAAGAGAGAGTGAGGCCCGCCCGCTCGGTCTCCGCGCGCCGCTGCAGCGTCGTCGCGTCGACATCCTTGCAGAGGACGATCGAAGCAGCGGACGCCCACGGCGCCAGCAGATGATCGACGGGGTCCGGGTACCGGGAGACGTCGACGAGCACCCGCCCGTTGGCCGGTATCCCGAGTTCCCCGGCACGGGCGGTGGCCCGGGCGAGCACGGCGGCGTGCGTCTCCCCGCCCAGCGCGAGGTCGTCCGGGCGCACCGGGGTGACCGGCCGGAAGTGGTCGCCGTGCGGCCGCACCTCGGCGATGTAGTCCACCCAGCCGGTGGGCAGGTCGCCGCGGTACGGCATGCCCATCGCGGCGAGCCCGAGGAAGAACCGGTCGCCCGCCGAGGTGTCCACCGCCGACGAGGCGAACGCGACGTCGGCACCGGCGTCCGGGTCGGTCTCCACGGCGACGCCGGCCGCCCAGCAACCGACGAGAATCGCCGCGGTCTGCCAGTGCGGGGTGACGGCGACCAGCGCGGTGTCGCCCGGGCCGAGCCCACACCCGTCCACCAGGAGGTTCGCGGTCTTCGACACCCAGTTCGCGAACGTGTTCCCCGACAGTTCGACCCACTCGCCGGTGCCGTCGTCGTAGAACGTCAGCAACGGGCGGGCCGGGTCGGCGGCCGCGGTCCGGGCAGGCAGGTCGGCAAGTGTCGTCACGGCATCTCCAAAAGCAGCGGCCACGCGTTAGCCCCCGGGAGGGGTGGTGATCGAGCGTGTCGCGGCGACCATATCGGCAGGTGCGGCGCCGGCTGTGGGCGGCCGGTGCGGCGATGACGGTGCTGGTGTCGCTGCTGCTCGTCACCGACCACGATCGCGACCAGGCCGGCGTCGATCCGGCCCCGCTGGGTCCCGCCGTCGCGGCGTCCGGCCGGCCGTCGACCGGCGGGTCGGCCGCTGCCTCGGTGACGCCGGTCGTGCCGCGGCCGGAGTCCGTGGCGGTACCGGCGGACACCGCGGTCGCCGCCCGGCCGGGTCCGGCCGAGGCAGCCCAGGCCAAGCGCGGCCGCTCCGGGCCGCTGTTCCGGCCGGCCGCCGAACCGGCGGTGGCCGGAGCGGTGACGCCCGAGGTGGCCCACTTGCGGCTGGGCGACGCCGACCAGCCGGCCGCCGGCGTGCAGGTGCGGGCCGGGATGCCCCGTGGCCTGCCGATCGCCGCCGGCGCGGGCGGCCTGCGCGGGGACCGGGAGACCCGCACGCTCGGCCTGCGGCAGGCCGACACCCACGTGTTCAGCGCGGTCGGCGTCACGTGGACCGGCGATCCGGCCGCGCGGGTCAGCGTGGCCGTGCGGTCGCGCGTCCCCGGTCAGGGCTGGACCGGATGGCGGGCGGTGGGTGCCGCGACCGCGGACCGCGACCCCGACGACCGCCCGGCGGACGAACCCGCGCACCAGCCGACGGACAGAGCGGCGCGTGACCCGGTGGCGGCCGACCGGCAGGAGGCCGCGCCGGCCTGGCGGCAGGGCGCGGACCTGCTGTGGCTCGGTGCCGCCGACGCGATCGAGGTGCAGGTGAGCGCGTCGCGCAAGGCCGGCCTCGCCGACTTCGCGGTGGACCTCATCGACCCGCGCAGCGCGCCCGGAGACGCGGCGGCCGGCCGGCCCGCGACCGGCGCCACCCCCGGATCCGGCGCGGTGCCGATGCCGCCGATCGCCCGGCGCGCCGACTGGGGCGCCGACGAACGCCTGATGGACTGGACGCCCGGATACGGCCGACCGGTGCAGGCCGTGGTGCTCCACCACACCGCGACCGCCACCGACTACCAACCGGCCGACGTACCCCGGATGCTGCGGACGATCTACTACTTCCAGGCGGTGTCGCGGGGCTGGGGCGACATCGGGTACCCGGTGCTGGTCGACCGGTTCGGGCGGTTGTGGGAGGGGCGCTACGGCGGGCTCGCCCGGCCGGTGGTGGGCGCGCATGCGAGCGGCTTCAACCGGGTGGCGACCGGGATCGCGCTGCTCGGTGACTTCGACCGGACCGCGGTGCCGCCGGCGGCCGTCGACGCGATCGGCCGGTACGCCGGCTGGAAACTGTCGCTCGCGCCGACCGCGGTGCATCCGTGGAGCAGCGTCAAGGTGACCAGCGAGGGCGGCACGTCCCGGTTCCGCGCGGGCACCGCCGTCACGCTGCCGCGCGTCCTCCCGCACCGGCAGACCAGCGACACCGGGAGCCCCGGCGACCGCGGCGTGGCGGCGCTCGGCGCGATCCGGGACGCCGCGCGAAAGTACATGGGCGACCGGACGGAGCCGTCGACGATGCGGCCGCGACTGGGCGTGTGGCGGCCGTCGGACGCGACCTGGCGGGTGCGGGGCTCCGCCGATCCGGTGCTGCACGGATGGGTGGGCGACCTGCCGGTGGCCGCCGACTTCGACGGCGACGGCAGCGGCGACCCCGGCACGTGGACGGCGTCGACCGGCCGGTGGCGGATCGCCAACTCCGGCGGCGGAACGCTGGAGCAGTACACGCTGGGACGGCCTGGTGACCGTCCGATACCGGCCGACTACAACGGTGACGGACGCGCGGAGCCCGCGGTGTGGCGGGAATCCGACGGAACATGGTGGCTCGGTGTGGGTCCACCGACGCAGTGGGGCGTTGCCGGCGACGTCCCCGTTCCGGGTGACTACGACGGCGACGGGCGCGCGGACATCGCCGTGTACCGACCCGGCGAGGGAATGTGGCACATCCGCGGCGGACGCACCATTCGGTTGGGAGAAGCGAACTTTCTTCCGTTACCGGCCGACTACGACGGCGACGGAACCACCGACCCGGCCGCCTGGTCGCCGGTGACCGGACGGTGGTTTCTACCCGGACGGGTGCCGTCGAAGTACGGCGAACCGGGCGACACACCCGTTCCGGCACAGTACGACGGCGACGGGCGCGCCGACACCGCCGTGTGGCGGAACGGCGACTGGAACATCCGCAAGCACGGATCCGTCACGTTCGGCCAACCAGGTGACGTTCCCATTGTGCTGGCCTGAATATTGCCTCAACGGAGGCGGCACGGTCGGCTGGGTGTCGCACGGTCGGCGTAGTGTTGGGCAGACGGGGCAGTGACGTAAGGTTTTCTAACCCATCCCTACGGGCACTGTTCCGCCGTCCAAATCGGGCGGATGATCAACCAGTGCGGAGGAGCCGTCACGTGACCCCCGGTCGCCCACCCCGCGTGCTAGTCGACGCCACGAGTGTCCCTGCAGACAGGGGCGGTGTCGGGCGCTACGTCGATGGGCTGCTGGGCGCTCTGGCCGGGGTGGCCGGGGTGAGTGCCGACATCGCGGTGGTGTGCCAGCGCACCGACGCGGAGCGTTATGCCCGTCAGCTTCCCGCCGCCCGGGTCGTGGCCGCGCCGGCCGCCGCCGCACACCGTCCGGCCCGCCTCGCGTGGGAGCAGACCGGCCTGCCGCTGCTCGCCCAGCAGATCGGCGCCGAGGTGCTGCACTCGCCGTTCTACACGTGCCCGCTGCGCATCAGCTGCCCGGTCACCGTCACGGTGCACGACGCCACGTTCTTCACCGAGCCGGAGCACTACGACAAGTCCCGTCGCACGTTCTTCCGCTCCGCGATCAAGACCTCGCTGCGCCGGGCCGCCCGGGTGATCGTCCCCTCGAAGGCCACCCGCGACGAGCTGATCCGCCTCCTCGAAGCCGACCCCACCCGCATCGACGTCGCCTACCACGGCGTCGACCCGGCCGCCTTCCACGTGCCGGCCGAGGAGGAGAAGGCCCGCGTCCGGGCCCGCCTCGGGCTGGGCGCCACCGGCTACATCGCGTTCCTCGGCGCGAAGGAGCCGCGCAAGAACGTCCCCAGCCTCATCCGCGGCTGGGTCGCCGCCGTGCGCGACCGGCCGAACCCGCCCGCCCTCGTGATCGCCGGCGGCTCGGGCCACGACGACGAGATCGACCAGGCCGTCTCCCAGGTGCCGGCCCACCTCCGCCTGCTCCGGCCCGGCTACCTCCGCTACGCCGACCTCCCCGGCTTCCTCGGCGGCGCGATGATCGCCGCCTACCCGTCCTTCGGCGAGGGCTTCGGCCTTCCCATCCTCGAGGCGATGGCCTGCGGCACCCCGGTGCTCACCACGCCCCGGCTGTCGCTGCCCGAGGTCGGCGGCGAGGCGGTCGCCTACACGGGCCCCGACCCGGAGGAGATCGGCCGCGACCTGGCTGCTCTGCTCGACGACGAACCCCGCCGGAAGTCGTTGGCCGCGGCTGGGCTGACACGGGCGCTGGAGTTCACGTGGGCCAGTAGTGCCGATGTGCACCTGGCCGCTTGGACCCGTGCGGCTCGGGAAGCTGCGGTTCTCGGGGATGCTGCGCGCGGCGCTCTTCGCTGAGATGGGTTTTCGGGCCGGAGCGACCCACGAAAGCAGATTTTTAAAGCGTTTATGCTTTCGTGGGTCGCTCCGACCCGAAAACCTTACGTGGTACAGGTGATTCCGCCGCCCACCCTTTTTAAAGCAATGTAGGGGCTGGTCTGCGTACCAAGCTCCTTAAAGGTTGCGGGCCGCGACTGCCGCAACCCCCGAAAACCCACCTACAGATAGTCAGTGGCACCCCGGGAACGGAGTGCATCGACGACTGCCTTCACTTCCTGGGCCCGCCCACGGGAACACACCAGAAGGGCGTCCTCGGTGTCCACGATGACGATGTCGGTCAATCCGACGGCCGCCACCAGGCGATGGGTGCGGGGGACGACCACCACGTCGGCCGAGTCGTGGAGGATGACCTCGCCCTTGGCGTCGTCGAGGACGACGTTGCCTCTCGCGTCGCCGGGGAGGACGTCGCCCAGGGTGTGGAAGTCGCCGACGTCGTTCCAGCCGAACGTGCCGGGCACCGTTGCCACCAGGCCTTCGGCGGCCGCGCCCTCCATCACCGCGTAATCGACGGAGATCTTCTTCAGTGTGGGCCAGATCTCGGTGAGGCGGTCCTCGCGGCGCGGGCCGTGCCACGCGGCAGCGATGCGACGCAGGCCGGAGTGGAGTTCGGGCTGCTGGCGGGCGAGTTCGTTGAGGAAGACGTCGACCCGCCAGAGGAACATGCTCGCGTTCCACAGGTACTCGCGTGACCGCACGTAGGATTCCGCGCGCTCCGCGTCGGGCTTCTCGGCGAACTCCTCGACCGCCCGGATCTGGCTGCCGGCGGTGACGGCGCCGCACTTCAGGTAGCCGTAGCCGGTTTCGGCCCGGGTCGGCGTGATGCCGATCGTCATCAGCTTGCCGGCCTGCGCGCCCACTGCGGCGGCGCGCACCACGGACTGGAACGCGGCCACGTCGGCCACCAGGTGGTCGGACGCGAACGAGCCCATCAGCGCGGTGGGCTCACGCTCCGCGATGATGGCGGCGGCGAGGCCGATCGCGGCGCACGAGTCGCGGGGGGCCGGCTCGACCAGGATGTTGTCGTCGGGCAGGTCGGGGAGTTGGCGGGCCACCGCGGCCGCGTGCGCCACCCCGGTGACCACCATCGTCGTGTCGGCGGTGGCCAGGCCGTCGAGGCGCTCGGCCGTGGCCTGCAGCAGCGTCGACGACGTTCCGGTCAGCGGATGCAGGAACTTGGGGTGGCCGGCACGTGACAGCGGCCACAGCCGCGTGCCACTGCCTCCGGCGAGAATGACCGCATACAGCACCAGCCCATCATGCCGGATGAACCTCCGTCACGTTCAGTGAGACCGGCGGGCCCAGGTCAGAGCGGGTTCGATCAACGGAAGCACGCCGTCGGCGAGTGGGGCCGGCAGCGCGTCGGGCGCGAACCACGCGACGTCCTTCGACTCCGTACTGCACACCGGTTCGGCGCCGGGCGGTGCGAGCACGGCGTACCGCACGTCGTAGTGCGCGCTCGGGCCGAACCGGCAGGTCACCGGGTGCACGTCGAGGCCGATGGGGTCCGGGCCGATCGTCAGGCCGTCGATGCCGGACTCCTCGCGCGCCTCGCGCAGCGCCGCCGCACCGAGCGTCGGGTCGCCCGGTTCGCAGTGGCCGCCCATCTGCATCCACATTCCGACCCGGCCGTGCAGGCACAGCAGCACGCGGCCGTCGACACCCACGACGAGCGCGCTCGCCGTCAGGTGCGGCCCGGCCGCGGTCGGCAGCACCGACTGCGGGCCGGTGGCGAGCAGGTCGCGGAACCGGCCGGCGTCTGATGTGGACAGTCCACTGAGGACACCGGTGGCGTCGGAGTAGAGCGTCATGATGCGGGCATCCCCACGGTGATTGTCCCGAACGGTGAATCGTCGGAGTCGGTCCAGGTCGAGGCGAGGCCGGCCGCCGCGAGGGCGGCGCGGAGCCGATGGATGTCGGCGCCCGCGCGGGCCGGGCGCCGCGGATCGCCGCCGGGCCTCAGCGTCACCCTGTTTTGTGACGCGGTGAGCACGTCGACCTTCGTGTCCACGGTGGACAGTGCGTGCTCCACCGCACCGGGCGGCAGGTCGGCGTCGCCCAGCGGACCGTCGTCCGGAAGCCCGGCGGCCAGCCGGAGGCCGTCGGCGCGGGCCTCGGCCGTGCCGAGCGCGAACATGTCCTCGGGACCGGTCCGCACCAGCGCCCGGGCCCCACCTCCGGTGGCCGGCGCGTACCGGAACCCGCGCACCACGGCGACCGGAACCTGTTCGGCCTTGCCCTTCACCAGATCCGCGGCCGCCGCGAGTTCGTCGGCGACCGCCACCTGCGTGACGTCGAGGATGTTGCCGTAGGCGTCGGGCTCCCCGCGGTAGTCGCGCACCGTGCCGATGCCGGCCGCGCCGATGGCGACGTCGGTCTGGCCGATCCGCCACGGGCGTCCCATGGTGTCGGAGACGATGACGGCGACGCTCACTCCGAGGCGTTTCCGGATCCGGGTGCGCAGCGCGGCGGCCGACATGTCCGGATCGGCCGGCAGCAGCACGAGGTGCGAACGGTCCACATTGGACTCGTCGATACCGGCGGCCGCCAGTACCAGGCCGTGATGGGTCTGCACGATGCGCATCGGGCCGCGCCGGGCCACCACGCGCACCGTCTCCGCGTCGATGGCGCGGTCGCGGGCGGCGTCGCGCTCGGGGCCCGGTTCCGGTGGCACCGGCACCAGGCGGCCCTCCGCCTTGCTGACCACCTTGCTGGTGACGACGACGACGTCCCCGTCGGCCAGCCACGGCGCCGCCGCGGCGATGAGTGCGGCGAGGTCGGCGCCCGGTGTCACGTCACCGATTCCGGTGACGGGCCGCACGGTCAGCTCAGACATCGAGACCGGCCGCCGTGAGTGCCGCGCGGACCATCGCCGCCGTGGCGTCCACATCGGACATCCACAAGGGACAGTCGACCACCCGGACCCCGTCGACCTCGGTGCCCGCGTCGGCGGTGTCGACCAGCCACGCGTCGAGGATCCCGCCCGCCGACCGGGCACCGTACAGTCCGCCGACCCCGGCCGCCGTGCACTCGACGCCGACGGTGGCGAGGCACCGGTCGGCCATGCCACGCACGGGCGCCCCGCCGATGATCGGGCTCAGCCCCACCACGGGGGCGGCGAGCGCGTCCTTGAGTCCGGGGACCGCGAGGATCGGCGCGATGCTCACCACCGGGTTGCTCGGCGCGAGCAGCACGACGTCGGCGGCGGCGAGCGCGTCGAGCACACCGGGCGCCGGCTTGGCGGCCTCCGCGCCGACGAACACGAACCGCTTCGCGGGCAACGCGCCCCGGTGCCGGACCCACCACTCCTGGAAGTGGAGTGCCTCGGTCTCGGTCACCACATGCGTCTCCACCCGGTCGTCGGTGGCCGGCAGCACCCGGACGCCGGGCTGCCAGCGGGCGCACAGCGCCTCGATGACCGCCGACAGCGGGTAACCGGCGTCGAGCATCCGGGTGCGCACGAGGTGGGTGGCGATGTCGCGGTCGCCGAGGCCGAACCAGGTCGGTTCGGCGCCGTAGGCGGCCAGTTCCTCTTTCACCACCCAGGACTCGTCGCGCCGGCCCCACCCCCGGTCGGCGGCTTGCGCGGGCCGCAACGCGGAGCTTCGCGGGCCGGGCTTGCCGTTGGCGGCCGCGCCGCCCAGGGTGTACACGACGGTGTCGAGATCGGGGCAGATCCGTAGGCCGTGCAGCGTCACGTCGTCACCGACATTGACGACGGCCGTGACCTCGGCCGGCGTGCCCCGCCCCGCGAGTTGCCGGGCCACCTCCCGCACTCCCACCAGGAAACGGGCGCCGCCGATGCCGCCGGCCAGAACCACGATGCGCATGGGAAGCAATACTCCCGCAGGTCCGGATGCCCGGGTTCGGGGGGTGTTCGGTGTGCCGGTCGGCGCCGGCACGCACTAGGCTCGCACCGTCCGAATGTGTGTCAGCCCTTTGGGGGATCCGTGAGTACCCAGCCCACCGGTCCGGCGGCACCGGCCCCGCCGTCGGCCGCTGAGCAGACGAAGCCATTCCGTCAGGTGATCGCGTTCGTGCTGCTCGGTGGCACCGGCGTTCTCCTGCTGGTCACCTTCGCACGTCTGCTGCTCGAGTTCGACGACTTCAGCGGGTCGTTCACGTCGCGTGCCAACTCGCTCGCAGGCGATTTCCTCGCCACGCCGATCACCGTCGCGCTGGCGGTGGCGGTGCTGATCGCCACGCACGTGCGTCCACCCGTGCCGATGGCCCGGATCATCACGATCGTCACGCTGGCCGAGGTCGGCTTCGCGGCGTTCTTCGGGCTGATCAGCATCTTCTCCGGTTTCGCGTACACGGCGGGCGACGGCGGGTTCGAGGGCACCGGCGACGTCCGGCGGGCGTTCGAAGACCTGCTCGTGCGGCTGGTCATGCTGGCCTTCCTCGGCCTCGTCGGATTCGTGGCCTTCCGGTCGCTGCGGGGGCTACCGGCGGCGCAGCCGTTCCCGTACGCGGGTGGCTACCAGCCCGGCCAGACCGGCCAGCAGCAGGCGGTCTACGGGTACGGCGCCGGTCAGGCCGGCTACCAGCAGCAGACCGGGTACGTGCCCACCGGCGGCGCCGGTGCGACCCAGGCCTACCAGCCCGGCCAGCCGTACGCGGCGGCCGGTGCCACGCAGTACGGGCAGCAGCCGGCCGGTTACCAGGGCACGCCGCCGAGTGGATACCCGGCCCAGGCCGCCGGTCAGCAGCAGCCGGGTGCCGCCCAGGCCGCGCACCAGCAGGGGACGCCGGCGGGCGGGTTCGCCGCGGCCGGCTGGCCCGGTGGCGCCACCGCCGCGGGTGGTGCGGCCGCGGGCGCGCAGGGTTACGGCGCGCAGCCCGGCTACGCGACGCCCGAGGCCCCCAAGCCGGAGACCACCGGCGCCCAGGCCGCGGCCGCCGGCGGCTCGGCAGCGCCGGACGCACAGTCGGCACCCACCTCCGGCGCCGGCGACCTGACCTCCCCGTTCGGCGCGGTGCCGACGAGCACTCCGGCATCCTCGTCCGCCGACCCCACCGCAACCGGCACGCCGGCCGCCGCCTCGCCGTACGGCTCGCCATCGGCGGGTGCATCGGCGGGTGCATCGCCGTACGCGGCGCCCACCGCGGGTTCGTCGCCGTACGCCACGCCGCCGAGCGCCCCGACCAGCGGCCCGTCCGCGGGTTCGTCGCCGTACGCCGCGCCGTCCAGCGCGCCCACGTCGGGCTCGTCGCCGTACGCCGCGCCGACCGGCGGTTCGTCGCCGTACGCGGCACCGACCAGCGGCCCCGCGGCCGGTGCGACGCCGTCGAGCGCGCCCACGTCGGGTTCGTCGCCGTACGCGGCGCCGCCAAGCGCGCAGACCAGCGGTCCCGCCGCCGGGTCGTCGCCGTACGGCACGCCGCCGTCCAGCGGTTGGCCGCAGATCGGGCAGTCGGACGGTGCGGAGGCGGCCACGTCGCCGTTCGCGGCGCCGTACACGCCGCAGGGCGGGGCTTCGGCACCGGCCGCGCCGGCCTCGGGGCCGCCGGCGGCGCCGACGCCGGGATCGGCGTTCCCGCCGGCCTCGCCGTACTCGGCGCCGTCGACGCAGCCGTACTCGGCGCCATCGGGGCCGTCGGGCCCGTCCGCGCCGGCTGGGCCGTCGACACCCTCGACGCCGCCGGCTTCGCCGTTCGGGACGCCGCCGGGCCAGTCGCCGGCGGGGCCGGGTGGCCAGCCGTCGACCGTGTCGGGGCCGGCGAACTCGGGTGAGCCCGGCCTGGAGGGCGAGAGCACCACGGTGCTGCGTCCGGGCAACGGAGCGGGCAACGACAACGAGCCGACGCAGGCGGTCAGCGGCGAGGAGCCGACCGCGTCGGTGGAGCAGCCCGACGAGGAAGGCCAGCGTACGCAGGTCATCCGGCCCGGAAACCAGGGCAACCAGACCAACCAGAACGACCAGCCGACCGAGCGCTGGCACTGACGTAAACCCGGAGCGGCCGTGGACCCGACAGGGTCCGCGGCCGCTTCCGCGTCTCCTGGGGTGATGCGCGTCGCATAGTGGCACCCGGCTTGCGTCGTAGGCTGCAAGACGTGCCAGAAGATCGCGCTGCCGCCATCCCGACCGGCCAGCCCAGTTCCGCCGTGCGGCGGGCGCTGCGCAGAGCCCGTGACGGGAGCCCGCTCGACGTCACCGAGGCGACCGTCCTCCTGGCCGCCCGCGGAGAGGCGCTCGACGACCTGCTCGCCGCCGCCGGTGCCGTGCGCGACGCGGGCCTGGCCGACGCCGGCCGGCCGGGCGTGGTCACCTACTCGAAGAAGGTCTTCATCCCGCTGACGCGGTTGTGCCGCGACCGCTGCCACTACTGCACGTTCGCCACCGTGCCGCACAAGGTGCCGTCGGCGTTCCTCGACCGCGACGAGGTGCTCGCCATCGCCAAGGAGGGCGCCGCGCAGGGCTGCAAGGAGGCCCTGTTCACGCTCGGCGACCGGCCCGAGGACCGGTGGCCGCAGGCGAAGGAGTGGCTCGACGCCCGCGGCTACGACTCCACGCTCGACTACGTGCGCGCGATGGCCATCGCCGTGCTGGAGGAGACCGGCCTCCTGCCGCACCTCAACCCCGGCGTCATGAGCTGGGCCGACCTGCAGCGGCTCAAGCCGGTGGCGCCGAGCATGGGCATGATGCTGGAGACCACCGCCACCCGGCTGTGGTCGGAGAAGGGCGGCCCGCACTACGGCTCGCCCGACAAGGATCCCGCCGTGCGGCTGCGGGTGCTGGCGGACGCCGGCCGGGTCAACGTCCCGTTCACCACCGGCATCCTGATCGGCATCGGCGAGAACCTCACCGAGCGGGCCGAGTCGCTGTTCGCGATCCGCCAGCTGGCCCGCGAGTACGGGCACATCCAGGAGGTCATCGTCCAGAACTTCCGGGCGAAGCCCGACACGGCCATGCGCGGCATGCCCGACGCCGAGTTGGACGACCTCGCGGCCACCGTCGCGGTCGGCCGGCTCGTGCTCGGCCCGGGTGCGCGCATCCAGGCCCCGCCGAACCTCATCGGTGACGAGTACGCGCTGCTCCTGCGGGCCGGCATCGACGACTGGGGCGGCGTGTCGCCGGTGACGCCCGACCACGTCAACCCCGAGCGCCCCTGGCCGCAGATCGACGAGCTTGCGAAGAGGTCGGCGGAGGCCGGCTTCGAACTCCGCGAGCGGCTCACGATCTACCCGCGCTACGCGAAGCAGGGCGACCCGTGGCTCGACCCGCGCCTCGGCGCGCACGTCGCCGCGCTGATCGACGTCACCACCGGGCTGGCGAACGAGAAGGCGTATCCGACCGGCCTGCCGTGGCAGGAGCCCGACGGCGGCTTCGAGTCGATCGGCCGCACCGACCTGCACGTCGACATCGACGTGGCCGGGCGTACCGGCGACCGGCGCGGTGACTTCGACTCGGTGTACGGCGACTGGGCCGAGGTGAAGAACGCGGTGCAGCCGGTCGAGCGCATCGAGGGCGACGCGATGGCCGCCCTGCGGCTGGCGGAGAAGGACCCGGGAGCGCTGCTCACCGCGTCACATGAAGATCTTGCCCTGGCTCTTTTCACCGCGACCGGCCCGGCGCTCGAAGCGCTGGCGGGCCTTGCCGACGGGCTGCGCCGCGACACCGTCGGCGACGACGTCACCTACGTGGTGAACCGCAACATCAACTTCTCGAACGTCTGCTACGTGGGCTGCCGGTTCTGTGCGTTCGCCCAGCGCGAGCGCGACGCCGACGCCTACCGCCTGTCGGTCGACGAGGTCGCCGACCGGGCCGAGGAGGCGTGGCAGGCCGGCGCCACCGAGGTGTGCCTGCAGGGCGGCATCGACCCGAAGCTGCCCGTCACGATCTACGCGAACATCGTGCGGGCGATCAAGGAGCGGGTGCCCGGCATGCACGTGCACGCGTTCAGCCCGATGGAGATCGCGACGGCGTCGGCGAAGGCGGGCGTGTCGGTGCGCGAGTGGCTGGTGGGGTTGAAGGAGGCGGGCCTCGACACCATCCCCGGCACCGCGGCCGAGATCCTCGACGACGAGGTGCGCTGGATCCTCACCAAGGGCAAGCTGCCGGCGGCCACCTGGGTCGAGGTGGTCGGCACCGCGCACGAGGTGGGGCTGCGGTCGAGCGCCACGATGATGTACGGGCACGTCGACTCGCCGCGGCACTGGCTCACCCATTTCCGGGTGCTCGCCGACCTGCAGGACCGCACCGGCGGCTTCACCGAGTTCGTGGCGCTGCCGTTCGTCCACCACAATGCCCCGATCTACCTGGCCGGCGTCGCGCGGCCCGGGCCGACGATGCGCGACAACCGGGCCGTGCACGCGATGGCCCGGGTGCTGCTGCACGGCCGGATCCCGAACATCCAGTGCTCCTGGGTGAAGCTGGGCGACGAGGGCACCGCGACGATGCTCCGCGGCGGCGCCAACGACCTCGGCGGCACGCTGATGGAGGAGACGATCTCGCGGATGGCGGGGTCGGGCCACGGCTCGTTGCGGACGGTGCAGGAGTTGCACGCGATGGCCGCGCTGGCCGGGCGCCCCGCCCGGGAGCGGACCACCACATATGCCCGCGCGTAGGCGGGTGACTACACGCTGTGGAGCGTTACCTGGGGCCGTGCTGGGTCGATAACAGTGCGGCGTGGCAGTCTGGCAACCCTGTGAATTCAATGCTCAACCGGGCCTAATTATCAGGTTCGGCTTGACGATGCACGCATTACACGCGTGTAATTTCACGGGGGAGGTTCGTTCGGTTCGGCCCAAAACCGTACCGATCGGACCTGTAGGACACACGTCACCGCGAGAGAAAGACCAGAACAAGCGCCTTCCGCGTGGGGGGTTGCGCCGGTGTCCAACCGGCGCGCGCAGTAAGGAGGCACGCTGATGGACGGCCAGGTCGTAGTGGCCGATCTGCTTGGTAACGCTCCGGAGTGGCAGGAGCGCGCTCTGTGCGCGCAGACGGACCCGGAGGCGTTCTTCCCCGAGAAGGGCGGCTCCACCCGTGAGGCCAAGCGGATCTGCACCCGGTGTGAAGTTCGCGCCGAGTGCCTCGAGTACGCACTCGGCTCAGACGAGCGGTTCGGAATCTGGGGTGGGCTTTCGGAACGCGAGCGGCGGAAGCTGAAGCGCCGCGCCGCCTGATGGAACGCCCGCCCCTCGTGGCGGGCGTTCTTTCTATGTATCGAGATCGTCCGGGCTCACGCCGAGCAGGTTGGCCACCTGTTCGACGATCACGTCGTGGATGAGGTCGGCGAGATCGTCGCGGTCGCTGGCACGCAGTTCCAGGGGACGCCGGTAGAGCACGATCCGGGGCGGCAGACCCTGCCGGCCGGGCCGGCCCGGTAGCAGGCGGGCCAGCGGCACCTCGCCGTCTTCCAGCACGTCGGAGTCGTACACGTTGAGCTCGGGTGGGACGTCTTCCACCGCGAACTCGACGCCGGCCAGTTCGCCGGCGAACCGGCCCTCCAACGCCTCGACGGCGTCGAGCACCAGATCGTCGAAGATCTCGGCGCGGGTGCGCGCCAACGGCACCGAAGCGGGCACCAGGCGGCCCCGCAGGCCACGGCCGTGCCGATCGCGCCCGCGGCGCCCCGGCCCGCGGCTGCGTCGATCAGGTGAACTCACATCGCCAGCGTACCGACGCCCCGCCGCCTGCGGCTGGCCGCACGCCGACCGACGGCGTGTCGCGGGCCATTCGGCCTTTCGTGGGACCCGGGAGAGATAACGTTCCGCCGTGAGGTCACCACGGCGCTGCTCCCGCAACGGCTGCCCCAGGCTGCCGGTCGCGACGCTGACGTACGTGTATGCGGAGTCGACCGCGGTCGTGGGGCCACTGGCTTCGTACGCCGAACCCCATTCCTACGACCTGTGCGAGCCGCACGCCCGCAGCCTCACCACGCCCCGCGGCTGGGAGCTGGTCCGCCACGACGGCGAGTTCGAGCCACCACCGCCGACCAGCGACGATCTGGTCGCGCTCGCCGACGCGGTGCGCGAGGCGGCCCGGCCGGTGCAGCGGCAGGGCGACTATCCGGAGGCGGCCGGGCTCGGTCGTCGGGCCCACCTCCGGGTCATTCCGCCCGCCTAGCTACAAGCGGGCCCAGGCCTCGGTCAGGACCGAGCGCAGGATCTGTTCCATCTCGGCGAAGTGCGACTCCTCGCAGATCAGGGGCGGGGCGAGCTGCACCACGGGGTCGCCACGGTCGTCGGCCCGGCAGTAGAGGCCGGCGTCGAACAACGCCTTCGACAGGAAGCCGCGCAGCAGGCGTTCGGACTCCTCGGCGGTGAAGGTCTCCTTGGTCTCCTTGTCCTTGACCAGCTCGATGCCGTAGAAGTAGCCGTCGCCGCGGACGTCGCCGACGATCGGGAGGTCGTAGAGGCGTTCGAGGTAGGAGCGGAACAGGTCGCGGTTGCGTCGCACGTGGCCGTTGAGGTCTTCGCGTTCGAAGAGGTCGAGATTGGCCATCGCGACCGCGGCGCCCACCGGGTGGCCGCCGAACGTGATGCCGTGTGCGAACGTCGACGTGCCCTCCAGGAACGGCTGGGCGATGCGGTCGCTCACGATCATGGCGCCGAGCGGGATGTATCCGCTGGTGAGGCCCTTGGCACAGGTGATGATGTCGGGCTGGTAGCCGAACCTCGTGGCGCCGAAGTACTCGCCCAGCCGGCCGAACGCGCAGATCACCTCGTCCGACACCAGGAGCACGTCGTAGCGGTCGCAGATCTCCCGGACGCGTTCGAAGTAGCCGGGCGGCGGCGGGTAGCAGCCGCCCGCGTTCTGCACCGGCTCCAGGTACACGGCCGCCACCGTGTCGGGGCCCTCCAGCTCGATGGCCTCGGCGATGCGGTCGGCGGCCCAGCGGCCGAACTCCTCGGGCGTGTCGCCCGAACCAGAAGGGCGCCGGTAGTAGTTCGTGTTCGGCACCCGGAACGTCGACGGCACGAGCGGCTCGAAGTCCTGCTTCAGGGCCGGGATGCCGGTGATCGACAGGGCGCCCATCGTGGTGCCGTGGTAGGCGATCTGCCGCGAGATCACCTTGTGCTTTCCGGGCTTGCCGACCTTCCGGTAGTACGACCGGGCGAGCTTCCACGCGCTCTCGACCGCCTCGGAACCGCCGGCCGTGAAGAAGACCCGGTTCAGGTCGCCGGGTGCCAGCGTGGCCAGCCGTTCGGCAAGGGCGATAGCGGACGGGTGTGCGTACGACCAGATGGGAAAGTACGCGAGTTCGCCAGCCTGCTTGGCCATCGCGTCCGCGAGCTCCTGCCGCCCGTGGCCGACCTGCACCACGAACAGCCCGGCCAGGCCGTCGAGGTAGCGCTTGCCGTGCGCGTCCCAGATGTAGGCGCCCTCACCGCGCACGATCACCGGCGGCGGGGTGTCCTTGTAGGCCGCCAGCCGGCTGAAGTGCATCCACAGGTGATCGTGTGCGCTCATCGGGTCCCCCAGGAGTAGGTCTGTTTCGCGAGTTTCAGGTACACGAATGTCTCGGTCGCGGTGACGCCCGGGATCATCCGTACGGTGTCGTTGAGCAGTTTGAGCAGGTGGTCGTCGTCGGTGCAGACCATTTCGGCAAGCAGGTCGTACCCGCCGGCGCACATGACGACATAGTCGATCTCCGGAACGGCGGCCAGCGCGTCGGCGACGCTGCGCAGGTCGCCGGTCACCTTGATGCCGATCATCACCTGGCGGGTGAACCCGAGCGTCAGCGGATCGGTGACCGCGACGATCTGCATGACGTTGCCGTCGAGCAGCCGCTGCACCCGCTGCCGCACCGCCGCCTCGGAGAGGCCGACCACCTTCGCCAGGGCGGCGTACGACATCCGACCGTCGCGCTGCAGTTGCTCGATGATGAGTTTGTTGGTCTCGTCGAGCACGGACTCCGTAGTCATGGGTTCAGGATGCCGCCTCGTCCGTTCCGACAAATTCCCCGGTCTCCGTGACAACCGTGTCGGATCGGAGCGTTTCGCCCCGGAAGAACGCCGGCGCCATGACGTTCCAGACGATCATGAAGACGACGCCGAGCAGCATCGACCCCACGCCGAGCACGAACGCGCCGCCGATGCCCAGGATCGTCGTCTCGCTGTTCTCCGGATCGAGCAGGTCGATGCCGGTGCGGATCATCGCGGCGAACAGGATCAATCCGCCGAGCAGCGGCAGGATCACCTTCTGCAGGGCGGGTTTCACCCCGGTGCCGATCTCCGAGCGGAACCGCCACGCGGAGGTGAAGCCGGTCAGGCCGTAGTAGAACGCGATCAGCAGGCCGATCGAGAGGATCAGGTCGTACATGGCCGCGGTGCTGATGAAGTACAACCCGCCGTAGAACACGGCCGACACGATGCCCATCGCCCACGTCGACACCGACGGCGTCTGGAACCTCGGGTTCATCCTCCCGAACGTGGCCGGCAGCGCCTTGTACGCGGCCATCGCCAGGGTGCCGCGCGCGGTGGGCAGGATCGTCGTCTGGGTCGACGCGGCGGCCGAGGTGAGCACCGCGATGATCAGCAGCTTGACGCCCCAGGAGCCCATCGCCGCCTCGCCCGTGACGCCGAGCACGTCGTCGGTGTGCTCCGGGTTGGCCAGGCCGATGCCCTCGGTGCCGACGCCCGCGAAGGCCTGCGCCGCCACCGTCACCACGACGTACGTGAGCACCAGCACGACCGTCGACAGCACGGCCGCCCGACCGGGGTTCACGTGCGGGTCGGTCGTCTCCTCGTTGGCCGCGACCGCCGAGTCCCAGCCCCAGTAGATGAAGACGGCCAGGAGGAAGCCCGCGGACAGCGCGCTGAACGACAGCCCGACCGGGTTGAACCACGACAGCGACGGCGTGATCGCCTGGTCGCCGGCGGTGCCCGCGTACACCTGCCACAGCGCGACGACCGAGAAGATCGCCAGGATCGCCAGCTCGGCCGCCAGCAGGAAGTACTGCGTGCGGGCCGACAGTTCGATGCCGCGCCACGCGATGAACGTCATCCCGATGATCCACACGATGCCGAGCGCCACCACGGCGCCGTCGCTCGCCTCGATGCCGAACAGCGAGTACGTGTAGAGCGCGGCGATCTCGGCCAGCGACGCCATCACGATGATGTCGGCCATGATCAACGCCCAGCCGCTGAGCCAGCCGGCGTGGGGTCCGAACACCTTCGCGGTCCAGGTGAAGTTGGTGCCGCAGTCGGGCGTCTCGGCGTTCAGCGACTTGTAGGCGTACGAGATGAAGAGGATCGGGACGAAGGCGATCAACATGATGATCGGCGCCTTGTCGCCGACCTCCGCGGAGATGCCACCGAGGACGGCGGCCAGGCTGTAGCCGGGCGCGGTCGACGCGACACCGATGACGATGCTGGAAAGCAGGCCGATCGCGCCGAGTTTGAGACCTTTGCCGGCGACGGCGGGAGCAGGCGAGGTAGTAGTCATGGGTACCGTCCTCCAGGCCGAGGGGGGAGCCTGCTGCGTTTATCGCAGGTTGAGCGCGTCTTGACAAGTGTTTCCGTGGCGGGAAACCTGATCGAAACAGGAATCGGAGGTGTTAAATGCGGATTTTGCTCGTCGGTGCCGGTGGCGTGGGCTCGGCCGCCGTGGCCATCGCCGCCCGGCGTCCGTTCTTCGACGCGATGGTCGTGGCCGACTACGACCTCGCCCGGGCACAGCGGGCGATCGCGTCGAAGGACCACCGGTTCACCGCGGCCCGCCTCGACGCGTCGAACCCCGCCGAGGTCGCGGAGCTGTGCCGGGCCGAGCGGATCACACACGTGTTCAACGCGGTCGACCCCCGGTTCGTCATGCCGATCTTCACCGGTGCGTTCGAGGCCGGTGCCGACTACCTCGACATGGCGATGTCGTTGTCGCGGCCGCACCCGTCGAAACCCTTCGAGGAGACGGGCGTGAAGCTCGGCGACGAGCAGTTCGCCCGTGCGGACGAGTGGGCCGACCGGGGCCGGCTGGCGCTGGTCGGCATCGGCGTGGAGCCCGGACTGAGCGACGTGTTCGCGCGGTACGCCGCCGACGAACTGTTCGACACCGTCGACGAGATCGGCGTCCGCGACGGCGCCGACCTGGTCGTCGACGGCTACGACTTCGCGCCGTCGTTCTCGATCTGGACCACGATCGAGGAGTGCCTGAACCCGCCCGTCATCTACGAGGACGGCCGCGGCTGGTACACCACCGAGCCGTTCTCCGAGCCCGAGGTGTTCGACTTCCCGCACGGCATCGGCCCGGTGGAGTGCGTCAACGTCGAGCACGAGGAGGTGCTGCTGATCCCGCGCTGGGTGAAGGCGGGCCGGGTCACGTTCAAGTACGGGCTCGGCGAGGAGTTCATCGGCGTGCTGCGCACGCTGCACAAGCTGGGCCTCGACTCGGTTGCGCCGGTGCGCGTCGGCGGCGTCGAGGTGTCGCCGCGCGACGTGGTCGCGGCCTGCCTGCCCGATCCCGCGGGTCTCGGCGATCGCATGCACGGAAAGACCTGCGCGGGGACGTGGGTGCGCGGCTCGGTCCACGGGTCCCCCCGCGAGGTGTACCTGTACCACGTCGTCGACAACGACTGGTCGATGAGTCGGGACGGCTCGCAGGCGGTGGTGTGGCAGACGGCCGTGAACCCGGTGGTCGCCCTCGAACTGCTGGCGAACGGGGGATGGAGCGGCGTCGGCGTCCTCGGTCCGGAAGCGCTCACGCCGTCACCTTTCCTTGAGCTCTTGAACGAGCACGGCGCACCATGGGAGATCCGCGAGCAATGACCGAGCGCTACGGGCCGATGTACGGCCCCGACATCACGTTCCTCGGGGTCGACCGCTGCTCCTGGGAGGCGGTGCCGGCCGACGCCGACGTGGTGATCGTCGGCGCGCCGTTCGACGGTGGCACCTCGCACCGGCCGGGCACCCGGTTCGGTCCGATGGCGATGCGCCAGGCGTGCTACCTCGCCCACGACGGCTCGCGGCCGTCGTTGGCCCTGCGCGTCGACGCGCTGCGCGACCTCCGCGTGTACGACGCCGGCGACGTCGAGATGTTCGGCGGCGACATCGAGCGCTCGCTGCGGGCGCTGGAGGAGGCGGTAACGGCGGTCTCCGCGGCCGGTGCGATCCCGGTGGTGCTCGGCGGCGACCACTCGATCGCGCTGCCCGACGCCACCGGCGTGGCCCGGCACGTCGGCTGGGGACGCGTGTCGCTGGTGCACTTCGACGCGCACGCCGACACGGGGGACATCGAGTTCGGCTCGCTGTACGGGCACGGGCAGCCGATGCGGCGGCTGATCGAGTCGGGGGCGGTCCGGGGAGACCGGTTCCTGCAGATCGGGTTGCGCGGCTACTGGCCGGGGCCGGAGGTGCTGTCGTGGATGGCCGATCGGGCAATGCGCTCATTCGAGATGACGGAGATAGTCGCGCGCGGTCTCGACGAGTGTCTGTCGGAAGCTTTCACCATTGCCACCGATTCTTGCGATGGCGTCTTTCTATCGGTTGACGTCGATGTCGTAGACCCGGGAATGGCGCCCGGAACCGGCACGCCCGAACCCGGCGGCCTCACCGGTCGGCAACTGCTCGACGCGGTACGGAGGTGCTGCTACGAGCTCCCTGTGGTGGGAGTGGACGTGGTGGAAGTCGCACCCCCGTATGACGTGTCGGATGTGACGGCATATCTCGGAAATCGGGTGGTCCTCGAAGCACTCTCGGCAATCGCCCGGCGACGCCGCGACGATGCTTCCGGTGAAACCTGGGATCCACGCCAACCATTGCTTGACGGCCGGTAACGATTTGCGGCGACGTGGAAAACTCGGTGGTTCACGCGCTGCATTATGGGAAGGTAGCGGCGCTGCCGCGGCGGGGGTGCGGTACGTAATGGTCGAGGGGGGAACAGACCGTGGGGTACGTCAAACCCGACAGCGCGCTCGTGCGCGCTGCCACTGATCTCATTAGTCGGCACACGGCGCAGCCTGGGGGAGTCTGCGCGGCGTGTGGCGAGTTGAGCCCGTGCGCATCGGCACGGCACGCGATCGAGGTCCGGCGGGCGGCCGGCCTGCCCGACGCGATCTCCGCTTCCGACCCGCTGGCCGGCCCGCCGGGCCCCGGCGCGGAGCTGCTCGGCGGGGGGCCGCTGGGTGGGGGCGGTCCGTCGTACGGAGCCGGGTTCGGGGGGAACTCGAGCTACGGCTCCGGCGGTGCACCGTCCGAAACCGCCGCACCGGCCCTGGCCGGCGCCAACTCCGGCTCCTTCGCATCCCGCCCGGTAGGCCTGACGAAGGCAGCCGCCACCGAATCCTGACCTCCGCGTCGATCTTGCAGTTGTGGTGCCGGGTACGGCCGCGTTTGGGCTGTTTGTGGGGCACCACAACTGCAAGATCGACGGCTATTCCAGTGCGGCGCGGACTTCGGCGGCTGTTATGGCGGGGTGCTGGTACAGGTCTCTGGCGGTGAAATGGCGCATGGTCCAGCCCCGGTTGCCCAGCCAGTTCATGCGGGAGCGATCCGCGGTGAGGCGGTCCGGTGTGAGGTGTGAGCGGCCGTCGTACTCCAGTCCGACCCGGCGTTCGCGGTAGGCGAGGTCGATCCGGTAGACGGGCCGGCCGCTGCTGTCGTGCACCCACACCTGTGGCTCGGGTGCCTGGAGGCCGGCGTCGATGATCAGGAGTCGCAGGTGGCTCTCCTGGGCACACTCCGCTCGGCCGTCGGCGAGTCGTACGAGTTCGCGCACGCGGCAGACGCCGCGCAGGCCGTCGTGCAGCAGGACCTCGTCGGCCAGGTCGTCGGCGGTACAGGTGCCGCTGCGCAGCGCCGCGTCGAGCACGGCGATGCCGCCGAACCTGGTTGCATGCCGAGCCAGATCGACGGCGCAGCGCGCGGGCGGGGCACACGGAATCCCGTCGATCAGGATCGGCGCGGCCACCGGCAGCACGGCTTCGTGGCACGCCACACCGCGGATCCGCGGTCGTACCGTGCCGGCCGGCACGATCACATGCACCGGGTCGTCGATCGGACCCGGCCCGCCGAAACCGTAGACGCGGGCCGCCGACTCGTGCCCCAGCACGATGCCCTCGGGTAGCCGGACGAACAGCGCACGGAGTCTCGACGGACGCTGGTCGCCGGATGTGTAGACACCTCGACTGAGGCGCGTGACGACGTCCTTGTCCACAGCAGTGCGGAGGCGTTCCCGGGAGACATTCGCGGTCACGATGTCCCGGTAGAGGTAGAGCTTCCCCGTCATGGCCCGGAGCGTGCCCGACCAAACCCTCGCGTCGCACCCCCGACGCCGCGCCTGTGGATATCGAACCCGGCCTGTGGAAAACCGCGGCCCCGCCGCTCTGATGTGCTACAGACCCGCGTCGATCTTGCAGTTGTGGTGCCTCATAAAACGGGTTAAGCACGGGCGAACCCGGCACCACAACTGCAAGATCGACGGGTTAGAGGGCGTGCATGACGTGCTTCAGCCGGGTGTAGTCGTCCAGGGAGTAGGTGCTCAGGTCTTTGCCGTGGCCGCTCTTGCGGAAGCCGCCATGAGGCATCTCGGCCACCAGCGGGATGTGGCAGTTGACCCATACGCAGCCGAAACTCAGGCGGGTAGTCATGCGCATGGCCCTCGCGTGGTCCCGCGTGAACACCGAGCTGGCCAGGCCGTACTGGACGCCGTTGGCCCAGCGGACGGCCTCGTCCTCGTCGGTGAAGCGTTGGACGGTGATCACCGGGCCGAAGATCTCCTCCTGCACCGCCTCGTCGTCCTGCCGTAGCCCGGACACCACCGTCGGCGCGTAGAAGAAGCCCTTCGAGCCGACGCGTGCGCCACCGGTCGCCACCGAGGCGTGGTCGGGGAGGCGGTCGACGAAGCCGGTGACGCGCTCCAACTGCGCCGCGTTGTTCAGCGGGCCGTAGGCGACGTCGTCGTCGGAGGGCGGGCCCACCTTCGTCCCCTTGGCCTGTTCGACCAGGGCCGCGACCACGTCGTCGTAGACGCCCGGCGCGGCCAGCACGCGGGTGGCGGCCGTGCAGTCCTGGCCGGCGTTGAAGTAGCCGCCGACGGCGATCGCCTCGGCGGCGGCATCCAGGTCGGCGTCGTCGAAGACCACGACCGGGGCCTTGCCGCCCAGTTCCAGGTGCGTGCGCTTGAGGTCGGCGGCGGCCGCGGCGGCGACCTCCAGGCCGGCGCGGGTCGACCCGGTGATCGACACGAGTTCGGGCGTGGGGTGGGAGACCAGCGCGCGGCCGGTGTCGCGGTCGCCGCAGACGACGTTCAGCACGCCCGGCGGCAGGAACTCGGCGGCCAGTTCGGCGAGGAACAGCGTCGACGCCGGGGTGGTGTCGCTGGGCTTGAGCACCACCGTGTTGCCGGCGGCCAGGGCCGGGCCGAACTTCCAGACGGCCATCATGAACGGGTAGTTCCACGGCGTCACCTGGCCGACCACGCCGATCGGCTCCCGGCGCACGTAGCTCTCGAAGCCCTGCATGTACTGCCCCGCCGAGCGGCCCTCCAGCAGCCGGGCCGCGCCGGCGAAGAACCGCACCTGGTCGACGGCCGGCGGCACCTCCTCGCTCATGGTCAGCGCGATCGGCTTGCCGGTGTTCTGGGACTCGATGGCGACCAGTTCGTCGGCCCGGGCCTCCATCGCGTCCGCCAGCTTGAGCAGCGCCTTCTGCCGGTCGGAGGGAGTGGCGTCGCGCCAGGACGGGAACGCGTCGGCGGCGGCCCGCATCGCGCGGTCGACGTCGGCCGGACCGGAGACGGGCGCAGACGCGAACACCTCACCGGTGCTCGGATCGACGAGGTCGGCGTACCCGCCATCGGACGGCTCGACGTGCTCGCCACCGATGAAGTTCCGCAAGACACGTTTGTCTGGCATGACCACGCCCTCCCTTAGGCTCGCCCCATGGCGCCCACCCCGTTCTACGTCGCCGGACGTCCCGAGTCCAGCGATGATGTGCTGCCCGTGACCCACCCCGGCGACGGCGAAACCGTCGGAGCGACGACATATGCCACGAGAGAACAGGTGGAGGAGGCGGTGGCGAAGGCGGCCACGGCCCGCACGGAGACGGCCCACCAGCGGGCGGCGGCGCTGGATCACGTCAGCCGGCGGCTCTCCGAGAATGCCCAGGAGGTCGCCCGGCTCATCACCGGCGAGAACGGCAAGCCGCTGAAGTGGGCCCGCCTGGAGGTCGGCCGGGCCGTGTCGACGTTCCGCTGGGCGGCCGAGGAGGCCCGCCGGTTCACCGGCGAGATGCAGCGCCTCGACACCGATCCGAGCGCGCAGGGGCGGTTGGCGCTCGTCACGCGGCGGCCGAAGGGACCCGTGCTCGGGATCAGCCCGTTCAACTTCCCGCTGAACCTGGTGGCCCACAAGGTGGCGCCGGCGATCGCGGTCGGCGCCCCGATCGTGCTCAAGCCGGCGCCGAAGACGCCGCTGTCGGCGCTCAAGCTCGGCGAGTTCCTGGCGGAGACCGACCTTCCCGAGGGCATGTGGAGCGTCCTGCCGGTCCCCAACGAACGAGCGGGAGAGCTGGTGAAGGACCCGCGGCTCCCGGTGGTGAGCTTCACCGGCTCCGGCCCGGTGGGCTGGCAGATCCGGGACGCGGTGCCGCGCAAGCACGTCACCCTCGAGCTCGGCGGCAACGCGGCGGCCGTGGTCTGCCACGACTGGGACGACCTCGACTGGGCGGCCACCCGCATCGCCACGTTCTCGAACTACCAGGCCGGCCAGAGCTGCATCGCCGTGCAGCGGGTGATCGTCCACGAGCGGCACTACGAGGAGCTGAAAGAGAAGATCGTCGCGAACGTCGAGAAGCTCACGAACGGTGACCCGTACGACGAGACCACCGATGTCGGCCCCATGATCGACGAGGCGGCCGCGCGACGGGTCGAGCAATGGGTGCACGAGGCGAAGGCGACGGTCCTCACCGGCGGCGAGCGCCAGGGAGCGTTCTTCGCGCCCACGGTGCTGGAAGGCGTCGCACCCGATGCCAGGGTCGCCGCCGAAGAGGTGTTCGGCCCGGTGCTCGTCCTGGTCAAGGTCAAGACCGACGAAGAGGCGTTCGCAAGCGTCAACCGCAGCGAGTACGGCCTGCAGGCCGGCGTCTTCACCCGCGACCTGAAGACCGCGTTCGCGGCGGGCAGAAATCTAGACGTCGGCGGGGTGATCGTCGGCGACGTGCCCAGCTTCCGGGCCGACCAGATGCCGTACGGCGGCGTGAAGGGCAGCGGCATCGGCCGGGAGGGGCTGCGGTCGGCGATGGACGACTACACCGAGGAGCGTGTACTCGTCCTCACCGGCCTCGACCTGTAGCTACTTCTTCTTCTTTTTGGACGACTTCTTCTTCTTGGACGAGCTCGACTTTCCGCAGGCGGCCAGGGTGGCGGCGGCACCACCGCCGAGGAAGAGGGCGAGGGCGGCCCGGCGAGTCACATTTGGCGTATCCACGGAACTGTTGTAACAGACAGGTACAACGCCGCAGTGTGCCGCCGCGTCTGCCCGCGGATACCGCACTAGGCTGCTCAGGGTCAGTCAAACCGATCACAGGAGCGCATAACGGTGTCCGACCTCAGCCTGATCGTCAAGGCCTACGACGTGCGGGGCACTGTTCCCGACCAGCTCAACGAGACGGTCGCGGAGGCGCTCGGAACGGCCTTCGCCGAGAACGTCGGTGGCGACCGCATCGTCGTTGCCCGCGACATGCGGGAGTCGGGCGTCGGACTGGTCGCCGCGTTCATCCGGGGCGCCAACGCCGCCGGCACCGACGTGATCGACACCGGGCTCGGCTCCACCGACCTGCTCTACTACGCGTCGGGCTCGCTGAACCTGCCCGGCGCCATGTTCACCGCGAGTCATAACCCGGCGCGCTACAACGGCCTCAAGCTCTGCCGCGCCGGCGCGCGGCCGATCGGCCAGGACAGCGGTCTCGTCGAGATCAGAGACCGGGCGCAGGCGATTCTCGACGGTTCCGCGCCATCGCCCGCTTCAAAGCGGGGTGACGTGCAGCAGCGCGACATGTTGGCCGACTACGCCGCCCACCTGCGGACGCTGGTCGACCTGTCGGGCATCCGCCCGCTGAAGGTGGTGGTCGACGCCGGCAACGGCATGGCCGGCTACACGGTTCCGGCCGTGCTCGACCCCGCGATCCTGCCGCTCACGATCGTCCCCCTGTATTTCGAGCTCGACGGCAGCTTCCCGAACCACGAGGCCAACCCGCTCGAACCCGCGAACCTGGTCGACCTCCAGGCGGCTGTCCGCGAGCACGGCGCCGACCTCGGCCTGGCCTTCGACGGCGACGCCGACCGCTGCTTCGCCGTCGACGAGCGCGGCGACGCGGTGTCGCCGTCGGCGATCACGGCGCTGGTCGCGACCCGGGAGTTGGCCAAGCACCCGGGTTCGACGATCATCCACAACGTGATCACGTCGCGGGCGGTGCCGGAGATCATCGCCGAGCACGGCGGCACGGCGGTGCGCACCCGCGTCGGCCACTCGATCATCAAGGCCGAGATGGCCCGCACCGGGGCGATCTTCGGCGGCGAGCACTCGGCGCACTACTACTTCCGTGATTTCTGGTTCGCCGACACCGGCATGCTGGCCGCGATGCACCTGCTGGCCGCGCTGGGTGGGCAGCCGACGCCGCTGTCGGAGTTCGCGGCGGAGTACGAGCGGTACGTGGCGTCCGGCGAGATCAACTCGACCGTCGACGACCAGGCCGCCCGCATCGCCGACGTGGAGAAGGCCTTCGCCGACCGCGACGGCGTGACGCTCGACCACCTCGACGGACTCACCCTGATGTTCGCCGACGGCAGTTGGGCGAACCTGCGTCCGTCGAACACCGAGCCGCTGCTGCGGTTGAACGTGGAAGCGGCCACCTCCGCGGGTATGGCGCAGCTACGCGACGAGATCCTCGAGATCGTGCGGGCCTGATCGATGAAGGAGAACACCCCAATGGACCTGACGGACCTGTTCGAGCAGCTGCGCTGCCCCGACGAGCACCACGCCGAACTGGCCTACGACGCGGCCGCGCAGACGCTGACCTGCACCGTCTGCCAGCGCGTCTTCCGGATCGAGGACAACGTTCCGGTGCTGCTCCTGGACGAAGCCAAGTGAACCCATTGGACGGTTCCGCCGGCGTGCGCGGGTTGCGCGTCGCCGATCATGCCCTGCTCGACGACCAGGCGGCGATGGAAGCGGCCGACCCCGGCCAGATGTTGCGGGCCACCGCCTCGGCCGGTGCGCAGGTGCGGGAGTCCGCGGCGCTGGCGGCCGAGGCCGACTTCCGTCCGCTGATCGACGAGGGCCGTCCGCGCGCGGTCGTCGTCGCCGGCGTCGGCACCGCCGCCCGCACCGGTGACGTGCTGGAGACCGTGGCCGGGCCGCGCTGCCCGGTGCCGGTGCTCTCGCACCGCAGCGCCGGCATCCCCGGCTGGGTGGGCGCCGCCGATGTGGTGATCGCGGTCTCGGCGTCCGGACGGTCGCCGGAGGCGCTCGCGGCCGCCGAGGCGGCGGCCCGGCGCGGCGCGCGGCTGGTGGCGATCGGCGCGCCCGACACCGAACTGCAGGCGATGGCCGAGCGGGCCCGGGCGACGTTCGTTCCGGTGCCCCGGCGCGCCCCCGCCCGGGCCAGCTTCTGGGCGCTCACCATCCCGGTGCTGCTGGCCGCGCGTCACCTCGGTCTGGTCAAGATCACCGAAACGGACTTCGCCGAGACCGCGATCCGGCTCGACGCCGAGGCCGAGCGGTGCCGGCCGGCGCTGGAGTCGTTCGTCAACCCCGGCAAGACGCTCGCCCTCGACCTCGCCGGCTCGATCCCGGTGCTGTGGGGGTCGTCGCCGCTGGCCACGGTCGCCGCTCGGCGGTTCGCCGACACCCTCGCCGCGAACGCCCGGTACCCGGCCGTCGCGGGTGGGCTGGGCGAGGCCGGCCGGGGCCGGGTCGGCCTGCTCGACGGCGTGTACGGCGCGCTCAGCGAGGCCGAGCGCGACATCTTCGCCGATCCGGGCGACGACGACGGACCCGACGTCCGCCTGCGCCTGGTGCTGCTGCGCGACGGTGGCCTCCGCGAGGAGCATCCGACGGCCGACGGCGTGGCCGCCAACGACGACGGTGACGAGCCGGCCAGCGTCGAGGAACGGCGCGCCGACGCCGTTCAGCAGATCGCGGAGCAGCGCGGGGTGCGGATCAGCGTGGTGGAGGCCGAGGGTGGCTCAGCATTGGAACGCCTGGCGTCGCTGCTCGCCATCCCCGATTTCGCCTCGATCTACCTCGGCCTCGCGCACGGCCTCGACCCGATGGCGGTTCCGGCGATCTCCGAGCTGAAGGAGCTGACCAACTCATGAGTGCTGGCGGGGAGGGCGGGACCAAGGCCGTTGTCGCGGCGTTGGCGGCGAACCTCGGCATCGCGGTCACGAAGTTCATCGCGTTCTTCCTGACCCAGTCGTCGTCGATGCTGGCCGAGGCGATCCACTCGGTGGCCGACTCCGGCAACCAGGCCCTGCTGCTGCTCGGCGGCAAGACGTCGAAGCGCCAGGCCACCCCCCAGCACCCGTTCGGCTACGGCCGCGACCGGTACATCTACGCGTTCATCGTGGCCGTGGTGCTGTTCTTCGTCGGCGGCATCTTCGCCCTGTACGAGGCGTGGCACAAGTTCGCCGACCCGCACGGGATCGACAGCTGGCACTGGGTACCGGTGGTGGTGCTGGGCACGGCGATCGTCCTGGAGAGCTTCTCGTTCCGCACGGCGATCATCGAGACGAACAAGATCCGCGGCGACGCGACCTGGGTGCAGTTCATCCGGCATGCCCGGGTCCCCGAACTGCCGGTGATCCTGCTGGAGGACCTGGCCGCCCTGCTGGGGCTCGTCTTCGCGTTCATCGGCATCGTGCTCACCCTGGTGACGCACGACGGCATGTGGGACGCGATGGGCAGCGCCGCCATCGGCCTCCTGCTCATCGTCGTGTCGGCGATCCTGGCGATCGAGATGAAGAGCCTGCTCGTCGGCGAGGGGGCCACCCCGGAGCAGACGCGGGCGATCGAGGCCGCGATCAAGGACAGCGACGAGGTGGCCGGCCTCATCCACATGCGCACCATGTACCTCGGCCCGGAGGAACTGCTGGTCGCCGCGAAGTTCGCGGTGAAGACGTCCGACTCCGCGGCCGAGGTGGCCGCCGGCATCAACGCGGTCGAGGAGCGCATCCGGGCGGCGGTACCGATCGCGCGGGTGATCTACCTGGAGCCCGACATCCCCCGGGCCGACGGCGCGGCGCCCGGCACAGCGGCCGGTGAGGCGGCCGGACCCTCGGCGCAGGCGGCGCACTGATGCGGCGGCTCGACGCCCCGATCCGCGGCTACGCGTGGGGTTCCCGGACGGCGATCGCGGCACTGCAGGGTCGCCCGGTGCCGTCCGACGGTCCCGAGGCGGAGCTGTGGATGGGCGCGCACCCGGGCGCGCCGGCGGTGCTCGCCGACGCGGGGGTCGGGCTCGACGCGGCGGTCACCGCCGACCCGGCCGGGCTCCTCGGCGCCGAGACCGTCGAGGAGTTCGGGCCGCGGCTGCCGTTCCTGCTGAAGGTGCTCGCGGCGGCCGCGCCGCTGTCGTTGCAGGCGCATCCGACGACGGCGCAGGCCGAGGCGGGTTTCGACGCCGAGGACGCGGCCGGCGTCCCCCGCGACGCGCCCCACCGCACCTACGTCGACCGCCACCACAAGCCCGAACTGCTGGTGGCGGTGGAGGAGTTCGACGCGCTGTGCGGGTTCCGGCCGCCCCGCGAGTCGGCCGACCTGCTGGCCGCGCTCGACGTGCGGCACCTGCACCCGGTCATCGCCGAACTGCACAACCCCGACCAGGCCGCCGCCCTCCGTGGCGCGGTGACCGCGCTGTTGACGATGCCGGTGCCCGGCCCGCTGGTCGCGGCGACCGTGAAGGCGGCGGCCGGGCGGCCGGGCTACGAGCTGGTGGGCGAACTGGCGGCGATGTACGCCGGTGACGCGGGCGTGGTGCTCGCGCTGCTGCTCAACCGCGTGCGGCTGGCACCGGGCGAGGCGGTGTGGATGCCGGCCGGCAACCTGCACGCCTACCTGAAGGGCGTCGGCGTGGAGATCATGGCCGCGTCCGACAACGTGCTGCGCGGCGGCCTGACCCCGAAGCACATCAACGTGCCGGAACTGCTGCGCGTCCTGCGGTTCGAGGTCCTGGCCGACCCGGTGGTCCGGCCCGTCGACCTGGCGCCCGGCGTGTGCACCTGGCCCGTGCCGGTCCCCGATTTCGCCCTGTTCCGCGCCACGCTCAGCGGCGGTTCGGCGGAGCTGCCCGGCACCGGCCCGCGGATCGCCCTGTGCCTGACCGGCGAGGTGACGGTCGACGACGGTACCCAGCCCCTGACCCTGCGCGGCGGTGAGGTCGCCTTCGCGGCGGCGGGCACGAAGGCGCTGACGGTCACCGGCACCGGCGATCTCTACATGGCCACGCCGGGCCGATAAATCGGGCATTTCGCTTGACATCCCCTGTGCGAAGAGTAAGTTCTTAACCACGCAGTGTCATCGCGACGCGAGTCCGAAGCCACGCGCGGGGGAACCAAACCGGGGGGAAGCACGGGGCGACGGCCGGCAGCGATGCCGACCGGCGCCCCGTGCGTTATGCGCGTCCGGGACGCCGCGTAGGGTTGATAGCCGTCCACTGCAGCCGCAGATCCTGGAGAATCAATGACCAGTACCCTTCCGCGTACCGACGCGCCCGGTTCCCTGGCCGAGGGCGACTTCCGCGTGGCCGACCTCGCGCTCGCGGCGTTCGGGCGCAAGGAGATCCAGCTCGCCGAGCACGAGATGCCGGGGCTGATGGCCATCCGGCGGGAGTACGCCGAGGCGCAGCCGCTGCGTGGTGCCCGCATCACCGGCTCGCTGCACATGACCATTCAGACCGCGGTGCTCATCGAGACCCTCGTCGCGCTCGGCGCGGAGGTGCGCTGGGCCAGCTGCAACATCTTCTCGACGCAGGATCACGCCGCGGCGGCCATCGTGGTCGGCCCCACCGGCACGCCGGAGAAGCCCGCGGGTGTTCCGGTGTACGCCTGGAAGGGCGAGACGCTCGAAGAGTACTGGTGGTGCACCGAGCAGGTGCTGCTCTGGCCCGACGGTCACGGCCCGAACATGATCCTCGACGACGGCGGCGACGCAACGCTGCTCGTGCACAAGGGTGCCGAGTTCGAGGCGGCCGGCGCGGTTCCGTCGCCCGACACGGCCGACAACGAGGAGTACGCGATCATCCTCGGTGTCCTGCAGCGCTCGCTGAAGGCCGACACCCAGCGGTGGACCCGCGTGGCCGCCGCCATCAAGGGCGTCACCGAGGAGACCACCACCGGCGTGCACCGGCTGTACGAGATGATGCAGCGCGGCTCCCTGCTGTTCCCGGCGATCAACGTCAACGACTCGGTCACCAAGAGCAAGTTCGACAACAAGTACGGCTGCCGCCACTCGCTCATCGACGGCATCAACCGGGCCACCGACGTGCTCATCGGCGGCAAGGTCGCGGTGGTCGTCGGCTACGGCGACGTGGGCAAGGGCTGCGCCGAGTCGCTGCGCGGCCAGGGTGCGCGGGTCATCATCGCGGAGATCGACCCGATCTGCGCGCTGCAGGCGGCGATGGACGGGTACCAGGTCACCACGATCGACGACGTGGTCGGCACGGCCGACATCTTCGTCACGGCCACCGGCTGCTTCGACGTGATCACGGCCGACCACATGAGCCGGATGAAGCACCAGGCGATCGTCGGCAACATCGGTCACTTCGACAACGAGATCGACATGGCCGGGCTGGCGAAGCTACCGGGCGTCGAGCGGGTCACCATCAAGCCGCAGGTCGACGAGTGGCGGTTCGCCGACGGTCACTCGATCATCGTGCTGTCGGAGGGCCGGCTGCTGAACCTGGGCAACGCCACCGGTCACCCGAGCTTTGTGATGTCGAACTCGTTCACCAACCAGGTGATCGCCCAGATCGAGCTGTTCACCAAGACCGAGCAGTACCCGCTGGGCGTCTACGTGCTGCCCAAGCACCTCGACGAGAAGGTCGCCCGGCTGCACCTCGCCGCCCTGGGCGTCAAGCTCACCGAGCTCACCAAGGCGCAGGCCGAGTACCTCGGCGTCCCGGTGGAGGGCCCGTTCAAGCCCGACCACTACCGCTACTGAGTCAAGCCGCATCACCCGAATAGGCGGGGCGGGCCACGATGGCCCGCTCCGCCTATTTGACGCCCGTGGTTCGGTAGCTAAGGTATGGCTGGCCTAAGTTTTATTCCCAGTTAGAACTCGGATCAACAGCCGTGACTGCCAGCTACCTGATCGGACTGCGCGAGGGCCTCGAAGCCACACTCGTCGTCAGCATCCTGGTGGCGTTCCTCGTGAAGAGCGAGCAACGCCGCTACCTGCGCTTCGTGTGGGCCGGAGTGGCCGCCGCCGTCGCCCTCTCGGTCGGCTTCGGCGCCCTGCTCACCTACACCAGCGCGAACCTGACGTTCGAGCAGAGCGAACTGTTCGAGGCGATCGCGTCGACGGTGGCCGTCGTGTTCGTCACGTGGATGATCTTCTGGATGCGCCGGATGGCCCGCCGGATCAGCGGTGAGCTGCGGGAGAAGCTCGCCGAGGCGATCCGGATGGGCGCGGTGGCCGTGGTGGTGATGGCGTTCCTCTCGGTGGCTCGCGAGGGCCTGGAGACGGCGCTGCTGTTCTTCGCCGCCGTGCAGGGCGCCACCACCTCGGCGGGGCCGCTGCTGGCGATCCTCGGCGGCATCCTCACCGCCGTGGCGATCGGCTTCGTGATGTACGCGGGCGCGGTGCGCGTCAACCTCGGGCGGTTCTTCTTCTGGACGGGGCTCCTGCTCGTCCTGGTGGCCGCCGGCATCCTCAAGTACGGCGTCCACGACTTCCAGGAGGCCGGCGTGCTGCCCGGCCTGAACACGCTCGCGTACGACGTCAGCGGCGTGCTCGCCCCCGACGCGTGGTACTCGGCGCTGCTGGCCGGCATGTTCAACGTCACGCCGACGGCCAGCGTCCTGGAGGTCGTCGCCTGGGTGGCGTACGCCGTCCCCGTCCTCGTGCTCTTCCTCCTGCCGCAAAAGCCGCCGCGGCCGCAAGCCGCGCCGCGCACCCCGACCACGGCGCGGGCCGCGCCGGACCCCGAACCTGCCCCTGAAGGAGCATGATGCGCACCACCCGACTTCTCGCGATCGGCGCCGTCGCGGCGCTCGCCGCCGGCGCGCTGGCGGCCTGCGGCGACGACGAGAACAAAGGCGACGCGAGCGGCAAGATCGAAGTGACGGCCACCGACACCGACTGCAAGGTCAGCAAGACCGAGGCGGCCGCCGGCACGGTGAGGTTCGCGGTGACCAACAAGGGCGCGAAGGTCACCGAGTTCTACGTGTACGCCGCCGGCGACCGGGTGATGAGCGAGGTCGAGAACATCGTGCCCGGCCTCAGCCGCGAGATGATCGTGGAACTGCCGGCCGGCACGTACGAGACGGCGTGCAAGCCGGGCATGAGCGGCAAGGGCATCCGCGGCGCCTTCAAGGTGACCGGCGAGTCGAAGCCGCTCACCGAGGACGCGAAGCTCGCCGCCGCCGCCGAGAACTACCAGCGGTACGTCAAGAGCCAGACCGAGGTCCTGATCGTGAAGACGAAGGAGTTCGTCGACGCGGTGAAGGCCGGCGACAAGGAGAAGGCCAAGGCGCTGTTCCCGGTCGCCCGCACGTACTGGGAGCGGATCGAGCCGGTCGCCGAGATCTTCGGTGACCTCGACCCGCTGATCGACGGCCGCGAGGCCGACCTGGAGGCGGGCACCGAGTTCACCGGCTTCCACAAGCTCGAGAAGGACCTCTGGGTCACCAACGACGTGTCGCAGAGCGGCCCGATCGCCGACAAGCTGCTCGCCGACGTGCAGAAGATCGTCGACCTGGCCAACAGCGAGAAGCTCTCCCCGCTGCAGCTGGCCAACGGCGCCAAGGAACTGCTCGACGAGGTCGCCAGCGGCAAGATCACCGGCGAGGAGGACATCTTCTCGCACACCGATCTGTGGGACTTCCGGGCAAACCTGGAGGGCTCCAAGGCCGCCGTCGCCGCGCTCCGTCCGGTGCTCGACGACCGTGACCCCGCACTCGCCACGACGCTCGACGAGAAGTTCGCCGCGGCCGAGGCCGCGCTCGACAAGCACCGCAAGGGCGAGGGCTGGAAGCTCTACCCCGAGCTCACCGAGGCCGACCTGAAGGAACTCACCGACACGATCAACGCGCTGGGCGAGCCGATCAGCAAGGTCGCCGCGGTCGTGGCACAGAAGTAGAGCGGAGGGTCTGATGGACCGTCGTAAGGCCATCGGCCTCGCCGGGGCGGGCGCGCTCAGCGCGGCCGCCCTCGGCGCCGTGGCCGGCAGCGCGTTGAACGCTCCGAAGAGCCGGGACGTCCCCGCGGGCGAACACCCGGCCGACCCCGTGACCTTCTACGGCCGGCACCAGGCCGGCATCGTCACCCCGATGCAGGACCACCTGCACTTCGTGGCGTTCGACGTCATCACGTCGAAGCGTTCCGCGTTGGTGGAAATGCTGCAGAACTGGACCGCCGCCACCGCGCGCATGACCGCCGGCAAGGACGCGGGCGCGCTCGGTGCGCTCGGCGGGCCGGCCTACGCGCCGCCGGAGGACACCGGTGAGGCGCTCGACCTGCCGGCGGCCGGCCTCACGGTGACGGTCGGCTTCGGCGCCTCGCTGTTCCGGGACGCGCTGGGCCGCGACCGGTTCGGCCTCGCGGCGCGCTCGCCCGCCGCGCTGGCCGAGCTTCCCAAATTCCCGGGTGACACGATCGAGCCCGCGATCTCCGGTGGTGACCTGTGCGTTCAGGCGTGCGCCAACGATCCCCAGGTGGCGGTGCACGCGGTACGAAACCTTGCCCGATTGGGCATGGGTGTCGTCAGCGTACGGTGGTCGCAACTGGGATTCGGGCGGACATCGGTAACGTCGAGGTCACAAGCGACGCCGCGCAACCTCTTCGGGTTCAAGGACGGCACCAACAACCTGAAGGCCGAAGACGGCGCGGTGCTCGACGAGCAGTTGTGGGTCCGGCCCGGCGACGGTCCCGACTGGATGGTCGGCGGGTCGTACCTGGTCAGCAGAAAGATCAGGATGCTGATCGAGACCTGGGACCGGACCTCGCTCGCCGAGCAGGAGGCGATTGTGGGACGGTCGAAGGGCGTCGGCGCGCCGCTGGGACGGTCCGACGAGCACGACGAACCCGATTTCGAGGTCAAGGGCGACGACGGCGAGCCGATGATCCTGGAGACGGCGCACGTGCGGCTCGCCCATCACACCCACAACGGCGGGGCCCGTCTGCTACGGCGGGGTTACAACTTTGTCGACGGTTCCGACGGGCTCGGCCGCCTCAATGCGGGGCTGTTCTTCATTTCCTATCAGCGCGACCCGCACCGCCAGTTCGTTCCGATCCAGCAGCAGCTGGCCCGCCAGGACACTATGAATGAATACATTCGGCACGTGTCGAGCGGATTGTTCGCGGTGCCGCCCGGCGTAACCGCGGCCGACGACCATTGGGGTCGGTCACTTTTCGCTTGACCGAGCGTGGCAGGCGGTACGCTGCCGTTTTGGCCGGACATGTCCGGCCAAACTGCCCAGACACTGTTAATCGTCGATCCCATTCTTCCCCCATTCGGCGGTTCCATCTCCACCGTTTGTATGAGGCTCATAACTCCCTTGACGCGTCCGCATAACGGGACAGTCACGAATCTCCGTCGGCACTTGGCGACTGGCGTCAACCGTCGTTTCCTTTAGGCACTACAGCGCAACTGGTCGGCCGCGGTCCCTGGCGTGGGCGCGGGCCGTTTCCATGACTGGCTGCGGTAGCTGACTGGAGGGGAAATGCGTACTCGAACCACCCGGCTCCGGGGGCTCGTGGCCATAGCCGCGGTCTCTGTGCTGGCCCTGAGCGCCTGCGGCGAAAGTGGCGGCGGCGGCGAGAAGGGCCCGGAGAGCTCACCGGGCTTCGCGGAATGTGAGCAGAAGCCGAACGAATGCAACAGCGGGCCCACGAAGGAGGGCGGCTCGATCACGGTCATGTCCGAGAAGCAGGTCCAGGACTGGAACACCATCAGTTCGGACGGCAACACGGCCGACACCACCGTGATCACCAACCTCATGTACCCGACGCCGTTCTTCTCCAAGCCGAACGGCGAGATCGGGTGGAACGAGGATCTGCTGGTCGAGGAGCCCAAGCTCGTCAAGAACGACCCGCAGACGTTCCAGTACAAGATCAAGCCGGCAGCCGTGTGGAACGACGGCACCCAGATCACCGTGAAGGACTTCCAGTACCACTGGAAGGCCGCCAACGGCAAGGACTGCGCCGAGTGTGACGTGGCCAGCAGCACCGGCTACGACATGATCGAGAAGATCGAGGGCGCCGACAGCGACAAGACCGTCACCGTCACCCTCAAGGCCGGCGAGACCTACCCGGACTGGAAGGGCCTGTTCACGCTGTTCCCGTCGCACATCGCGGCGCAGCAGGGCGACCTGAACACCCCCGAGGGTCTCAAGAAGGCGTTCGAGTACTTCCGTGGCGCGCCGAACTGGTCCGGTGGCCCGTTCATCATGGAGAAGTACGACAAGGACGTCTCCGCGGTCCTCACCCGTAACCCGAAGTGGTTCGGCAAGAAGACGCCGCTCGACAAGGTGACCTTCCGGTTCATCACCGACCAGGCCCAGCACATCCCCGCCCTGCGGAACCAGGAAGTGCAGGTCCTGAACTCGCAGCCGAGCGCCGACCTCGTTCAGCAGGTCAGCACGCTGCCGGGCGTGAACTACAACCTGTCGGCCGGCTACGCGTGGGAGCACTTCGACTTCAACCTGAAGAACAAGTACCTGGCCGAGAAGGAACTCCGTCGGGCGATCTTCACCGCGACCAACCGTCAGGAGATCATCGACAAGACCGTCGGTATCTTCTACAAGAAGGCCGCGCCGCTGAACAACCACAACCTGATGCCGGGTGGTCCGGGCTACAAGGACTACATCACGTCCACCGGGCAGGGTGCGGGCAACGTCGAGGCGGCCAAGAAGATCCTCACCGACGCCGGTTACAAGATCGAGAACAACAAGCTGATCGGCAAGGACGGCCAGCCGATTCCGCCGTTCCGGTTCAAGTACACGACCGGTAACACCCTGCGTCAGCAGACCGGTGAACTGTGGCAGGCCCAGCTGCGCCAGATCGGTGTCGAGCTCACGATCGAGCCGATCACCAGCCTCGGTGGCACGCTGTCCAGCGGTGACTACGACGTGATCATCTTCGCGTGGATCGGTTCGTCGTTCATCGCCGACAACCGCGCCCTGTGGCGGACCGGCGAGGAGAGCAACTACGGGTCGTACTCGAACCCGGAGGTCGACAAGCTCCTCGACGCCGCCGCCCGCGAACTGGACCCGACCAAGATGCGGGACCTGTTCAACCAGGCCGGTGAGCTCATGGCCAAGGACGCGTACGTGCTGCCCTTGTTCCAGAAGCCGACCTTCCTGGCGGCGTACTCCCAGTTCCTGTTCATCCGTAACAACCCGAACAACTCGGGTATCACGTACAACGTCCAGGAATGGGGCGAAAAGCTCTCCTGACGCTGGCCTGTAACACGTCTCACCTAATCTCGCTGTAACCGTGTCGAAGGGCCCCGGACGCTGCCGGCGTCCGGGGTTCTTCGGCTAAGCGGCGAGTCTTCGCGGAGGAACCAATGCTCGCCTACGCCATCCGGCGCCTTCTCATCGCCATCCCGGTTCTGCTCGTCGCGTCGATGATCGTCTTCGCCCTGACACAGTTCACCGGAGACCCGGTGGAGGAGAAGTACGCGGCCCGAAATCCTCCGGTCCCGCAGCAGACGATCGACATCGAACGCAAGCGCCTGCACCTCGACGACCCGGTGGTGGTGCAGTACGGCAACTGGATCAAGAACCTGGTCACCAAGGGCGACTGGGGGCCCTCGATCAACGCCGCCGGCAACATCGGCGACGAGCTGAGCCGCCGGGTCGTGGTGACCCTGCGCCTGGTGATCTTCGCGATGCTCCTGGCGCTCGTGCTGGCGGTCATCTCCGGGGTACTGAGCGCGACAAAACAATATTCGTGGCTCGACTACATATTCACGTTCTTCGGGTTCCTGTTCCTCGCCATGCCCGCGTTCTGGGTGGCGGTGCTGCTGAAACAGGGGGCGTTGTCGTACAACGAGGCCACCGGAACCCGGACCTTCTACACGATCGGCGCGCGTTCCGTCGAGACCGAACCCGGGCTCTGGAACACCATCGCCGACATCTTCGGGCACTCCATCCTGCCCACCCTCTCGCTGGCCCTGATCACCTACGCGGCCTGGAGCCGCTTCCAGCGGTCGTCGATGCTCGAGGTGCTCAACAGCGACTACGTGCGGCTGGCCCGGGCCAAGGGCCTCTCGCAGCGCAAGGTGCTCACCCGGCACGCGCTGCGCACCGCGCTGATCCCGATGACCACCGTGAGCGCGTTGGGCATCGCCACCGTCATCGGCGGCGCGGTCATCACCGAGACCGTGTTCGAGTGGCAGGGCATGGGCCGCTACCTGATCGACTCGATCGCCACGCGCGACCGGTACGCGATCATGGGCTGGCTGCTCATCGCCGGCATCTTCGTGGTGGTCGGCAACCTGGTGGCCGACATCCTCTACGGCGTACTCGACCCGCGGATCCGCTATGAGTGACCGGTCCCAGAGGTTCACAATGAACATCGATCTCAGCGCGGGTAACGACGAGGTGGCGTCATGACGGTTCCCCAGGCGATGCCGACGTCGGAGGTGGCTCCGCCACCCTCCGGCGGCGAGAAGGTGGATCGCGAGTTCACCATCAAGGAACGCAGGCAGTGGCAGATCATCCTGACCCGCTTCATGCGGCACCGGTTGGCGGTCGGCAGCCTGATCGTGTTCATCCTGCTGGTGCTCATCGCCTACGTCGGCCCGCTGGTGTGGAAGTACGACTACACCGACCTCAGCTCGCCGTCGAGCGTCCGGTTCTCGCCGAGCAACCCGATGGGCACCGACAGTCTCGGGCACGACCTGTTCGCCCAGGTGCAGCGCGGCATGCAGCAGTCGCTGTTCGTCGCGTTCGTCACCACGCTGCTGTCGACCGGCATCGGTGCGCCGTACGGCGCGATCGCCGGCTACTTCGGCGGCCGCATCGACTCGATCATGATGCGCATCTGTGACGTCCTGCTGACCCTGCCGCTGCTGCTCGTCGCCGGCGCGCTGGTCACCGGCCGCGGCGGCAGCGTGCTGATGGTGGGCCTGGTGCTCGGTCTGCTCGGCTGGGTGGTCGACGCGCGGGTCGTGCGCGGCGTCGTCCTCTCGCTGCGCGAGCAGGAGTTCATCGAGGCGGCCAAGGCGCTCGGCGCCGGGCCGGTGCGCATCGTGTTCCGGCACCTGCTGCCCAACGCCACGGGCGCGATCATCGTTCAGGCGACGCTCAACATCGCCGCCGCGATCCTGGCCGAGTCGGCGCTCTCGTTCGTCGGCCTCGGCGTGCAGGCGCCCGACACGTCGCTGGGCGTGCTGGTGAACGCCGCGCGGCTGGCGGTCGAGACCCGGCCGTGGCTGTTCTACTGGCCAGGCGTCATGATCATTCTGATCGCACTCTCGATCAGTTTCATCGGCGACGGCCTGCGCGACGCATTCGACCCCCGACAGACGAGGCAACGCCGATGACCGAATCGACCCCGATCTCGCTCGACAACGGTGGGCGTCCCACCGATGTGGTGCTCGACGTCGACAACCTGACGGTCGAGTTCCCCACCGACGACGGCGTGGTCCAAGCCGTCCGTGGGGTCAGCTACCAGCTGCGCCGGGGCGACTCCATGGGCATCGTCGGCGAGTCGGGCTCCGGCAAGTCGGTGACGTCCATGGCGATCATGGGTCTGCTGCCGAAGACGGCGCGGATCAAGGGCTCGGTGAAGCTGCACGGCCAGGAACTGGTCGGACGCAGCGAGAAGGCGTACACCGACCTGCGCGGCAACAAGATCGCGATGATCTTCCAGGACCCGCTGACGTCGCTGAACCCGGTCTACACGGTGGGCGTCCAGATCGGCGAGGCGATCCAGGCGCACCACGACGTCTCGAAGAAGGCGGCCCGCGACCGGTCGATCGAGCTGCTCAAGATGGTCGGCATCCCGTACCCGGAGCAGCGCGTCGACAACTACCCGCACGAGATGTCGGGCGGTATGCGTCAGCGCGTCGTGATCGCGATCGCGATGGCCAACAACCCCGACGTGATCATCGCCGACGAGCCGACGACGGCCCTCGACGTCACGGTGCAGGCCCAGGTGCTCGAGGCGCTGGAGGCCGCCCGCGAGGAGACCGGTGCCGCGATGGTGCTGATCACCCACGACCTGGGTGTGATCGCCGGGCACGCCGACCGCGTCTGCGTGATGTACGCCGGCAAGCTGGTCGAGAAGGGCACCATCGACGACGTCTTCTACCAGCCCCGCATGCCGTACTCGCTGGGCCTGCTGGGCAGCCTGCCCCGGCTCGACGAGACCGGGCGGGAACGGCTCACCCCGATCGTCGGCTCGCCGCCGTCGCTGCTGAACCTGCCCGCCGGGTGCCCGTTCGTCCCGCGGTGCCCGCTCGCGCAGGACATCTGCGAGCACGAGGAGCCCGACCTGATCGTCACCGACGGCGCGTCGCACGTGGCCGCGTGCCACTTCCACGAGCGGCTCGTCGGCATCTCGTCGGCCGACCTGTTCGGCACCACCTCGATCGACACCGAAGACCTGACGGTCGCCGAGATCGACCCCGATCTCATCGGGCCGGCGGCGGTGGTTCACGAGGGTGACGGCACGCAAGCGCCGGATCTGGCGAAGAAGGAGATCTCATGACCAGCGCGGTGACCCCGGTGGAGGAGGCCGACACCACGTCCGGGCGGCAGCCCGTGCTGTCGGTGCGGAACCTGGTCAAGCACTTCCCGGTGCGCTCGCGCGGGCTGATCCGGCGCCGGATCGGCGACGTGCACGCCGTCTGCGACATCTCGTTCGACCTGAACACGCACGAGACGCTCGGCCTGGTGGGCGAGTCCGGCTGCGGCAAGACCACCACCGGCCGGCTGCTGCTGAACCTGGTGCGGGCCACGTCCGGCCAGGTCTGGTACGACGGCAAGGACCTCACCAAGCTGTCGGCGGCCGACATGCGCCCGCTGCGGCGCGACCTGCAGATCGTGTTCCAGGACCCGTTCGCCTCGCTCGACCCGCGCATGACCGTCAACGAGATCATCGCGGAGCCGTTGCGCATCCACGGCCGCTACCACGGCGACGACGACGGCCGGAAGGTCGTCCGTGACCTGCTGCGGACCGTCGGCCTCAACCCGGAGCACGGCAACCGGTACGCGCACGAGTTCTCCGGTGGCCAGCGGCAGCGCATCGGCGTGGCCCGGGCCCTGGCGCTGAAGCCGAAGGTGCTGATCCTCGACGAGCCGGTGTCGGCCCTCGACGTGTCGATCCAGGCCGGCGTGATCAACCTGCTGGAGGACCTGCAGGAGGAGTTCGGCCTGTCGTACCTGTTCATCTCGCACGACCTGTCGGTGATCCGGCACATCGCCGACCATGTCGCGGTGATGTACCTGGGTCGCATCGTCGAGACCGCACGGGTCGAGCAGCTGTTCCGGCAGGCGGCCCACCCGTACACGCAGGCGCTGATCTCGGCGATCCCGCTGCCCGACCCCCGCAAGGAGCGCACCCGCAAGCGCATCCTGCTCCAGGGCGACGTGCCGAGCCCGGTCAACCCGCCCAGCGGCTGCCGCTTCCGCTCACGGTGCCCGAAGTTCGCCGGCGAGTTGAGCGAGCCCGAGCGTCAGCGCTGCATCAACGAGGTGCCCGCGCTGATCGACCGGGGCGAGGGCCACCGGAGCGCGTGCCACTACGCCGAGGCCATGAAGCTCATCTAGAGCGCCAGCGCCGTTTCGGGCGGACCGCGGGGGGTGGGGGGCCAACCGCGGTCCAGACGCTCGAGCTGAGCTGGCGGGCCGCCGCCAGGCGAAGGGCGGCCCGGCGGTGCCGTTCGGCCAGGACAGCGGCCAGGTACGCCCAGCCGGGGACCCCCGGTGGTGGGGGCGGGGTGATGCAGGCCGCCACCTCGGCGGCGAGCGCGTGGCCGAGGCGGCTGCGGGCGGGTTCCTTGATCTCCCGGTTGCGGGCCAGGAAGTGGCGCACGGCCAGGGCCAGGTCGTCGCTGAGGCCGGTGAGGTCGAGCAGCGGCGCCCAGTGCATCAGCGGCGGCGGCATGGTCGGCACCCAGCCCCAGGCGGCCGGGGTGCGGTCGTGGATCACCATCGTGCCCGCCGCCAGGTCGCCGATGCGGCGGCCCTGCGGCTGGGCGAGCATCGTGCCCAGGCTGAAGGCCCAGGTGAGCGGCGCGAGGATCAGGCCGGGCCACTCCAGCGTCACGCTGATCAGTGACCGCGTGAGCGCGTGCCGGAACTGGATCGGCCCACCGTCGACCCGCACCACGCGGAGGCCGATCGCCAGCTTGCCGAGCGTGCGTCCCCGGAACAGGGTCTCGCTGAGCGTCGGGTAGCCGATCAGCACGATCACGACGATGATGATCATCACCGCGATCACGAGCGCCTCGTCGGTGACCCCGCCGATCAGCAGCAGCCCCACGCTGGCCACGAACACCATCGTGTACAGCAGGATCACCTGCAGGATGATGTCGAGCAGCAGCGCCAGCGCGCGGGAACCGAGCCGGGCCACCCGCACCTCGACCTCGACGGCCTCGCCGCTGACCAGCAGGTCGCCGCCCGACACCGGAGGCGTCGACGGCTCGACCGGAACCGGCGCCGGGAACGACTGGAGAACCGCCACGTCGAACAGTCAACACCATGCGGTCATCCAGGGTCAGCCCGTGCAAGCGCCCAGCCGATAGGCTCACCGCCGTGGACCTCGACGCGTACGTCGCCGAGCACGCGGGGGAGTGGCGCCGCCTCGACCAGCTCTCCCGCCGTCGGCGGCTGTCGGCGCCCGAGGCCGACGAGCTGGTGATCCTCTACCAGCGCACCGCCACCCACCTGTCCGCGGTACGCAGCCGCTCGCCCGATCCGGCGCTGGTCGCCCGGCTCTCCCGCCTCGTGCTCCAGGCGCGGGCGGCGCTCACCGGTGGCCCGGGGTTCTCGTGGCGGTCGGTCGGCCGGTTCCTCACGGTCGGGTTCCCGCTCGCCGTCTACCGGGCGGCGCCGTGGTGGCTCGGGGTCACCGCGGCGTTCGTGACCCTGTCGGGCGTGCTCATGTGGTACGTGGCCAGCCATCCCGAGGTCCCGTCGATGCTGCTCAGCGACGAGCAGATCGACGAGCTGGTCAACTCCAGCTTCGCCGGCTACTACACCGAGTACCAGCCGCAGAACTTCGCGCTGCACGTGTGGACCAACAACGCGTTCCTCGCCGCCCAGTGTCTCGCCGGCGGCGTGCTGGTGCTGCCGGTGGTGTACGTGCTGGCCACCAACGCGCTGAGCCTCGGCCTGGTCGGCGGCATCATGATCGGCAACGGGCGGTCCGACGTGTTCTTCGGGCTGATCACGCCGCACGGGCTGCTGGAGCTCACGGCGGTGTTCGTCGCGGCCGGGTTCGGGCTGCGGATCGGCTGGGCGTGGATCGCGCCCGGCCCCTTGCGTACCCGGGGACGGGCGCTGGCGCAGACCGCCCGGGAGGGGATGCTGGTCGCGGTCGGCCTGGTGCCGGTGCTGTTCATCAGCGGCCTGATCGAGGCGTTCGTGACGCCCGCGCCGGTGCCGACCGTGCTGCGCGTCGGCATCGGCGCGACGGCGTGGCTGGGCTTTCTCGGCTACGTCTTCGTCCTGGGCGCCCGCGCGGCGCAGGACGGCGAGAGCGCCGACGTGGAGGACGCCGAACCGCTCGTGCCGACGGCTTAGAGGCGGCCGATCCGCTTCAGAGCCAGGTACGTGTCGGCGACCTTCGACGCGAACTGCTCCACCGGCGCGTCGATCACGTCGACGCCGTAACGGGTCAGCGCCTGCCGCACCCGGTCCCGCTCGACCAGTGCGCGGTGCGCCGCCGCGGCCCGGTACACGGCGCCGGTCGACGTGCGCGGGGCGGCCGCCAGCGTGTCCAGGGCCGGGTCGTGCACGGCCGCGACCACCACCCGGTGCCGGGCCGCCAGCCGCGGCAGCACCGGCAGCAGGCCCTCGGCGAGCGCACCCGGTTCGAGCGCGGTGAACAGCACCACCAGCGCCCGCTTCCGCTCGCGGCGGAGCACCTCGCTGGCCACCAGCCCGAAGTCGGTCTCGACCAGCGCCGGCGACAGCGGCGCCATCGCGGTGACCAGTTGCCACAGCAGCGTCCGCTTGCCCGGGTTGGCCACGGCCGCCCGCACCGCCGTGTCGACGGCGAGCAGGTCGACCCGGTCGCCGGCGCGGGCGGCCAGCATCGCCAGCAGCAGCGCGGCGTCGATCCCGGCGTCGAGGCGGGGTTCGTCGCCGATGCGGGCCGCCGAGGTGCGGCCGGTGTCGAGGACGCACAGCACCCGCCGGTCGCGCTCCGGACGCCAACTGCGCACCACCACGTCGGAGCGGCGGGCACTGGCCCGCCAGTCGATCGAGCGGACGTCGTCGCCGATCACGTACTCGCGCAGCGCGTCGAACTCGGTGCCCTGGCCGCGGCCCCGGGTGACCACGGCGCCGTCGAGCACCCGCAGCCGGGACATCTTCTCCGGCAGCAGCCGGCGCGCCTCGAACCGCGGGTAGACGCGCAGCGTCCAGGCCGGCGTGCGGGCCGCGGCGGTCCGGGCGCGGTGCTGCCGGTAGGCGAACCCGAGCGGCCCGTACGAGCGCAGCGTGACGCACACCGCCGGCCGGTCGCCCCGCCGCGTCGGCGTCAACCGTGTCTCCAGCACGGACACCGCGCCCGGGTCCAGGTCGACGAGGTGCTCGTACGGCGACGGACCCGCCGACGGCACCCACGCGTCGCGCACCCGCGCCCGCAGCAACCGGGGCGAGTCGTTGTGCACCGTCAACGCCACCGACGTGCTCTCGCCCAGCCAGCACGACCGCTCACCGTCGCGCGAGAGCCGCACGTCGCCCAGCGGCGCCGCGACCGCGAAGTCGAATGCGCACAGAGCTAACAAAACGACAAATAGGGCAAGGGCCACCACCCACGGCCAGGCTCCGGACGGGTCACCGAGCAGGCCCGCCACGGCGAGCCCGAAGGCGCCGAGGGCGAGCAGCGCGGCCGGCCGTCCGGTGATCATCGTGGCGTCGGGACGGTTGCCAGCACCGCGTCGAGCACGGCGTCGGTGCTCACGCCCTCCAGTTCCGCCTCCGGCCGCAGCCGCACCCGGTGCCGCAGCGTCGGCCGGGCCAGCGCCTTGACGTCGTCGGGCGTCACGTAGTCGCGACCGGTGAGCCAGGCCCACGCCTTCGCGGCGGCGAGCAGGGCGGTGGCGCCGCGGGGCGAGGCGCCCAGTTCCAGCGACGGTGACACGCGGGTGGCGCGGCACAGGTCGACCACGTACGCCAGCACCGGATCAGTCACCGCCACCCGCATGCAGGCCGCCCGCCCGGCGGCGAGGTCGGCCCGGGTGGCGACCGGCTGGACGCCGGCGGCCTTCAGGTCGCGCGGATCGAAGCCGTGGTGGTGCGCCCGGAGGACGCCGAGTTCCTCGTCGCGGCTCGGCAACGGCACGTTGATCTTCAGCAGGAACCGGTCGAGTTGCGCCTCCGGCAACGGGTACGTGCCCTCGTACTCCACCGGGTTCTGGGTGGCGATCACGATGAACGGCTCGGGCAGCCGGCGCGGGCTGCCCTCCACGGACACCTGCCGCTCCTCCATGACCTCCAGCAGCGATGCCTGCGTCTTCGGCGGGGTGCGGTTGATCTCGTCGGCGAGCAGCAGGTTCGTGAAGACCGGACCCTCGCGGAACTCGAACGCGGCGGTGCGGGCGTCGAAGATCAGCGAGCCGGTGACGTCGCCGGGCATCAGATCGGGCGTGAACTGCAGCCGCTTGGTGTCGAGGTCGAGGGCGGCGGCCAGCGTGCGGACGAGGAGCGTCTTGGCCACGCCCGGCACGCCTTCGAGCAGCACGTGCCCGCGGCACAGCAGCGCGATCACCAGCCCGGTGACGACCGCCTCCTGCCCGATGACGGCCTTGCCGACCTCGGCCCGCAGCCGGCCGAGCGCGGCTCTGCTGGTGGCGTCGGGCGGCGCAACGGTCTCAGTCACAAGTTTCTCCTTCACCGAATGCGGGTCACCGTCTCGACCAGGATCTCCAGCGCCGCCGCCAGGTGGACCAGATCCTCGTTGGTCTCCGGGTCCGGGCCGAACAGGAGCGTGTCGACCTGGCCGGGGTCGAAGCCGGTCTGCGCGACGACGGCGGGCACCAGCGTGGCGCGCTCCGCGTCGGGCGGCAGGTCGAGAGCGTGCGTGATGCGGTCGCGGGCGGCCCGGCGCAGCACGGCGAGCGCCGCACCCCGGTCGCGGGAGCGCTCGTAGAGGCGGCCGCGCCCGGTGACGGTCTCCGTGGTGGGCACCAGCACCGGCAGCGGCTCCGGCACCGGTGCGCCGAGCCGGCGGGCCCGAGCGGCCGCGGCGAGCAGGGCGGCGACGCAGAGCAGCGCCAGCACGGTCCACGCGGCGGCCGGGAACAGGTCGAACACCGACGGCCCGCTGGACCCGGCCTGCTCCCGCTCGTCCTCGTCCGGCTGGTCCGCCTCGCCCTCCTGCGTGCCGTCCGGGTCGGGCACCGGGAAGTCGGGGTCGGGTGAGCCGGGGCCGAGGTCGGCCGGGGCCGGGCTCTCGTCGAGGCCCTGCGCGTTCTTGTCGTGGACCTTCGGGCCGGGCTCGTCGCCGTGCAGGTCCAGCCAGACCACGCGCGGTGCACCGGCCAGCAGGCCGACGGCGAGCCGCGCGTTGCCGTGCTCGCCGATGCGGTCGTTGCGGAACGGGTCGGCCGAGCCCACGAACGTCATCGTCGTGTCGTGGTGGGCCACCCGGACCAGCGAATCGGCGTAGCAGCGGTCGAGCGGCAACGCCGACTGGTAGGTGGTCCGCCGCACCCCGGCGACGCCGGCCTCGCGCGCCGGGCCGTAGCCGCAGCCCGGTGCGGCGGCGGTGCCCGCCCAGCGGTTGCCGGTGACCCGGCCCGGCAGGCCGCCCCGCCCCATCGACTTGTTGTCGGGGCGGACCAGGACCACGGTGGTGCTCGCCGGCATCAGCTTCAGCATCCGCAGGTACAACGAGTGCACGAGGCCGGGTGTGGTGACGAACAGGGTGGCGCCGCCGCGGTGGGCCGACCGCAGGGCCGCCGCGGTGCTCGTCTGCCGCTCGATGGTGATCCCGCGCTGGCGCAGCCGCCCGGCCAGTTCGCTGGAGCCGATGTCGGCGGTGCTCACGGGGGAGAGGTAGTCGGTGTTCTCGGGGTCGGGCTCCTCGATGACGTAGGCGACCACCGAGACCAGGAGCAGGACCACCACGATCGCGTACGGCACGACGAGCCGCAGCCAGCGCTTACTGCGTCTCCGCGGAGCCGGACGCGGCGCGGAAGCCGCCGGAGCCTCGACCACCGTGGTCATCGCGGCACCCCGATCGGCTCACGTACCGACAAAGCGGCGGTCTGGGCGGCGACGTGCGCGCGCATGCTGTTGTCCTGTTCGGCGCCGGCCGGGCGGTCGCCGTACCAGATGTCGGAGAAGAGCTGGCCGGCCGCGTTCAGCGGACCGGACACCTGCGGCCGCCGGGCCGCCGCGACCGCCGCCAGTTCCGTGACCGTCCACCCTGGACGGTGCTCCAGCACCCCGCGTTCGATCAGCTGGCGCACCATGCCCCGCAGGCGTTCCCGGATCGCCTCGGCGAACCGTCCCTCGGCCGCGAGCCGGTCGGCCAGGTCGGCGAACATCGCCGCCGGAAGCTCGGGAACCTCGTCACCCTCCACCGGCTCGGCCGGTGCCTCCGCGGCGGCCTTGGCGGACCGGCGCCACACCGGCTTGCGCCACCGCCACCGCCAGGTCGGCAGCCGGAACCGCCAGCGCGGCATCCGCAGGCGCGGCCAGCGGCGCGGGATCCAGGCCGGGAAGAAGTACCAGAGCAGGGCGACGACCGTGGCGGCGACGAACAGCAGCAGCACCACCGCCGGCAACGGAAGCACCGTCTCGACGCCCGCGACGAACTCGTTCCACCAGCGCATCAGTGGCTCACCGCGGGAGGGCCAGGTTCGCGGCCGGTGGCCGACCGGTGGCGTAGGCGCGGGAGAGCACGATGTCGAGCCCCTCGGTGCGCATGCGGGTCTCCAGGTGCAGCACGGCGTCGAGGCACGCGAGCGCCGGGTAGGCCACCGTGTTCACGAGGGCCCACGCGATGCCCGCGATCAGCCACCGGGTGCCGTCGTCGAGGCTGTCGACCGCGAGGCTGATCAGCGCCAGCGTGCCGACGCCCAACGCGATCCGCACCGCGCCCCAGGCGACGTACCCGGCGATGCGCACCGCCGCGCCACGCAGGCCGCCCCGGCACGACAGCACCAGCGACCGCCCGACGGCCCGCAGCGGGTTCACCCGGTCGATCACGAGCGCGGGCACGACCAGGCCGACCACCGCGTAGAGCAGGAACCACGGCAGGAGACAGGAGATCGCCGCCAGGAAGCCGGCGATTCCGGCGACGCCGGCGATCAGCGCCACCGCGCCGAACCGGCCGTTCCGCGGCCGGATCCGCACCCGTTCGCCGAGCAACGCCGGACCGGCCGCCTGTGCCGTCAGCCCGCCCAGCGCGGTGATGATCGCGAGTTCGGTGGCGAAACCGACCGCCAGCGCCAGCCAGTAGATGTCCAGCCGGTCGTCGTAGGGCAGGAGGTACGGCGGGCGGGCGGTGCCGACGCGGAGGCCGTAGAGCGCGGCCTGTTCGATCACCGCGAGCACGAAGCCGGCGCCCAGCAGCACCTTGGCCTGCCCGCGCAGCAGTGCGACGGCAGCGTCGAGGAGCTCACCGAGGGTGAGCGGACGCAGCGGAAGCACGCCGGTCTGCACGCCGTCCCCCAGTCTTTTCGCCCGATTCGCAAGCCATCCTGGCATGCGGTTGCCAGGCGCGTGTCCCCAGATGGATTTGACCGTATTGGGCCAACGCGGGTGGGCGGGCCGCGGAAACGGGCCGGGAGGTGCAAGTATTGGGTCGCATGAGGGCCCGAATCTTGGTTGTCGACGACGATCCCGCGCTCGCCGAGATGCTCGGCATCGTCCTGCGCAGCGAGGGATTCCTGCCATCCTTCGTGGCCGACGGCGAGCGGGCGCTGAACGCGTTCCGCGAGGCGCGGCCCGACATCGTCCTGCTTGACCTGATGCTGCCCGGTATGAGCGGCATTGACGTGTGCCGGGCGATCCGCGGCGAATCCGGCGTACCGATCGTCATGCTCACCGCGAAGAGCGACACCGTCGACGTCGTTCTCGGCCTGGAGTCCGGTGCCGACGACTACGTCGTCAAGCCGTTCAAGCCGAAGGAACTCGTCGCGCGCATGCGCGCCCGGCTCCGCCGCGGCGAAGACGTGGCGCCGGAGGTGCTCACGATCGGGCCAGTCGGCAACCAGATCACCATCGACGTGCCGGCGCACACCGTGAACCGCAACGGCGAAGAGGTCAAGCTGACCCCGCTGGAGTTCGACCTCCTGGTGGCGCTGGCCCGCAAACCGCGCCAGGTGTTCACCCGCGAGGTGCTGCTCGAGCAGGTGTGGGGCTACCGGCACGCGGCCGACACCAGACTGGTGAACGTGCACGTCCAGCGCCTGCGGGCGAAGATCGAGCCCGACCCGGAGCGGCCGGAGATCATCCTCACCGTGCGCGGCGTCGGCTACAAGGCGGGCACGGCGTAGTGCTCACGATCGACCCGCTCACCCCACCGGAGCGGCCGCGGTCGCTCTGGTCGCGGGTGCGCGGGTCGCCCGTCCTCACCGCCCGGTGGTGGCGGCTGCACTGGCGGCGGGTGCGCCGTCGCGGGCCGGGCCGCTGGCTCTACCAGGGCTGGCTGGCCGGGCGCAAGACCTGGCGACGGTCGCTGCAGGTGCGCGTCGTGTCGATCACGCTGGTGCTCTCCAGCGTGCTGATCGCGGCGTTCGGCGTGCTGGTCACCAACCGGATCACCACCGGCCAGCTGGGGCAGAAGTTCGAGCGCACCAACAACATCGTCAACCGGGGCGGCCAGTACGCCGTCAACCAGTTGCGGGTCGACTCGCCGACCGACGCGGCGCTCCCCGCCACCGTGCCGCAACTGCTGTTGCAGCTCCTCAACGACGCCGGCGGGGCGGCCGGCGCCAGTTCGGAGTCGGGCACCGGTGTGCAGGTGGCGATCGTCCCGGTGGAGGACCGCCGGGAGATCCTCGCGCCGCAGGCGCAACCCGATGGCGAGCAGGCCCTGCGGGTTCTCCGGAGCACCGAACTCGACGGGCTGCGCCGGTACGTGCGCGAGGGCCGGGTCGCCCGGCAGTACATCACCGCCGACCCCGACGGCGACGGCGCCCGCCCGTTCCTGGTCTACGGCACGCTCGTGCGCACGCAGGCCGGCGAGCTCGGGCTCTACTACATGTTTCCGCTCGACGACGAGGTCGACAACGCCGAGCTCGTCGGCACCAGCGTCTCGTTGACCGGCATCACGCTGGTGATCCTGCTGGCACTGCTGGCCGCGATAGTGACCCGCATGGTGGTGAGCCCGGTGCGGCTGGCCGCCCGCACCGCCCAACGGCTGTCGGCCGGCCTGCTCGACCAGCGCATGGAGGTGCGCGGGGAAGACGATCTGGCCAGCCTCGCCGCCGCGTTCAACCAGATGGCGGCGAACCTGCAGCGCCAGATCCTGCGGCTGGAGGAGATGTCGCGGTTGCAGCGGCGGTTCACGTCCGACGTGTCACACGAGCTGCGCACACCGCTCACCACGGTGCGGATGGCCGCCGATCTGATCTTCGCCGAGCGCGAGGACTTCGACCCCGCGGTCGCCCGCAGCGCCGAGCTGCTGCACGCCGAGCTCGACCGGTTCGAGGAACTGCTCACCGACCTGTTGGAGATCTCCCGCTTCGACGCGGGCTTCGCGAGCCTCGACGCCGAACCCGCCGACCTGACGCCGGTGGTGCGCCGGGTCGCCGATCGCCTGGAGTCGCTGGCCGAGCGGGTCGGCTCGCCGATCGTCCTCGACGTGCCCGACGATCCGGTGATCGCCGAGGTCGACCAGCGTCGCGTCGAGCGGGTGCTGCGCAACCTCATGGGCAACGCGGTCGAGCACGGTGAGCACCGTCCGGTACGGGTCGCGCTGGCCGCCGACGACCATTCGGTCGCGATCACCGTGCGCGACGCGGGCATCGGGCTCAAGCCGGGCGAGGAGAAGCTGGTGTTCAACCGCTTCTGGCGGGCCGACCCGTCGCGCGCCCGGCAGACCGGCGGCACCGGCCTCGGCCTGTCGATCAGCCTCGAGGACGCCCGGCTGCACGGCGGCTGGCTGGAGGCGTGGGGCGCGCCGGGGCAGGGCGCCCAGTTCCGGCTCGTGCTGCCGTTGCGCGCCGGCGACCGGCTGGTGTCGGCGCCGCTTCCGCTGGTTCCGGAGGGCGCGGCCCCCGCGGTGGCCGAGCGCCCGAACGGATCGGCCGCCATCGTGGGCGACGCGGTGGCCGATGTGGTCGAGATCGGTGGCGGCCGTGCGGAGTAAAAGCAGGGGAGACGGGCGCAGGCTGCTCCGGGCGGCGCTGGCGCTCATGTGCGTGGTGGTGGCGGCGGCCGGGTGCGGCGTCCCCGGTTCGGGCGAGCCGGAACCCCTCGACGACGCCCCCCGGGTGGGTCGGCCGGTCGGGCCGGCCGGCTCGGTCGGGCTGCCCGAGCCGGCCACCGACATCTCGCCGGTCGAACTCGTGCAGCGGTTCCTGAAGACCGGCGCCGCCGCCGACTGGGATCCGGCCCTGAGTCCGGGGGAACGGATCCCGGCCGCGGTCCGCCAGGCGCAGCGCTTCCTCGACCCGATGGCGACCTGGAAGCCCGGTAACTCGATCACCGTCGTCCAGGTGATCGGCGAGCTGACAGTGGGGGTCGACAATTCGGTCCCCGTCACGCTGCGCCAGATCGGTGTGCTCGACCCCGCCGGATTCCTCATCCCGGCCGGCCGTGCCCCGGCGACGTACACCCTCAGGGTCGATCCCAAGTCGAAGCTGCTCCTCAACGCCCCCGACAACATGCTGCCGCTGTCGCTGGAGGGGCTCGGCACCCTGTTCGAGGTGCGCCCGGTCTACTACTGGGACCTGACCGGTCGGTTCCTGGTGCCCGACCGCCGCTACATCAGCGCCGGCATCTCCGACGAGAAGCGGGCGAAGACGATCGTGGCGCGGGTGCTCGCCGGCCCGTCGCTGTTCCTTTCCCAGCCGACGCCGGTGGTGCAGCGTCCGCCGTTCGAAAAGCCGCTCGACAACGCGACGCTGAACGGGGACAACGTCGTGGTCAACCTGCCGCCGGCGGTGCCGGAGACCGATCTCGAGAAGTCGATGGACCACCTCGCCACGCAACTGCGATGGTCGCTGCATCCGGAGCGGTACACGGTCGAACTGCGGATCGGCGGCCGGGACGGGCGCACCTATTCCGGTACGGACTACCTTCGCGCCAACCCGTCCCAGCCGCTCAACGACCGCAACGAACGGCGGCTGTTCGGAGCGGTGAGCGGGAAGCTGGTACCGATCGACCCGGAGGTGTCGCCGCCGTCGATCCTCGGCCGGCCGGAGAACTCGAATGTCGTCGCGGCCGCGGTCAACACGAAGCAGAACTCGGCCGCGCTGGTGCGCCAGGATGGCGGCGGTCCACGGCAGTTGTGGGTCGGCCGGACCCCGGCCGACCGGAGCGCGGCGACGTTCACCCACGTCGTCGGCCTCGACGGGCGGATCGGACCGTACAGCCGGCCGTCGTACCTGCCGGGCGTGGGCGACCAGGTGCTGATCGTCGCCGACGGCAACCTGTACGACGTCAACCTCGGCACGGGCGAGGTGACCGCGGTGAACCTGCCGTTGCCGTCTGCGGATCCCCTCGTCGCCGTGTCGGTGGCACCGGACGGCGCGCGCATCGCGATGGTCACCGCCAGCAAGGTGTACGTCGCGACGATCGACTCGACCAAGCTTCCGGTGACGATCGGCGTGAACTCCGCGCAGGAGCTCCGCGAGCTCTACGTCGGCAACCTCGTCGACCTGCGCGGCGTGGCGTGGAACTTCGAACACCAGATCATCGTCGGCGGCCGGTCGGGGCTGATGATCGCCGCGATCGACGGTGGCGCCCTGACCTCCACCGGCCCGAACGGACTGCAGGGTGCGCAACTGACGCAGTTGTCGGCGGTGCCGTGGGACCCGATCAACAACCTGGGCGGCGGCGACGTGGTGATCGAGGCGTCCGCGGGGGGAACCCGGAGTTCGTACTTCCCGTACTCGCCCATCATGCGGGCGGTCAAGGCACCGGAGTCGCAGAGCCCGTCCCCGTCCCCGTCCGCATCCGCCACGGTTTCCGATCCACGGGTGACCGCGGTGTTCTACGCCGACGTGATCTGAGGCCTGATGTTCGCGACGCTCGTCGACCTGGTGCTGCCGACGTCCTGCGCCGGGTGCGGCACGGCCGGAGTCGCCTGGTGCGACCGGTGTGCGGACCGCATCGCGGGCGGGCCGGTGCGGGTGCCGCCCGCGCGGTGGCTGTCCGGCCTGCCGCCGGTGGTGGCCGGCGGCGTGTACGAGGGCCCGTTGCGGGAGGCCGTCAACGCGTACAAGGAGCACGGGCGGCACGGTCTGGCGGCGGTGCTGGGCGACCGGTTGGCCGTCGCGGTCCGGGCCTGTGTACCGGCCGGCCGCGCCGGGGTGCTGCTGGTGCCCGTCCCGGCGACGCCCGCCGCGGCCCGGCGCCGGTTCGGCGACCACGTGACGCGGCTGGCCCGGCGCGCCGGGGCCGGCCTCACCCGGGCCGGTGTTCCCGGCGCGGTGGGGTTCCCGTTGCGCGCGCTCCCGCGTCCCGATTCCGTGGGCCTGACGGCGGCCCAGCGCGTCGCGGCGGCCCGGGCCGGCCTCCGCCTGCGCCCGGGCCGGCTGGGCGACGTGCGGGCCGCGGTGGCCGCCGGGGTGAGCCTGATTCTCGTCGACGACGTGATCACGTCGGGCGCGACGCTCGACGCGGCGGCCGGTCTCCTGCGCTCGGCCGGTCTCCCGGTGACGGCGGCCGCCACGGTCGCGTACACGCCCCGCCGCCCTGACTCTCCGGAGTCAGAGAGCTGACAAAACTGCCAGAGTCGACCCGTTTGGGGCTGTTCGAACGTTCCGGACCGTCCCATTGGTCGGGTGAGTTTTCAAACGGGGGATGACGGGGGAGTGTCTGCGGGTTAGCGTCGAATCACCACCCTCTCACCGCGAAGGGAGGCGAGGCCGAAGTTCCTGGCCCCGGTCCACCGGCGCGGTTGCACTCCGTGCATGTTCGCCGGGGCATTCCGATCACTTCATCGGCACTTATCGATCCCGGTCCAGTCGGACCGGCATCTAGCTAAGACAGTCGAGCTTCCGGACTGCTCATCCTGACGAAAACAGCCAGGGGAGGTCACAGCGTGGACATCGTTGTCAAGGGCCGCAACGTGGAGGTGCCCGACCACTACCGGCAGCATGTCGCCGACAAGCTTGCCAAGGTGGAACGGTACGACCACAAGATCATCAGTGTTGACGTGGAGCTGTTCCACGAGAAGAACCGGCGGCAGTCCGACAACTGCCAACGCGTCGAGATCACCTGCTTCTCGCGCGGG
>NZ_BOPG01000003.1 GCF_016863635.1 Virgisporangium aurantiacum | reverse complement strand
ATCCGGGCCGAGGCGTGTGCCGCCGATTTCTACAGCGCACTCGACGCCGCCATCAGCAAGCTCGAGAGCCGCCTTCGCCGGGCGGCCGACCGGCGCCGCATCCACCGCGGGCGGCGTGCACCGGTCTCTGTCGCGGCGGCCACCGCGCCGCTCGCGGCACCGCAGATGGCGTCGGTCGCCGTCGCGGAACCGGCGGCTCAGCACACCGACTGGCCCACCAACGAATCCCACGATATGGAAACCTGGGACGATTCACAGGACGACGATCAGCCGTGGCGGCTCGTCCGGGAGAAGGAACATCCGGGCGAACCGATGACGGTCGAAGACGCACTGTTCCACATGGAGCTGCTTGGCCACGACTTCTACCTGTTCAACGACAAGGAGTCGGGGCGGCCGAGCGTGGTGTACCGACGCCGCGCGTACGACTACGGGGTCCTCAGCCTGAACGTGAGTTCGTGAGGTCCGTGGCAAGCAGGGCGTAGGAGACCACGTCGGCGCGGCCGCCCCCGGGGGCGGGAAGGTGGCCGCGCTGATACCCCTCCCGGGTGAATCCCACCCTGGTCAGAACCTGCTGCGACGCCGTGTTTCCCGGATCTGTCCCGGCCACGAGCCGGTTCAGCCCGGCACCGCCGTCGGGCCGGCCGGCCAGGGCCCAACCACTCAGCAGCCGCGCCGCGCGGGTCGCGATACCGCGACCGCGCCATTGCCGGCTGAGCGAGTACCCGAGGTTCGCCACCCCGGCCGGCGACAGGTCGAACAGCCCGATGTCGCCCGCGAACGCGCCCGACGCCGTGTCGAGCACCGCGAGGTGCGCCCGGGTGCCGGCCAGCCAGTGCGCCCCGGCCCGGGCGCAGATCCGCGACACCTCGGCCGGCTCCAGCGGGCCGGTACGGTAGGCGGCCGCGATGACGTCCGGGTCGCGGTGCAGGCCGTACATGGCCTCGCCGTCGGCCGGGTCGAGCGGGCGCAGCGTCACCGTGCCGTCGGTCAGCCGGCCGTCGGCCAGGTCGGGCAGTACCCGGTGAACCGGGCCGGGCGGGTCGTCGGCGAGCCGGGACCACACGATGAGGTCGTGCCGCCCGCCGGTGCGGGCCAGCGCCGAGTTCCGCTGCACCGCCTCCCGCCGGAACCCGGCCGCCAGCGCCACCCGCTGCGACGACGTGTTCTCCCACTCGGTGCGCAGCTGCATGCGGCCGTAGCCGCTGGCGAACGCGTAGTCGGTCAGGGCACGGGTGGCGGCGGTGGCGGTGCCGCGGCTCCGGGCCCACGGCGCCACCCAGTAGCCGATCTCGCCGTTGCCGTTCTGCTCGTGGGTGATCCCGATGCCGCCGATCAACTGGTCGGTTGTCGGATCGGCGATCGCGAAGTTCCCGCCGCCGCGCTCGAACGCGGCGAGCGAGCCCTCCCGGACCCACCAGTCGGCGTCGTCGAACGTGTACGGGCTGGGCAGCATCGGCAGGTACCGCTGGCTCAGCGGGTCGTCGCAGGCCGCCTGGACCGCCGCGATGTCGTCATCGCGGTAGCGACGCACCCGGACGCCGGCGCCGTCGATTGACTCGGCGACCAGACCGAACCGCTGCGACGTTGATTCCATGGGTGGCGATACTGCCATCACCCCGCCCGACGTCCACCTCGGCCGCCCGAAACGCCCCGCTTGTCGGGCGCTGTGGGCAAGCGACCCACCTATACGCCTACGATGGTTGCCGCAGGACGTTGAGGGAGCGCTGACCCGTGTCGATTTTCGAGAGAATCCTTCGTGCCGGCGAAGGCCGAATGGTCAAACGGCTCAAGGCCGTGGCCAAGGCCATCAACGACATCGAGGAGAATTACACCGAGCTCACCGATGAGGAACTCGCGGCTCTGACCGAGCAGTTCCGGGAACGGTTGGAGGACGGTGAGACGCTTGACGACCTGCTGCCGGAGGCGTTCGCTGCGGTCCGCGAGGCGGCGCACCGGGTGCTCGGGCAGCGGCCGTACGACGTCCAGCTCATGGGCGGGGCGGCGCTGCACTGGGGCAACATCTCCGAGATGAAGACCGGTGAGGGAAAGACCCTCACCATCGTGCTCGCGACGTACCTCAACGCGCTGTCCGGCAAGGGCGTCCACGTGGTCACCACGAACGACTACCTGGCCCAGCGCGACGCCGAGTGGATGGGCCGGGTGCACCGGTTCCTCGGTCTCACCGTCGGCGTGATCCTGCCCAACGTGCCGGCCAGCGAGCACCGCGCGGCCTATCTCTGTGACGTCACGTACGGCACCAACAACGAGTTCGGCTTCGACTACCTGCGCGACAACATGGCGTGGTCGAACGAGGAACTGGTGCAGCGCGGCCACAACTTCGCGATCGTCGACGAGGTCGACTCGATCCTCATCGACGAGGCCCGCACCCCGCTGATCATCTCCGGTCCGGCCGAGCAGTCGGCCCGCTGGTACGGCGAGTTCGCGCGCGTGGTCAAGCGGCTCGACTCCGGCAAGGCCGACAAGGACGGCGGCGGCGAGATCGACTTCGACTACGAGGTCGACGAGTCCAAGCGCACCATCTCGATCACCGAGCGCGGCGTCGCCCGGGTCGAAGACCAGCTGGGCATCGACAACCTGTACGAGTCGGTGAACACCCCGCTGGTCGGCTACCTCAACAACGCGCTGAAGGCCAAGGAGCTGTACCGCAAGGACAAGGACTACGTGGTCAGCGACGGCGAGGTGCTGATCGTCGACGAGTTCACCGGTCGCATCCTGCACGGCCGGCGCTACAACGAGGGCATGCACCAGGCCATCGAGGCCAAAGAGGGCGTGGAGATCAAGCAGGAGAACCAGACCCTCGCCACGATCACGCTGCAGAACTACTTCCGGCTCTACGAGAAGCTCGGCGGCATGACCGGTACCGCGCAGACCGAGGCGGCCGAGTTCAACAAGGTCTACAAGGTCGGCGTGATCAGCATCCCCACCAACCTTCCGATGATCCGGGCCGACCAGTCCGACGTGATCTACAAGACCGAGAAAGCGAAGTACAACGCCGTCGTCGACGACATCGTCGAGCGGCACGAGGCGGGCCAGCCGGTGCTCGTCGGTACGGTCAGCGTCGAGAAGAGCGAGCTGCTCAGCCAGATGCTGCGCCGGCGCGGCGTGCCGCACGCGGTGCTGAACGCGAAGTTCCACGCCAAGGAAGCCGAGATCATCGCGCAGGCCGGCCGCCGCGGTTCGGTCACGGTGGCCACCAACATGGCGGGACGCGGTACCGACATCCTGCTCGGCGGAAACCCCGAGTACCTGGCCGCCGCCGAGCTGCGCCAGCGCGGCGTCGAGCCGGAGACCGAGGAGTACGAGGTCGCCTGGGAAGACGCGGTCGACCGGTGGAAGAAGCTCTGCAAGGAGGAGCACGAAGACGTCGTCGACGCCGGTGGCCTCTACGTGCTCGGCACCGAGCGGCACGAGTCCCGCCGTATCGACAACCAGCTCCGCGGCCGCTCCGGCCGGCAGGGCGACCCGGGCGAGTCCCGGTTCTACCTGTCCCTGCAGGACGAGCTGATGCGCCGGTTCCGCGCCGGTGCCGTCGAGGCGGTCATGGACCGGCTCAACATCCCGGAAGACCTGCCCATCGAGTCGAAGATGGTGTCGCGCCAGATCAAGAGCGCGCAGACCCAGATCGAGGGCCAGAACGCCGAGATCCGGAAGAACGTCCTCAAGTACGACGAGGTCCTCAACCAGCAACGCACGGTCATCTACGCCGAGCGCCGGAAGGTCCTCAACGGCGAAGACCTGGGCGACCAGATCCGCAACATGCTCGACGACGTCACCACCGCCTACGTCACCGGCGCCACCGCCGAGGGCGTCGGCGCCGAAGACTGGGACCTCGACAAGCTCTGGACCAGCCTGAAGCAGCTCTACCCCGTCTCCCTGACGGTCGACGACCTGATCGGCGAGGCCGGCGGCGAGGAGGGCCTGAGCCCCGAGCTGCTGGAGGAGCGCCTCAAGGAGGACGTGAACGCCGCGTACGACGCCCGCGAGGAGGAACTCGGCGAGGAGGCGGTCCGGGAGCTGGAGCGCCAGGTGCTGCTCGCCGTGATCGACCGCAAGTGGCGCGAGCACCTGTACGAGATGGACTACCTGCAGGAGGGCGTCGGCCTGCGCGCCTACGCCCAGCGCGACCCGCTGGTCGAGTACCAGCGCGAGGGCTTCGACATGTTCCAGCAGATGCTCGACGGCATCAAGGAGGAGGCCGTCGGCTTCCTGTTCAACCTGGAGGTCCAGGTCGAGGCCGCCGAGGCCGCGGTCGAGGAGCCGCACGTCGAGATCCACGCCAAGGGTCTGGGCGCCCAGCGCCTGCCCCGCAACCTCCAGTACTCGGCTCCGACGATCGACGGCGCGGCCGGCTCCGGTGCGGTGGCCGTCGAGAGCCAGGAGTCCGCTCCCGCACTGGGTGTGGGTACCGAGAAGCCCCGGCCGGCCCGCGGCCGCGGCGGTGCCCGCGCACCCCGTCCGGTGCCCACCACCAAGCAGGTCGGCGGCAACGCCACCGCCAGCCGCAACGCCCTGGGCCTGGGCGGCGGCGACGGTGCCGCCCGGGCCAGTGCCGCCACGAGCGGCGCGGCCGGCGGTGGCACGGCAGCCGGTACGGCAGGCGGGGGCACGGCAGCCGGCACCCGCCGATCCGGGCCGGCGTCCCCCACCGCGGCCGGTGCCCGCAAGCCGTCCCCGGGCCAGGCCTCCGCGACCGGCGGCCCGTCCCGGAACGCACCGTGCTACTGCGGCTCCGGTAAGAAGTACAAGCGCTGCCACGGCGCTCCCGGCGCCGAATAACTTCGACACACCGACCGGCCTTCCCGCACACACGGGAAGGCCAGTCGGCGTTCGGGTCGGAGCTCAGACGACCTGCACCAGCTTGCAGAGCCAGACGTCTGCCGGCCGCTCCATCCGGACGGCCATCGCCCAGGTGTGGATCCCGTATCCGAGCACCACGGCGGCCTCGATCACCCCGTCCCGCGGTTCGCAGGTCCGCATCCCGAGCAACCGCACCCGCGGCGGCGTCGCCACGGTACGGCCCGGGCGGCCCAGGTACGTCCGGTTCGTGCGGCCGACCAACTGGTCGGTGACCTGCTTGAGATCCGCCGGTGCGGTGACGGCCCGCAGGTGACTGACGGCCCGGTGGCCGTTGAGAATCTCGACGGCCACGCCGACGAATCGCTGGGCCGCCATGGCTCCGGGTGACGGTTGGCGCCGCCCCAATCCGGGCCCAGGTCCGGCGGCCGCTTGCGCAATGCCGACGGCCTTCCCAGGTTGGGCCGCTCCGGGATGGGCGGTCCCGGGTTGGGCGGGGCTGCCTTCGGCGGCGCCGACCGAAGCCGCCCCGGGGATCTCGGCCGGACCGCGTGGGGGACGTGGCGTCACCGGACGCTGGGTACGCGGACCCCGCCCGGGTTGAGCCAGCACGCCGGCCGCACCGGCGCCGGCCGCACCGGCACCCGCCGCGACGTGACCGGCGGACGCGGCCAGCGGCCAGGTCGGGTCGTCCTCGTCGTCGAACGGAGGCTCCAACCGGGGTGCCCGGCGGATCCGGACCGGCGGGTAATCGGTGGCGACGGCCACGGTGGGCGCAGACATCCCGAACGCTCCGATCTTGCGTTTGCTTTCGATTGCCTTCAGTAACCCTCCACAAAGTTGTACCGGCCCGGAGGCAAATCACTCAAGACCCTTGCGTTTACCTTCGTTTGCCTACGACGGGCAAAGAGACAACTCACCCAAATCCCCACTACGGGGTGTCGTCCTCGGGTTCGTCGCGGAGGACGAGGGGGTTCGCCTGCACCCAGGCGGCGGTTTCCGCATACTTGCGCTCGATGTACTCCTCGAGTTTGGAGCGCTCCACGCGCCACTGCCCACGGCCACCCACCTTGATGGCGGGTAGATCACCGCTGCGCACCATGTGGTACACCTGCGACGATGTGACGTTGAGGATTTCCGCAACGTCTGACATCTGCAGGAACCGGGGCTCCATAGCCTCAGTTTGCCATCGTTAGCCTTCGACACGACGTACAACCCGGAGGATCCGTGACCACAGGGCTGGTGCGCGTCTACCTGCCCGCGACGATCGCCCAGTTGGGCCCGTTGCGTCTCAAAGAGCCGTTCGGCCCGTCACCGGTGGCCCACGCCGTCACACCGGACCTCCGCGAGTGGTACGCGGAGGGCGACGAGGAGGAACTCGAGTATGTCGCGTTCACCCGCGCCGCGCAGGAGGCCCTGCGGCTGCTCCGCCACGATCCGACGGCAAAGCGGCGTCGGGTGGTCATCTCGGCCGACGTCCCCGCGCACACCGTGGGCCGGCTCGACCGTGACCTCGGGTCGAGCCTCGTCCAGGTGAGCAGCCCGGTGCCGTTCGAGGCGGTGGCGGCGATCCACGTCGACAGCGCCCACGCGGAGGAGGCGGTGGCGGCGGCCGCCGCGGTGGTCGAGGAGGCGGCGGCCGGCGATCCCGACGCGCAGTTCACCGTCGACGGCGCTGAGGACCACGAACTGGAGTGGTACGACCCTTCCGAGCTTGATCAGGTGCTGCCGTAGCCGGTGCCAGCGTGCGCCCGTGCACGATGATCGCCACCACGGCACCGGTGAACAGCACCACCAGCGCCGTGCTCAGGCGGGTGTCGGCCACCAACCGCAGCGCGCGCTCGTCGAACGTGTCGTTGCCGCTCATGGCGCGCAGCAGCGGGGTGCCGCCGATGCGCGTCGCCACGTCGGCGATCAGCAGGAGGAGGCCCGGCGCCGCGCCGGCGGCGAGGTGCGCGGGCCACTTCAGGCCGCTTTTCCGAAGATAAAGGGACGCGGAGAGCCCGGCGACCGCGCCACCGATGAGTGCCATCGCGAAGCCGATCTGACCGACGGCGGCCAACTGGGCGGCCACGGACTCGTCGCCGGCGATCGCCTCGCGTAGGCGTCCACCGAAAAGCCCTTCGACGAAGCCGAGGGCGAACCGCACGAGGCTGCCGACCACCCCGGCCACGACGACGGCCGGCCACGGGACCCCGCCGAGCGCGCCACCGGCGGCGGCCGCCACCGCCATCGCGATCGAGAGGGAGACGAGCGCGGCGGCCGTGCCGTACCCCAGCAGCACCGCGCCACCGGCGACGGCGCCGAGCAGGAGCCCGATCCCCGCGCCGGCGAGCACCCGCCACCGGGCCTGGACGAGCATGCCGCGCGCGGTGAGCCAGCCGACCACGACGACCGCGAGCGCGGCACCGGCGACGATGCCCGACGCGATGAGCAGCGGCATCGACAGCGTCGCGTTCACCAGCGCCACCGCGGGCTCGGCCTCGCCGACCACCGAGGCGTGCGTGACCACCAGCGTCGCGACGAACCAGGCAACGCTGATGGCGGCCACTACCAGCGGACCCCGGCCGCCCCTGGTGGTTGGCTCGTCCGTCATGCGCGCCAGCCTAACCGTGGCACGATGAAGCTTCCTGGCCACCCTTACCTTCGGAGACGTCAATGGATGCCGTTCTCTCGGTTCCGGAACCCCGGAACGAGCCGGTTCTCACCTACGCGCCCGGCACCCCGGAGCGCGACCGGTTGCAGGCGCGGTTGGCCGACCTCGCGGCCGAACGTCTCGACCTGACGATGACTATCGACGGGCGGGAGCACACCGGTACCGGCGACCCGATCGACGTGGTGCAGCCGCACCGGCACGCACACGTGCTCGGCGTCACGCGCAACGCGTCCACGAAAGACGCGGAAGCGGCCGTGACGGCCGCGACCAACGCCGCGCCGATGTGGCGCGATCTTCCCTACAGCGAGCGCGCGGCGGTGTTCCTGCGCGCCGCCGACCTGCTCGCCGGCCCGTGGCGCGAGACGCTCAACGCCGCCACGATGCTCGGCCAGTCGAAGACCGCGCAGCAGGCGGAGATCGACGCGGCGTGCGAGCTGATCGACTTCCTGCGCTTCAATGTCCACTTCGGACACTGGTTGCTCCAGGACCAGCCGCGGTCGTCGGCCGGCGTGTGGAACCGGTTCGACCACCGTCCGCTGGAAGGGTTCGTCTACGCGATCACGCCGTTCAACTTCACGGCGATCGCCGGGAACCTGCCGTCGGCGCCGGCGTTGATGGGCAACACGGTGGTGTGGAAGCCGTCGCCGACGCAACAGTTCGCCGCGCACTTCACGATGCGGCTGTTCGAGGCCGCGGGGTTGCCGCCGGGCGTCATCAACATGGTGACGGGCGACGGCCTGGCCGTGTCGGAGGTGGCGCTCGCGCACCCCGACCTCGCGGGCATCCATTTCACCGGCTCGACGGGTACGTTCCAGCACCTGGTGAAGACCGTCGGCGCGAACATTGCCGGCTACCGCACCTATCCGCGGCTGGTCGGCGAGACCGGTGGCAAGGACTTCGTGATCGCGCACCCGTCGGCCGACCCCGACGCGTTGGTGACCGCCCTCGTGCGGGGCGCGTTCGAGTACCAGGGACAGAAGTGTTCCGCCGCGTCGCGGGCGTACGTGCCGGCGTCGTTGTGGAACGCGGGGGTGCGCGACAAGCTCGTGTCGGTCGCGGAATCGCTTACCTACGGCGATGTTTCCGACTTCGCGAACTTCGGCGGCGCGGTGATCGACCGGCGGGCGTTCGACAAGCACAGCGCGGCGCTCGACCGCGTGAAGAACTCACCGGCGTGCACGGTGCTCGCGGGCGGCACGGCCGACGACGCCGAAGGATTCTTCGTGCGGCCGACGGTGATCGAGTGCTCCGACCCGGGGCACGAGGTGTTCACCACCGAGTACTTCGGGCCGATCCTCGGCGTGCACGTGTACCCCGACGAGACGTTCGACGACGTGGTCGCGCAGGCCGAGGGCATCGCACCGTACGCGTTGACCGGCGCCATCTTCGCCACCGACCGGGCCGCGATCGACCGGGCGACGCACGCGTTGCGGTTCGCGGCCGGCAACTTCTACATCAACGACAAGCCGACCGGTGCCGTGGTCGGCCAGCAGCCGTTCGGCGGCGCGCGGGCCAGCGGCACCAACGACAAGGCCGGCTCGTGGCAGAACCTGGTGCGGTGGGTGAGCCCGCGCACGCTCAAGGAGACGTTCGTGCCGCCGACCGATCACACCTACCCGCACATGGGTTAGGGACGCGACACCGACAGGATCCGGTTGAGCGCGAACGCCCGCTCCTCGTTGCGGAGGTGGCACCACGCCAGCAGGATCCTGTCGTCGACGATCTCCGTCGGGTTGATCAGGCGGCTCGACCGCTCGCCGCGCTTGTTGACGTACTCGATGTGAACCGGAAGCTCGTTGGCGATGGCGTCGTCGAAGATGTCACCGGCCTCCGGTGGCGCCTCCTCCGGCGGGTCCTGGGCGCTGATGAGCCTCTTCGCCAGCGCCGCGGCGTCGGCGGGACGCACCGACGGGGTGCGCCGGCGGACCCGCCGGACGGTGGCTGGCCGCTCGGCCCGGCGCTGCGCGGGGACGTCGACCAGCACCTCGCCGGTGGCGTCTTCGGCGACCGGGGCGTACCCGGCGGCCCGGAGCGCGGCGAGAGTCTCGGCGGGCGGCCGGGTGCTCGCCAACACGGTGGGATTGAGCGCGGCCAGGCCGAGTGCGGCGAGCCGGCGGTCGGCGACCACCTCGGCCAGCAGCGCCGGGTCGAGCCCGTGCAGCACGCACCCGACCGCGCGGACGCGGAGCGAGCCGTGCCGGCGGGCCACGTCGTGGATCAGGTAGTCGACGGCCTGCGGCACCGTGCCCGCCGCGCGGAGCGACTCGACGAGACCGTCGGGGGTGGCGCCGCCGTCGAGCGCCGCCCGCACCGACGCCGGCGTGAACCGCCACACCGACGCGGCGCCGCGCGCCTCCCGCACCGCGCACGAGTCGAGCAACCGGCTGAGCGTCACCGACGGCGTGCCGGACACCACCGCCGTGAGATCGGCCTGGAACGTCGCCTGCTCGGCGGGCTCGGTGACCAGTGCCTGCGCCGCCGCGACGAGATCGGTGCCGTCGAGCACCGCCCGCCCGAGCGGGCTGATCGCGCCGCGGGCCACCAGCCCCAGGGCCACCGTCTCCCGCCACAACCGCAGGACGACCGTGGCCGGCTCCTCGCCGGGTAGGTCGAGCGCCAGCGGCGCGTGCCAGGTGAGCAGCGGGATCAGCAGCGACCCGCTGGCCGGCAGCGCGCCGCCGACCTCGCCGAGCACCGCGAGCAGCGTGTGGCGCAGGCCCTCGGTGCCGGCGATGCCGTACTCGGACCGGAACGGCACGCTGCGTGTGCGTTCGCGCGGCCGCTCGTACCAGGCCTCGACGAGCGTGGCCAGCCGCACGGCGGGCGGCTCGGCGGCCCACGCGTCGAACTCGGTGCTCGGCAGCGCCTCGTCGAACGTGCCGGCCAGCACGCCCGCGCCGGACGCGAGCTCGATCACCAGCCCGACCTCGAACTCCGACGCGCCGGTTTCCTTGCTGACCCGCTTGATCTCGCGGGCACCCACCCCACCGGCCTTCAGCAGCGCGAACGGTGCCGCGTCGAGGACCGCCGTGACCGTGCTGAGGAGCGCCGTCGCCGCGGCCGCGGCCTCGCGCTCGACGGCGGCCGCGTCGGCGACCGCGAGCGGGGGCAGCGGCGGGCGCGGCACGAACGGGGCGTGCCAGCCGGGCCCGCGCAGGGCGAGCGAGACCTCGCGCGGCATCTCGGCCCGCTCCCAGCCGTCGCTGACCAGGAGGCCGCGTTCGACCGCCCAGCGAAGACCGTCGGGCAGGTAGCCGAACTCGCCCTCGACCTGCGGACCGCTTGCAGTCACCTCGCGGAGGAACGCGGCCACCTCGTCGGGCGCGGTGTCGACCAGCTCGCGGACCACCTCGGCGTCGCCCAGCCGCTCGGCCACCGCGTCGATCGCGGCCTGCTTGTTGCGGCCGGCCAACCGCAGGCCGATCCGCTCGCCGACGCGCCGCACCTCGTCGACCGGGCGGCCCTCGAACAGCGTCGCCGCCGGCCGGCCCAGCCCGAGCGGGAACTCGAAGCCACTACGCAGTGGACCGACCAGCACCACCTGATCGCCGACCGGCCAGGCCAGGGCGCGCTGGTACAGAACCTCGAGCGCGGCGGTGAACTCCGGATCGTCGCCGGCGCAGCCGAGCAGGTTCGCGAGGTCGTCTCGCGCCACGGAACCGGCACCCGGCGCCAGCATCGCCTGCGCGGCCTCGGCCAATTGGACGGCCGGCGCGCAGAGCCCACGCAGCGTCGCGTGAACGTGATGGTGCTGGCTGAGCCGCCCGGCAAGGTCGCTCAGGTCGCGCAGCGTGGGGGCGGCGGCCGACTCGGGGCGCCGCACCAGGATGCCGGCCAGCTCGGCGGGCGCGAGGCCACGGAGCCAACGGGACATCGAATGGGCTTGCACAAGCTCTGAGGTTACGCCGTGTGTACGACAAAACTCTTGACCGAGGAGGTGTCCCCGATTCGTGCCACGGTTCGGGCGGCTTCGATTCCTGGCGACCTTGCGCACGTAGCGTCTCCTTTCGATAGGACTGCAACGGGAGGCGTACTCATGGATGGCCAGGTGCTCGACGGCAGGTACCGTCTGGACGCCGAGATCGCGCGCGGCGCGATCGGCGTCGTCTGGCGGGCGGTCGACATCACCACCGGCGAAGCGGTTGCGATCAAGCTGCTCCGCCCGGAGGCGGCCGCCGCTCCCGACCTGGTCAGTGGCTTCCTCGCCGAGGCGGAGATCCTTGCCGGGCTCGACCACCCGGGCATCGTCCGGGTCCGCAACCTGATCACCGCCGACGGCGTGACGGCGTTCGTCATGGACCTGGTGTCCGGTCCGGACCTGCGGCGCCGGCTGCGCACGGGTGGCCCGCTACCCGCCCAGCGGGTGGCCGCGGTGGTGGCACAGGTCGCCGACGCGCTCGGCTACATCCACGCCCTCGGCATCACCCACGGTGACGTCAAGCCCGGCAACGTCCTGCTTCCCGACGACGGCGGCCCGGTGCGGCTCGCCGACTTCGGCGTGGCCCGCCGCTCCGGCCAGCCCGCCGGCCCGATCCTCGCCACCCCCGAGTACGTGTCGCCCGAGGTGGTCGCCGGTGACCCGCCGGTGCCGGCGGCCGACATGTACGCGCTGGGCATCGTCATCTACGAACTTCTGTGCGGCCGCAGCCCGTACCGCGGCGGTCCGCCCAGCGACGTGCTACGCCGGCACGCCGCGTGCGTCCCGGTGCCGCCGTCGGGCATGCCGACCGCGCTGTGGGACATCGCCGACGCGTGCATCCAGCTCGATCCGCGGCTGCGGCCGACCCCGGAGACCGTGGCCTCGCGGCTGCGGGTGGCCGAGGCCGGCCTGGCCGACCACCCCGCGCTCTCGCCGTTGCCGGCTGGCGCCGTGACGTACTGGCCGCGCTCGGCCGAGGTGACCGCACCGATGACGGCCGCCCTGCCGAAGGTCGCCTGGGTGCCGCTGGCCGCCGCTCCGGTGTCGCCGGCGGGTACCGACGCGGCCCGCTTCGTGGCCGTTCCGGTCGACTCGCCGGAGGCCGCCGCTCAGGGGGCCGCGGCTCAGGAGGCCGGGCCGGGGGTCGTGCCGGCCGCCGGACCGGTGGCCGCGTCGGCGGCCGGCCTGGTTCCGCCGCCGGGCGCGGCGTCGAGCGTTTCGGCACCGCCGTCGTCGGTGGCGCCGGTGCCCGTTCCGGTTCCGCCGGTCGCTCTGGAGGCGCGGGCCGAACCGGTCACGCTGGAAGCCGGGTCGGTTCCCGCGAACGAGCGGACCGTCGACACCCGCAAGCCCGACCCGCCCACGCTGGAGCAACCGGTCTCGGGTCCGCCGATCTCGGGCGGCCCGGTCTCCGGAAGCCCCGTGTCGCCGGTGCCGATGTCGAGCGGCGGCCCGATGGCGGCCGGTCCGGTGTCGGGTGGTCCGGTGTCCGGCGGTCCCGTGTCGCCCGGTCCCGGTGTCGCCGCGCCGTTCCCGATGTTCGGTGCGGCGCCGCCGGACGCGCCCGACATCCTGCCGCCGGTCAGCCCGGCACCGGTCTCCCCGGCGCCGAACCACGACCGGTCGCGCCGCCGCACGCCGGTGCTCGCCGGCCTCGCGGCCGCGGTGCTGATCCTTCTGATGATCGGTGCCGGCGTTTTCCTGGCCACCAACGTGTTCGACGGCGACAAGCGGCCGACCGGATCGGTCGGCGAGGCACCCGGTCAGGACGGCACGCCGTCGGCGCCGGCGTCGCCGAGCGGTGCTCCGTCGTCGTCGGCTCCGTCGACGACGGACGGCAGCGGCGGCCCCGGCACGGGCGACGGAACCGGTGGAAACGACGGCGGAAACGGAACCGGAGACGGAAACACGGGGAACGGCAACGGAAACGGCGGCAACGGGACGGGCGGAGACAACGGCGGCGGCGCCGACGTCCCCGATTTCCCCGGCGGCATCGGTGATCCGCTCCCACCGATGCCCACTCCGCCGCGCCGATAGCCTTACGGCACAACGGATCTGGACTGACCACATGTGACTGTCCCGATCGGACGTCCACTCGCGACTGTCCGGTCGGGACAGTGCACAGTGGAGTCTGCTGGCGGTGAAATCCCGGAAAATCCTGGACTGTCGGCCGTTGAAGTGGCAATTTGGTGGCATGGCCGATTCTGGACTCAACCCCACCGCGGCGGCGCTGCTCGGTCTGCTCCACGACGGGCCGATGACCGGCGGGCAGCTGATGGTCTCCGCGCAGAAGCGGCTCGGCTCGTACTGGTCGATGACGCGCAGCCAGGTATACCGGGAACTGCCGGCGCTCGCCGAGGCCGGATTCGTGAAGCTCGGTAAGCCGGGGGCCCGGTCCAGCCAGCCGTACTCGATCACGCCCGCGGGCAAGCGTGCGTTCGTCCGGTGGCTGAGTGAGCCGGCGGCCCGCGAGGTGATGCGAAGCCCGCTCGCGTTGCGGGTGGCGTTCGGCGCGCACCAGTCGGCGGCGCAGTTGCAGCAGGCCTACGCGGAGGCCACCGACTACCACACCGGTGCCCTCAACGAGGCGCGCGACCTGGCCAAAGACGCGAAGAAGGACGGCGACGAGTTCGGCACCGCGTCGCTCGAACTGGCGGCGGCCTACCACCGCGCCGCGCTCGCCTGGCTGAAGAACGCTCCGACGAAATAAGCGCCTACAGTTAGAGAGTGACTGTCGCCGACCACTCCGAAGCTCTCACCGCGCTCGACTCCACCCTGCGGAACATCGAGGCGGTGCTCGATCTCGACCGGATGCGCAAGGAAAAGGGCTCTCTCGAGGAGCAGGCGTCGGCGCCCGACCTCTGGGACGAACCGGCCAAGGCTCAGGTCGTGACCTCCCGGCTGTCCTACGTCCAGGGTGAGATCAACCGTGTCGAGAAGCTGCGCTCGCGGCTCGACGACGCGCGCCTCCTCCTGGAAATGGCCGAGGCCGAGGGCGACGCCGCATCGGTCGACGAGGTCGGCACGGAGATCGGCGCGTTACGCAAGCAGATCGACGAGCTCGAGGTCCGCACGCTCCTCAGCGGCGAGTACGACTCGCGGGAGGCGCTGGTGTCGGTGCGGTCGGGCGCCGGCGGCGTCGACGCGGCCGACTTCGCCGAGATGCTGCTCCGCATGTACCTGCGCTGGGCCGAGCGGCACGGCTACAGCACCGAGGTCTACGACACCAGTTACGCCGAGGAGGCCGGCATCAAGTCGGCCACGTTCGCCGTCAAGGCGCCGTACGCGTTCGGCACGCTGTCGGTCGAGTCGGGCACGCACCGGCTGGTGCGGATCAGCCCGTTCGACAACCAGGGCCGCCGGCAGACCAGTTTCGCCGCGATCGAGGTGGTTCCGGTCGTCGAGCAGACCGACCAGATCGAGATCAACGACGACGATCTGCGCGTCGACGTCTACCGCTCGTCCGGTCCGGGCGGGCAGGGCGTCAACACCACCGACTCGGCCGTGCGGCTGACCCACCTGCCCACCGGCATCGTGGTGTCCTGCCAGAACGAGCGCTCGCAACTGCAGAACAAGGCGACCGCGATGGGCGTTCTGAAGGCCAAGCTGCTGGCGCTGAAGCAGGCCGAGGAGGCCGCGAAGATCGACCAGATCCGCGGTGACGTGCAGGGCTCATGGGGCGACCAGATGCGTTCATATGTGCTGCACCCGTACCAGATGGTGAAGGACCTGCGCACCGAGTTCGAGACCGGCAACCCGTCGGCGGTGTTCGACGGGGAGATCGACCAGTTCATCGAGGCCGGCATCCGGTGGCGCCGACAGCGGGCGGCTGAGTAAGTTACACGTTCCGTGACTGCTTGTGATGCGGCGCACATCACAGTTACATAATTTAGCTTGCGTGGCCTCGTGGTTCGTGCTGCGTTTCTCCGTACATTAACCGCGAATCGGGCAACGTCGCACACGCCGGTCTTGGCGAATCCGTACCTACGCGTAGACTGACGCCCCGTGATTCAGCTCGAACGCGTGACGAAGACCTACCCCAAAGCGTCCAGGCCGTCGCTGGATGACGTATCCGTATCCATCGACAAGGGCGAGTTCGTCTTCTTCATCGGCCCGTCCGGGTCCGGGAAGTCCACGATCATCAAGCTGCTCCTGCACGAAGTCACCCCCACAAAGGGCAAGGTCATCGTCAATACCCGTGACGTGACCGCCATGAGGTCGTGGCGCATCCCCGCCTTCCGGCGCTCGATCGGCTGCGTTTTCCAGGACTTCCGGCTGCTGCCCAACCGCACGGCGTACGAGAACGTCGCGTTCGCGCTGGAGGTGATCGGCAAGTCCACCGCCGTCGCCCGTCGCGTGGTGCCCGAGGTGCTCGAACTGGTCGGCCTCGGCGGCAAGGAGCACCGCTACCCCCAGGAGCTGTCGGGTGGTGAGCAGCAGCGGGTGGCCGTCGCCCGCGCGTTCGTCAACCGGCCACTGATTCTGCTCGCCGACGAGCCGACCGGTAACCTCGACCCGGACACCTCGATCGAGATCATGCGCCTCCTCGACCGCATCAACCGCACCGGCACCACGGTTGTGATGGTCACTCACGACTCCAACATCGTGAACCAGATGCGGCGCCGGGTCATCGAAATCGAGAACGGCCGGATCGTGCGCGACCAAGCGCGCGGCGTCTACGGCTGAGCCCCGGAGAGGATTTTTCTTTCAATGCGCGTCAAATACGTCCTGTCCGAGGTCTTCACCGGGCTCTGGCGCAACGTCACCATGACCATCGCCATGATCATCACGATGGCGGTGTCGCTCGGCATGCTCGGCGGCGGTCTGCTGCTGTTCTGGCAGGTCGACCGGATGGAGAAGTTCTTCTTCGCCCGGGTCGAGGTCTCGATCTTCCTCAAGGCCGACATCACCGACGACCAGCGCAACGCGCTCCAGGGCGAACTGGACCAAGACCCGCTCGTCGACAAGGTGGAGTACGAGAGCAAGAAGCAGGCCTACGAGAACTTCACCAAGTTGTACGCCGACTCGCCCGACCTGGTGGAGTCGGTCAAGCCCGACACGCTGCCGGAGTCGTTCCGGGTCAAGCTGAAGAACCCGGAGAAGTTCAAGGAGATCTCCGAGCGATATCAGGACAAGGCCGGGGTCGACGACATCGTCGACCAGAAGGAACTCCTGGGTCGGGTCTTCAGCATCCTCGGCTCGATCCAGTCCGGCGCGCTGATTCTCTCGATCTTCCAAGGGGTCGCGGCGCTCCTCCTGGTCGCCAACACCATCCAGGTGGCCGCCTACAGCAAACGGCGGGAGGTGGCCGTCATGAAACTCGTCGGCGCCTCCAACTGGTTCATCCAGGCACCGTTCGTGCTGGAGGCGGTGTTCGCCGGTCTGATCGGTGCGATCCTGGCGTTCGCGTTCCTGTTCGTGGGCTGGTGGGTGATGTTCTCCGGCGGGGGGAGGCTCGAATCGCTGGAGACCGTCCTGACCCCGGTGCGATGGCAGGACATCCTGCTCATGTTGCCCATCCTGTGCGGGATCAGTGCGATCGTCAGCGCGGTCACCGGATGGGTCACCCTCAGGTTCTACGTCCGCGTCTAGCTGGGAATTGGCCGCAAATCGCCCGCTTCCGGTAAAACCGCCTATATCGTCGAAGCGTGCTACGTGCGCTACTGATCGTCGTGGCCGGTGCCGTGCTCCTCGCGGCACCGGCCGCCGCGAATCCGGATGACGACAAGGCACGGGTCGACCGGGAGCTGTCCGCCGCGTCGGAGGACCTGACGACCGCCACGGCGAAGGCGCAGAAGGCGGCCACCGACTACGCCATCGCCGTCGGGTCGTTGCCGGCGGCGGAGACGGCGGCGGCGGAGGCGGCCGGCCAGGTGGTCGCGGCCGAGGCGGCGGCGCGGCGGGCGCAGCGCGAGGTCGAGGCCGCCCGGAGCGAACAGGCGAAAGCGGACGCCGTGCTGGCGGCCGCGGCGGCCGGCGTCGACGAGGCCCGGGGCGGGGTGGCCCAGTTCGTCAACGCGACCTACCGGGGCGGCGGCGTCGCCCTGCTCGACTCGCTGGTGACGGCCCACTCGCCGAACGAGTTCGCGGTGCGCATCGGCTACCTCGACAAGGTCGCGGAGAACCGGCACACCGCTGTCGAGGCGCTCGTGCGGGCCCGCGGCGTCGCCCGGGAGCAGCGCGGCGTGGCCGGCCTGGCCAGTCACCGGGCCCAAGAGGCGGCCGAGGCGGCCGAACGGGCGCTGGAGCGCAGCAAGGCCGCCGCGGCGGCCGCGGCGGCCGCCACCGAGCGGGTCAAGGGCCTGATCGCGCAGCGGGAGTCCGCCGTGGCGGCGGCGAACGAGGAGCGCGGCGCCGTGCTGGCCAAGTACAACCAACTGCAGGAGGAGAGCGCCCGGGTCGCGGCGGAACTGCGTGCGGTGGCCGCCCGGAAGCCCCCGTCGGCCGGGCCGTCGGGTGGTGGCGGCGCGCTCCCCGTCGTCACCTCAGGAGCTTTTCTCACGATGCCGGTGCACGGCCGCAAGACCAGTAACTTCGGCCGGCGCTTCCATCCGCTCTTCCATTACTGGCGGCTGCACACCGGGATGGACCTCGGTGCCGGCATGGGCGCCGCGATCGTGGCGGCCGCCGACGGCGAGGTGGTGCGCGCCGGCTACAGCGGCGGTTCCGGCAACTACACGTGCGTCTACCACGGGCGGTACCAGGGCGACGCGATCTCCACCTGCTACGCCCATCAGTCGCAGATCCTGGTGCACCCGGGCCAGCAGGTCCGCCGCGGCCAGTTGATCGGACGGGTCGGCAGCACCGGGACGTCGACTGGGCCCCACCTGCACTTCGAGGTGCGCCTCGACGGCAACCCGGTGGACCCGGCGAGATGGCTTCCGTCCTGCCTCTGCTGACGCGTTAGCATTGTCGACCGGGTATCGGAAGAGGGGTCGACGCACATGCCGCGCGAGAAGGGCCGCAAGGTCGTCGCCTCCAACCGCAAGGCCCGCCACGACTACACGATTCTCGATACCTACGAGGCCGGCATGGCGCTCACCGGTACCGAGGTCAAGTCGCTGCGGGCGGGCCGGGCCAACCTCGTCGACGCGTTCGCCGAGGTGCGCCACGGCGAGGTGTTCCTGCTCAACATGCACATCCCCGAGTACACCCAGGGCACCTGGACCAACCACGAGCCGCGTCGCGTCCGCAAGCTGCTGCTCAAGCGGGCCGAGATCGACAAGCTGGTGGGCAAGGTCAAGGAGGCCGGCAACACACTCGTGCCGCTGGCGGTGTACTTCAACGACGGGTGGGCCAAGGTCGAACTCGGGCTGGCCCGCGGCAAGCGCACCTACGACAAGCGGCAGGACCTCGCCAAGCGCGACGCCGACCGGGAGATCGCCCGGGTGGCCGGCCGGCGAGGCAAGGGTATGGGGTGACTCATGGTGATCATGATGCTGGCGTAAAGTCACTGAGTGACCGAAATTCGGCTCGACGTCGAGTTGGAGCACCCGCCGGAGCGCATCTGGCGGGCACTCGTCGAGCCGGACACCCTCGCCGACTGGTTCTTCCCCAATGAACTGAACGCCGTCGTGGGTCACCGGTTCCGCATAACCCCGGCCGGAGAGGCGGGGTTCGTCGAGCCGATCGACGCCGAGGTGCTCGAGGTCGACCCGCCGAAGCGGCTGGCGATGCGCTGGCTCGCCCCCGAACTCGACGCGCGGGTCACGTTCAGCCTGGTGCGGGTCGCCGGCGGCAGTCGGCTCACCCTGCGGCAGAGCGGCTTCTTCGGCATGCAGGGGCTGCTGCGCCGCCGGGTCCTGCACCGCGTCTACACCGAGATGCTGGGCCGGCGCCTGCCCGACGTGCTCGACCGGCTCGCCGCCGAGGAGGGCCGGCGCAGCCCGAGCGGCGCGGTCGGCTCGGCCCTGGCCCGCCGCCGGGCCCAACGCGCCCGCGCCAACGACGCCGCCGGCCGGCGCAACGTCGCCCGCCCGTTCCGCCGGCGGAACTCGCTGGGGCGCCGGTTGCGCGCCGTCGGGCGGGTGCACGTCACGCGGCCGTTGAGCCTGGAATCGACGCTGGCCATCGCGGTCGCGGCGCTGCCGGGCCGGCGCCGGGCAAACCGTTCCGGTGGACGCCGTAAGCCCCCGTCGGAGCGCTCGCGGGTCTTCCGGGCCAGGCTCTTCCGGACCCGCGAGCGGATCACCGATCTGCTCGCCTCCATCGGCACCACGGTGGCCCGGCCAGCTCCGCAGACCGAGGACGCGCGGGCCCGTTCGGTGGCCATCGGCGCGATCCTGATGCTCGTGCTGGCCGTGGTGCTGGCGATCGTCGCTGCCGCCACGATCATGATCCCGGCCAGCGATCCCCAGGTCGGCAGCCCGGAGGGCAGGTCGGGCTACGCCGAACTGCCCGGACGTCCCGCGCTGTCCGCGTCTGCCGGAGCAAGCCGCAGCGGATCGACGGCGCCCTCGCCCGGCAGCGCCTCCTCTCCACCGGGGGGCGCCGGCGGCCTCGCGCTGGCGGCGGCCTACAGCGAGGAGGGCCCGCGGATCGGCGGCTACCGTGGCAAGATCACGCTGACCAATCCCGGGCCGGTCACGGTCTCCGGGTGGACCGTGTTGATGACGCTGCGGGAGACGGTGTCGTTACCGTTGATCGGCTCCGTGGTACGCGACCCGATCGGCGCGACCCTGAAACAGGAGGGCGACAAGGTCACCTTCGCGCCCGTCGAGGCCACCCGCGCCGTGGCGCCGAGCGCGTCGGTAAGCTTCACCTTCGAGGTCGACGGCGTGGGCAAGCCCGCCACCTGCACCGTCGTCGACGGCCAGCGCTGCTCCGGGGTCGGGGAATAGCGGGTTGGACTGGTAACGTTGGGGATCTGGAGAGATCCACGCAGGGGGTGACTGGTTTCGACTTCGTACGTTGCGGCAGGGGAAGCGAGCCGAGGAAGCCGACGTTGTCTCGTGAATCATTCGTCGGAAAGTAATAAGCGCCAATGTTAAGCGCTCTGATCTCGCTCTTGCTGCCTAGTCAGCGAGGGTAATGAGATCTGTCGGCCTAGGAACGCCTTCGGCCTAGATCCCGGCATCAGCTAGAAGGCTGGCCAAGCGAACGCGGTCACGGCGTTCGGGCGGTGAGATTAAATGTGGCTGGGCCCGTCACTCCGACTTGCTCGCGTGAGCGGAGGGGCCGAGTAGAGGCACAGCGAGCTGCGCTCGGAGAAGCCCTGACAAGGCGGCGAAGGACCCGGGTTCGATTCCCGGCACCTCCACCAGATGGCGAGGGCCTGTGTTCGCGGAAAGCGCGAACCCAGGCCCTCTCGTTTTGTTGGTTCCGGGGGCCGAGCCCCCGGAAGCCCCGCGTGGGTGGGGCGAGCCGTGAGCAGGGATCGTTTGTCATATCTCGCCGCCCAGGTGGGGCGAGACGGCCCCGGTCACATATGCCCTGGCGGTAGCGCGGTGTCACGTTGACCCGGGCCGGCGTCGATCAGGCTGGCCGGCGACTGGCCGAGTCGCGTGCCTGGCACACGCCGGAGTGCGGATCTTGGCGCTGGACAGTTCCGACCAGGTGAGTGACGCGAGGATGACCTGCGAGCGGCCGGGGCTGAAGTGTTCCTCGGCCGCTGCGGGACGGAGGCCCCGTGGTGGTGCCGCTTACCGTGCGTCCCGCGGCCGGCTGTCGGCCGTTCGGATTGTTGTGACGTGTTTGGCTTCACTGCCGTCGGTGTCGAGCCGATTCCGGGCTCGTGACACTTGGCCATGTGACGGAGTTGAGGGTGCACGCCGACCCGCTCGAGTCGCTCCTTGAGCGGGCCGAGGAGGCGCGCCTGTGCGGCGACTACCGCACCGGAGCGGCCTTCGCACGCCAGGGTGTCGCCGTTGCCGGCACTCCGGCCGGCCGGGCGCGGGCCCTGCGCTCGCTTGCCAACCAGCAGCTCCGGCTCGGTGAGCTCGAGGACTCCGTGCGCGCCTGCCGGGACTCCATCAGCATCCTGGAAGAGCTCGGCGACGACGCCGGGATCTGCTGGGACCAGACGGCTCTGGCGTTCGCGTACTCGGAGCTCGGACTCTTCGAAGAGGCCCTCGACGAGCTGAACCGGGCCCGCGACCTGGCCCTGAAGTGCGGCGATCGGGGGCTGCTGTACTGGGTCCACAACCGGGCCGGCGTGGTGCACAGCACCATGGGCAACTACCACCAGGGCAACACCCTGCTGTTGCAGGCGTTGGAGCTGTCGACCGACATGGACGCCGAGGCACGCTTCTGCATCCTCAACAATCTGGCCGACAACGCGGTCGGGCTGCTGCGCGCGCAGGGCAGCACCGCGCAGAACAAAGCCGAGCCGATCCTGATGGCCGCGCTCGGACACGCCGAACAGGCACTGGAGCTGGCCCGGGCCGCGTCGCACCCGTTTCGCACCGCGATGAGCCTCGACAACCTTGCCATGGTGCTCGGCCTGGCCGGTCGTTTTCCGGAGGCGTTCGCCGCCGTCGAGCAGTCGCGGCAGCTGTCGGTCGAGCGGGGTTACCGGTCGTTGGAGCTGTCGGCGTTGTTGAACGTCGCGCGGGTGCACCGGCTGGCCGGCGACGCCGAGAAGGCGATCGACGGCCTGGTCGAGGTGTTGGCCCGGGTCGGCGCGGTCGGGGAGAAGCCCCTGATGATGACCGCGCACAAGGAGCTGTGTGACGCCTACGAGCAGAACGGCGACTTCCGCCGTGCCCTGGAGCACTACCGGAGCTACCACGAGATGGAACAGGAGGCGCGCAGCGACGTGGCGGCGGCCCGGGCGCGTCTGATGACGCATCACTTCGAGCTGGACCATGCCCGCCTCGAAGCGGACAACGCCCGGTTGGAGGCCGAGCTGCACCGCGTCCGCAGTCACGAGCTCGAACTGCGCACGGTGGAGCTCGACCGGTACGCGCACGAGGACTCCCTGACCGGCCTCGCCAACCGGCGCTGGGCCGACCTCACCGTGCCGCAGTTGCTGGCCGCGGCCGAGCAGGCGGACGCGCCGTTCACCATCGCGATCGCCGACATCGACCGGTTCAAGGGGGTCAACGACGACTTCGGGCACCTGATCGGCGACGAGGTGCTGCGTCACGTCGCCGCGGTGCTGCGCGCCGGCCTGGCGGAGCCGGCGTTCGTGGCCCGCCTCGGCGGTGAGGAGTTCGTCATCGTGCTGCCCGGTGCCGAACCGGACGCCGCGCTCGCCCGGTGCGACACCCTGCGGACCCTCGTGAGCGCGTACGACTGGGCCTCGGTGTGCGCGGGGCTGACGGTCACGATCAGCATGGGCGTCGCCGGCCGGGGGTCCGGCGACAACTACCGCGACCTGCTCGACGCGGCCGACACGGGCCTCTACGAGGCGAAGCGGACCGGACGCGATCGGGTGGTCCCCGCCGCACCGCGGACGCGGGTGTTGTCCGGGTCGTAGAGAGGCTCGTCGACGACCGTGGCCCGCTCCCATTCGCCGAAGACTCCCACCTCCACCTCGGCGCCCACCTCGACGTCCGCGGGCAGGTACGCGTACGCGATCGACGCTCCCACCCGGTAGCCGATGCCACCCGACGTCACCCGGCCGACCGGTTCGCCGTCCACCCGCACCGGTTCGGAACCCAGGCAGACGGTCAGGGGGTCGGACAGGGTCAGGCAGCGCAGGCGGCGGCTGGGCGGACCCGCGGCGAGGAGGGCATCGCGACCCAGGAAGTCGCCGTCGCGACGGACGGCGAACGACAGGCCGGCCTCGGTGGGGGTGGTTTCGGGGGTGATGTCGGAGCCCCAGACGCGGTAGCCCTTTTCCAGGCGCATCGAGTCGATGGCCCGGTAGCCGGCGGGCTTTGCCACCCCCGAGTCGAGGAGCAGGTCCCACAGGGTGAGGGTGTACTCGGCGCCGGCGTAGAGCTCCCAGCCGAATTCTCCGACGAACGTCACGCGCTGAGCCAGCACCGGAACGGCGCCCACCAGGAACGACCGGGCCGTCATGAAGCCGAAGTCGAGGGGGTCGTCGGTCAGCGGGGCCAGCACGTCCCGGGCCTGCGGGCCCCACAGGCACAGGCATCCGTAGGCACCCGTCACGTCCACAATGGACACGTCGAAGCCGTCGGAACGGGAGCGCAGCCACTGTGCGTCGCGTACGCCGCTGGCCGTGCTGGTCACCAGGCGGTAGTGGTCGGACGCAAGGCGGGTCGCCGTCAGGTCGGCCTCGATTCCCGCCCGCTCGTTCAGCAACTGGGTGTACGTCACGGTGCCCGGAGCGCGGTCGACGCGGCCGGCGCAGACCCAGGAGAGGAAGCGCGCCGCGTCCGGGCCGCGTACGTCGAGTTTCGCGAACGACGACTGGTCGAACAGGCCGGCCGCCTCGGTGGTGGCCCGGCACTCGGCGGCGATGGACGGCGACCAGTTGTGCCCGGCCCAGCCGCGTGGCCGGGGAGCGGCAAAGGAAGAACCCCAGCCGAACCAGTTGACGCGTTCCCAGCCGGCCTTCTCGCCGAGTGACGCGTCCAATGTGGACAGTCTCGGCCACACGGGTGAGCGGCGCAGCGGACGGGCGGCCGTCCACTCCTGGTACGGGTACACGATGTCGTAGTAGCGGGAGTAGGCGTCGAGCGCCCTCTCGGTGGCCCACGACCGCGAAGCGGCATGAGCGCCGAACCGGCGGACGTCCATTGTGGACATGTCCCACTCCGGGAGCCCGTCGACGATCCACTCGGCGATCACCTTGCCCACGCCGCCGGCTGCGGCCAGGCCGTGTACGCAGAAGCCCGCCGCCACCCAGAAACCCCGCACGGCCGTCTCGCCGAGCAGGAACTCGCCGTCGGGGGTGAACGCCTCCGGCCCGTGCACGACCTTGGCGATGGAAGCCGACCGGAGGGAGGGAACCCGGCGCCGCGCGTTGGTCCAGGATTCCGCGAATCGAGAGAGATCAGGCTCGAAGAGCTGCCGGGGGCTGGAAAGAGACGAAGCGTCCCAACAGGTTTCGGTGTCGCGGATGTAGCCGCCGACGAGCAGCCCGTCGCCGTCCGGGCGGAAGTACACGATGTGGTCGGGGTCGCGCACCGTCGGCAGGTCGGCGAAAGGACCCCCGGACGACACCACGTACTGGTGCTTGATCGGCACCACCGGGATCGCGACCCCGGCGAGCCGCCCGACGGTACCCGCGGCGGCGCCGGCGGCGTTCACGATGACATCGGTTTCGATGCGTCCGTGCGTGGTCACGGCCGCGCGCACCGCACCGTCCACCGTTTCGACGGCTTCCAAGCGGACGGCCGTGAGCAGCGTCGCCCCGAGCCCGCGCGCACCGGCGGCGAGCGCCTCGGCGAGGCGAGCCGGTTCGAGGAAGCCGTCGCCGGGCAGCCAGCCGGCCGCCAGCACGTCGTCGACGTCGAGCGCCGGTGCCATGGCGGCCGTCTCGGCCCGGTCGAGCAGGTGCAGGTCGAGCCCGTACGTGGTCGCGGAGCTGACCTGCCGGCGCAGCTCGTCCACCCGATCCGGCGTGGTGGCCAGCCGCAGGCCGCCGACGCCACGCCAGCCCGGATCGAGGCCGGTGCGCTCCCGGAGCTCGGCGTAGAGCGCCGACGAGTACATGATCATCTTGGTCTGGGTGATCGTGGACCGGAGTTGGCCCACGAAGCCGGCCGAGTGCCACGTCGTGCCCTCGGTGAGCCCGTGCTGCTCGATGAGCACGATGTCGGTCCAGCCGAGCCGGGCGAGGTGGTAGGCGATGCTGCAGCCCGCGACGCCACCGCCGACGACGACCGCGCGGGCCCGATCGGGAACAGTGATCTCCACGGGGGGTTCATAGCACCGCCGGACGTCGAGATAAAGGTCTGCCCGCATTCCAATATTTCCGTGAGTGGGTATTGACGGCTGGCGTCGGCCCGGCCCAAACTGCGCTGATCAACCCCGTCAAGTAAGGCGGAGGGCTCGCGGGATGAGCGGTGTGCCGGCGGTCGACGCCCTGTTGGGACGGGTTGCGTCCGTGGCCGGGCGCGAGGTGACGTATGAGCCGCTCGCCGGCGGGCTGAGTCACCACATCTACCTCGTCACCGCCGACGCCGACCGGTACGTGCTCCGGGTCCTGGAGCCCGCCGTCTCCGCCGCCGGGCTCGGGGTGCCGCCCGCGGCGGAGGTGGAGAACACGCTCGCCGCGGCGCGAACCGGCATCGGCGCCCGGGTGGTCGAGGTGCTGCCCGACGTCCCCGCGCTTCTGCTCGAATTCCTGCCCGGCCGCACCCTCGGTGCGGCCGACGTGCGTGACCCGGACCGGGCCGAACCGATCGCGACCGCCTGCCGCGCGTTGCACTCCGGCGAGCGGTTCGGCAACGACTTCGACATCTTCGCCAAACGCGACGAACTGCTGGACCTGTGCGCGCGGCACGACCTGCCGGTGCCCGCCGGTTACCACGACCACGACGACGCGGTCGGCCGGTTGCGGGCGACGTTGGCGGCGGCTCCGCTGCCGACCGTGCCGTGCCACAACGACCTGTTACCCGAGAACTTCATCCAGGCGCCCGACGGCCGCGTCAGGATCATCGATTATCAATTGTCCGGCAACAACGACCCGGCTTTCGAGCTGGGTGACATAGCGGCGGAGGCCGATCTCGACCCCGATCAGGCGGGTCGGCTGGCAGCGGCTTATTTCGGGCCGGAGCACAACGCAGCGCTCCTGGCCCGCGTTCGGCTGAACCTCATCGCGTCCAACGTGACGTGGACGCTGTGGTTCGCCGTCCACTGTGGATTGATCACCAAGGGGGACAGTGGATTCGACTATGCCGGGGAAGCGGCCGACAAGTGGGGGCAGGCCGTGCGCGACCTGACCGCCACCGACTTCGGCCGGTTGCTCGACACCGCAGCGGGTCGACGGCCCGCGCATCGCCCCTGAACCGAAAAGAGGTGCCATGGCAACGGCATCGCAGCGGGTACACGATCCTGGCGACGACGAAAGGCTGCTCGCCGAACTCGGATACAAGCAGGAGCTCAGGCGGAAATGGAGCGCGTTCTCCAACTTCGCCATCTCCTTCAGCATCATCTCGATCCTGGCCGGCTGTTTCACGACGTTCGGCCAGGCCTGGAACAACGGCGGACCGGTCGCGATCTCCTGGGGCTGGCCCCTCATCTCCATCTTCATCCTGCTCATCGGCTTCGCGATGTCGGAGTTGGTGTCGGCGTACCCGACAGCCGGTGGCATCTACTGGTGGGCGTCGAAGATGGGCGGCCCGCTGTCCGGATACGTCACCGGCTGGCTGAACCTGATCGGTCTGATCGCCGTGACCGCGTCGGTCGACTACGGCTGCGCGACGTTCCTCAACATCGTGCTGGTGAACATGGTCGACGGCTGGGAAGGCACGCTGACCCAGGTGTTCCTGCTGTTCGTGGTCATCCTGGCGCTGCACGCGCTCATCAACGTGTTCGGCCAGTCGATCATCAACCACCTGCAGAACGTCTCGGTGTGGTGGCACGTGTTCGGCGCGGCCGTCATCGTCGGCATCCTGATCTTCGTGCCCGACACGCACCAGGGCGCCGGATGGGTGTTCGGCGAGCGGCTGAACAACTCCGGGTTCGCCGACGGCTCCGACAGCGGCGGCATGTACTGGCTCTACATCCTGCCGCTGGGCTTCCTGCTGACGCAGTACACGATCACCGGGTTCGACGCGTGCGCGCACGTCTCGGAAGAGACCAAGGGCGCGTCCCGGGCGGCGGCGAACGGGTTGTGGCAGTCGATCGCGTACTCGGCGATCGGCGGCTGGATCCTGTTGCTGGCGTTCCTGTTCGCCGTCCAGGACCCGGCGGCCGTCACCGAGGGCGGCGGCGCGGTGTCCGTGCTACTCGACGGCGCGTTGTCGTCGGGCTTCTTCAAGGCCGTCATCATCATCTCCACGATCGGCCAGTTCTTCTGCGGGATGAGTTGCGTGACGAGCATGTCGCGCATGACGTACGCGTTCGCCCGCGACCGCGGCCTGCCGGCCTGGCGCACACTGTCCAAGGTGGACCGTAACGGCACGCCCGTCGCCGGCATCATCTTCGGCACGGTCGCCGGCCTGATCCTCACCCTGCCGGCCCTCTACGAGGCGCCCAACGGCGTTCCGGTCGCGTTCTACGCGGTGGTCTCGGTGGCGGTGATCGGGCTGTACGTGGCGTTCCTCATCCCGATCGTGCTCCGGTTGCGGATGGGCGACCGGTTCGTGCCGGGCCCGTGGACGCTCGGCCGCAAGTACAAGGTGATCGGCTGGATCGCGGCGGTCGAGATCGTCATCATCTCGATCTACTTCATCCTGCCGATCAGCCCGGCCGGCGTTCCCGGCAACGACGGCTTCGACTGGAAGGCGGTCAACTACGCCCCGCTGGTGCTGCTGCTCGCGGGTGTGGTCATCGTCGTCATGTGGTTCGTCGACGGGCGGAAGCACTTCACCGGCATGCGCCGTACGATCGACGACCCGGTGCTGAACAAGTAGACAAGTGTCGGCCGCCGGCGTTCAGCGCCGGCGGCCGCCTATGAGAGGCAGACGGTGGCGGCCGATCTGACGGAAGTGCCAGTGTGGCGACCGGTCCGGGGCGGCAACGCCTTCGAGATCACGGTCGCGCGGCTGGCCCAGGCCATCCGGCTCGGCCTGGTCGCGGTCGGCGAGCGGTTGCCACCCGAGCGGGAACTGGCGGAGCAGTTGCGGGTGTCCCGGGTGACGCTGCGGGAGGCGATCGCGGCGCTCCGGGAGGCGGGGTACCTGGAGTCGCGCCGGGGCCGGGCGGGCGGCACGTTCGTCGTCCACTCGGGACCGAACTCCGGGCCGGCGCTCGACGCCGGCACGCTCGCCCGCGAGATGGGCGACCAGTTGCACGACGCGCTCGACTTCCGTCGGGTGCTGGAACCGGGCGCCGCCGCGCTGGCCGCCGGCCGGCCGCTGTCGGCCGCGCAGCGGTCGCGGCTGGTGGCCTGCCTCACCGCGTCGCGCGACCGCGACCCCACCACCCGGCGGGTCAACGACTCCCGGTTGCACCTCGCGATCGCGGCGGCCAGCGGCAGCGAGTCGGTGGCCGCGGCGGTCGCCGACGTGCAACTGCGGCTCGACCAGTTGCTCGCCGCGATCCCGGTGATCCGCCGCAATCTCGACCACTCCGACGCCCAGCACACGATGATCGTCGACGCGATCCTGGCCGGCGATCCCGAGGTCGCCCGGGTGGGTATGGAGGAGCACTGCGACGGCACGGCGGAACTGCTGCGCGGTCTGCTGGGATGAAAAAGGGCTATTGTTAGACCATTACGGCGGAGGTCAGATGTTGACGCTCGAGGAGCTGGCGACGCAGGTCGACCGCGGGGATATCGACACCGTGGTCGTGGCGATCACCGACATGCAGGGGCGCCTGCAGGGCAAGCGGTTCCACGCCCGGCACTTCATGGACGAGGTGGTGGCCAACGGCACCGAGGGTTGCAACTACCTGCTCGCCGTCGACGTGGAGATGAACACCGTCGAGGGCTACGAAATGTCGAGCTGGTCGCGCGGCTACGGCGACTTCGCGATGACGCCCGACTTCTCGACGCTGCGCCCGATGCCGTGGCACCCCGGCACCGCGCTCGTGATCGCCGACCTGAACTGGCTCGACCACGACCACACCCCGGTGCCCGCGTCGCCGCGGCAGATCCTGCAGAAGCAGCTGGCCCGCCTCGCCGACGCCGGCTACCGCGCCTACGCCGGCACGGAACTGGAGTTCGTGCTCTACAAGAACTCCTACGAGGACGCGTACGCCCGCGGCTACCGCGACCTCACGCCCGGCAACATCTTCAACGCCGACTACTCGCTGCTGCAGACCGCCCGCGTCGAACCGTTCCTCCGCCGGCTGCGCAACGACATGTTCGGCGCCGGGCTCACCCCGGAGAGCGCCAAGGGCGAGTGCAACCTCGGCCAGCACGAGGTGGCGTTCAAGTACGACGAGGCGCAGGCCGCCTGCGACAACCACGTCATCTACAAGAACGGCGCGAAGGAGATCGCCGCGCAGGAGGGCATGTCGGTCACGTTCATGGCCAAGCCGAACGCGCGCGAGGGCAACTCGTGCCACATCCACTTCTCGCTGCGCGGCGTTCGCGACGGCAAGCCGGTGGCGTACGGCGACGGGCCCGGTCATACGTCACCGGTGATGGGTGCCGCGATGGCCGGAATGCTCGCCACGATGCGCGAGTTCACGTTGCTGTTCGCGCCGAACATCAACTCCTACAAGCGGTACGTGGCCGGCTCGTTCGCGCCGACGGCCGTGCGCTGGGGGACCGACAACCGCACCTGCTCGCTGCGCCTCGTCGGCCACGGCCCCGCCTCGATGCGGGTGGAGAACCGGGTTCCCGGCGCCGACGTCAACCCGTACCTCGCCGTCGCCGGCCTCGTCGCCGGTGCCCTGCACGGCATCGAGAACGACCTGGCGCTCGAGGACGAGTACGTCGGCAACGCCTACGTCGACGAGACGGCGCCGCACGTGCCGGCCACGCTGCGCGACGCCCTGGCCCTGTGGGAGGGCAGCGAGATCGCGCGGAACGCGTTCGGGGAGGACGTGGTCGCCCACTACGCCAACAACGCGAAGGTGGAACTCACCGCGTTCGACGCGGCGGTCACCGACTGGGAACTGGTACGAGGCTTCGAGAGGCTGTAATGACAGAGGTTCTGAGCCCGGTCACCGAAGAGGTGGTCGCGTCCGTTCCGGCCGCGTCCATGGAGGAGACCGACGCCGCCATCGCCCGGGCGCACGAGGCGTTCCCGGCGTGGAAGGCCATGTCGCCGGGTGACCGGGGCCGGTTGCTGCGGCGGTTCGCGTCCATCGTGGACGATCACATCGAGGAGCTGGCGCGGCTGGAGGTGCGCAACTCCGGGCACACCATCGGCAACGCCCGGTGGGAGGCCGGCAACGTGCGCGACGTCCTCGCGTACTACTCGGCCGCGCCGGAACGCCTGCTGGGCCACCAGATTCCGGTGCCGGGCGGGATGAACGTCACGTTCCACGAACCGCTCGGCGTGGTGGGCGTCATCGTGCCGTGGAACTTCCCGATGCCGATCGCCGGCTGGGGCTTCGCGCCCGCACTCGCGGCCGGCAACACGGTCGTGCTCAAGCCGGCGGAGGTCACGCCGCTCACCGCGATGCGGCTCGCCGAACTGGCGCTGGCGGCCGGCATCCCGGAGGGTGTGTTCACCGTGCTGCCCGGCAAGGGCTCGGTCGTGGGGGAGCGGTTCGTCACGCATCCCCTGGTGCGCAAGGTGTGCTTCACCGGGTCCACCGAGGTGGGCAAGCGCATCATGGCCGGCTGTGCCGACCAGGTGAAGCGGCTCACGCTCGAACTCGGCGGCAAGAGCGCCAACATCGTGTTCGCCGACGCCGACCTCGAAAAGGCCGCGGCCGCCGCGCCGTCGGCGGCGTTCGACAACGCCGGGCAGGACTGCTGCGCCCGATCGCGGATCCTCGTGCAGCGCCCGGTGTTCGACCGCTTCCTCGAACTGCTCGAAACCTCGGTGACGGCGTTCCGCTGCACCGATCCCGCCGACTCCGACGCTGAGATGGGCCCGCTCATCTCGGCCGCGCAACGGGAGTCCGTCGCGTCCTATGTGGACGGTGCGGACGTCGCGTTCCGCGGTAGCGCGCCGTCCGGAAAGGGCTTCTGGTTCCCGCCCACCGTGCTGCTCGCCCACGACGAGAACGACCGGCACTGGCGCGAGGAGATCTTCGGCCCGGTCGTGTCGGTGCTGCCGTTCGACGACGAGGCGGCGGCGGTCGAACTGGCCAACGACACCGAGTACGGTCTCAGCGGCTCGATCTGGACCAGCGACCTCGGCCGGGCGATCCGCGTTTCCCGGGGGGTGGAGACCGGCAACCTGAGCGTCAACTCGAACTCCAGCGTGCGGTACTGGACGCCGTTCGGCGGCGTCAAGCAGAGCGGCCTCGGCCGCGAGCTCGGCCCGGACGCGGTGGCGGCCTTCACCGAGGTCAAGAACATCTTCTTCAGCAGCGAGTAGGAGAACCATGAACCGGTTGGAAGGACGCGTCGCCGTGATCACCGGCGCCGGCAGCGGCATCGGGCTGGCGACGGCGCGGCGGTTCGCGGCGGAGGGCGCCGTCGTGGTCGCCGCCGACCTGAACCCCGCGGCCGCGAAGGCCGCCGCGGAGGAGGTGGGCGGCGAAGCGGTCACGGTCGACGTGGCCGACGAGGAGCAGGTGCGCGAGCTGTTCGACGGCGTGGCCGAGCGGCACGGCCGGGTCGACATCGCGTTCAACAACGCGGGCATCTCGCCGCCGGAGGACGACTCGATCCTCGACACCGACATCAACGCGTGGGAGCGCGTCATGTCGGTGAACGCGACGAGCGTCTACTACTGCTGCAAGTACGTGCTGCCGCACATGCGCCGGCAGGGCAAGGGCTCGATCATCAACACCGCGAGCTTCGTGGCGCTGCTCGGCGCGGCGACGTCGCAGATCGCCTACACCGCCAGCAAGGGCGCCGTGCTGTCGATGACCCGGGAACTCGGCGTGCAGTTCGCGCGGGAGGGCATCCGGGTCAACGCGTTGTGCCCCGGGCCGATCGCCACGCCGATGCTGATGGAGCTGTTCGCCAAGGACCCGGAGCGCGCGGCGCGGCGGCTGGTGCACGTCCCGATGGGCCGGTTCGGCGACCCGGCCGAGATCGCCGCGGCGGTGGCGTTCCTCGCCAGCGACGACTCCAGCTTCATGACCGCCAACACGTTCGTGGTCGACGGTGGCATCACCGGCGCCTACGTCACACCGCTGTGACGCGGCCGCTGATCGGGATCACCGCGTACGTCGAACCCGCGGCGTGGGGCGTGTGGGAAATGCGCGCGGTGCTCGTCCCGGAGTCCTATGTGCTCATGGTGACCGAAGCCGGCGGCCGCGCCGTGGTGCTGCCCCCCGACTCCATCGGCGGCGCAGCTGGCGCTGCCGACCTTGTGCGCCGGCTCGACGGGCTGGTGCTCGCCGGCGGGGCCGACATCGAGCCGGCGCGGTACGGCGCCGAGCCGCACGAACTCACCGTGACCCGGCCCGACCGCGACGCGGGCGAGGTGGCCGTGCTCGGCGCCGCGCTCGACGTGGACCTGCCGGTGCTCGGGGTGTGCCGCGGCATGGAACTGCTCGCGGTGGCCTACGACGGGCAGTTGCACCAGCACCTCCCCGACGTGCTCGGTGGAGCGAACAAACATGCCCCGGCGCCCGGCGTGTACGGCAGCCACCGGGCGACGTTCGCGCCGGGCAGCATCGCCGCCGCCGTGTTCGGCCCGGCGGCCGAGGTCAACTCGTACCACCACCAGGCGGTCAGCGACCCCGGCAAGCTGACCGTCACCGGCTGGGCCGACGACGGCGTGATCGAGGCGGTGGAGGACCCGGGCCGCCGGTTCGTGTTCGGCGTGCAGTGGCATCCGGAGATGGCCGGCGACCCCCGTCCGTTCCGTGCCCTGGTGGAGGCCGCCTGACCGGTACCGGCCACCGGCTAGGCTCGTCCTCATGCAGACCCGCGCCCCACTCCGGCCCGGCACGCTGTCCCCGTGGCGGGAGGTGCCGGCGAACATCGTCCGTCCGGAGTATGTCGGCAGGCCGGGGCCCAAGAGGCACCGCGGCTCCGACGTGCAGACGCCGGAGATCATCGAGAAGATGCGCATCGCCAGCCGGCTGGCCGCGCAGGCCACCCAGCTCGCCGGCGAGCACTGCCAGCCCGGCGTCACCACCGACGAGGTCGACGCGGTCGTCCACGAGTTCCTGTGCGATCACGGCGCCTACCCGTCGACGCTCGGGTACAAGGGCTTCCCGAAGTCGTGCTGCACGTCGCTCAACGAGATCATCTGCCACGGCATCCCCGACACGACGGTGATCGAGGACGGCGACATCATCAACGTCGACGTCACCGCGTTCATCCACGGCGTGCACGGCGACACCGACGCCACGTTCTGCGTCGGCAACGTCACCGAGGAGAACCGGCTGCTCGTCGAGCGGACCCACGAGGCGATGATGCGTGGCATCCGCGCCGTCGCGCCCGGGCGGCCGCTGAACGCCGTCGGCCGGGTGATCGAGGCGTACGCCCGCCGCTTCGGCTACGGCGTGGTGCGCGACTTCACCGGTCACGGCATCGGTGAGACGTTCCACTCCGGCCTCTACGTGCCGCACTACGACAAGCCCGACCTCACCACGATCATGGAACCGGGCATGACGTTCACGATCGAGCCGATGATCACGATCGGCACCCACCGGTACGAGATGTGGAAGGACGGCTGGACCGTCGTCACGAAGGACCGGAAGTGGACGGCCCAGTTCGAGCACACGGTCCTCGTCACCGACGACGGCGTGGAGATCCTGACCCTGCCGTAACCGGAACAGCGGATCCCGGACGTCGACGGCGTCCGGGATTTTTTCTTGTCACGGGCATACGGAGTATGCATACTCGGTATCCATGTCGATCAGGTACGGGTTGCTGGCGCTGCTGCGGCGGGGTCCGATGTACGGCTACCAGCTACGCGTCGCGTTCGAGGAGACCACCGGCGGAACGTGGCCGCTCAACATCGGGCAGGTCTACACGACCCTGGCCCGGCTGGAGCGCGACGGCCTGGCGGTGGGCCTGCCGGAGAGCGAGAACGGGCAACGGCCGTACTCGATCACCGAGGCCGGCCGGGCCGATCTCGACGCGTGGTTCACCACGCCGGTGCGGCGCGGTGAGCGTCCCCGCGACGAACTCGCGATCAAGCTCGCGCTCGCCCTCACCACCGCGGGTGTCGACGTGCCCCGGGTCATCCAGGCCCAGCGGACCGCCACCATGCGCGCGCTGCAGGAGTACACGCGGCTCAAGGCCCGCACGGCGACGCCGACCGACCTGTCCTGGCTGCTGGTTCTCGACGCGATGATCTTCCAGGCGGAGGCCGAGGTGCGCTGGCTCGACCACTGCGAGGTCACGATCGTCCGGCACGCTCCGGCGCCGCGGCCGACCGGCGACGCGGTGGCCGAAACCGAGAAGGAGCAGGCGCGATGACCATCATCGAACTGCGTGACGTGCACCGCGTGCACGGGTCCGGCGAGACGGCCGTGCACGCCCTGCGCGGGGTCTCGATCTCCGTCGGCGCCGGCGAGCTGGTGGCCGTCATGGGGCCTTCCGGCTCGGGCAAGTCGACCCTGCTCAACCTGTGCGGCGGGCTCGACGCGCCGACCCGGGGCGAGGTCGCGGTGGAGGGCCAGGTGCTCGGCACGCTGTCCCGGCGCAAGCTCGCGGCGGTGCGCCGGCGCCGGGTCGGCTACGTCTTCCAGGAGCTGAACCTGCTGCCGAGCCTCACCGCAGTGGAGAACGTGGCGCTGCCGCTCGAACTCGACGGCAGGTCGATCCGCGCCGCCCGCCGGCTCGCCCTCGCGGCGCTGGCCGATCTCGGCCTCGGTGACCTCGCGAAGCGGTTCCCGGAGCAGCTGTCCGGCGGCCAGCAGCAGCGGGTGGCGATCGCCCGCGCCCTGGTCGGTGAGCGCCGCCTCGTGCTGGCCGACGAGCCCACCGGTGCCCTCGACTCGGAGACCGGCGAGGCGGTGCTGCGGGTCCTGCGGGCCCGCGTCGACGCCGGCGCGGCCGCGATCCTGGTCACCCACGAGGCCCGACACGCGGCCTGGGCCGATCGCGTGGTGTTCCTCAAGGACGGCGTGATCGTCGACACCAGCGGGCCGATCGGCGAGGCCGACCAGCTCCTCTCCGGAGCGCCGCGGTGAGGGCCTGGCTCGTCGCGCTGCGGATCGCCCGGCGGGAGGCCCGGCGGTCGAAGGGACGCAGCGCGTTGGTGCTCGCGCTGATCGGGTTGCCGGTGCTGGCGTTCACGTTCTTCGCGGTCACCTACGACACGTTCGACCTCACGGCGGCCGAGAAGGTCGACCGCGAGATCGGCACGGCCGACATCAAGCTCACCCAGATGTACGACGGGCCGGTCAAGCAGGAACCGACCGGCATCGGCACGCAGATCGAGACCGGCGGGCCGGTCCCGCTGACGGGCGACGTCGCAAGGTCGCTGCTGCCCGCCGGCAGCCGGATCATCCCGGTCACCGAGGGCGTCACCGGGTTCCGGACGAAGGCCGGCCGCGGCCGGTTGGTCATCTGGGAGCTCGACTACACCGATCCGCTGGCCAGAGGCATGCTGCGGCAGGTGTCCGGGCGGGCGCCCGCGAACGCCGACGAGGTGGTGCTGACCCGGGAGGCCGGCAAGCGCCTCGGTGCCGGCGTCGGCGGCACGGTCTCGAACCCCGAGGGATCCCGCACGTGGAAGGTCGTCGGGCTGGTCGAGGACCCGATGGACCTGCGCGGGCAGAAGGTGGTGTTCCGGCCCGACGCCGCGCCGATCGCGGCGAACGAGCGGTACAGCGAGTGGCTGGCCGACACGCCGGCGCCGATGACCTGGGCCGACGTCGTGGCGCTGAACAAGCGCGGCGCGGTGGGGTACTCGCGCGTGGTCATGATCGACCCGCCGCCGTACGACCCGGCCACGATGCCGCCGCCGAACGGGAACAACGGCGAGGCGTTCCGGATCGGCACGATCTTCGCGGGTGCGCTGATCCTGGAGGTGGTGCTGCTGGCGGCGCCGGCGTTCGCGGTCGGTGCCCGGCGCCGGCGGCGGGAACTGGCGCTCGTCGCGGCGGCCGGCGGCAGCCCGGCCCACCTGCGCCGGATCGTGCTGGCCGACGGCGTGGTGCTGGGCGCGCTCGCCGCCGCGCTGGGCGTGGTGCTGGGGATCGTCGTGGCCTACACCACGCGCCCCCTGCTCGACGACAACGTCATGAACCAGACGCCCGGCGCGTTCCGCGTGTTCCCGTCGGCGCTGGCCGGCCTCGTGCTGCTGGCGATCGGCTCCGGTGTGCTCGCCGCGATCGTGCCGGCGTGGACGGCGGCCCGCCAACCGGTGGTCGCCGCGCTGCGCGGCCTGTACGCCGTCACCCGGTTGCGCCGCCGCTGGGCGGTGCTCGGTCTGGTGACGCTCGTGCTCGGCATCGCGGCAACGGCGTTCGGCGCCTCGCGGGCCGACGACACGATCTCGATGGCCGGCATGGTGATCGGCGAGATCGGCCTGGTGCTGTGCACGCCGGCGCTGGTCGGGCTCGTCGCGCGGCTCGGCGGCCGGTTCCCGTTGTCGGCCCGGATCGCGCTGCGCGACGTCGGACGCAACCGGGCCGCGGCCGCACCCGCGATCAGCGCCGTGCTCGCGGCGGTGGCGGTCAGCACGCTGGCCGGGGTGACGATCGCCAGCGGCACCGGCCGCTACATCCAGTCGGACCGACCGCTGGTCATGCCGGCCGGGTGGGTGGCCGCGGAGGCGAACGAGTGGCCGTCCGGCCCCAACCAGGAGCCGCCGCCACCACCGCCGGCCGCCGCGTTCCCCGCGCTCGCGGCCGCGATGACGGCCACGATGCCGGTGACCACCACGGTGCCGATCGGTCGCCCGGTCTGCGCCGGCGGGTCCGTCTGCTATCTCGCCACCGAACGGCCCGCCGCCCAGGAGTGCCCGTACATCAATCAGGGCAACCTGAGCCGGGAGAAGCAGCGGGCCGCCCGCAACGATCCGCGCTGCGAGACGACGCTGCGCGAGTCGTACGGGCCGTCGTTCAACGAGGTCGTGATCGACTCGAAGGATCTCGGGACGCTCGTCGACCTCGACGCGGCGACGCTCGACGCGGCCACCGCCATGCTGCGGGCGGGCGGCGTGCTCGTCGCCGACCGGTTCGCCGTCGCCGGCGGCCGGACGACCATCGCCATCAGCGGTCGGGAGGGCGACCCCCGGAAGGTCGAACTGCCGGCGCTCGTGCTGCCGCCGACCGACTCGCCGGTCGTCGTCGTCTCGCCCGAGGGCATCGCCAAGCTGGGCCTCACCAGCCGGCCGGCCGGCTACATCGGCGTCACCGACCACCGGCCGACGCAGGCCGAGGAGGACGCGTTCCTGGCCGCCGCCGCCAAGGTCGACGGCAGTTGGCAGATCACCACGCAGAAGCCGCCGACACCGGAGCAGGAGCCGTTCCTGGTGGTGCTGGCGATCGTCGCCGGCGTCGTGACGATCGGCGCCGCCGGGATCGCCACCGGGCTGGCCGCGGCCGAGGGCCGGGCCGACCTGACGACGCTCGCCGCGGTCGGCGCCTCGCCCGGGGTGCGCCGGATGCTGTCGCTGAGCCGCACCGGAATCGTGGCCGGTCTCGGCTCACTGCTCGGCCTGCTGGCCGGCCTCGGCGCGGCGGCCGCCGTGATCACCGGACAGAACCGGGCGCTGGCCTCCACGTGGCCCGCGTTCGAGGCACCGATGCCGTACGTCGTCCCGTGGCTGAACGTCCTGGTGTCGCTGGTGGTGGTCCCGGCGGCGGCGATGCTGGGCGCGGCCCTGTTCACGCGGGCCCGCCTACCCGTGGAACGGGCCGCCTGATCCCTCAGCCGAGGCGGCCGGGGAACGGGACGGTCGCCGGCGTGATGGACGCGGCGCGGCGGAGGCGGGTCGCGCGGACGGCGCAGTCGGTGAGGGCGTCGACGGCGACGCGGCGGTCGTCGCCGTCGGTCGACAGCAGCGCGGCCCGCCACACGGCGGCGGTGCGCTCCTCGATGCCGATCGCCAACTTCAACGCGCCGGCCAGGTCGGTGACCGGTTCGGGCAGGCTGTACGCGGGTTCGGCCGCCGGCGCCTTGGCGCCCCGTTCGGTGAGCCGCGCGACCAGCACGTCGCGGCGGGCCCGGTGGGCCAGTTCGGCCTGCGTGGCCAGGGCCAGGGTGCTGTTGTCGAGCCGGGCGCCGACCAGCCCGTACCCGAACACCGCCGCGTGCTCGGCCACCAGCGCAGCGGCGAACGCCTCTTCGGCCGTGCTCACGGCGTCTCCCCGCTTCTCACCCCGGAGCCTTTCACTGCAGGACCTCGGCGTGACTCGCGCGGGCCGCCGCGACCGCGCCCAACAGCGGCGCGTAATGGGACGCGACGGCGACGCAGGCCGCGACCGCGCGCTCGGCGGCGGCCTTCTCGGCCGTGGCGAGCGCCTTCAACGCGCCGCCCGACCCCGCGCCGCCCGATCCCGTGCTCCCGGACGAAGTGGGCGCCGCCGCCGAGACCGAGGCGTCGAGCGACCGCCCGATCGCCGCGGCGTGCTCGCGGTGGGCGTCGCGGATCGGGGTGAGCTTGGCGGCCTGGTCGGGGTTCTGGGAGATCGCCGCGTCGTAGCGGTTGGCCAGGTCGAGCGCCTCGCCGGCGACCTGGCGCAGCGCGGCGGCGTCGGCCGCGGGAATGGCCGAGGCCCCGTCGTCGTTCGATTCACAGCCGACCAGGGCGACGCCGACAGCGCCGGCCGCGGCGGCCATAAAGGTACGGCGCCCGGTTCGTCCCCACCCCCAAGGCATCGCCACAGTCAACACCATCGGCGCAACGCGCCCGTACTCGGAGCGCCGTGCCGGCGAGCGCCGTTACGGCGCGTAGGCTTCAGGGCAAGCCGCTCGTGCCAGTCTTGCGAGCGGCGTATCGGCGTGAGCGGGATCTTGTCGGGATCACCAGCGGGAAGGGCATCGGGATGGCGCAGCGGCACGGGCGTGGCGGAGGCCGCGGCGCTGGTGGGTCGCGCTCGGGTGCCCAGAACCGCGGGGGGTCGCAGAACCGCAGCGGGCCGCCGCCGCAGCGCGAGTTTCCCGCCGGTCCGAGCCCGAACCGGGCGCGGGTGCGTGAGGTGATCGAACCGGTCGTCACCGCGGCCGGGTACGACCTCGACGGGCTGTCCCTCTCGCGGGCCGGGCGCCGCCACCTCGTCCGGCTGACCGTCGACCGCGACGGCGGGGTGAACCTCGACGCGGTCGCCGACGTGTCGCGCCTGGTATCGGCGGCGCTCGACGCGGCGGAGGCCGGCGGCGAGACGCTTTTCGTGGGCGAGTACGAGTTGCAGGTCAGCTCGCCCGGCGTCGACCGGCCGCTCAGCCTGCCCCGGCACTGGCGGCGCAACACCGGCCGGTTGGTGCAGGTCAAGGCCGGCGACAAGCAGATCACCGGACGGGTGACCGCGGCCGACGACCACGGCGTCACACTGTCGGTCGACGGAACCGAGCACACGTTCGCCTACGGGGAGTTGGGTACGGGGAAGATCCAGCTGGAGTTCAGCCGGCTGGAGACCGTCTCGGACGACGATCTCGACGAGATCGCCGGTGCCGAGGAGTACGACGACGAAGACGCTGACGATGACTTCGAGGAGGACGAGGAGTGAACATCGACCTCGCGGCCCTCCGGGCCCTGGAGCGAGAACGGGAGATCCCGTTCGAGACCATCCTCTCGGCCATCGAGACCGCCCTACTCACCGCGTACCGCCATACCGATGGCGCGCATTCGCACGCCCGGGTGGAGATCGATCGCAAGACCGGGTTCGCCGCCGTTTTCGCGCAGGAGATGGCCGAGGACGGCACGGTGGCGCGCGAGTTCGACGACACCCCGCACGACTTCGGCCGCATCGCCGCGATGACCGCGAAGCAGGTCATCCTGCAGCGGCTCCGGGAGGCCACCGACGAGGCGCACTTCGGCGAGTACGCCGGGCGCGACGGTGACCTGGTCACCGGCGTGGTGCAGGCGCACGAGGCGCGGGCCGAGAAGGGCATCGTCACGGTCGACCTGGGCAAGGTCGAGGCCATGCTGCCCCCGGCGGAACAGGTGCCCGGCGAGGAGTATCTGCACGGGCACCGGCTGCGGTGCATCGTGGTGCACGTGGTGAAGGGGTTCCGCGGGCCGCAGATCACGCTCTCCCGGTCGCACCCCAGCCTGGTGAAGAAGCTGTTCGCGCTGGAGGTCCCGGAGATCGCCGACGGCACCGTCGAGATCGCCGCGATCGCCCGCGAGGCCGGCCACCGCACCAAGATCGCGGTCCGGTCGACGGCGGCCGGGGTCAACGCCAAGGGCGCGTGCATCGGTCCGATGGGCCAGCGGGTCCGCGCGGTGATGAGCGAGCTCCATGGTGAGAAGATCGACATTATCGACTGGTCGGACGACCCGGCGGCGTTCGTCGGCAACGCTCTGTCGCCCGCGAAGGCACTGCGCGTCGATGTTGTCGACGCCGCGAACCGCACCGCTCGGGTGATCGTGCCCGACTTCCAGCTTTCGCTCGCAATCGGGCGGGAGGGGCAGAATGCCCGGCTTGCTGCCCGATTGACCGGTTGGCGCATCGATATCCGTCCAGATACCGAGGCCTCGGGCGGATCTCCGGCCGCACCGGGCGGCGCACGCGCGGAGAGCGCGGGGTAGACTTTCCGTGGTACGTCGCGCACGACCGGCCGCCCCGCCGGTGCTTTCGGCTCATCCCGTCCGCACCTGTATCGGCTGCCGGAAGCGCGTACCAGCATCCGAGTTGTTGCGTTTCGTGGCGGTGGAGACCGGCGCTGGTCAGTTCAGCCTGGTTCCCGATCCGCCACGTAGACGACCCGGCCGTGGGGCGCATCTGCATCCCGGTCCGAGTTGTTTCGCACTAGCGCAGCGGCGGCGCGCCTTCGGGCGTTCGTTGCGCGTCACCGGTGTCGTCGACACGGGTGAGCTGGCCGAGGCTCTGTCCCAGGACGAGTCGGGGTCGGCACCGTCGGCGGTGGGTCAACCGGCCCACCCGCAGAAGCAAGGTAGGACGACCAACATGAGCACACGATGAAGTCCCTGAAATGACAAGGCTTCAAGTGCACGAGTGAGGTCGGCGCGGGCCCGGAAACGGAGCTGCTGCTGACCTCGAGATGAGGAGTGCAGTGGCAGGGAAGGCCCGCGTTCACGAGCTTGCGAAAGAGCTCGGGGTCGAAAGCAAGACCGTACTGGCGAAGCTCCAAGAGCTCGGTGAGTACGTCAAATCAGCTTCCAGCACGGTAGAGGCGCCGGTGGCGCGCCGTCTGCGTGCGTCATTCGTGGCGGGATCGGCGGCTCCGGCCGCCGCGTCGGCACCGCCGCCGGCCAAGTCGGCACAGCCGGGTCCGCCCCGGGCCGACGGCAAGGCCGCACCGGCTCCGCCGCGTACCTCGGCGCGTCCCGGTCCGCCGCCACCGAAGCGCCCGGCCGGCAACGGTGCCGAGCGTCCCAGCGAGCGTCCTACCGATCGGCCGGCCGACCGGCCCAGCGGTGGCGGCGACCGTCGGGGCCCGGTTCCCGGCCCGCCGCGTCCGGTCACGCCGGCCGCACCCGTGGTCAAGCCGGCGAGTGCCCACGACATCGAGGTGGCGGCCGCAGAGGCGCGCGCCGCGGCGTTGAAGGCCGAGCAGGAGGCCGCTGTCCGTGCCGCGCAGGCGGCCCGGCAGCACGAGACGACCCGTCGTCCGTCCGGTGGCCAGCCCGGCACCGGTGCTCCGCGGCCCGGCCCGCGTCCGGGTCCGGCCAGTGGCACACCCGCACCCGGTGGCGCACCGCGTCCCGGCGGCGGCGCGCCGCGTCCGCCGGCGCGGGGCGGCAACAACCCGTTCGGCATCAACCCGGCTGCCAGTGGCGGTCGGCCGACGCCGAACTCCATTCCCAGGCCCAACCCGGGGTCCATGCCGCCGCGGCCCAGCCCGGCGTCGATGGGCGGCCCCCGGCCGAACCCGTCGCAGATGCCGAGCCAGCGGCCCGCGCGTCCCGGCGGTGGTCCCGGTGGTGGCGGCGGCGGTGCCGGTCGTCCCGGTGGCGGTGGCGGTGGTTTCCGCGGCGGTCCCGGTGGTGGCGGCGGCGGTGCCGGTCGTCCCGGCGGTGGCGGCGGTGGCGGTGGCTTCCGTGGCGGTCCCGGTGGTGGCGGCGGTGGCGGTGGCTTCCGCGGCGGCCCCGGCGGCGGTGGCGGTGCTGGTGCCGGCGGCGGCTTCCGTCCCGGTGGCGGTGCCCCCGGTGGCGGCGCTCCCGGTCGTCCGGGTGGTGGCGGTCGTGGTCGTGGCGGCGGTGCCGCGGGTGCCTTCGGGCGTCCCGGTGGCCGGCCCACCCGCGGTCGCAAGTCGAAGAAGCAGAGGCGTCAAGAGTTCGACAACCTCTCCGCGCCCACGATGGGTTCGGGTGCGCCCCGCGGCCAGGGCCAGACGGTCCGGCTGCCGCGCGGCGCGTCGTTGTCCGACTTCGCCGACCGCATCGCGGCGAACCCCGGCTCGCTCGTCCAGGAGATGTTCAACCTCGGCGAGATGGTGACGGCCACCCAGTCGTGCACCGACGAGACGCTCCAGCTGCTCGGCGAGCACCTCGGGTTCGTGGTGCAGATCGTCAGCCCGGAGGACGAGGACCGCGAGATCCTCGCCCGCTTCGACATCGACCTCGACGCGGAGGTCAACGAGGAGCGGCTGGTCAGCCGGCCGCCCGTGGTGACCGTCATGGGTCACGTCGACCACGGTAAGACCAAGCTGCTCGACGCGATCCGGTCGAGCAACGTGGTCGAGGGCGAGGCCGGCGGCATCACCCAGCACATCGGCGCGTACCAGGTGCACGTCGAGCACGAGGGTGAAGACCGCGCGATCACGTTCATCGACACCCCGGGTCACGAGGCGTTCACCGCCATGCGTGCCCGTGGTGCCCAGGCCACCGACATCGTGGTCCTGGTGGTCGCGGCCGACGACGGCGTCATGCCGCAGACGATCGAGGCGCTCAACCACGCCCAGGCGGCCGAGGTGCCGATCGTGGTCGCGGTGAACAAGATCGACAAGGATGGCGCCAACCCCGACAAGGTGCGGCAGCAACTCACCGAGTACGGCCTGGTCGCCGAGGAGTACGGCGGCGAGACGATGTTCGTGAACATCTCGGCGAAGAGCCGGATCAACATCGACGGCCTGCTCGAAGCGGTGCTGCTCACCGCCGACGCGGCGCTCGACATGCGGGCACCGATCGACGGGCCGGCACAGGGCATCGCGATCGAGGCCCACCTCGACCGCGGTCGCGGTCCGGTGGCCACGGTGCTGGTGCAGAAGGGCACGCTCAACATCGGTGACTCGATCGTCGCCGGCCGGGCCCACGGGCGCGTCCGCGCGATGCTCGACGACAACATGCGTCCGATGGAGACGGCGGTTCCGTCGCAGCCGGTGCTGGTGCTCGGCCTCACGGCCGTGCCCGGCGCGGGTGACACGTTCCTGGCCGCCGACGACGACCGCACCGCCCGCCAGATCGCCGAGCAGCGGCAGGCTCGCCGCCGCGCGGCCGAGATGGCGATCAGCGGACGTCGCCGCACCCTGGAAGAGATCTTCGACGACTACAAGGCCGGCGAGAAGACCAGCCTCAACCTCATCCTCAAGGGCGATGGTTCGGGTTCGGTCGAGGCGCTGGAGGATGCGCTCGTCAAGCTGGAGATCTCCAACGAGGTGTCGCTGCGGATCATCCACCGCGGCGTCGGTTCGGTCACTCAGGACGACGTCAACCTGGCCAGCGCGTCCGACGCGATCATCATCGGGTTCAACGTGCGGGCGGAAGGCCGTACGAAGGACCTCGCCCAGCGCGAAGGCGTGGAGATCCGGTACTACACGGTCATCTACCAGGCCATCGAGGAGATCGAGTCGGCCCTCAAGGGCATGCTCAAGCCCGAGTTCGAAGAGGTCGAGCTGGGCAGTGCCGAGGTGCGCGAGATCTACCGTTCGTCGCGGTTCGGCACGATCGCCGGTTGTATGGTGCGCAACGGCCTCATCCGCCGTAACGGCAAGGCGCGCCTGCTCCGCGACGGCGCGGTGGTCGCCGACAACCTCACGGTCGTGGGGCTGCGGCGGTTCACCGAGGACGCCACCGAGGTCCGCGAGGGCTTCGAGTGCGGTATCAACCTGGGTAACTACAACGACATCCAGGTCGGCGACGTGATCGACACGTTCGAGATGCGCGAGAAGCCTCGGGCATAACATCGATGTGACAGGGCCCGGCCGGTACATTCGGCCGGGCCTTTGTCGCCTCTCACGGAGGGAATTGATTGTTCACCGGTACTGCCGAGTTCGACCTGCTGCTCCCGGGTGACAGCCGGTCGTTGAAGGAGAAGCGCGGCTACGTGCGGCCGATCATCGCCGCGCTGCGGAAGTTCGAGGTGGCGGTCGCGGAGGTCGACTCGCTCGACCTGCACGGCCGGGCCGCCATCGGGGTCGCGGTGGTCGCGGCCGAGCCTGCCCACGTTCGTGACGTATTGGACCGGTGTGAGCGGTTGGTGGCCGCGCGCCCGGAAGTGGAAATGCTGTCGGTGCGACGCCGCCTGCACGGCGACGATGACTAATCCGCCGGGCTGGGTACGCTCGTAAACCGTACGGATTGTCGTCTGATCAGGAGGTGAGGGAGATGTCTGACCCTGCCAAGGTGCGTCGCCACGCGGAGCGTGTGCGCGAACTGGTTGCTTCGGTCGTTCGCACCCAGATCAAGGACCCCCGCCTCGGGATGATCACGATCACCGATGCCCGGATCACCGCCGACCTGCGCGAAGCCACCGTCTTCTACACGGTGTTCGGCGACGCGGCCGCGCAGGCCGGCACCGCAGCCGCCCTGGAGAGCGCGAAGGGGCTGCTGCGCAGCACGGTGGGCAAGGCGATGGGGCTGCGGCACTCGCCGTCGCTGGCGTTCGTGCACGACGACGTGCAGGAGCACGTCAAGGAGATCGACGAGCTGCTCGCGGCCGCCCGCACCGCCGACGCCGAGGTGCAGCGCCTCGCGGCCGGCAAGCAGTACGCGGCCGGCGCGAACCCCTACAAGACCGAAGAGTCGGAAGACGACGAGGTGACGGCCGCCCGCGAGGGCTGATCCAGCTGTCAAATCGAGGGGGCGTCGGGAAACCGACGCCCTTTCGGTGTCTCAGTTGCCGGGAACAGCGCGCACATGGTGGAACTAAACGATAGTTTAGATCGCATGCGCACCGTCGTACTTATCCTTCGCCGTCGCGGCGGGATCTGCTCCCCATAGCAGGCCAGCTCCCCGCCGCGGGATGCACTGCTGGCCGCGAGGGGGAGCAAGTCGAGGGTGTGCACAACCGCTATCTCGGTCTCCATGGCCGGCCCACCAGGCTGGCCCGCTCCCGCCGTGAGTGCACCGGCGATCCCGGTCACCACGCACCGTGTTCAGCGGCCGTCCTTCAGCGCCGGCCGCGCGACCGCCCGTGTCACCGGAGACGTCCAAGGAGACTTCGCCATGTCTGAAAAGCCGAAGCCGCAGCCCAAGCCCGAGCCCACCGAGCGCGAGAGTGCCCGCGCCGCGCTGCAGGCCTCGATGGACCGCCGCTACTAGACACACATCTGCCTGATCGTGGACGCCCACCGCCGGTGGGCGTCCACAGGCGTGTCCGGTGCCACGTCCCAGTAAGTGCTGTAAGGGTTGTGAGGCCTTACGGGGTGCCGGCAGGATCGGGGGCATGACCACCGAGCCCACCATGCGCCGGGTGGCCGCGCTCGCCCTGCCGGCGCTCGTGGTGCTGGCCATCGAGCCGACGTACGTGCTGGTCGACACCGCCGTCGTCGGTCACCTGGGCCGGGTGCCGCTGGCCGGGCTGGCCATCGGCGGCAGCGCGCTCACGATCGCGGCCTGGCTCGGCACGGTCGTCTCGTACGGCACCACCGCCCGGGTGGCCCGCCGCTTCGGCGCCGGCCAGCGGGCCGAGGCCATCGCCGAGGGCGTGCAGGGATCGTGGCTGGCGTTCGGGTTCGGCGTGCTGGTCGCGCTCGTCGCGCAGATCGGTGCGGGTCCGCTGGGCAGGGCCATGGCCGGCGGGGACGCCGAGGTGGCCGACGCCGCCACCACCTGGCTCCGGGTCGCCGCGCTCGGCGCGCCCGGCCTGCTCCTGGCCACCGCCGGCAACGGCTGGATGCGCGGCGTGCAGGACATGCGGCGTCCCCTCTACTACGTGCTCTCGGCGAGCCTGCTCTCGGCGGTGCTCTGCCCGATCCTGGTCTACCCGGCGGGGCTCGGCCTGGTGGGTTCGGCGATCGCGAACGCCGTCGCGCAGACGCTCAGCGGCCTGCTGTTCCTGCGGGCGCTGATGCGCGAGCGCGCGCCGCTGCGGCCCGACCTCGCGGTGCTGCGCGGCCAGCTCGTGATGGGCCGTGACCTGCTGCTGCGCGGCGCCGCCATGCAGGGGTCGTTCTTCAGCGCCACCGCGGTCGCGGCGAGCTTCGGGTCGGCGGCGGTGGCCGGGCACCAGATCGCGCTGCAGTTGTGGATGTTCTGCACGTTGGCCCAGGACGCGGTGGCGATCGCCGCGCAGTCGCTGGTCGGCGCGGAGCTCGGCGGCGGCCGGGCCGACGGCGCGCGCTGGCTGGCCCGACGGGTCGCGCTGGTCGGCATCGTCACCGGCGTGGGCTTCGCCGTGGTGATCGGCGCCGGCGCCGCGGTGCTGCCCGGCCTGTTCACCGACGACCAGGCGGTGATCGACCAGGCGCTGCTGGCCTGGCCGTGGTTCGTGGCCATGCAGCCGTTCGCGGGCCTCCTGTTCGCGCTCGACGGCGTGCTGCTCGGCGCCGGCGACACCCGGTTCCTGCGCAACCTGACGATCGTGGCCGGTTTCGGGGTGTTCATGCCGGGTGCGCTGCTGGCCGGCCGGCTCGACCTCGGCCTGGGCGGGGTGTGGGCCGCGCTGACCCTGTTCATCCTGGCCCGCCTGGCCGGCATGCTGCTGCGGGTGCGAAGCGGTCGCTGGGCCAGGGTGGGCGCGACGGTGTAACCCCGTGTGGCACGCTGTGACCCCGTGAGCAGAGGGGGCATCGTCGTCGTCGACAAGCCGGCCGGAATGACGTCGCACGACGTGGTCGCCCGGGTTCGGCGGCTGGCCCGTACCCGCCGGGTCGGGCACGGCGGCACGCTCGATCCGATGGCCACCGGCGTGCTCGTGCTCGGGGTCGAGCGGGCGACCCGCCTGCTCACCTACGTGGTCGGCAGCACCAAGCGGTACCTCGGAACGATCCGGCTGGGCCAGTCGACGATCACCGACGACGCCGAGGGCGAGGTCACGTCGAGCGCCGACGCTTCGGGCGTCACCGATGATCTTGTCGCGCAGGGGATCGCCGCCCTGACCGGCGCGATCGAGCAGGTGCCCAGCGCCGTGAGCGCGATCAAGATCAAGGGCGTGCGGGCCTACGCCAAGGTGCGCAAGGGCGAGGCGGTCGAACTGGCCGCGCGGCCGGTCACGGTGTCGCGGTTCGACCTCCTGGCGACCCGCCGGGGTGACGGCGTGATCGACCTCGACGTCGACGTCGAGTGCTCGTCCGGCACCTACATCCGGGCGCTCGCCCGCGACCTGGGCGCCGACCTCAAGACCGGCGGGCACCTCACGGCGTTGCGGCGCACCGCCGTCGGCGGCTTCACGCTGGCCGAGGCGGCCACGCTCGAGGAGCTGGCCGAGAATCCGATCAACCTCGACATCTCGGCCGCCGCCGCCCGGCTCCTGCCGCGCCGCGACGCCACCGAGGCGGAGACGCGCACGCTGCGACATGGCGGTCCGCTGGCGACGGTCGGCATCGCCGGCCCGTACGCCGTGTTCGATCCGGCCGGCGAGGTGCTGGCCGTGGTGTCCGAGCGGGACGGGCGGGCCCGTCCCGAGGTCGTGCTCGTGGGAGGAGACTGATGCTCAGGTGGCGGGGTCTGGACTCGGTGCCGGGCGGGTGGGGCCGGTCGGTCGTCACCATCGGCGTGTTCGACGGTGTCCATCGCGGGCACCAGCAGATCATCGGGCACGCCGTGAAGCGGGCCAGGGAGACCGGCGTGCCGGCCGTCGTGATGACGTTCGACCCGCACCCGGCCGAGGTCGTGCGGCCCGGGTCGCATCCGGCGGTGCTCACCGAGCCCAGCCGTAAGGCCGAACTGATCGCCGGGCTGGGCGTCGACGCCCTCTGCGTCATCCCGTTCACGCTGGACTTCTCCAAGCTGTCGGCCGAGGGCTTCGTGCACGACGTGCTCGTCGACACCCTGCACGCCGGCTTCGTGGTGGTGGGGGAGAACTTCCGCTTCGGCCACAAGGCCGCCGGCGACGTCGACCTGCTGCGCCGGCTCGGCCGGACGTTCGGGTTCGGGGTCGAGGAGGCGCCGCTGGTGGCGGCCGGTGACACCGTCTTCTCGTCCACCTACATCCGCTCGCTGATCGCGGCGGGTGACGTGGGCGCGGCGGCCGCCGCGCTCGGGCGCCCCCATCGCCTGGAGGGCGTGGTGGTCCGCGGCGACCAGCGGGGGCGCCAACTCGGCTTCCCGACCGCGAACCTCATGAGCAGCCAGTACGCGGCCGTGCCGGCCGACGGCGTCTACGCCGCGCGGGTCGCGATCGGGCACCCCACGCCCAGCGACACCAACCGGGTGGGTGCCGTGTCGATCGGGACGAACCCCACCTTTTCCGGCCGGGAGCGGCGCGTGGAGGCGTTCATCCTCGACTTCGACGCCGACATCTACGGCGAACGGATCGCGCTCGACTTCGTCGAACGGCTCCGCGAGCAGCGCACCTACACCTCGCTGCCGCCGCTGGTGGAACAGATCAACGACGACGTCGCCCGCACCAGAAGTCTCCTCAGTGAACCTGGTACCGTGGAGGAGTCCGCCGGCTGATCCGGCGGTTCGTCGTGCCTTCTGAGATGGCGCGAAGCCCGGATGCCTGCCCGACGCCGCGGGCCCGGGCACACCCGGTAAACAGATTTAAGGGAGAACATGGCGCTCGACACCGCCCAGAAGACCGAGATCATCTCGGAGTACAAGACCGGCGAAAGCGACACCGGCTCGCCGGAGGTTCAGGTCGCGATGCTGAGCAAGCGGATCCGCGACCTCACCGACCACCTCCGGGAGCACAAGCACGACCACCACAGCCGCCGCGGCCTGCTCCTGTTGGTCGGCCGCCGTCGCCGGCTGCTGAACTACCTTCAGAAGACCGACATCGCCCGGTACCGGTCGCTCATCGAGCGGCTTGGCCTGCGTCGATAGGCCTCGAGGGAGCGGCGTAACTCGCCGCTCCCTCTTGTTTTCTGTAACACTGGTGCTTTACGCCCCGTGAGCGACGGTGCACCGGTCCTCGGTAGTGGCTTTCGGACCTTGAAACGTAGGACCCGCGAGCTTCGATCGAAGACCGGCGGCCGGTCGCTCTGGGTGGGGCACCTTTCGAAGAACTGATCGAAGGAGTACACACCCACATGACCCAGCCGACCACTCTCGGCACCCACCAATCCCGCGCAGTGATCGACAACGGTGCGCGCGGCACCCGCGAAGTGATCTTCTCGACCGGTCGCCTGGCTCGTCAGGCCGCCGGTTCGGTGCTCGCCCAGCTGGGCGACACCGTGGTGCTTTCGGCCACCACGGCCAGCAAGGCGCCGAAGGAGCAGTTCGACTTCTTCCCGCTCACCGTCGACGTCGAGGAGCGGATGTACGCGGCCGGGCGGATCCCCGGCTCGTTCTTCCGCCGCGAGGGCCGGCCGAGCGAAGACGCGATCCTCACCTGCCGGCTCATCGACCGCCCGCTGCGGCCCACGTTCGTGAAGGGCCTGCGCAACGAGGTCCAGGTCGTCGAGACGGTGCTGGCGCTCGACCCGCAGCACCCGTACGACGTCGTGGCGATCAACGCCGCGTCGATGTCGACGAAGCTGTCCGGCCTGCCGTTCAGCGGCCCGGTCGGTGCCACCCGCATGGCGCACGTCGAGGGCCAGTGGGTCGCGTTCCCCACCAACGACGAGATCGCCAAGGCCACGTTCGACATGGTCGTCGCCGGGCGCGCGCTGCCCGACGGTGACGTGGCGATCATGATGGTCGAGGCCGAGGCCACCGAGCACACCATCGCTCTGGTCGCCGCCGGTGCCGCGGCACCCACCGAAGACGTGGTGGCCGCCGGCCTGGAGGCCGCGAAGCCGGCCATCCGCGAGTTGTGCCGCGCGCAGAGCGAGCTGGCCGAGGTCGCGGCGAAGCCGGTGCAGGAGTACCCGACCTTCCACGAGTACGCCGACGACGCCTACGAGGCCGTCGCCGGCGCCGTCCGGGCGCAGGTCGCCGAGGCGCTGAAGATCGCCCCGAAGGCCGAGCGCGAGGAGGCCCTCGACAAGGTCAAGGCCGCCGCCATCGAGCAGCTCGGCGCCCAGTTCGAGGGGCGCGAGAAGGAGCTCTCCGCGGCGATCAGGTCGCTCACCAAGAACGAGGTGCGCGCCCGCGTCCTGCGCGAGCAGGTCCGCATCGACGGGCGTGGCCCGCGCGACATCCGTCCGCTCACCGCGGAGATCGGCGTGCTGCCGCGGGTGCACGGTTCGGCGCTGTTCGAGCGCGGCGAGACCCAGATCATGGGCGTCACCACGCTGAACATGCTCCGCCTCGAGCAGACGCTCGACACGCTCGGCCTGGCGAAGTCCAAGCGGTACATGCACAACTACAACTTCCCGCCCTACTCGGTCGGCGAGACCGGCCGGGTCGGCGCGCCGAAGCGGCGCGAGATCGGGCACGGCGCGCTCGCCGAGCGGGCCCTGATCCCGGTGCTGCCGAGCCGCGAGGAGTTCCCGTACGCGATCCGGCAGGTGTCGGAGGCGTTCGGCTCCAACGGGTCCACCTCGATGGGTTCGGTCTGCGCGTCGTCGATGGCGCTGCTGTCGGCGGGTGTCCCGCTGAAGGCGGCCGTCGCCGGCATCGCGATGGGCCTGATCTCCGACGAGGTCGAGGGCAAGACGCAGTACGTCACCCTCACCGACATCCTCGGTGCCGAGGACGCGTTCGGCGACATGGACTTCAAGGTCGCCGGCACGCGGGAGTACGTCACCGCGCTGCAGCTCGACACCAAGCTCGACGGCATCCCGTCCGACGTGCTCGCCGCCGCGCTGCAGCAGGCACACGAGGCGCGCCAGACCATCCTCGACGTGATGGAGGAGGCGATCGCGGCGCCGGCGGAGATGTCCGACTACGCGCCGCGCGTCACCACCGTCAAGATTCCGGTCGACAAGATCGGCGCGGTCATCGGCCCGAAGGGTCAGATGATCAACGCGATCCAGGACGAGACCGGCGCCGACATCACCATCGAGGACGACGGCACGATCTACGTCGGCGCCACCGACGGCCCGTCGGCGCAGGCGGCGGTCGAGCGGATCAACGCGATCGCCAACCCGACCCTGCCGAAGGTGGGCGACCGCTTCCTCGGCACAGTGGTGAAGACGGCCGCGTTCGGCGCGTTCGTCTCGCTGCTGCCCGGCCGCGACGGCCTGCTGCACATCTCCAAGGTGGGCGAGGGCAAGCGGGTCGAGCGGGTCGAGGACTTCCTGAACGTCGGCGACAAGGTCGAGGTCCAGATCGCCGACATCGACGCCCGCGGCAAGGTCTACCTCGACAAGGTGCGCGCCGACGGCGAGGTCGCTCCGGCGGCCGAGGGTGGCGGCGGCGACCGGGGCGGTGACCGCGGCGGCGACCGTGGCCCGCGCCGCGACCGTGGCGACCGTGGCCCGCGCGACCGTGGCGACCGCGGCGGCGACCGTGGTCCGCGCCGCGAGCGCAGCGACCGGGGTGACGGTGCTCCGCGCGCCGCCGCCACGGACGCGCCGGCCGGCGAGGGCGGCGGCCCCACCGCTGCCCCCACCGGTGGTGAGGCCGGCGGCGAAGGCGGCAGCGGCGACGAGGGCGGCGAGTTCCGCCGTCGGCGTCAGCGCCGCGACTGACCGTCCTGCTCGCGGAAGCCCCGCGAGCCAGGCAAGACAGGCACGACAGGCACGACCCGGGGCGCCTCGACTACATTCGGGGCGCCCCGGCGTCTCCCATCCCCTTCACCCCCGAGCAGGAACATTGAACGAGACTGATTCCATGCGCCGCACCGTCCTTCCGAACGGCGTGCGGGTCCTCACCGAGGCGATCCCGACGATGCGCAGCGCGGCGGTCGGGGTCTGGGTGGGTGTCGGCGCCCGCGACGAGGGGCCGGCGCAGTCGGGCGTCTCGCATTTCCTGGAGCACCTGCTCTTCAAGGGCACCGAGAAGCGCTCGGCGATGGACATCTCCAGCCAGATCGAGGCGGTGGGCGGCGAGACCAACGCGTTCACCACCAAGGAGTACACCTGCTACTACGCGCGCATCCTCGACGCCGACCTGCCGCTCGCGGTCGACGTCATGTGCGACGTGGTGGCCAACTCGGTGCTCGCGGCCGGCGACGTCGAGACCGAGCGCGGCGTGATCCTCGAAGAGATCGCGATGCAGGACGACGAGCCCGGTGACGAGGTCCACGACCTGTTCACCGAGGCCGTGTTCGCCGACCACCCGCTCGGCCAGCGCATCAGCGGGTCGGCCCGCACCATCGGCGCGCTCACCCGCGACGAGATCAACGACTTCTACCGGGCCCGCTACACCGGGCCGTCGATCGTCATCGCCGCCGCCGGGAATCTCGACCACGACACCGTCGTGGCCGGCGTGGTCGCGGGGCTGTCGGGCCGTCGCGGGTTCGAGGGGACGGGCGCAGCGGCACCCACCCGGGCGGACTCCCCGCTCGTCGTGGCCCGTACGGGGCAGGTCGTGCTGCTCGACAAGGACACCGAACAGGCGCACCTGGTGCTCGGCTGTGCCGGTCTGGCGCGCCGTGACGAGCGGCGGTTCGCGCTCGGCGTGCTGAACAACGTGCTCGGCGGCGGCATGTCGAGCCGGCTGTTCCAGGAGATCCGGGAGAAGCGCGGGCTCGCGTACTCGGTCTACTCGTTCACGTCGCTGTACGCCGACGCCGGGCTCTTCGGCGTCTACGCGGGCTGCGCCCCGGGCAAGGTCGACGAGGTGCTCGCGATCACCCGCGACGAGTTGGCGAAGGTGGCGGCGAGCGGTCTCACCGAGTCCGAGGTCGCCCGCGGCAAGGGGATGTTGAAGGGCTCGCTGGTGCTCGGGCTGGAGGACACCGGGTCCCGGATGAGCCGGCTGGGCAAGGGCGAACTGCTGCACCCCGACCTGCTGTCGGTCGACGAGATCCTGACGCGCGTCGACGGGGTCACCACCGAGGAGGTCGCCGTGATCGCCGCCGAACTGCTGGACTGCCGGCCGTCGTTGGCGGTCATCGGTCCCTTCGACGACCGGGACTTCAGCTCCGCCGTTGCCTGACCGGTAAATTACTGCGGTGACTACTGAACCACTGCGGGTCGGGGTACTGGGCGCGCGCGGACGGATGGGCACCGAGGCGTGCCGGGCCGTCGACGCCGCGCCCGACATGGAACTGGTCGCGATGGTCGACCAGGGCGACGGGCTGTCGATCGTCACCGACGCCGGTGCCGAGGTGGTCGTCGACTTCACCACCCCCGACATCGTGATGGACAACCTGCACTGGTGCGTCGAGCAGGGCGTGCACGCGGTCGTCGGCACGAGCGGCTTCTCGCAGGCCCGGCTCGACCGGGTCGCGTCGTGGCTGGCGCACAAGCCCGGCCTCGGCGTGGTGGTCGCGCCGAACTTCGCCGTCGGCGCGGTGCTGATGATGGAGTTCGCCGAGCGGGCCGCGCGCTACTTCGACTCGGTGGAGATCGTCGAGCTGCACCACCCGAAGAAGGTCGACGCGCCCAGCGGCACCGCGGTGCGCACCGCCGAACTGATCGCGGCCGCCCGGGAGGCCGCCGGGTGCGACCCGATCCCGGACGCCACCACCGACGAGCTCGACGGCGCCCGCGGGGCGAGCGTCGGCGGGGTGCGGGTGCACTCGGTGCGCTCAGCGGGCCTCGTGGCGCACCAGGAGGTGCTGTTCGGCGGCACCGGCGAGACGCTGACCCTGCGGCACGATTCTTACGATCGGGTCTCATTCATGCCCGGGGTTCTGCTGGCGGTGCGCGCCGTCCGCAACCGCCCCGGACTGACGGTGGGGCTGAATTCTCTCCTGTGAATTTTCGGAGCCATTAGAGACGGGTTCGATATCGAATCTGGGGGACGAGAAGGTCGTCCACGTCCAGCGCACGGGCCGCCCCGTCGGGTGCCCAACCGGCCGCGGTGAGAAAGCTCACCGTGGCCGCGTCGTCCCTGAACACCCAGGCCACGGCGGTGTCGTATCCGTCCTGCCGCCAGTGATCCACAGATGCGCTGAGTAACCGGCTGCCGTGCCCCCGGCGCCCCCATCGCGGCTCGACCATCAACTCGGTGACCGCAACTGTTCCGTCACTCAGCGCGTTGTGATTCTCGTCAGGGGCGAGGGCCGACGGGTCCGCCGGGCCTGACGCGGCAAACCCCGCACGGTAGGCTGTTCCCGGTTTCGTGCCAGGCTTTTCCGCCTGCTCAACCGCGACCAGCACACGATGCTGTGATGTTGGAGGAGATGTCACTGCGGCTTCCCATTGCCGTGTGATCCAGTCCAGTTCAAGTTCATCGATCACTGTGCGTGGTATGAAACGGTTGTAGGCGACCTGCCAGGTCGTTAGTTGGATACGGGCAATTTCGCCCGAATCTTCGGGTGTCGCAACCCGGACGTAACACAGCACCACAAAGCAAAGGGTACGTACCGGTTTCGTAACGAGACGTGCAGGGTGGCGCGCCGCGCCCCACCCTTGACGCGGACGGCGACGAATGTGATTCGGTCGTTGTTTTTGTGGGCAGTCAGAGACGGTCGCAACGAGGAGGGCACAGGCGTGTCAACGCGGGAACAGGTTGCACAGCGGTCGGCTCCGATGCCGGCACGGCTGCGGCAGCTGCCTGCCCGGCTGCCTGAGTGGACGAGGCGCCGGGGCACGCGTCAGGCGGCGATCGTCTTCGGGCTGTTCGTCGCCGCGGTGGCGTTCGACGCCGCGTTCGCGGTGCGGCACGGCTTCTTCGACCTTCGGGTCTACTTCGGCGCGATGAACCACTGGGTCGCCGGCAACGGCGAGATCTACGACTACCTGCTGCCGGGCACCAAGTACGGCTTCACGTACCCGCCGTTCGCCGCGCTCACCATGCTGCCGATGGCCTACGTCGGCTGGCACGTCGCGATCGTCATCAGCCTGCTGCTCACGGTCGGCGCCGCGCTCGCGGTGATCTACTGGCTGGTCGAGCCGATGGCGCGCCGCAACGGCTGGTCGCCGTGGTTCGTGCTGGGCATCGCGGCGGCGCTCGCGGTCGCGTTCGAGCCGATGCGCGAGACGTTCCTCTTCGGCCAGGTCAACGCGATCCTGCTGGTGCTCGTCGCGGCCGACGTGCTGTTCCTGGTGCGGTACAACCGCAGCGTCGCGGGCGTCGGCATCGGTCTGGCCACCGCGATCAAGCTCACGCCGGGCATCTTCATCATCTACCTGGTGATCACGAAGCGGTTCCGCGCCGCGGCCGTCGCCAGCGGCACCATGATGGCGGCCACCGTGCTCGCCGGTGCGGTGGCGCCCGACGCGTCCCGGATCTTCTGGACCGACGCGCTGTGGAACACCAGCCGGGTCGGTGAGAACTCGTTCGTGTCGAACCAGTCGCTCAACGGTGTCGTGCACCGGTGGGACTCCGTCCAGCCGTCCACGGCGACGTGGGGGCTGCTGGTGCTCGCGACGCTCGCGGTGTGGGCGTGGCGGTCGCGGCAGGCCGCCCGGCGCGGCGACGAGGCGATGGGCCTGGCGCTCACCGGCATCGTCGGCGTGCTGATCAGCCCGATCACCTGGGTGCACCACCTCGTGTGGGTGCTGCCGGCGATGATCCTGCTGGTCGACCGGGGGCTGGTGAAGGGCCTGTCGAAGCGGCGCCGCAACTGGCTGCTCGGCCTCGCCGCGGTCACCTACGCGGTGATGTGCAGCCGGCTGGTGTGGGCCTTCAACGGCAAGTTCGAGACGTGGTACGGCTGGCTGGGCAGCAACGCCTACGTGTGGCTGAGCCTGATCATGCTGGTCGCGGTGCCGCTGGCACCCGTGCCGGCCACGGCGAAGGCCGAGGAGCCCGAACTCACCGGGCTCGACCGGGAGCTGGCCGACGTCACCAAGTCGGTCCGGGTTCCGGCCCAGGAAGACCGTCGCCTGGTTGAGGCGTAACGGTCGAGGCACAGTCATCGTGACCTTGTGACCCGGGGAATTGTCGTACCCGGGTCATAAGGTGTTTCGCGATGGACACGATCTCTCTACGGCAGGCCCGCCGTATCGCCCTGGCCGCGCAAGGGTTCACCGATCCGGCTCCCGGCGGGGTGCCCGACGTGCGGCACCTGCGCCGGGTGCTGCGGCGCGTGGGGCTGCTGCAGATGGACTCGGTGAGCGTCCTCATGCGGGCGCACTACATGCCGCTCTACAGCCGGCTCGGGCCGTATCCCGTCGCGCTCCTCGATCGGGCGGCCTACCGGGCACCGCGCGAGTTGTTCGAGTACTGGGGGCACGAGGCGTCGCTGCTGCCGGTCGCGCTGCATCCGGTGATGCGGTGGCGGATGGCGCGCGGGCACTCGTGGGGGCCGCCGGCGCGGTTGGCGAAGGAGAAGCCGGAGCTGATCAAGCGGGTGCTCGAGGAGGTCCGCGAACGCGGCCCGATCGCGGCCGCGGAGATCGAAGACCCGACCCAGCGGGTGAAGCCCTTCGGCTGGGGCTGGAACTGGAACGAGGTCAAGACCGCCCTGGAGTACCTGTTCTTCGCGGGTGAGGTCGCCGCCGCGTCGCGCAACTCGGCGTGGGCCCGGCTGTACGACGTCACCGAGCGGGTGTTGCCGGCGGCGGTGCTCAACGCGCCCACGCCCTCCGACGACGAGGCGTTCCGCGACCTGGTGCGCAGCGCGGCGGCCAGTTTGGGCGTGGCGGCCGAGCCGGAACTGCGTGACTACTTCCGCCTGCCGCTGGCCGCCGCCCGCACGGCGGTCGCCGAACTGGTGGAGGCCGGCGAACTGCGCCCGGTGCGGGTGGAGGGCTGGAAGGCGCCGGCCTACCTGCACGAGGCGGCGAAGATCCCGCGCCGGGTCACGACGGCCACGCTGCTCAGCCCGTTCGATCCGTTGATCTGGGAGCGCAACCGGGTCGAGCGGCTGTTCGGGTTCACCTACCGCATCGAGATCTACGTGCCGGCGCCGCAGCGGGTGCACGGGTACTACGTGCTCCCGTTCCTCCTGGGCGACCGGTTCGCCGCGCGCGTCGACCTGAAGGCCGACCGCAAGGCCGGCGTGCTGCGGGTGCCGGCCGCCTGGCTGGAACCGGCGACGGCCCGCACCGACCCGTCACCCGGTGCGGTCGCCGAGGCCCTCGCCGCCGAACTGCGCCGGCTGGCCGGCTGGCTCGGCCTGTCCGCCGTCGAGACCCCGGTGGCCGGCGACCTCGCCGCAGATCTCGACCGCGCGTTGGCGGCTCAACCCGGTACCGAGATCCGTGTACCGTGAATGCCGTGACCTCCGCAGTTCCGCCCGCTCCGGCGGCACCCGAGAACATCGGCAGCGCTCCGATCGAGGCTCCCGCCTACCCGCCCGCGGGTCAGCCCGGCAGCCCGTACGGGCCGTACCAGGCGTACTACGCCGAGCCCGACAAGGTCACCGCGTTCTTCGGGAAGGTGAACCGGCGCACGCCGAAGTGGATCGCGCCGGTGGTGCTGGCCGGGTGCTGCGCCGCCGCGTCGGCGTACGTGCTGTGGAGCAATCCCACCGACGGCGGGGCCGGCGACATGCCGAGCTGCCTGGTGCGGCTCACCACCGGGTTCGACTGCCCCGGCTGCGGGGGCACCCGGGCCGCCTGGTACCTGCTGCACGGCGACGTCGCGGCCGCCGCGCAGCACCACTTGCTGTTCGTGTTCGCGCTGCCGTTCCTGCTCTACGCGTACGCGACCTGGGCGGCCGGCGCGCTCTTCAACAAGCAACTGCCGAAGCTGCGCCTGTCGTTCCGGGCCCTCGGCATCGCGCTGGCCGTGTGGGCCGCGTTCTCGGTGCTGCGCAACCTGCCGTTCGAGCCGTTCAACTGGTTCTACGTCTGACCTACGCGGTCATTTGGGCATCGCCGTTCGCCGCGTGGGCGCGTAGCACCGACACGTCGCCGCTCGCCGTGTGCACCCGCACCGACAGCGTGGTCTTCGACGTGCCGGTCGGCGACGGGGCGTCGCCCACGTGGAGGTCGCTGTGGGTGCCGCCGGACAGCGTGTTCACGTCCATGTAGACGCCGGTGCCGGGCAGCACCGAGATCTGCACGTCGCCCGACGCGGTCTGAGCCCGGACCTCGCCGGTGCGGGCCCGCGACAGCTCGATGTCGCCCGACGCGGTGCGCGCCGTGGCCGAACCGCCGGTGTCGTGAACGGTCAGGTCACCGCTGGCGCTGGTGAGTGACGCGTCGCCGCCGATCGAGCCGATCTCGACGTCGCCCGACGCGCTCTTCACGTTCAGGTCGCGGCCGACCGCCTCGATGCGCACGTCGCCGCTGGCGGTGACCACCGAGAGGCTCCCGGTGACCGCGCCGATCTCCAGGTCGCCGGACGCGCTGTTGGCGTTGCCCTCCCGCCAGCGCCCGCCCAGGATCGCGTCGGCCGACGCGACGGTGCACTGGAAGGCGCTGTCGACGGGCACCTGCGCGGTGACCCGTACGCTGCCCCGCCGCCAGATCCAGCCGCCCTCGGGCGTGTGGATGATCAGCCGGTCGCCCTCCAGCGCGACCCGGGTTTCTTCGGCCTGCTTCCGAGACGCTTCGGAGTTGTCGTTGGGCTCGACCGTGACGACGGCGGTGTCGCGCTCCTCGGCCGTCACGGTGGCGGCGCCGCCGCTCAGCCGCAGCGAGAGCGCGATCGGGCCCTTGGTCTGGAACTCGTGCATGGTTGCTCCTTCGGGGTCGGAAAGTCGGGCCGTCACGCCGGAGCGCGCCGACGGCCTGGAAACAAACGCCGTGGGACCTCAGGCCTGTGCGAAGCCCGTCATCCGACGGGGCCGCCGGCCGCGACCGCCCGGACCGGGAAAGAACCCGGGACCGGGTGGCATCGGCGGGCCAGGGGGCGGCGGCGCACCGGGCGGGCCGGGCCAGCCGCCGTAGCCCTGGAGGGCAGCGGCGACCGCGCGAACCAGCCAGGCGTTCACCGAGATGCCCTCCTCGGTGGCCGCGCGTTCGGCCTGTTCCTTGAGCACCTCCGGCAACCGGAGGGTGATGCGGGCGACGTCGCCGCCGCTGTCGGCGAGTGGCGGCGGTGGCGCCGAGCTCTGTGCCGGCGCGCCGTCGGTGACCACCAGTTCGGCGTCGCGACCGCGGAGCCGTACCTCGACACTCGACCCGTCGAGCTTCGTGGTGATCTCCGCCGCGGCGTCGGACAGCGCCTCGAGCAGGCTCAGCCGGGCCGCCGACTCCAACGCGGACGACAGCAGTTCGGCGCTGCGGGCCGCCGCTTCACCCGCGGGTGCGGCCGCGGCAGCGAGATCGCGGCGAAGCGATTCCAGGTACGGCGTGAGGTCCATGACACCATCATGGCGTCATGGTGACGTCGCGTCAAGTCGAAATGATGTCAGCCGCGCTGCGCGAACCACTGCCGGAGGAATATGCCCTGCTCGGCGATGATGTCGTCGGGGACGGAAGCGGGCTCGGGGCGGAAACAGGCGACCTCGGCGCCCATGTCGCTGCCGTGGAGGTCGCCGCCGACACGCGTGGCGGTGAACGCCATCCCCACCGGCCAGCCGGGGTAGCCGTTCGCGTGCATCTGCGGGTACTCGATGTAGCCGACCAGCTCTCCCGGCGTCACATCGAGGCCGAGCTCGACCGCCGCGACCCGGCGGACGGCCGCAACCATCGACTCGCCGAAATGGACCGTGCCGCCCGGAATGTGCCATTGCCCGGCGCACGGCTCGATGTCGCGGCGGACCAGCACCAGCCCGTCGGGTAGCTCCAGCAGGACCTCGACGGTCAGCCGTGGCACCCGCGCGTAGATGGCGTCGAATTCGTCCCGGGAGAACGGGTGGATGATCTGGCGCTGCACCGGGTCACGCTACATGGCACCGGGAGCGGCCGATCGCGCCCGCGCGCGGGGTGTACGGTATCCGCGAACTGCGACCCCGTACTGGCTTTGGACCGTTGGCCGTTGACGGGACTCATCCGGGCGAAGGAAGGTTCAGTTGACGACTACGTCACGGCAGGTCGGGTCACCGGTCGATGGACCGCCGGAGGTCGCAACCGACGTGCAGGAGTCGCCGAAGGGCCGACGGATCGACGTGCGGCACGTCGGTGCCTGGCTCGCCGTCGCGTGGTTGCTTCCGGTCGTCACCCACCTGCTGTCGGTGGACTGGCTGCTGCCCCCGCTGGTCCTGGTCACCACCGCGAGCCTGCTGCGCGGCGGGCGCACCCTGCTCGACCGGCTCATGCTGGCGTCCGCCCTGCTGATCGGCACGTTGTGCGCGGCCGGCCTGCTCTTCACCGCGTGGCCGTTCGGGTTCCAGCCGATCCCGATCGCCGGCACCGGGTTGACGGTGCTCGGCGCGATCAGCGTGCTCACCGGCCGCCGGCCGCGGCTGCCCCGCCCCGCGCTCACCGACGGCATCACCGTGGTGGCGGCCCTGGGTGTCGCCGCGTACGTGGCGATACCGTACATCCGCACCGATTCCACCGGCCGGCTCGCGATGCTGGTAGCCGGTGGAGAGGACGTCTCCCGGCACGTCTCGATCTTCGACACGCTGCGCCGGATCGGCGGATTCGCGTACTGGCAGACGCCGCAGGACGTGCCCGACCTCTTCGAACTGCTCCGCTACTACCCGTCCGGGTGGCACCTGAGCGCGGGCGTCCTCGACAGCTTCGTCCGCTCGTCGTCCGGTACCGGCGACATGGTCAGCTCCATGGACCACTTCGTCTGGTTCTTCCTGGCCGCATACGGTTTCCTCGCGCTGGCGATCATCTGGGCCGCCCAATGGATCGCCGGCCCGCTGCTCGGCCCCTGGCGGCTGCCGCTGATCGCGTTCCTCGGCACCGAGCTCATCTACAGCGACATCCCGGTCATGGTGATCTTCGGCTTCCCGAGCGAGATCTTCGGGTTGGCCCTGCTGGCGCTCCTCGCCGCCGTGATCGTCCGGCGCCCGTCGCGGCCGCGTGAGCAGATGGTGCTGATCGGCGCGCTGTTGGTCGGAATCGGGTTCAGCTACGAGTTGTTCCTTCCCTCCGCCGCGCTGGCCGCCGGCGGGTGGCTGCTCTACCGGCGCCGGCTGGTGCGTCCGCATCTGGTGTTCGCGCTCGTCGTGGGCGTCGTCGCCGGCGGGCTGGCCATCGTGCCGATCACCCTCGGCACGCTCTACGGCCGGCACGGCGCCCTCATCTCAGCGCCGGGTCCGGTGTCCGCGGCGAGCCGCGCGATGCTGCTGACGCTCGGCCTGGTGCTGGCCGCCGCCCTCCTGATGCTGGTCCGGCGGCTGCGGGTGTGGCGGTCGTACGTCCTGTTCATGGGCGCCGTGCTCGCGTTGCCCATCGCCCTGCGGGCATACGTTGCCGCCACGGGCGGTAAGTCGCCCTACTACTTCGAGAAGGCGCTGCACTCCGTTCTGATCGTGGCGCTGGTCGGCCTCGGGGCCGTCGCCCTGGTCGTCGGCAGGCACACGGCCCGGCTCCGGGGACGGCAGCTGATCGCGGCCTCGGTGCCGGCGGTCCTCGTGTCGGCCGCGATCGCGGTCGGTGCCGGTGTGGTTCTCGACGACATGCCGTCGCGGCCGGGAACGGCCGAGAAGCATGCCCGGCTGTGGCACTCCGGTGCGCCGAAGACCACGGCCGGGCCGTGGGCGAAGACGCTCATGGACCTCAACCGCAAGTACCCGCCCACCCCGGGCGCCACGACGATCGTGCTCTCCGACAACTTCTACGTGACGTACACCAGCTCGCTGTTCTTCTCGATGCTCCAGCGGACCTCCGGCACCACCGACAAGGTCATGTACTACGGCGCGGGCCTGTTCAGCGACGAGACGCAGAACATCGCCGATTCGCTGGCCCGTCCGGGTGTGCCGATCCGCCTCATCGTCCTGTCGCCGAAGTCGGACCCCGTGGTCGACGAGATCAGGCGGCTCAAGCCCGACCTGCAGCTGGAAGTGTTGCGCCCGTAGCACCTGCTCAGCGACGGGTCGCCGGTTGGTTAGAGTGACGCCATGCCAGAGATCGTGCCCCCCAAGGTTCAGATGATCGGATGGACGCACTTCGCGCCGCCGGAAGACGTCCCCTGGACGACCGACGCCGAGGGTGGCGAGGCGCTCGCCGAGTTCGCCGGCCGCGCCTGCTACCAGTCGTGGAACAAGCCGAACCCGGCGACGGCCACGAACGCCGGGTACCTCAAGCACATCCTGGAGGTCGGGCACCTGTCGGTGCTCGAGCACGGCACCGTCAGCTTCTACATCTCCGGCATCTCCCGCTCGCTCACGCACGAGCTGATCCGGCACCGGCACTTCTCGTACTCGCAGCTGTCGCAGCGGTACGTGCCCGAGCGCGACGCCGCGATGGTCGAGCCCGACGTGATCGCGGCCGACCCGGAGCTGCACGAGCTGTTCGTGCAGGCGACCCAGGCCAGCGTCGACGCGTACACCGACCTGCTCGCGAAGCTGGAGGAGAAGTTCGCCGGCGCGGGCAGCGCCACGCTGCGTCGCAAGCAGGCCCGCCAGGCCGCCCGTGCCGTGTTGCCGAACGCGACCGAGACGCGCATCGTCGTCACCGGAAATTACCGTGCGTGGCGGCACTTCATCGCGATGCGGGCCACCGAGCACGCCGATGTCGAGATCCGGGCGCTGGCGGTGGAAACGTTGCGGCAACTGCAGAAGGTCGCCGGAAACGTGTTCGCCGACTTCACGATATCCACCCTCGCCGACGGCACCGAGATCGCGGCCAGCGCCTTCGCCTGGGAGTCGTGACCGTAACCGCTATCGGCGGGCGATAGGTTGTCTGTATGACGCGCACGAGTTCCGACCCGCGGCGGCCTTTCGGCCGGCTGATCACCGCGATGGTCACGCCGTTCCGCGCCGACGGCTCTCTCGACGCCGACGGCGCCGCAACGCTCGCCACCTGGTTGGTCGACAAGCAGGGCCACGACGGCCTGGTCATCAACGGCACCACCGGTGAGTCGGCCACCACCACCGACGCCGAGAAGGACACCGTGCTGCGGGCGGTCCTCGAGGCGGTCGGCGACCGGGCGTTCGTGATCGCCGGTGTGGGTACCTACGACACCCGCCACACGGTGGAGCTGGCGAAGGCGGCCGAGAAGGCGGGCGCGCACGGCACCCTCGTGGTGACCCCGTACTACAACAAGCCGCCGCAGGCCGGCCTGATCCACCACTTCACGGAGGCCGCCGACGCCACCGGGCTGCCGGTGATGCTCTACGACATCCCGGGTCGCACCGGCATGGACATCACCACCGAAACCCTGGTCCGGGTCGCGGAGCATCCGCGCATCGTCGCGCTGAAGGACGCCAAGGGCGACTTCGAGGGGACGGCGTGGGTCACCCGCCGCACCGACCTCGCCGTCTACTCCGGCGACGACAAGGTCACCATGCCGCTGCTGGCGATCGGCGCGGTCGGCGTGGTGGGCGTGCCCACCCACCTGTTCGGTCCGCCCACCAAGCGGATGATCGAGGCGTACGAGAGCGGCGACGTCGCCGGCGCGCTCGCGCTTCACCACAAGCTGCTGCCGGCGTACTGCGGGTTCTTCCGCACGCAGGGCGTCATCATGACGAAGGCGGCCCTGCGGCTCGCCGGGAAGCCGGCCGGGCCGGTGCGCCTGCCGCTGTGCCAGGCGACCCCGGCGGAGATCGCGCGGATCCGGGAGGACTGCGCGGCGTCCGGGCTGACTCTCGGTGACGCCGACCAGATGGCCCATCTGCACCCGGGTGCGGATCGGTGACGGCGGCACACGTCGAGCTCGACGGACCACCACCGCTGCCCGCCACCGGGCTGCGGGTCACCCCGCTGGGCGGACTGGGCGCCATCGGCCGCAACATGACGCTGTTCGAGTTCGGCGGGCGCCTGCTCGTGGTCGACTGCGGGGTCCTGTTCCCCGACGTCGACCAGCCCGGGGTCGACCTGATCCTGCCCGACTTCGAGTCGATCCTCGACCGGCTCGACGCGGTCGACGCGATCGTGCTCACCCACGGCCACGAAGACCACATCGGTGCCGTCCCGTACCTGCTGGCGCACAAGCCCGACATCCCGCTGGTCGGCTCGCAGTTCACGCTGGCGCTGGTCGAGGCGAAGCTGGCCGAGCGGCGGATCACCCCGTACTCGCTCACGGTGCGCGAGGGGCAGACCGAGCGGCTGGGCCCGTTCACGTGCGAGTTCTTCGCGGTCAACCACTCGATCCCCGACGCGCTGGCGGTGGCGATCACCACCCCGGCCGGCACGGTGCTGCACACCGGCGACTTCAAGATGGACCAGTTGCCCCTCGACGGGCGGCTCACCGACCTGGCCGGGTTCGCCCGGCTCGGTGCGCAGGGCGTCGACCTGCTGCTCAGCGACTCCACCAACGCCGAGATCCCCGGGTTCGTCACCCCCGAGCGGGAGATCGGCCCGGTGCTCGACCGCATCTTCGCCGGCGCCTCCGGCCGGGTGATCGTGGCGTCGTTCGCGTCGCACGTGCACCGCGTGCAGCAGGTGCTCGACGCGGCACACGCGCACGGCCGGCACGTCGCGCTCATCGGACGCTCGATGGTGCGCAACATGGGCATCGCCCGCGACCTCGGCCTGCTGCGCATCCCCGCCGGGCTGGTCGTCGGCATGGACGAGGCGCTGAACCTGCCGCCGGAGCGCATCGTGATGATGTCCACCGGCTCCCAGGGCGAGCCGATGAGCGCGCTGGGCCGCATGGCCAACGGCGACCACCGGCACGTCACGATCGCACCCGGCGACACCGTGGTGCTGGCGTCGTCGCTGGTGCCGGGCAACGAGTCGGCGGTCTACCGGGTGATCAACCGGCTGTCCCGCGCCGGTGCCGTGGTGGTGCACAAGGACGTGGCGAAGGTGCACGTCAGCGGGCACTCGCCGGCCGGCGAACTGCGGTACCTGCTCAACGTGGTGAAGCCGCGCAACTTCATGCCGGTGCACGGGGAGTGGCGGCACCTGCGGGCGCACGCCGAACTCGCGGTGGAGTCGGGCGTGCCGCGCGAGCAGGTGGTGCTGTGCGAGGACGGCGACGTGGTCGACCTGGTCGACGGCGTGGCCCGGCTGGTGGGGCACATCCGCTCGCGGTACGTGTACGTCGACGGGCTCGCCGTGGGTGACGTCAGCGAGTCGCTGCTCACCGAGCGGCGGATCCTCGGCGACGGCGGGTTCATCGCGGCCACGGTGGTGATCGACTCGGTCACCGGCAAGGTCGTCGGCGGGCCGGCGATCTCGGCGAAGGGCTTCTCGGAGGACCCGGCGGCGTTCGACGCGGTGTTACCGCTGATCACCGAGACGCTGCTGCGGGCGGCCGAGGAGGGTACCCACGATCCGCACCAGTTGCAGCAACTCGTGCGGCGCACGGTGGGCCGGTGGGTGAACGAGAAGTACCGCCGCCGGCCGATGATCGTGCCGAATGTCGTCGAGGTCTGAGATCCGGCTGTAACAGGGGTTCCTTAACTTCAATCCATGGCGCACACCGAGGCAGCCTCCGACCTGCCCCCGGGCCCCGACCCGGAACCCCCCGCACCCCCACGCAACGGTTTCGACCGCTACTTCGAGATCAGCGCGCGCCGCTCCACCCTGGGTCGTGAGATCCGGGGTGGCCTGGCCACCTTCTTCACGATGAGTTACATCGTGGTCCTCAACCCGTTGATTCTGGGCGGCGGCGCCGACAAGAACGGCGCGCACCTGAACATGACGCAGGTCGCGGCCGCCACCGCCCTGGTGGCCGGCGTCATGACCATCCTGATGGGCGTCGTCGCCCGGTTCCCGCTCGCGCTGGCGGCCGGCCTCGGCGTCAACGCGCTCGTCGCGTACGAGATCGCGCCGACGATGACCTGGGCCGACGCGATGGGCCTCGTGGTCATCGAGGGCGTGCTCATCACGATCTTCGTGCTCACCGGGCTGCGCGAGGCGCTGTTCCGGGCCGTGCCGGCCCAGTTGAAGATCGCGATCGGGGTGGGCATCGGCCTGTTCCTGACGATGATCGGGCTGGTCGACGCCGGGTTCGTCCGCTCGACCGGCACCGGTGCGCCACCCGTGCAGCTCGGCCTCGGCAACCGGCTGGTGGGCTGGCCGTCGCTGGTGTTCGTGATCGCGCTGCTGGTCACGCTGGTCCTCGTGGTGCGCCGGGTGAAGGGCGCGATCCTGCTCGGGATCGCGTTCGGCACGGTGCTCGCGGTGATCGTCGAGGCGATCGTCAAGATCGGCCCGACGTTCATCTCACCGGAGAAGACCAACCCGCACGGGTGGAACCTCAACGTCCCCGAACTGCCCGACAAGATCTTCGACCTGCCCGACCTGGGGCTGCTCGGGCACTTCAGCGTGCTCGGCGCCTGGGACTCGGGTGTGACGCTGGTCGCGATCATGTTCGTGTTCACCCTGCTGGTGACCGACTTCTTCGACACGATGGGCACGATGGTCGCGGTCGGCTACGAGGCGGGTCCGCAGGGTGGGCTCCTGAACGAGGACGGCACCCCGCCCCGCACGCGGGAGATCCTGCTGGTCGACTCGATCGCGGCGGCGGCCGGCGGAGCGGCGAGCACCTCGTCGAACACGTCGTACATCGAGTCGGCGTCCGGCGTCGCCGAGGGCGCCCGCACCGGCGTGGCCAACCTCGTCACCGGCGGGCTGTTCCTGGTGGCGATGTTCTTCGCGCCGATCGTCGAGATCGTGCCGTTCGAGGCCGCGTCGGTCGCGCTGGTCGTCGTCGGCTTCCTGATGATGACGGCCGTCCGCTCCATCGACTGGACCGACTACGAGATCGCCATCCCCGCGTTCCTGGCGATCGTGCTCATGCCGTTCACGTACTCCATCTCCACCGGCATCGGCGCCGGGTTCATCGCGTACGTCCTGCTCCAGGCGGTACGGGGCAAGGCACGCCGGGTGAGCCCGCTGATGTGGGGCGCGGCGGCGCTCTTCGTCATCTACTTCCTGCGGGACCCCATCGAGCAACTGCTGTCGTAACACTCGGCTGACGGCGAAATTCGAGATAGCGCTCTTCAAGCCGAGCGGGGTCAGGCCGTGCGGAGACCTGATGCGGCACCTGAAGACGCGTACCGTGCGTCTCCTGAAGGCCGTATTTGAACATCGGGCCGCCGGTCTGGCTGAGGATGTCTGGCCGGACCTCAATGATGAGGTCCGGCCGGACTCCGAGGATATTGGCGTCAAAGGCGGCGTGATGGATCTTGCAGAGCGCCAGGCCGTTGGGAACGACGGGTTCGCCGCGAGGATGGCTGTCGCTCAAGATGTGCGCGGCCTCGACCAGTTGTGGCAGATGCAGGCCGCACATCGCGCAGGACGAGCCGTAGGCCCGCAGCACTCGCGCCCGAAAGATCGGCTGATGGAGCCGAAGTTTCAACAACCGCTGTGCATATTTGCGGGCGGCAGCCGGTTCGGGTCCCCGTAGAGCCGGCAGGAGGGCCTGCTGTTCGTCGATGCCCACCACGAACTGGTGTTCTGCCGCCTCTTCGGTCAACAAGAAGACTGGGTAAATCGCCTGGTAGACGCTCTTCGCAACACCGACAAAGTAGACGAGCGGCGCACCCTGCTGCAGGGCCGACCGCAACGCTCGGTTGTCGGCATGGTTGGGGTCGGTGCCCCGGTACTTGTATCGCATGAGCCCGTCTGCGCCGACCTCGTCTTGGTACGGGCGGTCGGCAGGAGAGCGGGCGAACGTCGTACGAATGCTCAGGGCTGCCGAGAGGTGCTTCGGCTTCCAGATTCCTGGCTGCACGATCAGCCGCTGCGGTTGGCCCGCATAGATGAACGAGTTGATCAGGCTCGACGGGATGCCATCGGGATGTGCGGCCGCCAACCGGTCGAGGTGCGTAAACATCGACCTGCGCAGTCCGTCTTCGGTCGCGATCACAATCCAGGTCATACCAGCGGGCTGCGACAGTTATAGGCATGGGGTACGAGGCGCTCGTCAGTGTGATTCTCGTCGTGCACTTCGGTTACCTGGCGTTTGTCGTGTTCGGCGGGTTTCTGGTGTGGCGGTGGCCGCGGGTGTTCTGGGTGCACCTCGCGGCCGCCGCCTGGGGACTCGCCGTCGTCGGGATTCCGTTGACCTGTCCGCTCACCACGGCGGAGAACTGGGCGCGCCGGCAGGCGGGGCAGACGGAGCAGTCGGCCGGGTTCATCGACCGGTACATCGAGGGCGTGCTGTACCCGGAGCGGTTCACGCTGGTGCTGCAGGTGCTCGCCGGCGTCACCGTGGTCGGGTCATGGGTGGGTGCCTATCTCTACCGGCGGCACCTGCGGCGGCGAGTCGAAACTGTCTCGCTGTAGATCCGCCGCTACCGTGGGGACCTATGGCGGGCAGGACCTCTCAGCCGAGCCGTCGCCGTGCCCCGGCCACCAAGGCCACACCGGCTCGACGGCCGACCCAGCGCACCCGCCAACCGACCCGGCAGACCACGCGGAAGACCGCACCGGCCCGTCGGGTGGCGCCGCGCCGGCGGACCTCCGCCGGGGGCGGGTTCAACCCGCTGGCGCTGCTCGGCCGCGGAATGATCGCGCTGTGGATGGGCCTCGCGCACATCCTCGGCTGGATGGTGCGGGCCGTGGGCCGGCAGGCCGCCACCGCCAAGGACCTCGACCCGGAGCACCGCCGCGACGGCGTCGGCCTCGCCGTGCTCGGCCTGGCGGTGCTGCTCGCGTTCGCGGTCTGGTTCAACTCGGCCGGCCCGGTCGGCACCTGGCTCGCCGACACCGTCCGGTTCTTCCTCGGTGCCATCGCCGCCACGCTGCCGGTGCTGATGCTGGTCGGCGCCGTGCGCCTGATGCGCAAGCCGGTCGAGGAGCCGCCGCGCGGCCGCGGCGTCGTCGGCTGGTCGGCGCTGATCGTCGGCGTCGCCGGCCTGCTGCACCTGGTGTTCAAGCAGCCGGTCGACCCGCTGAAGATGGAGAAGGCCGGCGGCGTGCTCGGCCGGTTCACCGGCGGGCTGCTGGCCAAGGCGGTCACCGGCTGGGTCGCGGCGCCGCTGCTCCTGCTGCTCGTGGTGTTCGGCCTGCTCGTGGTCACCGCGACGCCGATCAACAAGATCCCGCAGCGCTTCCGCGACCTGCGCGACCTCGCGTTCGGCCGGCTCCCCGACGACGAGGACGAGGACTACGAGGACGGATCGGCCGCCCACGACCAGGCGTCCGACGGGGAGCCGGCGGCCAAGCGTCGCCCGGCCCGCCGCCGCCAGGGCGCCCTGGCCGAGGTCGGTGACGAGGTCAGGGACGAGCTGTCCCTCGACGACGAGTCGATGCCCGGCCCGATCGAGGCGTTGGAGACCGTCGCGCTGCCGCGCAAGCCGCAGCCGAAGGCGAAGAAGCCGCCGCCCGAGCACACGCCGATGCCCACCCGGGCCGAACAGCTCGCGCTCACCGACGCCGACTACAAGCTGCCGCCGCCGAACCTCCTGATGAAGGGCGACGCGCCGAAGGCCCGCAGCCGCGCCAACGACGAGGTCATCGCGGCCCTGACGGGCGTGTTCGACCAGTTCAACGTCGACGCGGCGGTCACCGACTTCACCCGCGGCCCCACCGTCACGCGGTACGAGGTGGAGCTGGGCTCGGGCGTCAAGGTCGAGCGGATCACCGCGCTCACCCGCAACATCGCGTACGCGGTCAAGTCGCCCGACATCCGGATCATGTCGCCGATCCCGGGCAAGAGCGCGGTGGGCGTCGAGATCCCGAACCTCGACCGGGAGAACGTCACCCTCGGCGACGTGCTGCGTTCCCGCGTGGCGACCAGCGATCACCACCCGCTCACCGTGGGCCTCGGCAAGGACATCGAGGGCGGGTTCGTCGTCGCCAACCTCGCGAAGATGCCTCACATTCTGATAGCCGGCGCCACCGGGGCGGGCAAGAGCTCGTGCCTGAACACCCTGCTGGTGTCGATCCTCACCCGGGCGACGCCCGACGAGGTGCGGCTGCTGCTCGTCGACCCCAAGCGGGTCGAGCTGACCAACTACGAGGGCATCCCGCACCTCGTCACCCCGATCGTCACCAACCCGAAGAAGGCCGCCGACGCCCTCGACTGGGTCGTACGCGAGATGGACATGCGCTACGACGACCTGGCCGCGTTCGGGGTGCGGCACGTCGACGACTTCAACCGCAAGGTGCGGGCCGGCCAGATCAAGGCGCCGCCGGGCAGCGAGCGGGTGATCCGGCCGTACCCGTACCTGCTGGTGGTCGTCGACGAGCTCGCGGACCTCATGATGGTCGCCCCGCGCGACGTCGAGGACTCGGTGGTCCGCATCACCCAGCTGGCCCGGGCCGCCGGCATCCACCTCGTGCTGGCCACCCAGCGGCCCAGCGTCGACGTGGTCACCGGCCTGATCAAGGCGAACGTGCCGTCGCGGCTGGCGTTCGCGACGTCGAGCCTCGCCGACTCGCGGGTCATCCTCGACCAGCCCGGCGCCGAGAAGCTGATCGGTCGCGGTGACGGGCTGTTCCTGCCGATGGGCGCGTCGAAGCCGACCCGGATCCAGGGCGCCTGGGTGAACGAGTCGGAGATCGCCGACATCGTCAAGTTCTGCAAGGACCAGCGCGAGCCGGAGTTCCGCGAGGACGTCACGGCCGCACCGGAGTCGACCAAGAAGAAGGTCGACGAGGACATCGGTGACGACCTGGAGCTGCTGATCCAGGCCGCCGAGCTGGTGGTGACCAGCCAGTTCGGGTCGACGTCGATGCTCCAGCGCAAGCTGCGGGTCGGTTTCGCGAAGGCGGGCCGCCTGATGGACCTCATGGAGAGCCGGGGAATCGTCGGACCGTCGGAGGGGTCGAAGGCCCGCGACGTCCTGATCAAGCCCGACGAGCTGGAAGAGGCATTGGACGCGCTACGAGCGGGCGGCGGCGACTAGCGCGATCCGCACGCAGCAGCCGTTCGGCTGCGGGTCGAGCTCCGCGCGCGACTCGGCCATCCCGCCGCCGTCGAGCATGCCGCGGATCAGCGCCAGGTTCATCCCGCACACCAGCGGCGGGAACTCCTCGGCCACCGTGCCGAACGGGCAGTTGCGCAGCCGGACACAGGAGTCGTCGGTGACCGGTTCGTAGCCGAGCCCGTCCAGGTGGTCGACGAGATCACCGACCACGGGCTGGGTGCGGCCGCGCCGGTGCGCCGCCGCGTAGGCCGTCGCGTCGGCGCCCGTCTCCTCCAGGGCCTCGGCCAGGGCGCCGGCCAGCAGGCGGTACTGGCGCGGCGGGACGCTGACCGCGACCTCACCGGGCGCCCGCCGGTACAGCTTCGCCGGCCGGCCCGTGCGGCCCGGACGCCGCGCGAACGACACCGTGAGGAGCCCGCCGCCGGCGAGCTTGTCGAGATGGAACGCGGCGAGCGTGCGTCCGACGCCGACCGCCTCGGCCACGGCGTCGCGCCCGACCGGGCCGGGCTGGGCGGCCACGTACTCGTACACGGCCCGCCGCACCGGCTCGTGCAACAACCCGATCGCGTCCACGGTCACGTGTTCCAGTGTGAGGCCTTTCAAAAAATAATGGAAGTTGTTTAAACTCCGATGCATGCACATCGCGCAGCTCAACATCGCGACGCTGGTCGCCCCGCTCGACAGCCCGGAGCTCAAGGGCTTCGTCGACCTGCTGGTCGAGATCAACGACCTCGCCGACAACTCGCCCGGGTTCGTGTGGCGACTCCAGGACGAGAACGGTGACGCCACGGCGATAAGGCCGTTCGGGCCGGACGTGATCGTCAACCTGACGGTGTGGGAGTCGATCGAGGCGCTGTACGCGTACACGTACCGCACCGATCACCTCGGCGTGCTGCAGCGCCGGCGGGAATGGTTCCGGCGCTCAGGGCGTCCCCATCTCGTGCTCTGGTGGGTCGACGAGGGTGCGCGGCCGACGGTGGCCGAGGCCGCGCGGCGGCTGGCCCTCCTGGCCGAGAGCGGCCCGACGCGGGACGCTTTCACGTTCCGGAATCAGTTCCCCGCTACGCTCGCCGCGTGACGGCTGAGCCAGCAGAGACACCGACTGCGGAGGAAACCGGGCAGGTCCGGGTCTCCACCCTGGAACTGTTCTTCGACCTGGTCTTCGTCTTCACGATCACCCAGCTCACCGAGGTGCTCGCCGACCACCTCGACCTGATCGGCGTCGTGCGGGTGACGCTGATGCTCGGCGTGATCTGGTGGATGTACTCCGCCTACGCCTGGCTCACCAACGCCATGACCCCGTCGAGCCCGCTGCGGCGCGTCCTGCTGCTGGTGGGCATGGGCAGCTTCCTGGCCGTCGCGCTCGCGGTACCGGACGCGTTCGGCGCCGCCGGTTGGCTGTTCGGCCTCGGCTACCTGGTGGTCAACCTGGTGCACACCGGCGCGTTCGCGCTGGCGGGCGGCGAGGGCGTGCTCCGGGCGTTGCGCGGCGGGCTCGCCCTCTTGAACCTGCTCTCCTCCTCGCTGGTGCTCGCCGGCGGGATTCTCACCGGGCCGTGGCGGTACGGGCTGTGGGCGCTGGCGTTCGCGATCCAGGCCGCGACGCCGTACCTGAGCCCGATCGGCGGGTTCTCGATCGCGGCGGGGCACTTCGTCGAGCGGCACGGCCTGGTGGTGATCATCGCGCTCGGTGAGTCGATCATCGCGATCGGCGTCGGGGTCCGCGGTTACGACCTCGGCCTGTCCATCGTGTTCGGCGCGATGCTCGTGCTCACCGTCCTCTACTACATGTACTGGGTCTACTTCGGTGGCGACGACGAGCGGGCCGAGCACGTGCTGGCGGCCACCGCCGACCCCACCCGCCGGGCGTACCGGGCGGTGCACGCGTTCGGCTGGGCACACATCCCGATGCTGCTCGGGATCGTGGCGTTCGCCGCGGGCGTCAAGAAGATCATCGGGCATCCGTTCGACGCGGCGAAGATCGAATACGCGCTGGCGGTCGCCGGCGGCGTGCTGCTCTACCTGATCGGACACGCGGTGTTCCTGCTGGTGCTGGGGCTGGGCCGGCTCCGGTACGCGCTGATGTGCGGCGTGCTGATCCCGTTGGTGGCGCTGCCGCTCGGTCTGGTGTCCGCCGCGCTCATGCTGGGCGCGATCATCGTGGTGTTCGCGGTGTCCTGGTTCGTCGAGGCGGGCGGCCCGCGTCCGGTCCTGCGGGCCTGGCGAGCCGGGGATACGCCAGGTCCGCATTCGGGTTGAGTCGGGCCCGGCGAAGGCCGGTACCCTCGACACGTGTCCCAACGCCGTCTTGCCCTGGTCACCCTCGGCTGCGCCCGTAACGAGGTCGACTCCGAGGAACTGGCCGCCCGCCTCTCCGCCGGAGGCTGGTCGGTAGGCACCGACGCCACCGGGGCCGACGTGGTCGTGGTGAACACGTGCGGGTTCGTGGCCGACGCCAAGCAGGAGTCGATCGACACGCTGCTGGCCGCCGCCGACGGTGGGGCCAAAGTGGTCGCGACCGGCTGCATGGCCGAGCGGTACGGCAAGGAGCTGGCCGACACCCTGCCCGAGGCGCACGCCGTGCTCGGCTTCGACCACTATCCCGACATCGCCGCCACGATCGACGCGGTCGCGCGGGGTGAGAAGGTCGACAGCCACCAGCCGCGCGACCGGCGCACCCTGCTGCCGCTCACACCCGCACAGCGGCAGGTCAAGCGGGCCGACGTGTCACTTCCCGGCCACGCGCCGGCCCATCTTCGCGTCTCCCGGCAGCGGCTCGACAAGGGTCCGGTGGCCGCGCTCAAGCTCGCCAGCGGCTGCGACCGGCGCTGCGCGTTCTGCGCCATCCCGTCCTTCCGGGGGGCGTTCGTCTCGCGTCCGCCGGAGGAGGTGCTCGCCGAGGCCGAGTGGCTGGCCGGCACGGGGGTGCGCGAGCTGGTGCTCGTCAGCGAGAACTCCACCTCGTACGGCAAGGACCTCGGTGACCCGCGGGCGCTCGACAAGTTGCTCCCCCAACTCGCGGCCACCACCGGCATCGTGCGGGTGCGGGTGTCGTACCTGCAGCCGGCCGAGACCCGGCCGGCCCTGATCGAGACGATCGCGACGACGCCCGGCGTAGCGCCGTACTTCGACCTGTCGTTCCAGCACTCCAGCGAGCCGGTGCTGCGCCGGATGCGCCGGTTCGGCAACACCGCCCGCTTCCTCGACCTGCTCGAGATGGCCCGCGCGTACGCGCCGGAGGCCGGTGCCCGCAGCAACGTGATCGTCGGCTTCCCCGGCGAGACCCGCGCCGACGTCACCGAACTGGCCGGCTTCCTCACCGCCGCCCGCCTCGACGCGATCGGCGTCTTCGGCTACAGCGACGAGGACGGCACCGAGGCGGCCGGCATGACCGGCAAGGTCAGCCCGACCACCGTCCGGCGGCGGGTCGAGCGGATGACCGAGCTGGCCGACTCGCTGTGCGCCCAGCGCGCGGAGGACCGCGTCGGCACCGAGGTCGACGTGCTCGTCGACGCGATCGAGAGCGGCGTGATCGAGGGACGCGCGGCGCACCAGGCTCCGGAGATCGACGGCTCCACCACGCTGCGCGGTGCGCTCGCCGGCGACCTGCGCGTGGGGGATCTCGTCCGGGCGAAGGTCACCGCCAGCGACGGTGTCGACCTGGTCGCCGAGCCGGTGGAGATCGTTTCCAAGGCACCGTCATGATCCCGGAACCGGTGACAGCGTCCGACCTTCCCGCCGCTGCGCCGGTGGAGGTGGAGATGCAGCCGGTGCCGGCCATTCCGCTGGTCAACATCGCCAACGCGCTCACCACGCTGCGGGTGCTGCTGGTGCCGGTGTTCGGCTTCTTCCTCGTCATGGGGGAGATGGAGCACGCGGGGTGGCAGATCGCGGCGACGATCGCGTTCGCGGTCGCCTCGATCACCGACTACGTCGACGGCTGGATCGCCCGCCGGCTCAACCTCGTGACGTCGTTCGGCAAGGTCGCCGATCCGATCGCGGACAAGGCGCTGATCGGCACGGCCCTGGTGCTGCTCTCCGGGTACGGGGTGGTGCCGTGGTGGGTCACCACGCTGATTCTGGTGCGCGAGATCGGCATCACCGCGATGCGGTTCCTGGTGCTGCGGCACGGTGTGATCCCGGCCAGCCCCGGCGGCAAGCTCAAGACCATGCTGCAGAGCATCGGCATCGGATGGCTGCTGCTGCCCCTGCCCGACGCGCTGGGCGACCTCGGGCTGTGGGTCATCTACGCGGCGATGGTCGTCACGGTGGTCACCGGCGTCGACTACGTCATCCGGGCGATCCGCCTCAGCCGCTCATGACGGCGGGAACGGTCCTCTCCCTGTTGAAGAAGCGCGGGGAGACGCTCGCCACGGCGGAATCCCTGACGGGTGGGCTCGTGGCGGCCACGATCGTCGACGTGCCCGGCGCCAGCGCGGTGTACCGGGGCGGGCTCGTCGCGTATGCGACAGAGCTGAAGGCCGCGTTGGTGGGCGTCCCGAATGATCTTTTAGCGGCGCGCGGGCCGGTTGATCCGGACGTGGCCCGGGCGCTGGCCCGTGGTGCGCGCGAACGGTGCGGGGCCGATTGGGGCCTGGCCACGACGGGCGTCGCCGGCCCCGATCCGCAGGACGGGCACCCGGTGGGGCGGGTGTACGTGGCGGTCTCCGGACCCGGTGTCGACGAGGTGCGTGAGCTCACGCTCACCGGCGACCGGCCGGCGATCCGGGCGGGAAGTGTCGCGGCGGTACTGGTGTTGTTGGAAGACACGCTGGTGTCCGCCCGGTTCGCTTAGGGCGCAATGGGCCCCGCCATGGTGCGGGTGCCGCCCACCAGCGGGTACCGTGGCAATGCCGGCGATGCCTCTCTGCATCGCCGGTGGCCTCTACAAGAGGAGGTGCGCTGTGATCCTGCTTCGTCGGGTACTCGGCGACGCGCTTCGCGCGCGCCGGCAGTCCCAACACCGCACGCTGCGTGAGGTCAGCGGTGCCGCGAACGTGAGCCTGGGTTACCTCTCCGAGATCGAGCGAGGCCAGAAAGAGGCGTCGAGCGAACTGCTGTCGGCAATCTGCGATGCGCTCGGTGCCCAGATGTCCGAACTGATGCGCGACGTGAGCGACACCCTGGAGCTCGCCGAACTCACCGAGTCCGGCCTGCTCGATCGCGCCCGTCGGCTCGAACCGGCTGGAGTGGGCTCGGGGTCCGGGCCGACACCGGCGCCGGCCACCGAGTCGGGCGAGCCGATCGAGTTCGGGGCCCCGCCGCAGCGCGAGCCGGAGGCGTTCGGCGGCACCGTCACCAACTTCGTGGGCGACGGGTCGATGGCGGTCGCCGTGCGGCATCAGGGTCCCCTGAAGACGACGCTGCACGCCCAGCGCCTCGACCTCGTGGGTGCGTAGTTCGGCTGAGAGCCAGCTGAGTTTTGCTGGGAAGCCCTACCCCGGTTTGTCCGGTTCGGTGCCTATTGCCGTGCCGCGACCCTGGATTGTCCCCTAGGCCTGGTGACGTTCTGGCGCATGCCTGCAACGATGGAAGCCGCACCGGAGCAGGCGGGCGAACACAGACGATGACTACAGCGGCGGCGCTGGTCGACGGGGGAGAGAGGACCGCGAACAATGGCGAACCCTTTCGCTAAGGGCTTCAAGTACCTGATGGCGCTGTTCGGAGCCAAGATCGACGAGTATGCCGACCCGAAGGTGCAGATCCAGCAGGCGGTCGAAGAGGCCCAGCGCACCCACCAGGCGCTCGTGCAGCAGGCGGCCGCGGTGATCGGCAACCAGCGTCAGCTCGAGATGAAGCTCTCGCGCACGATGGGCGAGGTCGAGAAGCTGCAGGGCTCGGCCCGGCAGGCGCTCGTGCTGGCCGACCAGGCCCGCGCGCAGGGCAACACGACCAAGGCCGGCGAGTACGAGAACACCGCACAGGTGTTCGCGACCCAGCTGGTCGCGGCCGAGCAGAGCATGGAAGACATGAAGACCCTGCACGACCAGGCGCTCGGCGCCGCGGCGCAGGCCCGGCGGGCGGTCGAGAACAACTCGATGGTCCTCCAGCAGAAGCTCGCCGAGCGCACCAAGCTGCTCAGCCAGCTCGAGCAGGCCCGCATGCAGGAGACCATCGCCCGCTCGCTCGAGTCGATGAGCTCGCTGGCCGCGCCCGGCAACACCCCGTCGCTCGACGACGTGCGCGAGCGCATCGAGCGCCGGTACGCCAACGCGATGGGTCGGGCCGAGCTCGCCGGCAACTCGGTCGAGGGCCGCATGCTCGAAGTGCAGAAGTCGACGCTCGACATGGCCGGCGCATCCCGGCTCGACCAGATCCGCCAGAGCATGCAGGGGGTCGAGGCGGGCCCGCAGCAGCCGGCGGTCGGTCCCGGCCAGGCCGGCGCGAACACGGGCAACGGAACCGGCGGCGACCCGGCAAGCGCCGCCCGGCTCGCACAGATCCGGGCGAGCCTGCAGAAGCCCGCCGGCTCGAACTGATCATGATGGACGGCGGCCGGCCTGGCCGCCGGGGTGAAGCGGAGGCGGTCATGCCGCCGTCTTGTGCGGGATTTGGGCGGTAGAGATCATGGCTGATCAGCGAACGAAGCACCTGCGTCGGCTGCGCCGCCTGTTGGGTTCGGCCCGGCGGTGGTCGGTCATCGGCGGCGGGCTGGCCGGTGCCACCGCGATCCTCGTCCCGTACGAGGGCCTCGGCGTGGGCGACGCGGGCTGGGCCGCCGGTGCCGGTGCCGCGGTGGCCCTGGCCGTCTGGCGGTGGCGCGACTTCCGCGAGATGAAGGCGCTGCCCGTGCCCGAACCCACCGACCCGGCAACCGTCGCCGCCGAACTGCGGCGCAAGGTCGTCTCGGCGGTGAGCAGCGTGCCGGCCGGGCAGAGCGCGATCACCGAACTGCGTCGCCACCGGGCCCGCCTCAAGTACCGGGGGCTGGCCGTGGCGCCGCTGTGGATGCGGCTCGACCGGGCGTCGATGACGTTCGCCGGCATCGCGCCCCGGCTCCACGGCATCGCGGCCGACGCGGTGCTCGAAGCCGCCACCGCCGAGCGCACCCTGACCGACCTGGTCGAGCGGGCGGCCACCGTCGAGCGGACGATGAAGACCATCCCCGGCCTGCCGGCGGGCACCGACGGCGCCCTCGACAGCCGCCAGGGGCTGGCCGCCGCGCACGTCGATCTCATGGGCCAGATCACCGAGGGCGTCACCGCCTACGAGCGGCTGGTCGCGGCCGGCGCCAGTTTCGTCGCCGAAGACGGCCGCATGGGCGCCAAGTTCATGGACCCGGCGGCTGCCCGCCTGACGGAGGCCGCCGACCTCCTTCGCGGCGTGAGCGCCGGTCTGGCCGACCTCCGCACCCAGATGCCCTAGTCCCTGGCCAGCGTCGGGCGACCCTGGCCGGCCGGGGATTCCGTGCCGGGCTGGCAGGTCGGGCACCAGTAGCTGATGCGTTCGTGGTCGCCCTGTTTCGAGCGGCGGATCGTGGTGCCGCAGCGCCGGCAGGGTGAGCCGGCCCGCTCGAAGACCCAGTGCTGCTCGCCCCGCCGCAGTGAGCCGGTGGTGGCCTGGCTCCAGCGTCCCTTGTTGGCGGCGAGCAGTTTCTGCGCCAGCGTCACCGTCTTCTCCAACTCGACGATCTCGCCGACGGTGCGCCAGGGGTTGATCCCGCGCAGGAACAGCGTCTCGCTCTTGTAGAGGTTGCCGATGCCGGCGAGGTTCCGCTGGTCGAGCAGGGCGTCGGCGATCTCGCGCTCGGGTCGCTGCCCGATGCGGCGGACGGCCTCGGCCGGGTCCCAGTCGGCGCCCAGCAGGTCCGGTCCGAGGTGGTCGACCAGCGCGCCTTCCCTGCTCGCCGGCACCAGGTCGAGTTCGTGCAGGTGGTAGCCGACGGCCACCGCACGCTCGGCCCGGAGCACGACCCGGATCAGGTGGGCGGGCCGGCCGCTCCACCGTTCGCCGGGCTTGTAGACGCGCCAGGCGCCGTCCATGCGCAGGTGCGAGTGCAGCGTCCAGGGCTCGTGGTCCTTGTCCAGCAACCGCAACAGCAGGTGCTTGCCCCGGCTCGCCGACTCCGCCACCCGCCATCCCGAGACGTCGGCACCGGCCAGCCGCGGGACGCGGAACTCGCCCCGCTCCAGCGTCTGGCCCACCAGGCGGTCCAGCACCCGGGCGGTGTTCCAGACGGTGTCTCCTTCGGGCACGGATCAGTTCTCGCGTTCCACGCGCAGCACGTCGCCGTGGGTGACGCCGAGCGCGACCACCGCGCGGCCGCCGTTGACCGCGACCGCCACCCGGCCGGCCGAGTCGACGTACACGACGAGTTCGCCCGCCCGCGCGTCACCGAACGTGCGGCCGCGGGCGGCGCGCAGCCCGCCGATGAGCACCGCGGTCGGGTACCCGTCGAGGGCCGCACCGGGCGCGGCCAGTTGGACGTTGCCGAACCGGTCGACCGCGGTGACCTCCGCCTCCAGCCAGTCGTCGCCGAGCACCAGCACCGGTTCCGGCAGCCGGACCAGGCTGTTCGGCAGGATCTCGGTTCCGGCGTCCGACGGATCACCGCCCAGCGCGAGTCGCGCCGCCACCGGCGCGAAGACATCGCGGCCGTGGAACGTCGCCGAGACCACCGGTAGGTGCCACTCCGGGTTGTCGAGCACCACCGCCCGCCGGGCGCCACCCAGCGCCTCGGCCGCCGCCGGCAGCAGCCCGTTGTCGGGCCCGACGAGCAGACCGGACGGCGTCTCCACGAGCACCGATCGGCGGGCCGTGCCGACGCCCGGATCGACGACCGCGACGTGGACGCCCACCGGCAGGTGCGGCACGGTCTGGGCGAGCACGGTCGCGCCCTGCGCCACCTCGCCGGGCGGCACCAGGTGGGTCACGTCGATGATCCGGGCGTGCGGGGCCAGCCGGGCGAGCACGCCGTGGCAGGCGGCGACGAATCCGTCGGACAAGCCGTAGTCGGTCGTGAACGAGATGCAGTCGTACCGCGGCATGCGGGTAATCGTATGGATTCGATGCGCCTTTGCCCGGTAACGTGCCGACCCATGCGTCTGTTGTCTCCACCCGTCGCCGCCTAGCGGCGGCGGCACCGCAGCCCCGACCGGCGTTCTGAGCCGCTCGGGGTGGTCCGCGTCGCCTTCCTTCCTTGACGTGACCACTCTGAAGCGGAGACAACATTGGCAAGCAACTCATCCCTGCCCGTCGGGCGGGGACTCTGGTTCGTCTGCATCGCGGCCACGGCGTGGGGCACCGGTGGCGCGGTAGCGGCGGTTCTGTACGACACGAGCGGGCTCGGCCCGGTCGCGGTGTCGTGGTGGCGGTTCGTCGGCGGCGTGCTGCTGCTGGCCGGGGTCCGCCGGTGGTTCGGTCCGCGCGGAAGGTTGCGCTTTCCGCGTGGTTCCTGGGGTTCGATGACGGTGACGGGCTGCGGCCTGGCCCTGTATCAGACCGCGTACTTCGTCGCGATCCAGTACACCGGGCTGGCGGTGGCCACGGTCGTCACGTTGGGCGCCGGGCCGGTGCTGATCGCGGTCGGCGCGCGGCTCGCGGGCATCGAGAGATTGGACGGCGCGGGCGTCGCCGCGTGCGTCGGCGCGGTGCTCGGGCTCGTTCTCCTGGTGGGCGACGGCGTGGTCGGTGTCGGTGCGGGCACCGGCGCCGATGCCGGGGTCGATCCGGTCGGCGTCGGGTTCGCGCTGCTGTCGGCGGCCGGCTATGCGTCCGTCACCTTGCTGACCCGGCGGGGGAACGGCCTGGACCGGTACGACACCGCGCTCGGCGGCTTCGGCGTCGGCGCGGTCGTGCTGGCGCCGCTGGCGATCATCGACGGCCCGCTGCCGTCCTCCGGTGGCGTCGTGCTGACGGCGGGCCTGCTGTTCTACCTCATGGCGGTGCCGACCGCCCTGGCGTACGCGCTGTTCTTCGCCGGTCTCGCGGTGGTGCGGGCGACCACGGCGTCGGTGGTCGCGCTGGTCGAGCCGGTCACGGCCGCGGCCGTCGCGGTGACGCTGCTGGGCGAGCGGCTGACGCCCGTGGCCGCCGTGGGCGGGGCGATCCTGCTGGGAACTGTGTTCCTGCTCATGCGGTCGGAACGCCAGAGCGTGGACTCGTAGGGTGGAGATCATGCGCTTGTGTGTCTTCATCGAGCCCCAGAACGGCGCGTCGTACGACGACCAGCTGGCCGTGGCCCGCCGGGCCGAGGAGTGCGGGTTCGACGCGTTCTTCCGCTCCGACCATTTCCTCACGATGAGCCGCACCGGCCTGCCCGGCCCGACCGACTCGTGGGTGACGCTGGGCGCGCTCGCCCGCGAGACCAGCACGATCCGGTTGGGCACGCTGGTGTCGTCGGCGACGTTCCGGCTGCCCGGGCCGCTGGCGATCGCGGTGGCGCAGGTCGACCAGATGAGCAACGGCCGGGTCGACTTCGGCCTCGGTACGGGCTGGTTCGAGGCCGAGCACACCGCGTACGGGATCCCGTTCCCGCCGGTGGGCGAGCGCTTCGACCGCCTGGAGGAGCAGCTGGAGATCGTCACCGGCCTGTGGTCGGCCGTCGAGCCGTACTCGTTCGCCGGCCGCCACTACACCCTGGTCGACTCGCCGGCCCTGCCGAAGCCGGTGCAGCAGCCGGTGCACGTCATCGTCGGCGGCGCCGGCCCGAAGCGGACCCCGGCGCTGGCGGCCCGCTTCGCGGCCGAGTACAACGTGCCGTTCCAGCCGTTGGACCGGACCCGGGACGCGTTCGACCGGGTCCGCGCGCTGGTCGACCGGCCCATCGTCCTCTCGATGGCACAGACCGTCGCGGTCGGCCGCGACGCCGCCGAGGTCAAGCGCCGCGTGGCGGCGGCCGGCCGGATGGCGGAAAACGGCCTCTCGGGGACGCCGAGCGAGCTGGTCGACCGGTTGGGCGAGTTCGGCGTGGCCGGCGCCACGAGGGCCTTCCTCCAGATCCTCGACCTGCAGGACCTCGACCACCTGGACCTGATCGCATCGGAGGTCATGCCCCACCTCCGCTGAACCCCAGTCGATCTTGCAGTTGTGGTGCCGCGCTCACCCTGTTTTGTGCCGGTTTGGGCGCCACCACAACTGCAAGATCAACTCCTGCGGGCGGCGGGCACGGCGGGTTTGGTGCGTGCGGTGGCCGCGAGGGCCGCCAGGGCGCCGATCACCGCGACTCCCGCCGCGACCGGGGCGGTTTTGCCGTTCCAGAGGTCCATGCCGACCACGGGGTAGAGGACGGCGGCCAGTATCGGCGCGGCGGTGGCGGCCAGGACGGCGGTGCCGCGGGACGCGCCCCGGCGGGCGAACCAGTACCCGAGCGCGGCCGTCACCGCGACGGCGACCAGCGCGTACGGGAGCAGCGTCGGCAGGTGGTAGCCGAGGGCGTCACCGAGCAGGTCGTCGAGGACGGTGGTGCCGATCGGCTGCACGAGGCCGGCGTAGACGACGGTCTCGGTCCAGCCGATGAACGCGAGCGTGGCCACCCACAGCAGGACGAGGTGGCTGGCCACGCCGATCAGCGCCCGCACGCCGAGCGGGCCAAGCAGGAACGCGGCGATCCCGCCCACGATCACGCCCGCCAGCACCGCGTCGGTGGCGAGGCCGCCGATGTACTCGGTGGCGCGGCCGTTGACCAGCGGAATCGGCGCGAGCGCACCGACCGCGGCAGCCACCGGCGGGATGCGGCGCAGCGCGCGACGCCCGGTGGGGACGGCCGTGGCCCCGATGACGACCGCGGTGGCGCACAGGTAGGCGATCAGCGTCATCTGCACGTCGATGACCCGTTCGCCACCGGCTTCGAACGACTCGTCGAGCGTGGTGGCGTCGGTGAGTTCGGCGAGGCCGACCATCGCGGTGGCGAGCACCGCGGCGGTCACCAGGGGAGCGGCCACGGCCGTGGACGCGTTACGCAGGAGGCCAGGACGCATCGGGGCAGTGTAAGACTGGTCGGCGTGCTGAACGTTCACCAGTTCGGGGATCCGGCCGATCCGCCCCTCGTGGCGCTGCACGGGGTGCAGGGGTACGGCGGGCGGTGGGCGCCGCTCGCGGCGCTCGGCCGGCGGGTGTACGCGCCCGACCTGGCCGGTCACGGGCTCTCGTCGTGGGACCCGCCGTGGACCATGGAGCGCTTCGCCGACGACGTGCTGGCTCTCCTCGCCGACCTGCCACCGGTCGACCTGGTCGGGCACTCGTTCGGCGGCGCCCTCGCGGTGCGGATCGCCCGCCTGGAGCCCGCCCGGGTGCGCCGCCTGCTGCTGGTCGACCCGGCGATGGGGGTCCATCCGGAGGTGGCCGGGCGGGAGGCCGACGCGGCGATCACACAGAAGTCGTTCCCCTCACCGGAAATGGCCGCCGAGTGGCTGGCCCGGGCCTGGCCCGACGCGTCGGCGGCGGTGCGTTCCGCCGAGATCGACGGGCACCTGGCCCGCGGCGACGACGGCACGTACCGGTTCCGGGTGCGACCGGCCGCGGCCGCCACCGTCTACTCGGAGTTGTCGCGTGATCCGGTGACGCCGCCGCCGTCGGTGCCGACGCTGATCCTGCGGGCGCCTCGCGAGAAGGTGGTGCGCCGCCACTTCCTGAAACTGTGCGCGGCGGACGGCTGCGACGTGACGCTGGTCGACATCGACTGCGGGCACATGATGCTGGAGGAGCGCCCCGCCGAGGTGCTCGCCGCGATGCTCTCCTTCATCCGCGGAGCCGGAGCCCCCGGGGAGTGACCCGGAAGCCGGCCGAGGTGAGGGCGTCGCGCAACGGTGACGAGTGGATCGCCTCGCCGTCGACGCGCTCCACCGACATCGCGCCCAACGCTCCACTGTGGACGGCGTCGGCCAGTGCCTTCGCCCCCGCGGCGAGCGCCTCCTTGTCGTCGGTGAACGAGAGCAGCGTGCGGCCGCCCCGTTCGACGTAGAGCGCCAGGTCGCCACCGGTGAGGACGGCGAGCGCCCCGGCCTTGCGCCCCGGCCGGTGACCGGTGGTGAGCTCGTCGACCACCCGATCGGGCCACGGCAGGGCGGCGCCGTACGGGTTGGCCGGGTCGGTGGTGGCGAGCACCACGGCCTGCTCGTCGGACCGCTCGGCCATGCCGCGCAACCGGTCGACCGCGCCGGGCAGGGCGAACTGGGCGGCACCGAGCCCCTCGACGAAGTAGCCGCGCCGGGCGGCGCCGCGCTCCTCCAGCGCGGCGAGCACCGGGTAGACGCCGGCGAACCCGCCGGGATGACCCTCGGCCATCACCGCGCCCCGCGTGACCACGCCGTACCGTTCGAGCAGCAGGTCGGCGGTGAACGCGGCGCGCCGGGTGGGGTCGAGGTCGCGCTCCGGGAGCCGGTACCAGCGGCCAGCACCGCTCGGCGGCCCCGCGCTCACCAGCGGGCGACCCGGCCGGCGGTACCTCGACCGGCTCGGAGCCGCCTTGGCCCGGTGGGTCCCCCGCGTGATCAGGCCGCGCAGCGGCGCCAGCGTGTCGTTGGAGACGTGGCCGCCCCAGACGAGGTCCCACAGCGCGGCGAGCAGGTCCTTCTCCAGCGGCGCACCGGTCTTCTCCGCCAGATTGCGGAGGAACAGGGCCTGGCCGTCGCCGAGTGTGTCGAGGATCGCCTCGTGCAGCGGGGTGGCGACCGCCTCGGGTTCGGGCTTCGCGAGGACCAGCGGCGCGTTCTCGGCGTAGGCCAGCGTGATCCAGCCGTCGCCGCCGCCGGCGATCGCCCCCGCACCGGCCCACACCAGCTCGCCGGACGCGCACAGCTCGTCGACGTACGCGGCCGAGTAGTCGGCGACGCGGGCCGGCAGCACCAACCGCTCCAGCGCCGACGCCGGCACCGGCACGCCCTGGATCTGGTCGATCGCGGCCGCGACCGCCTCGACGCCACGGCCGGACGATCCGATGTGCTGCCACCGGGGCAGGAACCGGGCCAGCACCGCCGGCGGCACCGGCTCGATCTCGCGGCGTAGCGCGGCGAGCGACCGCCGGCGCAGCAGGCGCAGCACCTCGGCGTCGCACCATTCGCCCGCCGTTTCCTGCGGCGTGTACGACCCGGGGACGGCCGAGGTGAGCCGCTTGAGGGTCTGGTCGACGACGTAGACGCCGAGCCCGAACCGTTGCGCGACGGCCGCCGTGGTGAACGGGCCACGGGTGCGGCAGTAGCGGGCGATCAGGTCGCCCAGCGGGTCGGTGACCGTCTCCAGGTAGGCGTCGGGGATACCGACCGGCAGGGCCACGCCCAGCGCGTCGCGCACCCGGGCCGCGTCTTCCACCGCGATCCAGCGTTCGGCACCGGCGATGCGGACCCGGATCGCCCGCCGGGCCGCGCCCAGCTCGGCCGCCCAGGCCGGCTCGGCGCCGCGTTCCCGGAGCTCCTCGTCGGACAGGTCGCCGAGCAGCCGGAGCAGCTCGGCCACGTCTTCCGCGTCGCGGACCCGCCGCTCGGGGGTGAGCCACTGCAACTGCTCGTGGGTGCTGCGGACCACGTCGGGGTCGAGCAGGTCGCGCAGCTCGACCCGGCCCAGCAGCTCGCCCAGCAGCGTGGAGTCGAGCGCCAGCGCCGCGGCCCGGCGCTCGGCCAATGGGGCGTCGCCCTCGTAGAGGAACGCGCCCACGTACCCGAACAGCAGCGACCGGGCGAACGGCGACGGGCGCGGGGTCTCGGCCTCGACCAACCGGACCTTGCGCGAGGCGACGTCGCCCATCAGCCCGACCAGGCCGTCGACGTCGAAGATGTCCTGCAGGCACTCGCGGGCGGCCTCCAGGGTGACCGGGAAGTCGGCGTACTCGCGGGCGACGTCGAGCAACTGGGACGCGCGCTGCCGCTGTTGCCACAACGGCTGCCGCTTGCGCGGGTCGCGCCGGGGGAGCAGCAGCGACCGGGCGGCGCACTCGCGGAACCGGGCGGCGAACATCGCCGACGTGCCCACGGTCTCCTCGACCATCGTGCGGATCTCGTCGGCGTCGAACGTCACCAGGTCGGCGCCGGGCGGCTCCTCCGCGATGTCGGGCAGCCGCACCACGATGCCGTCGTCGCTGGGCATGACCTGCCCGTCGACGCCGTACCGCTCGCTGAGCCGGCGCCCGATCGCCAGCGCCCACGGCGCGTTGACCTTCGCCCCGAGTACACAGTGGACGGTCAACCGCCAGTCGCCCAGCTCGTCGCGGAACCGCTCGACCACGACCGTGCGGTCGTCGGGCAGTTGCCGGATCGCCTCGCGCTGCTCGGAGAGGTAGGCGAGGAGGTTGTCGACCGCCCACTCGTCGAGCCCCGACTCGGTGAGCTTCTGCCGGGCCTCGTCGGCCGGGGACTTCGCCAGCCCCCGCAGCCGGGCACCGATGGCCCGGCCCAGCTCGATCGGGCGGCCCGCCTGGTCGCCCTTCCAGAACGGCATCTTCGCCGCCTGCCCGGGCGCGGGGCTCACCAGCACCCGGTCGGGCGTGATGTCTTCGATGCGCCAGGACGTGGACCCGAGCAGGAACACGTCGCCGACCCGCGACTCGTAGACCATCTCCTCGTCGAGCTCGCCGACCCGCACCGGCTTCTCGGTGTGGGCCAGGAACACGCCGAACAGCCCCCGGTCGGGGATCGTGCCGCCGCTGGTGACCGCGAGCCGCTGCGCGCCGGGGCGCGCGGTGAGCTCGTCGGTGGCGCGGTTCCACACGATGCGCGGCCGCAGCTCGGCGAACGCCGTCGACGGGTACCGGCCGGCCAGCATGTCGAGCACCGCCCGCAGGGCCGACTCGGGCAGCTCGGCGAACGGCGCCGCCCGGCGAACGGCGGCGGCCAACTCGGGCAGCGTCCACGGCTCCATCGACACCATCGCGACGACCTGCTGGGCCAGCACGTCGAGCGGGTTGCGCGGGTAGCGCATCGCCTCGATGCCACCCTCGACCATGCGCTCGGCCACGACGGCGCACGACAGGAGGTCGCCCCGGTGCTTGGGGAAGACCACGCCGCGCGACACGGCGCCCACCTGGTGCCCGGCCCGACCGACCCGTTGCAGGCCCGCGGCGACGCTCGGCGGCGCCTCGATCTGCACCACGAGATCGACCGCGCCCATGTCGATGCCCAGCTCCAGGCTGGACGTGGCCACCACGGCGGGCAACTGCCCGGACTTCAGCGCCTCTTCGATGTGCTTGCGCTCCTCGCGCGACACGGAGCCGTGGTGCGCCCGCGCGATGACCGGCGCCGCGCCGGCCGCCTGCCCCGCCTGCGCCATGATCTCGGCCGGCGTGTTGGCCGGGACCACGCGTCCCGCCGCGATCTCGTTGAGCCGCGCGCACAGCCGCTCGGCCCCGCGCCGCGAGTTGGTGAACACGATCGTGGACCGGTGGGCCGCGATCAGCTCCGACACCCGCTCCTCGACCGCCGGCCAGATCGACGCCTGGCGCGCCACCCCGCTCTCGTCGGGGTCGGCGTCGTCCTCCTCGTCGAGCCGGGTCATGTCGGCGACCGGCACCTGAACCTCGACCTGGATGGTCTTCGGCGTGCGGGGCTGCACGATCTCGACGGGTGCGGTGCCGCCGAGGAACCGCGCGGTCTCCTCGATCGGACGCACGGTGGCCGACAGGCCGATCCGCTGCGCCGGCTTCTCCAGCAGCGCGTCGAGCCGTTCCAGTGACAGGGCCAGGTGGGCGCCGCGCTTGGTGGAGCAGACGGCGTGCACCTCGTCGACGATCACCGTTTCGACGCCGCGCAACGACTCGCGGGCAGCGCTCGTGAGCAGCAGGAACAGCGACTCGGGGGTGGTGATCAGGATGTCGGACGGTGCCCGCGCGAACGTGCGCCGCTCGTCGGCCGGGGTGTCGCCGGTGCGCATCGACACCGTGACGTCGGGGACCGGCAGGCTCAGCCGGGCGGCGGCCTGCCGGATGCCGGCCAGCGGCGCCCGCAGGTTGCGCTCGACGTCGACCGCCAGTGCCTTGAGCGGGCTGACGTAGAGCACCCGGCAACGCTTCAGCTTCTCGGCCGGCGGTGGCTCCTCGGCCAGCTTGTTGAGCGACCACAGGAACGCCGCGAGTGTCTTGCCGGACCCGGTGGGTGCCACGACCAGGGCATGCCGACCTGCGGCGATCGCCTTCCAGGCGCCCTGCTGGGCGGCCGTGGGCTCGGCGAACGCCGCCCCGAACCACTCGCGCGTCGCCGTGCCGAACAGGTGCAGTGCCATGCGGTCAATGGTGCCCCGCCGGTACGACAGTTTCCCCGGCTCTGCTTCAGGCGCTCGCTCCGCTCGCGCGGGCCCCGGAGCCCAAGGAGGCGCCGTCTTCCCTCGTCGCTCCGGTCGCTTCGCTCGCTGCGCTCCTCAGTCCAGACGACGCCGGCCCCGGGGCCGGCGCCACCTCCCGTTTGGAGGTGGGCCTGCGCACGACACCCTGGGACACCGCGACACCGAACAGGACGATCAGGGCGCCGACCGGCTGGTACCAGCTCAGCCCCTCGCCCAGCACGATCATGCCGATCACCACGGCGAACAGCGGGATGACGTAGGTGACCATGGACGCCGCGCTGGCACCGGCGAGCCGCACGTTGCGGATGTTGATCACGAACGCAAGCCCGGTGCCGAGGACCCCGATCGCGAGGACGCTGCTGATCACCTTCAGGGGCAGGTCACCGACGGCCGGCGGCGCCCCGCCGACCAGCGGCGCCACGATCGCGATCTGCGCGGTGGCGACCAGCAACTGGCCGGTCGTGAGCGACAGCCCGGACAGCGGCTCGCCGGCCAGGAACTTCTTCTGGTACGGGATCGCCACGCCGTAGCAGGCCGCCGCCGCGAAGCACATGAGCTGACCGGTGAGCTGCGTGCCGCCGACGCCCTCCCACACCCCGAGCACCACGAGCACGCCGAGGAACCCGACCACCACGCCGACCGCCTTGCGGACCGCGGGCTGCTCGGTGCGGAACACCAGCAACGCCATCGGGAGCACGATCAGCGGCGTGGCGGCGTTCCAGATGCCGGCGAGCACCGACGAGACCCGCTCCTCGCCGTAGCCGAACAGCGTGAACGGCAGCACGACGCCGAACGCGCTCATGATGTTGAGGTGCAGCCACACCCGCTTCGACCGGGGCAGCCGGTCGCGGGTGATCAGCAGGACGATGAGCAGTGCCACCGCGCCCGAGCCGACCCGGCCCAGCGTGAGGTAGGTCGGGTGCATCTCGGCGACGGCGACCTTGATGAACAGGAAGCTGGAACCCCAGATCGCGGCGAGCACGACGAGGCCCGGCAACCACTCCCGGGCCGGAGCCGTACTGTCAGGGGCGGTAGCGGCGGTCATGGCTTACACCCTGGCCCCGGAACCGTTCGGGCGCAGCCGAATTAGCCCGTGACGCCTATCACGGCGCGGAGGTAGTCGGGGACGCCTTCGACCCCTTTGTCGGGCTCCGGGTCGCCGGCAACGACCCGCAGCGGCAGCACGCCGGCCCAGTGCGGCAGCGCGTAGTCCTCGGGGTCGTCGCTCACGCCCCCGGTGCGCATCTTCGCCGCGACCTCGACGAGCGGGAGCGCCAGCACCGACGTCTGCGCGAGTTCCTTCGGCGTCGGCGGCCGCGTGTCGGCGGCCCGGCCGACCGCGATCTTCTCCGCGATCGCCGTGAGCACGGCGGACTTCTCCGCCGGATCGGTGACCACGGTGGCGGTGCCGTGCGCGACCACCGACCGGTAGTTGGCGCTGTGGTGGAACTGGGACCGGGCCAGCACCAGCCCGTCGAGCAGCGTGACGGCGACGGACACCTTGATGCCGTCGGGCTGCGCCGACCGCAGCGGCCGGCTGCCGGTGGAGCCGTGCACGTACAGCACGTCACCGATGCGCACGTGCAGCGTCGGCAGGACGCGGGGCTCGCCGTCGACCACGAAGGAGAGGTGGCACACCCACGCCTCGTCGAGGACCGAGTGGACCAGGTCCCGGTCGTACGACATGCGGTCGCGGTGCCGGGTGGCGGTGGTGCGGGGGGTGTTTGCGTACATGGCTTTGTCCTAATACAATCTGTGAACTGTGGCAGTACGTTATCAGTTCGAGGGCTCCACCGCAGCCGGCATTTCGGTGAGCGTCGAGTTCGCGCTCACCCACGGCCACCTCGCGCCGGGCGAGAGCCTGCCGCCGGTCCGGCAGCTCGCGGAGGAACTCGGCGTCAGCCCGAACACCGTCGCCGCCGCGTACCGCCAGCTGCGCGACCGCGGCCTGGTCGAGACCGCCGGCCGCAACGGCACGCGGGTGCGGCACCGGCCACCGGTCTCCTCCCGGCTCGCCGCGCAGCCCAGCGTCCCGGCCGGCGTCGTCGACCTGTCCGCCGGCGAGCCCGACCGCGACCTGCTGCCCGACCTCGGCCCCGCGCTCCAGCGCATCGCCACCCGGGTCGAGAAGACCGGTTACTCGACGAACCCCCTCCCTGAGCTGCTCGAGAACGCCCGCCCCCGGCTCGGCCCGGTGCCGTCGGAGCACCTCACGGTGACCGCCGGCGCCCTCGACGGCCTGGAGCGCATCCTCACCGCGCACCTGCGCGCCGGCGACCGGATCGCGGTCGAGGACCCCGGCTGGGCCGCGATGCTCGATCTCGTGGCGGCCCTCGGCCTGCACCCGCTGCCGGTGCGCGTCGACGACGACGGTCCGGATCCGGAGGGCCTGGAGAAAGCGCTCCGCCAGGGCGCCAAGGCGGTGGTCATCACGTCGCGCGCGCAGAACCCCACCGGGGCGGTGGTCTCCGCGGCCCGGGCAGCCGACCTCCGCGCGGTTCTTGCGCCGTTCCCCGAGGTGCTGGTGATCGAGGACGATCACGCCGCCGAGCTGGCCGGCGAGGAGCTGCAGGCACTCGCCGGAACCACCCGCCGCTGGGCGTTCCTGCGATCGTCGTCGAAGCCGTTCGGCCCCGATCTGAGGCTCGCGGTACTCGCCGGGGACGCCACCACGGTAGCCCGGGTCGAGGGACGCATGCGGCTCGGCGCCGGCTGGGTTTCCACGATTTTGCAGAGAATTGTCGTGGAGCTGTGGTCGGACCGCGCGGCGTCCGCGCAGATCCAGGCCGCAAAGAGGGAATACGCACACCGTCGCCTCGCACTTATCGGCCTGCTTCGCGCACGTGGTGTCGAGGCCCGCGCCCGCAGCGGTGTCAACGTGTGGGTGCCGGTCGCCGACGAGACCTATGCGGTCACCCGGCTCCGCGACGCCGGTTTCGCGGTGGCGCCCGGCGCGCTCTACCGCGTCGGCACCCCGCCCGCGGTGCGGATCAGCATCGGTCCGATGCGTCCACCGTTCTACGACCCCCTGGCCGACGCGCTCGTCGACGCGGTCCGGCCGAGCCGGCCGGTTCGCCAGCCGGTATGACGGGTACGCGTCGTGCCGTGACCAGGCCGTCGCTGGACAGTTGTAGGGTCGCAGACGCGAACCCGATGCTTCCAGGAGGTCACTCCGTGCGCGTATTCAGATCGCTCGCTGTCGCGACGGCGGTCACGGCGATGCTCCTGGCGGCCGGCTGCACCGACGACGGTCCGAAGACGAGCAGCAAGCCGCCCGGTAGCACCAAGAGCAGCGCGCCGTCGGCGGCCGAGGCGGCGGCCGCGGCCGCCGCCACCAGCGACCTGAACGCCGCGGTGCAGGAGCTCACCCGCACGAGCTACAAGTTCACGATGAAGGCCGGCGACGCGGCCAGCACCGGCACGGTCGACCCGAAGACCAAGCAGAACTCGATCACGGTCACCGTCGTCGAGTTCAAGACCGAGGTCCTGCTCGTCGACCCCGAGGTGTACGCGCGGATCACCGGCCTGCCGCTGCCCGGCGTCGACCCGGCGAAGTGGCTGAAGATCGACCGCACGAAGATCAAGTCGTTCGGCGCGCTGGGCATCCACGACCTGAACGATCCGACCGGCGTCAACACGCTGGCCAAGACGATCGCCACCATCCAGAAGACCGGCGACCGCTCGTACAAGGGCACGCTCGACCTGAGCAAGGGCAGCGACGCGTTCGGCCTCGACGCCGCCGCCGTGCGGGCGCTCGCCGAGAAGGCGCGGGCGATCCCGTTCGAGGCGACGGTCAACGAGGGCAACAAGTTGGCCACCTGGAAGATGACGATTCCGGCGTACGGGGCGGAGAAGGAGACGACCTTCGACCTCGCGTTCACCGAACACGGGGGCACCTTCCCGGTCACCAAGCCGCCGGCGAACCAAACGGTGAATCCGCCGCAAACCGTGTACGACATGTTGCAGGCGTAGATTTCGGGGAAGCACTGGCCGGTTACCACCGCGAATATGGTGGTAACCGGCCAAGATCTATATATGGGATGACTTTCCTGTGAGTTTCAGCCCACGACCTGGGCAACTCTGGCCGGATGGGATCATCTCAGCAAGGATGGAAGGCGGCCGTCGCCCCTTACGCCGAGGTCTTCCGTGGATCTGCAACGCCCCCCGTACACTTCGTCAGACGTCAATGTAGATACCGCCCACATCAGTGCAGTTCAGCGCAGAACACTCTATTTGTTGATAGCCACGCAGGTGATCGGTGGCGTCGGCGTCGGAATCGGAATCTCGGTCGGAGCATTGCTGGCCGCCGATATGGGCGGTGCCGGCATCTCGGGTCTCGCGTCGAGCGCGGCCGTCATCGGCGGAGCGCTGCTCGCCGTGCCCGCGACCCGCCTGATGCGTACCGGTGGGCGGCGGCCCGGGCTGGTGTTCGCGTACCTGGTGGGCGCGCTCGGCGCCCTCGTCGTGGTGGCCGGCGCGAGCGCCGACCTGCTCGGCCTCGTGTTCCTGGGCACGCTGCTGTTCGGCGGCGGCACCGCGGCCAACCTGCAGGCCCGGTATACCGCCGTCGACCTGGCCGACCCCGCCGTCCGCGGGAAGCAGTTGTCGGTGGTGGTGTGGGCCACCACGATCGGTGCCGTGGCCGGCCCGATCCTCGCGCCCGTGGCCGACCGGGCCGTGCGGGGCTGGGGCATCCGCGAGTACGCCGGGCCGTTCGTGTTCAGCGCGCTGGCGTTCGGGCTCGGCGCGGCGCTGCTGTTCGTCCTCCTGCGTCCCGACCCGCTGCAGTTGGCCCGCAAGCTCGAGCTGGAGGCCCAGCCGCCCGAGCCGCCCCCACCGGTGGACCCGTCGGCGACGGATGCCGCCGTCGCGGGCGCCGCTGTCGCGCGTCCCGTTGCTTCTGAAACCGAAACCACCGGCGGCCTGCGGGCCGCCTGGCGGGCCGTGCGTGGCAACCCCGCCGCGCGCCTCGGCATGTCGGCGGTGGCGGTCGGGCACCTCGTGATGGTCGGCGTGATGTCGATGACGCCGGTGCACATCAACGACGGCGGGCACGACCACGCCGACGTGCTGAAGATCGTCAGCATCGTGCTCAGCCTGCACATCGCCGGCATGTACGCGCTGTCGCCGGTGATGGGCTTCCTGGTCGACCGGCTGGGCCGGCGGCCGGTGGTGCTGCTCGGCATCGGCCTGCTGGTGGCGGCGTGCGCGGTGGCCGGGTCGGCGGGGCACGCGACGGTGCGGCTGTCGATCGGGCTGGCGCTGCTCGGGCTGGGCTGGTCGGCGACGATGGTGGCCGGGTCGACGCTGCTCACCGAGGCCGTCGACGTGGTGGTCCGGCCGGCCGCGCAGGGCCTCAACGACATGGCGATGGGCTTCGCCGGCGCGATGGCCGGCGCGCTGTCGGGCGTGGTCGTCGCGATCGGCAGTTACGGGACGCTCGCCCTGCTCTCGGGCATGGCGGTGCTCCCGCTGCTGGCGCTGGCCCTACGGAGTGACGAGCCGCCGCGCGCGTAGATTTGGCGCGTGCGACTGACGGACTTCTGGGAGCGGTTGGAGCAGGTGTTCGGGCCCGGCTACGCGCGGAGCGTCGCCGAGGATCAGGTCCTGCCGGGCCTCGACGGGCGCACGATCCGCCAGGCATTGGCACAGGGTGAGCAGACGATAACCGTCTGGCGGGCAGTGGTGGCCGCTTTCCCCGACCGCGTGCCATCCAAGCTGCATTAACTCTGTTTGTGGGCGTGTTGGGATCTCGATCGAACAGGTGTACGGGTATCGTCCACAGGGTTGAAGGTCATCCACAGGGCACCACTTTTGTCGTACCCGGCGCTTAACGTGTCGGCGTGACGAGACGGACATCCGCGAAGCCCGCAAACCCAGGAGTATCCGACATGGCAGCAGGGCAGCCCGACCGCGAGAAGGCGCTCGGCCTCGCGCTCGCAGGCATCGAGAAGCAGTTCGGCAAGGGCTCGATCATGCGGCTCGGCGAACGACCGGTCACCCAGATCCAGGTGATTCCCACCGGGTCCATCGCGCTCGACGTGGCGCTGGGTATCGGCGGTCTGCCGCGTGGCCGGGTCGTGGAGGTCTACGGCCCGGAAAGCTCGGGTAAGACCACGGTGGCGCTCCACGCCATCGCCAACGTACAGAAGGCGGGCGGCATCGCGGCGTTCATCGACGCCGAGCACGCCCTCGACCCCGACTACGCCAAGGCACTGGGCGTCGACACCGACGCGCTGCTCGTTTCCCAGCCCGACACGGGTGAGCAGGCGCTCGAGATCGTCGACATGCTGGTGCGTTCCGGCGCGCTCGAGATCATCGTGATCGACTCGGTGGCGGCCCTCGTGCCCCGCGCCGAGATCGAGGGCGAGATGGGCGACAGCCACGTGGGTCTGCAGGCCCGCCTCATGAGCCAGGCGCTCCGGAAGATCACCGGTGCCCTGAACAGCTCCAACACCACCGCGATCTTCATCAACCAGCTCCGCGAGAAGATCGGCGTCATGTTCGGCTCGCCGGAGACCACCACCGGTGGTAAGGCGCTGAAGTTCTACGCCTCGGTGCGGCTCGACATCCGGCGCATCGAGAGCCTGAAAGACGGTACCGACGTGGTCGGCAACCGCACCCGCGTGAAGGTCGTGAAGAACAAGGTCGCGGCGCCGTTCAAGCAGGCCGAGTTCGACATCATGTACGGCGTCGGCATCTCCCGCGAGGGCTCGCTCATCGACGTGGGTGTCGAGCAGTCGATCATCCGCAAGGCGGGTGCCTGGTACACCTACGACGGCGACCAGTTGGGGCAGGGCAAGGAGAACGCCCGCAACTTCCTCAAGGAGAACCCCGACGTCGCGGCCGAGATCGAGAAGCGCATCAAGGAGAAGCTGGGCGTCGGTGTCGGCCAGTCCGACGACTCCGCCGGTCCGGCGCTGCCCCCGGTCGACTTCTGATCATGGCGGGGCACCGTGGAGGGGCCGGCCGCCGCCGGTCGGCCCCGGACGGTCCCGAGGAGAAGCCGAAGACGCGGGAAGAGCTGGGGACGGCCGCGCGTGACCAGTGCATCCGGTTGCTGGCGGTGCGGCCGCGCACGCGGTCGGAGTTGGAGACGGCGCTGCGCAAGCGCGGCTACGACGAAGACGTGATCTCCGAGGTGCTCGACCGGTACTCCGACGTCGGGATCATCGACGACGAGGCGTTCGCCAAGGCGTGGGTCACCAGCCGGCACCACAGCAAGGGGCTGGCGAAGCGGGCCCTGGCCGGCGAACTGCGGCGCAAGGGCGTGTCCGCCGACGACATGGGTGTCGCGCTCGACGAGCTCGACGGCGACGCCGAGATCGAGACGGCGCGGGCGCTGGTCGAGCGGCGGCTCCGCGTCGAACGGCGCCGTCCCGGCGGCACCGGCGACGGGGTCGGCGACGACCGCGACGCGCAGCGGAAGGCGCAGGCCGCGCTGATCCGGAAGCTCGTCGGGATGCTTGCCCGGAAGGGCTATCCGTCCGGTCTGGCGTACCGGGTGGTGAAAGAGGCGATGGCCGACGACGGTGGTACGGGTGGTTTGCTCGATCTTGATTCATACGTCGAGGAACCCGACGACTTCGATCAGCTCCGATCATGAGTCCTTGACCGGGAGCCTTCCGACGACCTAGCCTCGGCGTTACCGGATGGAGACCGCTCAACCACCGCGGGTTTACCGCACAACATAGATCGCATTACAGAACGACATCTTTTTGGCCCATAATGACGGGTCGCACCGCATCGCCGGCTTGGTCGAGTCGGCGGTGATTCCGGCGTCGCTGCCGGGCCGGGTTCAGGGAGTACCCGGCAGGTGTTCATCGGCCGTGCCCACAGACGTTGGGTGTCTCCGACTACCGGCTACACGCGCCGATCCGTACGGATCCGGCGTCTGGCGGGGAGGAGGCGGCGATGACACCGATCGAACTGGTGCTCGTCGTCGTCGTTCTGATCCTCGCTGTGGTCGTGCTGGGCGCGGTCGTGTTCGGCGCGCGCGTGCTGCGCAAGATCGAGATCGCGGCACCGGGACCGGTCGGCGCCGCCGAGGCGGTTCGGGGTGCCGCGTCCACGGGTGCGTCGGAGCCGTCGGATGTCGCGGGGTCCGGGGCCGGTGCGCCGGCCGAGAGCGGGATCCTGGCCACGTCCCGGCCTGGTCCGGATCCCGATGCCGGCCTTCAGACCGTTGCTCAACCCGCTCCCCAGGGTGGCCTTCGCAGCGACTCCCAGGCTGCTCTCCAGGGTGCGGCCGAACCGGCGTTGCCGGCCGCGCGGGTGGCGGTCGACGCGGCGTCCACCAGCCACGAGCCCTGGCCGGCGACGGCCGCGCGGTCCGACGCCCCGGATCAACTGCGGGCCTCCCAGCTGACGCCCGACCGCCTGGCCGCCGAAGAGCGGACCCTGGCCGCGCTGCGTACGGCCGCCGAAGACGCGAACGCCGCCGTCGACGAGGCACGGGCCGCCGCCGCGGCGGCGCGCACCGAGGCCGCCGCCGCCAAGGCCGAGGCCGGTGCCGCACGGGCCGAGTCGCGCCGGATCCTGGCCGAGGCGCGGGCCGAGTCGGAGGCGGTGCTCGACCGGGCGCACCGGCAGTCGGAGCACGAGGCCGAGCAGGCGCGAGCCGCGGCGAAGCGGGCCGGCGAGCGCGAGTTGGCGCAGCTCACGGCCGTCGCCCGGGAACAGACGCAAGACGCCGAGCGGCGCCAGCGCCGGCTCGACGAACGGGAACGCCTGCTCGCCGAGGAGGCCGAGCGGCTCGCCGAGCGCGACCGGCGGATCAGCGCCGCCGAACTCGAGATGAGCACCCGCGAGACGACGCTGTCCGGCCGGGAGCTGTCGATCGCCGAGGCCGAGGAGGAGAAGCGCCGCGAGCTGGAACGCATCGCCTCGCTCACCGCGGAGGCCGCCAAGCAGGAACTGATCGAGACGATCGAGGGGCAGGCCAAGCGCGAGGCCGCGATCCTCATCCGCGACATCGAGAACGACGCCCGCTCGACCGCCGAGCAGCGGGCCCGGCACGTGGTCGTCGACGCGATCCAGCGGGTCGCCAGCGAGCAGACGGCCGAGAGCGTCGTCAGCGTGCTGCACCTGCCGAGCGACGAGATGAAGGGGCGGATCATCGGCCGGGAGGGCCGCAACATCCGCGCGTTCGAGTCGGTCACCGGCGTGAACCTGATCATCGACGACACGCCCGAGGCGGTGCTGCTCAGCTGCTTCGACCCGGTGCGCCGCGAGATCGGCCGGCTGACGCTGGAGAAGCTGGTCCTCGACGGGCGGATCCACCCGCACCGCATCGAGGAAGTCTTCGACATGGCCAGGCACGAGGTCGAGCGGCTGTGCGGGCGGGCGGCCGAGGACGCGCTGGTCGAGGTCGGCATCACCGATCTGCACCCGGAACTGGTGACGCTCGTCGGCCGGCTGCGGTACCGCACCAGCTACGGGCAGAACGTCCTCAAGCATCTCCTGGAGACCGCGCACATCTCCGGCATCATGGCCTCCGAACTGGGTCTCGACCGGCAGATGATCAAGCGGTGCGCGTTCCTGCACGACATCGGCAAGGCGCTCACCCACGAGGTCGAGGGCAGCCACGCGCTGATCGGCGCCGACATCGCCAAGAAGTACGGCGAGGCCGACGACGTCGTGCACGCCATCGAAGCGCACCACAACGAGGTGCTGCCGCAGACCATCGAGGCGGTGCTCACCCAGGCGTCCGACGCGTGCTCGGGTGGCCGTCCGGGGGCCCGGCGCGAGTCGCTGGAGGCGTACGTCAAGCGGCTGGAGCGCATCGAGGAGATCGCGGCCACCAAGGGCGGGGTCGAGAAGGTCTTCGCGATGCAGGCCGGCCGCGAGATCCGGGTGATGGTGCGGCCGGAGGACGTCGACGACATCGGTGCGGCCATCCTGGCCCGCGACGTCGCCAAGCAGGTCGAGGAGGAACTGACCTACCCGGGCCAGATCCGGGTGACGGTGGTGCGCGAGTCACGCGTCACCGAGATCGCCCGGTAGGGCTTCAGGCGATCACCTTGTCCTTGTAGATCGAGCCGTCCCGCACCACGTAGGACCACACCGCCGGCGCCGTGGCCACGATGTCCCCGGTCGCCGTGAATTTGATCTGACGCGATACGCCCTGCTTGTCGTACGAACCGACGAACGCGTTCACGTCGGCCCGCGCCGACTTGCCCGCCGCCAGCGCCGCGAGCAGCACGTTCGTGGCGTCGAACGCCTCAGGACCGTAGTAGCCGGCCTCCGAGAACTTCTCGCGGTAGTCGTTGGCGAAGTTGTCGCGGGCCTCGCTCGGCGGCACGCACGGGCACGTGATCGCCACGCCCTGCGCCGCAGCCTCGGTGGCACCCTCGACGAACAGGTCGGTGAAGATCCGGTCCCAGCCCATGATCTTGATGTCGGGCTTGGCGGCGCGCATCTCCTTCACGAAGATGCCGCCCGCGTCGTGGTACCCGGAGAAGTAGACGGCGTCCGCGGTCGACGCGGTCACCTGGCTCACCACGTTGGCGAACGTCTTCTCGTCGCCGGCGATCTCGGCCTTGCCGACGAACGCGGTGTTGAGCCGCATCCGGGCCTCGCTGGCCGCACCCGACGCCCACTCGTCGCTGTCGGTCACGATGAAGACCCGTTTCGCCCCCATCGAGCCGGTGAGGTACCGCGCGGCGGCCGCGGCCTGGTCGGCATCGGTGCCCACCGTGCGGTGGAACGTCTTCCAGCTCTTCTGCGACAGGTCCGTGTACATCAGCGACGGCGAGATCACCGGCATCCCGGCGGCGTCGATGATCGGCATGACCTTCTCGGCCTCGCTGTACCAGATCGGCCCGACCAGCCCGACGATCTTCTCGTCGCGCACGATGTCGCTGGCCATGCGGGCGGCCTCGTCCTCGTCGCCCTTGGTGTCATATTCGACGAGCTCGGTGGTGCAACCGCTGTGGGCGCCGTTGTACTTGTCCACCGCCAGTTGGGCGGAGTTGCGGATCGTCTGGCCGTCGCCGCTGTTCTCGCCGGACAGGATGCCCAGGTAGGCAATCTTGTAGCCGCAGGCCGGCGAGGCAACCGGCGTGTCGACGACGGGGTCCGGATCATCCCGCGTCAGCGCGAACGCGATGCCACCGATCACCAGCAGCAGCACGGCAGCGCCGGCGGCGATCGCGGCCACCAGCGGCCCCCGCGACCGTCGAGGCCCCGGCCCGAATCCGGGCGGCCCGGACATGGGTGGCCCCGACATGGGCGGTCCCGACATGGGCGGTCCCGACATGGGTGGCCCGGACATGGGTGGCCCCGACATCGGTGGCCCCGACATGGGCGGGCTGGACATCGGTTGGCCGTGCGGCGCGTGCGGACCTGCCGGCCCGGCACCGGGCGGTGGCCAGGCCTGCCCCGGCGTGGGCTGATTCGGGTAGCCCGGGCCTGGGATGGGCTGTCCGGGTGTCGGCTGTCCGGGTGTTGCCTGCCCCGGGTAGCCGGGCTGCGCCGAGCCCGGTTGGCCCGGCCACGGGCTCGCGGGCCCAGCCGCCCCGCTGGTCGGCTGACCCGCGGGCGCCGACCCGTAGACCCCGCCGGGCGCGGGTTGCTGCGCGCCGAACGCCGGCCCGCCGTGCATGGGTGCCGGCGATCCACCGTAGGCGGTCCCCGGTGTGCCGTAGGCGCTTCCCGGCGGCTGCGGCGCGCCGCTGGACGGTTGCGCCGGGCCGGCCTGCGGCGGCTGGTCCCCGTAACCGGGTCCGGGCGCCGGCGGTCCGGACGGCCCGGCCGACGGCATCGTGAACGTCGGCGGCGTCGCGGGGGTCGCGGCGGGCGGCGCCGCCTGTTGCGGTGGGAACGGCCCGACGGGCGGCGGCGTCCCGAACACCGGCGGCCCCGATACCGGTGCCCCGGTCGAGCCGGACACGGGTGCCCCCGTCGGACCGGAGACCGGCGGGCCGGCGGGGCCGGGCGTCGGCCCCCCGGACGACGGCCCCCCGGACATCGGTGCCCCAGACATCGGGGCGCCGGACATCGGTGCCCCGGAAACCGGCGGCCCGGACATGGGCGCCGCCGACACGGGCCGTTCCGCATGTGTCGTCATCCCGGGACCGGCCATCCCAGGACCCGCCGTCCCGGGACCACCCGGCCCCGGACCACCCGGCCCGGAACCGGCCATCCCAGGACCGGCCATCCCTGGACCACCCGGCCTAGCCATCCCGGGACCGGCAACCCCGGCACCGGCCATTCCGGGTCCCCCGGGACCGGGACTCGCGGGCCGCGGACCGCCCATCCCCGGGCTGACCTGCCCCGGCCCCGCAGTCCCGGGCCCGGGCGCCCCCGGCGGGCCGACCATCGCCCGACCCGACCGCGGCGCCAACTGGAGCGCCCCCTCCGCGACCACCAGTTCGGGCTGCTCGATCGCCATCGGTGCCGTGCCGAACCCGCGGTGCAGGAGTGTGGCGGCCAGCGGGATCCGGCTCGAACCGCCCACCAGGAACACCGCCGCCAGCTGGGGCGGGGTCAGGCCGGCCGCGGCCACCGACAGGAGCGTCGCGGTGACGGTGCGGTCGAGGATCGGGCGGGCGAGTTGTTCGAGTTGCTCGCGTCCGAGGGGGACGCTGTCGTCGACCAGCGGGACGTGGACGTAGGTCGTCGCAGCTCGGCTCAGGGTTTCCTTGGCCTGGCGGGCGTCCTCCCAGAGTTGCCACGCGGCCCGGCGGTCGGTGTCGTCGGTGGGTTGGGACAGGCGGCGCCACTCGTCCGGCGCCCGCTCGGCCAGTTGCTGGCCAAGGTAGCTGACGATCGCCGCGTCCACGTCGAGGCCGCCGGCGTCGGTGAGGCCCTCGGTGGCGAGGACGTCGAAGCCGCCGGCGGCGGTCCGGCGGACGACGGTGGCGTCGAACGTGCCGGCACCGAAGTCGTAGACGACGGCGCAGCCGCCGATCGGGAGGTGGGCGCCCACCGTGCCGACGAAGTAGGACGCGGCGGCGACCGGCTCGGCCACCAGCAGCGGCTGTGGCAGGCCGGCAGCGGCGGCCGCCCGGTTGAGCGCCTCGCGGCGCTGGGCGCCCCAGGCCGCCGGGTGGGTGAGCGTGACGTGCGACGGCGTGGTGTTGGCGACGCGTTGCGCCTCCACGCCGACGCGGCGCAGCACGGTGGCGATCAGCTCGGTGGACCGGATCTCGCGGTCGCCGAGGTAGACGATCTCCTCGTCGATCCGCCGCTTCGGATACGGCTCGAACCGGTGCGGGTGGAGCCGGGCGGAATGAACGGCGTCGCGGCCGGCGAGGATCGAGCCGTCTTCGGCGGTGTAGACGGCCGACGGCATGATCGGCGCACCGTCGAACAGCAGGGCCTTGGAGCGCCCGTCGGGCCAGCGCAATACAGCGACGGTATTGGACGTTCCGAAGTCGATGCCAAGCCGAAAGCCACTCTCCGCCACCCGCGCAGCGTAAACAAGCCGCGCAAACATGCAAACCGGCCCACGGGGCAGAATCGCGGGCATGGTGCTACTCGTGCTGGTCCACGTCGGCGTCGGCGCTGTGTGGCTCGGCTCGATGGTGTACAGCCTGGGCGTGGTGCAGCCCCGGATCGGCCGGCTGTTCGGGGATCCGGCCCGGGCGGAGGACGTCTACCGCGAGCTCGCCGCCGGCAACCGCTGGCGGGTCGTGGCGCTGATCGGTGTCCTCGGTCTCTCGGGCGCGGCACTCGTGCCGCTCCTCAGCGACGACCACGGCGACGGCTGGTGGTGGACGCTGATCGCGCTCAAGGCCGGGCTGCTGATCGCCGCGGCCGGCTGCTTCTGGTGGGTCTCCTGGCGCGGCTGGCCCGCCCGCGTCTTCGCGCTACCGGCCGAGCTCCCGGCGCTTCACCGCCGCTTCCGCGTCATAGCGATCCTGATGACCACCCTGATATCCCTCGCCTTGGCGCTGGGCGTCGTAGCCGCCCACCAATAGCAGTCGATCTTGCAGTTGTGGTGCCCCGCAAGCCCCACCAAAACGGGGCAATCGAGGCACCACAACTGCAAGATCGACGCGGGATGGCGCTATGCGTCGGCCGCGACGGCGGCGGGGGGATGGGGGGCGGCGACCTTGGGGGCTTTGCGGCCGCGAGCCAGGCGGCGTTGGGTGTACTCGGCGACCTTGGACAGCGTGTAGTTGATCGCGATGTAGATGGCGCCGATCACGATGTAGGTCTGGATGCCGTTGCCTAGGAACTGGATGGTCTGGCCGGCGACCCGCAGGATCTCCTCGTACGTGATGATGAAGCCGAGCGAGGTGTCCTTGAGCACCACCACCAGCTGGCTGATCAGCGCCGGCATCATGATCCGGTAGGCCTGCGGCAGCAGCACCATGCGCAGCGTCTGGAACGTGCTCAGGCCGATCGCGTCGGACGCCTCCCGCTGGCCGGGCGGCAGGCCCTCCATGCCGGACCGCAGGATCTCGCCGATCACCACGCTGTTGTAGATCGAGAGGCCGATCACCAGGGTGTACGTGAGGCTCGGGATCGTCAGGAAGCCGAGTTCGAGATCGGGAGCGCCGGCCTTGCTGAGCAGGACCCACACGAAGAAGATCGTGATGACCACGGGGATGCCCCGGAACACCTCGATGCAGAGCCGGGTGATCGTGTTCAGCGCGACCACGAGGCCGCGGACCACCACGCCGAGCCCGCCCATGTCGACGAAGCGGCGCTTCCGTACCGCCTTGAGCTGCACCCGGAGGATCGCGAGCGCGGTGCCGACGATCAGCGAGCAGATGATCGCCAGGACGGCCGCGATCAGCGTCGCCTTGAAGCCCTCCCCGAACCGGGTCCACAACTGGTTGAAGTTCTCGTTGCTGGGATCGATGAGCGGGCCCCACAGCTCCATCGAGAGCTGGCCCGCGTCGTCGAGCGGCCGGTAGATGAAGAAGTAGGCGCCGATCACGGCGAGCACGGTGGCGACGATGCTGACGATCACGGTCAGCCGCCTGGCGCGCGGCCCCGGTGCGTCGTACAGAACAGCCTGCTGATTATTCATGATCACCGCGCCTTAACCGTGCGACGTTCGACCCGGTCGAGCAGCAGGCCCAGCGGCATCGTCAGGATGAGGAAGCCCGCGGCGATGCCGATGAACACCGGAATCACCGGTTCGCCCTTGGAGATCACGAGGTCGTAGCCGGTCTGCGACAGGTCGCCCACCAGGCCGAAGAAGCCGGCGAGCGCCGAGTTCTTGATCATCGCGATGATCACGCTGCCCAGCGGCACGACGGACGCCTGCCAGGCCTGCGGCAGCACCACGTGCCGCAGGTTCTGGCCGAACGTGAGGCCGATCGCCCGGGCGGCCTCGGCCTGGCCGGGTGAGACGGCGTTGATGCCGCTGCGGATCGCCTCGCACACGAACGCACCGGTGTAGAGCGACAGCGCGATCACCGCGAACCGGAAGTACGGCAGGTCGTAGTCGAGCCGGGTGAAGATCAGGTTCAGGCCGGGGACGTCGAGGAACTCGGCGTTGGAGCCCAGCACCGGCAGGCCGAACACGATCATGAAGAACACGATGGTGAGCGGCGAGTTGCGGAAGACGTTGACGTACGTCGTGCCCAGCCACCGTAGCGGCGGCAGCGGCGAGATCCGCAGCACCGCGACGATGGTGCCGATCACCAGCGCGCCGATGGCCGACAGGATGCAGAGCTGGAGGGTGAGCCAGAAACCCTTCGCGAACGAGTCGAGGTTATCGATCAGCACGCTCATGGGCGCGTATCCGTTCCGAACACGGCTGTCTCACCCTCCACTTCTGTCATTTACGGACGGAACTCAGTACCGGTTGATCGTGGGCATCGCGGGCAACTTGGCGTTCGGGATCTTCCCGGCCGTGCTGTCCCATGCCTTCTTGTAGCGACCGTCCTGGTTGGCCTTCTCCAGGGTGTCGTTGATGAAGTTGCGGAAGTCGGTGTCGTCCTTCTTGAGACCGACGCCGTAGGGCTCCTTGGTGAACGTGTCACCGGCGAGCTTGAACTTGCCCTCGTTCTTCGAGATGAAGCCGAGCAGGATGACGTTGTCGGTGGTGACCGCGTCGACCTGGTTGCCGGTCAGGGCGTCGACACACTTCTGGTACGTGTCGAAGAGCACCAGCTGCTGGCCCTCGTTGGACAGGTACTTCTTGATGTTGTTGGCCGGCGTCGAGTTGGTGACCGAGCAGACCTTCTTGTTCGTGGTCTTGAACGAGTCGGGCCCGGTGATGTCGGACTCGTTGTTGCGCACCATGATCGTCTGGCCGGCCTCGTAGTACGGCCCGGCGAAGCTGATCCGCTGCTTACGGGTGTCGTTGATCGTGTAGGTGGCCACGACGATGTCGACGGTGCCCTGCTCGATCACCTGTTCGCGGACGGCGCTGGGCGACTCCGAGAACTCGACCTGGTCGTTGGTGAGGCCCAGTTCGTTGGCGATGATCTTCGCGATCTCGACGTCGAAGCCCGCGGGCTTGCCGTCGAGGCCCTTGAGACCGAAGCCGGGCTGGTCGAACTTGGTGCCGACCTTGATCTTCTTCGCGTCCTTGAGCTTCTGCATGGTGCTGCCGGCCGCGAACGTCTTGTCGGTGCTGACGTCGCCGCCGTCGCCCCCATCATCATCGCCGCCGCACGCGCTGACACCCAGCGCGAGCACCGCCACCGCCGCGTACGCGACGAGCCGGTTGATTCGCATTACTACTCCCTCCACATTCGACGCACCGCAGACAGAGCTAGTGCGTCAAAATCTTCGACAGGAAATCCTTTGCCCGGTCGCTGCGGGGCCGCGCGAAGAACTCGTCGGGCTCCGCCTCCTCGACCAACTGCCCGTCGGCCATGAAGACCACCCGGTTCGCGGCATGCCGGGCGAAACCCATCTCATGGGTGACGACGACCATGGTCATGCCGTCCCGGGCGAGCGACGTCATGACGTCGAGGACCTCGCCGACCATCTCCGGGTCGAGAGCGCTCGTGGGCTCGTCGAACAGCATCGCCTTGGGCTGCATCGCCAGCGCCCGGGCGATCGCCGCCCGCTGCTGCTGGCCGCCGGAAAGCTGGGCCGGGTACTTGTCCGCCTGGTTGGCGATGCCGACGCGGTCGAGCAGGGCATTGGCCCGGCTCCGGACTTCGCTGGACTTTTCCTTGCGGACCTTCAGCGGGCCGAGCATCACGTTCTCAAGGATGGTCTTGTGCGCGAAGAGGTTGAACGACTGGAACACCATGCCGACCTCGCTGCGGAGCTTGGCCAGCGCCTTGCCTTCGGCCGGAAGCGGCCGGTCGTCGAACCTGATCACGCCGTCGTCGATCGGCTCCAGCCGATTGATGGCCCGGCAGAGGGTGGACTTACCGGACCCGGACGGTCCGATGACGACCACCACTTCGCCCCGGGCGATGGACAGGTCGATGTCGCGCAGCACGTGCAGCGAGCCGAAATGTTTGTTGACCTTCTCGAGCACGATCAACGGGTCACCCGTCGAACCGGCCGGCCCGGTCTTGGTCATTTCCATACAGAGCCGCTCCTTATGCCCGTAGCGTCCGCCACGATGCGCGAAACTCTAATCGGGGCTCAGGACCGTGATCGGCGCGCGTACGTCACGGAGTGATAACGCCGGGCACTGTTCGTGCCCGTCAACCGGCTCGACCGTCTCGCCCCCACTGTTGGGAGCCGACAGAAATAATGCAGGTACCCGACAAAGGAGGAATCCCGGTGCACGTGCTGATCACCAACGACGACGGTATTGACAGCCCTGGCCTGGCCGCCCTGGCGATTGTTGCCCGCGATGCCGGCCACGAGGTCACCGTCGCCGCACCCAGCCGGGAGTTCTCCGGCGCCAGCGCCGCGCTCACCGCCGTCGAGAGCGACGGCCGGATCCTGGTCGAGCCGCGGACCCTGCCGGGCCTGCCCGGAGTGACGGCCTGGTCGGTGGCGGCCTCGCCGGCGTTCATCGTGCTCGTCGCGCTCACCGGCGGGCTGGGCTCGCCACCCGACCTCGTGCTGTCGGGCATCAACATCGGCGCCAACGCGGGCCGTGCCGTGACCCACTCGGGCACCGTGGGTGCCGCGCTCACCGCCGCGCTCGGCGGGTGCCGCGCGGCCGCGTTCTCCGTCGGGCACAGCATCCGGCCGCCGCAGCAGCCGTCCTGGGAGACGCCGGCCACGCTCGCTGCCCGGCTCCTGCCCGCGCTCGAGGACATCCCGCCGGGCGTCGTCCTGAATGTGAATTGTCCCGATGTGCCGTCTTTCGACCAGGTCCGCGGCGTGCGTCGGGCCCGGCTGGCCACCTTCGGTGCCGTGCAGTTCACGGTCTCCGAGCGCGGCGAGGGGTTCCTCCGGATGACGCTGGAGGACAACGAGGCCGCCCTGGAGGAGGGCACCGACGAGTACTACCTGAACAGGCAGTACGCCACGGTGACGCCGATCCGCCCGGCCGCCGAGGCGGCCGACATCGCGGTGCAGGTCGACGACGTGGATATCTCCCTGCCGGTCTAGGAGGCGACCGAATACGCTGGTCCATCGAGATGGACATGCAACAGCGCACCTACGAGGTCCGCACCTTCGGCTGCCAGATGAACGTCCACGACTCCGAGCGCCTGTCCGGGCTGCTGGAGTCGGCCGGGTACGTGAGAGCAGCCGACGGTGCGCAGGCCGACGTCGTCGTGTTCAACACCTGCGCGGTGCGGGAGAACGCCGACAACCGCCTCTACGGCAACCTCGGCCACCTGCGCCCGGTGAAGACCGCCCACCCCGGCATGCAGATCGCCGTCGGTGGCTGTCTGGCGCAGAAGGACCGCGGCGAGATAGTGCGGAAAGCCCCATGGGTGGACGTCGTGTTCGGCACCCACAACATCGGCTCGCTGCCGGCGCTGCTCGAACGCGCCCGGCACAACGAGAAGGCCGAGGTGGAGATCCTCGAGTCGCTCGAGGTGTTCCCGTCGACGCTGCCCACGAAGCGCGACAGCGCCTACGCCGGCTGGGTGTCGATCTCGGTGGGCTGCAACAACACCTGCACCTTCTGCATCGTGCCGGCGCTGCGCGGCAAGGAGAAGGACCGGCGGCCGGGTGAGATCCTGGCCGAGGTCGAGGCGCTGGTCGCCGAGGGCGTGCTGGAGGTGACGCTGCTCGGGCAGAACGTGAACTCGTACGGCGTCGAGTTCGGCGACCGGTTCGCGTTCGGCAAGCTGCTGCGGGCCACCGGCGGCATCGGGGGCCTGGAGCGGGTCCGCTTCACCAGCCCGCACCCGCGCGACTTCACCGACGACGTGATCGCCGCGATGGCCGAGACCCCGAACGTCTGCCACTCGCTGCACATGCCGATGCAGTCGGGGTCCGACGAGGTCCTCAAGCGGATGCGTCGCTCCTACCGCGCCGACAGGTACCTGAAAATCATTGAAAACGTGCGTAAAGCCATGCCCGACGCGGCGATCACCACCGACATCATCGTCGGCTTCCCCGGCGAAACGGACGACGACTTCGAACGCACCCTCGATGTGGTCAAAGCGGCCCGGTTCGCCAGCGCGTTCACGTTCCAGTACTCCAAGCGACCCGGCACGCCGGCCGCCGACATGGCCGATCAGCTGCCCAAGGCCGTCGTGCAGGAGCGCTACGAGCGGCTGATCGCCGTGCTCGAGGAGATCACCTGGGCCGAGAACAAGGCGCTGGTCGGGCGCCGCGTGGAGGTCCTGGCCGCGGTCGGTGAGGGCCGAAAAGATCAAGCAACGGGACGCATGTCAGGCCGCGCCCGCGACGGTCGGCTGGTCCACTTCGCCACCGGCGGCGGGGAGGTACGCCCGGGCGACATCGTGGAAACCGAGATCACCTACGCCGCCCCGCACCACCTGAACGCCGACGGCGCCCTGCTGAGCCACCGGAAGACCAGGGCCGGCGACGTCTGGGCGCTGGCCCAGGCCGTGCCGGCCCCGCGTCCGAAGGGAACCCTGCTGGGGACCCCGACACTGGCGGTCCGGAGCAGCTAGTTCACGAAGAGCCTTCCGCCAACCTCAGGAACTGGCGCTTCGACTCCAGCGCCTTCTCGGCCTCCTTGATCCGCTTGGCGTCGCCGGCGGCCTGTGCCCTGGCGAGGCGCTGTTCGGCCTCGGCCACCTGGTCACGCATCTGCGTCAGCAGCGGGTTGTCGGCCGGCGCGGTGCGCCGCCAGGCGGCGTCCATCGCGGTCTTGACCTTGTCTTCGACGGCGCGCAACCGGCGGTCGATGCCCGACCCGGCGTCGCGCGGCAGCCGCCCGACGTCGTGCCACTGGCCCTGGATCTCGCGGAACCTCGCCTGTGCGGCCTTCGGGTCGGCGTCGATGTCGAGCGCCTCGGCCTCGGCCAGCAGCGCCTGCTTGCGCTCCAGGTTGACCTTGAGCTCCGCGTCACGGGCCGAGAACACCTCGCTGCGACGCCGGAAGAACGCGTCCTGCGCCGCCCGGAACCGCTCCCACAGCCGCTGCTCGGTCTCCTTCGACGCCCGTGGCGCCGCCTTCCACTCGCCCATCAGCTGCTTGAGCCGGTCGGCGGTGACGTTCCACTCCGACGACTCGGCCAGCGACTCGGCCTCGACGACGAGCTCCTCCTTGCGCCCCTGAGCCTGCTTGCGCGACTGGTCCAGGGTGGCGAAGTGCGCGCCGCGCCGGCGGGCGAACCCGTCGCGGGCCGCGGCGTACCGCTTCCACAACTCGGAGTCGGTCTTCTTGTCGACGCCGCGGATGGTCTTCCACTCGTCGAGGATCTCCTTGAGCCGGTCGCCGGCGGTCTTCCAGCCGGTGGCCTCGGCGGCGATCTTCTCGGCCTCCTCGACCAGCGCGTTCTTCCGCGCGACCGCCTCGACCTTCGCGGCCTCCCGCTCGGCCCGCGCGGCACCGGCCCGCTCCTCGGCGGTGGTGGCCAGCTTGTCGAGCCGGGCGGCCAGCCCGTCGAGATCGCCGACGACATGTGCCTCGTCGAGACCGCCCCGCAACCGGCGGATGCTGCTCAAGGTCTGGGACGCGTCGGCGGCACCGCTGCCGAGGCGGGCCTCCAACAGGTCGACCTCGACCACCAGGTCGAGGTACCGGCGGACGAAGTGCGCCAGGCCCTCCTCCGGTGTACCCGCCTGCCACGACCCGACCGATCGTTCCCCCGCAGCGGTCTTCACGTACACGGTGCCGTCGGAGTCGATCCGGCCGAAATTAGCCGGATCAGAAATACCCCGCTCGCTCATGACCCATCCTCGTTCCATCCGGCCACCCGGCGAATCCGGGCAAGACCCGGCGCCACCGGTGCCGCCATCGCACCAGTCATTGTCCCCGACCGGCATTCTCACAGGTCGTCTAAGGGTTACGTCGACCCCTCGCCGCCGATTCGTGACCTTCAGCAGGCGCTTCGGCACGTCAAGGCGGGTCCGTGCCACCAGTTAAATGCCGGCCGACCTGCCCGGCTACCGTATTTGCCGTGTCCGTCTGGATATTCCTCGCATGACGGTCGTCGCGGTCGTCGGCCCGACCGCCACCGGCAAGACCGCCCTGTCGCTGGCGCTCGCCGCGGAGCTGGGCGGCGAGGTGGTGAACGCCGATTCGATGCAGCTCTACCGCGGCATGGACATCGGCACCGCCAAGCTCGACGCCGCCGAGCGGAACGGGATTGATCACCACGTACTGGATATCTGGGACGTTACCGAGCCGGCCAGCGTCGCCGAGTACCAGCGCCTCGCCCGGGCGGCGATCGACGACATCGCCGCGCGCAACCGCGTCCCGTTGCTCGTGGGTGGTTCGGGCCTGTACGTCCGCGCGGTCCTGGAGGATTTCGAATTTCCCGGCACCGACCCGGACCTGCGCGCGGGCCTGGAGGCCGACCTCGCCGCGCACGGCCCGGCGGCGCTGCACGGCCGCCTGCGCGAACGCGACCCCGCGGCCGCCGAGCGGATCCTGCCGACCAACGGCCGGCGGATCGTGCGCGCGCTCGAGGTGATCACGATCACCGGCCGGCCGTTCGTGGCCGAACTCCCGGCGCCCCGGCCGGTGTACGAGGCGGTGCAGATCGGGGTCGACCGCGAGACACCGGATCTTGACGACCGCGTCTCCCGCCGGGTCGACGCGATGTGGGCGGCCGGGCTGGTCGCGGAGGTGTCCGGACTGGTCGCGGTCGGGCTCCGCGACGGGCGGACGGCCAGCCGCGCGCTCGGCTACCAGCAGGTGCTCCGGTTCCTGGACGGCGTGGGCACCGAGGACGACGCGCGCCTGGAGACGGCGCGGGCGACGCGGAGGTTCGTCCGGCGGCAGCGGTCCTGGTTCCGGCGCGACCCCTCGGTACGCTGGCTGGACGCGGCCCGCCCCGACCTGGTCGGCGCCGCGCTGGCGCTGGTAGCGGAGAGTCCATGCGATTTCTGAAGGCCCATGGGACCGGGAACGACTTCGTCGTGCTGCCCGACCCCGACGGCGCGCTCGACCTCACGCCCGACCTGGTGCGGGCGCTGTGCGACCGGCGGTTCGGCATCGGCGCCGACGGGATTCTCCGTGCGGTGCGCCAGGACGGCTCGTGGTTCATGGACTACCGGAACTCCGACGGCACCGTGGCCGAGATGTGCGGCAACGGCGCCCGGGTGTTCGCCCGGTTCCTGGTGGCCGAGGGGCTGGTGGCCGGTCCGAAGTTGTCGTTCGGCACGCGCGACGGCGTCTCCGAGGCTGTGGTGGAGGGTGCCGAGATCGCCATCGCGATGCGGCGGCCGCGGCTCCTCGGGCGCGGGTCGGCGACGCTCGGATCCCTGACGCTCACCGGCGAGTCGGTCGACGTCGGCAACCCGCACCTCGTGTGCCGGGTACCCGACGTGTCGGTGATCGACCTGTCGGCGCCGCCGGTCTTCGACCCGTCGTCGTTCCCGGAAGGTGTGAACGTCGAGGTCGTCTCGGCAGACGGGCGGATGCGCGTCTACGAGCGGGGCTCGGGGGAGACGCTCTCGTGCGGCACCGGCGCGTGCGCGGTGGCCGCGGTGCTGCTGGAGGGTTCGAACGGCACGGTGCCGATCGACGTGGCCGGCGGCCGGGTGACGGTGACGATCGAGAGCGAGCGGTGCTGGCTCGCCGGCCCGGCGGTGCTGGTGGCCGAGGGGACCGTCTCAGTCGACCAGATGCTTGCGGCGCGCCCGCTGTAGCTGCACGACGATCGACCAGGTGACCTCGTCGACCGGCCGGCCGCCGTTGACGGTCACCAGCTTCTCCCGCTCGGCGTAGTACGCGATCAGCGGCATCGTCTTCTCCTCGTACACCTTCAGCCGGTGCCTGATCACGGAGTCGCTGTCGTCCTCACCGCGGCCGCGGGCCTTGAGCCGGCGCAGCAGTTCCTCGGGCGACACCTCGATGTGCACGGTGAGCTGCACCTGGACGCCCAGCTCACCGGCCACCGCGTAGGCCGCCTCGGCCTGCTCGACGGTGCGGGGGAAGCCATCGAGGATGTAGCCGCCCGACGCGCTGGCCGCCATGACCGGTTTGTACAGCATGTCCATGATGATGGCGTCGGGTACGAGATCGCCCCGGTCGATGTACTCCGCCACCTGCCGGCCGATCGCGGTTTCCTCCTTGACGTGCCGGCGCAGCAGGTCACCGCTGGAGATGTGGGTCAGCCCGAAGTGACGGGCGATGCGAGCGGCCTGCGTGCCCTTGCCCGCGCCCGGCGCACCGATCAGCAGCACCCGCACGGGTCGATGCTACCGATCCGTACTTCACGCCGCTTCTCACGCGGCGGCGTGAGTGGCGCTCACCACCAGCGCCAGCCGACCCGTTCGTTGCCGTTTGGCCTGGTACATGGCGGTGTCGGCGCGGGCGACGAGCGCGTCGGCGTCCATGTCGCCCGGGCGGGCCCACGCGACGCCGATGCTGGCCCGGACCTGGACCCGCCGGTCGCCGAGGTCGAGGCCGCAGCCGGCCAGGTGCCGGGCGATGTGCTCGCCGATCTGCCGGGCCTCCGCCGGACCGGCCACGCCGCGGGCCACCACCAGGAACTCGTCGCCGCCGAGCCGGCCGATCAGGTCGGTCTCGCGAGCTGCTGCTGATTTGTCGCCGAGAGAGGCGACGGCAGTCCGCAGTTCGGTGCCCACGTAACGGAGCAGCGCGTCGCCGGCCGCGTGGCCGAGGCCGTCGTTGATCTCCTTGAACTCGTTGAGGTCGAGGAAGACGACGGCGATCCCGTCGCCGTCGCCGTCGAGGTCCTCCTCGACGGCGGCCAGCACGGAGACGCGGTTGAGGCACCCGGTGAGGGCGTCGTAGGTGGCGAGCTGGCGGAGTTCCTCGCGCAGGCGGGCGGACTCGGTGATGTCGGTCGCGCAGACCACCACGCCGGCCTGACCGTCGAGCGGCCGGATGTTGACCATGGTCCGGCGCAGCTCGCCGTCCTGGGCCCGGTAGGCGACCTCCAGGTCGGAGTCGACGTCGTCGCGCAGGGCGGCGAGCAGCGCGGGCATCACCGTCGGCCCGTCCCTGGTGGTGGTCGTCGCGTCGAGCGACGTGCCGAGCCGGTCGCCGAACATCTCCACGGCCCGCTCGTTCTGGTAGGTGATCCGCAGCTCCGGGTCGACCTGCACGACGCCGACCGGCAGCGCCTCGGTCAACCGGCGCAGCAGTTGCTCGTTGGCGGCCAGCGCCTCCTGGGCGGCCATCTCGTCGGAGACGTTCAGCATCTCGGCGATCACGCCGGGCTGCTCGGCGTTGTCGAGCTGGTTGTGGTTGGTGATCTCCAGCCACAGGTAGTGACCGTCGCGGTGCCGGTGGCGCAGCCGGACCCGGCGGGCCGCGCCGGGGTTGGCGAGCATGTCCATCCAGCTCTCGATGGCGCGCTGGTGGTCGTCGGGGTGCAGCAGGTCGAGGGTGCGCCGGCCGATCAGCTCGTCCGGCGTCCAGCCGAGCATCTTCGGCGTCGCCTCGTCGACCGTGGTGATCACCGCGACCCCGTCCTTGCGGACGACGCCGACCCGCGGCACGACCTCGACCTCGTCGAACCGCTTGGAACCGAGCACCTGGCCGGTGAAGTCGGTGACGAGGCACAGCACCACGCCGTACCGGTACCGGGTGTCGATGAAGTGCAGCCGGACCGTCTCGTCCGGCGCGGTCACCGGGTGCACGATCGCGTTGGAGACCCCGTCCCGGGCCACCCGCTCCCAGGCGTCGATCACCGTCACGTGATCGTCGGGCACCACGAGCTCCATCGCCGACGGCGCGCCGCTGATCACGTGGTGACCCTGGAGCGGAACGTCCGCCGGCATCGGCGTGAACAGGCCGTTGTCGCCGACCGCGACGATCATGGCACCGGGATGCTGCGCGAACAACGTGTCGAGGACCATGTCACGGTCCGCCACGTCGATACTCGCCTCATGCGCCATGCCCGGACCATCGGCTCACCCCGGCCGAACGGAAGGGCGAACGGGGTGTGGCCTCGGTCACTATTTTCAGAAGCCGGGGACGGCCGTGCGCCCTTCCACCTCGGCGTCCACGTCGCTGTCGACCTCGCTGTCGACCACCTGGCCGCCCTTCGCGGCGGCCCGGACCGCCGCGGCCACCGCCGGCGCGACCCGGGCGTCGAACACGCTCGGCACGATGACCGTCGGGTTGACCTTGTCCTCGCCGACGGTGTCGGCGATCGCGCGGGCCGCGGCGACGCCCATGTCGTCGGTGTACCCGGTGGCGTGCGCGTCGAGCATGCCCCGGAACACGCCCGGGAAGGCGAGCACGTTGTTGATCTGGTTCGGCTGGTCGGAGCGTCCCGTCGCCACCACCGCCGCGTGCTCGCGGGCCTCCCGCGGGTCGACCTCCGGGTCGGGGTTGGCCAGCGCGAAGACGATCGACCGGGGCGCCATCGTGGCGATGTCGTCGCCGTTGAGCAGGTTCGGCGCGCTGACGCCGATGAACACGTCGGCGCCACGGATCGCGGTTCTGAGGTCCCCTTGGATGTTGCTTCTGTTGGTGTTCTGGGCCAGCCACTCCCAGTTCGGGTTCACGGCCGGTGAACCGCGGTGCAGGGCGCCGGCGCGGTCGACCGCCACGACGTCCCCGACGCCCTCCCGCAACAGCAACTTGACGATCGCGGTGCCGGCCGCGCCGGCGCCGCACACGACGACGCGGACGTCGCTGATCGCCTTCTCGACGCAGCGCAACGCGTTGGTGAGCGCGGCCAGCACCACGATCGCGGTGCCGTGCTGATCGTCGTGGAAGACCGGGATGTCGAGCATCTCGCGCAGCCGCGCCTCGATCTCGAAGCAGCGCGGCGCGGCGATGTCCTCCAGGTTGATGCCACCGTAGGCCGGCGCGATGCACCGGACGACGTTGATGATCTCCTCGGTGTCCTGCGTGTCGAGCACGACCGGCCAGGCGTCGACGCCGGCGAACCGCTTGAACAGCGCCGCCTTGCCTTCCATCACCGGCAGCGCGGCGGCCGGGCCGAGGTTGCCCAGCCCGAGGACGGCCGATCCGTCGGTGACCACCGCGACCGTGTTGCGCTTGATGGTCAGGCGGCGGGCGTCTTCCGGATTGTTGGCGATCGCCAGGCACACCCGGGCGACCCCGGGGGTGTAGGCGCGGGAGAGCTCGTCGCGGTTGCGGAGCGCGACCTTCGACGTCACCTCGATCTTGCCGCCGAGGTGGAGCAGGAACGTGCGGTCGGAGACCTTGCGGACCTCGACGCCGGGCAGTTCCTCGAGAATGTCCACGACCTGCTCGGCGTGGGCGGAGTCGGCGGTGTCGCAGGTGACGTCGACGACCACGCTGGTGGGGTCGGAGTCGACCACGTCGACGGCGGTGACCACGCCGCCCGCGTCGCCGACCGCGGTGGTCAACCGTCCGATCGCCGACGCATCGGCGGGTACCTGGATCCGGACGGTGATCGAGAACCCGGCACTGGGGAGACGTCCCCTGCTCATCGTGCTTCCTTTCGTACTCCCTTGTACGCGGCGTCCCACTTTAGACCCGCCCCGGGTGGAATGCGGGTGCGGTCTGCGGGAAGGCGTGCCACGATCGAAGTTCTGGAGGGGTGCCACTTGCGACTTACCGAAGACATTCTCGAACTCGACACCGGTGCACTCGATCTCGAGGACCGTAACGCGCTGCGCCGCGTCGCGGGCCTGTCCACCGAACTCGCCGACGTCACCGAGGTCGAATACCGGCAGCTCCGGCTCGAGCGCGTCGTGCTCGTCGGCGTGTGGACCGAGGGCACGGTCGCCGACGCGGAGAACTCGTTGTCCGAGCTCGCGGCGCTGGCCGACACGGCTGGTGCGGTGGTGCTCGACGGGCTCATCCAGCGGCGGCAGCGGCCCGATCCGTCCACGTACGTCGGCCGCGGCAAGGTCACCGACCTGCGCGCCGTCGTGGTCGACACCGGCGCCGACACCGTGATCTGCGACGGCGAGCTCTCGCCCAGCCAGCTGCGGAACCTGGAAGAACAGGTGAAGGTCAAGGTCATCGACCGCACCGCGCTGATCCTCGACATCTTCGCCCAGCACGCGAAGAGCAAAGAGGGCAAGGCGCAGGTCGAGCTGGCCCAGCTGCAGTACCTGCTGCCCCGGCTGCGTGGTTGGGGTGCGGCGTTGAGCCGGCAGGCCGGTGGCTCGGCCGGCGGCAACGGCGGCGTGGGCCTGCGCGGTCCCGGTGAAACCAAGATCGAAACCGACCGGCGGCGCATCAACAGCCGCATCGCCCGGCTCCGTCGGCAGATCGCCGGCATGGCCTCGATGCGGGACACGAAGCGGGGCAACCGGCGCCGCAACAACGTGCCGAGCGTGGCGATCGCCGGCTACACCAACGCGGGCAAGTCCAGCCTGCTCAACCGGCTCACCGGTGCCGGCGTGCTGGTCGAGAACGCGCTGTTCGCGACGCTCGACACCACCACCCGGCAGGCCCGCACGCCGGAGGGCCGGTCGTACACGCTCTCCGACACGGTCGGGTTCGTGCGGCACCTGCCGCACCAACTGGTCGAGGCGTTCCGCTCGACGCTGGAGGAGGTGGCGCAGTCCGATCTCGTCGTGCACGTGGTCGACGGTGCCCATCCCGATCCCGAGGAGCAGGTGCGCGCCGTCCGCGAGGTGCTCGCCGACGTCGAAGCCGACAAGGTGCCCGAGCTGCTCGTGGTCAACAAGGCCGACGCCGCCGACGAGGAGACGCTGCTGCGGCTCAAGCGGCTGTGGCCGGAGGCCGTGTTCGTCTCGGCCCGCACCGGCACCGGCGTCGACGAGTTGCGTGCCGCGGTCGAGGAGCGGCTGCCGTGGCTGGCCATCGAGGTGCGCGCATGCGTCCCGTACGCGCGGGGCGAGGTGCTGGCGCGCGTCCACAGCCGGGGCGAGGTGCTCGAGACCGCGCACCGTGGCGAGGGAACGTTTGTCCATGCCCGGGTCGATGAGGCCCTGGCAGCCGAGTTGGCACCATATGTTGTCGATGGTGACCACATAGAGTGATGTGCCCGTAGGGCCAACACCGGTTCTCAGACGGCTCTGTCATTCTGGACCGATGCGGCGTCTGAGATCGGTGTTGGCGGCGGCTGGTTGCGTCGCGCTGGCGGCGGTGGCTGTCCAACCGGGAGCGGCCTCCGCCGCACCGTCTCCGTCCGGTTCGGGAGCGGCCGCGGGCAGCGGTGGCGGCCAGACGGTCTGCAACATCACCGACAAGAACCTGCTGGAGATCTCCGGCCTCGCCGCTGTCGACAACGGTTACCTGGCGGTCAACGACAGCGCCCAGGACCAGTCCACGATGCGGATCTACCGGCTCGACAACCAGTGCAAGGTGGTCAACTCCACCGCCTACCCGTCGGCCGCGCTCGATCCCGAAGACCTGGCGGTCGCACCCGACGGCGCGATCTGGTCGGCCGACATCGGTGACAACGACGGCAAGCGCCCGACGGTCGCGCTGTGGAAGATCCCGCCGAACGAGCGCACCCCGGTGATCCACCGCGTCACCTATCCCGACGGGGCGAGAGACGCCGAGGCACTGTTGATCAACGGCGACGGGACGCCGATCATCGTCACCAAGGAGGGCGGCAAGCCCGGCATCTACGTGCCGTCCGCCCCGCTGCAGCCCCGCAACAACACCGGCGTGCCGCTGAAGCGGGTCGGCGAGTTCACGTTGCCGGCGAGCAGCACCCCGAACCCGCTGGGTCCCCCCGGACGCCTGGTGGTGACCGGCGGCGCCACCTCCGCCGACGGCAAGAAGGTGGCGCTGCGCACCTACGCCGATGCCCTGGAATGGGACGTCCCCGACGGTGACGTGGTCAAGGCGATCACCACCGGCAAGCCCCGCGTGACCCCGCTGCCGAACGAACCTCAGGGCGAGTCGATCACCTACTCCCGGGACGGCAAGTCGTTCCTGACCGCGTCCGAGCTGCCGCCCGGCAGCAAGCAGAACCCGCTGCTGCGCTACACCCCGGCGGCAGCCGCCACCCCCGCGGCCGGCGCCACCAAGAAGGCCGCCGGCGACACCGAGGACGGCGGCGGCGGTCTCCTGTCGATCGACTCGATCAACGAGATCATGTACATGGTCGGCGCCGTCGGAGTGCTCGGGCTGATCCTGGTGGTGGTCGGGGTGTTCGCGATCCGGCGGTCCCGGACCAACCGGCGGGCCGCCGCGGCGGCGGCTCGGATGGGCCGGGACGGTCCCGGTGGCCCTGGTGGCCCCGGTGGACCTGGTGGCGGCCCCGGTGGACCCGGCGGCCCTTCCGGGCCTGGTGGGCCAGGGGGTCGGGGTGGTGCGGGCACAGCGCGGGTGGCCGCGCGATCGGCTCCCTTCGACGACTTCGCCGAGTTCGAGGAGCCGCTGACTCAGGGCGGTGGCCGCGGCGGACCCGGCGCAGCCGCCGGCCGTGGTGCCATGGGCGGCGGTGGCCGCGGTCCGGGTGGTCCCGGTGGCCCGGGCGGCGGCTCCGGCGGCGGCGTTGGCCGCGGGCCGGGTGGCCCTGGTGGCCCTGGTGGCCCGGGTGGCGGCGGTCCGGGCGGTGGCCGTGGGCCAGGCGGCCCGGGTGGCGGCCCGGGTGGCGTTGGCCCGGGTGTCGCCGTCTCGGGTGGCGGCCGCGGCGGTCCGGGCGGGCCGGGCGGACGTGGCGGCGGCCCTGGTGGCCCCGGTGGGCCCGGCGGCAACCGAGGCGGCAGCGAACGCACCGGCTCGGTCTACCGAACCGGCGACATCCACGGCGGCACCGGCGACATCCACGGTGGCTCGGGCCGAGGCGTCCCCTCGACCGGCGACGGCCGCGGCGGCGGAGGCGTCTACGGCGGACGGCGCGCACCGGCGCCTCCCGACATGGACTGGGACGAGGACCCCCGCGACCACCCGGGCTACAGCCGCTAGCAGAGCGGTGCACGCCTTGGATCTTGGACTCTCGTTCACGCCATGGCGGCGTGTACCGGAGTCCAAGATCGGGTGGGTCGCGTGGGCGGGTGCCGACGGGCTCCGGCGGGGTCAGATGCGGCGGAGGACGGCCACCACCCGTCCCATGATGGTTGCCTGGTCGCCGTTGATCGGCTCGAACGCGGGGTTCTGCGGCATGAGCCAGACATGCCCGTCGCGGCGGCGGTAGGTCTTGACGGTGGCCTCGCCTTCGAGCATGGCGGCGACGATCTCGCCGTTGTTGGCGGTGGGCTGCTGGCGGACCACGACCCAGTCGCCGTCGCAGATTGCGGCGTCGAGCATCGAGTCGCCCTTGACCTGGAGCAGGAAGAGCGTGCCCTCGCCGACGAGTTCCCGGGGAAGCGGGAAGACGTCTTCGACGGCCTGCTCGGCGAGGATCGGGCCACCGGCGGCGATCCGGCCCAGCACCGGCACGAAGGCGGGCGCGGGGCGGGCCGAGCGGATCGCCTCCTCGTCTTCGTTGACCAGCTCGCTGGGCGGACGCACGTCGACCGCCCGGGGACGGTTCGGGTCGCGTCGCAGGTAGCCCTTGCCCTCGAGCACCTTCAACTGGTAGGCGACGCTCGACGGCGACACCAACCCGACGGCCTCGCCGATCTCGCGGACGCTCGGCGGGTAGCCGTACCGCTCGACCCAGCTGCGGATGAACTCGAGGATGCGTTGCTGCCGCGCCGTGAGGTCGGACGCGAACAGGTCGGGGAAGGCGCTGACCACGGCCGTGACCGCGCGGATCTCCTGCTCACCTCCCCGCTGGCGGTTCGACTTCCGTGGCCGGGAGCCCGACGAGCGGGCCGAACCGGCACCGGAAGCGGCCGGGGTGGCGGGAACGGCGGCCGGACCGGTGCCCTGCGCGGGCGCGCGGCCGGGAGCCGCGGGGGCGGCGCGGGCGGCGGAGCGGTTGGCGGCCCGACCGGTAGCGGACGGCGAGGCCGCCGCCTGAACGGCCGGAGTGCTTCCCGCCGCGGCGATGCGACCCGTGGTGGCGCGGCCGGCGGTGGTGCCGGCGGAGCGGGCTGCCGTCTCGGATTTACCGGACGGCCCCGCGGTGGTGCCGGCGGTGGTGCCGGCCGGGCGGGCTGCCGTCTCGGATTTAGCGGACGGGCCGGCCTGGGCGCCGTCTGGCCGCTGGCCCCGCTCCGCCGATCCGGGTTGGGGCGCGCCGGGGTGGGGCACGCCCCGGCTCTGCGCGCCGGCGGCGCGGTCGTCGGCTGTCACGTCGTCCTCCCTTGGGGTTGACCGGCTGATCGTTCGCGTCGACCGGCCGGCGAAGTGTTGCGCACGATCCGTGATTGTGGATCACAAGCTAACCCTCCGGTACGACAGTTTCAAACATCTGTTCTACGCGGCGCGTCGTGTCGGCCAGTTTTTGTCGTACCCGTCTGGTAAACCATCGTACGGGCGTGCGATCGAACTTCTGTTCGACGCGCTGTGCGATTTCCGGAGGTACACGATGGCGGAGCCGGGTCGGGCGAACCAACAACCACAGGGCGGGCGGGGTGCGCGGTGCGCTGCCCCGGTGCTTCCGCTTACGCGCGGGCGCCGGGCGCGGCGGTCACGGGCGGCCGCCGGATCGGCCGGGTGGGCGCGAGACGGGATCGTCGAGCGCCACCTGCGCCTGGTCGCGTGGGAGGGCGAGGCGTACCCGGCACCGCGGCGCCCCGCCGACGACGGGCAGCGGCGCCATGCCAACCGCGGCACCGACTGGCTGGGAGACCGCTTTGGGGGCGACGGCGCGGGCGGGCGCTCGGGTCTCTGGGGCGATGTGACGGATGAGCGCCCCGCCGACCGGGCCATTTCCCGGACGTACGGCGGTGCCGGCGCGGTCGAGCGACCCGAAGGCGCGGCAGAACGGGCTGACGACGCGGTCGAGCGGGATGGCGATGAGGCAGGAGCCGGGCCGGGTGCTGCGGTTGAGGTCCGCGCGGGTTCGGCGGGGCAGCGGCAGCGTTCCGGCGTGACCGACGCGCGGCGGCCCGGTGGAGCGGAGGAGCGGGGTTCCCGTGCGGCCGGCGCGCGGCGGCCCGGTATGGCGGAAGAGCGGCGTTCCGGCGTGGCGGGGGACGGGCGGCCCGGTGCAGCGGAGACCAGGTCGTCCCGTGCGGCGGGTGCGGGGCGGCCCGGTGTGGCAGAACGGCCCGGTGGAGCGGAGACCCGGAGCGCCCGTGCGGCGGGCGCGCGGCGGCCCGCTGTGGCGGGGGGGCGGCGGCCCGGGCGGCGGCCGGTCCGGCTCACCCGGCGGGGGCGGTTGGTGGTGTTGGCGCTGGTGCTGCTGTTCACCGGCGCGTTGGTCGGGTTTCTCAGCGCCGTGCCCGGGCAGGCGGCGGATCCGCCCAGGCCCGCCGTCACGGCGGTGGTGCAGCCGGGCGACACGTTGTGGTCGTTCGCGGAGCGGAACCTGCCCGGGTGGCAGCCGAGGGCGGGCGTGGCCGAGTTGAGGAAGCTGAACGACCTCGAAGGGTATGTGATCCACCCCGGTCAGCGACTGGCGTTGCCGGCCCGTCGGTGAGGGATGTGTCAGGTGGGTCATCTTCGGGTGTTCGGCTTGCGTCGGCGTCCGCGGCGGCCTAACGTCGACCCCTAGATGTAGTAGTTACAAGGGTGTAAGTCGTCCACAGGTTGTGGAGGAGTACCCACAGCTTCTGCACAGAGTTATCCACAGCGCCGGCCCCGGTGAGCCGGGTGGCGCTCGGTTCGGCATGCCCGCTGCGGGGTTTCGGGTGTGTGGATGACGTGCAGGGGCGCCGCGGACGGGTCGTTGTGACATAGGCGACACAGCGGGCTTGTCGTGACGGGCGAGACAGACGAGCGCACCAGGGAGGTCGGTCATGCGCTGCCCATACTGCCGGCACCCGGACTCCCGGGTCGTCGACTCCCGCGAGGCCGACGACGGTCAGCTGATCCGGCGACGCCGGTCGTGCCCGGAGTGCAGCAAGCGGTTCACCACCGTCGAGGAGGCGGTGTTGGCGATCGTGAAGCGCAGCGGCGTCACTGAGCCTTTCAGCCGTATCAAGATCATGTCTGGGGTGCGCAAGGCGTGCCAGGGGCGGCCGGTGACCGATGACGCGATCGCGGTGCTCGCCGAGAAGGTGGAGAGCACGATCCGGGCCCGGGGGACCGCCGAGGTGCCCAGCAACGAGGTCGGGCTCGCGATTCTCGGCCCGCTCCGCGACCTCGACGAGGTGGCCTACCTGCGGTTCGCGAGCGTCTACCGCTCGTTCGAGTCGCTGGAGGACTTCGAGCGCGAGATCGCGACCCTCCGCGACGCGGCGATCAGCCGGATAGAGGCGACCAGAGCCGAGAAGAGCGGCACAGCCGAGAAGAACGGCAACGCCGAGAAGATCGGCGCCGCGCCGAAGGCGTGAACCGGCCCGCGCGGCCACCGACAGAGACACGAAGAGCAGAAGACCATGACCAGCGAACAACCAGAGGGGGCCAGCCTGATGGCGGGGGAGAGCACGACCAAGGGGTCGACCGCACCGGCAGCCGGCAGCACGTCCAACGGCAACGGCAACGGAATCGTCAGCGCGCGTACCGGGGGGAAGCGCGCGGCGAACGGTAACGCGTCCGCTAAGGGCTTGAAGATCAACCGGGTGTGGACCACCGCGGGTGTCCACCCGTACGACGAGGTCACCTGGGAGCGTCGGGACGTCGTGATGACGAACTGGCGCGATGGCTCGATCAACTTCGAGCAGCGCGGGGTCGAGTACCCCGACTTCTGGAGCATCAACGCCGCCAACATCGTCACCACGAAGTACTTCCGGGGTGCGGTGGGTACGTCGGAGCGCGAGTGGAGCCTCAAGCAGCTCATCGACCGGGTGGTCAAGACCTACCGCGCGTCCGGTGAGGCGAACGGCTACTTCGCCAGCCCGGCCGACGCCGAGGTGTTCGAGCACGAGCTCACCTGGATGCTGCTGCACCAGGTGTTCAGCTTCAACTCGCCGGTCTGGTTCAACGTCGGCACGGCGTCGCCGCAGCAGGTGAGCGCGTGCTTCATCCTCGCCGTCGACGACTCGATGGACTCGATCCTCGACTGGTACAAGGAAGAGGGCCTGATCTTCAAGGGCGGCTCGGGCTCCGGGGTGAACCTGTCCCGCATCCGCGCGTCCAAGGAACTGCTCAGCAGCGGCGGCACCGCAAGCGGTCCGGTGAGCTTCATGCGCGGCGCCGACGCGTCCGCCGGAACCATCAAGTCGGGCGGCGCCACGCGCCGCGCGGCGAAGATGGTGATCCTCGACGTCGACCACCCCGACGTGGAGGAGTTCATCGAGACCAAGGCGCGCGAGGAGAACAAGATCCGCGCCCTGCGCGACGCCGGGTTCGACATGGACCTCGGCGGCTCCGACATCGTCAGCGTGCAGTACCAGAACGCCAACAACTCGGTGCGCGTCTCCGAGGAGTACATGACGGCGGTCGAGAAGGGCACCGACTTCGCGCTGCGGGGCCGGCTCGACAACAAGCCGATCGAGAGCATCGACGCGCGGACGCTGTGGCGGAAGCTCGCCACCGCCGCGTGGGAGTGTGCCGACCCCGGCATCCAGTACGACGACACGATCAACGCGTGGCACACCTGCCCGGAGACCGGCCGCATCACCGCGTCGAACCCGTGCAGCGAGTACATGCACCTCGACAACTCGTCGTGCAACCTGGCCAGCCTGAACCTGATGAAGTTCGTCGGGTCCGACGGCTCGTTCGCGGTCGAGCGGTTCGTGAAGTCCGTCGAGCTGGTGATCACCGCGATGGACATCTCGATCTGCTTCGCCGACTTCCCCACCGAGAAGATCGGCGTCACCACGCGCGCCTACCGTCAGCTGGGCATCGGCTACGCCAACCTGGGCGCGCTGCTCATGGCAAGCGGCCTCGCGTACGACAGCGACGGTGGTCGGTCGCTCGCCGCCGCGATCACGTCCGTGATGACGGGCACCGCGTACCGCCGCTCCGCCGAGCTGGCCGGCGTCGTGGGCCCGTACGAGGGCTACGCCCGGAACGCCAAGGCGCACACGCGGGTCATGCGCAAGCACGCCGCCGCCAACGCCTCGGTCGTCCCGAACGGAGACATCGACGGCGCGCTGCTGGCCGCGTCGACCCAGCAGTGGCAGAAGTGCCTGGAGATCGGCGAGCGCAACGGCTGGCGCAACGCGCAGGCCAGCGTCCTCGCGCCGACCGGCACGATCGGCCTGATGATGGACTGCGACACCACCGGGGTCGAGCCCGACCTCGCGCTGGTGAAGTTCAAGAAGCTGGTCGGCGGCGGATCGATGCAGATCGTCAACCAGACCGTGCCGCGGGCGCTGCGCAACCTGGGCTACCAGGAGGAGCAGGTCGAGGCGGTCGTCGAGTACATCGCCGAGCACGGTCACGTCGTCGACGCGCCGGGGCTGCGCCAGGAGCACTACTCGGTGTTCGACTGCGCGATGGGCGAGCGGTCGATCGCGCCGATGGGCCACGTGCGGATGATGGCCGCGATCCAGCCGTTCATCTCGGGCGCGATCTCGAAGACCGTGAACATGCCCGAGTCGGCCACGGTCGAGGAAGTCGAGAACATCTACTTCCAGGGCTGGAAGCTCGGCCTCAAGGCACTGGCGATCTACCGCGACAATTGCAAGGTCGGCCAGCCGCTGTCGGCCGGCAAGTCCGCCAAGAAGGACGTGGAGAAGGCCGAGCCGGAGAAGGTCATCGAGTACCGGCCGGTGCGCAAGCGGCTGCCGAAGAAGCGGCCCAGCCAGACCGTGTCGTTCTCGGTCGCCGGCGCCGAGGGCTACCTCACCGCGTCGTCGTACCCCGACGACGGCCTCGGCGAGGTCTTCCTCAAGATGTCGAAGCAGGGCTCCACGCTCGCCGGCGTGATGGACGCGTTCTCGGTGGCCATCTCGATCGGCCTCCAGTACGGGGTGCCGCTGGAGACGTACGTCAGCAAGTTCACCAACATGCGGTTCGAGCCGGCCGGTATGACCGACGACCCCGACATCCGCATGGCGACCTCGGTGATGGACTACATCTTCCGGCGCCTGGCCCTCGACTTCCTGCCCTACGACGACCGCGCCGACATCGGCATCTTCACCGCGGCGGAGCGGGCCCAGCAGGTCCGCGAGGAGGCCGGCGAGGCCGATATGGCCGCGATCGCCGCGTCCGCACCGGTCGAGGCCCCGACGCCGGCACCCGTGCCGGTGGCGGAGGTCAAGGAGACGCCGGTCAAGCGCGTCGGTTCGTCGACGGAACTGCTGGAAGCCGTGCAGGGCAAGGCCGCCGACGCGCCGCTGTGCTTCACCTGCGGCACGAAGATGCGCCCGGCCGGCAGCTGCTACGTGTGCGAGGGCTGCGGCTCCACGAGCGGCTGCAGCTGATCGAAACCTGTCACCCCGGACACTCACCAACACGGTGGGCGTCCGGGGTGCCATCGGCCCGGTGTGGGCACTAGCGTGACCGCGTGAGGTTGCGAGCCGCGCTGCTGTGCCTCGTCGTCGGTGCCGCCGGGGGCGGACTGCTGGCGGGCTGCGGCGACGATGATCCGCAGGCGGGCAGGGAACCCCAGGCGGGGAGCATCGCCGTGCCGGCCCGCGGCGCCGGGCGTCCCGCCGCGTCGGCCGCCGGCGGGGCCTGCCAGCTGCTCGACTTCTACGCGGTGGAGCAGTTCGTCGGGGTGACGTTCGAAGTGGCGGCCGCCGCCCAGAAGGATGCCACCACCACCTGCGTCCTGCAGCGCGGCGCCGTCGCGTACCCGGACCTGACGCTCGCGGTCACCCCGACCACCGTCGCGGCGGCGGCGTTCAAGTCGGCCGCGGCCCCGCCCGGCGCCGGCGACGTGGCCGCCCTCGGCCAGGCCGCCTACCAGTTGGTGCGGCCGGCGACCGGCACGGATCCGGCCGGCCCCGGGCCGGCGGTCGAGATCGGCTGGCTGAGCAAGAAGAAACAACTCATGGTGGTGCGGTACCGGCTGGCCGGCGACAAACCGCAGACCGACGCCCAGGCGGTGACCCCGCAGGTGATCGAACTCGCGAAGTTCCTCGAGCCGGCCTGAGAGCCGTTCTCAGAGCCGTTCTCAGAGCCGTTCTCAGAGCCGTTCTCAGAGCCGGCCTCGAGAGCCGGTCTAAGACCTGAAGGTCACCGGCGCGTCGAAGGCGGCCCGGCGGTTGGCCCGGCGCAAGGTGCCGAGCACCGCCGTACCCAGCACGGCGACCGCCGCCCCGTTGGTGATCGCCCGGCCGGTGTCCCACCCCAACGACGACGTCGTGACCGTGAACAGCACAAAACGGTGCAGATTAGACAGCAACGGCGCACCCGCCACGTACGACAACTGCGTGTCGGCGGCCGCGCTGAACGGCCAGAACCACATGTTCATCGCGAACCCGTACGCGTAGGCGCTCACCGCCGCGTAGCCGGCCAGCATCGCGATCTCGGCCCGCCCCGTGACGCGGCGCGGCAGGAACCCGGCGCCCAGCCCCACCCACGACGCGGCCAGCATCTGGAACGGCAGCCACGGGCCGACACCGGCGGTGAGCAGGGCCGAACTGAACAGCGACGTCGAGCCGAGCAGGAACCCGAAGCCGGGGCCGAACACCCGGCCGGCGAGCACGAGCAGGAAGAACACCGTCTCGATGCCGGCGGTGCCGGCGCCGAGCGGCCGCAGCGCCGCGTTGATCGCGGAGAGGACGCCGAGCATCGCCAGCGCCTTGGTGTCGAGGCCGCCGCTCGTGAGTTCGGCGATGACGACGGCGACCAGCACCGGCAGGATCACCGCGAAGATCAACGGCGCCTCTGCGGTGCGGGCGATCGCCTCCGGCCGGGCCGGCACGAACAGGGGCCAGAAGAACGCGGCGAGGCCGGCCAGCGAGGCGAGCGCCAGTACGAACGCGGTGCGCGGAGAAAGCAGCGAAAGCGGAGACCGCGGAGAACGCGGAGACCGCGGAGACCGGCGCAGCACGCTCATGCATCGCTCCGCTGCGCTCCGCGACGCATGAGCCTAAGCACTGAGTTGATGATTCGCTCGCTGCGCTCGCTCATGCCAACGCCGAAGCAACGTCGGTGACGGTCAGCCACGGCAGCGGGTGCAGGATCTTCGCGGTCTGCGGGGCGAACGTCGGCGACGCCACGACCACCTCGGCCGTCGGCCCGTCGGCGACCACCTCGCCCTGCGCCATCACCACGACCCGGTCGGCGAGCGCGGCCACCAGTTCGACGTCGTGGGTGGCGACCACCACCGCGGCGCCGCGCGCCGCGAGGTCGCGCACGATGTCCGCGAACCGGCGCTTGGTCGGATAGTCCAGGCCACGCGTGGGTTCGTCGAGGAGGACGACCGACGGCGCGGCCGTCAACTGGACCGCGAGCACGAGCGCGAGCCGCTGCCCCTCCGACAGGTCGCGCGGGTGCCGGTCGTCGGCGATGCCGGGGACGAGCCGGTCGAGCAGCGCGCGGCAAACGCCCGCGTCGGAACCCGATTCGCGGTCCGCGGCAGTGCATTCCGCCGCGACCGTGTCGAGGTAGAGCAGGTCGGCCGGGGTCTGCGGCACCAGCCCGACCCGTCGCCGGGCCTGCGCCGGCGCCAGGCGCGCCGGATCCGCGCCGTCGACGTCGACCGTGCCCCGCTGCCGGGCACCCGCGCCCTGCACCGCCCACAGCAGCGAGGACTTCCCGGACCCGTTGCGGCCCATCAACGCCACCACCTCGCCCGCGCGCAGGTCGAGATCGATCCGGTTCACGGCCACCAGATCGCCGTACCGCACGACGACGCCGCGCGCGGTCAGCCGCGGCTCGCCATCGGATGGGGACCGCGCCGGCGGATTGCCGCCGGCCAGCCGCTCGCGCAGGGAGGAAGCCCGGCGGCGGGCGTCGCGGACCGAGAGCGGCAGCGGGTCCCAGCCGGCGAGCCGGCCCAGTTCCACGATCGGCGGCGCGATCGCCGTCGTCGCCAGAACAGCAGCGGGCGGACCGTCGACGACCGTGCCGTCGCCGGGCAGGTACAGCATCCGGTCGGCGTACTGCACGACACGCTCCAGGCGGTGCTCGGAGATCAGCACGGTGATGCCGAGATCGTGGACCAGCCGGGTGACGGCGGCGAGCACGTCCTCGGCGGCCGTGGGGTCGAGCGCCGAGGTGGGTTCGTCGAGCACGATGACGCGCGGGTGCGCGGTGAGCACGGCCCCGATCGCGACGCGCTGCTGCTGGCCGCCGGAGAGCGTCCGCAGGGGACGGTTCCGCAGCTCGGCGATGCCGAGCAGGTCGAGCGTCTCCTCGACGCGCTTGCGCATCGTCGACGCCGGGACGCCGAGCTGCTCCATCCCGTACGCCAGTTCCTCCTCGACCGTGTCGGTGACGAACCCGTGCAGCGGGTCCTGCACCACCATGCCGACCACGTCGGCCAGCTCCCGCGGCGGAAAGTCCCGGGTGTCGCGGCCGTCGACGACCACTCGCCCGGCCAGCGTCCCGCCGGTGAAGTGCGGCACCAGCCCGTTCACGGCCCGCAGCAGCGTCGACTTGCCGGCGCCGGTCGCACCGGTGACCAGGCACAGCTCGCCCTCGTCGATGGTCAGGGACACATCGCGGACAACGGCCTCGGTGGCCTCGTGATAAGTGACGCTCACCCGGTCGAAAATGATCATGAGGGGACCGGTGGGGGCGTGACGACTCCCGGCAGCGCGGCCAGCGTGATCGCCGCGGCGGGCAGCGGGGCCAGCGCCGGCCAGGTGAGCGGGCTCAGCGACGGGTACAGGTTGCCCGGGTCGAGCGAGACCGTGGCGAACAGCAGCGCACCGGTGCCGACGCCGCACAGCGCGGTCACCGTCTCGGGCGTGCCCCACCGGTCGGGCCGGTACCGCGTCCGCCCGATCCGCCGCCCGCCGAGCAGCATCCCTGTGACGGCCGCCGCGGCGCCCGCGAACAGCATCGGTGAACCGAGGGCGCGGGGCGTAGTCCCGTCGAGCAGCCCGTAGACGCCGACGCACACGCCGATCAGCCCGCCGACGACCAACGTGCCGGAGGCCAACCGCACCCGGAACGGTGTGGTGCCCGCCCGGGCGTAGCCGCGCGAGTCCAGGGCCGCTGCCAGCGTCAGCGACCGGTCGAGCGCGTCGGCGAGCACCGGCAGCAGGATGGCCCGCAACGCCCGGACGCCCGCGCCCGTGCCGCCCCGCAACCGGCGCGCCCGGCGCACCCGCAGCACGCTCTCGGCCAGTTGCGGCGCCACCGACAGCGCCACGACGATCGCCGTCCCCGCCTCGTACAGGGCCGCCGGCACGAGCTTGAGCAGCCGCTTCGGGTTCGCCAGCGCGTTCGCGGCGCCGACGCAGACGACCATCGCGGCCAGCCGCATCCCGTCGTACAGGCCGGAGAGCAGTTCCTCCGCGGCCACCGGCCCGAACAACCGGATGCCCGCGGCGAACTCCGGCAGCGGAATCTCCGGCAGGGTGAAGAGGACGTGCGTCCCGCCGCCCCCGCCGAAGATCACGCGGAACAGCAACCGGCTGGCCACGATCAGCGCGCCCAGCCACAGGTACAGCCGGAACGCCAGCGCCCACGGCGCGTCGCCGCGGCGCCGGGCGACCACGAACGACGCCGCGGCGACGATCAGCGCGAGCAGGACCGGGTTGGTGGTCCGGCTCGCAGCGGTGGCGAGGCCGAGCGCCCAGATCCACCAGGCGCCCGGATGCAGGGTCCGGGGGAGGATCAAGGCTCCTCGACGGCTGACCGCTTGCGCCGCCACACCGTGATCCCCGCCGCGACCGCGAACACCAGCAGCAGGCCGACCCCGGCGAGGGTGCCGGCGGGCATCCCGGTCGAGCCGGTCGGCCGGGTGGCCACGTCGGTCGCCGGCGCGCCGGTGTCCGTTCCGCCCGGCACCGCATCGCTTGAGGCCGCACCGGAAGCACCGCCCGAGGCCGCGCCGGAGGCACCGGGCGGGCCGGGAGAGCCCGAAGCGCCGGCGGAACCGGCGGCGCCGGGTTCAGCGCCGGGTTGGGCTCCGCCGGGCTGTTGACCTCCGCCGCCGGGCTGGGCGCCGGGCTGACCACCACCGCCGGGCTGGGGTCCGCCGGGCTGCGTCCCGCCACCCGCCGGCGGCGGCGGGGCAACCGGCCGCTTCGGCGCGACGCCCGGGCGCGGCACGGTGCTTTCGGACGCCTGGCCCTTCGAGAACGACCAGCCCTCGAAGCTGCCCGACGGTGGCTTACGGTTCGCCGCGCCGAGTTGGCTGTACGTCCACGACCCACCGTCCGACGCGTGCCAGTACGACCAGTACGCCGTGACCGGCGGCGTCTTGACGCACGGCTCGGTGGCGACGGTGGGCTTACCGTCGATGCGGCAGATGAACCCCGGTCCGTCGTGGACCGTGCCGGCGACCGAGAACCCGGCGTTCTTCATCGCGCTGAGCCCGGTCGACTGATCGCCGGGAGCGCACCGGATCACCACGCCGCCGCCGAGGTCGTGGAAGTCGACCACGACCGTCACGCCGGCGGCGTCCGGGCAGTACCCCGCGGTCCCGGCCGCTTGTGCCGGCGGCGCGGCGAGGACCGCGCCGCCGAAGACCACGAGGACGACGACCGCGGCCGCGCCCAGAAACCGGCGGATCATGCCGACGACCGCCGGCGCCGCGCCGCGATCACCAGGATCGCGCCGGCCAGGATCAGGCCGAGCGCGTAGATCGCGAACCGCATCACCGGCTCACCGGTGGTCGCGAGGTTGCCGGTGGGCGTGGTCGTGGGCGTGGGCGTGGTCGTCGCCGACGCGGACGCCGACGCCGAGGCGGACGTCGACGAAGACGCCGACGCCGATGACGACGCCGAAGAAGAAGCCGACGCGGACGCCGACGGGGACGAGGACGAGGGCTCACCCGCCGGCACCTTAGAGATCTCACCGAACGGCACCTGCGCCAGCCCCAGCAGCGCCTGCGCGGACGCCCGGCGCCACTGGTCGCGGCTGGTGTCGTCGGGGGCGCCGGCGTCGAACGCCTCCTTGTCGTAGGCGATCGCACCGCGGTCGGCGCCGGCGGTCCACTGCAGCGCGGCGACCCACGCGGCCGCCTTCCCGGCCTCCTCGGAGTGCCCGGTCGCGGCGAGTGCCTGCCCGCCGAGACCGGTGCTGTTGCTGTTCTCGACCGGGACGATGAACGGATCCGGCGCCTGCGGCCCGTTCCGGAACGACCCGTTGGCCGCCTGGAGGCCGGCCAGCCAGTCGCCACCCTTGCCGGCCGCATCGTCGGAGCCAGCCGCGACCAGCGCCTGCACGGCGATCGCCGTGGCGTCGACGTCGGCCCGGCCGTCGTCGGCGCACGCCGAACCGTCGGTGGCCGGGTTGAGCCGGAATCCACCGGCCGGGCACTGCTGCTTGATCAGGAAATTGACGACGTCGGGCGGCGCCCCGCCGCTACCCGCCAGGCCCAGCACGGCGAGCGACTGGTCGAACACGTTGCTTCCGTCGCCGCCCCAGTTCTCCGGGTTGATGTCGCGGACCCGGCCCTGGTGCGGTCCGTCGGTGGCGATCAGGCCGCGGATCAGGTCGTCGAGGTCGAGGCCGAACGCCTTCGGGTCGCGGCCGGACACGACCGCGGCGAAGAGCAGTTTGGCCGTGGACCCGGCGTCGACGGTGCGGACGGTCGTGTCGACCTCCCCGTCGTCGTCGGTGTCGACGGGGATGTCGTTGATGGCGAACGTGGCCGCCTTGCGGGCGACCGCGTCGGTGACCGTCGTGACGGTCACCGCGTCGATACCGGTGGCCTTCATCGCCAGCAGGGCGTCGATGGTCAGACCCACGTCGGGGGAGAACTCGTCGCCGAACTGGTTCTGCAGAAGCCCGTCCCGCAACTGCGTGGTCAGCCAGGTCGCGGCGGTCCGGCCGGCGGCGGCGTGCTCGTTGTCGGGTGCGGCGAGCGCGGCCGTCGCCACGGTCACCCCGACGACGGAGGCGGCCGCGAGACCGGCCAGAACAGTGCGACGCATGAAACTGCCTTCCTAGGCGGGAGGGGCGATCGACGGCTGCTGGCCGGACCCGAACCGCCAGCCCTCGACCGTGCCCTGTGCCGGGTTGTACGTGCTGGCGCCGGCGGTGCTGTACGTCCAGGTGCCGCCCGGAGCGGCGTGCCAGTACGACCAGTACGCCGTGACCGGCGGGGTGTTCACGCACGGGTCCTGCGCCGCGGTGGGCTTGCCGTTGATCCGGCAGACGAACGCCAGGCCCCACCGCGTGGTGCCGGTGACGGTGAACCCGGCGCCCTGCAACGCCTGGACGCCGGTGGGCGGGTCGCCGAGCCGGCAGCCGACGACGACGCCGCCACCGAGCGGGCCGTAGTCGACGACCACGGTGACCCCGGTGCCGGGAGAGCAGGCCGCGGCGCTCGCCGGCGCGGAGTCGACGACGAGCAACGCGGTGGAGACGGCGAGGGCGGCGAGAGCGGTGGCGAGCCACCGACGTGGAACGAGTGTCATCTCAACTCCTGGGGTCAGCGGCAGGCGAGAACGGGGGCGGCGGCCCGGGAACCGGCCGCGGTGAGGGTCGCGAGGGGAGCCGCCGCGAGACCCGGCACGGCCTGTGCGGTGGCGCGGGGCGCGGTCGACGGGTCGAAACCCGTGCCGTCGCCTCTCTCGGCGACAGACCGACCGCTGCCGGTGTAGGCGATCGCGCCGCGATCGGCGGCGGCACCGGAGCAGCCGACCTGGAGGGTCAGCAGGAACGAGCGGGCCTTCAGCCAGGCGAACGGCCGGCCGGCGGCCAGCAGGGCCTGCGCGGCGAGGCCGGTGCTGTTGGCGTTGACGACGCCGGCGAAGTCGGCGAACGAACCGTCGGCTGCCTGCTTCGACGCCAGCCACCGGACGCCCGGGGCGGCGTCGGCGTACCGGCCGACCGCGATCAGCGCCTGCACGGCGAACGCGGTGGCGTCGACCTCGCTGGCGCACGTCGGCTGCTCGAACTGCACCGGGAACCCGCCGTCCGGGCAGCGGCTGGCGGCCAGGTACGCGCCCCCCGACGCGGGCGCGCCGGCGGCGGTGCGCCGCAGCGTAAGCAGCGCGAAGGACTGGGTCAACGCGTTGCTGTAGTCGCCGAACGCCGACCGGTCGGAGAACCGGCCCGACGGCGCCAGCAGGCCGCGCAGCCGGGTGATCAGGTCGACGCCGCCGAAGGCCGCCGGGTTCCGGCCGCGGACCTGCGCGGCGAACGCCGCCTTCGCGGTGGCACCCGCGTACGCCTCGGTGCCGTCGCCGATGTAGCCGGTGAGGATCTCCGGCCGGGCCAGCCAGGCGGTGGCCCTCGCGGCGTCGGCGTCGGCGACCTTCGCGGCGGCGAACGCGAGGATCGCGTCGATGGTGAGGCCCTGGTCGGGATAGGCGACGCCGTCGAAGACGACCTCGAACCGTTCGCCGTCGACGAGCTGGCGAGCGAGCCAGCCGGCCGCGGCGTCAGTGGGATTAGCCGGAATGGTGGTTGCGGCCGCAACGGGCGCGGCGGTGAAGGCGAGCGCGGCGAGTACCCCGACGAGCAGGGTGACGGCGCGGTGCCGGCGGACAGCCATGAGGCGGGCCTCTCCGGCCCTGGTTGTCAAAAGGGCCGGTACGACCCGGCGGCTTCCGACCCGTGGGCCACGACGGGTGTTGGTGGAACACGCACGTGGACGGGTACTCGGGCTCGCGACGAACACGCAGTGTTCGCCGCCTACCGTTGCGGGCCAGCGCCGGAATTCGACCGGACTTCCCCCATCAACGCACGGCTATCGAGTTGTGACAGTCATCCTGCTGATGCTGGGAGCCCGCTGTCAACGGCGCAGGTCACACCAGGAATGCGGCGGCGGCCACGATAACGGCCGATATCGGGAGCACCGCGGCGGACAACCATTGGCCGGCGGTTGCCGGTGCGCGGTCGGGAGCCGGCAGCCGGCCGGCGTACCCGCGCGACACCATCGCGAGATAGACCCGCTCGCCCCGCTCGAACGCGCGGAGGAACAGCGTGCCGACGCTCGCGGCGAACGCCCGGACCTGCCAGACGAAGCGCGGATCGTAGCCCCGGGAGAGCCGGGCCACGTGCATCCGGCGCGCCTCGGCACCGATCACGTCGAGGTAACGCAGCATGAACGTGGCGATCTGCACCACGATCTGCGGGCAGCGCAACCGGTCGAGGCCCGCGATCAGGTCGCGCATCAGGGTGGTGGCGGCCAGCAGCAGCGACGCGAGGACGCCGAGCGTGCCCTTGGCGACGATGTTCCACGCGCCGTACAGCCCGTCGACCGACAGCGACAGGCCGAGCCAGGTGACCCGCTCACCGCCGCCGGCGAACGGCAGCACCACCGCGAGCAGCACGAACGGAAGCTCGATGGTGGCGCGCTTGACCAGCCACCACGCGGGCACCCGGCCGAGCACCGCCACCGGCACCAGCAGCAGCGCGTACCCGCCGAACGCCCACAGGTAGTGCCGCGGCGTGGCGACCACGACGATCGTGAACGCCACCATCGCGGCGATCTTCACCTCGGGCGGGAGGCGGTGCAGCGGGCTCGCCCGGTCGAGGTACAGCGGATGGGCGTGCCCGGCGCCCATTAATGCGCCGGTTCCCGGGTGCGCCGCCGCACCAGCCAGAAGACGCCGGCACCGATCCCGAACGTGACCAGCACGCCGAGCACGCCGGACAGGCCGGTCGACAGGTACTCGTTGCCGATGCCCTTGATGCCGTAGTCGGCGAGCGGGCCACCGCCCAGTTGGTGCTCCTGCTCGTTCTGGGCCATGCAGGTGCCGCCGGTGATGTTGCCGTCGGCGTCGAACGTGCAGCCCTCGCGGGCCGCGGAGTCCAGCCCGTCGGGGCTCGACGACGCGAAACTGCTCACCACGCCGGCCAGCAGCAACGAGACCAGCAGCCCGCCAAGCAGAAAGAAGCCCAGTTTTTTATTCACGCTGTGCCTCTCAAAGCAAAGGACAAAAGCCTGCGGCACGAGCGCCTACGCTTCGCTCCGGCACTCATGCCGCACTCTCCACCAGGACCGGCGCGCCCGACCGGAACCGGCGCAGCGCGTAGACGACGTCGGGCCGCACCCGGGCGACCGTGGCCACCGTGGTGGCGGCGATGAGCCCCTCACCGATGCCGATGAGCAGGTGCGAGCCGGCCATCGTGGCGGAGATCGTGGCCAGCGACAGCTCGGTGGTGCCGCCGAGCGCGTACTGCAGCACGAAGCCCTGCGACGCGACCACGACGCTGACCACCGAGGCGATGAACGCGGCGGTCGCCGCGCCACCGACGGTCTTCGGCAGCACCCGCATCAGCACCACGATCAGCAGGTAGGCGGCCGCCGTACCGAGCAGCGCCATGTTGGTGATGTTCAACCCCAGCGCGGTGAGGCCGCCGTCGGCGAACAACAGGCACTGGACCACCAGCACGGTCGCCACGCACAGGGCGCCGACCCACGGGCCGACGAGCATGGCGGCCAGCGCGCCGCCGAGCAGATGCCCGGAGACGCCCGGCAGCACCGGGAAGTTGAGCATCTGCACCGCGAAGATGAACGCCGCCACCAGCCCGGCGACGGGCGCGAGCCGGTCGTCGAGGTCCTGCCGGGCGAGAAGGACGCAGAACGCGAGCCCGACCGCGGCGATGATGGCGAAAACTGCGGAGACGGGGCCGTTCACGATGCCGTTGGCAATGTGCATCGCTTCGGTGGTTATGGGGGCGTCCACGGCGTCCTCCCTGGGTAGATCGCGTCGCCAGCATATTGCCGTTCTGCCGTTGTTGCATAGATCGGGCAATAAGCGCGCGTGTGAATGCGGTCATGAGGACATTCGTGGCTGCCCGCCAGACTGGATGGGTGTCAGAACACGACAGGGTCGCCGTCGCGACGATGGGTGACGAACACGCCACCGAGGTCATCGACATCTACCGGCTCGGCATCGCCACCGGCCACGCCACGTTCGAGACCGAGCCGCCGGCGTGGGAGCGGTTCGTCGCGACGAAGGGCCACCGGTACGTCGCGGTGAAGAACGACCGGGTGCTGGGCTGGGTGGCGTGCGGACCGACGTCGAGCCGGGACGTGTACGCGGGAGTGGTGGAGCACTCGGTGTACGTCCACCCGGACGCCCGCGGCCTGGGCGTGGGACGCACGCTGCTCGGCACGCTCATCGAATCGACCGAGCGCGCCGGGATCTGGACCATTCAGGCGGCCGTGTTCCCGGAGAACACGGCCAGCCTGGCACTGCACGTCGCCTGCGGGTTCCGGGCGGTCGGAACCCGCGAGCGGATCGCCCGCCACCACGGCACCTGGCGCGACGTCGTACTGATCGAACGCCGCAGCCCCGTGGTGGCCTGACTACCGCGCGGCCGCGCTAGCGCTCGGCCGTGACGAACACGCGCGACGCCACCTCGCGGGGCAGGCGCACCTGCTCATCGCCCCGGTCTATGCGCACCGAGTCGCGCTCCTGCGCGACGGTGACCTTCGCACCCGGGCCGACGCCCGCGATGTGGAGCAGCCGCAGCACGTCGGCGTCGGTCTGCACGCTCTCGCAGATGCGGCTGACCACCACCTGGCCACCGAGGCCGGGGAACGCGAGGTTGCGTTCGCCGTCGGTCGGCTCGTCGTGGGGCAGCCCGTCGAACTCGTCGAGCCCGGGGATGGGGTTGCCGTACGGGGAACGGGTGGGACGGCCGAGCAGCTCGTACACGCGCTTCTCGACGCTGTCGCTCATGACGTGTTCCCAGCGGCAGGCCTCGCCGTGGGCCTCCTCGTAGGGCAGCCCGATGACGTTGACCAGCAGCAGCTCGGCGAGCCGGTGCTTGCGCATCACCGCGACCGCGTACGTGCGGCCGTGGTCGGTGAGCCGGAGCATGCGGTCACCCTCGACGACGAGCAGCCCGTCTCGCTCCATGCGGGCCACGGTCTGGCTGACGGTGGGGCCGCTCTGGTGCAGCCGCTCGGCGATGCGCGCGCGCCGCGGCTGGACCCCCTCCTCCTCCAGCTCGAGGATGGTTCGTAGGTACATCTCTGTGGTGTCGACCAGGTCATTCACAGCCTTGCCTCCCGGGTGGGAATGGTACCCGCTGGGTAGGACAGACTGGTGTGGTGAACCCGCTGATCGACGTCTCGGAGCTGGCCACCGCCCTCGCGTCGGCCGCGCCGCCCCTGGTGTTCGATGTCCGGTTCCCGCCGGCGAGTTCCGGCCGGGCCGCCTACCAGGAGGAACACGTTCCCGGCGCGGTGTTCCTCGATCGCGACGCGGTGCTCGCCGGTCCGCCCGGAACCACGCCCGGCCCCACCGGCGGCCGGCATCCGCTGCCCGATCCGGCCGCGCTCCAGGAGGCCCTGCGCGACCTCGGACTGACCGCGGATCACCCGGTGGTGGTGTACGACGAGGGCGCGCCACCGGTCGGGTCGGCCGCCCGGGCCTGGTGGATCCTGCGCTGGGCCGGTCACCCCGACGTACGCCTGCTCGACGGCGGCTTCGCCGCATGGAAGAACGAGGGCCGGCCCACGGAGACGGCGACGGTGGAGAGGCCACGGGGCGACTTCACCGTCCGTCCCGGATCGATGCCGGTGCTCGACGCGGCCGGCGCCGCCGAACTCGCCCGCACCGGCGCATTGCTCGACGCCCGCGTCGCGGTGCGCTTCCGTGGCGAGGAGGAGCCGCTCGACCCGATCGCCGGCCGCATTCCCGGCGCCGGGAACCTGCCGCTCGGCGACGTCGTCCGGGCCGACGGCCGGTTCCGCCCGGCCGCCGAGCTACGTCCGAAGATCGAAAAGCTCATCGGTGACGCGGACAGCGTCGGCACGTACTGCGGCTCCGGGATCACGGCGGCGCACACCGCGCTCGCGATCACGGCCGCCGGGTACGAGACGCCGGCCCTGTACGTGGGCAGCTGGAGCGAGTGGATCACCGACCCGAACCGTCCGATCGCGAAGGGACCGGCGACATGACCCTCGTGCTGTGGGACGAGTCGATGCTCGGCTACAACCTGGGCGACCACCCGCTCGACCCGGTGCGGCTGGAACTCACCATCGCGCTGGCCCGCGACCTCGGCGTGCTCGACCGGGCCGGCGTCACCGTCGAGAAGCCGGCGCCGGCCACCGATCAGGAGATCATGACCGTGCACACGGCCGAGTACGTCGACGCCGTCAAGAAGGCGGGCAGCTCGACGGACTTCACCGGCTACGGCTTCGGCTCGGCCGACAACCCGGTGTTCCCGCGCATGCACGAGGCCAGCGCGCTGGTGTGCGGGGCCACCCGGCGGGCGGCCGAGGCGGTGTGGTCGGGGGAGACGAAGCGCGCGGTCAACGTCGCGGGCGGCCTGCACCACGCGATGCCCGGCTACGCCTCGGGCTTCTGCGTCTACAACGACCCGGCGGTGGCGATCAAGCGGCTGCTCGAACTCGGCGCCGAACGGGTCGCCTACGTCGACATCGACGTGCACCACGGCGACGGCGTGCAGGAGGTCTTCTACGACGACTCCCGCGTGCTCACGATCAGCCTGCACGAGTCACCGATGGTTCTGTTCCCCGGCACCGGTTTTCCGGCCGAGACCGGCGGCGAGGGCGCCGAGGGCTTCGCGGTGAACGTCGCCCTGCCGCCCGGCACCGGCGACGCCGGCTGGCTGCGCGCGTTCCACGCCGTGGTGCCCGGGCTGCTGCGGGCGTTCCGACCGCAGGTCCTGGTGACCCAGTGCGGCGCCGACGCCCACCGGCTCGACCCGCTGGCCCACCTGCAGCTCACCGTCGACGGGCAGCGGGCCGCCTACCTGGCCCTGCGCGACCTCGCCGAGGAGCTCACCGACGGCCGGTGGGTGGCCACCGGCGGCGGCGGGTACGCGCTGGTCGAGGCCGTGCCCCGGGCCTGGACGCACCTGCTCGCCGTCGCCACCGGCGACCCGCTCGACCCGGCCACGGCCACCCCGGAGACCTGGCGCGAACTGGCCCGGACCCGCTTCCCGGACCGGGAGATCCCGACCACGATGACCGACGGCAGCCGGGCGCTGTACGAGCAGTGGCAGCCCGGCGGCGAGGGCAGCACCGACCGCGCGATCACCGCCACCCGCAACGCGGTCTTCCCGTTGCACGGCCTCGACCCGCACGATCCGAGAGACTGACCCCATGAAGCCGGCCGACGTGGTTCTGTCTGACGGCTCCACCGTGCGGCTGCGGCAGATCGAGCCGGTCGACGCCGACGCGATCGTCGAGATGCACAGCCGGTTCTCCGAGCGCACCCGCTACTTCCGTTACTTCTCGCCGTACCCGCGCATCCCGCCGCGCGACCTGGAGCGGTTCACCACCGTCGACCACCACGACCGCGAGGCGATCGTCGCCGAGTCCGGTGGTGACCTGATCGCGGTGGCCCGGTACGAGCGGCTCGGCGCGGGCGCCGACGAGGCCGAGGTCGCGTTCGTGGTCGAAGACGCCCACCAGGGCCGCGGGCTCGGCTCGGTGATGATGGAGCACCTGGCCGCCCGGGCCCGCGAGGAGGGCATCGTCCGGTTCGTCGCCGAGGTGCTGCCGGCGAACGCCCGCATGATCCGCACGTTCACCGAGGCCGGCTACGAGGTCGCCCGCCAGTACGCCGACGGCGTCGTGCACCTGACGTTCCCGATCGCGACCACCAGCCGGTCGTTGTCGGTGCAGTGGCGCCGCGAGCAGCGGGCCGACGCCCGGTCGGTGGCCCGCCTCCTCAACCCGCGTGGAGTGCTGGTGTACGGCGCCCGCGCCGACGGCACCGGGCTGGGCGCCGCGGTCCTCCGCCACCTCGTGGCCGCCGGATTCACCGGTCCCATCCACCCCGTGCATCGGCGGGCGAAGCGGATCGGCGGGCTTCCCGCCGTCCCGAAACCGCCGGAAGGCGAGGCCGACCTTGCGGTGATCGCGGTGCCCGCGCCCGGCGTGGCCGAGGTCGTCGCGGAGTGCGCGGCCGCCGGCGTCACCGGCCTGGTGGTGATCTCGGCCGGATTCGACAAGCCGTTGCGCGACGACCTCGTGCGCCTGGTCCGCGACCGCGGCATGCGGCTGGTCGGCCCGGCCGGCCTCGGCGTCGCGAACACCGCGATCGGCCTGAACGCGACGCTGGCGCCGGCCCTGCCGGTTCCCGGCCGGGTCGGTTTCTTCAGTCAGTCGGCCGCGCTGGGCATCGCGCTGCTCGCGGCGGCGGGGGCGCGCGGCATCGGGCTGTCGACGTTCGTCTCGGCCGGCGACCGCGCCGACGTCTCCGGCAACGACCTGTTGCAGTACTGGCGCGACGACCCGCAGACCGACGCGGTGCTGCTCTACCTGGAGACGTTCGGCAACCCGCGCAAGTTCACCCGCATCGCCCGCGAACTGACCCGGCACAAGCCCGTGGTGGCCGTCGCGGCGGCGAAGGGCGAGTTCGGGGCCGCGTTGTTCGCGTCGTCCGGCGTGATCCGGGTCGACACGGTCGCCGAACTGTTCGACGTGGGCGCGCTGGTGGCCAGCCAGCCGCTGCCGGCCGGGTCGCGGCTCGGCGTGGTCGCCGACGCCGAGGTGTTCGGTCTGCTGGCGGCCGCCGCGGCGCCCGCCGCGGGCCTGGCGGTCACGTCGGTGCGGCCCTATTCGGGTGACGCGGTGAGCGCGGCCGTCGCCGACCCGGCCGTCGACGCCGTTCTGGTGGCGTACGCGCCGGTCTCGCCGGACGCGCCGCCGCTCGTGCTCGACGTGGGTGACGCGGACAAGCCGATCATCGCGGTCTATCCCGGGCCCGGCTCCGCGGTCGGGCGGGTGCCGGTCTACCCGTCGGTCGAGGAGGCGGTGCGGGCGCTCGGCAAGGTCGCGGCGTACGCCGCGTGGCGGCGCGATCCGGCCGGCGTCTTCGACGAGGTGACGGTCGACCGCGCGGCCGCCGCCGCGGTGATCGGGTCGGAGGACGGCTGGACCGGCTCCACCCCCGGCGTCGACACGAGGGCCGGCGACCTGATCGCCGCCTACGGCATCGAGATGGTGGCGGGCCAGCGGGTCGGCGGCGACCCGGACGCGGTCGCGGCGGTCGCCGAGATGCTCGGGCTGCCGGTTGCCCTGAAGGTGGCCGCCACCCCGTGGCGGCACCGGTTCGACCTGGGCGCGGTGCGGCTGAACCTCGGCACCGTCGACGAGGTGGTGCGCGCCCACGCGGAACTCCAGGACCGCTTCGGCACGGCGGTCGAGGTGGTGGTGCAACGCATGGCGCCACCGGGGGTGCCCTGCGTGGTCAAGGTGGTCGACGACCCCGCGTTCGGCCCGGTTGTCGGGTTCGGCCTGGGCGGCCTGGCCACCGACCTGCTGGGCGACCTGGCCTGGTGCCCCGCCCCGCTGACCGACCGGGACGCCGCCCGCCTCCTGCGCGGCCCGCGGGCGGCCCCGCTCCTGCACGGCTACCGCGGCACCCCACCGGTCGACGTGGCCGCGCTCAGCGACCTGCTGATCCGGGTCGGCCACCTGGCCGACGACCAGGTGCGGTTGGCCTTCCTCGAACTGAACCCGGTACTCGCGCACGAGCGCGGCCTGTCGGTTCTGTACGCCGAGGCCCAGGTGGGCCCACCCGCGTCGCGCCCGGACACCGGCCCCCGCCGGCTTTGAGTGCCCAAACGCGATCTTGGACTCCCGTACACGCCGCCATGGCGTGTCTGAGAGTCCAAGAACTCGCTAGGAGTTGGGTCAGCTGGCGTAGGCCTCCAGGCGCTTGGCGCGGGACGGGTGGCGGAGCTTCAGCAGGGTGACCTTCTCGATCTGGCGGATGCGCTCGCGGCTCAGGCCGAACTCGCGGCCGACCTCGTCGAGGGTGCGCTGGCGGCCGTCGTCGAGGCCGAAGCGGAGGCGGATGACGGCCTGCTCGCGCTGGGACAGGGTCGACAGGACGATCTCGACCTCGGAGCGGAGCATGCCGCTGGTGACGCTGTCAGCCGGCTCCTCGCGCGGGTCGATGCGGGCGACGAAGTCACCGAGGGCGCTCTCGCCGTCGGCGCCGACGGCCTGGTCGAGGCTGACCGGCTCGCGGTCGTAGGAGATCAGTTCGAGGACCTGGTAGTCCTGCATGCCGAGGGCGGTGGCCAGTTCGGCGATCGACGGGTCGCGGCCGAGCGCGGTGCTCAGGTCGCGACGGGCCCGGACCATCTTGTTGACCTGCTCGACCATGTGCACCGGGATGCGGATGGTGCGGGCCTGGTCGGCCATGGCGCGGGTGATGGCCTGGCGGATCCACCAGGTGGCGTAGGTGGAGAACTTGTAGCCCTTGGTGTAGTCGAACTTCTCGACGGCCCGGATGAGGCCGAGGTTGCCTTCCTGGATGAGGTCGAGGAACGCCATGCCGCGGCCGGTGTAGCGCTTGGCGATCGACACCACGAGCCGGAGGTTCGCCTCCAGCAGGTGGGCCTTGGCGGCCTTGCCCTCGCGGACGATCGTCTGCAGGTCGGCCCGCAGGTCGGCGTCGTCGATCTCGATGTTGCCGTAGGTGCCGCGGGTGAGGCACTCGTCGGCGAAGAGCCCGGCCTCGATGGCGCTGGCCAGCTCGACCTCCTGCGCGGCGGTGAGGAGCTTGGTGCGGCCGATACCGTTCAGGTACGCGCGGACCAGATCGGCGGACACCCCACGCTCGCCGGCGTCGTAGTCCATGTCTGAAACCTCGTCGGCAACCGCGCCCTCAGCCGAAGCATCGAAGTCCTGGTTGCTGGTCGGCTGTGCCATCTTGCTCGCCTCCCCCGTCTGCGGGATCTGTCTCGTCGTTGGTGAGGACAGCTTGCCCGCCGAGAGGTGAAGGGGGAGTGAGCCGAAAGGCTAGGTGGCACGAATCTGGTAGTCAGATGTCCAACACGATCGTCCGCGGTCCGACATTGACCGATTCGACCAACATGTGCATGCGGAAACGGCCCGTCTCCACGTGTGCTCCGCGCTCACGGAGCGCAACCACTAAGTCGTTAATCAATGGCTCCGCCTGCTCCGGGCGGGCCGCCGCGATCCAGCTCGGCCGCCGGCCCTTGCGGACGTCGCCGTACAGCGTGAACTGGCTGATTACCAGGAGTGGCGCCCCGGTTTCAGCCGCCGACTTCTCGTCGTCCAGGATGCGCAGTTCATGGATTTTGCGGGCCATCGTCCGGGCCTTTTCCGGCGAATCGTCGTGCGTGACCCCGACAAGCACGAGTAGGCCGTCGGCAATTTCGCCGACAACCGCGTCATCGACCGTGACCGACGCCTTGCTCACCGTCTGTATAACCGCTCTCACCGAGCCGGCTCCAGGTAGCCGCGCTCGACCAAATGGGCCACCAACGGCCCCGCCGCCTCCGCGAGAACGGCGGAATCGACGTCGTTCGCCAACGCCAGTAGCTCGACCTGATCGCCCAGGGTCAGCGTCCCGTCACAGCCGCCGACGAGCGCGAGCGTCACCGGGTCGATGTCGTCGACCCAGTGCAGCCCCGTGGTGAGCGCCAGCCGCTGCCGGACGACCTGCCAGCCGTCGCCGTCGCGAACCGCGTCCTGGCGCAGCGTCAGCCCCTCGGCCGCCCGGAGCCGCGCGCCGAGCAGCGACTCGAACGGATGCGCCCGCAACCAGTCCTGACGCGCGAACCACGCCGCCACATGCTCGCCGAACGGCTGCTCCACCTGCTGGCGCAGATCCTCCAGCCGCACGGTCGGGTCGTCGTGGCCGCCGGCCCGCAGCGTGATCAGCCCCAGCCCGACGCCCTCGATCTTGTGCGCGTCGAACCAGTCGAGCCACTCGATCCGCCGGGACGAGTCGGCTGTTCCCGCATCCGACAACCACAGGTTCACGTACGCCACCGGGTCGGAGACCTCGCGCTGGATCACCCACGCGTCGAGGCCGGTGCCGGTGAGCCAGCCGTTCACCCGGTCCTCCCAGTCCTCGCCGGCGACGTGCGCCCAGTTCGCGAGGAACTGCATGGTGCCGCCGTCGGCCAGCAGGCCGGGCGCCAGCCGGACCAGCTCGGCGCACACCTCGTCGCCCGGCCGCCCGGAGTCGCGGTAGGTGTGGGTCGCTCCGCCCTCGAAGGAGCCGGGCCCGACCACGAACGGCGGGTTGCTCACCACCAGGTCGAACCGCTCGCCCCGCACCGGCCCGGCGAGATCGCCGAGCCGGAGATCCCATTCGAGATCATTGAGCGCCGCGGTGGTCGCGGCGAACCGCAACGCGCGGTCCGATACATCCGTTGCGGTGACGCTGTGAGCGTGCCCGGACAGGTTCAGCGCCTGGACACCGCAGCCCGTGCCCAGATCGAGGGCGCTGTCGACCGGCTCCCTGATCGTGGCCTGGGCGAGCGTCGAGGACGCGCCACCCACCCCGAGCACGTGGTCGGAGGCCAGCGGCACCCCCGGCCGGAGCGCCGCCGACAGGTCGGAGATCACCCACCAGTCGCCGTACGGCTCCAACTCGACGGCCGCGCGCACGCGGTCCCCGTCCCTTTCAAAGAGTGAAGCCTGGACCGGCACCGCGGCCTTGACCACCGACTCGCTCTCGCTCTGCCCGCAGATGAACAGGCGGATCAGCGTGGCCAGCGGATCGCGGTCGGCGGTGGCGCGCAACGCCGGACGGTAGTCGCCGCGCTGGATGGCCTGCACGGCGGCGGCGCCGAGCCGGTTGGCAATGCCGGTGCCGGTGTAGTCGGCGGCGACGAGCGCGGCGCGGAGCTCCTCGATGCCGGCGGGGTCCATGAGCGGTCGGGTCACGGGTGCCATCCTGCCTCGTCGGCATGGCGGCGGTGCCAACCGGCCCGGTGGTCTGGCAGGCTCTACGACATGGCCACGCTGCAGATATCCCAGGTGCCGGAGGCAGACCGGCTGCTGTCGACCGATCCGTTGGCGCTGCTGCTCGGCATGCTCTACGACCAGCAGTTCCCGATGGAGCGCGCGTTCGCCGGCCCGTACGTGCTCGCCCAGCGCATCGGGGTGACCTCGCTCGACGCCACGGCGCTGGCCGCGCTCGATCCCGAGACCCTGGCCGCGGCGATGGCGACCACGCCGGTGGTGCACCGCTACCCGAAGGCCATGGCCGAGCGGACCCAGGCCGTGTGCCGGATCCTGGTCGAGCAGTACGACGGCTCGGCCGCCACGCTGTGGGAGACGGCTGCGTCGGGCGCCGAGCTGCTGAAGCGGCTCACCGCCCTGCCCGGCTTCGGCAAGCAGAAGGCGCAGATCTTCGTGGCGCTGCTGGGCAAGCAGGTCGGCGTGCGCCCGCCGGGCTGGGAAGCGGCGGCGGGCGCGTACGCCGAGGAGGGCTCCTTCCGCTCCGTGGCCGACGTGACGAGCCAGGCGGCCCTGGAGAAGGTCCGGGCGTTCAAGAAGGAGCAGAAGGCCAAGGGCTGATCAGCGGCGTACCGCCGCTACGGCGAGATCGGGGAAGTCGGAGAAGACGCCGTCCAGGCCGGTGCGGAGAAAGACGCGGAACTCCGACGCGAGGTCACCATGGGCGTTCGGGTCGGTGCCGATCCGGAAGTCGGCCGGCAGGAACTGGTTCTCGGCGCGGAACGTCCACGCGTGCACGATCAGGCCGGCGCGGTGGGCGTCACGCACGAGGGTGGTCGGCGCCAGCAGGAAGCCGTTGGCGTCGCGGGGGATGATCAGCGCCTTCTCGGCGCCGATCCCGTCGGCGTAGCGGTCGATCCACCGCAGCCCGTCGGGTTTCACCAGATCGAGGTACGTGCGCGGGTCACCGGCGACGACGAAGTCGTACGGCCTACCGGCGACCTGCACCAGTTGCACGAGCTTGTTGTGGGTCAATTTATCCAGTTTGCGCAAATTGGCGGTCTCGAACGACTGGATGTAGACCGCGTCGTTCCGGTCGTCGAGATGGTTCTTCCTGAGCGTGCGGACCAGCGGCTCCTCGAGCGACAGCCCGATCGACTGGAAGTACGTCGGGTGCTTCGTCTCCGGATAGATGCCGATCTGCCGGCCGCGCCGGCGGCTCTCGCTCGTCACCAGGTCGATGACCTCCTGGAACGTCGGCACCTCGAACAGCCCGTCGTAGGCCGTGTTGCCCGGGCGCACGGCGGGCAGCCGCTCGATCGCGCGCAGCCGCTTGAGTTCGGCCAGCGTGAAATCCTCGGTGAACCACCCGGTCACCGGGACCCCGTCGATGGTCTTCGTGGTGCGCCGGTCGGCGAACTCCGGCTGCTGCGCCACGTTCGTGGTGCCGGAGATCTCGTTCTCGTGGCGGGCCACGAGGGCGCCGTCCTTCGTGGCGACGAGGTCGGGCTCCACGTAGTCGGCGCCCTGCGCGATCGCGAGGCGGTACGAGGCCAGCGTGTGCTCCGGCCGGTAGCCGCTGGCGCCGCGGTGGCCGATCGCGATGGCCCGGTCGTGGTGTCCGGCCTCCGCGACGGTGGTGGGTACGACGGCGGCCACCGTCGTGAGCACGCTGATCGCGAGGGCGCTGGCTAGTCGTCTGCGCATCGGAAACCCCTTGGGGAGACGGTGTGAGTGCATCGATCGCGCACGATACGGCGCCCGGGTGACCGGTGGGTTGATACGACCGGAAGATCATGGTTGCCCTGAGTCGCGGGCCGTTCGGAGTGGCCCTAAGCTTCCTGCGTGCTCAAGGGATTCAAGGACTTCATCTCGCGCGGCAACGTCGTGGAACTTGCCGTCGGCGTCGTCATCGGTGCCGCCTTCAACGGGCTGGTCACCGCGTTCACCAAGTCGTTTCTGGAGCCGTTGATCAAGTTGATCTCCGGCGGCAAGGAGCTCTCGGGCACCTTCAAGGTGCGCGAGGTGATCTTCGACTGGGCCGGCTTCCTCAACGCGGTCATCACGTTCGCGCTGACCGCGGCCGCTCTCTACTTCCTGATCGTGCTTCCGATGAACAAGCTCGCCGAGCGGCGGGCGCGCGGCGAGGAGCCCGAGCCCGAGGCTCCGGCCGAGGACGTCCGCCTGCTCACCGAGATCCGCGACGTGCTCGTCGCCCAGCAGCACCGCCGGATCTGACCCGTCCGCCCGTCCAATCGACGCGTTACCGAGGTCGGTTGGGCGGGCGACCTTTGGCGGTGTAAGACTCGACGGGTGCGACGCCGCCGATCCGCATTGATAATCACCGATGCGGCGCAGAACCCGGCCGAGGAACTCCGCCGGCGCCAGACGCGCTACATCGTGATGATGCTGGTGCGCGCCGGGTGCCTGGTGCTCGCCGCAGTGCTGGCGATGCAGCACGTGCCGTTGCTGGCGCTGTGGGTCTCCCTGTGCCTGGTGGGTGCGGTGGTCCTGCCCTGGTTGGCGGTGATCCTGGCCAACGACCGCGGCCCGCGCCCCGAGTACAAGCTGGCGAACCGCTTCCGCCGCCAAGCACCCGCCCCACCCGCGCAACGCACCCTCCCCGCGCGCGAGGCACCCAAGGTCATCGACGCCGACTAGCCCGGCGATCTTGCAGTTGTGCTCGCCCTTTCGACCGGGTTCGCCCCGTTTCCGAGCGGACACAACTGCAAGATCGCCGGGCGGGGTGGGCGTGGGGCGAGGGCGGGCGGCGGGTCAGGGGCGGGCGCCGACCCGGGAGACCGCCCGGGCGCCGTGCTTTGCGCCGGCTTGCAGGGCTTCGGCGGGGCGCGCGCCGGCGAGGCGGGCGGCGAGGTAGCCGGCGGCGAAGGCGTCGCCGGCGCCGGTCGGGTCGACCGCCTCGGCGGGCGCCGCCGGTACGGCGATCACGTCGGCGCCGTCTGACCACACCGCGCCGGCGGCGCCGTGCTTCAGCACCACCTCGCCACCGAACGTCGCGGCCAGGTGCCGGGCGCCCGGGTCGGGTGCCGGCGGCGGGACGCCCAGGAGCGCCCGCGCCTCGTCGACGTTGGCGAACAGGACGTGCGCTGCGCGCGTCCACTCGAGAAAAGCCGAACCACCGACGGCGCGTAACGGTGCGGCGGACGCCGCGTCGACGGACGCCGTCGCGCCGGCCGCGGCGGCCGCGCCCAGCGCGGCGATGCCGGCCGGCCGGGTGGCCGGATCGAACAGCGTGTACCCCGACACGTGCACCAGCGCGGCCCCGGTGACCACCGGCCCGACGTCGTCGGCCCGGAGCAGGGCGTTGGCGCCACGGTCGGCGAGCATCGTGCGGTCGCCGCCGCCGGAGAGGACCACGATCGACCCGGTCGTGGCACCGGGGACGACCCGCACCGCGCACCGCACGCCCGCCGTCCGGAGCTCGGCCAGCCGGGCCGCACCGGCGTCGTCGTCACCCACGACGCCGACCAGCGTGACGTCGACGCCCAGGTTCGCCAGCCAGGCGGCGGTGTTCGCGGCCGAACCGCCGCCGGTGACGGTGATGCGCGCGTCGGTGTCGGAGCCGACCGCCAGCTCGCCGGCATGGACGGCCACGACGTCGGTGACCACGTCACCGACAACCACGACCCTCATGCCAGCGCGGCCGCGATCCTGGCACCCAACTCGGCGTTTCGCAGGATGATCCGGATGTTCGCGGCCAGGCTGGCGCCGCCGGTCGCGGCGTGGAAGTGGGCCAACAGGTAGGGCGTCACGTCCTTGCCGGTGATGCGGCCGCGGGCGAGCCCGGCCATGCCCTCGGCGAGCACCCGGTCGTGCAGTGCCGGGTCGATCTGCTCGTCGAGCGGCAGGGGGTTCGCGACCAGCACCGCCGCGTCCGACACGCGGGCCCGGAGCACCGCGGCGACCTCCGCCGGGGTCTCCGCCGACCAGTCCAGCCCGAAGCCGGAGTCGCGGAGGTAGAAGCCGGGGAAGCGGTCGGTCCGGTAGCCGAGCACGGCGATGCCGAGCGTCTCCAGCCGCTCCAGCGTCGCGCCGACGTCGAGGATCGACTTCACCCCGGCACAGACCACCGCGATCGGCGCGCTGGCCAACGCGAAGAGGTCGGCCGACTCGTCGTAGGGCGCGTCGCGGTGGACGCCGCCGAGTCCGCCGGTGGCGAAGACCGCGATGCCCGCGCGCGCGGCCAGCATCGCGGTCGCGGCCACGGTGGTCGCGCCGTCGGCCTTCCTCATGGACGCGGGTGCGAGGTCGCGGACCGACAACTTGACGACACCGTCGGCGGTGGCGAGGTGCTCGATCTCGGCGTCGGTGAGCCCCACGACGAGCCGCCCGCCGATCATGCCGATGGTGGCCGGCACGGCACCGGCGACCTCGACGGTCTCCTCGATCTCGCGCGCGACCCGCAGGTTGTCGGGCCGGGGAAGGCCGTGCGAGATGATCGTGCTCTCCAGCGCCACCACCGGGCGCCCCGCCGCCAACGCGGCCTCGACCCGGGAACCCAAGCTGATCACGTACGGAACATATCCTTTCGACCGGCTCCGGGAGGCGTGGAAAGATGCCCGGCCATGGGGGTCCTCGTTCGCCGGATCATCGGCTGGGTGTGCCTGGTGCTGGCGGTGCTGCTGCTGGTGTTGTTCGTGCTGGGCACGTGGAATCCGGCCGACCTCGTGGTGCTGTGGCGGTACGGGCGCAACCCGTTGCTCGGCGCCGTGCTGGTGTTCGCGTTCGCGTTCGTCGCGAGCTGGTTGGTCACCCCGGTGACCGACGAGGCGGCCCAGAAGTGGCGGGGCCGGGTGCGGATCACGCTCGGGCTGCTGGTGGTGTTCAGCCTGATCGCGTACGGGCTGTTCGGGAACCAGTTCATTCCCGACTACCGCATCGTCGCCACGTCGGCCGACGGCCAGCGGACGATCGTGATGTACGACCCCGACACCAATCTCCAGCGGCTGCACGTGTGGGCGGGCACCGGCCTCGGCCGGAAGTACGCGGGCGAGATCGGCTACCCGTGCGGGCCGACGGTGGTGAAGTTCGCCAGTCGCGACGCGGTCACGATCTCCACCTCGTACGCCGACAAGGAGATCAACCTGGACCCCGGCACCGGGCGTCCGCTGTCGGTGCTCGGCCCGTCCTGCTCGCAGTGAGCCCGGGCTGGCAGACTGGACGGGTGACGAACCCGGAAACCGGTGGTGACATCCTCACCGAGGAAACCACCGAAGAACGCACCGATTACCGTTACGACGCGGGCGACCACGAACGGTTCTCCCACTACGCGCCCAAAGACAAGATCATGCAGGCGATGATCGAGGGCACCCCGGTTCGCGCCCTGTGCGGCAAGCTCTGGGTCCCCACGCGTGACCCGAAGCGGTTCCCCGTGTGCCCGGTGTGCAAGGACCTCTACGACAACGTGGTCCAGGACGGCTGACACCCCGTGCGGCGCCCGTTGATGCGGGTGCCGCACCGGTAAACTCCTTCGGGACGCCTTCGCGGGCCACAACAGCCGCGAGGGCGCTTCTGTCTGCGACTCGGTGCCGCCGAGCGAGCTCGGCGGCACCGAGTCGTTCTGCCGCCGAGCGAACTCGGCGACAGAAGGATGCTTTTGCGCGCCGTCACCGAAGGGGGCCCATGCCACCGCGCCCGAATCCACAGGACAGCCCTGACCTGCGTGCCTGGCAGCGAAAGGCGCTCGTGGAGTACCTGCGCCGGCGCAGCGAGGACTTCCTGGCGGTCGCGACACCGGGCGCGGGCAAGACCACGTTCGCCCTGCGGATCGCCGCCGAACTGCTGGCCGACGGCACGGTCGAGGCGGTCACGGTGGTGGCGCCCACCGAGCACCTGAAGGCGCAGTGGGCGTCGGCGGCCAGCCGGGTGGGCATCCACCTCGACCCGACGTTCCGCAACGCCGACGTGCACTCCGCCGCCGACTTCCACGGCGCCGTCGTCACGTACGCGCAGGTCGGCATGGCGCCGCAGGTGCACCGGCGCCGCACGATGACCCGTAAGACGCTGGTGATCCTCGACGAGATCCACCACGCCGGCGACTCCCGTTCGTGGGGCGACGGCATCTACGCCGCGTTCGAGCCCGCCGTGCGACGGCTGGCGCTCACCGGAACCCCGTTCCGTACCGACGAGAACCCCATCCCGTTCGTGCGCTACGAGCGGGGCGGCGACGGGCTGCAACGGTCGAGGTCCGACAGCGTCTACGGGTACGCCGACGCGTTGCGCGAGGGCGTGGTGCGTCCCGTGATCTTCCTTGCCTACTCCGGCGAGACCCGCTGGCGGACCTCGGCCGGCGACGAGCTCGCGGTGCGGCTCGGCGAGCCGATGACCTCCGACGTCACCGCGCACGCCTGGCGCACCGCGCTCGACCCCAAGGGCGACTGGATGCCCCAGGTGCTGCGGGCCGCCGACGCCCGGCTGCAGGTCAAGCGGGCCGGTGGCATGCCCGACGCGGGTGGCCTGGTGATCGCCAGCGACCAGAACTCGGCCCGTGCCTACGCCCTGCTGCTCGAACGGATCAGCGGCGAGAAGGCGGTCGTGGTGCTCTCCGACGACGTCGGGGCGTCCGCGCGAATTGCGTCTTTTGCGAAGGGGGACGAGCGCTGGATGGTCGCGGTGCGGATGGTGTCCGAGGGCGTCGACATTCCGCGGCTGGCCGTCGGGGTCTACGCCACGAACGCGTCGACGCCGCTGTTCTTCGCACAGGCGATCGGGCGCTTCGTGCGGGCCCGCCTCCCCGGCGAGACGGCCTCCGTGTTCCTGCCGTCGGTGCCGCAACTGCTGGGGCTGGCGAGCGAGATGGAGGCCCAGCGCAACCACGTGCTCGGCGCGCCGAAGGAGGGCGACGGCCTCGACGACGACCTGCTGGAGCGGGCGCAGCGCGACGAGAAGGCCAGCGGCGAGCTGGAGAAGAAGTTCGAGGCGCTGTCGTCGGCCGCCGAACTCGATCAGGTGATCTTCGACGGCGGCACGTTCGGCGTGCCGGCCCAGTCCGGCACCCCCGAGGAGGAGGAGTACCTGGGCCTGCCCGGGCTCCTGACCCCCGACCAGGTGTCGGCGCTGCTCACCAAGCGCCAGGCCGACCAGCTGGCGGCCCAGAAGCGCCGGAAGGCGGCCGCGCCGGCGCAACCCACCAACGCGGCTCCGGCGAGCGCCGGCCCGCGGACGGCCGGCGAGCGGCGGCTCGCGTTACGCCAACAGCTGAACGCACTCGTGAACGCCCATCACCACCGCACCGGGCTACCCCACGGCAAGATCCACGCCGAACTGCGCCGCCTGTGCGGCGGCCCGCCCAGCGCTCAGGCCACCATCGAGCAGCTCGAGGAACGCATAGCGACCGCCCAAACGATGAAGTAGCAGGCCAAGACGAAGGGCCCCGGCGCGCCAGCGCCAGGGCCCTTCACCGTTCAGTCGCTATCAGTTGGGCTTGAGCTCGTGACCGCGCCACGTGAAGTCGGACGCGACCGCGACCTCTACCGCGATCTTCACCAGTTGTTCCGCGTACTTGTTGGCGTGATGCCCGCAGAAGATCAGCTCGCCACCTTCAGCAAGCCGCACTCGCAACTTTGCCGCTGCGCTGCATCGGTCGCACCGTTCATCGGCGGCGAAAGGTGCCACCGTTTCCGGCGGCGGCGTGAGGGTCGGGGTCATCGCCTACCTCCTACTCGTCACCGACGTTGTCGTTGTCCTTGCTACCACGTCATCCACAACAACCGGTGACGTGGCATCGTTCCCGCCATACCCACGGGATGCGGATCACATTCCGCGAGGGCTGAACGCAATCATGACACCACGGTCAGTCAAGGTAGTCCCGGAGGACCTGAGAGCGCGACGGGTGACGCAGTTTTGACATCGTCTTGCTCTCGATCTGCCGGATGCGCTCGCGGGTGACCCCGTACACCTGGCCGATCTCGTCGAGCGTGCGGGGCTGGCCGTCGGTGAGGCCGAAACGCAGCCGCACCACGCCCGCCTCGCGCTCGGAGAGCGTCTGGAGGACCTGCTGAAGCTGGTCCTGCAGCAGCGAGAACGACACCGCGTCGACCGCGACGACCGCCTCGGAGTCTTCGATGAAGTCGCCGAGCTGGCTGTCGCCCTCGTCACCGATGGTCTGATCGAGTGAAATGGGCTCCCGTGCGTACTGCTGGATCTCCAGTACCTTTTCGGGCGTGATGTCCATCTCTTTGGCCAATTCTTCAGGAGTGGGCTCGCGCCCGAGGTCCTGAAGAAGCTCACGCTGTATACGACCGAGCTTGTTGATCACTTCCACCATGTGCACCGGGATGCGGATGGTGCGGGCCTGGTCGGCCATGGCGCGGGTGATGGCCTGGCGGATCCACCAGGTGGCGTAGGTGGAGAACTTGTAGCCCTTGGTGTAGTCGAACTTCTCGACGGCCCGGATGAGGCCGAGGTTGCCTTCCTGGATGAGGTCGAGGAACGCCATGCCGCGGCCGGTGTAGCGCTTGGCCAGCGACACCACGAGCCGCAGGTTCGCCTCGAGCAGGTGGTTCTTGGCCCGCTCACCGTCGCGGCCGATCCACTCCAGGTCGCGCCGCATGGGGATCTGGAGCGGCTCGTCGGACTCCTCGGCGGCCCGCACCCGCTCGGCGGCGTACAGCCCGGCCTCGATGCGCTTGGCGAGCTCCACCTCCTGCTCGGCGTTGAGCAGCGGAACCTTGCCGATCTGCTTCAGGTAGGCCCGTACCGAGTCGGCCGACGCGGTCATCTCCGCGTCCTTGCGGGCCTGCTTCAGCGCCTCGGACTCGTCGTCGTCCCAGGCGAAGTCGTCGGCGGCCTGAGCATCGGTGGCGGCGGCCTGCACCAGCTCCGGCGTCTCCTCCTCGACCGGGACGTCTTCGATCTCGGCGGCGAGCGCCTCGGCCTCGAGGTCGGCGGCGCCCGGCTCGTCGCCACCCTCACCGGGCGGGGCGTTCGGGTCGCCCGGCGCCTTGGCCGGAGCGGCCTTGGCGGCGCCGGCCTTGGCCGGCGCTGCCGGCGCGGCGGCCTTGGTGGGCGGCGCGGGCTTCGCGCGCTTGGCCGGCGGCTTGGGCGCCGTCTTCGCGGCGCCGCCGGCTGCTGCCGGCTCCGCGTCGGGTGCGGCAACACCGGCGGGACGGGCCTCAGCGCGCGCCGTGGCGGCCTTGGACGCGGGCGTGGTGGCCCGTGCCGCGGCAACCCGGCGACGCCCGTTACCGGACTCGTCGACCACCACCGTGACCCCCGCGTCGGCGAGGCTGCGGAGCAGCTTCTTCGCCTGCGCGGCGTTCACGTCGGCGGACTCGACGGACGCGGCCAGTTCCGCGGAGGTCACCTGACCACCGTTGGCGGCCGCGCGGGCGATCAGCGCGTCGGCGAGCGATCGAATGTCGGCGCCAGTCTGGCGGGCAGCTGTCACGAAGCGACCTTCCCGTGTCTTTCATCTCGCGGGCTTGGCGGTGGGCCGGGCCTCGCATCGAGCGGGTTTGCTGAGAATCGGCTTGCAGAGAGCGGCTGACCCGGGCAGGGGAGGACCGAACTCGGGGGCCGGGTGGTGGTCTGTCGTCCCGGGCGTTGAAGCACGGGCAGGGGTGAATTGTAACGCCGTCGTCCCGGATCCTCCGACCACGGCAGCCGCGCGCCCCGATGAGCCTCCGGATGAACCGTGAACTGGCCGTCCTGGGAGGATGGGTATCCGTGGCGGATCCAAACGAGTTGCTCGCGGTCGCGGTGTCCATTGTGCGCTCCGCGGCCGAACTTGCCCGAACCCTGCGCGCGCAGGGCATCGGCGAGGTCAGCACCAAGTCGACGCCGACCGACGTGGTCACGGCGGCCGACCGGGCGGTCGAACGCCATGTCATCGAGTTTCTTCATGAGACCCGTCCCGACGATGCGGTCCTCGGAGAAGAGACGGGACAGACCGGCGAAATGGTTGCTCCGTCCGCCGTCCGGTGGATCCTCGATCCCATCGACGGAACCGTGAACTACCTGTACGGCCTGCCCCAGTACGCGGTTTCGCTGGGCGCGGAGGTGGGCGGCCAGGTGGTGGCCGGCGTCGTCCGCAACCCGGCCACCGGCGACGAGTGGACGGCCACGCTCGGCGGCGGCGCCTGGCGCGCCGGCCGTCGCCTCGCCTGCTCCACGGTGACCGACCTGGGGCAGGCCCTCGTCGGCACCGGCTTCGGGTACGACCCGGCCCGCCGGGCGCACCAGGCGACGGTGGTGGCCGCCCTGCTGCCCCGGGTGCGCGACATCCGCCGGTTCGGCGCGGCGTCGATCGACCTGTGCCTCACCGCGGAGGGCTCGCTCGACGCCTACTTCGAGAAGGGGCTCAACCCCTGGGACAGCGCGGCCGGCGGGCTGGTGGCCACGGAGGCGGGCGCGCTCGTCACCGGTCTGAACGGTGCGCCGCCCGGCCCGGGGTTCGTGCTGGCGGCCCCGCCGACGATCCACGATCTCCTCCACGCCGAACTCGCCGAACTCGATGCCGCCGGTGGGCCCTAGGCCCGGGGCCGGCGTCGCCTGGACTGAGGAGCGCAGGGAGCGCAGCGACCGGAGCGACGAGGGAAGGCGGCGCCGAGAAGGCCCCGGGCCCGCGCGAGCGGAGGCGAGCGCCAACAGCTAGGCCTTCGCGTCGCAGGTGCCTGGCGGCAGCACCGGCACCCCGGCCTGGCCGAGCGACTGCCGCTGCTCGGTGAACGTGGCCAGTTCCAGGTACTTCGTGCCGATGACGACGTCGATCGTGTCGTCGGTGCGGCTGATGTCGAACTTCTTGGTGGCATCGTTGAGCAGGAACGCGCTCACCACCCACGCGGAGCCGACGGTCTTGGGCCCGTACCGGATCTCGGCCACGGCCTGCAACGCGGGCGGCGGCGCGGTCTCCTCCTTGAGCACGGTGAACTGGCGGCTGCGGAAGTCGTTGGCCACCTGGCCGGCGAGCCCGGGCGATGTGGTGGCGTTGAAGACGTTGAGCTTGATGTCCTTGTTGTCGTCGGGCATCTTCAGGTTGGCCGGAACGTCGCCGGCCTGGCAGTCGGCGGCCACCACCGCGTCGTCCTGTTTGTCGCGGACGATGGCGACCACGACGAAGATCGTGGCGACCACGACGAGCACGCCAACGATGATCAGTGCCCGAAGGCGCGCAAAGCTCATGCCAACCGCTCCCCGTGCAGGACCGCGTCGTTGCCCACCGCCGTTGAGGGTAGCCTCCGACCGGTCACGACCAGGTCAACAGCCAACGGAGCGACACCCGCAACCGGTGCGGCAGGTCGTCCGTTGTCACTCGGGCGGGTGTCGACTGGGTCACATCGGGAACAAGTTCCCGCGTCCAGGCGTACAAATTCCACGCTTGGCAGGGTAAGGTGCCGCGCGCCACCGGCGAATCACGGTGCGCGGGTACGAAATCGACGGGTTGCGGTGTTACACCGGGAGCGACAGCCCGGCGCGAGAAACATAGGAGCGTGACAACCGATGGCCACCGACTACGACGCCCCTCGGCGCGACGAGGTCGACCTCGGCGAGGACAGCCTCGAGGAGTTGAAGTCCCGGCGGGTCGACGCTCAGTCTGCGATCGTCGACGTGGACGAGACAGAGGTCGCCGAAAGTTTTGAGCTTCCAGGTGCGGATCTGGCCGATGAAGAGCTGACCGTGCGGGTCCTGCCCATGCAGGCCGACGAGTTCCGCTGTTCCAGGTGTTTCCTGGTGCACCACCGCAGCCAGTTGGCGGCGGAGCGCAACGGGGACTACATCTGCCGCGAGTGCGCCTGACCGGTATCGGGTATGGCAGATACCGACTTACGGGAGGCAGCACGACATGGCAGACCCGGATCCGGAACTGACCGAAACCGTCCAGGAACTAGCTGAAGAAGATGTCCAACCGGCCCGGCGGCGAAAGCTGCTGGGCCGGCTTGTCAGGGATCAGACAGCCAAGCGTGGCGTCCGCGACCTGTTCAAGCCGAAGCAGGCGGCGACGTGGATGACCGAGGCGATCGCCGAGGTCGCCCCGCATCTGCCGATCCGCGACCTGGAGACGCTGCGCGCGCACTACGACGGCCTCGACGGCGAGCAGTTGGCCGAGCGGTTGGTGCGCAACGCGTCCCGGGTCACCGCCGCGATCGGCGCCGCCGGTGGTGGCGTCGCCGCGGTGGAGTGGGTGGCCACGCCCACGCTGCTCTCGGCGCCGGTGCTGCTGGCCGCCGAGACGGTGGCGGTCGTGGCGGTCGAGATAAAGCTCATCGGCGAGCTGCACGAGGTCTACCGGCGGCCGGTGCCCGGCACCGGTACCCAGCGGGCGGTCGAACTGGTGCAGGCATGGGCGCACCAGCGCGGCGTCAACCCGTTGGCGCCGGGGCGGGGCATCGCGGCGGCCCTCGGCGTGGCCGCCCGCAAGGACCTGCGCGACCAGCTGCTCAAGCGGCTGGGCCGCAATCTCACCACGCTCGGTCCGCTGCTCACCGGCGCCGCCGTCGCCGGGTTCCTGAACCGCCGGGCCACCCAGAGCCTCGGCAACAAGATCCGCAAGGACCTCGGCAAGCAGAAGGAGCTGGCCGGCTAGCCGTCCGATCCCACGCGGGACGCGTCGATAGCTGCGGCGAGTTCGCCGGGGTGCCGGGTGCTGATCACCCAGTAGGGCGTCGGGTCGGCCGGGTCGGTGAGGTCGACGCGCACCGCCGTGCCCACCCAGGGCCGCTGGATCACGAACGCGTAGGGCTCGGCCACCGGCCCGAGGAGATCGCGGGTCTGCAGCGGGCTCAGCGGGGCGACGGCACCCACGAATCGCAGCGGCAGGCGCGCGTCGTCGACCTGGAGCTCGTCGGGCGTCACCGCGATGCGGACGCGCCCGGCCCACCACAGGCCGAACACGACGGCCGGCACGAGCACCGTGTACGGCAGCACCGTGGCGTAGCCGGGCGCGCCGAGATAGACCTCGGCGGCCAGCAGACCGGCCGCGGCCGGCGCCGCCAGCCACCACCACAGGGGGACGTTGAGCCGCTCGCGGTACACGGTGAAGAGGGTACGTGCGAGGCCGCTCGGGACCAGTGGCAGAGTGGGGCCAACCAACACCGCCCGGAAGGAACCCGCACGTGTCCGAAATCGTCCCGGTGCCGTTGCGCCGCCTCGACCCGGACCTGCCGGTGCCCGCCTACGCGCACCCCGGCGACGCCGGTGCCGACCTGCTCGCGGCGCGCGAGGTCGAACTGGCGCCGGGGGAACGCGCTCTGGTGCCGACCGGGGTGGCCGTCGAGCTGCCCGACGGGTACGTGGGTCTGGTGCACCCGCGGTCCGGGTTGGCGGCCCGGCTGGGCGTCACGGTGCTCAACGCGCCCGGCACGGTCGACTCGGGGTACCGCGGGGAGATCCTGGTCAACCTCATCAACCACGACCGCGTTAACGTGGCGAAGATCTCCCGGGGTGACCGGATCGCCCAGCTGGTCGTTCAGCGGGTGGAACGGGCCCGGTTCATCCCGGTCGACGGGTTGACGGAATCCAGTCGAGGCGCTGGTGGTCACGGGTCGACCGGTGGACACTCGGGCCTGTCCGGGCACGCGTCGGGGTGACGACCCCAATTTTCGGAGGCACACGGTGATCTTCTCGCGGAAGCGGGACAGTGGCCGCCACGCGGCGCCGCGGCGCGAGCGTGACGAGGCCGCGGAGTTCGACGACCTCGACGAAGTCGAAGACGGCGACACGGCGGACGACGAGCACGGCCCGTACGACATGGACGACGCGCCCGACGGGTTCCAGGGGCTCGACCTCGGCAGCCTGCACGTGCCCGTGCCCGACGGCGTCGAGCTGCGGGTGCAGGCCGACCCGGACGGCCAGATCCAGCAGGTGCTGCTGGCCAGCGGGGAGAGCGTCCTGCAACTCGGCGTGTTCGCGGCGCCCCGTTCCGAGGGCATCTGGGACGAGGTCCGCGACGACATCCGCAAGCAGCTCTTCACCGACGGCGTGGCGGCCGAGGACGGCACCGGCGAGTACGGCCCGGAGCTGCGGGCCCGGGTCCGCACCCCGGACGGGCTCACCGACATCCGGTTCGTCGGCGTCGACGGGCCGCGATGGATGGTGCGCGCGGTCTACCAAGGGCCGGCGGCCACCGACCCGGTGGCCGCGAGGCCGCTCGACTCGGTGCTGCACGGCCTGGTGGTCGACCGCGGGTCGGCGGCGATGCCGGTGCGCGAGCCGCTGCCCTTGCGGCTGCCGCGTGAGCTGGCCGACCAGGCCCAGGCCCAGCAGGCCCAGGCGGAGGACGCCGGTGACGCACCGGCACCCGGGCAGGCTACCGGGGGAGAGCCCCGCAAGCCCGCACCGGCCGGTCGCGGTGGCCAGGCCGGCACCCGTCGTCGCCCGTCCCCTCGCCCCCGCCGCGGCTGAGTCGCGGAGAACTGGTGCTGGCGGTATCGCGGTGAACCGCGATGATGGAAGGAGTGGTCGTCCCAGCCGGCCACGAGGGGATGACGACACCGCCATGGCACCTGACGAACTCTCCCGGGACGAGCGCCCGGGCAAGATGAGCCGGTTCTTCCGGCGGATGTTCGCGTCCGAGGCGGAACTCGAGGCGGAGGAGCTGCAACGCGACGCCGCCAAGGTGGGTTGTACGCCGATGTGCGACGTCCGCCGGGGTGAGCTGGCTACGGTCACGGGGAGGTTGCGTACCGTCGTGTACACGCCGCGGACGACGCTGCCGACCCTGGAGGCCGAGCTCTATGACGGCAGTGACCTGGTCACGCTCGTCTGGCTCGGCCGTCGACACATTCCCGGCATCCAGCCGGGCGCCGCGGTCACAGCCAAGGGGCGGATCGCCGTCCGCGAGAACCGTAAGGTCATCTACAACCCGTACTACGAGCTGGAAGCGATCACATGACGCGGCCCGAGCGCACGGCGGAACAATCGGTGGAGGATCCGGTCACCGGCGAAGAAGTGAACACGTCCGGGGAGGAGCCGCTCCCGTCGTTCTCCGAACAGCTCGCCGACCAGCTCGGCGGCTGGCGGGGGCTGATCGAGTCGAGCATCCCGGTCACCGTGTTCGTCATCGCGAACATCGTGGTCGACCTGCGTCCGGCGATCATCGTGGCGGTGGCGTCGGGGCTGCTCATCGCGGTGTTCCGGCTCTTCCGCCGGCAGTCGGTGCGGCACGCCGTCAACGGGTTGTTCGGCATCTTCGTCGGCGCGTTCATCGCGTGGCGCAGCGGTGACGCCCGCGACTTCTACCTGCCCGGCATCATCATCAGCGCCGGCTACGCGGTGGCGCTGATGATGTCAGCGGTGTTCCGCTGGCCGCTGGTCGGCTGGATCTGGTCGGTGGTGCTCGACGGCGGGAAGACCCGCTGGCGCGAGGATCCGGTGCTGCTGCGCGTGTTCGGCTGGCTCACCGTGCTCTGGGCCGCGGTCTACATGGCCAAGGTCGGCATCCAGTACGGCCTGTACCTGGCCGACAAGGAGTCGGCGCTGGGCATCGCCCGGCTCGTGCTCGGCTGGCCGCCCTACGCGCTCCTGCTCGCGATCACGGTTTGGTCCGTGCGGCGCGTGACCCGGCACCAGGAGTCCGGGGCGGCGTAGCGTTCCGCGTCTTCTCGACGCTGTCGGCGCCCAGGATCACGATCCGCACCGCCTCCTCGACCGCCGCGGTGCACACCAGCACCAGCTCGTCGCCGCTCTCCAGCGGCGAGTCCGGCGACGGCACCAGCACCCGCTTGCCGCGCAGGATCGCCACGAGCGCGGCGTCGGGCGGCAGCGGTACGTCGCTCACCGGGCGGCCGACGAACGGCGCGGTCTCCGGCAGCGTGATCTCGACCAGGTTGGCCTCGCTCTGCCGGAACGTCATCAGGCGCACCAGGTCGCCGACACTGACCGCCTCCTCGACGAGCGCGGCGAGCAGGCGCGGCGTGCTGACCGACACGTCGACGCCCCACTGCTCGGTGAACAGCCACTCGTTCTCGGCCCGGTTGACCCGGCCGACCACCCGGTTGACCGCGAACTCGGTCTTCGCGAGCAGCGACACCACCAGGTTGACCTTGTCGTCGCCGGTGGCGGCCACCACGACGTCACAGCCGCTGAGGTCGGCCTCCTGGAGGCTGGTGAGCTCGCAGGCGTCCGCGAGGATCCACTCGGCCTGCGGGACCCGTTCGGGGCGCAGCGCGTGCGGGTCGCGCTCGATGAGCATGACCTGGTGGCCGTTCTCGATCAGTTCCTGGGCGATCGAGCGCCCCACGTTGCCGGCTCCGGCGATCGCGACCCTCATGAGTGCTTCTCCTCCGGCGGGGCCGCGGTGATCGTGCGGACGGTGACCGCGATCTCGTCGTCGACCAGCATGAACACCTGGTCGCTGTCTTGCAGGGCCATCGACGGGGTGGGCAGGACGCTCTTGCCGAAGCGCACCACGTACGCCACCCGCGCACCGGCCGCCTCCTCGAGCGCGCGCACCGGCCGGCCGATCCAGCCCGCGTCGAGCGGCACCTCGACGATCGAGATCGTGCTGGTCGGGTCGCGCCAGATCTCCAGCAGGTCGTCGCGGACGATGTGGCGGAGCATGCGGTCGGCCGTCCAGCGGACGATGGCCACGGTGGGGATGCCGAGCCGTTCGTAGACCTCGGCCCGCTTGGAGTCGTAGATGCGGGCGACGACGCGTTCGACGCCGAACGTCTCGCGGGCCACCCGGGCGGCGATGATGTTGGAGTTGTCGCCGTTCGACACGGCCGCGAACGCGTCGGCGCGCTCGATGCCGGCGGTGATGAGGATCTCCCGGTCGAACCCGATGCCGGTGATGGTGAGGCCCTGGAAGTCGGCGCCGAGGCGCCGGAACGCGTCGGCATTCACGTCGATCACCGCGACCGTGTGGCCGCGATGTTCCAGGCTCTGCGCCAGGGTCGAACCGACCCGGCCGCAGCCCATGATCACAACGTGCAAGGCCCGTGCCCCCTGACTCTCGGTGAACCCACTGGGGAGCATCCCATGCGCATGTGACGCCGCGATGGCCGGTGGGGCGTGCACCACGCCGGAACACCCGTACCCTGTCAACCTGTGCCGAGCCCAACCTCGATGCTCAAACGGCTGCTCGTCGGCCGTCCGTTCCGGTCGGACCGGCTGCAACACACGCTCCTGCCGAAGCGCATCGCGCTGCCCGTTTTTGCCTCGGACGCGCTGTCGTCGGTGGCGTACGCGCCCGACGAGATCCTGCTGACGCTGTCGATCGCCGGCGCGGCCGCGTACATGTACTCGCCGTGGATCGCGGTGGCGGTGGCCGTGGTGATGGTCACGGTGGTGGCGTCCTACCGGCAGAACGTGCACGCCTACCCGTCCGGCGGCGGCGACTACGAGGTGGCCACGGTCAACCTCGGGCCCAAGTTCGGGCTGGGGGTGGCCAGCGCGCTGCTCGTCGACTACATCCTGACCGTGGCGGTGTCGGTCTCGTCCGGGGTGGCGAACCTGGGCTCCGTGGTGCCGGTCGTGGCGGAGCACAAGGTCCTGGTCGCGGTCTGCGCGGTGGCGATCCTGACCGCGATGAACCTGCGCGGGATCAAGGAGGCCGGTGCGGCGTTCGCGATCCCGACCTACGGCTTCATGATCGTGATCATCGGCATGCTGCTCACCGGATTCTTCCGCATCTTCGTACTGGGCGACGACCTGAAGGCACCCAGCGCCGACCTGCACGTGGTGCCCGAACCCGGCCACGAGAGCCTGACCTCGTTCGCGTTCGCGTTCCTACTGCTGCGCACGTTCTCGTCCGGCTGTGCGGCGCTGACCGGTGTGGAGGCGATCTCCAACGGCGTCCCCGCGTTCAAGCCACCGAAGAGCCGCAACGCCGCGACCACGCTGCTGCTGCTCGGCGGCGTCGCGATCACGATGATCATCGGGATCGTGACGCTGGCCCGCGAGACCGGACTGCAGTTCGTGGAGACCCCCGCCGACCAGATCCTCGATCTCGGCGACTACGTGCAGAAGACGGTCACCGTGCAGCTCGCCGAGACCGTGTTCGGCGGCGGGGTGCTGGTGCTGATCGTGGCCGGCATGACCGCGCTGATCCTGTTCCTGGCCGCGAACACGGCGTTCTCCGGGTTCCCGGTGCTCGGCTCGATCCTCGCCCAGGACCGGTACCTGCCCCGGCAGTTGCACACCCGCGGCGACCGGTTGGCGTTCTCCAACGGCATCGTGACGCTCTCGCTGATGGCGTGCGTGCTCATCGTCGCGTTCGACGCGGAGATCACCCGCCTGATCAACCTGTACATCGTCGGCGTGTTCGTGTCGTTCACGCTGTCGCAGACCGGCATGGTGCGGCACTGGAACCGGCTGCTGCGCACCGAGCGCGACGCGAAGGCCCGCCGCCGGATGAAACAGTCCCGCCTGATCAACATGTTCGGCCTGACCCTCACCGGCACCGTGCTGGTGATCGTGCTCGTCACCAAGTTTCTGCTCGGCGCCTGGATCGCGATCGCGGCGATGGCGGTCATCTACGTGATCATGCTGGGCATCCGGAAGCACTACGACGTCGTCGCGGCCGAGTTGACGCCCACCGACGAGCGCCTGATGCTGCCGTCGCGCAACCACGCGGTGGTGCTGGTCAGCAAGCTGCACCTGCCGACGCTGCGGGCGCTGGCGTACGCCCGGGCCACCCGGCCCGACTCGCTCACCGGCGTCACCGTGAACGTCGACGACGCCGACACCCGCGCCCTGCAGACCGAGTGGGAACGCCGCGAGATCCCGGTGCCGCTGACCGTGGTCGACTCCCCGTACCGGGAGATCACCCGCCCGATCATCGACTTCGTGAAGTCGCTGCGCCGCGACTCGCCCCGCGACGTCGTCACCGTCTACATCCCGGAGTACGTCGTCGGCCGGTGGTGGGAGAACCTGCTGCACAACCAGAGCGCGCTGCGGCTCAAGGGCCGGCTGCTGTTCGAGCCCGGCGTGATGGTCACCAGCGTCCCCTGGCAGCTCAAGTCGCTGGAGAACCGCAACATCGAACGCCTCGACGCCACGTTCGCCCGGGGACCGGCGCGCGGTCCGCGCGGCGAGGCGCGCGGCTCCGCCGAGAAGTCCGACTGATGGAGGTCACGGTCGGGCCGGTGGCCCACGGCGGGCACTGCGTCGCGCGTCCGTCCGACGGGCCGGTGCTGTTCGTCCGGCACGCGCTGCCGGGCGAGCGGGTGCGGGTCGAGGTCACCGAACGGAAGTCGGGGTTCTGGCGGGCCGACGCGGTCGAGGTGCTGGAGGCGTCGCCGGACCGCGTGGAGCCGCCGTGCCCGTACGCGCGGCCCGGTCGCTGCGGTGGGTGTGACCTTCAACACGCCGCGCCGGCGGCGCAGCGCGAGCTGAAGGCCGCCGTCGTGCGCGAGCAACTGGCCCGGCTCGGCCGTCGCCCCGACCTCCAGGTGGACGTGGACCCGCTGCCCGGCGGGCCGCTGCGCTGGCGGTCCCGGGTGCAGTACGCGGTCGGCCGGGACGGCCGGCTGGGGTTCCACCCGTTCCGGTCGCACGGGGTGGTTCCGGTCGACGACTGCCCCATCGCGCTGCCGGCCGCGCTCGACGTGCTGGCCGACCGATGGTCACCGTCGCTGGCGTCGGTCGAGGTCGTCGCGTCGTCGGAGGGGGACGTGTCGGTGCTGACCCGACGGTCGCGCACCGGCCGGGCGAGGGTGATCGAGGGCCCGCACGTCGTGCGCGAGGCGCTCGGCGCGCGCGTGTTCGAGGTCGACGCGGACGCGTTCTGGCAGGTGCACCCGGCGGCCCCCGCGGTGCTGGTCGCGACGGTCCTGGAGCTGTTGCGGCCCGCGCCGGGCGAGCGGGCCTGGGACCTGTACTCCGGCGCCGGGCTGTTCGCGTCGGCGCTGGCTCCGGTCGTCGACCGGGTGACCGCGGTGGAGAGCGACCCGCGCGGCCTGGCCGCCGCCGGGCGCAGCCTCACCGACCTGCCCAACGTGCACCTGATCGAGGGCGACGTGCGGCAGGTGCTCGCGTCGCAACCGCTGCGCTGGGTCGACGTGGTGGTGCTCGACCCGCCGCGGTCCGGCGCCGGCCGGACGGTGGTCGAGGAGATCGCGCGCCGGCGCCCCCGGGCCGTCGCCTACGTGGCGTGCGACCCGGCGGCCTTCGCCCGCGACGTGGCCACCTTCGCCGAGCACGGCTACGACCTGGCCGAGGTGCGGGCCTTCGACGCCTTCCCGATGACCCACCACGTGGAGTGCGTGGGCCTGTTCACCCCGTCATGAAAGCGCTTCGGCCTTCCTGAGCAGGTAGGCCCGTTCCCGGGTGCTCAGGGTCCGTCGGGCGGCCTCGGTGTAGTCGGCCTTCGCGCCGGCCCGGTCGCCGGCCAGGTCGCGGACGTGGGCCCGGGTCGCCAGCAGGCGGTGGTGCGTCGCCAGGCGGGAGTCGGTCGCGAGGGCGTCCAGGACGGTGAGGGCGGCGGCCGCGCCGTGCACCTCGGCCACCGCGATCGCCCGGTTCAGGCTCACCATCGGGCTGGGCGCGAGCCGCTCCAGCAGGTCGTACAGGCCGAGGATCTGGGCCCAGTCGGTGTCACCGATCGTCGCGGCCTCGTCGTGCACCGCGGCGATCGCCGCCTGCACCTGGTACGGACCGGCCGGCCCGCCGGAGAGGGCGGCGGTCACCAGCGTCACCCCCTCGGCGATCATCGCCGCGTTCCATCGCGACCGGTCCTGCTCGGCGAGCGGCACGAGGCTGCCGTCGGCGGCGGTGCGGGCCGGCCGGCGGGCGTCGGTGAGCAGCATGAGCGCGAGCAGGCCGGTCACCTCGGCGTCGTGGGGGAGCAGCTGGTGCAGCCAGCGGGCGAGCCGGATCGCCTCGTCGCTGAGGTGCGGCGCGGTGAGGTCCGGCCCGGTGGTCGCGGTGTAGCCCTCGTTGAAGATCAGATAGAGGACGTGGAGCACGACGGCCAGCCCCTCCGCCCCGCCGAACGGACGGTCACTGGTCTTGATCGTCTGCTTGGCCCGGCTGATCCGCTGCGCCATGGTCGCCTCCGGAACGAGGAAGGCGTTGGCGATCTGACCGGTGGTGAGGCCGCCCAGCGCGCGCAGCGTCAGCGCGATCTGGCTGGGCGCCGACAGGGCCGGGTGGCAGCACAGGAACAGCAGGTGGAGCGAGTCGTCGCGGTCCTGCCCGGTGCCGGCGTCGGCGGCGTGGCCGAGCAGGTCCGACCGCGGCGTCGCGTCGTGCACCTGCTCCTCCCGGTTGCGCCGGGCGACCTCGCTGCGCAGCTGGTCGACCAGCTTGCGGGAGGCCACGGTGACCAGCCAGGCGCGGGGGTTGTCGGGCCGGCCGTCGACCGGCCACCGCAGGGCGGCCTGCAGCAGCGCCTCCTGGGTGGCGTCCTCGGCGAGGTCGAACTGCCCGTAGCGACGCACCATGGCCGCGAGGACCTGCGGCGCGAGTTCGCGCAACAGGTCCTCGTCGGGTGCGGTCACAGGTCGGCGGCGGCTTCGTGCAGGATCGGCCACAACTCGACCGGCTCCGTGTTGGCGTGCGGCAGGTCGGCGGCGATCTCGCGGGCGCGGTCCTCGCTCTCGCAGTCGACGAGGTAGAAGGACGCGATGTGCTCCTTGGTCTCCAGGTACGGCCCGTCGGTGACGGCCGGCACGCCGTCGACCCGGCGGACGAGCTTGGCGTTGACCGCGTCGGCGAGCCCGTACGCGCCGAGGAGTTCGCCGGTCGCCCGGTACTTCTCGGTGAACGCGGCGTATTTCGCGAGTTCGGTCTGCCACACGTCGGCCGGGATCGAGTCCCATTTCTCCCGGTTTCCGTAGATCATCAGAAGGTACTTCACGGTGGTCCCCTCGGTCCGGTCGGGCGATGTCGCAGCGTAGACGGGGCCGTGGCGGCCGTCTCGACAAACCTTGTGGAGATTCCCGGTAGGTTCGTTCGGCCGGGGTGCGCGAGCGGGTGACGCCGCTAGACTGGCCGCTCATGACGTTGTGGACGTGCACGGCATGAGTGACCGCATCATCGACCGTATCGGCGGTCCGCAGGACCTCAAGGAGCTCACCACCGACGAGGTGGTGGTACTCGCCGCCGAGATCCGCGACTTCCTGGTCACCAAGGTTGCCCGCACCGGCGGGCACCTCGGGCCGAACCTGGGTGTCGTCGAGATCACGCTGGCCCTGCACCGGGTGTTCGACTCGCCGAAAGACCGGATTCTGTTCGACACCGGCCACCAGGCGTACGTGCACAAGATCGTCACCGGCCGCCAGGACGGGTTCGAGATGCTGCGCAGCCGGGGCGGGCTGTCGGGCTACCCGAGCCGGGCCGAGAGCGACCACGACATCATCGAGAACTCGCACGCGTCCACCGCGCTCTCCTACGCCGACGGCCTGGCCAAGGCGTACGCGCTGCGCGGCGAGAAGCGCTGGGTGGCCGCGGTGGTCGGCGACGGCGCGCTCACCGGCGGCATGTGCTGGGAGGCGTTGAACAACATCGCCGCCGCGAAGAACCCGGTGGTGATGGTCGTCAACGACAACGGCCGCTCGTACTCGCCCACGATCGGCGGCCTCGCCGAGCACCTGTCGACGCTGCGCCTGAACCCCGGCTACGAGAAGGTGCTCGACCTGGTCAAGGAGCAGCTCGGGCGCACGCCGCTGGTCGGCGCGCCGCTGTACGAGGTGCTGCACGCCGTGAAGCGGGGCATCAAGGACGCGGTGGCGCCGCAGGCGATGTTCGAAGACCTGGGCATCAAGTACGTCGGCCCGGTCGACGGCCACGACCAGGCGGCCATGGAGTCGGCGCTGCGCCGGGCGAAGGGCTTCGGCGGTCCGGTGATCGTCCACGCGGTGACCCGCAAGGGCTACGGCTACCGGCCGGCCGAGGACGACGAGGCCGACTGCCTGCACAGCCCGTCGACGTTCGACCCGGAGACCGGCAAGCCGCTCGCGCCGTCGTCGCTGAAGTGGACGGGCGTGTTCGCCGACGAGCTCGTGGCGATCGCCGACGAGCGGGCCGACATCGTGGGTATCACCGCCGCGATGTCCGGCCCGACCGGCATCGCGAAGCTGATGGCGAAATACCCGGAGCGGGCGTACGACGTCGGCATCGCCGAGCAGCACGCCGCGACGTCCGCCGCGGGCCTGGCCATCGGCGGCCTGCACCCGGTCGTCGCGGTCTACGCGACGTTCCTCAACCGCGCCTTCGACCAGGTCCTGCTCGACGTCGCGATGCACAAGCTGCCGGTGACGTTCGTGCTCGACCGGGCCGGCATCACCGGTCCCGACGGCCCGAGCCACTACGGCATCTGGGACATGTCGGTCTTCGGGGTGGTTCCCGGGCTGCGGATCGCCGCACCGCGCGACGCCGTGACGCTGCGGGCCGAACTGCGCGAGGCGGTGGGCGTCGAGGACGGCCCGACGATCGTCCGGTTCCCGACCGGTGCGGTGCCGGCCGACCTGCCGGCGGTCGACCGGGTGGGCCCGATCGACGTGCTGCTGCAGGACCCGGACGGCCGGAAGGACGTGCTGATCGTCGCCGTCGGCGCGATGGGGCACATCGCGGTCGAGGCCGCGGCGCGGCTCGCCGAGCAGGGCTACGGGGCGACCGTGGTCGACCCGCGATGGGTGCGTCCGGTTCCGGTGGAGCTGGTCGGATTGGCGACGGCGCACCGGCTGGTGGTCACGATCGAAGACGGCGTGCGCTCCGGCGGCGTCGGCGATGCGATCGCCAAGACCCTGCGCGACGCCGGTGCCGACGTTCCGCTGCGTGACCTGGGCGTCGAGCCGGACTGGCACCCGCACGGGACGCGTCCGGAACTGCTCGCCGACCTCGGCCTCACCGCGCAGGACGTGGCCCGAACGGTCACCGGTTGGCTGGCCGGGATCGTCTCCGCCGCCGATCGATAGATGCCAATATTTACCGCTGACCCGTGCTGAACGGCGGTCGTCCACGCACAATGGGGGAGTGCACCCGGAATTCGCGTCCGAATCGGTAGGTTCTAGTGGCCCAATTGTTATCGAACTGGGCGTCCTGGGACACGACGCGGACGACGAGTGGGGCGTTCCAGGTCCGAACGGCCGGCCACGGCCCAACCCGTGGCTGGTCGTTCTGCTTCTCCTGGCGTGCTGCACCGCGGGCGCCACGGCGGCCGCCCAGCCGGCCGCCGCCGCCCGGCTCGTGTTCTCCGCCGCCGGGGTGGTCGACTCGCCGCAGGTGATGGGCGACAACCTGCTCGCCACGGTTGAGGGGCCGACCGGCGTCCAGGTCACCGCGTACGACCTCACGACCGGCCGCGTGCGGTGGGAGTACCAGCCGCCGCGGCGGATGCTGGTGCAGCCGGCCGGCGACACGGTCGTCATCGCGCCGGTGTCGTGCAGCCAGCGGGCACCGTTCGACACGTACGGCGTCGACGTCGCGTCCGGCCGGCGCATGTGGGAGATCCGCGGCGCTCCGCTGTGGCTGGTCGAGGACGCCCCGATCGTCATCATCAAGCAGACCCAGCGCTGCTCCGAGGCCACCATCGGGTTCGACGCCCAGCCGGGCACGAAGGCCACCTGGATCGGGCTCGACGTGGCCAGCGGCGAGAAGCGCTGGGAGATCGAGGTACCGCCGGGCGTCAATCTCGCGGTCGGCGTCAACACCGGTGGACGCGCGAGCTGGCTGGCCGTCGCCGAGCGCGGCACGATCACCACCTACGACCTCACGACCGGCCGCGACGTCGGGCGCTACGAGGTTCCGGCGGCGGAGCAGCCGGACCATTCCGGCCCGCCGCCCCGGATCATGGGCGCCGGCGATCAGCTGCTCGCCGTCACCTCGACCCGGGCCGGCTTCACGATCACCGCGCACGAGATTCCGGGCCTGCGGCCGCGCTGGACCAACGCGGTGACGCCGCCGCGGACCAACCGCGTCGATCTCGACGGCGTCACCGCCCGCGAGTGCGGCCAGGTGATCTGCCTGGGCCCGGCCACCGAGACGATCGGGCTCGACCGGAACACCGGTGCGGAGCGCTGGCGGGCACCCGGGCGGCCGCTGCGGGTCGGCACCGGGCACGCCCTGTTCATGAAGGCGCCGCCGGTCGCCGACGTGCCGATGTTCGTCGTCCACGAGCTGGCCACCGGCGCGACCGTCTCCGAACTGCGCGACACCGACCTCCTCAACCGCAACTACGGCGACCCGCTGCTGCGCCGCAGCGACGAGCGGGAGGGTCAGGACGCCCGCCTCTGGCAGCTGGACCTGGCGGCCGGAACGTTCAAGACTGTCACCGTGCTTCCCGGGCCGTACGCCAACTGTGACGCGGGCGGCCGGTACCTCGCCTGCCGCAACTCCGACGGACAGCTGCAGGTCTGGCGGCTCCCGGTCGACTGTTCACCGTCGTGCGGCGGCCGGGCCGCCACCGTGGCATCGAGCCGGTTGCCGTGGCAGAGACCCTGATCGAACTCGGCGAACTCGACCGGGAGGACCCTCCACCGGCCGACCGCCGCCGTCCGTGGCCGCCGCCGTGGCTGCGCCTGTGGCTGCGTCCGTGGCAGGGACCGCCGAACACCCGGCTGCGCACCGCTCTCGTGGTGGCCGTGGTGGCCTTCGCCGCGCTGGTGATCGGCCCGGCGACGCTGCCGCTGCCGGCCCGCTTCGACGGCCCGAGTCGCATCCCCGGCTCCGGCGCCGACGAGTTCTTCTTCGCCGGTGACCTCGTGGTGGTGCACTCCGGTAACGAGCGGGTGTTGCGCGCCTACGGCCTCGACGGCACCCTGCGCTGGGCGACCGCGGTTCCGTTCCAGCGGGCCGGTCCGTACCCGGTGGTCGGCGGCGTGCTCCTGGTCGTCACGCCGACCAGGCCCGACGAGGTGGTCGCGCTCGACCTGGCCACCGGGCAGGTCCGGTGGACCGTCGACGGCGACCTCAGCGCGGTCGCCGAGGGCGTCGTGGTGGTCGGCCGCGGACCGGTGGAGCTCGAGACGAACATCCGGATCCGGAACCTCACCGGCATCGACCCGGCGACCGGACGCGAGCTGTGGCACGAGGTGATCCCGCCGCTGGCGGCCGGCGAACGGATTCTGCGGGTGTCCGGATTCGGCAGCGTCCGGGACGTCGCGCGGGCCCGGGTGCGCACCGACGGCACCGCCGACGTGCTCGACCTGCGCGCCGGGACGTGGAGCACGATCACCGGCGTGCCGCCCGCGCCGTCCCCGTGGGAGGAGCAGGTCCAGCCGGGCACCGCCGCCGGCTACCAGGTCGGCATCAGGGCCGGCGACATCACGTTGGTGTTCGCGGTCGGCTCCGAGCCGGCCGAGGGCGCCGCGAACATCGCGCAGCCCGGCACGCTGGTCGCGTACGGGCCCGGCGCCGGCGCGCCGCGCTGGGTCCGGCTGACCGGCACGTGGGCGCCCGCGTTGCCGTGCGGCCCGTGGGTCTGCCTGGCCGACGGCGCGAAGTCGCAGGTGCTCGATCCGGCGACCGGCGCGGAGCTGCGCCGGGTCGGCTGGCCGCACGTGCTGTCGGGGAACGACCGCCGCCTCCTCGGCTACACCGACGCCGACACCGACCTCGACGTCGCGGTGTTCGACGCGGTCACCGGCCGGGCCCTGAGCCACCACCGCGGCTGGCACCTGGTGAACCAGAACTACTCCGACTGGACGCCGATCATCCATCGCGACCGCGGCCTCACCTGGACGATCGCCGCGCTCAGCATGGAAACGGGCACCGCGTACCCGCTGGGCACGTTCGAAGCGGCCGGGGAACGGTCCTGCCAGAGCTCGGCGACGCACGTCGCGTGCTCGGTCCGGTCCGGCGAGATCATGGTCTGGCGGCACGTGCCCTCCCGCTGATGGTGGGCGGCGTCGATAATCGCCGCATGCGGGTACTGGTGGTCGAAGACGAGCGGAACCTGGCCGACGCGATTGCCCGGGGGCTACGCCGGCACGGCATGGCGGTCGACGTCTCCTACAACGGCTCGGAGGGGCACGAGCTGGCCATGGTCACCCGCTACGACGTGGTGGTGCTCGACCGCGACCTGCCCGGCATGCACGGCGACGACATCTGCGCCGCGCTCGTCGAGTCGGGCGCGCTCACCCGGGTGCTGATGCTCACCGCGAGCGGCAGCGTCGCCGACCGGGTCGAGGGCCTCCAGCTGGGCGCCGACGACTACCTGCCCAAGCCGTTCGCGTTCGACGAGCTGGTGGCGCGGGTGCAGGCGCTCGGCCGGCGGGCCACCCCGGCGGCGCCGCCGGTGCTCGCGATCGGTGACCTGGTGCTCGACCAGGGCCGGCGCACGGTGGAGCGCGGCGGCAAGCCGCTCGACCTGACCCGCAAGGAGTTCGGCCTGTTGGAGGAGCTGCTCAAGGCGCATCCCGCCGTGGTCTCCAGCGAGGAACTGCTGGAGCGGGTCTGGGACGCCAACGCCGATCCGTTCACGACCACGGTGCGGGTGACCATGATGACGTTGCGCAAGAAGCTCGGCGAGCCACCGCTGATAGAAACCGTGGTGGGCGCCGGGTACCGGCTGCGGTCATGACTGCCGTAGCGAAGCGGAGGCGGGCATGACCGCGTTCTTGTGCGGGATTTCGAAGGCAGAGTCATGACCCTTTACGACGCCCGTGGGCCGGGCAAGCTGCGGCTGACCCTGCGCCTGCGGCTGGCCATGCTCGCCGGCATCCTCCTGTTCGTCGGCGGCGCGTTCCTGGTGCTGCTGGCGTGGCTGATCGTCGGCAAGGCCGTCGACGCGAACCGTCCGCCGGACGGCACCATGCTGGTGCGCTCCGACGGGAGCAAGGTCGACGCGTCGACCTGGCAGCGCGAGCGCGCCCGCGCCGCCAAGCGGGAGACGCTGGCGTTCGGCGCGGTCGCCCTGGTGGCCACCACGGGCCTCGGCGTGGCGGCCGGGTACGTGCTGGCCGGCCGGGCGCTCCGGCCGCTGCACCGCGTCACCACCACCGCGCGGCGGCTCTCCGGCGAGACGCTCGACCAGCGGATCAGCTACACCGGCCCGGAGGACGAGGTCGCCGAACTGGCCGACACGTTCGACGCGATGCTCGACCGGATCGCCGCCGCGTTCGACACCCAGAAACGGTTCGTCGCGAACGCGTCGCACGAGCTCCGGACGCCGCTGGCGGTGATGCGCACCGAGGTCGAGGTGACCCTCGGCGACGCGGAGGCCGACGTCACCGAGTACCGGCGGATGGGCACCGTGGTCCGCGACGCGTCGATCCGGGCGAACGCGTTGGTGGACGCGCTGCTCCTGTTGGCGCGCACCGAGGCGCAGGCCGGCCGGCGGCTGGCCCGGAAGCTGCCCGCCGACCTGGCCGCCGGTGCGGCGGCGGCGCTGTCGGCGGTCGGGCCGGAGATGCGGCGCACCAGCATCGAGGTGCAGCAGGACCTGTCGTCGGCGCCGGTGGTCGGCGACTCGAGCCTGCTGGAACGGCTGGCCGGCAACCTGATCGAGAACGCGGTGCGCTACAACCACCTGCACGGACGGCTGTGGGTGCGCACCGGCAGCGACGCCACGCACTCGTGGCTGGTGGTGGGCAATACCGGGTTCGAGGTGGATCCGGCCGACGTGCCGGCGCTGTTCGAGCCGTTCCGGCGGGGCGGGCGGGAACGCACCGGTGCGCGCGGTTCGGGTCTCGGGCTGTCGATCGTGCGGGCCGTGTGCGAGGCGCACGGCGGCACGGTGAGCGCGGTGGCGCGGGCCGGCGGCGGGCTCGAGGTGATAGCGAGACTCCCGGCCGCCGCCACCACCCCGGTTCTCACGGGGACGGCGGCGGTGCCGGGAGCCGGCTAGTCAGTTCCAGGAAGGCAGGCGGGGGGTCCAGATCACGTGCTCGACGAGCGAGACGAGCACGCCCTTGACCGAGTGTCGGTCGCGCGGGTCGCACATGACCACCGGAACGAACGGATCGAGATCCATCGCGTTACGGACCTGCGAGGCGCTGTAGTAGTACTTGCCGTCGAAGCTGTTGACCGCCACCAGGAACGGAATCCGGAGACGGCGGAAGTAGTCGACGGCGACCGTGCAGTCGGCGAGGTGGTGGATGTCGGCCAGCACCACAGCGCCGAGCGCTCCCGTTGCCAACTCGTCCCACATGACCCAGATCTGTTCGGGGTTGGGCAGGGTGGGATGGTCGAGTTCGGGAGCACCGAAGAGGTAGACCACGATGTCGTGGTCGACCGTGATCCGTCCGAGATCGACCGGCGTCGGCGCATCCTCGGTCATCCCGAGGAGGTTCAGCGGGTAAATCTCGCTGACCGCACCGACAAGTGTCGTCTTTCCGACACCAAATGCTCCGGCCACAAGGATCTTCAGTGCCTTAGGGACGGGCGGCCGGTTGGCAGGCATGGGCCCCATCTATCACCGCCTCCTGTGCGCACTGCAGGGTAAGGGGTGGCAACGGACTTCGCCCGTTCGCGCACCCCCTGGGCATATTACGGACACGATGGCCCAGACGTCACGTCCGACTCCCGGGTGATCCCACAGGTTGCGCCTCCAATCATCGTGCACTGTGCGTGTAAGTGCCGCATGTGAGTGCCGGCGGTAAATGCCGTGTCGGTGACTGAGGGAGGGACCAGCGAAGATCGTTGAATACCTATTTTAGCCGCTGTTGCCAAGCGTGGACCCGCCCCACGGCCTGATATACGGCCGGGGGGCGGGTCTGGTTCGACGATTTTCACGGAATGTAGTCAGGCTCGGGGCATGGGCGCCCCGACCGACTGCATGAACGCGATCGGGTCGACCGCCGTGAGGTCCGACGTCGGAGGCGCGTTCACATGTACCTCGAAGTGCAGATGCGGGAACGACGACCGGCCCGAGCTACCGACGTAGCCGATGACCTGGCCGGCCTTCACCTTCTGACCGACAGTGACCGGCGGCTTGCTCATCATGTGGCAGTACAGCGTGGCCACCTTGCCCGGATGCGCGATCTTGACGTACCAGCCGCACCCCCGCGACTGCGGCGAACCGTTGACGTCGCAGCTGCCGCCGGCCTGGATGTTGCACACCACCTCGGCGATGGTGCCCTCGGCGGCGGCGTGGATCGGCGTGCCCCGGAACGACATGAGGTCGACGCCGCGGTGGGTCGGACGCGCGGCGGTGCGGAACCCGCCCTGCGCCGGGAAGCCCGGGAGCGGGTGGGTCCACTCGAGGTGCGGCGCGTTCACCGCGGCCGGGCACCGGGGCAGCGACCCGCTCCGCCGCACGTGCCCGTCGTGGACGTACCTGCCGTCGGCCAGGCGGTCCCACATGTTCGTGTCGCGCTCGGTGCCGGCGACGAACTCGCCCTGCTCCTGGCACACCGGGTTCAGGGCCGTGCCGTGGCTGAGCCGGCCGACCCGCGGATACCAGCGGGCCGGGCCGGTGCGCACGTTGAGATTCGACCCGGGCGAGTTGACCGTCGCCGTGATGCTCGCGGCGGCGGGGCGGACGCCGGTGACGGCGCCCACCCCGGCCACGGTGACAGTGGTGAGTAACCAGATCGAAGCTGCGAAAAGGCGGCCTCGTGTCATCGTCTTTCCCCCCGTTGGACGACTACCGGGGGGAAGACTAGGACGATTCGCGACTCTTATTCAGCTATTTGCCGCAATGTCGGACTTTCTTCACAATTCTGGCAGGCTGGCGACCCCGCGCGGCAGGAACCGGCTGCCGGTGACCCGCTCGCTGGTGCCGGCCCGGTCCAGGTAGGGCGTGATGCCGCCCAGGTGGAACGGCCAGCCGGCGCCGAGGAGCAGGCACAGGTCGATGTCCTGCGGCTCGGCCACGACGCCCTCGTCGAGCATCAGCCGCACCTCCTGGGCCAGTGCGTCGAGGGCCCGCTGCCGCAGTTCCTCCGCCGTGAGCGGCGCGTTGCCGACCGACAGCAGTTCCACGGCCGACGGGTCGATCTTCCCGTCGGCGTCGTAGAAGCTGGTGCGCCCGTTCTGGACCAGCGTCACCAGGTTGCCGCTGACGCCGTACCGGTCGGGGAACGCCGCGTGCATCACCTCGGCCACATGCAGCGCCACCGCCGGCCCGACCAGTTGCAGCAGCGCCAGCGGCCGCATCGGCAGGCCCAGCGGGTCGAGCGCGCTGTCGGCCACGTCGACCGGCGTGCCGACGTCGATCGCCTTGTACACCTCGCTCAGGAACCGGGTGAGCAGGCGGTTCACCACGAACGCCGGCGCGTCCTTCACCAGCACCGCCGACTTCCGCAGCTGCTTGGCGACGGCCACCGCGGTGGCCAGGGTCGCGTCGTCGGTGCGGGTCGCCCGCACGATCTCCAGGAGCGGCAGGACGGCGACGGGGTTGAAGAAGTGGAACCCGACCACCCGCTCCGGGTGGGCCAGGTCGGCGGCCATGTCGGTGACCGACAGGCTCGACGTGTTCGTGGCCAGGACGCAGTCCTCGCGCACGATCGTCTCGATCTCGGCCCAGACCTGCTTCTTGATCTTCAGGTCCTCGAAGACCGCCTCGATCACGAAGTCGGCGTCGGCGAACGCGGTCTTGTCGGTGGTGCCGGAGACCAGCGCCCGCAGCTTGGCGGCGGTGCGCTCGGGCAGCCGCCCCTTGCCGACCAGCTTGTCGATCTCGGCGCGGACGTACCCGACGCCCTTGTCGACGCGCTCCTGGTCGAGGTCGGTGAGCACCACCGGCACCTCGAGCCGGCGCGCGAACAGCAGCGCCAGTTGCGACGCCATGAGCCCGGCACCGACGATGCCGACCTTGGTGACCGGCCGGGCCAACTGCTTGTCGGGCGCGCCGGCCGGGCGCTTGGCCCGCCGCTGGACCAGGTCGAACGAGTACAGGCTGCTGCGCAGCTCCTCGCTCATCACCAGGTCGGCGATCGCCTCGGTCTCGGCGGCCAGTCCTGCGGGCGTCACCCCGCCCTTTGCCTGTGCGAGAAGATCGAGCGCACGGTTCGCCGACGGCATCGCGCCGTGCAGGCGCTCGTCGAGCGTCGCGCGGGCGAACTCGATGACGGCGTCCCAGTCCTTGGTCTCGACGGCCTTGCGCTCGACGGTGATCTCGCCGCGGACGACCCCGGCCGCCCACTCCAGCGACCGCTCCAGGAAGTCGGCCGGCTCCAGGAGGACGTCGCCGAGGCCCATCTTGACCGCGGCCGCCGGCTTCAGCGTCTTCTGCGTGAGCGGGTTCTGCAGGATCACCATCGCCGCCTCGGCGACGCCGATCAGGTTCGGCAGCAGTTGCGTGCCGCCCCAGCCGGGCACCAGCCCGAGCGAGACCTCCGGCAGCGCCAGGGCCGCCGCACCGCCGCTGATCGTGCGGTAGTGGCACTGCAGCGCCAGTTCCAGGCCGCCACCCATCGCAGCGCCGTTGACGAACGCGAACGTCGGGATCGTCGACTCCCTGACCCGCGCGAAGATCTTGTGGCCGCCCTGCGCCATCTGCAGCGCCTGGTCGCGCTCGGTGACGCCGGGCATCAACGTGATGTCGGCGCCGACCGCGAAGATGTACGGCTTGCCGGTCACGGCGATGAACGACGGGTCGGCCGCGAACGCCTCGTCGAGCGCGGCGTCGAGGCTGCGCAGGCCGTCGGGGCCGAACGTGTTCGGCTTGGTGTGGTCGTGGCCGTTGTCGAGGGTGATCAGCGCCGCCGGGCGCGGAAGACCCGGCAGGGTGACGAAGCGCAGCAGCGACTTGGTGACTACCTCTGAGGTCACTTGCTCTCGCCCTTCCAGTTCGGGTTCTCCCAGATCACGGTGCCGCCCATGCCGATGCCGATGCACATCGCGGTGAGGCCGTAACGCACCTCGGGGTGCTCGGCGAAGTGGCGGGACAGCTGGGTCATCAGCCGCACGCCGGAGCTGGCCAGCGGGTGCCCGACCGCGATCGCGCCGCCCCACGGGTTGACCCGCGGGTCGTCGTCGGCGATGCCGAAGTGGTCGAGGAACGCCAGCACCTGCACGGCGAACGCCTCGTTCAGCTCGAACAGGCCGATGTCGCCGATGGTGAGGCCGGCCTTCGTGAGGGCCTTTTCGGTGGACGGGATGGGCCCGACGCCCATCACCTCCGGCTCGACGCCGACGAAGCCGTAACTGACCATCCGCATGGCGATCGGCAGCCCGAGTTCCACGGCCACGTCCTCGGCCGCCAGCAGGCAGGCCGTGGCGCCGTCGTTCAGGCCGGCGGCGTTGCCCGCCGTGACCCGCCCGTGCGGCCGGAACGGCGTGCGCAGCGTCGCCATCTTCTCCAGGGCCGTGTCGGGGCGCGGCGCCTCGTCGATCGTGGCCAGGCCCCAGCCCGTCTCCGGGTCGCGGGTGGCGACCGGCACCAGGTCGGGCTGCAGCTTGCCGGCCTCGTAGGCGGCCTTCGTCTTCTGCTGCGAGGCGAGACCGAACCGGTCGGCCCGCTCGCGGGTGATGTTCGGCAGCTGATCGTGCAGGTTCTCGGCGGTCGAGCCCATCACCAGCGCGGACGGGTCGACCAGCTTCTCGGCGAGGATGCGCGGGTTCGGGTCGACGCCCTCACCCATCGGGTGCCGGCCCATGTGCTCGACGCCGCCGGCGATCGCGACGTCGTAGGCGCCCATCGCGATGCCGCCGGCCACGGTGGTGACCGCGGTCATCGCGCCGGCGCACATGCGGTCGATCGCGAAGCCGGGGACGCTCTTCGGCAGGCCGGCGAGCAGCGCGGCGGTGCGGCCGATGGTCAGGCCCTGGTCGCCGATCTGCGTGGTGGCGGCGACGGCCACCTCGTCGACCCGCTCGGGTGGCAGTTCGGGGTGCCGCCGCAGCAGTTCACGGATGCACCGGATGACCAGATCATCGGCTCTGGTGTTGGCGTACATGCCGCCGGCCTTGCCGAACGGCGTGCGGACGCCGTCGACGAAGACGACGTCTCGGGAGGGACGGGGCACGGAGAGCCTCCTGTAGCGGACTACATGACCTTTCCGCCATGTTACCCGTGAGTAGCGTCTCCGCGCCGGTGCTCCCCCTCACTTATGCCGGCGGGTTGAGGGCCTCCGCGAGCCGGTCGGCGGTCAGGTCGGTCTGCCACGGGCGGGCGCCCAGGGCGCGGAGCACCACGGTGACCGATTCGGCGGTGGGCGGGCGGGGCGGCGTCCAGGCCAGCCGGCGCACCAGGTCGGGCGCCAGGATGTTCTCCGGCGGCAGGAGGTGGGTCGCCGACAGGTCGGCCACCACCGCGCGGGACCGGGCCAGCCGTCCGGCGGCCACCGGGTCGCGTTCGGCCCAGCGGTGCGGCGGCGGCGGGCCGTCGGCGGGCGGCGACACCGGCAGCGCCGACTCGGGCAACGCCCGGGCCGCCGACAACGCGTCGAGCCATACGCCGGCGAGCCGCCGCACCGAGCGGCCGCCGAAGCCGGTGATCTGCAGCAGCGTCCGCTCGTCCATGGGATCGCTCTCGGCCGCCGCGACGATCGCGGCGTCGGCGAGCACCCGGCCCGGGCTCACGTCGCGGCGCGACGCGATCTGGTCGCGGGCCTGCCACAGGGCGCGCACCCGGGCCAGCGCCCGGGCCCCACGCACCCGGTGGATGCCCGACGTGCGGCGCCACGGATCGGCCCGCTGCCGCGGCGGCGCACCGGCCGAGGCGGCCAGCGCCGCGAACTCCTGCGCCGCCCACTCCGCCTTGCCCTGCTTCTCCAGCTCGTCACCGAGGATCTCGCGCAACTCGAGCAGCAGTTCCACGTCGAGCGCGGCGTAGGCGAGCCACGAGGCGGGCAGCGGCCGGGTGGACCAGTCGGCCGCCGAGTGGTGCTTCTCCAGCCGGTACCCGAGCAGGTTCTCGGTGAGCGCCGCGAGCCCGACCCGTTCCATCCCGCACAGCCGGGCGGCGAGTTCGGTGTCGAACAGCCGGCCGGGCAGCAGCTTCAACTCGGCGAGGCAGGGCAGGTCCTGGCTGGCGGCGTGCAGGATCCACTCGGAGTCGACGATCGCCGCCTGGAGCACCGACAAATCGGCGAAGGGCAGCGGATCGACCATGACCGTGCCGGCACCCTCGCGGCGCAACTGCACCAGGTACGCCCGGTGGGTGTACCGGTAGCCGGACGCCCGCTCGGCGTCGACCGCGACCGGCCCGGTGCCGGCGGCGAACCGCGCGGCGGCGGCCGCGAGCTCAGCTTCGGTGGTGATGGGTGTCGGGGTTCCGTCACGGGGAGCGAGCAGCAGCACCGCTTCGGGCGCGGCCTCATCGCCCGGGGTCTCCGGACCGACCTCGGGTGGCTCGTCACCTGCGGATGCAACCGTCACCTTGACCACGTTACGGCGCCCCAAAGAACAGGTGACGGACTGGTCCGGCGGCGCGTCGCGGCGCTGTCGGTAGACGGGGCAGAAAAATCGGTCCTAATCGTCGCCGCATCCGATGAAGACAACTGTCACGTCGGCCGGGTACGGTCGCCCGGACCGGACAGTTGCCGCCCATCGCTAGGGTTGGCTGAGCCGGCGTACGAGCCGGTGGCCGGCCAGGGGAGGACAGGACGCATGACGGGGTACGAAGCCGCCCATCAGGCTGCCCGAACCCCGCCGGACGACTTCGGCGAGAGCGGTAGCAGCACCCAGCGGCTCGGGCCGCACCCGCCGCGTATGGAGCCGCACACCGGCGGATTCCCGGCGCAGGTCCCCCCGCAGTCCCCGGCGCTGGGCCCGGCACCGGCGTTCCAGGCCCACCGGCCGTCGCCTACCTCGTCGTTCCCGGTGACGCCTCCGGGCCCGGCACCGGCGAGCTCGCCCACCGGGTCGTTCCCGTCGGGGTCGGCCCTGGGTCCGCAGCCCCCGGCACCGCGGCGCAGCCTGCTGCCCGCCGTGACGCTCTTCCTCGTCGTGCTGCTCACGGCCGCGGTGGCCGTCCAGGCGCTCATGCTAATGGACACGCGCGACAAATACGACAAACTCCGCCGCGACACGGCGGCCGAACGCACCGCCGCGCAGGAGGAGGCCAAGGGCCTGGAGGCGCGCACCAAGGAATTGGAGCGCCAGGCGGGCAACACCCTCGACGCGGCCGCGGTGGCCGGCAACGTGCTGCCCAGCGTCTTCCGCGTCCAGTCGAAGACCGGCACCGGCACCGGCTTCGCGTTCGCGAACGCGACGCCCGAGGGCGGCACCTACGTCATCACGAACTACCACGTGGTCGACCAGAACTGGGAGTCCGGCCAGAAGCAGGTCGACCTGGAACAGAAGAACCGCCGGTTCAAGGGCACGATCGTCAAGGTCGACGAGAAGGCCGACCTGGCGATGATCCAGACCACCGAGGCCTTCACGCGCCTCGCCGCCGCGCCGGAGCCGGCCAAGCCCGGCCAGCCCGTCGTGGTCGTCGGGTCGCCGCTCGGCCTGGAGGACTCGGTCACCAGCGGCGTCATCAGCGCGCAGCGGACGATCAACGGAGTCACGGTGCTGCAGTTCGACGCGCCGGTGAACCCGGGTAACTCGGGTGGTCCGATCGTCAACGCACAGGGCCAGCTGGTCGGCGTCGTCAACGCCAAACTCGTCAACGCCGAGGGCATCAGCCTCGGCATCCCGGTCGCCGTTGTCTGCCAGAGCCTCGGAATCTGCTGAACGCGCATTTGCAAGCTGGAGGAGCAATGTCCTACCCCCCTTACGGCGACGGCAACCAGGGCGGCTTCCAGCCCCCGCCGGCGCAGCCCCCTTACGGCGACGGCAACCAGGGCGGCTTCCAGCCGCCACCGGCGGCGGCGCAGCCCCCTTACGGCGACGGCAACCAGGGTGGCTTCCAGCCCCCGCCGGCACAGCCCGCCCCGTTCGGCCAACCGCAGCCGCAGTCGGCTCCGCCGGCACCCGCCGGCCAGCCCTACTCGTCGCCGCCGGCGTCGCAGCCCTACTCGGCCCCGCCCGGGTACGGCCCGGAGCCGGCCCCTTCCTTCAGTGGTCCCAGCTACGGCAACGACCCCTACGCCAGCGGGCTGCCGCCCGCCAGCGGCCCGGGGTTCATGGGGCCGACCCCGCCGTCCGGCCAGCCGAAGAGCAAGCTGATGCCGCTCTTCGCGTCGCTGATGGTGGTGTTCCTGCTCGCCACGGCGGTCGTCACGGTGCTGTACATCACCACGAACGGCAACTACAACGACCACAAGAAGGCGGCCGCCACCAAGGAGCAGCAGCTCTCCGGCGACCTGAAGAAGACGCAGGACGACCTGAAGAAGGCGCAGGACGACCTGGCCAGCACCAAGCGTGATCTCGGTGGCGCCCAGGACCAGGCCGACGAGCTGAAGCGGCAGAAGCAGGTCATCTCGAACTGCATCAAGCTGCTGGGCGAGATGGGCGCCGCGTCGCGGGCCGGCAACACCGCGCTCGCGCAGCAGAAGGAGGCCGAGGCCACGCCGGTCTGCAACGAGGCCGACCGGTACCTCGACTGAGCATCGACACCGACCGCCGCGTCCGGGCCTCCGGGCGCGGCGGCTGTTTTTAGGCCGGGCGTTTTGTCAGGCCCGGCGGTCGGCGAGTTCGGTGACGCCCGGCGGCGGCAGGCCGGCCGTCGAGGCGAGCACTTCGCACCAGGCATTGAGGTGCGGGGCGAGGTCCGCGTCGACGGCGGTCCACGAGGCGCGGATCTCCATGTCGGCCGCCGGTGGCGGACCGGCCAGGGCGCCGAACCGGGTCGACAGCGTCTGGGTCACCGTGCCGCCCATCGCGCGGCGCTCGGCGCCGTAGCCGTCGAGGGCGTCGGTGAGCCAGCTCCAGCCGACGCCGGGCAGCAGCGGGTCGGTGGCCAGCTCCGGCTCCAGCTCGGCGGTGACGTAGGTGACCAGCCGCAGCGTCCCCTCCCAGGCCTCGTGCCCGTCGGGGTCGTAGAGCAGGATCAGCCGGCCGGTGGCCACCTCGTCGTCCTGCCGGACCACGGCACCGGAGAGCGCGAACGCGTACGGCGCGAGCCGTTGCGGTGGCGGTATCTCGCTGAGCTCGATCTCCGGCCGGGGCTGCACCGAACGCAGGGCCGCGACCGCACGGGTGAACGCCGGCGGAGCGGCGGGTGGCGCGGCGGTCATGTTTCGAGCCTAGGCGGGCGACCGTCGATAGGTGCTACGCGCCACACCGGACAAGGGGCACGGATAGCATGACGGGCGATGAACGAGTCGCGTATCACCCCTTTTCTGGCCGCCTGCCGCGGTGAGGCAGGTCCGCACACGCCGGTCTGGTTCATGCGTCAGGCCGGGCGGTCGCTGCCGGAGTACCGGGCGCTCCGGGCCGGGCTGCCGATGCTGGAGGCGTGCCGGCAACCGGATCTGATCTGCGAGATCACGATGCAGCCGGTGCGGCGGCACAAGGTCGACGCGGCGATCCTGTTCAGCGACATCGTGGTGCCGCTCGCCGCGGCCGGCGTCGACGTCGACATCAAGCCCGGCGTCGGGCCGGTGGTCGCCGAGCCGGTGCGCGACAAGGCGGCCGTGGCGAAGTTGCCGCACCTCTACGCCGACTCGGTGAGCTTCGTCGCGGAGGCGGTGGAGCTGCTGGTCAAGGAGCTCGGCGGCACGCCGCTGATCGGCTTCGCCGGTGCCCCGTTCACGCTGGCCAGCTACCTCGTGGAGGGCGGGCCGTCGCGTACCCACGCGAAGACCAAGGCGCTCATGTACTCGGCGCCGGAGGTGTGGCACGCGCTCTGCGAGCGGCTGGCCGCGATCACGTCGACCTTCCTCAACATCCAGATCGGGGCGGGCGCCGCGGCGGTGCAGCTGTTCGACTCGTGGGCCGGCGCGCTGTCGGAGGCCGACTACCGGCACTACGTCCTGCCGCACTCGACGACCGTGCTCGAGGGCCTGCCGGGCGGGGTGCCGCGGATCCACTTCGGCGTCGGCACCGGTGAGCTGCTCGGCGCGATGGCCGAGGCGGGCGCCGACGTGATCGGTGTCGACTGGCGCACCCCGCTGTCGGCCGCCGCCGCCCGGGTGCCCGGCACGCCGTTGCAGGGCAACCTCGACCCGTGCGTGCTGCTCGCCCCCGACGACGTGATCGACCTGGAGGTGCGTCGCGTGCTCGCCGACGGCCGCCGGGCGCCGGGGCACGTGTTCAACCTCGGCCACGGCGTGCTGCCCGAGACCGACCCGGGCAAGCTGACCCGCGTGGTCGAGCTGGTGCACGAGTACTCAGCGGTTCCGGGCGCCCAGCCGTAGGCCCGGCCACGACCCGTCGGCGTACCAGCCGCCGTCGACGTTCAGCATCGTGCCGTTGACGAACCCGCTGCGCGCCGGGTCGCCGAGGAACGCGATCGCCTGCGCGATGTCGTCGGGCTGGGCGAACCGGCCCATCGGCACGTGCTCGGTGATGTCGGTGTCGACGTAGAGCGCGCTGGCCTGCGCGTCGACGTCCATCTCCGTCTTGACCCAGCCCGGGCAGACCGCGTTGACGCGGACGCCCCGGCCGCCCCACTCCACCGCCAGCGTGCGGGTGAGCCCGACCAGCCCGTGCTTGCTGGCGTTGTAGGCGGCCCGGTCGGCGATGCCCATCAGCCCGGCCACCGAGGCGACGTTGACGATCGAGCCGGCACCGGCCGCCAGCATCGGCCGGCCGAACGCCTGGCACAGCAGGAACGAGCCGGTGAGGTTCACGTCGATCACCCGGCGGAACCGGGCCGGCTCGATGCCCTCGGCCGGGCCGATGTCGGCGATCCCGGCGTTGTTCACGAGCACGTCCACGCGGCCGAAGGCGTCCAGCACCCGGCCCGCGAAGGCGTCGACGGACGCGTCGTCGGCCACGTCGCCGGTGACGCTCAGCGCGAACCCGTCGACCGGCTGCCGATCGAGGACGGCCACCGCGTACCCCTGGGCGGTGAGGACCTCGGCGGTGCGCCGGCCGATGCCCTGTGCGGCACCCGTGACAACTGCGACTCGCGACATGGTGGGCAGAATAGGACGCATGCGGATCGTTGTCGTCGGCGGCGGGGTCGCCGGTCTGGCCGCGGCCCACCGGGCCGCCCAGCTCGGAGCCGAGGTGCACGTCGTCGAGCAGTCGCCGGCCGTGGGCGGGAAGCTGCGCACGGTGCCGTTGCCGTCGGGTGCCCGGGTCGACTCCGGCGCCGAGGCGTTCGCGGTGCGCGATCCGCAGACCGGGGAGCCGAGCCCGGCGTTCCAGCTGGCGCACGAGCTGGGCATGGCGGGCGATCTGGTGTCGCCGCAGGTGAGCCGGGCCGCGGTGCTCGGTTCCGGCGGGCTGGAGCCGATCCCGGCCGGCACGCTGATGGGCATCCCGGGCGACGCGGCCCTGGAGACCGCGCCGTTCAACGGGCCGCTGCTGGCGGCGGGCGCCGACGTCGCGGTGGGCGAGCTGGTCCGGCGGCGGCTGGGCGCCGCGGTGGTCGAACGGCTGGTGGACCCGATGCTGGGCGGCGTGTACGCCGGGCGCGCCGACGACCTGTCGCTCGCGGCGACGATCCCGGCGCTCGCCGCCGCCTGCACCGAGTTCCCGACGCTCACCGGCGCGGTGCGGGCGGTGCTGGCGGCGCGACCGAAGGACACCACGCCGCTGTTCAAGACGCTGGGCGCCGGCCTGGGTGGACTGATCGACGCGCTGGCGGCCGCGGTGGGGGAGGACCGGATCCACACCGGGCGGCCGGTGCGGGAGCTGTGCCGGGCCGGCCGCGGCCAGTGGCGGCTCACCGTGGGCTCGACCCGCGACCCGGAGAACCTGCTGGCCGACGGGGTGGTGCTCGCGATACCGGCGCGGCCGGTCGAGCGGCTGCTGGCGAACGTGGCGCCGGCCGACCTGAAACTGGACTACGCGAGTGTGGCGTTGGTCACCGTGGCGCTGCCGGAGGCAGCCCTGCCCGAGTACTCGGGATTCCTCGTGCCGGCCGGTGGGCGTAATCATATAAAAGCCGCGACCTTCCTCGACCGCAAGTGGCCCCATCTGCGCCGACCCGGTCGAACGCTGGCCCGTGTCTCGCTCGGGCGGTTCGGCGAGGAGAGCGTGCTGCAGCGGCCCGACGGCGACCTGGTGGAAATCGCGGTGGCCGACCTGGCCGCGATCGTCGGGACGCCGCGCCGGGCCCTGGAGTCGGCGGTGCACCGCTGGGGCGGGGCGCTGCCGCAGTACGCGCCCGGGCATCCGGCGCGGGTGGCGGCGGCGCGCGCGTCGTTGCCGGCCGGGCTCGCGCTGGCCGGCGCCGCGTTCGACGGCGTGGGCATTCCGGCGTGCGTGCGGTCGGGCCGGACGGCGGCGGAGGCCGTCGTGGCGGCGGTGGAACAATCCATGGCATGACGTCGAACGCCTCCCGGATCCGGGACCTGAACGACACCATCCGGTACACGTTGTGGTCGGTGTTCAAGGTGTCCTCGCCGCTCGGGGATTCACGGGCGGAGGTCGCGGCGCAGGCCGACGAGTTCTTCGGGCAGCTCGCCGGCAAAGACGTCACCGTGCGCGGGCTGTACGACGTGGCCGGCCTGCGGGCCGACGCCGACCTGATGATCTGGTGGCACGCGCCGTCGGCCGACCTGCTGCAGGACGCGTTCGGCGCGTTCCGGCAGACGACCCTGGGGCGGCACCTGACCCCGGTGTGGTCGTCGATGGCGCTGCACCGGCCGGCCGAGTTCAACAAGAGCCACATCCCGGCGTTCCTCGCCGGCGAGCCGGCGCGGGCGTACGTGTGCGTGTATCCGTTCGTGCGGTCGTACGAGTGGTACCTGCTGCCCGACGAGGAGCGGCGCGACATGCTGGCCGAGCACGGCCGGCAGGCGCGCGGGTACCCCGACGTGCGGGCGAACACGGTGGCGAGCTTCGCGCTGGGCGACTACGAGTGGATGCTGGCGTTCGAGGCCGACGAGCTGCACCGCATCGTGGACCTGATGCGCGAGCTGCGGGCGTCGCGGGCGCGGCGGCACGTGCGCGAGGAGGTGCCGTTCTACACCGGCCGGCGCCGTGACGTCGTCGACCTGGTGGCCGGATTGCCTTAGGCCCTAAGGCTTGCGCATCGGAATGTGGGGGATGCCGTCCTCCAGGTACTCCGTGCCGGCCGGCTCGAAGCCGAACTTGCTGTACCAGGCGACGAGGTGGCTCTGCGCGTCGAGCACCGTGGGCGCCGCCGGGTCGGCCTCCAGGGCCGCCGCCATCAGCCGCCTGGCGTGTCCTTCGCCACGGGCCTTCGGCGCGGTGACGACGCGCCCGATGCGCATCGTGCCGTCGGGTTCGGTGAGGAGGCGGAGGTAGGCGAGCGGCTCGGCCGGGTCGGCACCGGCTGTGACCCACAGGTGTCGGGTTCCCGGCTCGGTGTCGCGGCCGTCGAGCTCGGGGTAGGGGCAGGCCTGCTCGACCACGAACACGTCGACCCGCAGTTTCAGCAGGGCATACAGGACATCCGGGGCCAGATCGGCGAATGACTCGTTATGGATCGTTGTCATTGGCCGGCCTTCCTGAACATTCTTTAAACTTACTCTCAGCAACCCTTGAGCTTGAAGATGGCGCGCCCGTATTAACGTGGATTTGATCATTACTCAAACAACGGAACACGAGGCTTGGCCCGTTCTAGAGGTATGGGGTCCACACGGATGAGCGCCGGAGCGCGGCCAGCACGTGCGGGCACGGGTCAACCGCGACCCGTGCGCCGCCGCGACCCACTCTGGGCGAAACTGTTCGTGTTGTTCGGTGCCCTGCTGATGGTCGCCGCCGGTGGCGCGATCGTCGGGAAGAACGTGCTGTTCAGCTACGCCACCCGCAGCGTGGCGGAGCAAGACCTGTTGGGCTCGGCTGGGTCGGCCAACCTGCAGAAGGGCCACGTCGACATCACCGGCGCGAAGAACGTGCTGCTGGTGGGCGTCGACCAGCGGCCGTGGGAGGAAGAGGGCAGCGACCTCATCCGGGCCGACTCGATCATCATCCTGCACATCCCGGCCGACCACGCGTCGGCGTACCTCATCTCGATCCCGCGCGACACCTGGGTGGAGATCCCGCCCTTCGACAACGGCGTCGAGAAGTTCGGCCGCCAGCACGACAAGATCAACGGCGCGTACGCGCTCGGGGGCAAGGGGCTCACCGGCACGAAGGCGCGGGCCAAGGCGATCGAGCTGCTCGCGCTGACCATCAAGGAGCACTGGCAGATCACGTTCGACGCGGCGGCGATCGTCGACTTCACCGGTTTCAAGGACGTGGTGAACGTGCTGGGCGGCGTCGACATGTACGTCGACCAGGAGGTCACGTCGGTGCACGTCGGGTTCACCGCCAGCGGCGAGCAGAAGGTTCCGTACAAGCAGTACAACTGCAACGGCGGCGCCACCTGCCTGCAGGCGATCCCCGGCGTGACGCCGAAGAAGTACCACGTCGGGTACCAGCACCTGGAGCCGTGGGAGGCGCTCGACTACGTGCGCCAGCGCGAGACGCTGCCGAACAGCGACTACGACCGGCAGCGGCACCAGCAGCAGTTCATCAAGGCGCTGTTCAAGAAGATGCTGAGCAAGGACGTCGTCACCAACCCGTTGCAGTTCAACAAGGTGGTCGACGTGGTCGGCAAGGCGATGACCGTCGATACCGGCGGCATCGACCTGGAAGACTGGGCGTTCGCGATGAAGGGCATCGGCGGCGACGACGTGGTGACCGTGAAGACCAACAACGGCACGTTCAACGCCTCGCCGGAGAACCGCGGCGCGGAGGCCCTCGACGACCTGACGCTGGAACTGCTGGCCGCGGTGCGCGAGAACCGGGTGGCGGCGTTCCTGGCCGGCCACGCGGATCTCGCGACCACGAGCTGACCCGTTCCTACGCGCCCGGTTCGAGGCGGATCGACAACGAGTTGACGCAGTGGCGGGTGTCCTTCGGGGTCACCCGCTCGCCGCGGAACACGTGCCCGAGGTGGGAATCGCAGTTGGCGCAGCGGATCTCGGTGCGCACCATGCCCAGCGTCCGGTCTTCGATCTCGACGACGGTGCCCGGGATCGCGTCGTCGAAGCTCGGCCAGCCGCAGTGGGAGTCGAACTTGGCGGTGCTGTCGAAGAGTTTCGCCCCGCACGCGCGGCAGTGGTACACGCCGGCCGTCTTGGTGTCGACGTACTCGCCGCTCCACGGCGGCTCGGTGCCGGCCTGACGGAGCACCCGGAACTCGGCCGGGGTCAGCCGGACCCGCCATTCGTCTTCGGTGCCGGGTAACTCCCGGGTGGCGCCGTCGTTTGTGTCTTCGGTCATCCCACAACGGTACGTCGGCGCGCCTGCCCGTTTTATTGCTATTTGACGGCTATGGTGCCCCTGCTGTTCATGATGCGGATGATGACGGGGAGTCCTAATGAGGAAGCTGGTGGGCGCGCTCGCCATGAGCGCGGCCGGCGCGGTCGGCGCGCTCGCTCTGGCACCTGCCTCGGCACAGGCCGTCCCGGCCGCGCCGGTGCTCGAGGCGTGCGGCTGCGGAGCCTTCGGCCAGTGGCTCCCCGGCGGCGACACCGGCACCGGGGTCGGCATGAGCGGTGACGCGGACGGGCACGGTGCGGGCCGGAGCTATGGCGCGGGTTCTGCGTATGGCCCGGGTTCTGCCTCTGGCGCGGGTTCGGCGTCCGGCGGCGGCCGGGTGGTCAAGGCCGGTCGGGCGTCGGGCGGCGGTGCGGCGTCGGATGCGGGTTATGGCAATGGTGGGGGACGGGGCGGGTCCGGTCACGGTTCCGGCGGCGGTCACGGGACCGGCGGCGGGCCCGGGACTGGTGGCGGGCCCGGGACTGGTGGCGGGCCCGGTGGCGGGCAGGGGACCGGTGGCAGTGGGACCGGTGGTCAGGGAGGCAACGGGTACGGCGGTACCGGGGGTGAGGGGCCGGGCGTCGGTGGCCCCAGCGGGACCGGTGGCGAAGGTCCGGGTACGCCGGGTGGCGAGGGTCCCGGTGGGCCGGGTGGCGGACAGCCCAGCGGCAACGGGGGTGCCAGCGGCGGCGAGGTTCCCGGCGGGACCGGTGGTGCGGGGCCGGACACGCCGGGCGGTGAGGGTCCGAGTGGGCCGGGAGGTGGGCAGCCCAGCGGCAACGGGGGTGCCAGCGGCGGCGAGGTTCCCGGTGGTGAGGGTCCCGGCGGGCCGGGGGGCGGGCAGCCCAGCGGCAACGGGGGAGCCAGCGGCGGCGAGGTTCCCACCGGGAGCGGTGGTGAGGTTCCCGGCGAGGTGCCTACCGGCAACGGTGGGGCCAGTGGCGGTGAGGTGCCCGGCGGCGAGTCGCCCGAGGGGCCGGGGGGTGGCATCACCGGCGTCCCGGACACCGGTACCCCGGGCGGTGGCGGTCAGGGTGGTCTGGCCACGACCGGTGCGCCGGTCGGGGCGTTGGCGGGTGGCGGTGCGGCGCTCGTCGCGGCCGGTGGGTTGCTCGTGTACGGGGGACGGGCGCGGCGCCGTCCGTCGCCGCGGCCGCGGGCTGCCGGCGTCCAGTAAAGCTTTTGCCCTGGACGGTGCCCGCCCCCGGATCGGGGCGGGCTGCATTAGGGTCGCCCCTATGGCGAAACCGGAAGTGGCGCAGATCGAGGTGGCCGGTCGCCCGGTGCGGTTGACCAGCCCAGACAAGGTCTACTTCCCGCAGCGTGGTTATACCAAGCGCGACGTTTTCGAGTATTACCTCGCCGTCGGCGACGGGATCTTCCGGGCGCTCCGGAACCGGCCGACGACGTTGCAGCGATTCCCGGAGGGCATCGAGGGCGAGATGTTCTTCCAGAAGCGGGTGCCGACGCGCGGCGTCCCCCCGTGGGTCGAAACCGCCACGATCGCGTTCCCCAGCGGCCGCACCGCCGACGAACTGTGCCCGGGCGACCTCGCCCACGTGGCGTGGGCGGCGCAGATGGGCACGATCGTGTTCCACCCCTGGCCGGTGCGGAGCGCGAACGTCGACAACCCCGACGAGCTGCGCATCGACCTCGACCCGCAGCCGGGCACCGACTTCGACGACGCGGTGGAGGCGGCGGGCGCCCTGCGCGAGGTGCTCGAGGAACTGGGCTGGACCGGCTGGCCGAAGACGTCCGGCGGGCGCGGGGTGCACGTCTACGTGCGGATCAAACCCGACTGGAACTTCGTCGACGCGCGGCGGGCCGGCATCGCCCTGGCCCGCGAGGTGGAGCGGCGCCGGCCCGACAAGGTCACCACCAACTGGTGGAAGGAGGAGCGCGGGCAGCGCGTGTTCATCGACTACAACCAGATGGCCCGCGACCGCACGATCGCCTGCGCGTACTCCCTGCGCGCCAACGCCCGCGCCACCGCGTCGGCACCGGTCACCTGGGACGAACTCACCGAGGTGGAACCCGACGACTTCGACCTGCGCACCATGCCGAAGCGGTTCGCCGAGATCGGCGACCCGCACGCCGGCATCGACGACTCGGCGGTCGACATCACGCCGCTGCTGGAGTGGTTCGCGCGCGACGAGGCCGACGGGCGCGGCGACATGCCGTACCCGCCGGAGTATCCGAAGATGCCGGGTGAACCGAAGCGGGTGCAGCCGAGCAAGGACCGAGACCTGAAGGACAAATAGTGGGGGAACTGGCCGTCACGGTCATCGGCCACGACCGGCCGGGCATCATCGCCGACGTGGCGGAGGTGCTCTCGGGCCTGGGCATGAACCTGACCGACTCGACGATGACGCGCCTGCGCGGTCATTTCGCGATGACGCTCATCTGCACCGGCGACCCGGACCCGGCCGACGTGGAGGCGGGGCTCGCCCCGCTCGCCGCCGACGGGACGCTCGACGTCTCGGTGCGGCCCGTGCGACCGGAACCCGAACCGGCCGCCGGTGGGCTGCCGTACGTGCTGACCGTGCACGGCGCCGACCGCCTGGGCATCGTCGCCACGGTGGCCCGCGCGGTGGCCGAGTTCGGCGGCAACGTCACCGATCTGACCACGCGGCTGGCCGGCGACCTGTACCTGCTGGTGGCCGAGGTCGACATCCCGCCGGCCGATGCCGGGCGGCTCACCGAGCGGCTGGCCGGGGTCGCCGGCGTGTTGAACGTCGACGTGGCGTTGCGCCCCGGCGAAGCCGACGTCCTGTGACCGAGCACGTGTGCGAGGGCACCATTCGGTTCAGTGGAGCCGGTGAACTCGCGGAGCGGGTTCAGCGGCTCCGAGGCTGCATCTCGCGGAGCGAGGTGCAGCCGTGACGGGATCCGTCCGGCCGGTGTTCAGGGCGCCGGCCGGGGTGCTCGGCACGGCGGGCGAACCGGTGGACCCGTCGGCGCCCGAGATCCGGCAACTGGTCGAGGACCTGTTCGCCACGATGGCGGTCTCGCCCGGGTGCGTGGGGCTGGCCGCGCCGCAGATCGGGGTGTCGGCCCGGGTGTTCGTCGTCAATGTCGTCGACCATCCGAAGACCCGTACCTGCCACGGGCCCTTCGCGCTGTGCAACGCCGAGGTCGTGTCGGCCAGCAAATGGGAGAAGGGCCGCGAGGGCTGCATGTCGGTGCCGGACCTGACCGGCGACGTACGGCGCGCCGGCAACCTGGTGGTCACCGGGGTGGCACCGGGCACGGGCGAGCAAGTGGAGATCCGGACCGACGCGTTCGAGGCCCGCGCGCTGCAGCACGAGATCGACCACTGCGCCGGCCTGCTGTTCCTCGACCGGGTGGCGGGTGCCCACGCCGTCTATGCCCGGAAGACGTACCTCTAACCGCGGGCGGCGCGCATGGCGACGATCGTCGCCTGGGTCTCGTCCCGGATCGCGGTGACCTCGTTGTGCAGGTCCCAGTAGTTGGGACGGGGCACCGAGGCCGCCCGGGCGGCGGTCTGCGCGCGGCTGGCCAGGGCGTCGAGCCGCTGGCCGTACTCGGCCGGCACGGCCGGTGAGAGCATCTGGAACAGCCGCTGGGCGTCGCGGACCACGAACTGGGCCCGCTCCACCGGACCCTTCGGGTCTTCGGCGAGCTTCTCCAACGTCGCCAGCCGGCCGGTGACCTCGGCCACGGCGGCCGTCGCCTCCTCCAGCGCCTGACGGGTGTCGGCGATCGCCGTGCGCACCAGCGACCAGTTGCCGTTCCCGGCGTGCCGCTCGGCGATCGTGAACATCTCCTTGGCGGTGCGGAACTGGCGCTTGGCCCGCGGCTCCATCGGCTCGATGTCGCGGAACGTGCCGTGCACGAACCTGCGGCGCATCGTGCTCAGGGCCTCGGTGAGCTTGGTGATGTGGTGCTCCACCACGTCGATCCGGGTGCGGACGGAGCTCAGCGCGCGGCGCAGCTCCTCCTGCTCGGCGGCCGGGTCGGCGGCGGGTCGGGAGCTCGACCCGGAGACCGGGTTCTGGACCCGGGGAGGCGTCGCCGGCGGCGGCGGGGCGGCCGGCGGCATCGCAGGGGTGGCCCGGGACGCGGTCGGTGGCGTCGCCCGGCCGGTGGGGCCACCGGTGGGCGCGCCGGGCCCGGAGCGGCCGGCGGTGGGCGCGCTGGGCCCGGAGCGGCCGGCGGCGGGTGCGCCGGGTGCGGCGCGGCCGGTGCCGGGTGCGGCGGGTTCGGCGCGGCCGGGTGCGGCGCGGCCCGCGGCGGGCGGGGTCGGCTCGGTGCGGCGGGGTTGAGACGGCTGGGTCGGCTGGCGGGGTGGGGCGGGTGCGGCGGCCTGCGGCGGGGGTGTGGGGACGTTGCCGGCCCAGATCACACCGGCCGCCGCCTCCGGGAACTCCTCGTCGGGGAAGTCGAAGTCGCCGTCTTCGTCGTCGGTGGAGGCCGGCACGGGGGCCAGCGGGCGGGACGCGTCGGGCAGGGGTGGCGGCTCGAACGGGACCTGGTCGGGGATCGGCTCGTCGCCGGACGGACGGGCGCCGGCCTCCTCGGCCGGAACCCGCCACATGCCGGTGGGCTCGTCGCCGGGCAGGGGGCGGGCGGGTCCGGCGGGTGGGGGTGGGGAGGCCGGTGGACCGGAGCTCGGCCACAGGGGCGCGGTGCGGTCCTCTTCCGGTGCCGCGTGCCGTCCACCGCCCGACGGTCCGGATCGGGGCGGTTCGGCTCGGGGTGGCTCGGATCGGCGGGACGGTTCGTTCCGGGGTGGTGCCGGTGGGGCGGCGGGCTGCACCGTGCCGGTCTGGGCCCAGATGGGTTGCGGGCCGGCCGGTGGCTGCGCGGGCCGGTGCGGAGGGGCGGTCGGTGGCGTCGCGGGCTGCTGCGGACCCGACTGGTATCCCGGCCCCGGCGAGTACGTCGGCCCGGGCGAGTACGCCGGGCCACCGGACGTCGGGGCGCCGGAGGTCGGGCCGGCGGCGTATGCCGGGCTACCGGACGTCGGGCCGGGCGAGTACGGGCCGGACGGGTAGGAGCCCGTCGCGTAGGCGGGACCGGCCGGGTAGGCGCCGGTCTGGCCGGCGTAGGCCGGGGCCGGCCCGGACTGGAAGCCGCTCGGTGCCGCGTACGGGCCGCCCACCCCGCCGCGCATCAGGTCCACGCGCTCGTTCGGCCGGGCCGCGCGGACCGCGCCCAGCGACCGCAAAGCGCCCTCGGCCACCGCGAGTTCCGGGGACTCGATGACCGTCGGCGGGATGCCCAACTGCTGGTGCAGCAGGGTGGCGGCCAGCGGGATGCGGCTCGACCCGCCCACCAGGAACAGGCCCGCGATGCCGTCGGGCGCCACCCGGGCCTGCGCGATCACCGCCCGGGTGGCCTCGACCGTGCGGACCAGGATCGGCCGGGCCAGCTCGTTGAACTGCTCGCGGCCGAGCGGCGCGTCGGTTTCGAAGAGGGGGACGTGCACCAGCGTCGCCGGTTGGCGGGACAGCATCTCCTTGCCGGCGCGAACGTCGTCCCATAAAAGAATCGACGAACGCAGGTCGGCCGGCGTGCCCGGTTCCACCAGGCGTTGCCAGGATGCGGCGTCCTGCGGGCCGTACACGGTGCCCAGGTAGCCGACGATCGCGGCGTCGATGTTGATGCCGCCGGTGTCGGCCAGGCCGTCGCTGGCGAGGACCTCGAAACCGGTGGGGCTGCGCCGCACCACCGAGGCGTCGAAGGTGCCGGCGCCGAAGTCGTAGACCACGATGCTCGACCCGACCGGCACGGAGACGTCGGGCGTGTTCAGGAACGACCAGCCGGCCGCGACGGGCTCCGGCACCAGCGTCACCGACGGCAGGCCGGCCCGGCTCGCGGCGGCCTGGAGCACGCCGCAGCGGTTGCGGTCCCACCCGGCGGGATACGTCAGCGTCGCGCCCTCGATGGCGCCACCGGCGACCCGGCGCGCCTCGCCGACCACGCGACCCAGCACGGCGGCGATCATGTCGACGACCGCCACGTCGACGCCGCCCAGCCGCACCGAGCGGGCGGCGATCCGGCGCTTCGGGTTCGGGTCGAAGCCCTCCGGAGCGGAGCGGGCCGCGTGCAGGGCGTCACGGCCGACGAGCAGGCGACGGTCGCGGGTGAGGCAGACGGCGGACGGGAGCACCGGCGCGCCGTCGACGAGCAACTGGCGCATCGTGCCGGTGGGGGTGGCGAGCACGGCGACGGTGTTGGTCGTCCCGAAGTCGACCCCCAGCCGAAAGCCCCCTGCCACGACCACAACATTAACTACGCCGCGCCCGAACCCGGGAACCCACTCCCTAACGCTTTAGCTTCCGCGCAGGCGGCGGACCACATCGGCCGTCTCGTCGCGGATCCGGGCGAGGTCGCGGTCGAGGCGCCAGAAGTCCGGGTGAGGTGCCGTGAAGGCGTCCTCGACGGTGGTCACCCGGCGCACCAGCGAGTCGAGTTGCGTGGCGTAACGCTGGTCGACCCGACCGCCCATGAACACGAACAGCTTCTGCGCCTCCCGCACCGCGAACCGGGTGCGTTGCACGGCCGTCTGGGGGTCGCGCTTGAGCTCGCGGAGGAGATCGTGCCGCTGGGTGACGGCGTCGACGGCGGCACCGGCCGTGTCGAGGGCCTGACGGGCGGTGGTGATCGCCGCCCGGGCGGCCGGCAGGTTGCGCCGCACCAGCTGGCGTTCGGCCTCGGCGACCTGCTGGCGGGCGGTGTCCATGGCGGCGTCGGCCTCCGCCGGCCGTTGCTCGACGTCGGCGTAGGAGCTGCTGACGAACGTGCGGCGGAGCGCGCTGAGCGTCTCGTCGAGCCGCTGACGGCGGTTGGCCACCGCGTCGTACCGGGTATGCGCGGAGGCCAGGGCGCGCGTCACGTCGTCCCGTTGCTCTTTGATCGTGTCGGCAAGCTCGCGGGCCCGGACGGCGGCCGCGATGACCGTGTCGGCGGCCTCGACCGCCGCGCGGAGCCCGTGCGCCGCGGCGCCCTCGGCCAGGACGGCGCGGGCCCGCTCGGCCTCGGCCAACGCCGCGACCGCATCGTGCGCGGGGGTGCCCGCCTGATCGGCGCGCGCCACCGCCGCGTGCGCGGCCGCGATCGCGGCGTCGGCGTCGCGTCCGGCGGCGGCGAGACGGGCGAGCGCACCCTCGACCGTGGCGAAGCGGCTCCGGTGCCGCTCGGTGAACGCGGTGGTGTTCGCGAGTGCCTGCTTCATCACATGCTCGGCGCGGCGGAGCGACGCCTCGGCCTCGCGGGCACGGCGCTCGGTGAGATCGGTCTCGACGTCGTACTGCTCGGTGACCCGCAGATAGCCGGCCGCGGCGCCGTCGGCCTCCGCGAGGACGTTCCCCCACTCGGTGCTCAGGACCGCGCTGGTCGGACCCTTTTCCAGGGCGGCGTACGCGTCGACCTGGAGGGCGGTGGACCGCTGGACGCTGTCGAGGTCGACGAACGCCGTGGCGGCCGTCGCCGCGGCGTCCCGCGCGCGCAGCAACGCCTCGTCGCGGCCCCGCCGCCACCAGCGCGTCGTACCCGCGCCCTGCGCGGTCACCCGTCACCCCCACGGTTCTCGGCCGTCCTTGGTCGGCAGCCGCTACTGTAGGCCGCGCCTTCACGGTGCGCGCGCTCTACGCCACTGCTGTGAGGATTGCCGACACCTCCGCCCGAACCTCGTCGGGCGACCTCGTGAGACGGTCGTGGGCGCCGTCAAGTTCGAAGTTGGTGCGGGTGGTGGGGTCGAACACGTCGAGGTAGACCGTTCGTTTCCGGGTTCGGACCGGCACCTGCCGGCGCAGGCCGGGGATGCCGCGACTGCCTGGCGCAGCACGTGGACGGGCACGACGGCGAGTGCGTCGGAGCGGCGAGGCCGCGCGGGCAACGTGCGAGGCCACGCATCGAGCGTCGTATATGGAAGCGGCCCACGCGTACCACGCGGAGTACCGTCCATCGGGTGGGTTTGCGACGTGCGTTGACGGATTCCGACGACACGATTTTGCCGCTGCCCGCCACCGCGGCCGAGTTGCTCGAGGCGCTCGCCGCACCACCGCGTCTCGGCGCGCACCTGCGGGCCGTGCACCACGTCGCGCACCGGCTCACCGGCGACCTCGAGAAGGAGGGGCTCGCCGTCGACCGCGCCGCCGTGCTCTTCGGGGCCGCCACCCACGATATCGGCAAGGTCCGCCACCCCGAGGAGTTGGAACAGCCCGGGCACGCGCACGAGCCAGCCGGGTACGAGCTGCTGCTCAACTACGGGGTGCCGCACGAGCTGGCCCGCTTCGCGGGCACCCACGGCAGCAGCTGGCACAACCCGGACTCGCCCACCGAGGATCTCCTGGTGAGCCTCGCCGACAAGGTGTGGAAGGGCGCCCGCGTCACCGCGCTCGAACAGGCGGTGCTGCAGCGGATGAACGGCGAGGAGTGGGACGCCTTCCTGCGGCTCGACAACGTTCTCAGCAAGCTTGCCCGGCAAGCCGACGATCTGCTGGCATTTCAGTTCCGTCACCCGGTGCGGGACATGTGAGGATGGCCAGGTGAAGCTACCTATCGCGCCGCCGGTGGAACCGATGCTCGCGAAGAGCGTCGCCAAGATCCCCACCGCTGACGGTATGTCGTACGAGCCGAAGTGGGACGGGTTCCGCTGCATCGTCTTCCGCGACGGCGACGAGGTGGAACTGGCCAGCCGGGGCGGCAAGACGCTCACGCGCTACTTCCCCGAGGTGGTCGAGCAGGCAAGAGCTCAACTACCGGAAAGATCAGTGACAGACGGCGAGATCGTGGTGATCCGCCGCGAGGAGGGTCAGCAGCCCAAGCTGGACTTCGAACTGCTCGGCCAGCGCATCCACCCGGCCGCCAGCCGCGTGAACATGCTGGCGGAGAAGACCCCGGCCAGTTTCATCGCGTTCGACCTGCTGGCGCTGAACGACGAGAACCTGATGGAGACCCCTTTCAAGGAACGGCGCGCGAAGCTCGAAGAGGCCATGCGACACGTGCGACCCCCGGTCCACGTCACCCCGGTGAGCACCGATCCCGAGGTGGGCAAGCACTGGTTCGAGCTGTTCGAGGGCGCCGGCCTCGACGGCATCATCGCCAAACCGGCCGACATCGCGTACGAGCCCGGCAAGCGGCTCATGTTCAAGATCAAGCACTCCCGCACCGCCGACGCGGTGGTGGCCGGCTTCCGGTGGCACAAGTCCGGGCCGATCATCGGGTCGCTGCTGCTCGGCCTCTTCGACGACGAGGGGAACCTGCACCACGTCGGCGTCTCCGCGAGCTTCCCGATGGAGCGCCGCAAGGAACTGGTCGAGGAGCTCGCGCCGTACCGGGAGAACGCCGCCGAGACGCACCCGTGGCAGTGGGGTCACGCACCGGTCGGCGCCGCGTTCGACCCCCTCAAGCCCGGCGAGGAGGTACCGGACCCGGTCGGAACGGCCCAGCGGCTGCCCGGCGGCGTCAGCCGCTGGACCGGCAAGAAGGACCTGAGCTGGGTCCCGCTGCGCCCCGAGCTGGTGATCGAGGTCGGCTACGACGCCATGGAGGGGGACCGGTTCCGCCACACCGCCCAGTTCAAGCGCTGGCGTCCCGACCGCGAGCCCCGCTCGTGCACCTACGACCAGTTGGAACGCCCGTCACGGATCGACGTGGACTCGGTCCTCGACGGAACAGCCTAAGGCCGCGTTAAAACGGCCTGAGGTCTCCGTCCGGGGCGGCACATGCGCCCACCCCGAAGTTAGGCTCAAGAACGTGAGGCACCCCACCCCAAGACTTGCCGTCGTCGCGGCCGTCGTCCTGCTGCTCGCCGGCTGTGTCTCGCCGCCTACGCGGTGGGCGGCGCCGATCTCGGGCGACCCGGCGCCCTCGGGATCCACGGCGGCCGGCGTCACGCCGCCCGTGTGGGGTCCGTGCGACGACTACCGCGACGTCCCCAACGTCACGCTGGAATGCGGCGTGATGAAGGTGCCGCAGAACTGGACCGCGCCCAACGGCAAGACGTTCGACATCGCGCTCCTCAAGGCGAAGTCGAGCCGGCAGAGCCGGCGGATCGGGTCGCTGGTGGTCAACCCCGGCGGCCCGGGCGGCTCCGGTGTCGACCTGGCGTACTACCTCTCGCAGGGGCTGCCCGAAGACATCATCTGGAAGTTCGACATCGTCGGGTTCGACCCGCGCGGCGTGGGCAAGTCCAGCCCGGTCGAGTGCTTCTCCGACGAAGACCTCGACGCGAACTTCGGCTACGACCCCGACCCGGTGAGCCAGGCCGACTTCGACGGGCTGGTGGCGCTGGCCCGGAAGATGGCGCAGGAGTGCGGCGACAAGTACGGCGACACGCTGTCGCTGTTCTCCACCGAGCAGGCGGCCCGCGACATGGACGCGGTGCGCGCCGCCGTCGGCGACGAGAAGCTGACCTACCTCGGCTACTCGTACGGCACGCTGCTCGGCGCCACCTACGCCCAACTGTTCCCCACGAAGATCCGCGCCCTGGTGCTCGACGGCGCCGTCGACCCCGCGCAGAGCGGCAAGGACTCGTCGGAGGGGCAGGCGAAGGGCTTCGAACGGGCGTTCACCAACTTCGCGAACTGGTGCACGGCGGAGGGGGCGAAGTGCGCGATCGGGCCCGACGCGCGCGCGGCCGTCACCACGGCGCTGCAGGCGGCCCGCACGGCGCCGGTCGGCCAGCCCGGTGGCCGGAAGGCGACCGCCGGTTGGGTCTTCACGGCGGTCACCTCGTCGCTGTACAGCGAGCAGCGCTGGCCCGACCTGGCCGAGGCGCTGGCGAACCTGAAGGGCGGCGACCCGAAGGGCATCTTCGAACTCGCCGACAGCTACGCCGAGCGCGACTCCAGCGGGAAGTACTCGAACCTGTTCGACGCCAACCTCGCGGTCAACTGCACCGACGACGACAAGTCGGTCACGGTCGAGGAGGCGCGCCGGCTGCAGAGCGAGTGGCGCACCAAGTACCCGCTGTTCGGGGCGTCGCTCGCGCTGAACCTGATCTGCGCGCAGTGGCCCGGCAAGCGCGACCCGTACCCGGTCGGCAAGGCCGAGGGCGCGCCGCCGATCGTGGTGGTCGGCACGAAGGGCGACCCGGCCACGCCCTACGAGCAGACACCGGCGCTCGCGACCATGCTCGGGGTCGGCGTGGTGCTCACCTGGGAGGGCGAGGGGCACACCGCGTACCCGCAGACGCGGTGCATCAACAACGCCGTCAACGAGTACCTGATCAACCTCAAGGTGCCGCCGGTCGGTCAGAGCTGTCCGGCGCGCTAGAAGCGGCTTCCATCCGGTCCACGTAGGCCCGGATGGCCCGCAGGTTGGCCTTGATCTCCTCCTGCTCCTCGTGCCGGAACGCGTCCTGGTCGACGATGAGCTTGCTGGCGAAGTGGGCCGTGATCAGCGGCACCACCAGCAGCACCATGCTGGAGATCAGCACGCCGGCGAGGATCCGCCCGCCGGGAGTGGTCGGGTAGGTGTCGCCGTAACCGACGGTGGTCGCGGTCACGACCGCCCACCACACGGCGTCACCGACGCCCTTGTTCTCGAGAAGGCTGTAGATCACCGCGCTCGCGAGCACGAGCAGCAGGAACGTGGCGACGGTCGCCTTGGCGGAGTTGGCGATCCGGAGCAGGAATGCGAACAGGGTCTTCACGGGTGGATGGTGACGCCTCGGGGCAAGAAAGGTGTCCGATTGTCATCGATTCGTGATCAGCCACGCCAACCTCGGCGACACGCCGCCGTCGCTGCGTGCGCTATGGACGGCCGCTGTCGAGGATGACTCAGTCCGACCCGGATTGTGAGGAGTTCTCGTGTCACTTCGCCAGTTACGACGCGTCAGGTGGGCGGTTCGCGCCGTCCTCACGCTCGGAGTGGCCGCGAGTGTCGCGGCGAACATCCTGCACGCCAACCAGAACCCGATCGCGCAGGCCATCGCCGCCTGGCCGCCGCTGGCGCTGCTGCTCACGGTCGAGTTGATCTCGCGGGTCCCGGTCTACCGGCGCTCGCTCGCCGCCGTGCGCCTGGGCGCCACGGCCACGATCGCGGGCATCGCCGCCTGGGTCTCCTACTGGCACATGGCCGGCGTCGCCGCCCGCTATGGCGAGACCGGCGCCGCCCCGTACCTGCTGCCGCTGAGCGTCGACGGCCTGGTGGTGGTCGCGAGCGTGTCGCTGGTCGAGCTCGCGGGGCGGCTGCGGGCCATGCAGGAAAAGGACAATATGGGACGCGTTGCGCCCGTCCCGGAAGCGACCCCGCTGCCCGGGAACGGCGTCACCACGATCACCTCGGCCATGGCCGAGGTCCCCACCTCCGGTGGGTCCGAACTCGTCGAGACCAAGCCGCTGCTCCAGCCGGAGCCCGGGTCGCCGGTCCTGAGCGAGAACCTCCGCGAGAACCTCCGGGAGCACCTGGGCGAGCACTTCGGTGAACGGCTGGCCGCCGTGCGTCCGCGTCAACGCACCACCACGTCACCCGCCACCGCCCGGGCGACCGCCAGCGCCCGCGTGCCCACCGGTGCCCGCATCCCCGCGCAGGCCGCCCCCGCGCGCCGGGGCCGCCCCGTCGAGGAGACCCGTCGCCTGGCGGCCGAGCTGGCCGCGAGGCAACCCGACGCCACCACGGACGACCTCGCCAAGCAACTCGGCATCTCCACCCAACGTCTCCGCCGCGTCCTGTCCGCCTGACCCCGCCCCCTGACCCCACCCAGCCAGTCGATCTTGCAGTTGTGGTGCCTCTCAAACGGGGATAAAACCCACTGAACCCGGCACCACAACTGCAAGATCAACGGGGAGGGGGGTTAGAAGCGGGCGAAGGAGCGGATGGGCATCCTCGGGCCGAATTTTGGGGCGGAGTGGCCGGCCAGTTGTAGCAGGGTTACCACGCGGCCGCGGTGGCCGCGGAAGGGTTCGAGCAGTTCGAGCATGCGTTCGTCGGTGCCGCGGGGCTCGCCGGCCAGCGCCCAGGCGACCACGTTCTTGTGGTGGTAGTCGCCGACGCTCACGGCGTCGCCGTCGCTGAAGGCGACCCGTACCACCTCGGCGGCCGTCCACGCGCCGATGCCGGGCACCGAGGTCAGCAGGCGGGTGGCCAGGGCCGGGTCGGTGGCCTTCTCCAGGCGGACGGCGAACGCGGCGGCCCGCCGTACGGTGTCGGCGCGCTTCTGTTCGATGCCCCACGGGTGGAACTGCCAGTACGGCGTGGCCGCGACGTCGGCCGGGTCGGGCGACAGCATCAGGCGGGGCGGTGCCGGACCGGGGACGGGCGCCTTGAAGTGTCGCAGCAGGCCGCGGTAGCCGCGGGACGCCTCCCCGCCGGTCACCTTCTGGCCGAGGATTGCGGCCACCGTGTGGTGGAACAGCCGTCCCGTGGCCGGGATCCGCACCCCGGCGAACGTGCGCGCCAGCCGGCGCACGAGCGGGTGGTCGAACGCGGCGAGCCCGCTCACGTCGTCGTGCAGGCCGGCGATCGCGTCGGCGCGCGACAGCAGCCACGACGCGCCCGGTCCGTAGGCGAAAGCCGACAAAGAGGCGCCGGACACCCGAAGATGCAGCGAACCCGGCCCGTCGGGCGTCCGCGTGGCCCACCAGGCCTCGCGGTCACTCACCACCAGCGTCGGGTCGTTCGGGATCACGGCCAGGTGGCGCATCGACCGGGCGAGGTCGTAGCGATCCGGAACCGCGAACGAACGGTCAGACACCCGCGGGCTCCCGGTGGGCGGCGAGCGTCAGCGCCCGGTGCAGCAGCCGCCCGTCACCGAGCATGGTGCGCAGGCGGCGCTCCAGCCCCGCGATCGGCACCAGGTTCTGCGGCGCGCGGGGGTCCTTGTACGAGGTGGCGGCGAAGCGCGGCAGCGTCACCATCGACAGGTCGGCCAGCGCGATCGCGGCCTGCGCCGGCAGTTCCACCGAGCACTCGATGCGGGCCAGGTTGCTCCACGGCGCGCCGCCCGGGCCGGGCAGGCGCAGGTACCAGGTGTACTGCTCCCACCGGGTGCCGAGCTTGAACACCGGGCTGCGCTGGCCGGCCTTCAACGCCATGACCACAGAAGACTGATGGCCGTTCAGGTACCGCTTCTCGTGGCTCTTGATGTAGCCGAGCATGCGCGAGATCCCGGCCCGCCCGCGCAGCGGGCCGTCGGCGACCAGCAGTTCGTCGGCCGTCGACTCGTCGCGGGACTCGGCCAGCACCGACGACTCCAGCGCCTGGAGGTGCTGCTGCACCGCCGACGACATCGCCATCAGGTCGCCGCTCTTCGCCGGCAGCACCGGATACCGGCCGGCGGAGGTGACCAGCGCCGGCGCGCCGTTGGTGAACGGCGTGAACACCCCGCGCTGCACCCGGGCGGTGACCACCTCGGCGACGGCCCGCCGGAGGTCGCACCGCACCACCCCGGCGGCGTACGACGCGGCCAGCCCGGGCAGGACCGTGTTCTCGTCGCCGACCCACACCCGGGCGTCGGTGCGGCGGACGCCGTCGACCAGCAGGGCCACGTCGGGCGCCCGGACGTCGGGCGGCGGCGAGATCGGCTCCCACGCCTCGGCGGAGCGCTCGACGTCGAGCTCCAGCCGGGCCTCGGACGGTGTGCCGCCGCCGCCCGCGAAGTCGGGGCTCTCGACCGCGGCGCCGTACGTCGGGTCCCACGCCTCCACGAAGAGCTTCACAGCGCCGTCCGTTCCACGCGCGCCGTCCGCGCGTCCCGAGTGACCTCGAACCGTACCGGGATCCGCTCGGCGAGCGCCCGCACGTGCGTCACCACGCCCACCATCCGGTCGCCGCGCGCCGCGAGGTTCTCCAGCGTGGCCGCCACCGTGTCGAGGGTGGCGGCGTCGAGCGTGCCGAAGCCCTCGTCGAGGACGATCGACTCCAGCGACGCCGTGCCCGCCGACATGCCGGCGAGCTGCTCGGACAGCGCCAGGGCCAGCGCGAGCGACGCCTGGAACGTCTCGCCGCCCGACAACGTGCGCACCGCCCGCCGCAACCCGGCGTCGTGGTGGTCGACGACGAAGAACTCGCCCCGCTGGTGCACCAGGTCGTACTGGCCGCCGCTCAACTCGCGCAGGATGCGGGAGGCGCCCGCCACCAGGGCGTCGAGGGCCTCGGCGAGCAGCCACCGTTCGAACCGGTCGGCCCGCAGGTGGGTGGCCAGGGTCCGGGCCACCTGGGCGGTGCGCTCGTGGGTCGCGCGGTCGTCGCGGAGCCTGGACGCCTCGGCGATGCGCTCCTCGATCCGCCGCTGCGCCGCCTCGGCGCGTTCCACGGCGACCGCCGCGGCCCGCGCGTAGTCGCCGACCGGCACCGGCACCGCGGCGTTCTCGAACAGCGCGACCAGGGCGGCCCGCGCCGTCGCGACAGCCGCGTCGGCACCGGAGACGGCGGCCGCGGCGGTGTCGCGCGCGTCGCGCCGGGTGCCGGCCTGCTCGGACGCCCACGATGCCAACGCCGTCCAGGTACCCGCGAGGTCCTCCCGGTCGGCCGGGGGTGGGCCGAACGGAGCGAGCGCATCCCGCGTCACATCGAATTCCCGCCACGCGGCCCGGACCGCCGCCTCGGACGTCTCCGCCGCGGCCGCCGCGGCCCGTGCCGCCGTGCGCGCCTTGCGCACGGCGGCGGTGGCGTCGTCGCAGGCCTTGCGCTTGGCGTCGAGCTCGGCCAGGGAGCGCTTCAGGGTCGCGGGGTCGGGCGCACCGGCGAGCTGACTGTCCAATGTGGACATCCGACGGGCCGACGCCTCGGCCTGCGCCCGGCCGGCGGCCACGGCGCGGTCGAGGTCGCGCAGCGCGGTGGCGCGCGTCTCGACGACAGCGGCCGCCGTGTCGGCCTGTTTCCGGGCCACGACACCCGCCGCCTTCGCGCTTTCGGCCGCGTGCCCCTGGCCGCTCGATGGCAGTGCGGCGACCTTCTGCTCGCACACCGGGCACGGCTCGCCGAGCTTCAGGTGGGGGCGCAACTCGCCGGCCCGGTCGAGGGCCAGCGCGGTCTGGTAGGCCTCGCGGGCGTCGTCGAGCGCCTGCTGGGCCGCGGTGGCATCCGCCCGCGCCGCGGCCACGGCCGCCTCCGCCGTCGCATGCTCCTGAGCGGCCGACGCGAGCTGCTTCTCCAGCGCCTTCGCCTCGCGCTCCACCTTGGCCCGCTCGGCATGGGCGTCGAGCCAGCGCCGTTGGGCGGCGGGGTCACCGGCGGCCGTCAGTTCGGCGCGGAGCTTCTCCTCGTGCTCCTCGGCCTGGGTCACCGCCGTCGCGGCCTCGGCCGCCGCCGCGCGGGCATCGAGCGCCGTCCGGGTCAGGCCGTCGGCGGCCGGCGGCTTGTGCACCGCGGCCAACCGCGAGATCTCGGCATCGAGCGCGCTCAACGAGTCGCGGGCGTTGGCCGCTTGTTGCGTCGCGGCGGCGAGTTGCGGCAAGGCCAGATCAATTTCAACTGCGAGATGACGCGTTTCCTCGACCCTGGCTACGGAAATCCTTCTGGTCTCGTCGGTGGCGTCGGCGTACCCGGCGAGCAGGCCGTCGACGGCCTTCAGCTTGAGGTCGGCCTCGGCGGCGACCCCGCCGGCCTTCTCCCGCACCCGGCCGTAGATCTCCAGGCCCAGCAGGTTGACCAGGATCTTCTGCCGGTCGGCCGGCTTGGCGTGCAGGAACGCGGCGAACTCGCCCTGCGGCAGCACGACGCACTTGGTGAACTGCTCGTACGGCAGGCCGACGACGTCGGCGACCGCCTGGTCGACCTCGCCGGGGGTGCCGGCCAGGACCTCGCCGAGCTCGCCGTCGAGCGTCCCGCCGTCGTCGTCGAACCGGCTCAGGTCGAAGCCGTGCGGCAGCGCCTCCATGCCGGCCTGGCGGGTGGTCACCGCGCCCTTGCCGTCGCGCCGGATCACGCGGGTGAGCACGTACCGGGCGCCGGCCGTCTCGAACACCAGCCGTACCCGGCCCTCGGTGACGCTGGGCGCGAGCGCGTTGCCGATCGACGTCCGGTTGCCCCACCGGGGCACGGTGCCGTAGAGCGCGAAGCAGATCGCGTCGAGCACGGTGGACTTGCCGGCGCCGGTCGGGCCGACCAGCGCGAAGAAGTCGGTGTCGGTGAAGTCGACGGTGGTGGGCTCGCGGAAGACGGTGAACCCGGCGAGGTCGAGCCGCAGCGGTCGCATCAGCCCACCTCCTCGTAGAGCGTGCCGAACAGGTCCAGGGTGGCGTCGTCGACGTGGCCCCGGCTGTTCAGGTACTCGGTGAACAGGTCCCGCGGCGAGCGGCCGGCCCGGGTTCCGGTGGGCCGGTCGGTGGTGGTCTCGGGGAGCATCGCCGGGTCGATCCGGACCTCCAGCGCGTTCGGCAGCATGGCCTGCACCTCCTCGCGCAGGCCGGCCCGGGGCTGTTCCCGGACGAAGACGCGCAGCCACGAGCCGTCGTCGGGGAACTTCTCCAGGTCGGCGATCGTGCCGCGGATGGTGCGCAGGCGGGTGGCGGCGGTGATCTCCACCGTGCGGACCTTGGCCGCGGTGTTCTTCGTGACGTCGACGATCGACACCCCGGGCATGTTCTCGGTCTCGCCGAAGTCGATCGCGAGCGGGCTGCCGGAGTAGTGCACCACGCTCGGCCCGGGGACGGTCTGCGCGCGGTGCAGGTGGCCGAGCGCCACGAAGTGCGCCTTCTGCGGGAACACGCTGACCGGGACCGCGTAGCCCATGATCGTGTGCGCCTCCCGCTCGCCGCCGCCCTGGGTGGCGCCCAGCACGGTGAGGTGGGTGGTGATCAGGTTGATGGTGTCGGTGCCGAACGCGGTTCTTGTCAGGCTCTCGAGGAGGCGCGCGATGTGATCGGCGTACGTCTGGGTGGCCTCGGCGTCGGTGAGGTCGAACATCTCGGACGCCCGCACCGCGAACCGCTGCGAGAGGAACGGCAACGCGACCAGCCGCCACTCCTCCCCGCCCTCGGTGGTTCCCGCGACGATGTGGTCGCTCTGTCTCGCGCTGACCGCGCCGCGCAGGGTGATGCCGGCGGCCTCGGCCCACGGCCGCAGCGCGTCGAGGGCGGGCCCGTTGTCGTGGTTGCCGCCGATCGCGACCACGTCGGCGCCGGTTGCCTTGAGCGCGCTCAGGGCCCGGGTGACGACCTTGGTGGCGTCGGCCGTCGGGCTGGCCGTGTCGTACAGGTCGCCGGCGACGATCACCAGGTCGGGCCGCTCCTTGTGGGCTACCTCGACGACCTGGCCGAGCGCCTTGATCTGCTCGTCGAGCCGGGACTGGCCCTTGAGCACCTTCCCGACGTGCCAGTCGGACGTGTGCAGCAGTCGCACGCTGGGCCCTCTCTAGAACGGGATGTCGTCGTCGGACAGGCCGCCGACCGAGGCGCCGACCACGGCGAACGGGTCCTTCGTCTGAACGATCGAGCGCAACGCGCTGACCGGTGGCTCGCCCGCCTCGCCCGGCCGGGTCGCCCAGCCGGGGAACGGGAACTCGATGCAGAGCGGCACCGGGATGTCGGGCTGGCTGAGGAACATCGTGCCGGGCTTGGCGATCAGCGCGCGCTGGCGCTGTGCCGGCGGCAGGAAGCCGTACTCGGTGCGGCTGGCCTCGCTCGGGTCGAGCCGGCCGACGACCTTGATCGCGGCGTTGGTGACGATGCGCCGCTCGACCTCGCTGGCCGTCTGCTGGCAGCCGATGAGGACGACGCCGAGTGATCTTCCGCGTTCGGCGATGTCGAGGAGCACGTCCTTGATCGGCGACGAGCCCTCGCGCGGCGCGTACTTGTTCAGCTCGTCGAGCACCACGAACAGCAGCGGCTTCGCGGTGCCCGACTTCTCCTTGCGCTCGAACTCCGTCTTCAGCGTGACGCCGACGACGAACCGCTGCGCCCGGTCGGGCAGGTTGTGCAAGTCGACGACCGTGAGCTGGGCGCTCTCGGCCGTGTTGATCGAGTGCGGCCGCCGCTGGGCGAGGTCGCCGCGGATCAGCCGGGACAGGTCGCGCTTGCTGTTGATCAGTCGCCGGGCGAACGCGTTCACCGTGCCCAGGCCGACGGCGGTGCCGGTCCAGGCGAACCGGGTGGCCTCGTCGCCGAGCTGCTCGACCAGGTGGTCGACCAGGTGCTCGTAGCTGGCGATGCGGGTGCCCTCGAGCGTGATGGCGCCCTCGGCGGGTGCGGCGACCTTCTTGAGGTGCGCGGCGACCGAGTGGACCACCATCGTGTACTGCTGCCGCTCGTCGTCGGCGTCGGCGAAGACGTAGGGGAGCAGGCCGTCGGCGCAGAACTCGGCGAGCGTCCAGTAGAACGGGTCGACGCCGGTCATTCTCGCGTTCGTGTCGGGCGTGGCGTCGGCACCGCCGGCCCGCGGCGGCGCGTAGACCCGGACGTCGGGGAACGGGCCGGCGGGCAGGCCGAGGCGGGCGTAGCTCTCCCGGGTGGCATCGTCGAGCCTGGTGTTGGGGTGGTCGAGGAACAGCAGGTCCTCGCCCTTGACGTTGAAGATCAGCGCCTTCGTGTTGGCGCTCTCGCCGGCGCCGCCGAGCACGCCGCTCCGCAGCATCGAGTACATCAGGAACGTGGCGAAGCTGGTCTTCGTGGCCACACCCGAGATTCCGGAAATGGAGACGTGCGCGCCTCGCTGGCCGTCGATGAAGTCGGCGTTGAGGAACAGCGGCTCGCCGTCGCGGCCGAAGCCGATCGGCACCTGGCGGTCCATGCGGTCGAAGTAGAGCGCCTGTGCGCGGGCTTCACCCTTGGCGCGGTGGACGATCGCGCCCGGCTGCGGCGGCACGTAGACCTCGGGGGTGACCCGGGTGGTGGTGATCTCGGCCGCCTCCTGCACCTGGGCGGGCAGCGTGCCGTCGGCGATCGCGAACACGTCGGAGTCGAAGGCGGCGCCCTCGTGTCGGGCCCGCACAGCGGTGACCACGCCGGCGATGCTCACGCTGGACCCGTCGGGGAGCTCGCGGCTGGTGACCACGACGTCGTCGAGCTGGAGGTAGGCACCGCTGGCGACGGCCACCCAGAACTGCAGCGGCGTGGCGTCGGAGGTGCCCAGCACCCGGCCGACCGGGCTGCCGGCGGTCTCAGGGTCCACGCGGCGCCTCCTCATGATCGCACGTACGTTCGCATAGCATCCTGCCCCAATGCGCCGGGTAGCCGACGTCACCACGCCCTGCCGCCACCCCCATACGCGTCGATCTTGCAGTTGTGGTGCCCCACAAACCCGGACAAACACGGGTGAGCCTGGCACCACAACTGCAAGATCAACTGGGAGCAGGGGGGCGGGTGTATCTCAGGAGGAGGAGGTTGCCGGCCGTCAGGATGTGGTGGAGCTGCAGGGAGCGGGGGGACTCCGGGGCCTGGCCGGCGGTGATTCGGCCGGGGCCGGGGCCTATCAGGAGGGGGGACAGCGTCAGGTCGAGCTCGTCTACCAGGTCGTTTGCGGTCAGGGAGCCGAGGAGGTGGGGGCCGCCTTCGCAGAGGATCTGGGGGAAGCCCAGCGCGTGGATCGCTTCCAGCGCGCCCGGGAGGTCCACCTCGTCGTCACCCATGGCCAGGACGTGGGCGACCTCCGACAGGGCCTGGCGGCGGTCCACCGGTGCGGCGCTGGAGGTGACGATCAACGGGCGGACCGGTGCGTCGGTGAACATCGGCGACGCGGGGTCGAGGTCCAGCCGCCTCGACACGATGATCAGGAGCGGGTTCTCGGGAAGGCCGTGCGCGACCCGCCAGTCCTCGCGGCGCTCGCCCAGCCGCATCGCGCCGTAGCCCTCGTGGCGCAGCGTGCCGGCGCCCACCATCAGGGCGTCGCAGGTCATGCGGAGGAGGCCGAAGACGCGCTTGTCGGCTTCGTCGGAAATGCCCGCGGAGAACCCGTCGGTGGCCGTTACCGCGCCATCGAGACTCGTGACGAAGTTGACCCGCAGCCACGGCGCGCCGGGGTCGGTGGCGTACGCGGCCAGTAGGTCGTCGTCGCCGAGGGGGGCCTCGCCACGCTCGAACTGGAGGATCTTGGTCACGCGCCGATCACGCCAGATAGCGTGCACCGACGGTCGACGGCGGTCAACAATGTCGGCACGCACTACGGACCCCAAAGGACGACATGCAACGCCGCCGCATCTACCAGCTCAAGGTCACCGTGCTCGACACCGATCCGCCGATCTGGCGGCGGATCCTGGTGCCGGGCGGATACACCCTCGATCGGGTGAGTCGGATCATCCAGCTCTCGCTCGGTTGGCAGGGGTACCACCTGCACAGTTTCGAGATCGGCGGCGAGCAGTACGGCGAGCCCGATCCGCTCGAGGAACTGGAGCTCGCCGACGAGCTCGACGTGCGGCTCGACGCGGTCGCCGCGGAGGGCAAGAAGATCACCTATGTCTACGACTTCGGTGACTGGTGGGAGCACGAAGTGCTGGTCGAGCGCGTGTTCGACGCCGATCCGGACGAGCGCTACCCGGCCTGTGTGGCCGGCGAGCGGGCCGGTCCGCCGGAGGACGTCGGCGGCGCCGGCGGGTACGCCGACCTGATCGAGGTCCTCGCGGATCCGGCCAAACCGGACCCGGCCGGACTGCGCGACTGGCTCGCCGACTTCGAACCCGATCGCTGGGACGCAACTCAGGCATCCACGCTATTGCGGAGAATGACCTAAGCTCCCAGTGGGAGCGCTCCCACCCCTTGAGCGCCCGCGCTCCTGGCTCCGCGTATCGATGTCGGTACATACGGAGTCAAGATCGCCAATATCGACGAAAGGTGACCGCGTGACAGCCCTGCCAGCGGACTTCGTCCTCGGTGCCGCCACCGCCGCTTACCAGATCGAGGGAGCGGCAGCCGAAGACGGCCGCACGCCCTCGATCTGGGACACGTTCTCCCGTACCCCGGGGAAGGTGCTCGAAGGGCACACCGGTGACGTCGCCTGCGACCATTACCACCGCCTCGACGAAGACCTTGACATGATCAAGGATCTCGGCCTCCAGGCCTACCGCTTCTCCGTCTCCTGGTCCCGGGTCCTGCCCAACGGCGGCAGCAGGCCAAACCCCCAGGGCCTCGACTTCTACAACCGGCTGGTCGACGGCCTGCTCGAACGCGACATCGAGCCCTGGCTGACGCTCTACCACTGGGACCTGCCCCAGGAGCTCGAAGACGCGGGCGGCTGGCCCAACCGCGACGTCGCCCAGCGCTTCTGCCAGTACGCCGTCACCGTGCACGACGCCCTCGGCGACCGGGTCAAGCGGTGGACGACGTTCAACGAGCCCTGGTGCTCGTCGTACCTCGGCTACGCGGCCGGCGTCCACGCGCCCGGTCGCACCGACGACACGTCGCTCTCCGTGCCGGCGCAGCACCACTTGCTGCTCGCGCACGGGCTCGCGGCGCGGGAGTTGAAGACGCGCGGCGCGGAGGTGGGCATCACGCTCAACCTGTACGCCGTCTCCCCGGAGACCGACTCCGCGGCCGACGCCGACGCGGCCCGCCGCATCGACGCCATGTGCAACCGCATCTGGCTGGAGCCGGTCCTCCTCGGTCGCTACCCGGACGACGTGAAGCAGGATCTCGCGCCGCTCAGCGACTTCAGCTTCGTGCGCGACGGCGACCTCGACGTGATCAAGGCGCCGCTCGACTTCCTCGGCGTCAACTACTACAGCCGGCACGTGGTCTCCGGGTCCGACGCCGCCGAGCGGGAGAGCCACCACGGCGAGCCCAGCGCCTACCCGGGCAGCGAGTTCGTGCAGTTCGTGCACCGGGAAGGCGTGCCGGTCACCGCGATGGACTGGGAGATCGACGCGCAGGGCCTGTACGAGGTGCTCCAGCAGGTCGCCGGGTACACGTCGCTGCCGATCTACATCACGGAGAACGGCGCCGCGTTCGAGGACAAGCTCGACGCCGACGGCACGGTCAACGATCAGGAGCGCATCGACTACTTCGAGGGGCATCTCGGCGCGTGCGCACGAGCCATCGAAGCTGGTGTACCGTTGCGCGGTTACTTCGCCTGGTCCCTGATGGACAACTTCGAATGGGCCTGGGGGTACACCCGCCGGTTCGGCATGGTGTATGTCGACTATGAGGACGCGCAGCGCCGCGTCCCGAAAGCCAGTGCACACTGGTACTCGGATGTGATCAGGAACCGATGACCCGCGCCCGACCCCCCGGTACGCGCCCGACCCTCGACGAGGTCGCGGCGCGTGCCGGCGTGGGCCGGGGCACGGTCTCGCGCGTGGTCAACGGCTCGGCACAGGTGAGCCCGCAGGCCCGCGAAGCCGTTCAGCGCGCCATCGACGAACTGGGCTACGTGCCCAATCGCGCCGCCCGTGCCCTGGTCACCCGCCGCACCGACTCGGTGGCCCTGGTCGTGTCCGAATCCGAGGAACGCGTCTTCGGTGAGCCGTTCTTCGCCGGCGTCGTGCGCGGCATCAGCGCCGAACTCGCCACCACCCCGCTCCAGCTCTGGCTCGCGATGGCCCAGCGGCCGGCCGAGCGGCAGCGGGTCGAGCACCACCTCACCACCCAGCACGTCGACGGCGTCATGCTGCTCTCGCTGCACGGCGCCGACCCGCTGCCGGCGATGCTCGGCGAACGGGGCCTGCCGACCGTGCTCGGTGGCCGCACCGTCAGCGCGATCGCGCCGCACTGGCCGGTCCGCTGGGTCGACAGCGACAACGAGGGCGGTGCCCGCACCGCCGTCGAGTACCTGATCGCCTCCGGGCGGCAGCGGATCGCGCACGTCGCCGGCACGCAGGACATGGCCGTGGGTATCGAGCGGCTGGCCGGCTACCGGTCGGCGCTCGCGGCGGCCGGCCGGCCGGTGCGCCCGTCCGACGTCGAGCCGGGCGACTTCAGCGAGGAGAGCGGCGCGGTGGCCACCCGGGCGCTGCTGGAGCGCGTCCCGGATCTCGACGCGATCTTCGTCGGCAGCGACGTGATGGCGCTGGGAACTCTCCGCGCGTTGCGCCAGGCCGGGTGCCGGGTTCCCGACGACATCGCGGTGGTCGGCTTCGACGACGCGTGGGTCGCGAAGCAGTCCGACCCGCCGCTGACCACCATCCACCAGCCGGTGGAGGGCATGGGACGCGCGATGGCCCGCCTGCTGTTCGACCTGATCAACGGCGAGGACGTGCCCGACGTCCTCCTTCAGACGCACCTCGTGCACCGGGCCTCTGCCTGAAATACGGCCTGAGGCCCGGTGCGCTGGGGTTTGTCAGCGGTATTTGCGCAGCTCACGCCGTGCCAGTGACGCCTTGTGGACCTCGTCGGGGCCGTCGGCCAGCCGGAGCGTCCGCGTGCTGGCCCAGAGGACGGCCAGCGGGGTGTCCTGGCTGACGCCGGCCGCGCCGTGGGCCTGGATGGCCTTGTCGATGACCCACTCGGTCATCGAGGGAACGGCGATCTTGATGGCCTGGATCTCGGAGTGGGCGCCCCGGTTGCCGACCGTGTCCATCAGCCAGGCGGTCTTCAGCACCAGGAGGCGGGCCTGTTCGATGCGGACCCGTGACTCGGCGATCCAGTCCTGGATCACGCCCTGCTCGGCCAGCGGCTTGCCGAAGGCGACCCGTTCGCTGGTCCGTCGGCACATCAGCTCCAGCGCCCGCTCGGCCTTGCCGATCAGCCGCATGCAGTGGTGGATCCGGCCGGGGCCGAGCCGCGCCTGCGCGATCGCGAAGCCGTCGCCCTCGGCGCCGATGAGGTGGTCGGCGGGGACCCGCACGTCGTCGAACACGATCTCGGCGTGGCCGCCGTGCGAGCCGTCGGTGTAGCCGAACACGTGCATGCCCCGCTTGACCGTGATGCCCGGCGTGTCGCGCGGAACGCAGATCATGCTCTGCTGCTTGTGCCGGTCGGCGTCCGGGTCGGTCTTGCCCATCACAATGAACACCGCGCAGTTCGGGTTCATCGCGCCGGACGACCACCACTTGCGCCCGTTGATCACGTAGTCGTCGCCGTCGCGGGTGATGCGGGTGGCGATGTTGGTGGCGTCGGAGCTGGCCACGTCGGGCTCGGTCATGCAGAACGCCGACCGGATCTCGCCCTGCAGCAGCGGCGTGAGCCAGCGTTCGTGCTGGGCGGCGGAGCCGAAGTCGGCCAGCAGCTCCATGTTGCCGGTGTCGGGCGCGGCGCAGTTCAGCGCCTCGGGGGCCAGGTGCGGGCTGCGGCCGAGCAGTTCGCAGAGCGGCGCGTACTGCAGGTTGGTGAGGCCGGCGCCGAACCGGGGGTCGGGCAGGAAGAGGTTCCACAGCCCGGCCTCGCGTGCCTTCTGCTTCAGGTATTCGATCACCGGGGGACGTGACCAGGGGTCGGACTGCGCCGCGAGCTGCTCCTCGAACACCGCTTCGGCCGGGTAGACGTGCTCGGCCATGAAGTCGGTGAGCTTCTCGTGCAGTTCGGCGGTGCGTTCGTCGAAGCTGAAGTCCATGGGGTTACCTTTCCCGTCGCCTCCCTCGGCGACAAATCAGCTGCTTTACAGCGATGCGAGCGTGGTGCGACCGGACGCGATGAGCGTCGGCACGATGGCGCCGATCTGGTCGAAGCCCGCGCCCACAGTCTGGCCCTGGGTGTAGCGGTAGTGGATGCCCTCCAGGATCACGGCCAACTTGTAGCAGGCCAGCGCCGTGTACCAGGGCAGCGCCGACAGGTCGACGGGTGAGGTCTTCGCGTACCGGTCGAGCAGGTCGGAGGCGGGCGGGAAGCCGGCCGCGGGTCCGATCGCGGTGGCGATCGGGTTGTCCGCCGCGGTCTCGCTGCCCAGCACGTCCCAGTAGGTCACCAGGAGGCCGAGGTCGGTGAGCGGGTCGCCGATGGTCGCCATCTCCCAGTCGAGAACGGCCCTGACCGCGCGCTTCTCCGGGTCCACGATCAGGTTGTCGAGGCGGAAGTCGCCGTGCACGATCGCCGGCTTCGGCGAGGTGGGCACGGTGGCGGCGAGGCCGTCGCGCAGGTCGTCGGCGCCGGGCAGGTCGCGGCTGCGCGACCGGTCGAGCTGGGCCGCCCACCGGCGGACCTGCCGGGCCAGGAACCCGTCGGGCCGGCCGAACTCGCCCAAACCCACCTCGTACGGGTCCACCCGGTGCAGGGCCACGAGGGTGTCGATCATGGCGTGGGCGAGGTCGCGGCGGGCGTCGAGCGGCAGCGGGTCGGTCTGCGCGCGGGTCCGCAGCACCTCGCCGGGCACGCGCGACATCAGGTAGAACGGCGCGCCGAGCACGGTGTCGTCGCCGCACATGAGAAGCGTTTCGGGGACGGGCACCGCGGTGCCGCCCAGCGCCGAGATCACGGTGTGCTCGCGGCCCATGTCGTGCGCGGTCGCCAGGACGTGCCCGAGCGGCGGGCGGCGGAGCACGTACTCGGTGACCCCGTCGGTGACGAAGTACGTCAGGTTCGACCGGCCGCCGGCCACCAGCGTGGCCCGGAGCGGGCCGGTGGCGAGGTCGGGGCGGTGGCCGGCCAGGTAGGCCGCGAGCGCGTCGCGGTTCAGGCCGGGCGGGTCCCGATCAACGGGCGTGTCGGCGGCGGTCATCCAGGCAGTTCAGCCAGTTGTTACCGGCGTGTCAAGCTCAGCAGGTGACGGGCGAGCGGGTGTTGTGCGTGGTGGTGTGCGGTGCCGGGCCGGCGGCCGACGCCGACACGCTGGTCGAGCTGGCGCTGGCCGACGGGTGGCAGGTGCTCGTGGTGGCGACGCGGTCGGCGCTGCCGTTCCTCGACACCGAGGCGCTGGCGGCACGCACCGGTCGGCCGGTGCGCAGCGCGTACGGCGTACCCGGGCAGCCCCGGCAGGCGTCCGCCGCCACCGCGACGGCGGTGCTGGTCGCTCCGGCGACGTTCAACTTCGTCAACAAGCTCGCGGCGGGCATCGCGGACGACTACGCGTTGGGCGTGGTGGCCGAGGCGATCGGGCTGGGCAAGCCGGTGGCCGTCATGCCGGTCGTCGGCGCCGCCCTCGGCAGCCGGGCACCGTTCCGGCGTGCGGTGGAGTCGTTGCGCGCCGAGGGCGTCACCGTGCTGGTGGCAACCGACGGATCCTTCTCCTGGGCCGAGGGTCTGGCCGCTCTGACCCGGTAGCGACGGTTTCTTGGCGTCGATACGGCGACGCAACGTCAGCGAAACGAGCGGCCGGCAATCTACTCAGCATGTTGTTGCGGTTGAGGGTTGAGTTGCCCGACCGGCCGGGATCTCTCGGACAGGTGGCCCGCACGCTCGGCGTCGTTGGCGCCGACATCGTGTCGGTCATCGTGTTGGAGCGGTCCCAGGGACGTGCGGTCGACGACTTCACCGTCGTCTGGCCGGCTTCGGCGCTGGTCGGGCGGATCCTGGTCGGCCTCGGCGCGGTACCCGGTGTACGCGTGGTGGGGGTGTGGCGGTGCACTGAACTGCCCGCGCCGATCGGTCGGGATGTGGCTCTCCTGGGTCAGGTGGCGGCCGACGCAGGAAGAGGCCTGGCAACCCTCGTCGACGGAATTCCCGGCCTTGTCGCGGCGGATTGGGCCGCGGTGACTTCCGTCGATCCGGCCTGGGCGGGTGCCCCGGCGAGCGCGCCGTTGACGGTGCGGTACGCCAGCTGGGGCGCCCCCCTGGCGCCGGCCATCCCCGACATCGCGCCACTGCGTCCCCGTGCGGTCACCTCGGCCGACGGCACGCACTACGTGGCGGTGCCGCTGCAGAAGGCCGGCCTGGTGCTGGTCGCGGCGAGGGGCGGGCCGGACGGCCCGGGTCGCACGTCGGCGGCCGACGGCGCGATCGCGCCGCCGTTCCACGCCAGCGAGGTCGACCGGATGGGACAGCTGGTCAACGCGGCGGTTCTGGTTCTCGGCGACCACCTGGCGCCGACCGAGATCGTCGAGGCCGCATAGAAGCTTTACCCCTACGTTGAGCGATGGGGCCGTGTTGCAGGCGGGCACGCGGTCCCATCGCTCGACGATTTTCGTTCAGGGGGTGACGGCGCGGCGCTCCCGGCGCGCGGTGTCGGCCGCCGCCAGGATGCGGACCACGGTGCGGCCGAAGTGGACATCGCACGGGTCCCGGCGCGGCGCCGGACCGGTCGCCGCCGCGAGGAGGCGGTCGATCGCCGCGCTGAGGGCCTGGAGGGCGGTGGTGCCGCGCTCGGGGACGACGGCCACCCCGTGCTCGCCGTAGAAGACCTGCTCGACGACGGTCGCGTTGGGCGCGGCGTTCAGGGTGATCGACAGTTCGCTGGCCGCGCCGGTGGCGTGCCGGGCGATCACGTTGACCGTCTCCCTCGGCCCGTCGACGGCCGTGACCTCGGTGATGTCGCCGAGCACCGGTAGCAGCACGGAGAGCGCGTGCGGCCCGATGTCCCAGAGCCCGCCCTGTTCCCGCCGCCACGCCGAGGCACCGTACGGGTTCCCCGGCTGGAAGATGGACGCGTGCATCACGCCCCGGCCGGCGTACCAGCCGCCGACCCGGTTGGCGTTCGCCAGGAACTTCTCGATCTCCGGCCGGAACCGGTTGGTGAAGAACACCAGCGACGCCACCCCGGCCTTGTCGACGGCCTCGACCACCTCGTCGGCGGCCTCGACGGTGAGCGCCAGCGGCTTGTCGAGCAACAGGTGGCAGCCGGCCCGGGCGGCCCGCACCGCGAGCCCGGCCTGCACGTCGGGCGGCAGCGCGATCGCGACGGCGTCGACGTCGGCGAACAGCTCCTCGACGTCGTCGTAGGCCCGGGCCCCGAGCTGACCGGCCACGGTGGCGGCCTTGGCCGGGTCGCGCCCCCACACGGCCACCAGCTCCGCGGTGGCGTGGGTCGCCAGCGTGGCGCCGTGCGTGTCAGCGGCCCAATGGCCGGTTCCCAGCAACCCGAAACGCACGTCAGCTCCTTTGCCGATCAAGGCTGCAATCCTCGCACAGGCGACGCAACTTTCCGGCGACCCGCTGACGTCGAGGGGGCGTGAAGGAGGCCGACATCCATGGGGACTGATCCCGACGGCGACTACGTCGAGTACGTCTCGGCGCGCCTGCCCAGCCTGCAGCACAGTGCCTACCTGCTGTGCGGCGGCGACCGGCACACGGCCGACGACATCGTCCAGGCGACGATCGAGGCGCTGTACGTCCACTGGAACCGCGCGCGCCGGGCCGACAACCTCGACGCGTACGTGCAGCGGATGCTCGCCCGCAAGTTCGTCGACTCGAAGCGGCGCGGCTGGGCGGCGCGGGTCCGCCTGATGTGGCCGGCACCCGAACCGGCACCACCCCCGGACGATCCCGATCGCGCCGACGACCGCGACGCCGTGCTCCACGCGCTGCGTCGGCTGCCGCCGGGCCAGCGCGCGGTGCTGGTGCTGCGCTACCTGTGCGACCAGTCGATCGAGGACACCGCCCGCGCGCTCGGGTGCTCCACCGGCACTGTCAAGAGCCAGACGGCCCGGGCGCTCGCGGCCGTGCGCCCGCTGCTCGAACCCGCCCTCACGCGGGACCTGGGAGGCAAGTCATGATCACCGACGAGGAACGGCGGGTGGGCAACCTGCTGCGGGCGGTCGAGGCACCGCGGTCGAACGCCGACGTGGCGGGTGCGGTCGTGCGCGGCCGCAAGCGCCGCCGCCGGCGCGGGGTCGCGGCGGTCGCGGCCGCGACGGTGGTGACGGTGGCGATGGGACTGGGCACCGTCGCGGTCCGCCGGACCCTGACCGGCCCGGAACCGGCGGCGACGGCTGCCTGCCAGGTGGCGACGCTGCCGAACCTGCCGAACCGCAACCTGAAGGTGGTGCTCGACCTCGACCCGTCCGGTCGGTACGTGATCGGGAAGTACCACCGGAACCGGGGCCCGGCGAGCGAGGGGGAAGCCGGGATCGTGCGGTGGGACGGCACGGCCGGGCCGGTGGACCTGGGCGTCGATTTCGAAGACGGCGAGGAGGTGGCGACCGCTCTGCCCGACGGCACGGTGCTGGCGAGCAGCAAGCGGCTCCCGTTCGGGGTGAGACTCCGCACCGGGGAGCGCGCGGAGACCGCTCCTCGGCTCCTCGGCTTCATCGGGCTCGGCTGGATCGGGCCGGACGGCCGGGTCGCCGGATGGAAGCAGGAACGGACGTTCCAGGCCAGGTACGCCGCCGCCGTGTGGTCGTCGACGCCGGAGGTGGGGAAGAGGTACCCGCGCCCGTACTTCCCGGACGACGAGGCGGAGTCGGTGCCCGACTTCAAGCCGCTGGCGATCGGCGCCACCGGGGTCACGGTGGGCATCCGATGGGACCCGGACCGGTACGTCGTCCGCTTCCCCGAGGGTCAGGAGCGCACCCTGGCGCTGCCCGACGGTCTGATGACGCACGACGCGGCGCAGGTCACCGGGGACTGGGCGGTCGGCACGGCGATGGAGCGCGGGCACCCGGAGGTCGTCGGGATCAATGTCTGGGGTGCGACCAGCGGCCCGGTGGCGGTGCGGTTCAACCTCGCCACCGGCGCGGTCGACCGGATCGCCGGCGCGGACGGCACGGTGGTGCCGGGCGTGAGCGCCAACGGCACCGTCGCCTACGCCGATGCCGACGGGCGGGCGGCGCTCGGTCTGCCGAACGGCAAGGTCGCCAGGCTGCCGATGCCGCCGGGCCGGCAGGTGGTCGACCGGCTGCAACTGAGCGACGACGGCCGCACGGTCGTGGGTGCCCTGCGGGTGCCGGGCACCACCGACGTGATCGAGGCCGTCCGCTGGACCTGCTAGACCACGGGATAGCGGGAGTACTCGGGAAAGTTGCCGTACAGGCGGTCGCCGTCGACACCGGCGGTGACCGCCCGGACGAGGTGCTCGCCGCCGACGAAGGCGCCCTTCCACGAAGCGCCGCGGCCGCCGAACGGCTCGGCCCGGTCGCCGCGCGAACGGGGCCTGTTGATGCCGACCTTGAACGCCTGCAGGTCGACGGCGAGCTTGGCGGCGAGCTCCTCGTCGTCGCAGGCGAGGCTCGCCACCAGGGCGCCGTTCGAGGCGTTCATCTGCGACAGCAGCTCGTCGGTGGTGTCGACGACGACGATCGTGTCGACCGGGCCGAACGGCTCGGCGTGCATCAGGCGCGAGCGGCCGGGTGGGGCGAGGAGCACGCTCGGCGCGACGTAGGCGGAGGTGTCCTGGCCGTCGAGGAACCGGCCACGGTCGAGCGAGCCGCGGTGGAGCGGGACGGCGCCGCCGCGGATCGCCTCGTCGACCTTGCGGCGCAGCTCGTCGGCCTTGGCCGCGCTGATCAGCGGGCCGAAGTCGAGGTCCGGCAGGGGATCACCCGCCAGCGGATGGCCGAACCGCACCGAGCGGACCACCGGCAGGTACATGTCCAGGAACTTGTCGACCAGGTCGCGCTGGACGACGAACCGGGGGTACGCGGTGCACCGCTGCTTGCCGTACTCGAAGCCCTTCTTCAGGAAGCCCGCGAGCAGGTCCCACTGCGAGAAATCCCACACGCCCCAGGCGTTCAGGCCCTCCTGTTCGATGAAGTGGCGCTTTGCCAAAGAATTCGATGGCGTGTCAAGGAGCGCGGCGGCCACCTTGCCGCCGTTCGACCGGCCGCCGACGAACGCCACCGCGCCCACCTCCGGCGCCCGCACCAGCACCTGGCCGAGTTCCTCGCCGCCGCCGGAGAGCAGCGTCGCGGGCAGGCCGGCGCGGCGCATCAGCGCGTGGGCGACGGTGAGGCACAGGGCGCCGCCCTGCGACGGGGTCTTCGCGATCACCGCGTTGCCGGCCAGCAACTGCACCAGTTCGGCGTGCACCAGCACGCTCATCGGGTAGTTCCACGACGCGATGTTGCTCACCGGCCCGTCGAGCGGGGTGCGGCCGTCGAGCATCGCGGCGATCTCGCCGAGGTACCAGCGCACGCCGTCGAGCGCGCGGTCGACGTCGGCGCAGGCCAGCCGCCACGGCTTGCCGATCTCCCAGGCCAGCAGCAGGGCGAGCAGGTCGCGTTCGCCCGACATCGCGGCCACGGCCAGCGACACGCGTTCGACCCGGTCGGCCAGCGGCGTGGCGGCCCACTCCCGGTGCTGGTCGAGAGCCGCCCGGACGGCCGCCCGGGCGGTGCCGGCGTCGACCCGGGCCACCGCCGTGAGCACGGTGTTGTCGACCGGCGTCAGCACGGGGGCGGGCACACCGACGTCGGACCATTCGCCGGCGATCAGATTGCGTGGCATCCCGTTCGGGGCGAACGCCTCGGGCGTCGCGGCCCGGGCGCGGGCAATGATTTCGGACGCCGATGCGCCCTCTGCGATACGTAGAGTCATCGGCCAGCTCCTTCGGGTGCGTGCAACGCGAACACCGAGGCTGACCCGGCCGGCGCTGTTTCACCAATGTGAAGTCCACAACAGCTGGAGTGGCCCATGTGACCGCGCATGGGGCCGAGATCCTTCGCGTACACTGCTGGGACCGGCCCCTCGGGGCTCCGTGCTGCCCTGGGCCGACGTCGTCCCACTTCTCGAAAGCTCGATGACGTCAGGAGGCCTGGATGATCCATTCGCCGCCGCCTTCCCAAGGGCTTTATGACCCGGCGAACGAACACGACGCCTGCGGTGTGGGTTTCGTGGCCGACGTCCAGGGCCGGCGATCGCATGGGATCGTCCGCAAGGGGCTCGAGGCGCTCTGCCGGATGGACCACCGCGGCGCCCGGGGCGCCGAGCCCAACACGGGCGACGGCGCCGGCGTGATGATCCAGATTCCCGACGAGTACTACCGCGCCGTGGTCGACTTCGACCTGCCGCCGGCCGGCGAGTACGCGGTCGGCCTGGTGTTCCTCGACACCGACCCGAAGAAGGCCGGCCGGGTCAAGAGCGTCGTGGAGAAGTACGCGCTGGTCGAGGGTGCCCACGTGCTCGGCTGGCGCACCGTGCCGGTCAACCCCGACGGGCTGGGCAAGTCGGCGCTCGACTGCATGCCCCGCGTCGTCCAGGTGTTCCTGGCCGCCGACCGCCTGGCCGCCGACCCGAAGACGGGTGTGGGCGCCGGCGAGCCGCTGGGCGGCCTCGACCTCGAACGGATCGCGTACTGCGTGCGCAAGCAGGCCGAACGCGAGACCCGCGAACGCGGCCTCACCTGCTCGGTCGTCTCGCTGTCGCCGCGCACGATCACGTACAAGGGCATGCTGACGCCGCAGCAGGTCGAGACGTTCTACCCGGAACTGGCCGACGAGCGGGTCACCTCCGCGCTGGTGCTGCTGCACTCGCGGTTCTCCACGAACACGTTCCCGTCGTGGCCGCTGGCGCACCCGTACCGGTACATCGCACACAACGGCGAGATCAACACGATCCGCGGCAACCGCAACTGGATGGCCGCCCGCGAGGCGCTGCTGGAGACCGAGGAGATCCCCGGCCCGCTGCGCCGGGTGTTCCCGGTGTGCACGCCCGACGCGAGTGACTCGGCGAACTTCGACGAGGTCCTCGAACTGCTGCACCTCAGCGGCCGCAGCCTGCCCCACGCCGTGCTGATGATGATCCCGGAGGCGTGGGAGAACGACGGCGGCATGGACCCGGAGCGCCGGGCCTTCTACCAGTACCACGCCACGCTCATGGAGCCCTGGGACGGGCCGGCCAGCGTCGCGTTCACCGACGGCACCGTGATCGGCGCCGTGCTCGACCGCAACGGCCTGCGTCCGGGGCGCTGGTGGGAGACCAGCGACGGGCTCGTCGTGATGGCCAGCGAGGCCGGCGTGCTCGACCTCGACCCGGCCACGATCGTGCGCAAGGGCCGCCTGCAGCCCGGCAAGATGTTCCTGGTCGACAGCACCAAGGGTCGCATCCTCGACGACGACGAGATCAAGCGCGACCTGGCCACGGCCGAGCCGTACGAGGAGTGGCTCGACGCCGGCCTGATGAACCTGTCGACGCTGCCCGCCCGCGAGCACATGGTCTACACGCAGGACTCGGTGCGCCGTCGCCAGCAGACGTTCGGCTACACCGAGGAGGAGCTGAAGATCCTCATCGCGCCGATGGCCCGCACCGGCGCCGAGCCGATCGGATCGATGGGCACCGACACGCCGATCGCGCCGCTGTCGACCCGTCCCCGCCTGCTCTACGACTACTTCACCCAGCTCTTCGCGCAGGTCACCAACCCGCCGCTCGACGCGATCCGCGAGGAACTGGTCACCAGCGTGGCGGGCACGATCGGCCCCGAGGGCAACCTGCTGGAGCCGGGCCCGGCGAGCTGCCGCCGCGTCGTGCTGCCGTACCCGGTGATCGACAACGACGAGCTCGCCAAGCTCCTCAACATCGACGCCGACGGCGACAAGCCGGGCTTCAAGGCGGTGCGGGTCTCCGGCCTGTACAAGCTGCGCGACGGCGAGAAGGGCCTGAAGGCGCGGCTCGTCGAGATCCTGCGCGGCGTGTCCGAGGCGATCGAGGACGGGGTGCGCATCCTCGTCCTCTCCGACCGCGACTCGACGCCCGACCTGGCGCCGATCCCGTCGCTGCTGCTCACCGCCGCCCTGCACCAGCACCTGATCTTCGAGCAGACCCGCACCCAGGTGAGCCTGATCGTCGAGTCGGGCGACTGCCGCGAGGTGCACCACGTGGCGGTGCTGCTCGGGTTCGGTGCCTCGGCGATCAACCCGTACCTGGCGTTCGAGACCGTCGAGGACCTGATCCGGGCGGGCACCATCACCGGCATCGCGCCCGACAAGGCGGTGCGCAACTACGTCAAGGCGCTCGGCAAGGGCGTCCTGAAGATCATGTCGAAGATGGGCATCTCGACGGTCTCGTCGTACGCCGGTGCCCAGGTGTTCGAGGCGGTCGGCCTCGCGCCCGAGTTCGTGCAGCGGTACTTCACCGGCACGTCGTCGAAGATCGGCGGCATCAACCTCGCCGAGGTGCACGAGGAGGTCAAGGCCCGGCACGACAAGGCGTACCCGGCCAACGACGCCGAGCGCGCCCACCGCCGGCTCGAGGTCGGCGGCGAGTACCAGTGGCGCCGCGAGGGCGAACTGCACCTGTTCAACCCGCAGACGGTGTTCCTCCTCCAGCACGCCACCCGGTCGAGGCAGTTCGACGTCTTCCGGCAGTACACGGCCGAGGTCGACCGGCTCGCGATCGAGGCCGGCTCGCTGCGCGGCCTGTTCGGGCTGCGCAGCGGTGTACGGCCACCGGTACCGCTCGACGAGGTCGAGCCGGTCAGCGAGATCGTCAAGCGGTTCGCCACCGGCGCCATGTCGTACGGGTCGATCTCGGCGGAGTCGCACGAGGCGCTCGCGATCGCGATGAACCGCCTCGGCGGCAAGTCGAACACCGGCGAGGGCGGCGAGGACGTCGAGCGGCTGTACGACCCGGCCCGGCGATCCGCCGTCAAGCAGGTGGCCAGCGGCCGGTTCGGGGTGACCACCGAGTACCTGGTGCACGCCGACGACATCCAGATCAAGATGGCCCAGGGCGCCAAGCCCGGCGAGGGCGGCCAGCTACCCGGCAACAAGGTGTGGCCGTGGATCGCGAAGACCCGCTACGCCACGCCCGGCGTCGGGCTCATCTCGCCGCCGCCGCACCACGACATCTACTCGATCGAAGACCTCGCCCAGCTGGTCTACGACCTGAAGAACGTCAACCCGGCCGCGCGCATCCACGTCAAGCTCGTGAGCGAGGTCGGTGTCGGCACGGTCGCCGCCGGCGTGGCGAAGACCAAGGCCGACGTCATCCTCATCTCCGGGCACGACGGCGGCACCGGCGCGTCCCCGCTGAACTCGCTCAAGCACGCCGGCACCCCGTGGGAACTCGGCCTCGCCGAGACGCAGCAGACGCTGCTGCTGAGCGGGCTGCGCGACCGCGTGGTGGTGCAGGTCGACGGTCAGATGAAGACCGGACGCGACGTGATCATCGCCGCGCTGCTCGGCGCCGAGGAGTTCGGCTTCGCCACCGCGCCGCTGATCGTGGCCGGCTGCATCATGATGCGGGTCTGCCACCTCGACACCTGTCCGGTCGGCATCGCCACCCAGAACCCCGAGCTGCGCAAGCGGTTCACCGGCACGCCGGAGTTCATCGAGAACTTCTTCCTGTTCCTCGCCGAGGAGGTGCGCGGATACCTGGCCGAACTCGGGTTCCGCACCATCGACGAGGCCATCGGGCGCGCCGACCTGATCGAGACGCGTCCCGCCGTCCACCACTGGAAGGCACACGGACTGGACCTGGCCGCGCTGCTCCACGTCCCCGAACTTGACGACGCCGCGGCCCGGCGCCAGACCACCAAGCAGGACCACCGACTGGAGCGGGCCCTGGACAACCAGCTCATCGCCGCCGTCGGCCCGGCGCTCGACGAACGCCGCGCGGTGAAGGTCGAGTTCCCGGTGCGCAACGAGAACCGCTCGGTCGGCGCGATGCTCGGCGGCGAGGTCGTGCGCCGGTACCGCGGGGCCGGCCTGCCCGACGACACCATCGAGATCGTGCTGCGCGGCACGGCCGGGCAGTCGTTCGGCGCGTTCGTGCCGCACGGGGTGACGCTGCGGCTGCTCGGCGACGGCAACGACTACGTGGGCAAGGGCTTGTCGGGCGGCCGGTTGATCATCCGGCCCGACGAGTCGGCCGCGTTCACGGCCGAGGATCAGATCATCGCGGGCAACACGGTCCTGTACGGCGCGACCGCCGGTGAGTTGTTCGTGCGGGGACGCGTGGGGGAGCGGTTCTGCGTGCGCAACTCCGGCGCCGTGGCGGTGGTCGAGGGCGTGGGCGACCACGGCTGCGAGTACATGACCGGCGGAACCGTGGTGGTGCTCGGGCCGACGGGCCGCAACTTCGCGGCCGGCATGTCGGGCGGCACGGCGTTCGTGTGGAAGCTCAATTCGTCGCTGGTGAACCACGAACTGGTGTCCGTGGGGCCGCTGGAGGGTTCCGCCGTCGCCGACGTGCATGCGCTTGTGTTGCGGCATTTCGAGGAGACCGGCTCGGCGGTGGCTTCGCGGCTGCTCGCCCGCTGGGAGGACGCGGTGGGCGAGTTCTCCGCCGTGGTGCCGCGCGACTACGCGCGGGTCCTCTCGATCATCCGGCAGGCCGAAGCGAACGGCCAGGACCCCGACACGGCCGTGATGGAGGCCCTCCGTGCCTGACCCGAGTGGATTCCTCAAGCACACGCGGCAACAGCCGGCCCGCCGGCCGGTGCCGCTGCGCCTGCGCGACTGGGGCGAGGTGTACCCGCCGGCGCCCGACGCGCTGACCCGGGAACAGGCTACCCGCTGCATGGACTGCGGCATCCCGTTCTGCCACGACGGGTGCCCGCTGGGCAACCGCATCCCGGACTGGAACGACCTGGTGCGCACGGGCGCGTGGCGGGCCGCGTCGGAGTCGCTGCACGCGACCAACAACTTCCCGGAGCTCACCGGGCGGCTGTGCCCGGCGCCGTGCGAGGCCGCCTGCGTCCTCAACATCGGTGACACCCTCCAGTCGTCCAACTCGGGCGGCGCCGTCGCGATCAAGCTGGTCGAGGTGGAGATCGCCAACCACGCGTTCGACGGCGGGATGGTGCGCCCGCGGCCGGCGCCGGAGCGGTCGGGCCGGTCGGTGGCCGTCATCGGGTCGGGCCCGGCGGGGCTGGCCGCCGCGCAGCAACTCGCGCGGGCCGGTCACGACGTCACCGTGTACGAGCGCGACGACGCCGTCGGCGGGCTGCTGCGCTACGGCATCCCGGACTTCAAGCTGGAGAAGCGGGTCATCGAGGCCCGTCTCCTCCAGCTGGAGGCCGAGGGCGTCGCGTTCGTCACCGGGTGCAACATCGGCGTCGACATGACGATGGCGGAGCTGCGCTCGCGTCACGACGCGGTGCTGCTGGCCTGCGGTGCCCTGAAGGGCCGCGACACACCGGAGACGCCGGGCCGCCGGCTGCGCGGCGTGCACCTGGCGATGGAGCACCTGGTGGGCTCGAACCGGGTGGTGGCCGGCCTCGACTCCGAGGCGCCGATCGACGCGCGCGGCAAGCACGTCGTGATCATCGGTGGCGGCGACACGGCGGCCGACTGCCTCGGCGTCGCACACCGCCAGGGCGCGGCGAGCGTCACCCAGCTCGACATCTACCCCGAACCGCCGGGCAAGCGCGACGAGGAGCGCGACCCGTGGCCGACCTGGCCGAAGGTCCTGCTCAAGTACCCGGCCCACGAGGAGGGCGGGGATCGGCTGTTCGCGGTGGCGGTGCAGAGGTTCGTGCCGTCCGGGTCCGATCCGTCCGTCGTGGGCGCGATCCGCGTCGCCGAGGTCCAGGTCGAAAAGCACGACGGCCGCCGGGTGGTGACGCCCCGCCAGGGGACGGAGCGCGACCTGCCGGCCGACCTGGTGCTGCTGGCGATCGGCTTCGAGGGCACCGACGCCCACAAGCTGCTCGGCCAGGTGGGCCTGGCCACCCGCGGCACGGTCGACTGCGGTCCCGACTGGCAGACCTCGGTGCCGGGCGTCTTCGTGGCCGGCGACATGCACCGCGGCGCATCGTTGATCGTGTGGGCGATCGCCGAGGGCCGCGCCGCGGCGGCGGCGATCCACAGCTATCTCGGTGGTGCCGGCTCTCTGCCGGCGCCGGTGGTGCCGGGGTCGCGACCGCTGTCAGTGCTGCGGTAGCGGTTCTCCCGGGTAGCGGGTCGCGGCGAGGTCCCGCGCGCGTTGAGCGTCCTCGCTCGGGACCCGGCCGTCGTGGAGAATCCTGACCAGGGCCGCCAACGGGTTCTGCAGGATCAGTTCGGGGGGACGCCCGGACTCGTGCAGCCTCGTCCACACGCGCAGGCGGTCACTGGGGGCGCAGTTCAGGAACGCGTTCCGGATCACTTCACGGGCCACGGGGTCGAACCTCCCGTGGCGACCCGCGCTCAGCCCCACGAGGACGCACTCGGCCAACGCGGTCGCGATCTCCGGGTCCCGGCTGGCGCGGCTGTTCAGCACCCGGTCCAGGACGAGTTCGGCCGACCCGGTCAGCCGGTCGATGTCGTGCCGGAGCTGGCTGAGCGCGACGAGGAGAACCGGGCGGATCGCGTCACCGCTCGCCGCGCTCAGGTGGGTGGCCAGCCGGGCGTACCGGGCGTCGAGGTCCCCGGCGTCGAGGGCGCCGGCGAGCCACACGTCGAGCAGGTCGTGGGCGACCGAGGTGGCCCGGTCGCCGTGGCTGGAGAACAGCATCAGCGCGGGGGCGAAGCGGTCGATCATCGGTTCGATCGCATGTTTCGCGGCCGCGGCCGCCGATCCGTTCGACGCGGACTGAATGGCCGCGATCGCCGGCACGAACTCGCGGCTCCACAGACTGTTGCCGCGGCGCGGATCGCCCGGCGGAACACCGTAGTGCCAGTGCAGGTCGACCGGCGGAGCCGGTTCGGGCGGCTCGGATGCCAGCCGCAGCTCCAGATCGCGGCGCGCTCCGTTCCAGGCGTAGCCGAACACCAACGCCTGCGCGAGGTCCGACCAGTCCTGTTCCTCGATGGCCGACCGCCACAGCAGCACGGTGCGGGCCCAGGCGTCGCCGGGATCGGCGTCCGTGCGGAACAGGTCGCCGGCGTGGACGACCGGGCGCAGGGCGAGCAGGAGCAGCAGCAGGTTCAGGCTGTACATCCCGTGCCGCACGAACACCGGCCGGGCGACCGGCTCGTAGGCGGCGAGCCGGTGCTCCGCCCGGAACTGGCTCGCACCGAACAGGTCGAGCAGCACGCCGGCCAACCGCTGCCGTTCGTCGGCGTCGATCATGCGGGCGGCGCAGCCGCGCACGAACCGGAGTTGCTGGCGCGACGACAGCGGTGCGAACGACAGCAGCGCGAACATCTGGTCGTCGTCGACGTGGGTCGGGCCGACGACCAGCGCCGATCCCTGCCGGGAGAGTCCGGCGGCGAGGCGGACCGCCAGCCGGGCGACCAGGTACTCGGTGAACGTGGCGTGCAGGAACTCGAACGTCTGCAACGGAATGCCGTCGCGGACGGCCTGGGCGCGCTGGATGAAGAAGAACCTGCCGAGCGCGCGGCCGGCCCGGGTGATCGGCGTGCGGAAGTCGGTGCGGCCGGTCGACCGGCTCTCTCCGAGCAGGGCGCGCAGGTCGGCGTCGAGTTCCGCTTCCGTCACCCACTGCCGGCGCCGGTTGACCATCGCGTACGCGACCAGCGAAAGGTGCTGAAGCTCGGCCTCCACCAGCGGGCCGGTCGGCTCCGGGACCGTCTTGGCGACCTCCCGGGCGGCGAAGGCGGTGAGGAGCCGCTCGTAGAGGGCCGACTCGTCCAGCGGCACGGCCCCGACGGCGGATCCGCGGTGCAGACCGTTCGCCTCGGCGTCGTAGAGCGCGAGCATCAGCAGCAGCAACGGCTGGGAGGCCAGGCCCGGGTACCGCTGCGCGATGTCGGCCGGGAACGGTTCCAGGCCGCGGTCGCGCAACTGGCTCTCGTTGTGCCGGTTCCACCGTTGGACCCACTCGGCCACCTGGTCGGCGCGGAACGGCTCCAGTCGCAACGCGACGGAGCCGCTGGGATAGCGGGTGCGGTCGGCCACCGCGATCCGGCTGGTGACGACGACGGCGACGGGCCGGCCGAGGTCCGCCTCCCGCTGCTGGAAGGCGGCGATCCGGACGAGGTAGTCGCTGTGGCTGACGCCGGTGGCCTGGAGCAGCTCGTCGAAGCCGTCGAGCAGCACGACGAGTTGGGCTCCCGCGGCGGCCCGGGCGAGGTCGGGCCAGCTGGTCCGTTCGCCGGTCGCCGCGCGGACCGCGGCCTCGAGCTGGTCCTGCAGGTCGGCGTCGGCGGGGACCTCACGCAGGATCACCCGGACGACGAGGAAGTCGGTGTCGGGCAACTGCGCCGCGAGCATCTTCGTCAGCACCGACTTCCCGGCACCCGGCTGGCCGAGCACCACGATCGGCGCGGCCCAGGAGGCCGGTGCCGTCATCGCGCCGGCCAGGTACACCGACAGGTCGCTGCGGACCCGGGCCTGCACCCACCACTCCTCGTCGGCGGGACGGGCACCGGAGCGGACGGACCGGACCCGGAAGTCCGGATCGACGTACCCGGCTCCCAGGGTCGGCAGGACGACGCCGGGCGCGTCGCCGTCGCTGAGGATCGGCCGGTCGAGCATCGCGCGGTAGGTGCTCGACAGGGCCCGGGCCGCCGCCGACGGCGCCGTGGCCGACGACATCGAGCGCAGCAGCGACCGCACCTCCGACAGCGCGTACCGGACCTGTTCCCGGGTCGCCTGGTGGTCCAGCTGACCGGTCCACAACGCGAACTCGGGAATCTCCTGGGAGAGCTGCGCGAACAGCTCCTGGTACCGGACCAGGGCCTGCGGCGGGACCTCCTCACGCAGGGCGCGGCTGGCCCGGCGCCGGTCGGCCTCGGTCAGGCCGTCCCAGACCGCCAGCCCTTCCACGAACGTCACGACCCGGACCGACAGCTCGAGGTACCACTGCCGCAACTGGTCGGCGAGCCGCTCGCTGGACATGTGCGGCGCCGGGCAGGGCAGCGCCGCGTCGAGCAGCGTCTCGAGCAGGTCGCGGGCGGCGCCGTCGTCGCCGGACAGGCGCAACTGGTCGGCCGCCGTCAGGTTCAGGTCGTCGACCCGGAACGGCAGGTCGACCTCGCCGAGCGCCTCGAAGTAGGCGGCGACCACGATCACCGCGTGCGCGGCCTCCAGCCGCTGGCTCCGGGCCACCCGGCCGGCGCCGGTGAGCCGGTCGCGAAGTCCGGCGGCGAGGCCCCGGCCCAACCTGAGGATGCGGCCCTGCGCGTTGAAGACGCCGAGGACGGTGTCGCTGAGCCCGCCCGTGGCCATCGACAACGCCGCCCCGCTGGCCCGATCGAGTGCGCTGAGTAACGGCGGATCTCCGCCCAGCAATCGAACAGCATCGCGATACCCCAGGCCGCGTCTCACATCGACTCCGTCCGCTCAGGCGACGCCGCCATGATGACAGGCATCGACCTGACGCTTTGTATCGGACGCGAATACCGACGTTGATCGGTGTTCGCGTTCGCGCTAGCGTGTCCGGGTTCGTGTCCCCGATCCCTCCGGAGACTGATGACTTTCCGTCGGTTGAGTCTCACTCAACGTCGGGTCGGCCTCGGCGTCCTCGTCGGTGCGGCCTTCGCCCTGTTGCTCAGCCCGTCCAACGCCGGGCAGCTCAACGGATTCAGCAAGCACAATGCGGTCGCGCGGTATGCGCCCGATTTGCCTGCCAACAGGGCGGTGGCGCCACCGGTGTCGGACGCGGGTAGCACGGCCGCCCCGGCGAATCCCGCCCCGACGACCTCGGCGGGTGGCGGCCCCGGTACGCCCTCGCCCTCGGCGTCGGCGTCGGGACCCGTCAAGCAGCCGCAGTTCACGTCGACCGGTGCGCTGCGCCGGACCGGGTCCGACGCGGTCGCCCTGACGTTCGACGACGGGCCCGACCCCGTGAACACGCCGCTGATCCTCGACCTCCTGAAGCAGGAGGGGGTCAAGGCGACGTTCTGCCTCGTCGGGTTCCGCGCCCGCGACAATCCCGACCTGGTGCGTCGCATCGTGGCCGAGGGTCACACGCTGTGCAACCACTCCTGGCAGCACCTCCTCGACCTCGCGAAGCGGCCGCCGGCCGAGATCGCCCAAGACCTGGAGCACACCAACGAGGTGATCCGGGCCGCGGTGCCGGACGCGAAGATCCCGTACTTCCGGGCACCGGGCGGCAACTTCACCAAGGACCTGGTGCGCGCGGCCAAGCAGCTGGGCATGACCTCGATCTACTGGCAGGTCGACCCGCGCGACTGGGAGCACAAGAAGGAAGAATCCGCGACCGCCCACGTGGACCGCCTGGTGCACGACATCAAGCGCGACACGAAACCCGGCGCGATCGTCCTGTCGCACGACAACAAGCAGCCCACGACGATCGAGGCGTACAAGATCCTCCTTCCGTGGCTGAAGCAGCACTTCCAGCTGGAACCCCTTCCCGCCTAACGGTGGGAGGGGGTCCCCCCGGCCCGGCGGGACACGACCCACTTGGCCAGGGGCTCGGCGGCCCTCGCGGCCAGGGGGCCGGTCACCGCGAGGATCAGGACGTACGCCGCGGCCAGCGGGCCCAGCCTGGGGTCGATTCCGGTGACGCCCAGGGCCAGGCCGGCGATCACGATGTTGAACTCGCCGCGCGGGATCATCGCGGCTCCGGTGCGGATTCTCGCGGCCACGCCCAGGCCGGCTCTGGCGCCGGCGATCCAGCCGGTGAGTGCCTTGGTGACGATCCCGGCCACGGCCAGGGCCAGGGCGACTCCGGCCACCGGTAGCAGGTCGGTGGGGTCGGTCTGCAGGCCGAAGAACACGAAGAAGACCGCCGCGAAGAGGTCCTTCAGCGGGTTCAGCAGGTCGCGGGCGGTATGGGCCAGCGGACCCGACAGCGCGATGCCGACGAGGAACGCGCCGACCGCCGCCGACACCTGCAGTTCCTGCGCCACGCCGGCGACCAGCACGGTGAGCCCCAGCACCTTGAGCAGCAGCACCTCGTCGCTGTCGCTGTGCACGAGTTTCTCGACGAACCGGCCGTACCGCAGCGCCACGATCAGCACCACGGTGACGGTCGCCGCGGCGATCGCCAGCGAGACCGATCCCGACGCCAGCCCCACGCCGGCGAGCATCGTGGTGAGGATCGGCAGATAGGCGGCCATGGTCAGGTCCTCGAACACCAGCAACGACAGGACCACCGGCGTCTCGCGGTTACCCAGCCAGCCCAGGTCGCCCATGACCTTCGCCGTGATGCCGGACGACGTCACGTACGTGACGCCGCCCATCACGAGCGCCGCCACCGGTCCCCAGCCGAGAATGAACGCCACGGCCACGCCGGGCGCCGCGTTCAGTGCCAGGTCGATGACGCCGGTCAGGGCCGACGAGCGCAGCGTGCCCACCAGTTCCTGCGCGGTGTACTCCAGGCCCAGCGTGAACAGCAGCAGGATCACGCCGATCTCGGCACCCGCCTCGACGAACTCCTTGCTGGTCTCCAGGTCGAGCACGCCACCCTGGCCGAAGGCCAGCCCGGCGAGCAGGTAGAAGGGGATCGGCGAGATCGAGAACCTGGCCGCGAACGCGGCCAGGAGCCCGAGGCAGAGGACGATCGCTCCGAATTCGATCAGCAGAACCGAGCCATGATGCACATCCGCCCCCTATCCGTCGGTGAGGATCTGGGCGACCGCGGTGGTGCCTTCGGCCGTGCCTACCACGACGACGACGTCGCCGGCGCTGAACCGGAAGTCCGGCCGTGGGCTGGCGAACACCTGCCCGCCCCGCACGACGGCCACGATCGATGCGCCGGTGCGGGTGCGGGACGCGGTGTCGCCGAGGGTCCGCCCGTCGTACGGGGAGCCCTCGGCGAGCACTATCTGTTCCGTGACCAGCCCCTCCACCTGCCGGTTCAGCTCGGTGAGCCGCTCGACGATCCGGGCGGTGCCGAGCAGCTCCGCCAGCGCGTTCGCCTCGTTGCCGGTGAGAGCCACGGAGACCACCGCGCTGTCCGGGTCGTCGGCGTCGTAGACGACGAGGTCGCGCCGCCCGGTGTGGTGCGACACCACACCCATGCGCCGGCCGCGCTCGGTGGTGATGGCGTGGCGCATCCCGATTCCCGGGAGGTTGACCCGTTCGATGTCCATTTCAGCCCTTTCGAGATGCGGCGGGAGTGGTTCTCGTGGGAGCGCGGCGGCGCTGCTGCGCGCGTCCACCGGTCGTTTTCACCGAAGCGCGGACCGCGAGCTTCCCGACCAGGCCGCCCGGTCGTGACTCGAAGACGATCGCGAGCGGCGCGGCCAGGAACACCGAAGAGTAGGTGCCGGCGATGATCCCGATCAACAACGCCACGGCAAAATCGACGAGCGAGTCGCGACCGAGCACGGCGAGCGCCACCAGCACGAACAGGGCGCCGAGGCCGGTGTTCACGGTACGGGGCACGGTCTGCAGGCAGCCCAGGTTCGCGAGCGTGGCGAACTGGCGCCGCTGCGGATTGCGGACCAGTTCGCGAACCCGGTCGAACACCACCACGGTGTCGTTCACCGAATATCCGATCACGGTGAGCACGGCCGCCAGGAACACCCCGTCGACCGGACGCCCGAACCACGCGAACGCCCCCACCAGCAGGATGACGTCGTGCGCGAGTGCCAGCACGGTGGCCAGCGCCCACTGCCAGCGGAACCGGATCGCCAGGTAGGCCAACTGCACCAGCAGCGCCACGCCGAGCGCGATCAGCGCCTTGTTCCGCAGTTCGACGCCGAGGCTCGGTCCGATCGTCTCGTCGCGGATCCGTTCCGCGCCGCCGCCGAGCTCGGCCAGGGCCGCGCGGACCCGGCTCTCGTCCGCGTCGCTGAAGGACCCGGACCGCACGCTGACGTTCCCGTCGCCGGACGCGTTGACCACGGCCCGGTCCAGGCCGGCGTCGCCGACCGCCTCGCGGGCCTTGTCGACGCTCACCGGGTCGGTGGTCGAGTACTCGACGAGCCGGCCGCCGGTGAACTCGACGCCCCAGTTGATGTCGCGCACGAGGATGCCGGCGAGGGCCACGACCACGAGGCCGGCCGAGATGCCCATCCACAGCCGGCGGCGGCCCATCAGGTCCGGGCCCTTCGCCTCCAGCCAGCGGCGGACGGCGCCGATGCCGGCCAGGCCCGACACCTTCGGGTGCCGCTTGATGAGGCCCCGCCTGAGCGCGAACCCGGTGAGGACGCGGGTGAGCACGAGCGCGGTGAACATCGAGGCGACGACGCCGATGCTGAGCGTCACCCCGAAGCCCCGCACCGGGCCGGCGGCCAGGAAGAACAGCAGGCCGGCGGCGAGCAGGGTGGTGATGTTGGAGTCGATGATCGCCGACCAGGCCTGTTTGAAGCCGGTGGTCATCGAGCCGGACAGCGATCTCCGCCCCTCCGCGTGCTCCTCCCGGGCTCTCTCGAACACGAGCACGTTCGCGTCGACAGCTATGCCGATCGCGAGCACGAACCCGGCGAGGCCGGGCAGGGTGAGCGTGGCGCCGATCGCCAGCAGCGCCGCGTACGAGATGAGCCCGTAGGCGACCAGCGCGATCGCCGCCAGGCCGCCGACCAGGCGGTAGACGGCGATGATGAACAGGATCGTGGCGATCAGCCCGATGACGGCGGCCCGCGCCGACGCCTCGATCGCGGCGGCGCCCAGGCTCGGCCCGACGATCCGTTGCTCGATGACCTCGACCGGCACCGGCAGCCCGCCCGCGCGGACCAGCAGCGCCAGGTCCTTCGCCTCGTCGGCGGTGAACTGGCCGGTGATGCTGGTGCGGCCGCCGGTGATGCCGACGTCGCAGGCGATGTCCGGGTTCACCTGCGGCGAGGAGATGATCTTCCCGTCGAGCACGATCGCGACGCGCCGGGTCGGGTCGCCGACCGGGGCGCAGGCGGCCTTGCCGGTGAGGTCCTGCCAGGCACCGGGCCCGCGGCCGCGGAACTCGATGTCGATGGTGCGCTCGCCGAGCTGGCCGGTGACGGCGCGGGCCTCTTCGATGAGGGCACCGTCGATCGCGGCCGGCCCGAGTTCGAGCGTGTCGCGGCCGTCCTCGTCGATCAGCGTCGTTGATCCGCTCTTGGCTGGATCGGCCAGGCCGAGTACCGGATGGAACGTGAGCTGGGCGGTGCGGCCGAGGACCTTGACGGCCTCCTCGGGGTCGGTGACGCCGGGCAGTTCGACGATGATCCGCCGTTCGCCCGACCGGGCCAGCGATGGCTCGCTGACGCCGAGTTGGTCGACCCTTCTCCGGAGGACCTCCAGGGCCTCGTCGGTGGTGTCGGCGTTGGCCTTGGCCAGCTCGCCGTCCTTTGTCTCCAGCACGATCTGGGTGCCGCCGCGCAGGTCCAGGCCGAGGTTCGGCGGTCGGGTGGCGACGAGCCACCCGGAGACCGCGAGAACCGCGAGGGCGAGGACCGCGCGCACGGTGGTGGCGCGCGTCACGGTAGTGAACTCCTTATGAAATTGGGAACGGTGTGGGCTGCTACGTCACGCTCATGCGCGTGGCGGAGCCCGTTCCCAACGGGAGTTCGCCGGTGGTGCGTCGGCCGGCGTGGTGCCGGCCCGGTCGGTGACGATCCGGATGCCGGCGTCGGTGCGGTCGACCGGTGCCGACAGCACGGCGAGCACCGGAGCCGTCGGAGCCGTTCCGGTGCCGGTGCGGTTGACGACGAGATGAATCCTCGACGGCAGGCCGAGGACGCCGGGTGACCCCTCGGTGTCGTCGTCTGACGTTTCCGGTGCCGCCGCCTGCAGGTGCGGGTTCGTGACGGCGTGGTTCGGCTGGATTCCCGGGCTCTCCTGGCTTCTCAGCGCAAGCGGCCCGGCGCTGCCGGCTGAGCCGGCGAAGCCGGCGAGGGCGAACACGACCAGGAGCCAGACGAGCGGCGCCGACAGCACACGCAGCCTGCTGGTCACCCGTCACCACCCCACACGTCGAATCCCACATGCTACCGCTGTTGGCGGGCCGGGCGATCGGTCGTAACCTCCACGGTTTAGCCTCGTGAATGTGACGCGTCGCGCAAAAATCGTCTGCACACTCGGTCCGGCAACATCAGACGCGGACCGCATCCGGGGGCTCGTCGACGCCGGTATGGACGTCGCCCGGCTGAACTTCAGCCACGGCAGCCACACCGACCACGAGAACACGTACCGCCTGGTCCGGGAGGCCGCCGAAGCCTCCGGGCGGGCCGTCGGCGTTCTGGCCGACCTGCAGGGCCCGAAGATCCGCCTGGGTCGGTTCGCCGAGACCAAGGTCGAATGGCGTACCGGCGAAACGGTCGTCATCACCAGTGACGACATCGTCGGCACCCATGACCGGGTCTCCTGCACCTATACGAAGCTGCCGCAGGAGGTGAAGGCGGGCGACCGGCTGCTCATCGACGACGGCAAGGTCGCCGTCGAGGTCACCGGCGTCGACGGCAACGACATCACCGCCCTCGTGGTCGAGGGCGGCCCGGTCTCCAACAACAAGGGCATCTCGCTGCCGAACGTCGCGGTGAGCGTCCCGGCCATGTCCGACAAGGACACCGAAGACCTGCGGTTCGCGCTGCGGCTCGGCGTCGACCTGGTCGCGCTGTCGTTCGTGCGGTCGCCCGGCGACATCAAGCTCGTCCACGAGATCATGGAAGAGGTCGGCGTCCGCCGGCCGGTGCTCGCGAAGATCGAGAAGCCCGAGGCGGTCGCCGCGCTCGAGCCGATCGTCGACGCGTTCGACGGTGTCATGGTGGCCCGCGGCGACCTCGGCGTCGAACTGCCGCTCGACCAGGTGCCCCTGGTGCAGAAGCGGGCCGTCCAGCTGTGCCGCGAGCAGGCCAAGCCGGTCATCGTCGCCACCCAGATGCTCGACTCGATGATCGAGAACTCGCGGCCCACCCGGGCGGAGGCGTCCGACGTCGCCAACGCCGTGCTCGACGGCACCGACGCCGTCATGCTCTCCGGCGAGACCAGCGTCGGCCGCTACCCGGTGCTCACGGTGAGCACCATGGCGAAGATCGTCGCGACCACCGAGGGCGGCTCGTTCGACGTCCCGCGCCTGCAGCACGACCCGCGGACCCGCGGCGGCGCGATCACCGTCGCCGCCTCGAACATCGCTACCGTCACCGGCGCGAAGGCGCTGGTGGCGTTCTCGCAGACCGGCGACACCGTGCGCCGGCTGGCCCGGCTGCACTGCAAGCTGCCGCTGCTGGCGTTCACCCCGGTTCCCGCGGTGCGCGACCAGCTCGCGCTGTCGTGGGGCGTCGAGACGTTCCTGGTGCCGTTCGTCGAGCACACCGACGACATGTTCCGCCAGGTCGACCAGGCGCTGATCGGGCTGGGCGAGTTCCGTCGGGGCGACTACGTGGTGGTCGTCGCCGGTACGCCGGCGAACTCGCCGGGTGCCACGAACACGCTGCGGATGCACCAGCTCGGGTCGCTGGTCGAAGAGTGAGTCCCGTCGACGCCCTGGTGAAACTGCTCGACCTGGCCCAGGTCGACGACATGACGTTCCAGGGCGTGAACCCACCGGCCGGGCGGCTACGGGTGTTCGGCGGCCAGGTGGCCGCGCAGGCGCTCGTGGCAGCCGGCCGCACGGTCGACCCGTCGCGCACGGTGCACTCGCTGCACGGGTACTTCGTGCGGGCGGGGGAGGAGTCCGCGCCGATCACGTACCGGGTGGAGAACATCCGGGACGGGCGCTCGTTCTCCGTCCGCCGGTCGGTCGCCGAGCAGGACGGCCGCACGATCTTCTTCATGTCGGCGTCGTTCCACCGGGCCGAACCCGGCCTCGACCACGCCGACGAGATGCCGACCGGCCTGCCCGGCCCCGACGACGTGCCCACGATGGCCGAGCGCCTGGCGCCGTTCCCCAAGCTGCTGGAGGAGTGGAACCGGATGCCGCGCGCGATCGACGTGCGGTACCTCAGCGGTGCCGGCTTCGCCTCACCCGGCGAGCGGCCGGTCGAGGAGAACCAGCGGGCCTGGCTGCGCGTCGACGGCACGCTGCCCGACGATCCGCTCGTGCACGCCTGCGCGTTGACGTTCTGCTCCGACCTGACCCTGCTCGACGCCGTGCTGTCGCGGCACGGCAAGGTCTGGGGGAAGGGCGGCTTCATCGGCGCGAGCCTCGACCACGCGCTGTGGTTCCACCGCCCGTTCCGGGCCGACGAGTGGTTCCTGTACGACTGCACGAGCCCGTCGGCGTCGGGCGCCCGCGGGCTGGCCCGGGGCCGGATGTTCACCGAGGACGGCCGCCTGATCGCGACGGCCGTGCAGGAGGGTCTGCTCCGCCGCGTCGGCGGTTGAGCTAACGGGGCTGCCAGGCGTCCGGCGCCGTGATCAGGCGGCGGATGTGGCCGGGCAGCCGGCCCCGGACGATGTCGTCGAGCGACACCTCGTCGAGGACGTTGCGGACGGCGGCCCGCACCGCGACCCACAACTGCTGTAGGTGCTCGGCCGTGCCCTCGTAGCTCGTCTCCTCCGGGCGGCGGCCGCGCACCTCGGCCAGCGGGCCGTCGACCGCGCGCAGCACCTCGCCGATGGTGACCTCGTCGGGCGCGCGGGTGAGCACGTAGCCGCCCTCGACGCCGCGCTGGCCGCGGACCAGCCCGGCCCGCCGCAGATCGGCCAGGATCGCTTCGAGGAACTTGCGGGGAAGATCCTGCTCCGTCGCGAGAGTGGCGCTGGACACGGTGGCCGGATATTTGGACGCCAAACCCAGCGCCGCCCGTACCGCATAGTCGCTACGCGCCGAGATATGCACTCTGCCCTGCCTCCAAAAGCCCGCCCATCGCAGCATACGGGTGTCTCCTGCGTGAATGATCGGCGCGGTAGTTTTACCCGATGGGCAATCCGGAGCCTCGCCGCGGGGCGGATCACAACGTGATGCGCGAGGTCAACCGGTCGCTCGTGCTGGCGGTGGTCAAAGAAGGCGGCCGGGTGTCACGGGCGAGCATCGCCCGGGCCACCACGCTGGCCAAGCCGACCGTGTCGGCGATCGTCGACGAGCTCATCGCCGACGGGCTGGTGCGCGAGGTGGGCACCGGCACCACCGCCACCAGCGGCGGGCGTCCGCCGATCATGCTGGAGTACAACGCGTCCTCGCAGCTGGTGCTCGGCGTGCACATCGGCGCCCGGCGCACCACCGTGGCGGTGGCCGACGGCAGCGGCGCCGAGTCGGCCCGGCGTCAGTTCGACACCCCGTCCGGTCCGGCCGGCGACTCGCTCACGGTGATCGCGGAGAAGGCCCGCGCGGTGCTCCCGGCGGGAGCGGAACTCGCGGCCGTCGGTGCGGTGCTTCCGGGACTGACGGACTTCCACCGCGGCGTGTGCCTGCTCGCCCCGAACCTCGGCTGGCGCGACGTGCCCGTCGCCGAGCTGCTCACCGCCGAACTCGACGCGCCGGTGCACGTCCACAACGCGGGGCAGGCGGCGGCCGTCGCCGAGAACCTGGAGGGGGTCGGCGGGCGGGTCGACGACCTGGCCCTGCTGTACGCGGGCACCGGGCTGTCGGCCGGGGTGCTCTCCGGCGGCCGGGTGCTGCACGGCACCGGCGGCACCGCCGGCGAGATCGGCCACTGCCGCGTTCCGGGCGGCACCGAGCCGTGCAAGTGCGGCAACGTCGGGTGCCTGGAGACGGTCGCGTCGGGTCCGGCGCTCGTGCGGTTCGCGCGACGGGCCATCGAGGGCGGTGCGCACAGCGTCCTGGATGATCTTTTTGAGGCGACCGATGTGGCCGCGGCCGCGCGTGGCGGTGACGCCGTCGCGGCCGGGGCCGTCGCCGAGGTGGGACGCAACCTGGGGCTGGCCGCCTCCTGGGTGGTCAACGCGTACAACCCCGCGGTGCTGGTGTTCGGCGGCGGGTTGGCCGCGATCGCCGACCTGCTCCTGCCGCACATGACCGAGACGTCGACGGAGTTCACGCTGGGGCCTGCGGGAACGGAGATCAGGGTGTCGGCGCTGGGGCCCGACGCCGAGGTGCGCGGCGCGGTGCTGCTCGCGTTGCAGCAGTCGGAGACCTACTACCGCGTGGTGTTCCGAGCTTAATCAGGAGCTTGAACTAACCCCCCTCCCGGGCGTAAGGTGCTCGCATCCGGTTCCGCCACCGTGTTGTGAAAGGCCCCCGCATGAGCGACTACACGCCCACCCCCGCCGACCGGTTCTCCTTCGGGTTGTGGACCGTCGGGTGGGGTGCCCAAGACGTGTTCGGTTCCGCGACCCGGCCGCCGCTCGACCCGGTGGAGGCCGTGCACAAGCTGGCCGAACTCGGCGCGCACGGGGTGAACTTCCACGACGAGGACGTCATCCCGTTCGGCACCAGCGACGGCGAGCGCGACAAGCTGATCGCGCGGTTCAAGGAGGCGCTGAGCGCCACCGGCGTCGTGGTCACCACGGCCACCACGAACCTGTTCTCGCACCCGATCTTCAAGGACGGCGGGTTCACCGCCAACGACCGCGCGGTGCGCCGGTTCGCGATCGCCAAGGTCGCCCGGAACCTGGATCTGGCCGCCGAACTCGGCGCGCCGACGTACGTGATGTGGGGCGGCCGGGAAGGCGCCGAGTCGGGCGCCTCCAAGGACGTCGCGGCGGCGCTCGACCGGTACAAGGAAGCCGTCGACGTGCTTTGCCAGTACGTGCGGGAGCAGGGCTACGACATCCGGTTCGCGCTGGAGCCCAAGCCCAACGAGCCGCGCGGCGACATCCTGCTGCCGACGATCGGGCACGCGCTGGCGTTCATCTCGTCGCTGGACGAACCCGACCGGGTGGGGCTGAACCCCGAGATCGGGCACGAGGAGATGGCCGGGCTGAACTTCGCCCACGGCATCGCGCAGGCCATGTGGCACGGCAAGCTCTACCACATCGACCTGAACGGCCAGCACGGTCCGCGCTTCGACCAGGACCTCCGGTTCGGCGCCGGCAACCTACGCGGGGCGTTCTGGACCGTCGACGCGCTGGAGACCGGCGGCTACGCCGGCCCGCGGCATTTCGACTACAAGCCGCCGCGCACCGAGGACATCGACGGCGTGTGGGAGACCGCGAAGGCGTGCATGCGGAACTACCTGATCCTCAAGGCGAAGGTGGACGCCTTCCGCGCGGATCCGGAAGTCACCGAGGCGCTGGCTCTTGCCCGCGTGCCGGAACTGTCGGAGCCCACGCTGGCGCCGGGGGAGACGCTGGCCGACCTGCGTGCCGAGTCGGTGGATGTGGAAGGCCTGGCCCGCAAGGGGATGGCCTTCGAGCGGCTCGATCAACTGGCGATGGAGCACCTCCTAGGGGTGCGCTGACATGGCACTGGTGGCTGGCGTTGACTCGTCGACCCAGTCGACCAAGGTCGTGGTGTGCGACGCGGACACCGGAATGGTGGTCCGGGAAGGCCGCGCCGCACACCTCGACTCGACCGAAGCCGATCCGGCGCTGTGGTGGGCAGCGTTCGAGGAGGCATCGGCCGGGCTGCTCGACGGCGTCGGGGCGATCGGCGTCGGCGGGCAGCAGCACGGAATGGTGTGTCTGGACGCGGCGGGCGAGGTGGTGCGCCCGGCGCTGCTCTGGAACGACACCAGGTCCGCGCCCGCGGCCGCCGAGCTCGTCACCGAGCTCGGCGGCCCACGGGCATGGGTCGAGGCGGTCGGTTCGGTTCCGGTCGCGAGTTTTACGGTGACGAAGCTGCGCTGGTTCGCCCGCGCCGAGCCCGAACTGGCCGCGCGCGCCGAGGCGGTGCTGCTGCCGCACGACTGGCTCACCTGGCGGCTGGGCGGTCGCTCCGCCTACACGACCGACCGGGGCGACGCCTCGGGCACCGGCTACTTCTCCGCCGCCACCGGCTCCTACCGCACCGACATCCTGAAACTCGCGTTCGGCCGCGACCTGGAGCTGCCCCGGGTGGCTTCGCCGTCGTCGGTGGTCGGTGAGACGTCGTCCGGCGCGGTCATCTCCGCGGGGACGGGCGACAACATGGCCGCCGCGCTCGGGCTGGGCCTGCGTCCGGGTGACGTGGTGGTATCCCTGGGAACCTCGGGGACGGCGTTCGGCGTCAGCGAGGTGGCGTCCGCCGACGCCAGCGGCGCCGTGGCCGGCTTCGCCGACGCCACCGGCCGCCACCTACCGTTGGTGTGCACGCTGAACGCCGCCCGGGTGCTGTCGACGGTGGCGGGTCTGCTCGGCGTGTCGCTGGCCGAACTGGACTCGTTGGCCCTCTCCGCCGCCCCGGGCGCCGACGGCCTGACCCTCCTGCCCTACCTCGACGGCGAACGCACCCCGAACCTGCCCGACGCCCGCGGCCTGCTCGCCGGCCTCACCCGCGCCAACGCGACGCCGGCCAACCTGGCCCGCGCCGCGGTCGAGGGAATGCTGGGCGGCCTGGCCGACGCCCTGGACGCGTTGACGGCACAGGGGATGCCCGTGAACCGGGTGCTGCTCATCGGCGGGGCGGCCGCGTCGGAGGCGGTCCGCGCGGTGGCACCGGCCCTGTTCGGCGCGCCGGTGAGCGTCCCGGACCCGGCCGAGTACGTTGCCCTGGGCGCGGCCCGGCAGGCCGCCTGGGCCCTGCGCGGCGGCGCCGAACCACCGGAATGGCCGGTGGCCGCAGTGGAGATTGCGGGCGAGTCGACACCGTCGGTGCGCGCGGCCTACGCCCGCGTCCGCGACGGCGCGCAGGACCTGTTGCGCTAGGGGGGACGGCGCCGCCCGCCCGGTCATCCCGGGGGGAATCGCGGGCGGCGCCGTACCAATAGGTTGCCCGTATCCCGTTGCCACGTCGGCGCCCCGCGGGTGCGGCGGAGGTGCACTGCCCACCAATGCCCAGCCACTCAAGCTGCCCTTCGGTGTCGATCTTGCAGTTCTGGTGCCCATCAAAACAGGGCAACTAAGTCGTTATCTGGCACCACAACTGCAAGATCGACGCCGACGAACAGGAGCCCTGGACGCGCGGGGACATGAGGAGGCGCGGGGTGCGGGGGTCCGGGGGCCGTCCGCCCCCGGCGTGGGGGGTTCGGGGGGCTCGGGCCCCCCGACAAACATGCCGGAGGCCGCTGGGCTCGCGCTTTCTGCGAGCCCAGCGGCCTCCGGACGACGGCGGCGCCGGGTCCCCACCCAGGACCCGGCGCCGCACCCCATCACCACCCGCGTAAAGCTTTGCGTAACCGACTGTACTAGCTGCGAACTAGTCGCCCGGCCACTCACCAGTCAGCTTACGTACTCCATGGGCCCCACCACGATCGATTGCGGCCTTCACCACAGCAAATATCGCGCCCTGCAGCGCGGCGGCCGCCAGAATCTCGCCCCAGCCGTAGTCGCGGGAGGTGGCCTTGGGGGCCTCGTCCTCGTTCGACACCAGCTTCCAGACCTGCTTGAACACCAGGCCTGACACGGCACCCGCCGTGATGCTGAGGGCCAGCGAGACCGGCTTGTAGACCAGCTTGTTCACCGGTTCTCCTTCCATTCGCGGCGCCAGTCGTCGCGTAGGCGCTGGGGGGTGACCCGCTTGGCGGCGGCGCGACGGCGCTTGCGCACCACCAGAGCGGCGAACGCCAGTATGGCGGCCGCCGCGGCGGCCCACTGCTTCGGCTTCTCCTGCACGGAGGTACGCACGCGGACGGCGGCGCGCTTCGTCGTGGCGGCCGGTTCGGTGCGGAGATCCTGCGCCACCTCTTTGCTGGACGCGGCGACCTGCTGGGCCTTGTCTTTCGCCTTGTCCTTGGCCTCGGTCGCGGCGTCGGCGGCGCGCGTCTTCACGTCGGCGACCTTCTCCTGCGCGCGGGCCTTGACGTCGGTCTTCGCGGCCAGCGCCTCGACGGTCTCGCCGAGTTCGGCCCGGGTCTGCTCGATCCCGCTGCGCAGCGCCGCCACCTTGGCGTCGTCGGAGGTCATCGGTGCATCCCTTCCTTCGCCGCTTCGCGGACCGCCGCCACGTCGGCCTTCACGTTGTCGACGGTCTCCTCGGGTGCGGCCGGCGTCGCCTGCTGCACCTGCTTCTTGCCGACCAGCGCCAGCACACCGGCGACGCCGAGCAGCAGCACGCCGACGATCACGGCGGCCACCCAGGCCGGCATCACGTAGGCGAGGAGCAGGACGACGGCGGTGAGCAGGGCGGCGACCCCGTACAGCGCGATCAGTCCACCCGCACCGAACAGGCCGGCGCCGATCCCGGCGTGCTTGCCCTTTCGGGTGAGTTCCGCCTGTGCGAGCTTCAACTCGTCGCGGACCAGCCGCTGGATCTGCTCGGACGCGGTCTTCACCAGTTCTGCCGTGGACTTCTGGGACGTATCTGTCTCGTGCACCGTGTGCGTCATCGTCGCTCCTTCCGCCGCGGGTAACTTCTTCCCAGGAGGTGGGGCGTCTAACCACTCCGGTCTCCACGTGAACGCCGATGTGTGGACATGATTACGGATAGTGAGTGGGTGAATGCGGCTCCCGGAGTCTGAAAGACGCCAGCCGTTAGGCGTCCGATCTGGGCCGGGAGTAGGCTCCGCCACCATGTCCGTGGGGGGTCGCGAGGGGGTCCGGGGGCCGTCTGCCCGCGCGGGCCGGCCGCTCCACGACCCCGCCTCGCTCGCCGAACTCCACTACCGGGTGTTACCGGCCGGTGAGCTGACGGCAGCATCGGCCGACCTGATCAAACCCCTCGTCGAGCACGCCGCCACCCCCGGCGTCGCCGCCCGTACCGAGGTGCTGAACCTGCTCGCGGCGATCGCGCTGGCGGTCCGCAGCGCCGGCACGTACCTGGAGAACAACCCGAAGGAGTACCCGGAGAGCTGCCGCGAGGCGTTGCGGGTCGCGCTGCCGGCGCTGCTCGGGCTGCTCGGCGACGACGATCCGGCCGTGCGGGCGGCCGCCGCGGCGGTACTCGGCGAGTTGAGCTGGTGCGCGGGTGACGTGGTGCCGGTGGTCCGGGCGCGGTTCGCGGGAGAGCGGGCGCACGCCGTCCGCTTGGCCCTTGTTCTTGCGGTGGGGCACCTCCTGGACGCGCCCGGGGATGGCCTCGACCACGAACGGCCCCGGGCCCGGCGCTGGTTGCAGCGCCGGCGCACCGGGGACGACCCGACCCTGCGCCTCGCCGGTGCGCTGCTGGCCCGCCGGGCCGGTCGGGCGCGGGCGCTGCCGACCGTGGTCGAGGCGCTGGCCGACGCCGGCCCGGTGCCGCTGCCCGGAACCCGGCTGTGCGACTGGCTGGCCAGCGAACTCGGCGCCGACCGGGAGGCCCGCATCGCGGTGGCCGCCCGGCTGTTCCAGGTACGTGGCGGCGCCGGCCAGGACGCCCTCCGGGCCGCCGCCGCGGCGATCTGCACCTGGCGGTCGGCCGCCGGCCCGCTGCTGCCGATCGTGGCCGAGCGGCTCACCGACCCCGACCCGGGCGTGCGGTCGGCCGCCTGCCACCTGGTCGCGGTGGCCGGCGCGACGGAGCCCGAGCGCTACGCCGACCGGCTCGACGCGCTGCTGACCGACCCGACCACGCGGGTGGCCGACCTCGCCGCGTGGGGACTGGCCCGGATGGGCGACGAACGCTGCCTCCCCCGGCTACGCAACCGGGTCCTCATGGGCACATCCGTGTTCGACGTGGTGCAGGCGTACTACCCGCGGCACGTGTACCTGTTCACCGCGCCCGGGCTGTACGACGTGCTGGCGCCGCTGCGCGGCTGGGCCGGCCGGTTGCTGCCCCGGGTCGACTCGGCGCTGGCCGACGCCGACTCCTTCCACCAGCAACGGGCGCTCGCCGCGGTGCTGCGGGCCTGGGGACGCGACGCGGCGCCGGCGGTGCCCGGGCTGCTGCCGCTGCTGGAGAGCGAGGCGGCGGAGCACGTGTGCGCGGCCCTCGGCGCGATCGGACCCGCCGCCGCGGGCGCCCGGCACCGGCTGTTCCGGCTGGTCGAGCGCGGCAACAGCCGGGTGCGGGTGGCGGCGGCCCGCGCGCACTGGCGGGTCACCGACGACCCGGAACCCGCGTTACGGGTGCTGAGCGAGGCACTCGACGGCGAACTCGCGGTGGTGGCCCTCCCGCTGGCCGCCGACCTCGGTCCGCTCGCCGCGGCGCACGCCGGGCGCATCCGGGCGATCGCGCGGGCGGTCAACGGTGCCGGGTCGCGGGTGGACGTGGCGCGCGCCGACTGGCGGCTGACCGGCGAGACCGACCTCGCCGCCGAACTGTTGCTGACCGTGCTGGCGCCGCTGGCCGCCGGCCGGGTGGGGCCGGCGACCCTGCGGGCCGCGATCGTGGCCGCGGAGATCGCGGAGCCGCGGCTCGCCGGACCGCTGAGCATCGCGGCCGGCGGCGACGAGCGGCTGGCGTTCTACGGCGACTGGCGCGCCGTCGCCGACGACGAGGAACTGCGCGGCTATTCGACGCTGAGCACCGCGCCGATCGCCGCGCTGTCGAGCCTTTAGCCTTCAGCCGACCTTGAGCACGTCGACGATGAACCGCAGCGGGCCGGTGGGCCGGCCGCCGGACGCGTCGTCGCCGTAGGCCAGCTTCGACGGGATGTCGAGCTGCACCCGGCTGCCGACGGTGACGCCGACCAGGCCCTTGTCCCATCCCTCGATGACGCCGCCCTGGCCGAGCTGGAAGTCGAACGGCTGCTGCCGGTTCCAGGACGCGTCGAACTCCTGGCCGGAGGTGCAGGACACGCCCACGTAGTTGACCGTGATCTGCTGGCCCGCCTGCGCCGCCGGGCCGGTGCCCTTGATCAGCGTCGTGGGCGTGAGCTCGGTGATGCCGGTGCAGCCACCGGTGGCCGTCGGCTTGGTGGCGAGGGCCGGGTCGGCGCCGGCGGGCAGCTGCGGGAACCCGGTGCCGGCACCGGTGCTCGCGTTCGGCCCCTGCGTGCCCGAGCCGGTGCCCTTGTCGTCGTCGGGCCGGTTGACCACCCAGAACACCAGCGCGCCGAGCAGCGCCACCACGGCGAGGCTGCCGATGACGCCGAAGACGGCGTTGCGGCGTTTACGGGCGGCGGCGGCCCGCGCGGCCTCGGCCTTCCACTGCTTGCGCTTCTCGGCCCGGCTCGGTACACGATCTCCCGGCCGGCGCGGCCTGCTGGTCTGCTGGGTCACGGCAATCCCTCGGCTGTGGTAAACGACTCGAACACCTTACCTGCGGCGCGGTAGACACTCTGTCATGCGACCGCGACATGGCGAAGTTCTTCATTTCTCCGAGGACCCTTCGATCACCCGCTTCGAGCCGCATGTCGCCGCCACCTCCGCGCACGCCGAGGCGTACGTGTGGGCCGTCGACGACCGGAACGCGCCGTCGTACTGGTTTCCGCGCCAGTGCCCCCGCGCCATGGCCTGGACGTCGCCGGCCACCCTGCCCGGCGACCGGGACCGCATCGTCGGCGTGGGTGGCGGCGACCGGGTGCACGCGATCGAGTACGGCTGGCTCGACGCGCTGCGCACGACGACCCTCTACGCGTACCGCTTCGCCGCCGACCCGTTCCGGCCGCTGGGCGACGCCGCGTGGGTGTCGACGGAACCGGTGACGCCGTTGGGTCCGCCGGAACCGGTCGGCGACCTGATCCGGTGCCACGCCGAGGCCGGCATCCAGCTGCGGGTGCTGCCGAACCTGTGGGCGTTCTGGCGCGAGGTCATCGTCAGCACGCTCGACTTCAGCGGAATCAGACTGCGCAACGCCCTCCCCCCACGGGGGTAGGGGCATCCCTGAGCGGTCCCTGGGATCACCGGCTTACTGGATGACTTCGGCGGATCACCGCCGCAGTCTTCAACCGTGTTGCGACGGATCCTCATCATTTCGCTGATCGTCATGGCCGTCTTCTGTACCGGCGTCGGCGGCCTGCTCACCTGGGCGTGGACCTCGACCTCGGCCGACTCCACCGTCGGCAAGGTGGCGTTCGGCCGGCCGCTGCCGGTGCCGCCGCTCGCGACGTCCACAGTGGACGGCAACAAGCGGGTGTTCGACCTCCGGGCGTCCAAAGGGAAGCACGACTTCGGCGGCGAAACAGCGGAGACGTTTGGGTTCAACGGCGACTACCTGGGGCCGACGCTGCGGGCCACCCGCGGCGAGCAGGTCGTGGTGAACGTCCACAATGGACTCGACGAGGTGACGAGCGCGCACTGGCACGGCATGCACCTGCCGGCGAATATGGACGGCGGCCCGCACCAGCCGATCGGACCCGGCGCCACGTGGTCGCCCACCTGGACCATCAACCAGCCGGCCGCGACGCTCTGGTACCACCCGCACCCGCACGGCGAGACCGCCGACCACGTCTACAAGGGGCTCGCCGGCATGTTCATCGTCGACGACCCGGGCACCGATGTGGCCGCGCTGCCGCGCGAGTACGGCGTCGACGACGTTCCGGTGATCGTGCAGGACAAGGCGTTCGACGACGACGAGGAACTGGGCAGCGACACCGGAATGTTCGGCAGCGGCGGCGTTCTCGGCGACAAGGTCGTCGTCAACGGCGCGCTCGGTCCGTACTTCGACGTCACGACCGAACGGGTCCGCCTGCGGTTGCTCAACGCGTCGAACGTGCGGCCGTACCACTTCGGCTTCTCCGACGGACGCCCGTTCGCGCTCGTCGGCACCGACGGCGGCCTGCTCGACGCGCCGCACGAGACCACCGGCGTGACGATGGTGGCCGGCGAGCGGATCGAGATCGTGGTGACGATGCGGCCCGGCGAGCGGGTGGTGCTCCGCAGCACACCGGCGCAACTCGGCCTCGACTGGTTCCACCGGCGGATCAGCGGCGCCAACGACTCGTTCGACATCATGGAACTGCGCGCGGCGCGCTCGCTCCGGCCGTCGCCGGCGGTGCCCGCGAAACTTGTCGACACTCCACGCCTCGATCCGGCGCAGGCCCGACACACCCGCGAGTTCTCGCTCTCCGGCACGAGCATCAACGGCAAGAAGATGGACGGGTCGCGCATCGACGCCGCCGTCATGAAGGACAGCGTCGAGGTCTGGAAGCTCAGCGCGCTCGACGGGGAACTGCACACGTTCCACGTGCACGACGTTCAGTTCCAGGTGCTGTCGGTCGGCGGCAAGGCGCCGCCGCCGCACCTGCGCGGCTGGAAGGACACGGTGTTCCTGGGACAGAACAAGCCGGTGGTCGTCATCGCCAGGTTCGCCGACTACGCCGACCCGGCCACGCCGTACATGTTCCACTGCCACGTTCTGCGGCACGAGGATCAGGGGATGATGGGCCAGTTCGTGGTCATCGAACCCGGACAGGTACCGAAGCTGTCGCCCGAGCACGCCGACCACGACTGACGGTCAGGACCGGGCGACCAGCCGTCCCGTGTGGAGCTTGTCGGCGAGCGCGGCGGCGTCGAGGGGTGCGCGTCCGCCCGGCGAATCGATCAGGACGTGCAGGGTGTCGACCTCGCCCGCGAGTGCCCGGAGCCGCTGTGCCCACCGGGCCAGCCCGGCATCGGTCTGCGGGCGGTGCAGCCGCACCACGCCCGGCTCCGCCGTGGCCACCACGACCGGGCCGGGCTCGAACGACTCGTCGACGCAGACGTAACCGACGTCTTCGGCCTGCAGGGTCCGCAGCGTCTCCAGCGCGTGCGGGCCTTCGTACCAGGACGGGTGACGCAACTCGACGGCCACCCGGTGCGGCCGGCACTCGCGCGCCGTCGCGAGCACGCGACGCGTGGCGGCGTCACCCCGGGCCAGCCAGTCCGGGAACCGCAGCAGCACGGCGCCGAGCTTGTCGGCGTCGACCAGCGGTTGCAAGGATTCGTGGAACCGGCGCCAGAGTTCGGCCATGGTGCGGTCGTCGAGGTCGCGGTGCCTGACTTTTTCGGACCCCTCGGGCCGCAGGTCGGCGGGTATCGCGTCGGGCCGGACCCGGTGGCCGGTGAGCAGGTTGAACGCCGTGACGTCGAACGTGAATTCGGGCGGCGTCCGCTCGACCCACGCGGTGACCGTCTCGGCGGCGGGGATCGCGTACGCGGTGGTGTCGACGCCGACGATCGGGAACCGCCCGGCGTAGTACTCCAGCCGGCCGGCGGTGGTGTTGTGCTCCCGCGGGTACCACCCGGAGCCGATCAACGCCCGGTCGGCCCATGAGGATGCGCCCACCAGAATGTTGCCCATGTCGATAATTACACCGCTGTAATTCAAGATCGGCAACCCGGCGTGATCTGACCGGAAGCTTCCGGTCGATACTTCATGCTGATCTTCCTGGCGCCGTGATCATGGCGAATGTTTACTTGGCGTCGTTCTGAGCGCGGCGCCCCACGCCCGTCGCTCATTCCGTTTATTTGTCGGACCGGTTGCCGCCGGTCCACTTCGTCGTGCGCCGACATCAGCGAACCGAAAGGTGGTGACGCGTGAAAACGATCGCCGAGTCACTCCGGGAGAGCGGGCCGGCCCGCCCGGCCACCGCCGGCCGCCGCCGAAGACCCGATGCGCGGCTCTGCGCGGCCTGGCTGGCCCTGGCGTGGCTGGGCCCGGGCCTTGCCCAGTTCGCCGGGGTCGCCTGGTTGCTGCCACCGGTGATCCTCCTGCTCACCGCTGGCCTGCTCCGGGGCGGGCGGACGCTGCTCGACCGGCTGATGCTCGCCACCGCGCTTCTGCTCGGAACGACCTGCGCGGCCGGCCTGCTGTTCGCCGCCTGGCCGTTCGGGACGGCGCCGGTAGCCGTCGCGGGGACGGCCCTCACCGTCCTCGGCGCGATCAGCGTGTACACCGGCCGCTCGCCGCGGTTGCCGCTGCCCACCGGGTCGGACGCGTTCACCGTCGTGGCGGCGGTGGGCGTGTGGGCCTACGTGGCCGTGCCGCACCTGCGGACCGACTCGACCGGGCGGATCGCCCTGCTCGTCGGCGGTGAGGACCACGCCCGTCACGTCGCCATCTTCGACTCGCTCCGGCAGATCGGCGGCTACGCCTACTGGCACACGCCCGAGGAGCTGCCGTACCTGTGGGACGTCCTGCGGTACTACCCGTCGGGATGGCACCTGACCACCGGGATGTTGGACGGGTTTGTCCGGTCGTCGACGGGGCCAGGTAGCGCCACGAGCGCGATGGACCACTACACGTGGTTCCTCCTGGGCAGCTACGGCCTGTTCGCGCTGGCGCTGCTGTGGGCGGCCTCGTGGATCGCCGGCCCGCTGTCGGGACCCTGGCGGGTGCCGCTGGTCGTGTTCCTCGCGAGTCAGCTCGTATACAGCGACCTGGCGGTTCTCACCCCGTACGGGTTCCCTAGCCAGCTCTTCGGGTTGACCGCGCTCGTGCTGCTCGTCGCGGTGCTGAGCCGGCGCGCCCGCGACGTGCGCGAGCAGGTCATGGTGGTCGGCGCGTTGTTGGTCATGCTCGGGTTCGGGTACGAGCTGTATCTGCCGTCCGCGCTGCTCGCGATCGGGATCTGGGCCTTGCGGCGACGCCGGTTGGTGATGCGGAGGTTCGTGGTGGTGACCGGCGGGGTGGCGGGCACGCTCGCGGTGCTGCCGATCGGGCTGGGGATGGTGCTCGGCGGTCACGGTGACCTGGTGGCGGCGGCGGGCGGCGTGCTGCCGGCGAGTCGGGCGATGATGCTGATCCTCGGGCTGGTGATCGCCGCTGCCGTCCTGCGGCCGGCGGGCCGTGGGGTGAGATTCCGGCGGTTGAGCGTCTGGCGCTCGTACCTGTGGACGCTCGGCGCGGTACTGATGCTGCCGGCGGGCTTCCTCGGGTACCGGCTGGTGAGCGGCGCCGAGGCGCCGTACTACTCAGAGAAGGCGTGGCACGGGGTCCTCGTCGTGCTCCTCGCGGGGGTGAGCGGCGTGTGCGTGCTTCTCCCGCGTCCCGCCGGCGGCAGGCGCATCGACGCCGCCCGGGCTGTCCTACCGGCCCTCGTCACGGCGGCCCTGGTGGTCTCGTCCGGCGCGGTGGTCGACGACACGCCCTGGCGACCGGGTCACGGCGAGTCCATCAGTCGGAAGTGGCACTCCGGCGCACCGGTCACGGAGAACGGTCCGATCGCGGCCGCCATCCGTGACATCGCGCGCCGGTACCCGCCGCGTCCCGGCAGCATCACCGTCGTCCTGACCGGCGAGTTCCTCGCCAGCTACCTGCAGACGTTGTACGTGTCGACGCTCCAGCGCACGAGCGGGATCACCGACGCCGTTCTGTACGGGAACGGGGCGGCGGCGTTCGCCAACGACCCGGAGAAGCTCGCCGACACGCTCGCACGGGCCGGCAGGCCGGTGCTGCTGGTGGTGGCCCCGGCTGCCGAACAGTTGGTCGCCCACGTCCGGAGCAGGCGTCCGGACCTGCCGATCAGTGTCGCTTTCCTGTCCACATGACATTCGAAACCACGGGCGTGCCGATGACGAGGACCAGCCGGGTGCCTGCCGCACTCGTCACCGTTCCCTGGCGAGGACCGACTGCCCGACGGCGGCGACCGGCGCGGTGGTGGGAAGGAGAACAAGCCGATTCCGGTCGCCATGTGCATCCTTTCGATAGGGGAAATTGTTAGATACCCGAACGACCTCGATCATGGGGGAAGACGGGATGAGCGATGAGAGCGGTCGGAACCGGTCGCCCGGTGAGGTTGTCGCCGGTGCGCGGCGCCGAGCCGGCATGACCCAGGCGGAGGTCGCCGACCTGACCGGACTCAGCGTGCGCGCGATCAGCAACATCGAGCGCAACGTGCACAGCCGCCTGCGCCGCGACTCGCTCGTCCGCATCGCCCGGGTCCTGAACCTCGACGAGGCGCAGGTTGCCGTGCTGCGCGGCGTCCGGAGCCGGCAGGCGGTCGGTCGGTGGCCGGGCGAGCCGTGGCCGGGCGAACCGGTACCGAGCCGGCCGCGGCCCGGTGACGGCGAGACGCGGGTGCCGGCCCAACTGCCGATGGCCGTGCCCGACCTTGTGGGACGCGGCCGGGTGAGCGACGAGGTGGTCGGCGCGCTCACCGCCGAACCGGCGACTGGACGGGTCCGGGGCTGCCCGTCCGTGGTCGTGGTCAACGGCGCGGTGGGCGTCGGGAAGACCGCGCTGGCGGTGCACGTCGGCCACCGGGTCAGGGCGAAATTCCCCGACGGCCAGTTGTTCCTGGACCTGCGCGGCACAGCCGACGCGCTCGCCCACGCGGTGTTCGCCGTCGGCCCGTCCGACGGTCATGTACCGACCGACCCGGTCGACCGGGCGGCGCTGCTGCGCTCGTACCTGTCCGACCGGCGGGTCCTCGTGGTGATCGATGGGGCGGCGACCGAGGCACAGGTCCGGAGCCTGTTGCCGGGGTCGTCGGGGTGCGCCGTCCTGGTCACCAGCCACCGGCGGCTGCTCGGGCTGGAGGGCGCCCGGCACATCGGCGTGGATCCGCTGGACGAGCAGGCCGCGGTGGACCTGATCCGCCGGTCCGCGGGCCGGGACCCGGCGGACCTTCAGCCGCTGGCCCGTTGGTGCGGGTTCGCACCGTTGGCGCTGCGGGCCGTCGGAATCCGGCTGGCCGCCCATCCCGACGTGTCCCCGTCGGACCTTCTGGCCCTGCTGGCGACCGCACCGCGTCCCCTCGACCTGCTCACCGCCGGCGACCTTGCGGTCCGCGACCGGCTGGCGGCCGCTCACGACACCCTCGACGGGACCACCAGGCGGATGTTCGCCCTCCTGACGACCGCGGACCCGGCCGCGCTGACGCCGAGGGCCGTCGCCGCCGCGACAGCTTGTACGCCGGAGGTCGCCCGCGCCCGCCTCGACGCGATCGCGGACAGTGGACTGCTGCACCGCCTGACCACCCCGGACGGCCACCGCTACCGGCTGGACGGCCCGGCCCGCGCGTTCGCCCGCGAGGCAGGCGTCGCGGCTCAGACGAGGCCGACTCGCACGGCGTGAAGCGCGGCCTGGGTGCGGTCGGCCACGCCGAGTTTGGTGAAGATCGCGCTCACGTGGGTCTTGACGGTCTTCTCCGAGACGTTCAACGCGCGGGCGATCTCGCGGTTCGAGTGGCCGCGCGCGATCTCGACGAGCACATCGCGTTCGCGGGGGGTGAGGGCGGCGCCGGGCGGAGCGCCGTCGCCGGCGGCGAGGAGGCGGAGGACGTCGGCGTTCATGAGGACGTGACCGGCGTGCACGGCGCGGATCGCCGCCGCCAGGGCGGGCGGGTCGATGTCCTTGTAGACGTAGCCGGCGGCGCCGGCGCGCAGGGCGGGCACGACCGCGCCCGGGTCGGTGAAGCTGGTGACCACCAGCACCTTCGACGGCACGCCGCACTCGCGCAGCCCGCGCAGCGCCACCGTGCCGTCGGCGCCGGGCATGCGCAGGTCGAGCAGGATCACGTCGGGGCGGTGCTCGATCGCGGCGGCCACCGCGGCGTCGCCGTCGCCCGCCTCGCCGACCACGGTGAGGTCGCCCTGCAGGTCGAGGAACGTGCGCAGGCCCTGCCGCACCACCGGATGGTCGTCGACGACGAGGACGCGGATCGGCTCAGTCATCGAGCTCTCCCGCAGGCAGCACGAGGCGGACCGTGGTTCCTTCGGACGTCGACGACGTCACGTCGAGCCGGCCACCGACCGCCCTCGCGCGTTCCCGCATCGACACCAGGCCCAGCCGGCGCCCGGCGGCCTCCGAAGCGCGGACGTCGAAGCCGGTGCCGTCGTCCACAATGGACAGTTCGACCTCGTGGCCGCGCGTTCGCAGCGTCAGCGCGATGTGCGTCGGATCCGCGTGCCGCAACGCGTTGTGCAGCGCCTCCTGTGCGATGCGGTACGCGGCCTCCTGCCGGTCGGCCCGCAGCACCGGACAGTGGTCGTCGGTGGCGATGCCGATGCGGGCCGCGTGCACGCGGTTCAGCAACTCGATCTGCTTGCGCAGCGCGGCGTCGAGGCCGTCACCGGCCAGGTCGGTGGGTACCAGGCCGGCGACCACCGCGCGCATCTCGTCGGCGACGTCGGCGGCCAGCCGCTTCACGGTGGCCAGTTCGTCGGCGGCGCGGTCGCGGTCGGTGTCGAGCAACGCCGTGGCGGCCTCGACCGTGAGCCGCAGGCTGAACAGTTTCTGCGTGACGGCGTCGTGCAGTTCCCGCGCGATCCGCTGCCGTTCCTCCACAATGGACAGTTCGCGGCTGCGCTCGTACAGGCGGGCGTTGACGATCGCGATCGCGGCGTGCCCGGCGAGCAGCTTGGCCAGTTCCTCGTCGTCTTCGGTGAAACCGCCGGGCGTGCACTTGTCAGCGAGGAAGAGCTCGCCGAGGATCTCGCCGTCGTAGACGATCGGGATGCCCAGGAACGCGGTCATCGGCGGGTGTGCCGACGGCCAGCCGGAGAAGTGCGGGTGGGTGCTCACGTCTCGCAACCGCACCGGTTCCGGGTCACACAACAGGTCGCCGAGCAGCCCGTGCCGGCGCGGCACCGGCCCGATGGCCCGCCACTGCTCGTCGGTGAGGCCGACGGCGAGGAACTCGGCGAACGAGCCCTTCTTGTCGGGCACCCCGAGCGCGGCGTACCGCGCGTCGACCAGGCGTTGTGCCGCCGACAGGATCGTCCGCAGCACGTCTCGCACCGACAGGTGCGCGGTGACGGCCAGGACAGCCGCGCTCACCTCGCGCAGCTCGGCCCGGTCTGAGCGGGTCATGCTCACGAAGCTACCCGCCGCGGACGCGTAAACAACGGAGTCCTAGGACCAAAGACCGAGGACGTGGCCGACCTGCGCCCGAGGGCACGGCGAACCGGCGGTCATAGCGTCGGTGGCATGACTGTTGCGATTGTTACGGGCGCCTCCCGCGGGCTCGGGTTCGCGCTCGCCGAAAGTCTGGTCGACACCGGATGGCGGGTCGTGGTCGACGGCCGCGACGCAAAGGCGCTCACGGCCGCCGCCCAGCTGCTGGGCCCGTCGGCGACCGCGATCGCCGGCGACGTCACCGATCCCGCGCACCGCGCCGCGCTCATCGCGGCGGCCGACGCGCTCGGCGGTGCCGACCTCGTGGTCAACAACGCCGGGATCCTCGGCCCGAGCCCGCAGCCGCCGCTCGCCGAGTACCCGCTCGACGTGCTGCGGACCGTGTACGAGGTGAACGTCATCGCGCCGATCGCGCTGGCGCAGGCCGCGTTGCCGGGGCTCCGGGCGCGGGGCGGCGCGCTGATCAACGTCACCTCGGACGCCGCGGTCGAGGCGTACGAGGGCTGGGGTGGCTACGGGTCGGCGAAGGCCGCGGTCGAGCAGGCGAGCCGGATCCTGGCCGCCGAGGAGCCGACCGTGCGCGTCTGGTGGGTCGATCCGGGCGACCTGCGCACCCGGATGCACCAGGAGGCGTTCCCCGGCGAGGACATCAGCGACCGGCCCGAGCCGGCCGCCGCCGTGCCCGGGTTCCTGCGCCTGCTGAAGACCCGTCCCGCGTCGGGCCGTGTGCGTATCTCGGAACTGGTTGCCGCGTGAAGACGCTGTGGTTGCCGTACGTCGTCACGGATCTGGCGACGGCGCGGAGCTTCTACACCGACCACATCGGACTGTCCGAAGTGGACGGTTGGGAGCACCCGCACGAGCGCGGCAGCGTGCTCCGCGCGGCGGAGGGTGCGGTCATCGAGCTGGTCGAGGGCATCCAGCCCGGCCCGGCGCGGCCTCCACCGTTGGCCTTCGAGGTCGACGGCGAGAGCGCGGTGAACACGTTCGCCGGGCGATTCGGCGTCGCGCCGCACCGCTACCCGCGTGGGCACTACGGATTCGAGGTACCCGGCCCGGCCGGTGCCACCGTCATGATCTGGAGTGAGCGATGACCGTCTTGGACTTCGCCCTGCCGTCCACATTGGAGGCGCACGAACCGCCGGAGGCGCGCGGGCTCGCCCGCGACGAGGTCCGGCTGCTCGTCGGTGACGGCGACGGCGTGCACCACCACCGCTTCACCGACCTGCCGTCGCTGCTCCGGGCCGGCGACGTGCTCGTGGTCAACACGTCGGGCACGTTGCCGGCGGCGCTGCCGGTGCGCGGCCGGCCGATGGCGCTGCACCTCTCCACCGAACTGGCCGACGGCCGGTGGCTCGTCGAGTTGCGCCGCAACGCCGGCAAGGCAACCGCGCCGTACGGGGACGGCCAGCCGGGCGAGACGTACCCGTTGCCGGGCAACGCGACGGTGACGCTCACCGAGCCGTTCAGCGACGGCCGGCTGTGGGCGGCCACCGTGGACGTTCCGGGAACCGTTCGCGAGTACCTCAACCGGTACGGCCGGCCGATCCGGTACAACTACGTGCGCCGCGACTGGCCGATCGAGTTCTACCAGACCGTGTTCGCCGAGCACCCGGGCAGCGCCGAGATGCCGAGCGCGGGGCGGGCGTTCACCGACCGGTTGGTCACCCGGTTGGTCGCGCGGGGCGTCCAGTTCGCGCCCGTCCTGTTGCACACCGGCGTCGCGAGCCCGGAAGCTCACGAGCGTCCCTATCCTGAACGCTTTTCGGTATCCGCCACCACCGCGCGCGTCGTCAACCGGGCCCGGCACGACGGCGGCCGCGTGATCGCGGTCGGCACGACCGCGGTGCGCGCGATCGAGACGGCGGCCGACTCCTCCGGCGCGGTCCGCCCGGCGGAGGGCTGGACCGACCTGATCGTGACCCCCGATCGCGGCGTGCTCGTGGTCGACGGGCTGCTGACCGGGTTCCACGAGCCGCGCGCGTCGCACCTGGACATGCTCGCGGCGGTGGCCGGCACCGACCTGCTCGCGCGCTGCTACGCGGCCGCGGTCGACGCCCGCTACCTGTGGCACGAGTTCGGCGACCTCAACCTGTTGTTGCCCCCAACGGGTCGGCGACCGGTGCGGTGACCGACTGTCCGGTGTGGACCATGACGCACGCGCGGCCGGCACTCTTCGCCCCGTACAGCGCCGCGTCGGCGCGGGCGACCAACCGTTCCGGCGCCTCCTCGCCGGTCCACGCGGCCAGGCCGCCGGAGAACGTCTGGCCGAGCGGCGTGACGGCGAGCATCCGTTCGATGAGCTTCGCGGCGGCCGCCGCCGTCATGCCGGTGATGCAGACGCCGAACTCCTCGCCGCCGTACCGGGCCAGCAGATCGGTGGCGCGCAATTCGGCCCGCCACGCGGCGGCCGCCTCCTTGAGCAGCCGGTCGCCGGCCTGGTGGCCGTACTGGTCGTTGAACCGCTTGAAGTGGTCGAGGTCGAGGATCGCGACGACGACGTCCTCGCCGGAGTGACTGGCGTTGGCCATCCGCCGGGCCAGTTCCAGGTCCCAGGCGCGCCGGTTGGGGACGCCGGTGAGCGCGTCGTTGTGCGCCAGCGCGTCGAGTTGCGCGGCCTGGTCCTGCACCTGGTTCACCAGCCCGAACATGCGCAGCATCACCAGCAGGAACAGGACGATCGCGCAAATGGCGACCGCCTCCCAGGCGATGTCCTCCGAGTGGAACAGGCCCTGCTCGATGAGAATCACCGGGGCGAGGAGCACGGTGATGGTCAGCAGGATCGCCCGGTGCGTGGTCAGCCGCTCGGCCTTGTCGGGCGAGGTCTCCGAGAGCGACCGCATCGACGGGTGCAGCGCCGACGCGGTGCACAGGACGTAGGAGGCCAGCCAACCGAGGTCGATCAGACCGCCCTCGTAGACGCCGACCGTGGTCACGTAGGTGTAGATCGGGTCGACGACCAGCAGCCCGCCGAGCGACGAGATGAGCAGCCGGTAGCTGGCGGTGCGGGCGCCGGGGGCGATGATCAGCCGGGCGAGCATCACGAGCAGGAGGATGTCGCCGACCGGATAGGACAGCGACGTCAGCCGCCCGATGACGGTGTCGTCGGCGGCCCAGTTCTCCCGCATGATGAACGTCCAGACCACCAGCGTCAGGCCGGTGGCGATGATGCCGGCGTCGATCAGGCCGGCCCGGTCGCGTCCCGGCGTGCGACCCCGGATGAGGACGAACAGCGCCGCCGCCATCACCACGTAGCCGGACAGGTACACCGCGTCCGACTCGGACGGCCACGGATCGCGTCCCAACACGAACTTGTTGACGCTCTCCACGATGTCGCCGACCGCCCAGACGACCTGGCCGGCGGCGAGCAGGTACCAGATCAGGGGCTTGGCCGGCCGGTGCATCCGAACCCCGACGACGATCATCAACGCGGAGATCATCGAGATCACGCAGTAGTAGACGCCGGAGGCGCCCGTGTTCTGTGGTACCAGGAAGTACCCGCCGATCGCGGCGGCACCGAGCATCAGCCAGTACAGCCAGAACCGACCCATGTCCCCCTGATCGGCGGCGCGCCGGTCGGCTGAAGAGTTAACCAGGGGCGCCTCGGGGCGACGCCTGCCTATCCTTGCCGGGTCATGTCCGAGGAGCCGCGCCCCCGTAGCCACCGTCTCGGCGATCTGATGGTCGCCGACGAGCGGCGCCTTCGCCGTCGCCTCGACGGGGCCCGCAAGGCGCGCGACCGCGCCGCCGCGATGGCCGCGATCGACGCCGACATCGCCGCGGCCGCCGAGCGGGTCGAGCGCCGCCGCGCCGCCGTCGCCTCCCTCGGCGACAAGACCGGCGCGGCGCCGCGGATCACGTTCCCCGAGGCGCTGCCGGTCAGCCAGCGCAAGGACGAGATCGCCGACGTCATCCGCGCCAACCAGGTGGTGATCGTCGCGGGGGAGACGGGGTCGGGCAAGACCACCCAACTGCCCAAGATCTGTCTGGAGCTCGGCCGGGGGATCCGCGGCATGATCGGCCACACCCAGCCCCGGCGCATCGCGGCCCGCACGGTGGCCGACCGGGTCGCCGAGGAACTCGGCACGACGCTGGGCGAGGCCGTCGGCTACCAGGTGCGGTTCACCGACCAGACCCGCGACGACACGCTGGTCAAGATCATGACCGACGGCATCCTGCTCACCGAGCTGGCCCGCGACCGGTCGCTCACCAGGTACGACACGATCATCATCGACGAGGCGCACGAGCGCAGCCTCAACATCGACTTCATTCTCGGGTACCTCAAGCAGCTGCTGCCGCGCCGGCCCGACCTCAAGGTGATCATCACCTCGGCCACCATCGAGACCGAGCGGTTCTCCCGCCACTTCGGCGACGCGCCGGTGATCGAGGTGTCCGGCCGCACGTATCCGGTGGAGATGCGGTACCGGCCGGTCAACAATCCCGACGACCCGTCGGAGGAGCCGCGCGACCAGATCGAGGCGATCTGCGACGCGGTCGACGAACTCGCGCTGGAGGGCTCCGGCGACGTGCTCGTGTTCCTCAGCGGCGAGCGGGAGATCCGCGACACCGCCGACGCGCTCGGCAAACGCAACCTGCGCAACACCGAGGTGCTGCCGCTCTACGCACGCCTGTCGATCGCCGAGCAGCACCGGGTGTTCGCGGCGCACACCGGCCGGCGCATCGTGCTCGCCACCAACGTCGCCGAGACCTCGCTCACCGTGCCGGGCATCCGGTACGTCGTCGATCCGGGCACCGCCCGCATCTCCCGCTACAGCAGCCGCACGAAGGTGCAGCGGTTGCCGATCGAGCCGGTGTCACAGGCATCGGCGAACCAGCGGGCCGGGCGGTGCGGCCGGGTCGCGGCGGGCATCTGCATCCGGTTGTATTCGGCCGAGGACTTCGCGAACCGGCCCGCCTACACCGATCCGGAGATTCTGCGGACGAACCTCGCGTCGGTGATTCTGCAGATGACGTCGCTCGGGCTGGGCGACATCGCCGCGTTCCCGTTCATCGAGCCGCCCGACAAGCGCAACGTCACCGCGGGCATGCAGCTTCTGGAGGAACTCGGCGCGCTCACCGCCGACCGGAACCTCACCCCGCTCGGGCGCCAGCTCGCGCAACTGCCGATCGACCCGCGCCTGGCCCGCATGGTGATCGAGGCCGACCGCAACGGCTGCGTCGGCGAGGTGCTGGTGATCGCGGCAGCACTGTCCATTCAGGACCCGCGGGAGCGGCCCGCCGAGAAGCAGCAGGCGGCCGACGAGAAGCATGCCCGCTTCGCCGACCCGACGTCGGACTTCATGGCGTACCTGAACCTCTGGAACTACGTGCGGGAGGAACAGAAACAGCGGTCGTCCAGCGGCTTCCGGCGGATGTGCCGCGACGAGTTCCTGAACTACCTCCGGGTGCGGGAGTGGCAGGACCTGCACGGCCAGGTGAAGCAGGTGGCACGCCAGCTGGGCGTCACGCTCAACGAGCTTGCGGAACCCGATCCCGCGCGGATCCACACGGCCCTGCTGGCCGGTCTTCTCTCGCACGTGGGGTTGAAGGAGGGCGACCGCAACGAGTACCTCGGAGCCCGCGGCACGAAGTTCGCGGTGTTCCCCGGTTCGGTGCTTTTCAAGCGGACGCCGCAGTGGGTGGTCTCGGCGGAGCTCGTGGAGACGTCACGGTTGTGGGCCCGGGTCAACGCCCGCATCGAGCCCGAGTGGATCGAGCCGCTTGCGGGCCACGTGGTCAAGCGCGCCTACAGCGAACCGCACTGGAGTTCCAAACAGGGTGCGGCGATGGTGTACGAACGGGTGACGCTGTACGGCGTGCCGATCGTGGGGCAGCGCCGCGTGCTGCTCGCGAACGTCGACGCGCCGCTGGCCCGGGAGCTGTTCATCCGGCACGCGCTCGTCGAGGGCGACTGGCAGACACAGCACCGGTTCTTCGCGTCCAACCAGGCATTGCTGGACGAGGTCGCCGAGCTGGAGGAGAAGACCCGCCGGCGCGACATCGTCGTCAGCGACGACGTCCTCTTCGACTTCTACGACAAGCGGATCGGCGCGGAGGCCGTATCCGCGCGGCACTTCGACACCTGGTGGAAACGGGTCCGGCGCGAGCAGCCGGACCTTTTGACGTTCACCCGCCAAATGCTGCTCAACGCGATCGCGGCCGGCGTGAGCCCCGACGACTTCCCGGGAACGTGGACGCCCGGCGGGCTCGACCTGCCACTCACATACCGGTTCGAGCCCGGCGCTTCCGACGACGGCGTCATCGTCGACATTCCGTTGGCGTTACTGGGACAGATCTCCCCGGGCCCGTTCGAGTGGCAGGTGCCGGGGCTGCGCGGGGAGGTGGTGACCCAGCTCATCCGGTCGCTGCCGAAACCGGTGCGGCGGCACTTCGTCCCGGTGCCCGACACGGTCGCCGATGTCCTCGGTCGGCTCGGCGAACCCACCGACGAACCGCTGCTCGACGCCCTGGAGTACCACCTGCTGCGCCTCACCGGCGAGCAGATCGCCCGCGAGGACTGGGACTGGAACCGCGTCCCCGATCACCTGAAGATGTATTTCCGGGTGCGCGACGAGAGCGGTCAGGTGCGCGGTCAGGGGCGCGATCTGGCCGTGCTGAAGGCGTCGCTGCGGGGCGAGGTCCGCGCGGCCGTCGCGGCCGCGGGCTCCGAGCTGGAACGGAGCGGGCTCCGCGAGTGGACGCTCGGAGCGCTGCCCCGCGAGGTGACGCGCGAACTGGCCGGCTTCACGGTCACCGCGTATCCGGCGCTCGTCGACGAGGGCGACTCCGTCGGCGTCCGGCTGTTCGAGACGCCGGGGGAGCAGGCCGCGAACATGTGGACGGGCACCCGGCGCCTGCTGCTCCTGACCATCCCGCCACCGGTGAAGCAGGTGGTGGGCCGGCTGAGCAACCACGCCAAGCTCGCGTTGGGGCGCAACCCACACAAGGGCGTCCCCGATCTTCTGGACGACTGCGTGGCCGCGGCCCTCGACAAGCTCGTCGCCGATGCCGGCGGCCCGGTGTGGGACGAGGCCGGCTTCGTCGCGCTGCGCGACAAGGTGCGGCCGCAACTCGTCGGCACCGTTCTCGACACCGTCGGCAAGGTGACGCCGATCCTCGGGCTCGCCTACGCCGTCGAGCAACGGCTGGCGGCGCTGGCCGGTTCCGTGCCGAACGCCGTGCTCGACGTGCGGTCGCAGCTGAAGGCGTTGGTGTACCGGGGATTCGTCACCGCGACCGGATGGTGGCGGCTGCCCGATCTGCCCCGGTACCTGCGCGCGATCGAGCGTCGCCTCGACAGCCTGCCCGACCGGGCGGGCCGGGACGCCCAACTCATGGGCCAGCTCCAGGAGATCGAGCGGGAGTACCGCGAGCTGCGCGGCCAGGTGCCGATGAGCGGCGACCTGCTGCAGATCCGCTGGATGATCGAGGAGCTGCGGGTGAGCCTGTTCGCGCAGAACCTCGGTACGCCGTACCCGATCTCGGCCACCCGGATCTATCGAGCGATCGACCAGTTACGGGCCTAACTACCTCTTCGCACCTCATCGCGACCGTCGGTCCGACCCGGGCGCACGAACCCTTGTGTTCGTCCGCGTCCCTCGGCCGAAGGTTGCCCCCTCATGCGTCGCATCGCTCTTGCCCTGCTCGCTGTCGCACCGCTGCTGACCCTTGGTGCGGCACCCGCCGCCGCCGCGGACGTTAGCGTGTCGGACGTCACCACCTACGCCGTGGGCGGTACCGCCCGGCAGTGGGTTAACGTCCGAAGTGGACCTTCGATCACCGCGCCGTCGGTCGGCTCGCTCTCGGGCGGGCAAGCGGTCTCCATTCTCTGCCAGGAGGTGGGCACGAACGTCAACGGACCCGGTGGCGCCACGACGTTGTGGGACCGGATGAGTGGCGGCCGGTACGTGTCGCACTCGTACGTCAAAGACGTCGTCGGCGAGCCGGTGAAGTGCGACGAGATTCCGGTCACCGCCACCGCCCGGCAGTGGGTGAATGTCCGAAGTGGACCGTCGACCACCGCGCCGTCGGTGGGCAACCTCAGCGCCGCGCAGGTCGTCCAGATCCTGTGCCAGGAGGTCGGTACCAATGTGGCCGGGCCCGGTGGCACCACGACGGTGTGGGACCGCATCGGCGAGGGCCGCTACGTGTCGCACTCGTACGTCACCAACGTGATGAGCACGCCGACGACGTGCAACAGCCCGATCGTCGTCGCGCCGGTCGCGCCCGTGGTGCCGGCGCCGAAGGCCGGCCTCACCGCCGAGCAGACCGCGTTCATCACCATGGTCGCCGCGCCGGCGATGCACAACTTCCGCGAGTACAAGGTGCCGGCGTCGGTCATCATGGCGCAGGCGATCCTGGAGTCCGGATGGGGCCGCGGCGACATCCCGCGCACCGCCAACAACTACTTCGGGATGAAGTGCCCGCTCGGCAAGGCCACCGGAACCGCGATCGGCTGCCGGATCTTCCCCACCAAGGAGTGCGACTCGACCGGCTGCCACCCCGCCATGGAGTCGTTCAAGGTGTACGCCTCGACGCTGGACTCGCTGCGCGACCACTCGCTGACGCTGTCGAGCATGAAGCGCTACGCCAACGCGTTCCAGTACTCCACCAACCCGAACCAGTTCGCCGCGGAGGTGCACAAGGCCGGGTACGCGACCGACCCGAACTACACCTCATTGCTGACGGGCATCATGACGAAGTACGACCTGTACCGCTATGACAACTGAGCAACCCCTACGGAGCGAATCAGGGTTAACTCCGGTGCCCGATCCGGATGGCCTATCGGCATCGATCCCCGAAGCTGAGCTCATGGCGATCCGCGAGGCAGTACCGCAGGTTGTCCGGGGGGATGTCCAGCAGCCGGCTGTGCCGCGCCAGGTGCGTCCGTCCCGGTCCACAAAGGACCGTGTGCCGGCGGCCGGCAAGCCGCCGGCGGCCGCGACCACGACGAAGGCCGTGCGGGTTCTCCCGCAGATCGCGGTGGTGGCCGCCGCCGTGGCCGTCTACTTCCTGGTGCGCGGCGCGACCAACAGCGACCCCTCGGTCGCGGTCGAGAACGCGCACCGCATCATCGGCTGGGAACGCTGGCTCGGGATCTACCACGAGCCGGCCCTGCAGCGCGACCTGGCCTCGTCCGAGGCGCTCCGTACCGTGCTGAACTGGGTGTACATCTGGGGCCACTGGCCGGTGATCGTCACCACGTTCCTGATCCTGGCCCGGTACAACGCCGCGGTGTACCTCCGCCTCCGCAACGCGATGATGCTCTCGGGCGCGATCGGCTTCGCGTTCTTCGCGCTGTTCCCGGTGGCCCCGCCCCGCCTGGCCGGCCTCGGCATGGCCGACACGGTGACGCTGACGTCGCATTCGTACCGGGTGCTGCAGCCGACGATCTTCACCAACCAGTTCGCCGCGATGCCCAGCCTCCATGCCGGCTGGAACCTGCTCATCGGCCTGGCGATCGTGGCGGCGGCCCGGCGCCCGTTGCTGAAGGCCCTCGGGGTCGTCCTGCCGATGGCGATGATCGCCACGGTGGTGCTGACCGCCAACCACTACCTCCTCGACGTGGTGGTCGGCGTCTCGCTGACGACCACGTGCTGGGTGCTGGTCGCCCTCCCGTGGCGCCGCATGGTCGTTCGGCTGAAGCCCACAGGTACCCGCGGACGGTCCTCCGGCCCGATGCGCCACCGTGTGGTCGAGGGGCACTCCGCCGGGAACTGACCGGTCTACGCTCTCCGCGCATGGAGGCTCGACGGATCGTAAAGGGCGAGAATTTCGAGTTGCCGATCGACGTTCAGCGACTGCGGATCGTCCTCGGCTGGAACGACGCGAGCGGTGAGCGCACGCTCGACGCGTCGGCGTTGCTGCTGGGGTCGGATCGCAAGGTGGCCAGCGACGCCGACTTCGTCTTCTACAACCAACCGGCGTCGGTCGACGGGTCGGTGAGCCTTCTCGGCCAGACCGTGACCGACGCCGGCGTGGAGGAGAAGCTGGCGATCGACCTGGAGGCCGTTCCCGCCGAGGTCTCGACGATCGCGCTGGCCGCCAGCGTCGATCGGGGGCGTTTCGGGGACCTCCGCGACCTGCGCCTCGTGGTGCTCGACGGCGCCGACGAGCACATCGCCCGGTACGAGATCACGGACGCGACGGAGGAGAGCGCCTTCGTCTTCGGCGAGGTGTACCGCCGCAACGACAGGTGGAAGGTCCGCGCGGTCGGGCAGGGCTGGGCGAACGGTCTCGCCGGCCTGGCCACCGACTTCGGCGTCCGTGTCGACGAGGAGCCGGAGGACACCACCCCGGACCCGCCGGACGCGACCGACTACGTCACGACCGTCGAGGCCGACGAGCCGGCCGACGCGGTGGTCGTGTTGGCCGAGGACCCGGCACCGGTGGGGGACCTGGTGTCGGTCGAGGAGTTTGTGACGGTCAAGGAGCCGGTTCCGGTCGAGGCTGCGCCTGTCGAGCCGGCGCCGCGGGCCACCCGGAGCCGGTCGACCGGGGTGCGGACCCGGCGGCCGAAGAAGGCGACGAGCGCGGTCGGCGTGCCCAGCCTGGCCGACGGGGACGGGTGGCAGTCCGCCCGGCTGTTCTCGGTCGCGGGTATCGGGGCGGCCGACGAGCAGGAGAAGCGGGCGACCTCGGCACTGCTGTCGACGATGTACGCGGTCAAGCAGTTCGGACGGTGCATCGCCACCCGGCTCGGTGGGCCCGGTGGCACCGTCGAGACGTTCGCGGAGGTCCAGTTCACCCTCGGCGACCGCACCGTGATCCCGGACGGCGTGCTCAAGGTCGCCCGAGCCGGGCGGGTGTGGACCGCGCTTCTCGAGGTCAAGACCGGCAGCGGCCAGCTCCGGCGGGAGCAGGTGGAGAATTACCTCGACGTGGCGCGGGAGCAGGGATACGACGCCGTCGTCACGCTCTCGAACGAGATCTCGCCCGGGGCCGGCGAACACCCGATCTCCGTCGACAAGCGCAAGACCAGGAAGGTCGCGCTCATCCACGTCTCCTGGGCCGAGATCATCCACGAGGCGCGCATGGCGCTCACCCACCGCGGCATCTCCGATCCCACCCAGGCGTGGATTCTCGCCGAGCTGATCCGGTACCTCGACCATCCCCGGTCCGGCGCCGCGACGTTCGACGACATGGGTGCGGCGTGGGTTCCCGTGCGCGAGGCGGTCGTCGCCGGCACGCTGCGGGCCGGCGACCGGAAGGCGCCGGCGGTGGCGGACGCGTGGCTCCGGCTGGTCCGGTGGCTGTCGCTGAAGCTGACCGCGGATCTCGGCGTCGCGGTCGCCTCGGTGATGCCGCGCAAGTTGGCCGGCGACCCGGTCGCCCGCCGGCAGGCCGTGTTGACGAGGCTGGCCGCCGACGGCGCGCTCGACGCGACCCTGCGGGTACCCGGTGCGGCCGGCCCGCTGTCCGTGGTGGCCGACGTTCGGGTGGGCCAGGTACGGACATCGGTCGAGGTGGGCGCGCCGCAGGAGTGGAACAGCACCCGCCGCGTCGCCTGGCTGTTGCGCCAGTTGGGTGACGAGGCGCCGGGTGACCTCCTGGTGGAGGTGATCTTCGCGGGCAGGACGGAGACGGCGTGCGAGCGGCTCGCCGACGTGCGGGCCAAGCCGGCGCTGCTGGTCGGTGACCGGTCGCTGGACATCAAGGCGTTCCGCCTCACCGGGTGCACGCCGCTCGGGCAGCGGCGGTCCGGCGTGCGGGGCGCGTTCGTGCCGACCGTGGTGGGATCGGTCGAGACCTTCTACCGCGGCGTCGTTCAGGGCCTGCGTCCGTGGCCGTCGCCCGCGCCGAAGCTTCCGGCCGACGCGACCGACGACGTCCCGGCCGACACTGCGGCCGATATCGGGTCGCCGGAAATATCTTCGGCGGCCGTGTCGAAGTAGTGGGAGCTCGTCCGACGCGTTGATGGAGACTGGGTCCGAGCCGGACCCCGCGAGGACGAGGAGTGAACCGACGATGCGCTTCATGCTGCTGCTCAAGGGTGACCCGCAGGTCGACGCCACCGAAGGGGTCGCCGCCGACGCGGTTGCCGGGCCGCTGCCGCCGACCGAGTTGATCGAGGGGATGCTCAAGTACCAGGAGGATCTGACGAAGGCGGGCGTGCTGTTGGCGGCCGAGGGGCTGTTCGACAGCTCGCAGGGATCGCGGGTGGTGTACGCCAACGGGCGCAAGAGCGTGGTCGACGGGCCGTTCGCCGAGGCGAAGGAGCTGGTGGCCGGGTTCTACATCCTCCAGGTCAGCTCGAAGGAAGAGGCCATCGAGTGGGCGAAGCGGTGCCCGGTCGAGCTGGCGGTGCAGGGTACCGACATGGAGGCGGTGGTCGAGGTGCGGCAGGTCGCGGAGTTCGACGAACTGCCCACCGGCACCCCGGAGCAGGCGCAGGCGGAGCTGCGCCTGCGCGAGCAACGGTCGTAACGGGCACCGCTGTCGAGTAGGTGTCACCGCGGGAGGTGGCACCTACTCGGGATCAAAAGTGTCGTAGTCCTTCGATACCCTCCGTTCTAGATCCAGACCGGTTGGTGAAGGAGCGGCACAGGTGGCGCGTACGGCGCAAGCACAGCGGCAACGGCGGGTGCGGGCCCGGCGGATCCGGCGTTTTCTGCGCAAGAAGGTCCATCCGCTGGTGTGGTTGGTGCTTGCCGGTGGCGTCGGGTACGGGCTGTTCGAGGCGTACCGCTACACGCGTCGCCACCCGTGGCAGGTCGGCCTCGGCGCGGTGGCGGTCGCCGCGGTGGCGGGCGGGGTCTGGTACCTGGTCCACCGGATGCGCAAGGCGCGGCGCCGCGGGCGCCGGCTGGGCAACGGCATCGACGCGATGACCGGGCCCGAGTTCGAGCAGTACGTCGCCGGGCTCATGCGGCGCACCGGGTTCCGCTCGGTGCAGGTCACCGGGCAGGCCGCCGACCTCGGCGCCGACATCACGGCGGCCGCGCCCGACGGGCGCCGGGTCGTGGTGCAGTGCAAGCGCTACAGCGGCAGCGTGGGCAGCCCGCACGTGCAGCGGCTCAACGGCACCGCGTGGACGATCCACCACGCCGAGGTCACCATGCTCGTCACCACCGGCCGGCTCACGGGGCACGCGGTCGACCTCGCCGTGCGGTGCGGCATCACGGTGATCGACCGGCCGGCGCTGGCCAGCTGGATCTCGTCGAACCAACCGCCGCGGCTACCGGCGCCAAGACAGAGTTGACAAAACCTAGTAACTCAATAGGTTTTGAGGCATGACCGTCACCGACGAGCTGCTGGCCAACGCCCGAAACTACGCCGCCGCCTTCGCCAAGGGCGACCTGCCGCTGCCGCCCGCGCGCAAGGTCGCCGTGGTCGCCTGCATGGACGCGCGCCTCAACCCGTACGGGCTGCTCGGCCTGGGGGAGGGCGACGCGCACGTCATCCGCAACGCCGGCGGCGTGATCACCGCCGACCAGTTGCGCAGCCTGGCGATCAGCCAGCGCCTGCTCGCCACCGAGGAGATCATCCTCATCCACCACACCGACTGCGGCATGCTCACGTTCACCGACGACGGGTTCAAGAACGACATCCAGGCCGAAACCGGCCTGAAGCCCGCGTGGGCAGCCGAGGCATTTTCCGATCTCGACGACGACGTGAAGCAGTCGATCCGCCGCATCAAGGCCGACCCGTTCATCCCGCGGAAGGACTCCGTGCGGGGCTTCGTCTACGACGTCAGGACAGGGACCCTGCGGGAAGTGACGGAGTGACACTGCGGAACACCGCCGCCAACTGCTCGGGCGGCTGGGGCCGGTGGTACAGGAAACCCTGCGCGCGCCGGTAGCCGAGCCCGCGCAGCAGCTGCGCCTGCTCGGGCGTCTCCACCCCCTCGGCGACCACGTCCAGGTCGAGCGCCTGCGCGATCTGCACCACCGCGGTGGCCACGGCCGCCTGGCGGGTCACCGTCGTGATCCCCTCGACGAACGAGCGGTCCAGCTTCAGCGACGTCACCGGGCAGGTCAGCAACAGGCCGAGCGACGACGCGGCGGTGCCGAAGTCGTCCAGGGCCAGCCGCACGCCGAGCTCGCGCAGCTCGTGCAGCGTGCGCATCACGTGCGGGCCCTCCAGCGCGGCCGTCTCGGTGATCTCCAGGGTGAGTCGGCCCGCCGGCAGGCCCGTCGTGGCCAGGGCGTCGGCCACCTCGTCGACGAAGCCGGGTTCCTGCAACTGCCGGCCGGCGACGTTCACGTTGATCGTCTCCGGCGCGCCGGATCCGTGCGCCCGCACCCAGCCGGCCGCCTCGCGGCAGGCCTCCCGCAGCACCCACCGGCCCAACGGGACGACCAGCCCGGTGCGCTCGGCGACCGGGATGAACTCGCCCGGCGACACCATCGTGCCGTCCGGCAGGTACCAGCGCGCCAGCGCCTCGGCGCCCACGATCCGGCCGTCGTCGATGCGCACGATCGGCTGGTAGACCAGGCGCAGCTCGCCCGCGTCGATCGCGTCGCGCAGGCGGGCACCCATCTCGGCCGTCTCGACCAGACGGGTGCGCATCTCCGGCGCGTACCGAACGGCCGTGCCCTTTCCGCGGTCCTTGCCCTCGTACAGCGCGATGTCCGCGCGCCGCAGCAGCGCGTCGAGGTCGTCGCCGGGGTCGGCGTCCGCGGCGCCGATGCTGGCCCGCACCAGCAGCGTCTGCTCGCCGACCGTGACCGGCGTGCACACGGCGTCGAGGATCCGGTGGGCTGCCCCGTCGAGGTCGTGCCGGTCGTGGACGAGCACCGCGAACTCGTCTCCGCCGAACCGCGCCACCAGGTCGAGCGGGTCGGCCGTCGCCCGCAGCCGGTCGGCGACCGTGACCAGCAACCGGTCGCCGACGCCGTGGCCGAGCGTGTCGTTGATCGTCTTGAAGTCGTCGAGGTCGATGAGGAGCAGGGCGATCTCGTCGGTGCGGTCGCCGGCGAGCAGGTCGGCCGCCCGCTCGGCGAGGCCGGCCCGGTTCAGCAGCCGGGTCAGCGCGTCGTGGGACGCCTGCTCGACGAGCCGCTTCTCGTGCTCGGCCAGTTCCCGCAACGCGAGCACCTGACGCGCGACGACCAGCGTGATCGTGCCGATCGTCCCGATCACGACCCCCCACACCCGCAGGCCGGAGCTGGGCGGCAGCGTCGCGATCAGCGCACCGGACGTCACCGTGATCGCGATGTACGGCAGCGCGCTGAACGGCCGTGACGGCCGTGGGGCGAACACGGCGGGATCGCGCTCGGCCTGCAGATGCTGGATGATCGGCCCGGCCACCGCCATGATCGAGGGCAGCACCCGGATCAGGTACGTGGCTGGCCCGACCGGTCCCTGCGGCTCCACCGGCATCATGAACACCGCGAGGCACTGCAGGAAGACCGACGCGAGCATCGGCGCGGCGGCCAGTTGGGTGAGCGGCGCGGCCCGGCTGAGCACCATCCGCACCGCGGCGAACAGCGTCACCAGGACGACGCCCGCACCGGCCAGGACCTCCGCCACCCCGTCGTCGCCGGCCGAGTCGGCGCTGGCGAAGGCCAGGCACCAGGCCAGCGCGCCACCGCCGACGAGCACCGTCACGGAGTCGAGCCACCACCGCAGGCGTTCCCGGCCCCGGCCGTTGCCCGGCGCGTAGGTGAGCATGACCCCGGTGATCGCGATGATGGCCAGCACGAAGCAGATCGCCTGCACCGGGCCTCCGCCGATGTCGGCCACCTTCGGATCGCCGGAGATCTGCAGCGTGTGGGTGGTGTCGCCGACCGAGATGACCGCGGCGGAGAGGCTCAGGACGGTCCAGAACCGGCGGGCGGCCGGGGTGATGCCCGGGAGCGAGCGGACCCGCCACGAGAACACCGCCAACGCGATGTCGACCGGGACCTGCAGGATCCAGAAGACCGTGACGCGCGCCTCGAGGCTGCCGTAACCGGACAGGAAGAACACGCTGGCGAGGACGGCATAACACAGCAGGCCGACCAGTAGCGGGTCGCGCCACAACGCTCTCGTCTGGGCCTGCGTCTCGCGCCCGGTCAGCTTCACCGACCACCCTTCCGGAGGAGATCCCCGGTGGTGGATCGACCCGCGACGGCCCGACCTGAGCGATATGGTCCGCTTGGGCCGGGCTTACTCCAGGGCTTACTCCAGGCGCACCGGCATCAGCAGGGAGTAGGTGTCGGCGGCGCCGTCGGTCGGGCGGAGGATGAGCGGCTCGGCCGGCGCGCGCATTTCGAGCGTGATCCGGCGGCTGCCGGCCGCCGCGAGCGCCTGGGAGAGAAACTGCGGGTTGACGCCGATGCGCGCGGCGTCTGCCACCGGCGCACCGGTCTCGACGCCCACGCTGTCGTCGGCACCGACGGAGAGCACGGCGACCGCACCCGCTCCGGCCAGGGCCTCGCGCAGGAGCGACGCGTCGACCGGCACGGTACGGGTGGCGGCGCCGGGCAGGAGCCGGCGGTAGTCGGGGAAGTCGTACGGCAGGGCGGTGGCGGTGGCCTCCCGCTCGCCGGCCCGCACCGTCACCCGGTCGCCGTCGACGGTCACCTCGACCGATTCGGCCGTGCCGAGCAGCGCGCTCACGTCGTCGACCAGTGATGGCGGTGCGATGGCCCGGACCGCGGTGCCGGCCGCGCGCACGGCGGGCGCCGCCGCCACCGCGAGGCGGTAGCGGTCGGTGGCGACGAGCCGCACCAGCCGCTCGGCCGGCGACAGCTCGATCAGGACGCCGGCGAGCATCGGCAGTTCGGGGTCGGTTCCGGTGGCGAACCGGACGGCGCGCAGGGCGCCGGCCAGGTCGTTCGCGGCGACAGTACAGGTGGTCATGGTGCTCTCCCTCGGGTCGATCAGGACGCGGACGCGGGAGAGCTCGCGCTGCGCGTCGGCCAGGCCGGTCTCCAGCCGCCGCAGGTGCCCGTCGATGAGCGCCGTCGCCTCCGCGGGCGGGCCGCTGAGCACCCTGCCGATCTCGGCGAGGGGCATCGCGACCCGGCGCAGCGTCGCCACGACCCGGGCCGGGCGTACCTGACCGGCCAGGTACCAGCGGTAGCCGGTGTCGGGGTCGACGTACGCCGGGCGCAGCACGCCGGACCGGTCGTAGAACCGCAGCGCGCTGGCGCTCAACCCGCTGGCCCGGGCCAGCTCGCCGATCGTCAGCAGTTCGCTCTCCACGACACCGGATGCTGGCGCCTCACCCTTGTTGAAGGTCAAGTGACCGGCCACTCCCTTTCGAGGACCGCGTAGAGCTCGTCGTTCGTCCACTCGCCCTTGGACCAGACGCTCTCGATCGTGAGGCCCTCGCGGCGCATGCCGACCCGCCGCAGCAGGGCCGCCGACCGGACGTTGCGGTCGTCGCAGGCGGCCGTGACGCGGTGCTTGCCGCGCTCGATGAACAGGTAGTCGAGCAGGCGGCGCACCGCCTCGGTGGCGTAGCCGCGACCCTGGCACGCCGGCGCGAACGTGAACCCGATCTCGGCCTGGCGCGGATCGTCGGCCAGGACGTGGGCGCCGCAGTCGCCGATGAGTTCCTCGGACCCGTGCAGCGCCACCGCGAACTGGAACCACTCGCCCGGCGTGTCGGGGTGCGTGGCGGCCAGCTCGACCTGCATGCGCTCGGCCGCCTCCGTCGGGAACGGCGCCGACCAGCTCTGGTACCGCGCCACCTCGGGGTCGCTGCGGTAGGCGACGAACGTGGGCAGGTCGGCCGGCCTGAACCGGCGCAGCACCAGCCGCTCGGCGGCGAGGACGGTGAAGTCGACGTGTGCCATCAGCCCGCCCGGACTATGCGCGCGGTGGCGGTTGCGGTGGCGACCACCGTGCCCTCGGCATCGCGCAGGTCGCCCTCGAGGAACGCGATCGTGCCGCCGCGGTGCACGACCCGCCCGGTGCCGACCAGCGTGCCGGTGCGCGCCGGCCGGAGGAAGTTGACCTTCAACTCGATCGTCGGCGCGAACTGATCGGGCTCCAGCGTGGCGACCAGGGCCGGGCCGAGCGTGTCGTCGAGCATCGCGGCCAGGAACCCGCCCTGGACGTTGCCCATCGGGTTGAGGAACTCGGGCCGGGCCTCGAAGGCGATGCGGATGGTGCCGGCGGACGGATCGACGTCTTCCAGTTTCCAGCCCAGCGTGCGGGCCGCCGGCGGTGGCTCGGCCCGGCCGGCGACGAAGTCCCAGAACGGCCCTTCTCTCTCCATGCCTGTTGTCGTACCACGGGGGTCCGACGTTATTGCCGCGGCGGCTCGGGGTCGCGGCCGCGGGCGGCCCGGCCGCCGTCCACCGGAACGACGGTGCCGGTGATGAAGCTCGCGTCGGGCGACAGGAGCAGGGCGACCGCGGCGGCCACCTCGTCGGCGCGGGCCACCCGGCCCAGCGGCTGCAGCGCGGCGATCTCGTCGGTGACCGCGGCGCGGTCGGCCGGTGCCAGGCCGTCGAGGTACTCCGTCCACCGCTCGGTCTCCACCGAGCCCGGCGCGACCGCGTTGACCCGGATGCCGTGCGGGCCGTACTCGACGGCGAGCGCGCGGGTCATGCCCTCGATCGCGGCCTTGGCCGTGGCGTAGGGCAGGCAGCCCGGCACCGGGCGCTGCGCCTGGTGCGACGACACGTTGACGATGGCGCCCGGCGTGCCCGCCGCGAGGAACCGCCGCACCGCCACGGTGGAGCCGACCAGGGCGAGGTTCAGGTTCACCGTGATCAGGTCGAGCACCGTGGCGGGCGGGTCGGAGTGCACCGACGCGTCGCGGAACACGGCGGCGTTGTTCACCCACCCGGCCAGGGGCGCGGCGCTCGCGGCCAGTTCGGCCGCGCGCTCGCAGACGGCCTCGTCGGTGGCATCACCGGTGACGCAGGGTGCGGGCAGACCGTCGACGGCGTCCCGTTCGACGACGACCACCGCGGCTCCGTCGGCGAGCAGCCGCTCGACGATCGCCCGCCCGATACCGCGGCCCCCACCGGTCACCACAAAAGCTCCACGCATTCCGACCACGGTAGTTCCGCTCCGGCGATTAGCCTGGCCTGGTGACCGTCGCGCCACCGCGAGCCGGCCGTCGATCCCGCAGCCGGACACTGGTGATCTTCCTCACCTCGGTGCTCCTGGGGGTCCTCCTCTGCGGTGGCGGTGGCCTGTGGGCGCTGTTCCGGGTGCTGCCCGACGACGACGCCGACCGCGCCGACGCCGAGCGGGTGGCCGCGGCGTACCTGGACGCGTGGCAGCGGCAGGACCCCGACGCCGCGCTGGCGCTGCTGCTCGACCCGAAGATCAAGGACCCCACCGAGTTCGCGGCGCTGCTCCACGCGATCGGCGTGCACGCGTACCGGGTGACCGGCACGGTGCTGCAGAACCCGGAGAAGTGCAGCGGCGCGAACTGCCCCGCGGCCCGGGCCCTGGTGACGGCCGACCTCACGACGGCGAGCGGCGTCACCGGCATCCGGATCCCGATGATCAAGACGCAGGACGACTGGTTCCGCAAGGACGGCGAGCCCTGGCACGTGGCCGGCGGCGAGCTCTACCTCTGCCCGTCGGGCCCGCCCCGCGAGAACCCGACCTGTGCCTAGTCCTGGTTCGCCGGCGAGACGCCGGTGATCAGGTAGACGACCTGCTGGGCGGCGTTGACCGCGTGGTCGGCGTACCGCTCGTAGAACCGGGCCAGCAGCGCCGCGTCGACCGCCGACTTGACGTCGTGCTGCCAGTTGCCGAACAGCACCTCGAACATCTGGCGGTGCAGCTCGTCCATCTCGTCGTCGTCGGTGTCGAGCTGGGCGGCCAGCGCGGCGTCGCCGGTCTCCAGCACGCCGGTGACCTTCCAGGCCAGCTGCTCAGCGATGGCGGCCATCTGGCGGGCCACCTCGGCCACCTCCGGCGGCACCGCCGTGACCGGGTGGCGCAGGAGCATGATCTTGGCGACGTGTTCGGCGAGCGCGCCCATCCGTTCGAAGTCGCCGGCCACCCGCATGCTCGCCAGGGCCAGGCGGAGATCGGACGCCACCGGCTGCTGCCGCACGAGGAGCATGACGACCGCCTCCTCGATCTCCTCGCGCCGGTCGCGGATGGCGGCGGCCGTCTCAATGCACCTGGACGCGGGCTCCAGCTCGCCTTCGAGCAGGCTCCGGGTGGCCCAGCGCATGGCGGACGTCACATCGGACCCCATCACCACGAGGGAGCCGCGAAGCGTGTCGAGCTGTTCCCGGAACGTTGCGCGCATCCCAAAGCTCCCCTCGAGTGAAAAAGCACGGTAACCCGGACACGGGGCCACCGGTGCACCGAGATGCCATGTTCATTTTCCGTTCACGTCCGACGGGTTTGGCGGCTACCTGCCGCTGTCAGCGTCTCTGATCAGACAACGTTTGAACAGAGAGGCACCCAGAGGTGAAAGGCACCCTAGTTCGTAGGCGCGTTCTCGCCGGAATCGCGGTCGCGGCGCTGGCTCTGGCCGCGTGCGGTGACGGCGACGACGACACCGGCACCGGCGGAACCGAGGGGAGCGAGTTCTCGAGCCTCTCCGGTTCCCTGAAGGCCACCGGGGCCACCTTCCCGGCCGCGTACTACCAGGAGGTGATCACAGCGTTCAAGGACGAGGCTCCGAACCTGACGATCACCTACAACGGCACCGGCTCGGGCACCGGCAAGAAGGACTTCGGGGCGAACCTGAACGACTTCGCCGGCACCGACAGCCTCGTCAAGGACACCGACGGCCCGACCGCCGGCTCGTTCCTCTACGTGCCGACGGTGGCCGCCCCGATCACCGTCTCGTACAACCTGAGCGGCGTCGACAAGCTCCAGCTGAGCGCGGAGACGCTCGCCAAGATCTTCCAGCGGACGATCAAGACCTGGGACGACCCGGCGATCAAGGCCGACAACCCGGACGCGAAGCTGCCGGCCGGCAAGAACATCACCGTGGTGCACCGGTCCGACGGCTCGGGCACGACCAGCAACTTCACCAAGTACCTCGACTCCGCGGCCAAGGGCGTCTGGACGCTGGCCAGCGGTGACACGGTGAAGTGGCCGGCCGACACCCAGGGCGGCGAGAAGAACACCGGCGTGGCGACGCTGATCAAGAACGGCGACGGCGCCATCGGCTACGTCGACTACAGCGACGCCAAGGCCAGCGGCCTCAAGTTCGCGGCGATCAAGAACAAGGACGGCAAGTTCGTCGAGGCGTCGGTCAAGGGCGCCCAGGCCGCGCTCGCCGGTGCCGAGGTGAAGGACGACCTGTCCTACAACCCGCTGAACGCCGCCGGTGCCGACACCTACCCGATCACCTCGCCGACCTTCCTCCTCGTGCGCACCAAGTACGACGACGCGAAGAAGAAGGAGGCCGTGATCGGCTTCGTCACGTACCTGCTCGGCGACGGGCAGAAACTGGCCGAGGAGGTCGGCTTCGCGCCGCTTCCGGACGCGCTGAAGACCAAGGCGCTGGCCCAGCTCGACAAGGTCAGCTGACCCCACGCGAGTGGTGCGGGGCGGGATCGACAGTGATCCCGCCCCGCACCGACGCACCGGACCGGGAGCAATCCATTGACCGACACCAGCACCAGGCCACGCACGGGGCAACGGCCGCCGCGGGTCATCGACAAGACCGCGTTCAACTACCGGGGCGGGGCGGCGCGGGCCGACCGCTTCTTCAAGACTCTGTGCGTCGGAGCGGGGCTGCTCGTCCTCGCGATCCTGGCACTGATCCTGCTCAGCACCGCCCGGGAGGCCTGGCCGGCCTTCCGTGAGGAGGGGCTGAGCTTCGTCACGAGCAAGGAGTGGGTGGCCAACGAGGGCCGGTTCGGCGCGCTCGCGCTGATCTACGGCACGGCGGTCGTCTCGGTGATCGCGCTGGTCATCGCGGTGCCGGTCTCCATCGGGATCGCGCTGTTCCTCACCGAACTCGCCCCACCCCGCCTGCGCATCGTGGTGGTCACCGTCATGGACCTGCTGGCCGCGACGCCCTCGGTGGTGTTCGGCCTGTGGGGCATCATCGTGCTGGCGCCGAAGCTGGTGCCGGTCTACGAGTGGTTCCACGACTCGCTGGGCGGCATTCCGGTGCTCGGCGGGTTGTTCGGCGTCCCGGTGAGCAACGGCTACAGCTACATGACCGCCGGCATCATCGTCGCCATCATGATCATCCCGATCGTCACGTCGATCACGCGCGAGGTGTTCGGCACCGTTCCGCTGCTCGACAAGCAGGCCGCGCTGGCGCTCGGCGCCACCCGGTGGGAAATGATCAAGGGCGCGGTCTTCCCGCACAGCTTCGGCGGCATGGTCGGCGCGGGGATGCTCGGCCTCGGCCGGGCGATGGGCGAGACGATCGCGATCGCACTGGTCATCGGCGCCGCGATCCAGATCACCCCGAACGTCTACGCCTCCGGTGAGGCGATGCCGTCGATCATCGTCCGGCAGTGGGGTGAGTCGAGCGGCGTACACACCTCGGCCCTCGTCGGGCTCGGCGTGGTGCTGTTCGCGATCACGATCCTCGTGAACTACATCGCGCGGTTCGTGGTCCGCCGGGCCGAGTTGAAGATGCGAGGAGCCTCGTCGTGACGACCCTGGACCTGTCCCGCAAGGCGCTGCCGCTGCGGCGCCGCCTGACCGACCGGATCGCGACCGGCCTGATCCTCGTCGCGGTGCTACTGGCGATCATCCCCCTGGCCCTGGTGACCTACCAGGTGGTCAAGGCCGGCGCCGGAATCCTGGACTGGGACTTCCTCACGCTCGACACCCCGGCCTCGCCGCGCCGCACCGGTGGCGGCATGGCGCCGGCGATCGTCGGCACGCTGCTCATCACCGGCATGGCGTCGCTGCTGGCGATCCCGCTCGGCGTGCTGGGTGCGATCTACCTCAACGAGTACGGCAAGACCAGCCCGTTGGCGAAGTTCATCCGCACCATGGCCGACGTCATGACCGGCGTCCCGTCGATCGTCATGGGCCTGTTCATCTACGTGGCCTGGGTGCTGACGTTCGAGGAGCGCACCGGTTTCGCCGCCGCCCTGGCGCTGGCCTGCCTGATGCTGCCGGTGGTCATCCGGAGCACCGAGGAGATCCTCCGCCTCGTGCCCGACGAACTGCGGGCCGGCAGCCTCGCGCTGGGTGCCCGCCAGTGGCGCACCACCGTCACGGTCGTCCTGCCGGCGGCCATCTCCGGCATCACCAGCGGTGCGCTGCTCGCGATCGCGCGGGCGGCGGGTGAGACCGCCCCGCTGATCGTGACGGCGGGCGTCGTCTACACCGTGAACCCCAACCTGTTCGAGGGCGAGAACACGGCGTTGCCGGCCCAGATCTTCAGCAACGCCACGCAGCCGTTCGCGGCGGCACAGGAGCGCGCCTGGGGCGCGGCGCTGACACTGATGGTCATCGTGCTCCTGTTCACGATCATCGCCCGGGCCATCTCGGCCCGCTTCGCCATCAAGGAGCGCTGACAATGAGTGAAACCACGGGACGTCCCGGCGTCCAGATCGCGTACACCCCGCAGCAGGCGCAGGAGGTCGATCTCGAGAAGACCGTCGCTCCCGCCGAGGCCGGGCCGCCGCTGATCAACCTGGAGAACGTCAGCGTGTTCTACGGCGGCTTCGAGGCCGTCCGCGGCACCTCGATGCCGGTGGCGCACAACAAGATCACGGCGATGATCGGCCCGTCGGGCTGCGGCAAGAGCACGATCCTCCGCTGCCTCAACCGGATGAACGACCTGGTGCCCGGCGCCCGGGTCGCCGGCCGGATCACGTACCAGGGCCAGGACCTGTACGCGCCCGACGTCGACGCGATCCAGGTGCGGCGCCGCATCGGCATGGTGTTCCAGAAGCCGAACCCGTTCCCGAAGTCCATCTTCGACAACGTGGCCTACGGCATCCGGATCAACAAGATCAAGGGCAACCTGAACGACCTGGTCGAGCAGGCGCTGCGCGGTGCGGCGCTCTGGGACGAGGTCAAGGACAAGCTCAAGATGAGCGGCCTGGCCCTCTCCGGTGGCCAGCAGCAGCGGCTCTGCATCGCCCGCACGATCGCGGTGAAGCCCGACGTGATCCTCATGGACGAGCCGTGCTCCGCCCTCGACCCGATCGCCACGGCGAAGATCGAGGACCTCATGCACGAACTCGCCGAGCAGTACACGATCGTGATCGTCACGCACAACATGCAGCAGGCCGCGCGGGTCAGCGACTTCACCTCGTTCTTCACCGCCGAGGTCGACGACAAGGGCGTGCGGCACGGCCGGCTGGTGGAGTTCGACGCCACGAACACGCTCTTCACCAGCCCGGGCGACAAGCGGACAGAGGATTACATCACCGGTCGCTTCGGCTGAGCGGATGCCGGATCGTCTGCTGCTTCTCGTGGTCGGCCCGCCCGCTCAGGCGGCCGGGCTGACCGAACACCTCACCGATCCGTCGCTCGACATCCGCGTCTGCGTCGACGTCGCGGAGGCGGTCCGGGTGCTCCAACTGGTGAGCCCGCCCGGACCGCGGATGGTTCGCGCCGGCGCCCTGCGGCTCGATCCGGTGGCGCAGGAGGCGGAACTGCACGGCCGGCGCATTCCGCTACCGCCGCGCGAGACCCGCCTGCTGCACCTGCTGATGACCAACGCGAACCACGTCGTGACCCGGGAACAGATCAGGGAAACGGTGTGGGGGGCCGACGAGAACAACTCGTCGAACACCATCACCGTGCACATCCAGCGGTTGCGGTCGCGGCTGGGCGAGGACCCGGAGATCATCCAGACCGTGCGGCGGCTCGGCTACCGGCTGGTGCCACCGCCGCGCCGGGCAAAGGGCAATTAGACGAGGGGACGCACGTCCCGCGCCACGAAGCGCACGAAACCCTCGGGGTCGGGGTCGTCGGGGGTGGGCTGCAGGACGACCGTGTCGGCACCCGCGTCGGCCAGGGCACGGACCGCCCGGGCGACCGTTGCCGCGTCGCCGACCACCGAGCGGTCGGCGATCGTGTCGTACTGCCAGTTGGCGCGCTCGGCCTCCATCCGTTCTTCGGCATCCGGTCCGGTGGCGGCGTGCAGATAGACCACCACCGGCACGGATTTCCGGCCGGCGGCGGCGCTGCCGGCGTCCAATATCTTTTTGGCCTCGACCACCGCTGACGGTGAGTTTCCGGCGGTGAGCACGGCGCCGTCGGACGCCTCGCCGACGAGGCGCATCGACTTCGGGCCGATCGCGCCCGCGAGGATCGGCGGCGCGGCCGGTGGCGGCCAGTCGAGGGCGACGTCGCGCAGTTGCACGTACCGGCCCTCGGTGCTGACCCGCTCGCCGGCCAGCAGCGCCTGCAGCGCCGCGATGTACTCGCGCAGCAGCGTGACCGGCGACTCGACGCGCGCGCCGACCTGGTGCATCCAGTCCTGCACGCCGTGGCCCACCGCGATGTGCACGCGCTCGGGGAAGAGGCGGGTGAGCGTGGCGATCTCCATCGCGGCGATCGCGACGTTGCGGAGCGGCACGGGCAGCAGCCCCACGCCGACGCGCAGCCGGTCGCTCCAGGCGAGGGCCGCCGCCGCGGTGGCGATGCCGCTCTCCCGGAAGCAGTCCTCCCACAGCCACAACTCCTCGAGGCCGCTCTCGTCGGCGGCGCGGACGACCGCGCGCAGCCGTTCGGGTGGGAGTTGCGGCAGGAAGACGGCGCCGAGCGTGGTCACGCTGATCAGGGTAACGGTTGCCAAGCGGGTGCATTCCGGCCGTGATCATGTGATTCGCGCGGCGCGGCGGGTGTCCGTGGCGCATGTGGTCGCAACCCGTGTGACGCCCGAAAACCCACGAGGAATCAATGCATTGACATCTGTCAATGGCGACATGGAACGGCGTATGCTCTGACCAGGAGATCTACCGCGCGTCTGCGTCTTTAACACAAGGTGACCTTGTTGGCGCATCCGTCAGACGGCTGAAGTCCCCCTCGCACGGACCGGTACGCCTGGGCTGCTCAGGCATTATTTTCCGCGGTCAGATGCGGATCTTCACCGGCCGTGAAACGCTGCGAACGGAACCCCGGCGTCGCCTGTGCCCTGTTTCCGCTGCTGGCCGGCGCGGAGACCCGTGAAGGCGGGCGTGCGCCATCAGATCTCGAACTGGGAGGCGTTCGATGGCGAACCTGGAACTCAGTCTCAAAGAATGCATGTCCATCGACGGCGCGGTCGGCGTCGCGCTCGTCGACTACACCAGCGGCATGACCCTCGGCACCGCGGGCGGCTCGGCCGAGCTCGACCTGTCGGTGGCCGCGGCCGGCAACACCGACGTGGTCCGGGCCAAGATGCGCACGCTGGAGCTGCTCAAGCTCGACGACGGCATCGAGGACATCCTCATCACGCTCGACACGCAGTACCACCTGATCCGGCCGCTGTCGTCGCGGTCGGGCAAGGGCCTGTTCCTCTACCTGGCGCTCCTGCGCAGCCGTGCGAACCTGGCCATGGCCCGGCACCAGCTGCGGCGCATCGAAGCCACACTTGAGGTCTGACCGGCCCGGGCGCACGGAGGTGCCTCGTGGCTGACCGCAGCCTGTCCCAGGTCATCGGGGACGCCGTCCGCGACTTCCGGCAGCAGGTGCCCGAGTGCATCGCTGCCGGAATGGTCGACATGTCGACCGGCATGCTCCTCGCCGTCGAGTCGGCGGAGGCGCAGCCGGCCGACATCATGGACCTCATGGCGGCCTCGACGTTCGACCTGTTCCAGGGCCGCAACGTGGCGATGATCGAGCAGCTGTGGAACGAACGGCGCGGGATCACCCCGGCCCGGCACTACTTCCAGGAAATCCTCATCAACAGCGACAACCTGGTGCACCTGTTCATGCGTTGCGACGCCAACCAGGACATGGTCGCCGCGGTCGTCTGCCGGAACCAGGTGAACGTCGGCATGCTGTTCGCCCAGGCCCGGATGGTGATGAAGTACCTCAACAGCAGCCTCAGCGATTGACGGGGGCGCCGACAGGGGCCGCGCGATGTCCGAACCACTAGCGCAGGCGCTCCGCATCTCGGGGGCGTCGATGATCATGTTGACCTCGATCGATACCCGCACCACCGTGTGGTCGGCCGGGCTGGCGCGCGTCGGTGCCGACGTGGCGGCGCTCGGCGCCGCGATCACCGAGGCCGCCGCGGAGATGGTCCGGCTGACCGCGGGGGGCTCCATCGGCAGCGGGGAGATGGACGACCTGCTGGTGACCAGCCCGGCGAACTTCCACGTGCTGCGGGTGGTCGACGGGCAGGTGGCGCACCTCGTGCTCGACCGGGGAGCGGCGAACCTGGCCATGGCCCGGCGCGAGTTCCGGCAGATGGTGGAGACGCGGTCGGCCCCGGGACCGGCACCGGCCCCGGAACAGGTGGCGCTCGAAGGGGAAGTGCTCCCCGCGTCACCCATCGATCTTGTGCCGGCAGACGCCGAACTGCCGCGACTGCCGCAACGCCGCGCGGACGCCGCGTGGGCCGACGACCCGACCGACTACCAGGCGACGGTGCCGACGCTGCCGGACTGGCTGCGCGCCGCCGCCGAGGGACCGTTCACGGACGACTCCCAGACACTCGACCGTGTGGTCGGTGGACTCCGGCGGCTGTAGATGACAACAGAAGTTACAAGTATGACTGCGAACGGAGCGGCCTCGGTGCACGATGCCGGAGTGGAAACCGTGGACCTCGTGCTCGCTGAACTGGCGCGCCTGCGGGAACTGGTGAGCGGCGTCCAGGGGTGCGTCATCGCGGGCGTCGACGGCCTGCTGGTGCTGCACGATCTTGGCAACGGCCCGGAGCCCCACGACCTGGCCGCCCTGGCCGCCGCGACGTTCGGCGTCGGCCGCCAGTGCGGGCTCGCGCTGCGCCACGGCGCGTTCCGCGAGTCGACGCTGCGCAGCCACAACGGCTACTTCACCGTGTACGCGATCGGTGACACGGCGCTGCTGGCGGTGCTGGGCGACGAGCGGCTCAACGTGGCACGCCTGCACCTGGAGGCCCGCCTGGTCACGGCGAAACTGGCGGAGCTGACGAACATCAAGGTGTACGAACCGGAGTAGCTCTTGTCGCGCGCCGTTCGGCGGCCCAGCGTTCGAAGACGACGCTGGTGAACGGCGGAATCGCGGCGGCCGCGCCGACGGCGATCCGGCCGAGCCGCCACCGTTCGTGGATGGCCACCCACAGCAGCGACGCCAGGTAGGCGACGAACAACGCACCGTGGATCGGGCCGAAGACCTTCACGCCGATCTCGTTCTCGACCACGACGTACTTGAAGAACATCCCGATCAGCAGGCCGAGCCAGGAGCATGCCTCGGCGACGGCGGTCACCCGGAACACTTTCGCGGACAGATGCACCCGGCGACTTTATGCCTTGGGCAGGGTGGCGGCGTGGTCGGGGACGTAGTTGATGTGCTTGCGGGACGGGCGCTTGTAGCCCGTCGGGGGTGGGCGTTCGGGCAGGGGGAGGTCGGGCGGTTCGACCGGGGCGTAGGGGACCGTCGACAGCAGGTGGGCGATCATGTTGATCCGGGCCCGGCGTTTGTCGTCGCTGTCGACGTCGAACCAGGGGGACGCGGGCACGTTGGTCTTGGCCGTCATCGCGTCCTTGGCGCGGGAGTAGTCCTCCCAGCGGGAGATCGACTCCAGGTCCATCGGCGACAGCTTCCAGCGTCTCATCGGATCTTCCAGCCTCGACCGGAAACGGTTCTCCTGCTCGGTGTCGCTGACCGAGAACCAGTACTTGCGGAGCATGACGCCGTCTTCGATGAGCATCTGCTCGAAGATCGGGCACTGGTGCAGGAACCGGCGGTACTCGTCCTCGGTGCAGAAGCCCATCACGCGTTCCACGCCGGCGCGGTTGTACCAGCTCCGGTCGAACAGCACGATCTCGCCGGCGGCGGGCAGGTGCTGGACGTACCGCTGGAAGTACCACTGCGTCTGCTCGCGTGAGGTGGGTGCGGGGAGGGCGACGATGCGCGCGACGCGGGGGTTGAGGTACTCGGCGACGCGCTTGATCGCGCTGCCCTTGCCGGCGGCGTCGCGGCCCTCGAAGATCACCACGAGCCGGTTGCCGGTGGACCGCACCCACTCCTGCATCGTCACCAGTTCGGCCTGCAGGCGCAGCAGTTCGGTCTCGTAGATCTTCTTCGGTAGTCGCTTCCTAGCCGTCATGGCACCACCCTCCGACGGGGTCACCCTAACCGAGCGCGTGACGGTTAGCGTGCAGGTATGCAGCCGCACCAATATCCGGCGCCGGGGTATCCGCCCGACGCGAGCTGGCCGGACGAGTATGCGCCCGTGCCTTCTCAACCCGCACCCGACGGCCCGCTGCCGTCGCCGGTGCCGGTGGCTTTCGGTGCGACGGCGGCCGGGGTGGCGGCCCTCGCGCTCCTGGTCCTGGGGGTCATGTCCCTGGTGGTCTTCCGCGCGGGTCCGGCAGACCGGAACGACGGCGATGTCATCGTGACCGTGCTGATCGTCTGGGCGAGCCTCGTCGCGGCGCTGCTGCTGGCGTACTCGATCGGGCTGATCGTCGCGGGGCGCGACGCGGGTCGGTCGGGCATCGTCTGGATCGGTGTCGCGGCCCTGCCGTGGACGATCCTGATCCCGGCCGGCATCGTCGAGATCGCGAGCCACTGGGAGGAGTACCTGTCCGACGGGTTCATCACCGTCGCGTCGGTGGTCAGCTACGCGTGCGGTGGGCTGGCGGCCTTCGGGCTGCTGACCGCGATGATCGTCCTGGGCATACCGCCCGGCCGGCGCTGGCTCGCGGCCCGGGTGCTGGCCCGCACCGGTGCGCTGTGGCCGCCGGCTCCGCTGGTCGCGGCGAGGAAGCGGTTCACGTTCAGCGCGTTCCTCGGCATGGGAGGCTGCGCCGCCCAACTGATCCTCACCCTGTTGGTGACCGAGGACGGCAACGGCCGCAGCACGTTCCTCGCCGTGTCTGCCGTGATCCTGGTGCTGCTGGTCGCCGTTCCGCAACTGCTCGGGGTGTGGGGCGGCCGGCTCGCGTTCGCCGGCCGGCGGGGCGGTGCGCACCTGGCCCGCGCGGCCGGGGTGTTCCTCATCTACGGCGTCCAGCCGTTCGTGCTGATCGGTGTGCTGAACGGGCTGGCCGGGGTGTTCGACACCGACGCGATCCTTCCGGACGCGGCCGGCGGCCCGCTGGCGGCGGTGGTGACCGCCGCGATCATGCTCGGGATCGTGCAGTACGTGGCCGGGCTGGCGGCGCTCGCCGATCCGCGCAGCGAGTTGTACCTGCGGTCCGGCGGACGAAGGCCGGGGTGACGCCCGTGGTTCAGCCGTACCGGTACGGCGCCGACCCCCGTACTTCGCCGGGCGGGGTGCCGCTCGGCATCGGTGTGACGGGTGCCGCCGTGGCGGCGCTGGCGTTCCTGGTGGCCGGCGTCATGACGATCGTGGTCCACCGCGACGGCAGCGAGCAGTTGCCCGACGACGCGCTCATCGCGGTCCTCGGCGTGTTGACGAGCGTGGTCACCGGGCTGCTGCTGATCTTCGCGCTGGGCCTGATTCTGCTCGGACAGGACGCCGGGCGGTGCGCGATCGTCTGGATCGGCGTCGGTGCCCTGCCGTGGGCGCTGGTGGTCGCGATCGACGTCGGGGGCAGCGCCTACGGTGACCGTGACCTGCACTCCGACGGGTTCGTGACGCTCAGCGTGATCACCGGGATCGGCTGCGGGGTGGGCGCGCTGCTCGGGCTGGCGGCGGCGATGATCTCCCTCGGCATCCCGCCCGGACGCCGGTGGCTGGCCACCCGCGTGCTCGCCCGCCACGAACCGGCGTGGGGGCCGCCGGCACCGCTGGTCGGCGCCCGCCGGCGGTTCACCGCCAGCGCCGTTCTCGGCATCACCGGCGGCGCGGCACTACTGGTGTTGACGCCGTTCGCGACCGAGAGTTCCGACGGCAGCGTCCCGGCCATGATCACGTGGACGATCGTGCTGGTGCTGTTCGTCGCGGTGCCGCAGGCGTTCGGGCTGTGGGGCGTGCGGCTGGCGCTGCGGGGGCGGCGGAGCGGTGCGAACGTCGCCCGGGCGGGTGGCGTCTTCGTGGTGTACGGCCTGGAGATCCTCATGGTGCTGGGCGTCTTCGACGCGATGGCGGGCATCCAGTACGACGACACGGTGCTGCCCGGCCCGGTGACGATCCCGCTGGCGGTGCTGTTCACCTGCGTGGTCGTGCTCGGGTTGGTGCAGTACGTGGCCGGCTTGGCGGGGCTCGCCGACCCGCGGACCGAGCGCTTCCTGCAGTCGGTCGGCGCTCAGCGCGTCCGATAAAGAGATCTAAATCTGGCGATCGATGGTCCGAGTGTCCATACTCATGGGAGCGCTCCCACACCCCCAGGAGGAACCCCCATGCCCGTGCTCAGAAGAGGTGGAGCCGCCGCCTTGGCTGCCACCCTCGCTCTCGGGTTGGCGGCGGCCGTGCCGTCGTTCAGCACCGGAGCATCGCCATTCGCGGCCGCGCCCGCCGCCGCGGCCGTCCCCGCCAACGACTGGCTGCACACCAGCGGCAACAAGATCGTCGACGAGGCCGGTAACGAGGTGTGGCTGACCGGCGTGAACTGGTTCGGCTGGAACGCGTCCGAACGGGTCTTCCACGGGCTGTGGTCGGCCAACATCGAGACCATCACGAAGGGCATGGCCGACCGCGGCCTCAACATCGTGCGGGTGCCGATCTCCGCGCAGTTGCTGCTGGAGTGGAAGGCCGGCCAGACCGTCGCGGCGCCGAACGTCAACACGTACGCCAATCCGGAACTCGCCGGGAAGAACAACCTGCAGATCTTCGACTACTGGCTCGGCCTGTGCGAGCGGTACGGGTTGAAGGTCATGCTCGACGTGCACAGCGCCGACGCCGACAACTCCGGCCACGTGTATCCCGTCTGGTACAAGGGAACCGTCACGTCGGAGCAGTTCTACCAGGCGTGGGAGTGGGTCACCACGCGGTACCGCACCAACGACACGATCGTCGCGATGGACATCAAGAACGAGCCGCACGGCGGCGCGAACGAGAGTCCCCGCGCGAAGTGGGACGGCAGCACCGACGTCGACAACTTCAAGTACGCGTGCGAGACGGCCGGCAAGCGCATTCTCGCGATCAACCCGAACGTGCTGATCCTGTGCGAGGGCAACGCGATCTACCCCCGCCCGGGCGTCTCGTGGGCGAGCACCACCGGGACCGACTACTACAACACCTGGTGGGGCGGCAACCTCCGCGGTGTGCGCGACTTCCCGGTGAACCTCGGCGCCAACCAGGACCAGTTGGTCTACTCGCCGCACGACTACGGCCCGCTGGTGTTCGAGCAGCCGTGGTTCCAGGGCACGTTCGACAAGAACTCGCTGACGAACGACGTGTGGCGGCCGAACTGGCTCTACATCCACGAGGGTGGGACGGCCCCGTTGCTCATCGGCGAGTGGGGTGGCCGGCTCGGCCAGGACGCCCGCCAGGACAAGTGGATGACCGCGCTGCGCGACCTGATGGCCGAGAACCACCTCCACCACACGTTCTGGTGCCTGAACCCGAACTCCGGTGACACCGGCGGCCTGCTGCTGGACGACTGGACCACCTGGGACACGCAGAAGTTGACGATGCTGGCGCCCGCGCTGTGGCGGTACAACGGCAAGTGGGTCGGGCTCGACCACCAGATTCCGATGGGCGGCGCGGGTTCCACCACCGGGATCAGCCTCGCCGAGCGCTACGCCAACGGTGGCGGCGGCGGAGACACCGCCGCGCCGACGACGCCGGGCCAGCCCACGGCCAGCGCTGTCACTGCGACCGGCGCGACCCTCACCTGGGCCGCGTCGACCGACAACGTGGGCGTCACGTCGTACGACGTGCTGCGTTCTGTCGGCGGCGGCGCGGCTTCGGTGGTGGCGACCGTTTCGGGGACCACGTATGCGGCGACCGGGCTGACCGCTTCCACGACGTACACGTTCAGCGTGCGGGCGCGCGACGCGGCCGGGAACCTGTCGGCCGTCTCGGCCGGCCGCACGGTGACCACGTCGGCGGGCGGTGGTGGCAGCGGTGCCTGCGTCGCGACGTACCGGGTCACGAACTCGTGGCAGGGCGGCTTCCAGGGCGAGGTGACGGTGCGGAACTCCAGCACCGCGACCATAAACTCGTGGACGGTGACGTGGACCGCCCCGTCCGGGGCGACGCTGAGCCAGGTGTGGAACGGGCGGCTGAGCGTGTCGGGCAGCGCCGTGACGGTCCGGAACGAAACCCACAACGGGACACTTGCCGCGACCGCGTCGACGACGTTCGGCTTCACGGGCACCGGTTCCTCCGCCGCTCCCTCCGACGTGGCTTGCGCGTAGGTTCTCTTAGATAAACGGCGCTCGATGCGGTGTGGGTTTCACACCGGATCGAGCGCCGTTCCTTGTGGTTGCCCCTATCGGGTTCGGTTTCCGCACCAGAGCGACCACAGCCTGTCCTCCGGCGCCTATCTTGCAGTTGTGGTGCCTTGATCGCCCGTATTTGCCCCTGTTTATGGCCCACCACAACTGCAAGATCGACTCGTTGGGACCGGCACGGCGGGCTCAAACGGTGAGGGCCGGCCATCCGCGGTAGCGGATGACCGGCCCTCGTTGGTGGCGGGAGGGTGCGGACAGGGGTTGTTACAGCGGCGGGTAGGCGTTCGTCATCAGCTGCTGGAACTGGGCCGAGAACCAGTGGCCCGAGAGAGGTGCGCCCGCCAGCGCGCCGGACATGCTGTTCCCGTTACGTGGGTTGCCCTGGTAGGTCGGGCTGCACATCTCGTCGAAGCCCTTGCCTTCGTCGTTCGGGATCGCCGTGGCGGATCCGTCGGACTCGCCCGGGGGCTTGATCCAGACGTAGGCGTCGATGCCGCTCGCGGGCGCGGAGCGCGGCCGCTCACCGAGGCCGGCACCGCTCTGGTTGCACCAGTTGCCCTTGTGGATACGACGGTCGATGCGGGACTGGTTCACGAACGTGTTCGGGTCGCTCGACGTGCTCGGGCCGGTGGGCCGGTTCGGGCCGCCCCAGCCGTTGCGGGACGTGTCGATCAGCATGCCGATGTTCGAGTTGAAGCCCTGCGTCACCAGCCGGGACCGGAACGCCTGAGCGAACGTGAGCTCGTCGTTGTACCGGTTCCAGTCGATCCAGGTGGTCGGCCGGAGCTGCTCGGTCACCGGGCCGATGAAGTTCTCGGACAGCGCCGAGTAGTTCGCCGTGTTGGTGATGAACCCGTGGACGTTGTTCACGGTGCTGCCGGACGCCGTGGCGGCCTGGAACAGCGTCTGGGCGGTGGGACCGAAGTTGTCGTCCCAGCCGATCCAGCCGTGGTGGCCGGCGTCGACGTAGTTGTAGACGTTCGGAACCGCGCCGAGCTTGGCCAGCGCGTAGCCCACGCCGGTCACGTAGTTGCCGTTCTGCAGCATCGTGTTGCACTGCGGGGTGGCGGTCGCCCGGCTACCGGTGTTGGTCACCAGGTTCGGCAGCGAGTCGATCTCGATGACCGCGATGATCCGCAGGTTCGCGTACGCCGGCCGGGCGAGGATCGCCGCGATCGGGTCGATGTACTCGGTGCGGTACCGGCCGATGGCGTCGGCGGGCAGTTCACCGTTGGAGGCCAGCGCGGCGCAGTCGCGGCCGGGCAGGTTGTAGATGACGATCTGGATCGCCATCGGCGTGGAGCCGTTGGCGGCGTCCTGCGTGACCGCTGCGTCGAGGTGGTCGGCCAGACCCATGCTGCCGGTGGTCGGGCTGCCGTTACCGGTGATCGCGCTGATCCGGTCGAACCAGACGCCGGTGGGCTGGGTGGCGATGCGGCTGCCGCCGGACTCCGCCCGGGCCTGGGCGGCCCACTGCGGGTTGACGTAGACGCCGGCGCCGGCGTACGGGTTGTCGACCCGTCCGTTGCCCGTCGAGCCCTGCCGCGTCACCGTGATCGCGGCGGCCGTGTAGCCGGACGCGGTTGCGGTGAACGTCGACACCTCGGTGGTGGTACCGGTCGTCGTGGTGAAGTTCACCGTGACGCCCGTCTGCCAGTTCGACGAGTTCAGCGTCACGGAGGTGGCGCTGGCCGAGTTGGCGGTGCTGCCGGTGCGGGCCAGGGCGACCGTCACCGACGACGTCGGCGCGGCGCTGAGCCGGATGCTCGACGAGCCGGAGCCACCGGACGCCAGGCTCACCGAGGTCGGCACCGCGACGATCGACGGCTGTGTGGTGCCGCCGATGCTGAACGCGACAGCCGTGCTGGTGGTGCTGAGCGCCGGCGACCCGTTGTCGTACGCGGTGGCCGTCGCGCTGTGGCTGCCGGACGCCAGTCCGGTGGCGCTGAACGTGTACGGCGAACTGGTGTCGGTGGCGACGAGGGCGCCGTCGACCCGGAACTCGACCCGGGTCACGGAGCCGCCGGCGTCACTGGCGGTGGCCGCGAGCGGCACCGCCGCACCGGCGGCGAAGCTCTGGCCGGCGGTCGGGCTGGTGAGGCTGACGGTCGGCGCGGTGTTGCCGCCACCGGGGCCGTTGCAGGCCGTCCCGTTGAGCGTGAACGCCGTCGGGTTGGTGTTCGTGCCGCTGAACGTCCCGTTGAACCCGGCGCTGACGCTCGCGCCGGTGGCCAGGTTCCCGTTGTAGCTCTCGTTGGCCGCGGTGACGTTCGCGCCGGACTGCGTGAACCGCGCCTGCCAGCCGTTGCTGATCGTCTGACCGCTCGGGAACGCGAAGCCGAGCGACCAGCTGGTCAGCGGGTCACCGGTGTTGGTGATCGTGATGTTCGCACCGAAACCGTTGCCGCCCTCCCACGACTTGGTGTACGTCACCGAGCAGCCGGGCGCCGCCTGCGCCGGACTCGATACGGCCATCAGGGCGGTCGTGCTGAGTGCGGCCGCGCCGGCGACTGCGAGCAGCCGGCGCCAGGCGGGGGGTTGTGTGCCTCTTCGGGGGTTTGTTCGAGACAGCCACAAGGCTCTGCTCATGATGCGCAGCTCCTCCGTTGCATTGGGGGTGGGGAATTGACGGTTGAGGGAACTTGTCGCATTGGTGCACGACAATGCAGCCAGCAACTTCGGGCGATTGACGCGTGGCGGCTTACTGGCGCGTAATCGCTCAAAGAGTAGGCGGGTGTAACTCCCTGAGAGTGTGGAAAGCATGCCATGGGAGCGCTTCCATGACAAGGTGACAGCGAATCAACATTGCCTTTTCTCGATCTTCACGGGCCACCGGGACCCGCTCCGACCTGCGGCTGAGCGACGCTCCTGGACGGGTACGGGTAGCATCGCGCCGTGCAGCCGTCATGGCCTTCCGACCCGGCACGGGTCAGCGGCTACCGCGTGCTCGCCCGCCTCGGTTCCGGCGGCATGGGTCAGGTCTATCTCGGCCGCGCACGCGACGGCACTCTGGTCGCGGTCAAGGTCGTTCGGGACGACGTGGCGGCGGAACTTTTCGACCGCTTCCCCCGCGAGGTGGCGGCCGCCCACCGCGCCACCGGCCGGTATCTCGCCGAACTGGTGGGTGCCGACCCGCACGGGTCACCCGCCTGGCTCGCCACCCGCTACGTGCCCGGGGTGTCGCTGTCGGAGGCGGTCACCGGGGCCGGGCCGCTGCCCGTCCCCTCGGCCCGGGCGCTGATGGCCGGGCTGGCGGCGGCGCTCGCGTCGATCCACCGCGCCGACGTCCTGCACCGCGACCTCAAACCGGGCAACGTCCTGCTGGTCGCCGACGGTCCCCGGGTGATCGACTTCGGGATCGCCCGGCTGCTCGACCTGACCCCGCTGACCGGCCCCGGCAAAATCTGGGGGAGCCCGGGCTACCTCTCGCCCGAGCAGGTGACCGATCCCGACCGCACCGGCCCGGCGAGCGACGTGTTCGCGCTGGGTGCGGTCGCCGCGTACGCGTCGACGGGCACCGGCCCGTACGGCGACGGCGACGGGCACGCCCGGATCTACCGGCTGGTCAACGGGGAGCCCGACCTGAGCCGCGTCGACCCGTCGATGCGTGAGCTGATCGCGCGGTGCCTGTCGCGCGATCCCGACGACCGGCCGACGCCGGACGAGATCATCGCGGAACTGGGAGAACCGGCCTTCGGGCCGGGCTGGCTGCCGCCGGCGGTCGCGGCGATGATCGAGGAGCGGACCACGCAACTCGCCGAGCTGATCGCGATCGCGCCCCCGGTGAGCCCCGCGCCGCAGAACGGCGGGCCGGCCGGCTCCGCGTGGCAAGATCCGCCCGGCCCGGGCATCCCGCCGGGCGAGGGGACCGCGCCGGCGACGGCGGCACCGACCCGCTTCGCCACGCAAGTGCAAGCGCCGGGGGCCGCGCAAGCGCAGGCGCCGCCCGCCAGGCCGCCCCTCGCGCACGCACCGGCCGCCGCGCACGGGCTTGCCGCCGCGCAGGCGCCGCCCGCCGCGCCGCCCCTCGCGCATGGGCCGGCCGCCGCGCGGGTGCCTGCACCCGCGTCCCCTCAAACACCGCGCCGCCGCCGCAACCTGCCGGCGGCGCTGGCTCTCCTCGGCGCGTTGGCCGTGCTCGGCGTCGCCGCCTACTTCGTCGTTCCGCGGCTCGATTCCGCCGACGACGCCGGCCCCGGCTCCGGGCCGCCGGATCCGACCGTCTCGGCCGGCGGGTCCCGGCCGGCCGACAGCCGGCCCTGCACCCGGACCGACCGTCGCGATCTTCCGTTCCACTGCGAGGTGAACACGAAGGTCGCCGGCATCGAGATCAGCCGGATCCCGCTGTACACGTCGACCGACGGCACGGACCAGCCGATCGATTATCTGACCACGCTGAACGAGCGGCAGTACTTCGTCTGCCACCGGCAGGGATCCCGGTACACCAAGGGGGAACTGGCCAACCACTGGTGGGCGCTGACCCAGGGCGACACCGGCGACAGGTTCGGCTGGGTGCCGGAGATCTACCTGCTCGGCGGCGAGAACGACGACCCGGACGGCGGGCTGCCGGTGTGCACCGACGCGCAGGCCGCCAGGGTCACCTGAGCAGGTCGTTCAGGTCGCCGTAGGGGAGGGCGTCGGCGATGCTGTCGTACGTCCCCTTCTGGAGCATTTCCGCGGTGGCCCGGGCCGCGACCGCGTACGCGGCCTGTGCGATCCCCGATCCGAGGCTGATCCGCACCGCGCCCGCGGCCGCGAACTCGGCGACGCTCGGCGCGCCCGCCCACGCCATCACGCACACCGGCAGCGGGCCGTCGGCCAGCGTCGCGATGTCATCGAGGTCGATCAATCCGGGGACGAAAATGCTGTCGGCGCCGGCATCCGCGTAGGCGCGGGCACGCTCCATTGTGGACGCCAGCCGCGTCTCCGGCGCGCCGACGCCGAGCAGGTACACGTCTGTGCGCGCGTTGATCCAGGCACGAACGCCGGCCCGGTCGGCGGCCGATCGCGCCGTCGCCAACCGCCGCGCCTGTTCCGCGGGCTCGAACAGCGCGGCGCCGTCGCGGTCCTCGATGTTGATGCCCACCGCGCCGGCTTCGAGAACCGCGGTCACCGTGTCGGCAACGGATTCGTAGCCCGCTTCGATGTCCGCCGACACCGGCACCGACACGGCCGCGACGATGCGCCGGACCGCGTCGGCCGCGCGCACGGCGCCGAGGTCGGCGTTGTCGGGAACGCCGAGCGACCACGCCACACCCGCGCTCGTGGTGGCCACCGCCGCGGCGCCGGCCTGCGCCACGATGGCCGCCGACGCCGCGTCCCACGCGTTCGGCAACAGCAACGGCTCGCCCCGGCGGTGCATGTCGGCAAATGCTTGAACTCCAGTCATGGCAACGACTCTATGGTCGCCGGCGGCCCCGCACCGGCCACATCAGGACACGTCCGCGTTCTCGGTGAGATGCGTGGCGGCGAGCGCGCGCCACGGCCGCCAGCCTTCGGCGGCGGCCGCGTCGGGCAGCGCGGGGTCGCCGAGCGGATAGGCGTCACGCTCACCCAGGCGAATCGCGACGCGCTGCGCCGTCGCGGCATTAATACCGGTGACGGACGTGAGCGCGGCGACCAGTACGTCGAGTCCGACGGAGCCGTCGAGCCGGATCCCGCCGTCGACGACCGCAGCGGCGAAGCCGGAAACCGTCGCGGCCACCTTCACGGGCAGACCGGCGGCCCGGAGGTCGGCGTCGGCGATGACCTCCGGGGCCGGGAACGCGTGCGACAGGCCGTGCGGCAGGCCGGGCACCGGCGTCCCAAATGTTTTTGCCAGAACGCCCATCAGCCGTTGCGGATCGGCGTGGTGCCGGCCGATGACGACCCGCACCGCGGCCTCGAACGGTCCCCACGCACCCGGCACCCGCAGCCCCGGCCGGGCCTTGACGAGCGGGCCGAGCACCGGGTCGGCGGCGAAGTGGGCGAGCGCGGGTTCGAGGTCGAAGTCGAGCCCGAGCATCCGCCGGACCCGTTCCATGGCGTGGATCAGCCCTTCCCAGAACGGCAGGTGGGCGTGCACCACGAGGTACCCGCCGACGCCGTGCACCTCGAGGAGGCCCGGCGCGCCGTCGAGCGTGATCGTGCGCCGGTAGGTGCCGCCTTCGACCGCCTCGACACCGGGAATCGCCTCCCTTGCGAGGAGGCCGACGGCCGCCGCCCAGTCGTAGTCGGCGGAGACGGGCAGCCGCAGGGCCAGGCCGCCGTCGGTGGCGATCCGGTCGGCCCGGCGCCGGCGGCGGCGCAGGTCCTGCGGCGAGTGCCGGAAGATCTCGCGCATCGTACGGTTGAACTGGCGTAGGCTGCCGAACCCCGACGCGAACGCCACGTCGGCGACGGTGAGGTCGGTATCGTCGAGCATGCGCCGGGCGAAGTGCGCGCGCCGCGAGCGGGCCAGCTGGTCGGGCGTGAGGCCGAGGTGCTCGTGGAACAACCGCCGCAGGTGCCGGCTCGACAAACCGAGCCGCCGGCCGAGTTCCGCTTCGGAACCGGTGTCGAGCACGCCGTCCAATATCAAACGCACCGCCCGGCACACGAGCTCCGGGGCGTTCCAGGGCACGGCACCCGCCACCCGGTACGGCCGGCACTGCAGGCAGGCCCGGAACCCGGCGGCCTCGGCGGCGGCCGGATGTTCGAAGGTGCGGACGTTCTCGGCGTTGGGGCGGGCACCGCAACCGGGGCGGCAGTAGATGCCGGTGGTTATCACGGCCGAGAAAGTCGTCATACCAACAGGTCTAGCCGATACGGTGGCCGGATGCCGGCCACATCCGGACGTGTGTCTTCAGGTCTTTGGTCTTTAGGTCTTTAGACCGCTGACCCGTGGGTAGCTGTACCACTGCAGGGCGAAGGTCTTGCCTTTCGGCGGCTTCGGGAACACCGCGTAGCTCTCCAGGGTGTCGCCGGCGGTGAGGGTGAACGTCCGGCCGCTCGGCTCGTCGGCACTGCAGCGCGTCTTCTCCGGGAACACGTTGCGCCGCTCGACCACCAGGAACGACGACTTCAATTCGGCGTCGGCGGCGCGGCACGACAGCGACCAGGGCAGGCGGGATCCGTTCCGGTACAAGAAGTTCAGCCGCAGCCGGTCCGACGTCACCTCCATGTCGACGAGGGTGATGGTGCGGTCGCCGTCCGCGTAGAACCTGCGGTCGAGGTCCACGACGTCCTTGCGCCCGAAGAGCGCCCAGAGGCCTATCGCTCCGATCGCGATCACCAGGACCACGACGGCCCCGACGGCGATGAGCCGTGACCGGGTGCGCGGGGTGTTCCGCGCGGGTTGGAACTGGTTCGTGGGCGGTTGGTACGAGCCTGTGGGCGTGGCGGCCGGCTGGTTTGCCGGCGTGGCGAGTGGCGGTTGGTATGCGCTTGTCGGCGTGGTTGGTGGTTGGTATGGGCTTGTCGGCGTGGTTGGTGGTTGGTATGGGCTTGTCGGCGTGGCGGTTGGCGGTTGGTATGGGCTGGTCTGCGCGGCTGGCGTTGGTTGGTATGGGCTTGTCGGCGTGGCCGGTGGTTGGTATGGGCTGGTCGGTGCGGCCGGCGGCGGTCGGTACGGGCTTGTTTGCGCGGCAGGCGGCGGTTGGTATGAGCCGGTGGGCGTGGCGGCCGGGGCCTGGTACGGGTCGGCCGGTGGGGGTGGCGTGTGCTCGGCCGCGCGCGTCGGCGCCCCGGCGGCCCGCAGGCCGCCCTCGGCGACGACGAGTTCGGGTTGCTCGGTGGCCGTCGGCGCGCGGCCGAAGGCCTGGACCAGCAGCGTGCTCACGAGCGGAATGCGGCTCCCGCCACCGACCAGGAAGATGCCGGCGACGTCCGTCGCGCGGAGTTGGGCGCTGTTGACCGCGGCCCGTGTGGCGTTGACGGTCGCGTCGAGGATCGGGCGGGCCAGCAGTTCGAACTGATCGCGGCCGAGCGGCACGTCGACGCCGACGAGCGGAATGTGCACCTCGGTGTGCGTGGCGCGGGAGAGCAGTTCCTTGGCGTTGCGGACGTCCTCCCACAGCAGGCGGTTGGCGCGGCGCTCCTCGGTGGTGGTCGGGTTGAGCAGCCGGGCGAACGCGCCCCCGTCCCGACCGGCGTTCGCGGCGCCGAGGTAGGCGACGATCGCCGCGTCGATGTCCAGGCCACCCGCCTGGTTCAGTCCCTCGGCGGCGATCACGTCGAACCCGGACGCCGTGCGGCGCACCACCGACGCGTCGAACGTGCCGGCGCCCAGGTCGTAGACGACGACGCAGCCGCCCACCGGAACGGCGTCACCGGAGACGGCGAGGAACGAGTCGGCCGCCGCGACCGGTTCGGCCACCATCGCCGCCGGCGCGATCCCGGCCCGCGTGGCAGCCTCGACGAGCACCTGCCGCCGGGTGTGCGCCCACGCCGCCGGATGCGTGAGCGCGACGGCGCTGATCGGACCACCGGCGACCCGCCGTGCCTCGCCGGCCACCCGGGCCAGCACCGCCGTGATCAGGTCGACCACGGGCACCTCGGTGGACCCGAGCAGCACCGCATGCTCGTCGATGCGACGCTTCGGGTTCGGCTCGAACCGGTCGGGCGACGTGCGGGCGGTGTGCACGGCGTCACGGCCCACGAGCAGCCCGCCGGCGGGGTCGAGGAAGACCGCCGAGGGCAGCGTCGGCGATCCGTCGAACAGCAGCGGGCGCACCCGGCCGTCGGGCAGGCCGAGCGCCGCCACGGTGTTGGACGTGCCGAAGTCCACACTGAGCCGGGTCACGCGGCCAATCTACTAACCTGCCGCTCCCGGCACGCTCGGCCGGGCGGGCTCTCTACACCCCCTTCGAGTGGTGGGTTCCTGACACTCTTCGTGCCGTCCGCTTGCCGTACCGCCGGCTCTACACTCCGTTGGGTGGCGAACGACGACGACCCGTGCCCGTGCGGAGGCGGCACCTACGGTGCGTGCTGCGGCCGGGCGCACCGAAGCGAACCCGCCGCCACCGCCGAGGCGCTGATGCGGTCGCGGTACAGCGCGTTCGCACTGCGGGACGCCGACCACCTGCTCCGCACGTGGCACCCGGACACCCGTCCGGACACCCTCGACCTGCCCACCGGCCGCCGGTGGACCCGCCTGCGCGTGCTCGCGACCGAGCGGGGCGGCGCCGACGACACCGAGGGAACGGTCGAATTCCGGGCACACTTCCGGGACCGCGGCGAACCCGGCGTACTGAGCGAACGCAGCCGTTTCGAGCGGGTCGACGGCGCCTGGCACTACGTCGACGGCGACGTTCACCCGTCCCAGTCGAGCTGATTCTCCGGGATCCCCTCCTTTCGTCCGTACTCCATCGCCTCGGCGCGGCCGGCGGCGTCGCCGACGCGGTAACGGAAGACCCGGCCCGCGTAGACCACGACGTGATCGTCGGGTGCGTTGACGTCCGCGTCGCCGCGTGCGTTGACGTCCGCGTTGTCGCGTGCCTTGGCGGCCGCGTCGCCGCGTGCCTTGTCGGCCGCGTTGTCGTGTGCCTTGTCGGCCGCGTCGCCGCGTGCCTTGTCGGCCGCGTTGGCGGCCGCGTTGGCGCCGACCCGGAAGTCGGCGTACCACCCCTGACCGGCGGCCAGCGCCCCGGACAGCCCGTCGACCAGGGCGTCGTACGCCTCGTCGGGCGCCTCGAAGTCGAGCAGCGTCCACACGTCCGGCTGGAACGGCGCCGTCGACGACGAGACGTCCTGCCGGCCGATCCACGTGGTGACCAGGCCGGGAATCCGCAGCTCGCTGCCGACCCGCAGGCTCTCGAGGATGATCCTTCCGGTCAACATCGGTCGATCCTCGCAGCGGGGTACGACAGAAACCCGGGCCCCGCGGTGGGGCCCGGGTCCCTGGGGTCACGGACTGGTGCAGGTCACCGCCGACGGGTTCGGCGTGGCCCCGGTGCCGGTGAAGCCGTACGTCGTGGTGGCGTTCGCGCCGAGCGCTCCGTTGTAGGTCTCGTTACGAACCGTGATGGTTGATCCGGAGACGGACGACCGCCCGCCCCAGACCTGGCCGATGTTCGAGCCGCTGGGCAGCGACCACGTCGTGGTCCAGCCGTTCAGCGTCGAGGTGCCGTTGTTGCGGACGGTCACCTCACCCTGGAAGCCGCCGCTCCACGCGTTCACCGTGCGGTAGGTCGCCGTGCACGCCCCCGTGCCGGGGTTGCCGCCGCCGGTCGGTGTGGTGACCGTGCGACCGGCCGACGCCGCCGACGTGTTGCCGGCCGCGTCACGGGCCCGGACGCTGAACGTGTACGTGGTGTTCGCGGTGAGACCGGTGGCGTTGAACGTCGTCCCGCTGGCGGTACCGATCACGGTCGGTGTGCCACCGCCGGTCGCGCGCAGCACGTCGTACCCGGTGACGCCGACGTTGTCGGTCGACGCGGCCCACGCCAGCGAGGCGCCGGTCGCGGTGACGTTGGACGCCGTGGGCTGGCCCGGCACCGACGGCGCCTGGGTGTCGCCGCCCGGGTTGCCGCCGCCGTTGACGCTCGCGGAGAACGAGGTCACCGCGAGACCGGTGCCGCCGATCCACGGCTCGAAGCCGGCCTGGATGCTGGTCAGGTACCACGAGTTGGTGATCGCCCCACGGCTGCGGACGTCGTTGATGAAGTCCAGCACGCTGAAGTTCCAACTCGTGATCGGCGACGGCGCCACGTAGGAGATGACGTTCCAGCCGGTGTTGCCGCGCCACACCTCCCAGGTGCGTCCGCCGATGGTCGTGGTTCCGACCACCGATCCGATCGGCTGGATCGACCCCTGCCGGTTGAACCAGATCATGATCTCGGTGGCGTTCTGGCCGTCGGTCCGGGGTTGCGGGTCGAGCCAGATGTCGTACGAGGCGTTGTAGGTGGCGCCGCTGACGAACGTGTAGTTGATGCTGCTGGTCGCGCTGCTGATCTGGCTCACCTGGATCGGCAGGTTGCTGCCCGTCGAGCAGTTCGTGTAGTGGCAGCCGAGGTAGACCGACGGGTACGCGGCGGGCGCGCCGTTGGTCGCGTTGTTGTGGTTCGCCTGTGTGATGGTGAACCCGCTCGTCGTCACATCGATGCACTGCGTGGTGCTCGCGCCCCAGCGGTTGTTCTGCACGACGTAGCGACCGTTCTGGATGGTGCGGGAGGCGTACTGCTCGCAGATCACCTCGGCGTTGGCGGCGGGGGCAGCCGCCATCACAGCGGTGATCGTCGAGGCGAGGACGATTCCGGTCGCTGCTAACGCGCGCAGCGTTGACCTGATCATCGAGGCTCCTTGGGGGTGTGGGGGTAAGGAACAGCGCCTAGGCGGTGGCGCAGGTGCTGCCGTTGAGGGTGAAGGACGCCGGGCGGGGGTTGCTCCCGGCGTGACTGCCGTTGAAGCCGAACGTCGCCGTCGCTCCCGGTGCCAGCGACGGGTTCCAGGTCTCGCCGGTCGCGGTCACCACGGTGCCGTTCTGGGTGACGCGCGCCGACCACGCCTGGGTGACACGTTGCCCGGCGGTGAACGTCCACTGTGTACTCCACGGGTTCACGGGCGCCGTTCCGGTGTTCGTCACCGACACCGACGCGGTGAAGCCGTTGTTCCAGTCGTTGGTCGTGTAGGTCACCCGGCACGAACCCTGCGGTTCCGGCTCGGGATCCGTCGTCGTGTAGGTGAGGCCGTGTCCGTACGGGTAGAGCGGCGCCTTGCCGTCGCCGTCGTTGATCGGTTGCTGAGACACGGATTGCATCCACGTCATCGGCAGCTTGCCGGTGGGCGCGTAGTCGCCGAACAGCACGTCGGCGACGCCCGCGCCCTCGCTGCCCGGCAGCCAACTCGCCAGCACGGCGTTCCAGTTGCCGACCTGCGACGCGATGTCGAGCGGGCGACCCGACACGAGCACCACGATCGTGGGCACGCCGGCGGCCCGCAGCCGGTCGATGGTGGCCAGATCCGTGGAGTCCAGCGACATCGAGCCGGTGCGGTCGCCCGCACCCTCGGCGTACGGGGTCTCGCCGACCACCGCGATCGCCGCCCGGTAGGAGCTGTCGATGCCGGACCCGTCGCGCGCGTAGGTCACGGTGGCCTGTGATCCGATCGCGTTGCGGATCCCCTGCAGGATCGTGGTTCCCGGGACGGTGTTGCCGCTGGCGCCCTGCCAGCTGAGCGTCCAGCCGCCGCTCTGGTTGCCGACGTCGTCGGCGCTCTTACCGGCGACGAAGATCTTTCCCGTCCTCGCGAGCGGCAGCAGGTTGCCCGAGTTCTTCAGCAGCACCTGCGACTTGCGCACCGCCTCGCGGGCGAGCGCGCGATGCGCGGCACTCCCCACGGTGGACGCGTACGACCGGTCGGCGAGCGGCTGCTCGAACAGTCCGTACTCGAACTTCTTGGTCAGGATCCTTCTGTTCGCGTCGTCGATGCGGGACATCGGGATCTGGCCGGCGTTCACCGCCGCCTTCAGGTACGTGAGGAACAGCCGCCAGTTGGTCGGCAGCATGATCATGTCGAGCCCGGCGTTGACGGCGGTCGCCACCTCCGCCTGCGTGAACCCGCGCTGGCCGTCGATCTGGTCGATGCCGGCCCAGTCGGACACGGTGAACCCGGTGAAGCCCAGTTCACCCTTGAGCAGATCGGTCACCAGATACCTGTGGCCGTGCAGCTTCTGGCCGTTCCAACTGCTGAACGAGATCATCACCGAGCCGACGCCGCGCTGGATCGCGGCCCGGAACGGCGGCAGGTGGACGGCCCGCAGTTCGGCCTCGGTCACCTGGGTGTCGCCCTGGTCGGTGCCGTTGGTGGTGCCGCCGTCACCGACGTAGTGCTTCGCGGTGGCCAGGACCTTCGGCGTGCCGTTCTGCAGACCGGTGACGACCGTGGACATCTCGCTCGCCAGCGAAGGGTTCTCGCCGAACGACTCGTACGTGCGTCCCCACCGGTCGTTGCGCGCCACGCAGACGCACGGCGCGAACGTCCAGTCCTGGCCGGACCCGATCACCTCCTCGGCCGTGGCGCGGCCGATCCGCTGCACCAGGTCGGGGTCGCGGGTGGCACCCAGCCCGATGTTGTGCGGGAAGAGCGTGGCACCGAGCACGTTGTTGTTGCCGTGCACCGCGTCGATGCCGTAGATCATCGGGATCTGCAGCGGCGTCGCCAGCGCACCGCGCTGGAACGTGTCGTACATGTCGGCCCAGCCGGCCGGGCTGTTCTGTGCCGGCGCCGATCCGCCGCCCGACAGCACCGAGCCGATGCGGTACTGGGTGATGTCGGACGCCGTGACGGCCGCCCGCTCGGCCTGGGTCATCTGGCCGAGCTTGTCGTCGAGGGTCATCCGGGCGAGCAGATCGCTGACCCGGTCGGCGGTCGGGAGGGACGGATCCTGGTAGGGGAGGGCGGCGGCGTCGGCGGGTCTGGCCGCGCTCAGGACGCTCGCGAGGAGCAACAGGGCGAGGACGCGCTTCACGCCGGCACCCCGCTTCGCTTCTCGGTCACGATGTCACCGCGCACGTGGTGCCGTTGAGCGTGAACGATGCCGGCCGTGGGTTGCTGCCGGTGTGCGTCCCGTTGAAGCCGAAACTGGTCGACGCGCCCGCCGCCATCGACGCGTTCCAACTCGCACCGCGCGCGGTGACCTGCGCGCCCGCCTGCGTGACGGTCGCCGACCACGCCTGGGTGACCTGCTGCCCGTTGGCGTAGGTGAAGACCAGCGCCCAGTTGTTGACCGCCGTCGATCCGGTGTTGGCGACCGTCACCGCGGCGGTGAAACCGTTGTTCCAGTCGTTGGTGGAGTACGTGACGCGGCAGCCGTTTGCCGGCGTGGGTGGCTGGCTGCTCGCACTGGCGCTCGGGCGCGGGCTCGCGCTCTGACTCGCGCTCGCCGACCCCGACGGCTGCGGGTTCGGATCGACCGTGCCCGGTTCGTTGCCCCACACGCGGGTGCCGCCGTCGTACAGCGTCACGCCCTGGTTCGGGCCGGCAGCCGCCTGGTAGGACGGGTCGTTGGCCGGGTTCCAGGTGCCGCCCTCGGCCACGCCGATCTTCAGCTGCACCTCCATCCGGTGCGCCGACTGGCCCGCCGGCGCGATGGTGTACCCGGTGCAGTCGACCTCGACGTACCAGATGTCGCCGGAGTACTGCTTCGCCGCAGTCGGCCCCGGGCAGCCCTGCGTGTACGGGGAGCTGACCTGCAGCGCCGCGTCACCGTCGCGCCGGAAGTAGTAGCGGAACTTGCCGTTGGTCAGCGCGCGGGCCGGGAACGCGGACTTGTTGTAGACGATGGCCTTCACACCGGTCGCCCGCTGTTCGTTCTGCATGATCGTGGTCTCGACGGAGAGCTCCGCGATGTCGGGACGCTCCGCCTGCGGGAAGCCGGCCAGCGGCGGGCCGCCGTACTCGCCGTAGAGGCGGGCCACCGCGGACGTGAAGCCGGCGTTGTAGTCGGTGGCCACCTCGTTCATCACGAAGTCGCCGCGGCTGTCGGTGTAGGCGTCGTCGGGCGCGGACGGGCCGCCGACGAGCGCGCCGTACAGCACGTGCCGCGTCTCGGTCGGCACCTGCTGGCTGTCCCACCACGAGCCGTGTGCGGTGCGGTGGTGCGGGTTCTTCGGCGAGTTGGCGCCGAAGCCGATCACGTAGCTCGAGTTGCGCGGGTTCGCGCCGAGGATGTAGTCGATCTGACGGGCCGCGAAGTCGTGGTAGCGCTGCTTGCGGGTCGCGTCGGTGATGTGGTCACTGTGGACGAGGGCCACGAACGCGGTGTTGGCGGCGTACCGCAGCGCACCCCACGAGTCCACGACGACCATGCCGCCGGGCGAGGTGCGTACCTTCTCGCCGTTGACGCCGACGGTGAACCAGTCGAGCCAGCGGTTCGCGTCGTCGAGGTACTTCTGCTTGCCGGTCAACTGGTTCAGCAGTACGTAGGTGGCGAACTGCTTGTTGTCCCAGGAGATCGTCCACTTGTAGGACTTGGTGGTGGTCTGGTTCTCGTTGCCCTGCGCGTCGTAGGTGCTCTCGGCCTTCGCCAGGTAGCTCGCGTCGCCGGTGGCGCGGTGCAGCCAGATCGCGCCCCAGACCAGCTCGTCGGTGAACCCGCTCCACGAGCGGTAGAACGACGTGGCGTCGGTGATGCACTCGTGGTACATCTTCCGCACGGTGTCGGCGAACGTGTAGAGCTGCTTGGCGTGGGTCAGCAACGTGTCGGCGTACGCGGCGTCGGTGGGCCGGAACACCATGGAGCTGGCGGCCATCGCCGCGGCGGTCTCCGCGGCGAGTTCGCTACCGCCGCAGCTGGCGTCGATCTTGTAGGCGGGACGGGCCATCGGCATCACCTCGGCCGGGCCCCACCAGCGGTGGTCGTCGTCGCCCTTGCCGATCTGTCCATAGAGGACATTCGCCGACGGGTGCGCCTTGATGAAGTAGTCGTTGGGCACCCGCAGGTTGTTCAGCAGGTGGGTGAGCTGGCCGGAGCCGGAGTACGCGGCCCGGTTCTCGACCGCGCCCCACGCCAGCATCGTGGTGGTGAAGGCCATCGGCAGGCCGAACTTGACGTGGTCGCCGGCGTCGTACCAGCCACCGGTCAGGTCGAGTCCGACGTCGGAACCGTCGCGTATGGCCGAGTCGGCCCGCCACGACACCCGGTTCCAGGACGGCTTGCGCCCGGAGACCTGAGCCTCGTAGAAGAACAGTGATTTCTGCAGCGCCTCGCCGTAGCTGTACGTGGGCGCGGCCACCGCGGACGGCGGACGGGTGGCGACGAAGGTGGTTGCGATCAGGACGGCGATTGCGACGAGGGACAAGGTACGGAACCTCGAGGACATGGCGGCTCCTCGGATGACCGTTGGGGTGGGGGTGGTCCTGCAGTGACGGTCATCGTTACATGGGAGCGCTCCCATGGCAACAGATCAGCGGGACGCGGTGCGCTCCGGCCTGTTCACGGCGACCGCCGCCGCGCCGGCGAGCAGGCCCGCCGCGATCGCGGCGAGTAGCCGGGCGCCCGTGGTGTGTGGGAGGAACGCCGCCGGCAGGAACGGCGTCACGGCTGCCGCCGGCAGGGCGACCGCTCCGGCCACCATCCAGAACGTTCTCGGCCGCGCCGACACGGCCGGGGGCGTCCCGTACCAGTGGCGGACCAGCCGGCGCCGCCCGATGTGCAGACCCACGACGATGATCGCGGCGATCCCGACGGCGTGGAACACGTACTCGGCCATCGGCACGTGCTGCTCCACCGTGTCGAGCACGATGTGGCTCGCCGCGCCGATCAGCGCCGAGAGGGCGGTGATCCACCAGCGGTGCCGGGCCGCGCGGATCGCGCCGTAATCGCGTAGCGCGAACGAACCGCCGTTCGGGAGGTGCACCACGATCGTCGGCGTCGCTGATCTCACCAGGCGCGTACCGATCAGCGTGAGCGGCAGGCACCAGCCCACAAGCCCCAGCGGCTCGTGCGAGAACGGCCAGACCGGCAGCCCGGATCCGTCGAGAACGTATGCGGCGTCGGGCGCCATCGAGCCAAGCACGAGCGCGACTCCGTCGAACCATCGTGGCCTCCACAGTTTGAGCGGCAACACGGCAACCGGATGCGTGGGAAACGTTGAGGGCACGAGTCTGGACCGTATCGACCGGTTGTGGATATGGGGTGTTCCTGCCGAGGAGGGTGTGGAAAACCGCACCATCGCGGGTGGGTTGGCCCGGTCGACCCGGTGTCGACCGGCGACGATGCTGGGCCCGTGGCTGAAGATGTATTGACCATGGATTCGGTGGGCCGCCGTTACGGAGCGGCCCAGCCGTGGGCCCTGCGCGATGTCTCCGTGCGGGTGCCCGCGGGCACCTTCGTCGCGGTGATGGGCGCGACCGGTTCGGGGAAGAGCACACTGCTGCACTGCGCGGCCGGGCTCGACCGGCCGACCGGCGGCGAGGTGACGCTCGCGGGGCGGAACATCACCCGCATGCGCGAGGCGGCGCTCACCCGCCTGCGGCGCGACCGCGTCGGGTTCGTGTTCCAGTCCTACAACCTGTTGTCGGAGCTCACCGTGCGGCAGAACGTGTTGCTGCCGAGCCGGCTGGGCGGCCGGCGGGTGTCCGGGGCCGACCTCGACACGGTGTTCGAGTCGGTCGGGCTCGCCGGTAAGGCCGGCCAGCGGGTCGGCGAGTTGTCGGGCGGCCAGCAGCAGCGCGTCGCGGTGGCGCGGGCGCTGGTGACGCGTCCCGCGGTGGTCTTTGCCGACGAGCCAACCGGCGCCCTCGACCCCACCACCGGTGGACGGGTCCTGGGGCTCCTGCGCGACGCGGTCGACGAGCTCGGGGTCACCGTCGTGATGGTCACGCACGATCCGGTCGCGGCGCGGGTCAGCGACCGGTTGCTGCTGTTGCGCGACGGCCTCCTGGTGGCCGACACGCCCACACCCGACGCGGCGACGATCGCCGCCCGGCTCGCGGCGGTCTCCGGTGCCGCGATGGTGGCGTCATGAGGTCCGGGCTGACCTGGCAGGCGCTGCGCAGGCACCGGTGGGGGTTCGTCGGGCCGTTCGCCACCCAGTGCCTCGCCGCGGCCGTGATCACCGCGATGATCACCACTGCGACCTCCCTGTCCGCGGCGGTGCTGACGCCCGACGAGCGCCACGCCCTCGACGAGGCGTCGATGGCCGACGCGGCGGCGGTCTTCATCGGGAACTCGGTCTATCTGTCGATCCTGATGGTGGGCGTCACGATGACGGCGGCGATCGCCCGCCAGGCCCGCGACATCGCCCTGTTGCGCGCGGTCGGCGCGACACCCGGCCGGATCCGCCGGTCGGTGGCCCGACAGGCGGCACTGATCGCGGTACCCGCGGCGACGCTCGGGTACGGGCTGGGGCTCGGGTTCGGATGGGCCTGGCTGGCGCAGTTGCGGAGCCACGACGTGGTGCCGGCGGCGGTCGACTACCGGCCGGTGGTGTGGGCGCTGCCGGTGGTGATCGGCATCGAGGTCGTCACGTCCGTCCTGGGTGCGCTGGTGTCGGCGATCCGGCCGGCGCGGGTCCGCCCGGCGACGGCCCTGACGGAGACGCTCACCCGTCGGCCGGCCGGCGGTGTGGTGCGCACAATCTTCGGGGTGGTTCTGCTGGCGGGCGGGGTGGTGCTGTCGGTGGTCCTGTCCGGGGTCGACGCCGAGGACGCCGACTCCGGAGCGCTGTTCGTGATCCTGGGGATGTGCATCGGCGTCGGAATGCTGGGGCCGGTACTGCTCACGGTCGCGGCCCGGGTGGCGCGTCCGGCACTGCGGCTCGCCGCCGACACCGGTGTGCTCGCCGCTGACGCGATGGTCGCCCGGTCGCGGGCGCTGTCGCCGGCGCTGATTCCGTTGGTGCTCGCGGGGAGCTTCGCCGCGGTGAAGGTCGGTGTGCACAGCACCGCGGAGCACGCCACCGGTGTCCGGGCGGCCGCCGCGGACGTGTGGCTCGACTACTCCGGAACGGCGATCTTCACCGCGTTCGCTGTCATCGGCGCCATCAACACGTTGCTGACGGTCAGCGTCAGCCGCGAGCGGGAACTGGCGTTGATGCGGCTGGCGGGAGCCACCAGAGCACGGGTGCTGGCGGTCTGGACCTGCGAAGCTGGGCTGGTGCTGGGAACCGTCCTCGTGCTGTCGGCCGTCGTCGCCCTCGCGACGCTGGTCCCGATGATGTACACCGCGTTCGACGCTCTGCCCTACATCCCGCCGGCGCAGCTGGCACTGGGTGTCCTCGCGGGTGCCGCGGTGGTGGCGGTCGGAACGCTGGTACCGGCGGTGCTGCTCACCCGTCGGCCGCCGATCGAGTCGGTACGGGTTTCGATATGAGCCGCATATCGAGGGCGCCGACATGAGCGGGGGGTCGGTGGGGCCGGCGCTGGTCACGTTCGTGCGGGCACCGGTCGCGGAAGAGACGTGGCGGGCGTTGGGTTACACGCTCGTCACGCTGTTCATGGCCGTTCCGGCGTTCCTGCTCGCGTTGCTCGCGCTGGTCGCCGGCGCGCTGTCGCTCGTGTTGCTGGTCGGGTTGCCGATGCTCGTCCTCGTGCTGGCGGCCGCCCGGTTCGCCGTGCGGTACTTCCGGTGGCCGGCGCGGGCGCTGCTGGGCCGGTCGTGGCCCGGTCCCGACCGGTTGTCCGGGCGCGGACCGGTCGGGCGGGCACGGGCGGTGCTCACCGACGGGCCGGCCTGGCGCGCGCTGGCGTACTGCTTCCTGCGGCTGCCGCTCGCGGCGGCCACCGCGTACCTCGGTGTGGTGGCGCTGCTGATCGGGCTCGTCAGTTTCACCTGCCCGTTGTGGTCGCTGGTGGTTCCGCTCGACGCCGGGCCGATCGAGTTGACCAACTGGTGGGAGAGCTGGCAGGTCGCCACCGGCGGGGCAATCGTGCTGCTGGTGTTTCCGTGGGTGGTGCGGCTGCCGACGCTCCTCGACCGGTTCCTGATCGACACGCTGCTGGCGCCGGGTCCGGCTGCTCGGCGGATCGCGCGGTTGGAGTCCAGCCGGGTCGCGTTGACCGCCGACGCGGCCACCACGCTGCGTCGGCTCGAACGCGACCTGCATGACGGCACCCAGGCCCGGCTGGTGTCGCTCGGGATGGCGTTGTCGCGGATCGAGCGGCGGGTCGACCGGCTGCCCGACGACATCGACGGGATCGTCGAGCTGCGCGGCCTGGTCAGGGCGGCGCGCGGCGGCGTCGCCGACGGCCTCTCCGAACTGCGCGACATCGTGCGCGGGATCCACCCGCCCGCGCTCGACGACGGAATGGAAACCGCCCTGACCACGCTCGGGGCGCGCAGCGGCCTGCCGGTCGCGGTTCGCGTGACGCTGGCCGAGCCACCCTCCGACGCCGCGGCGACCACGCTCTACTTCGCCGCCGCCGAACTGCTCACCAACACCGTCCGCCATTCCGGTGCGACCCGCGTACGGCTGCACCTGACCGACGACGACGGGACATTGCGCCTGGTGGTCACCGATGACGGCCGCGGCGGCGCGCAACCTCGGGGCGGCGGTGCCGCGTCGGGCGACGGCAACGGCGACGGCGCGAGGGGCGGGGCAGCGGACGGCACCGGCATCGGCGACGGCGACAGGGACGGGGCGGGCACCGGGCTCGCCGGGCTGGCGCAGCGGGCCGAGGCGCTCGACGGGCAACTCGCCGTGGTCAGCCCGCCGGGTGGGCCGACGACGGTCACGATGACGCTTCCCCTGACGGCACGGGCGCGAAAATGAGCGGCATGCGAACGGTCATCGCCGAGGACAATCCGTTGATGCGGGACGGCATCGCCGCGTTGCTGACCGACCTTGACATTCCGGTGGTGGCCACCGCGTCCAACGCCGACGAGTTGCACGCGGCCGTGGCCGAGCACGAGCCCGATGTGGCGATCGTCGACGTGCGGATGCCGCCCACCTTCACCGACGAGGGGGTGCGGGCGGCAACCGCGATCCGGCGGGCGCATCCGGGAACGGCGGTGCTCCTGTTCTCCCAATGGGTCGAGACCGTCTATGCCCGGCGGCTGCTGCACGACAGTCCGGGCAGCGTCGGGTATCTGTTGAAGGATCGCATCGTGAGCACCGACGAGTTCGTCGACGCGTTGCGGCGGGTGGCGGCCGGCGGAACTGCGTTGGATCCGGAGGTGATCCGGCAACTGCTGGCGGTGCAGCGGCCCGATCCGGGGCTCGACCGGCTCACCGCGCGGGAGCGGCAGATCCTCGGCCTGGTGGCGGAGGGGCGGTCGAACGCCGCGATCGCCGACCTGTTGAACCTCGCCGGGCGGAGCGTGGAGAAGCATGTCACGGCGATCTTCACCAAGCTCGATCTCGTACCGACGGGCACCGATCACCGGCGGGTGCTCGCCGTTCTCCGTTATCTGGACGCGAAAGGAGGCTAGAACAGGGTCAGCGGCTCGACGGGTTCGGGCTCGGGCAGCGGCTCCAGTTCGGGGACCCGCGCCCGCACGTCGTCGTGGAAGCGGCGGGCCAGGACGGGAGCTTCGACGTTGTCGGGGGTGTGGATGAAGACGGTTGGTGAACGGCCCTTGCGGAGCCAGTCGGCGGTGACGTCGGCCCAGAACTGCCAGCCCTTCGCGGTCTGTTCGGCGTCGTCGCGGCCGATGTAGCGGACGATCGGCCGGTCGGTCAGGGCGGTCGATCTGCGCGGGACGCGTGGTTTGCGGGTCCAGGCGTCACGTTCCATGTCGGTGGTGGGCGGCTCCGCGAAGAGGATGACCGTGTCGAAGGGGATCCATTCGGCGGCGGACCTGGCGAGGATGTCCTCGAGTCGGGCCGCCGACCCGGGGTCGGTGAAGAACTGGGGATGGCGGACCTCCACCGCGTACCGGTGGTCGTCCGGCAACCGGTGCATGAAGCGGGCGAGCGTGGCCAGGTCGGCCGGGCCGAACGAGGCGGGCAACTGGATCCAGACGGCGTGGGCGCGCGGGCCGAGGGGCTCCATCGCGGTGAGGAAGGCGCGCATCTCGGCGTCGACGTCGGTGAGGCAGCGGTCGTGGGTCACGATCCTCGGCAGCTTCATGACGAACCGGAACGTCGGATCGGTCTGTCGCGCCCACGTGGCCACCGTGTCGCGGGCCGGCACCGCGTAGAACGTGGTGTTGCCCTCGACCGCGTTGCACCAGCCCGCGTACGCCCGTAGCCGCTCGTGCGGCGGAAGGGGGTGCGGCACCAGGCGGCTCTGCCACGACTTGTGCGTCCACTGCGCACATCCCACGAACAGTCGCACAACGGGCAGAATACCTAGGGATAGAAAAGTGGACGCTCGTTCATTATTCTGGGGAGGTGTTGAACCGATCGAGCCGCACAGCCGAGCACGTCGCCCTGTTCCGTGCGCTGGAAACGGCGCGCCGCCGCGACCGGGTCATCGACGACCCGTACGCGGTCCGGTTTCTGACCGGCAGGTACCGGTTCCTGGCCCGGCTCGCCCGGGTGCCCGCCGCGCGCCGGTGGCTGGAGCGCTACCTCGACCGGCGCTTTCCGGGCGGCCCGCGGGCGTCGGCGGTCGTGCGGACGCGGCTCATCGACGAACTGGTCGACGACGCGCTCGCCGGCGCGGATGGGCACGGGCCTGCCGTTGAAGGCGGGCACGAGCCTGCCGGTGGGGACGGCCGGGACGCGCTTGCCGCTGACGGTGGCCGGGAGGCGCTTGCCGGTGGGGGCGGCTGGGACGCGCTTTCCACCGAGGGCGGGCGGGAGGGGCTTGCCACCGAGGGTGGGCGGGAGGCGCTCGCCGGTGGGGACGGCCGGAACGGGCTTGCCGCTGACGGCGGCCGGGATGGGTCTGGCGGTGAAGAGGGCCGGGACCAGGTTGGCGATAGCGGTGGGCGGGACCGGCTTGGCGGCGGGCGTGGTCAGGTGGTGCTGCTCGGCGCCGGTTACGACAGCCGGGCGTACCGGTTGGTGGGGTTGCGTTCGGTGCGGGTCTTCGAGGTTGACCATCCGGCTACGCAGGCGACCAAGCGACGGCTCGTCGGTGCGGCCGTGGGAGCCGAGCGGCGGGAGCAGGTGCGGTTTGTCGGGGTTGATCTGATGCGCGACGACCTGGCCGGTGCCCTGCGGCAGGCGGGGTTCAGCGGGGAAGAGCGGACGGTGGTCGTCTGGGAGGGGGTGACCAACTACCTCACCGCCGATGCGGTCGACACGACGTTGCGTGCGTTGGCGGGGATCGCGGCCGGCGGTAGCCGGATCGTCTTCACGTACGTCGACCGGGCGGCGCTTGACGGGAGCGGCAGGTACCAGGGTGTCTGGCAGGACGCCGTGCGGCGGCACGGGGAACCGTGGACGTTCGGGTTCGATCCTGACGCGCTGCCCGGGTACCTGGCCGAGCGGGGGCTCCGGCTCATGCTCGACCTGTCGGCTCGTGATGCGGCCGATCGGTACCTCGTACCGCTCGGGCGGCATGAACCGGCGGCGGCGTTCTACCGGATCGCACAGGCGGAGGTCCGCTAGTGCCGAAGGTCTCCGCCGGTCACCGTGCCGCCCGCCGGCAGCAGATCCTGGACGCGGCGGCGCGGTGCTTCGCCCGTGACGGCTTCCACAACACGTCGGTGCACGACATCGTGCGCGAGTCGGGGATCAGCGCCGGCCTCGTCTACCGGTACTTCGCGGGGAAAGAGGACATGATCGTCGCGATAGTGACCGAGTGGCACGAGCGGCGGCGGGCGGTCGTCGAATCGTCCACGGCGGACTTTGCCGACCTGGTCAGCGGCTACCTCGGCCTGCTGCGGTCGATCGGTGACCCGGATGCGCGCGACGGGCTGCGCCTCGGTGTGCAGGTGTGGGCTGAGGCGGTCCGCTCGCCCCGGATCAGCGAACTCACCCGCAGCGGCATAGATGTCCCGCGATCGGGCGCCGCGAAACGCGTCAAAAATGCGCAGCGAAACGGTGAGCTGCCGTCGGACCTCGACCCGGATTCTCTGGTGCGAATATTTGTCGCTGTCTATCAAGGGTTGGCCCTGCAGACCGTGCTGGACGACGACCTCGACCACGCCGCGTTCGTGCGGACGCTGGAGTTGTTGCTGGACAAGGTCGCCCGGCCGGCGGCGTCAGGGCCGCCGGCCGCCGGGTGATCAGGCGCCGAGGTACTGGCGCATCATGTCGCCCCAGCCGGCCTGGAGCATGCTCGTGAACCGCCACTGGCCGCCGGCTTTGGCCATGACGTCGGCGTAGCGCATGTGCCGGATGTCGGCGCCGCTCGTCATCACGGTGGTGGTCACGACGACGGCGAGGTCGGCACCGAGGAAGTGGGGCTCGCGGTGGTTCTCGAGCTCCGGCTGCGGTCCGTCGGTCGCCTGCGCCATGGCCTGGATGAACGTGGCGCGGTCCCACTGCTGGGTGACGCACTCGCCGGCCGAGTCGTTCGACACCACCGTGAGCGGGAACAGCGCCTTGTCGGCCATCGCCTCGACGTCGTTCTTCCTAGCCAGGGCGTCGTACTCGGCGAACCAGGCCAGGAGGTCGGCGACCTGCTGGCCGGTGGGTCGGAACGGGGTCGCGGCGAACGGGCTCTGTTCGGTCATGGACGCTCCTCTGCGGTTCGGGTTCCGCAATTATATACACCGTACAGAGTTAATGCCTAGTCCAGGACGGCCGTCGCGTCGATTTCGACCATAAGGTCGGGTTCGCCCAGCGCGGCGACGCCGATCAGCGTGACGGGTTTGACCGGGTTGACGCCCAGCCGGGTGGCCGCGCGCATCGCCCCCTCGCCGAAGGGCGCCATCTTGTCGGGCGTCCAGTCGACGACGTAGATGGTCAGCTTCGCGATGTCGGCGAAGGTGCCGCCGACCGCCTTGAGCGCGGTGTCGACGTTCACGAACGCCTGCTCGACCTGTGCGGCCAGGTCGCCGGTGCCGACCCGGTTGCCGTCGGCGTCGCGGGCCACCTGGCCGGACAGGTAGACCGTGCGGGTTCCGGTGGCGACGGCCAGCTGGGCGTAGTTCTCGGGCTTGGGCAGGCCGTCCGGGTTGATGAGGTTGACCGTCATGATTCCTCCGTAGGGTTCGTCGTTGCATAGCGATGATATGGCATAGCTATGTAATATGAGCAAGTGCCACGGAGTGCCGATCTCACCGTCCGCGTGAATCTCATCGAACGGGCCGCCGAACTGCTCGCCGCCCGCGAGCCGGTGACGCTGCGCGGCCTGGCCGCCGCGGCGGGAACGTCGACCATGGCCGTCTACACGCACTTCGGCGGCATGCCGGGCCTGTGGGCGGCGGTGCGGGCGGAGGGCTTCACCCGGCTCGCGCAGCGGCTCGCGACCCTGCGCCCGACCGATGACGCGGTCACCGACCTCACCGCGGTCGGCTCGGCCTACGTCGCGAGCGCGCTGGCCAGCCCGAATCTGTACCTGACGATGTTCGACAACCGGCACGAACTCGACGATCCGCGGGTCGCGGCGACGGGGTTCGAGGTGCTGGTACAGGCCGCGGCCCGGGCGCGTGCCGAGAAGCGTTTCTCGCGGACGGTCGACCCGGGGGCCGCGGCCACCCGGCTGTGGGGCATGACCCACGGAATGGTCATGCTCGTGCTAACGGGTGCGCTCGTGCGGGCCGATCTCGGCCGGCACCTGCCGCCGATGTGGGCGGCCGCGTACGTCGGGTTCGGCGACAAGGCGCAGCCGGCCGGTCGATCGGCGGAGGCGGGGTGGGTGGAGCCCGTTCAGCCGTGACGGCGGGGGCGGCCGGTCGGCACCGGTCGGCCGGTCGGGCGTCGCGAGGCGTTGGGCGAGGCGCGGCGGCGAACCAGGATCAGGGTGACCCCGGCCAGGGCCAGCGCCACCAGGAACGCGACAGTCCACCAGGTGCCGCCGGAGCCGGAGGCGGCGTCGGTCTCCGGAGTGGTGGTTTTCGTGGCGTCGGGGGAGACCGGTGTGGAGGCGGCGGGCGCGGCCTGCGGGGTGCGGGCGTCCACAGTGGACTCGGCGCGGATCACGTTCGGGTCGGCGGCGGTGACGACGACCGTCCAGCGGCCCGGGGTGAGGACGGCGCCGCTGGAGTAGAAGCCGCGGCCCTCGGCGGCGGGGCCGAGGTCGAACGGGCCGGCGGTGCGGCCGCCGTCGGCGGTTGCGGTGAGGGTGAGCCGGAGGACCTTGTCTTCGACCGGGTGGCCGTCGGACTGGTACAACGCCCGCACGGTGACGCCGGTGGCGCCGTCGCCGGCGACCTCCAGCTTGATCTTTCCACCGTGGGCGGCGGCCGGGGTGGCGCCGAGGAGCAGGACGGCGAGCAACGCCGCCAGTGTGGTGATGGCGCGGCGCATTGGCGTCCCCTCTCCTCGGGTGAAGGCGGGGCGGCCCGACGCACCGGGCCGCCCCGCGAACCGTCCTACAGTGTGCCTCCTTCGGGGACGGTCGTCGCGTCGCCGGGCAGGCGACCGGTTCCCTTCAGCGGCTTACCGCCGTTGGTGGCGGCGGCACCGGCGGCACCGCTCGCGCCGGGAGTGCCGCCCAGCCGGACGATCATCGCGTCCGCGTCGCGGATCAGCGTGGCCCGGACCTCGGCGTTGGTGACCACGGTCGGGTCGTTGACGGCCTGCTTGTACTGGGCGAGCAGCATGAGCGCCCGCTCGTCGTTGCCGACCGCCTCGGCCTGCCGCACCGCCGTGAGCCGGTTCGTCAGGGCCCGGTGCGCCTGCAGCGACAGCCAGCCGACCGCGCGGAACCGGTCGTGCAGGTTCTGCATGTCGCGGAACGACGTGGTGACGAAGAACCGCACGTTCGACGTCGTCTGGTTGCCCGCCTTGTCGGTCGCCGTGACCACCAGTTCGTGCAGGCCGAGGTTCAGTTCGTACATGGCCTGCAGCGTGTTGCTCTGGTACGACCGGCCGTCGAGCGTGCCGACCACCGACTTGATCCCCGACGTCGGGTCGACCGCCTGGAACGTGACCCGCACGTCCTGGCTGTCGCCGTACAACTGACCGTCGGCGAGGCCGCCGATGAGCAGCGTGGGCTTCGTGGCGTCGATGGTGATGACCGCCGACTTGATGGTCTCCACGTTGCCCGCCACGTCGGTCGCCCGGTAGCGGACGGTGTGTTCGCCGTCTCCGGTGACGTCGACCGGTTGCGTGTACGGCGTCCAGGGGCCGTTGTCGAGCGAGTACTCCACAGTGGACACTCCGGATACCGGATCGACCGACGTCAGCGTGACCGGCACCTTGCCGTTGTGCCAGCCGTCGTCGTTCGGCGGCGCGAACGTCGCCGACGTGACGGGCGCGGTCGCGTCGATCTTCACCGGCACCGACTTCGCCGCCTCGACGTTGTTCGCCGCGTCGAGCGACCGGAACCGCACCTCGTGCGTGCCGTCACCGGAGACCGTGAACGGCTCGGTGTAGGCGGTCCACGCGGTGGCGGTGTCGACCTGGTACTCGGTGCGGGTCACCCCGACGTTGTCGGTGGCGGCCAGGGTGACCGTCGCCGGGCCGGTGTACCACCCGTTCGAGACCGGGCCGGCGACGGTCGCCGCCGTCGTCGGTGCCTCGGTGTCACCCGAACCCGGTGTGGTGAGCCGGAAGTAGTCGAACGTCGCCGGCTTCGACGCCGTCTGCGCGGCGCCGAGCGTGAAGAGGCCGACCTTCGACAGACCGGGGTTGGTGAGCGGCTCGAACGACGTCCACGTGGTGCCGTCGACCGAGTACGACGCGGTGTACGTGTTGCCGGTCTTGACGATCCGCAGATGCCACGCGCCGCTCGTCAGGTTGGTGATCTGCGGCTGCGGGTTCTGCACCACACCGCCGATCTCGCTGCGGTACTCGATCCGCCGGCTCACCGGCTGGCCCGCCGCGTTGTCGGCGATGTAGTCGAGCTTGATGTAGTTGTCGTCGTCGAGGTACACGAGCAGACCGCCTTGCTGGTACTGCTCGTTAAACGCGCTGCCGTCGATTCTCGTCTGCGCCGTCCAGTCGCCGCTGGGCACGGTCTGCAGGATGAAGTTCGTCGGCCCCGTGTTGTTGGTCGTGTAGATGTCACCGTTCGGCACGTCGATCGTCAGGCCGCCGTTGGTGAGCCGGTACTTGGTCGGGTCCTCCCGCACGATCGCGTTCCACCGGCACTTGTCCAATGTGGACGCCGTGAACTCGTCGGACGGGTCGACCGCGCCGGTGGGCTCGTCCGGAGAGATCTGGAACCAGTCGAACGACGCGTCGATCACCGGCGCGTCCCCGCCGCCCTGCAACGCGAACAGGCCGACCTTCGGTGCGGTGATGCCGGCCAGATCGGCCGCGCGGCCGACCGCGGTGAACGTCTGCCCGTCACCGGACATCGCCGCGGTCAGGTTCGTGCCGTCGCTGGTGAGGCGCAGCCAGATCGACGCACCGGCGGGTGCGGCGGCGCTGTCGGCGCCCTCGTTGCGCGGCGTGCCGGCAGTCTCGCGGATGAACTCCACCCGCGGCGAGCCGGACCACAGCAGGTCGAGCTTGGCGTAGTTGTCGTCGTCGCCGTAGACGATCAGACCGGCCTGCTGGTAGTTGACCGCCACCGGCAGCGACACCTTCGTCGTCGCCTGCCACGGCCCGCCCGGGGTGGGCTGCAGCACGATGTTGGTCGCGTCGTTGCGCGTCCCGTACAGGTCGCCGACGCCGGTCGGCAGCACGAGGTTCCCGCCCCGCACCGCGTACGTCTGCGACTCTCTGACCACTGTGGACCATCGCGTGCGGTCGAGCGCCGTACCGGTGAAGTCGTCCGACCGGGCGCCGAAGCACGACGTGTTCGGTGCGTTCACGGTCACCTGGACGGAAGCGGTTCCCGCCGCGCCCAGGCTGTCGGTGACGGTCAGCGTCGCCGTGAACGTGCCCGGAACCGTGTAGGTGTGCGACGCGTTCGCACCGGTCGCCGTCCCGCCGTCGCCGAACGTCCAGGCGTAGGTGAGCGCGGTGTCGCCGTCCGGGTCGGTGGCCGAACCGGTGAACTGCACGGCGAGCGGCGAGTCGCCGCTCTGCGGGGTCGCCCCCACGGTGACCACCGGACGCGCGTTGGTCGACACGCCCCTGCCGATGAAGTCGACCCAGTTGACGTTGAACAGGCTGCCGGTTCCCGTGTCACCGGCCGGGTTGCGCGCGACGAAGAACAGCGGTCCCTCGGTGCCGCTCACCGCCACCGTCACGTCGGTGTAGGTCTGCCACGCACCCGTGCCCGGCACGGTCGCGGTCGCCAGCAACGGCCCGGCCGTCGACCCGGTGCGCACCTCGATCCGTCCGCCCGCGGCCGCCGACGCGACGCGGAACCGCACCTGGCTGATACCGGTCAGGTTCGCCGGCTTGATCGACCACCAGTCACCGTCCTCGATGAACCCGATGTTCTGGAAGCCGCCGGCGGTGTCGCTGGTGGTCTCCCGCTGGACGCCCGGATCGCCGCCGCCGACTCCGTCCATGGTGCGCCCGGTCTCCGAGTAGTACTCGGCCTGCTTGCGCTTGGGCTGCAACTGTTCGATCGCCCGTCCGATGAGCGGGCCCGCGCCGCCGGTGCCGCCGTTGTCGGTGTAGGTCGCCTCGAACACCGCGAACACGTTGGCCTCGGCGCCGTGGCCGGCGTCGAGCGAGGTCTGCACGGTTCCGGTGCAGCCGGTGTATCCCTGCAACGGGTGCGCGTGCGCGTCGTGGCCGAGATACAACTGCAGGTGGACGCGCGAGCAGTCGATCGTGCCGTCCTCCGGGTCGGTCACCCGCACGGTGTAGTTGACCTGGTCGCCCCAGTCGAAGAAGCCGCCGTCGGGCGGGAACTCGATGACGACCGTCGGCGCCGTGTTCCCGACGGTGATCGGCACGTTGGCCACCGCGGTGCGCTCGGCCTCGTTGGTGACGGTGAGCTGTGCGGTGTAGTTACCCGTCGCGGTGTAGGTGTGTACGGGGTTGGCGTCGGTGGACGTGCCGCCGTCGCCGAACGCCCACGCGTAGGTGAGCTGGCCGCCGTCTGGGTCGCGCGAACCGGCGCTGGAGAACTGGACGGTCAACGGCGCCGCCCCGGACGTCGGGGTGCCGGCCGCCACCGCGATCGGTGCCCGTTCGCCGGCCACGTAGTCGATCCGGTAGACGCCCGAGTCGTCGTTGTTGCCGCCGAAGCCGGTGCCCCACTCGATCATGTAGAGCGCGCCGTCCGGCCCGAACTCGAAGTCCATCGGGCGCAGGAAGCTCATCCCGGTGAGCAACTGGTTGATGTCCACAAGGGACGTTCCGTCGTCGCCGACCTGGAACGTGTACATCTTGTTCTGGTTCCACTCACCGAACATGGCCTTGCCGTCGTAGTAGCCCGGCCATTCGCGGTCGCTGTTCGGCAGGTTCTCGTACCGGTACACCGGGCCGCCCATCGGCGCGCCGCCGCCACCGATCTCCGGGAACAACGGGTTGCCGCTGTAGTCGTAGTCCACCGTGGCCGGTATGGCCGGCGGCAGATTCTGCAGTCCCGTGTTGTTCGGCGAGTTGTTGACCGGCGCGGCGCAGTCGAACTTCGGTCCGCTCGGCCCGGACGGGAACGTGTAGTCGTTGTAGGCGTAGTTGTTGCCGTGGCAGTACGGCCAGCCGTAGTTGCCGGCCGCGCCGATCGCGTTCCACTCGACCGTGCCCTCGGGTCCGCGGTTCGGGTCGGCGGCCGGCGCGTCCGGGCCGTAGTCACCGACGTAGAGCGTCGACGACGGGATGTCGTAGCCGATCCGGAACGGGTTGCGGAAGCCCATCGCGTAGATCTCGGACCGCGTCTGCGCCGTCCCCACCGGGAACAGGTTGCCGGCCGGCACCGTGTACGTGCCGTCGCTTTCGGGGTGGATGCGGAGCACCTTGCCGCGCAGGTCGTTGGTGTTGCCCGACGTGCGTTGGGCGTCGTAGTCCTGCCGGCCGGGCCGTTCGTCGATCGGGTTGAAGGAGCCCGACTCGAACGGGTTGGTGTTGTCGCCGGTGGACAGGTACAGGTTGCCGTCGCCGTCGAACACCATGCTGCCGCCCGCGTGGCAGCAGGTGTTCCGCTGCGTCGTCACCTCCAGGACGACCTTCTCGCTGGCCGCGTCGAGCGTGTCGCCGGTGACCGTGAACCGCGCCAGCCGGTTGCGGGTGATCCCGTCGTTCGGCGCGTAGTACAGGTAGATCCATTTGTTCGTGGCGAAACCGGGATCGAGGCGCATGCCGATGAGGCCGTCCTCGTTGCCGGTGAACACGTCGAGGTCGATCGCGGTGGTGGTGATGCCGGTGTCGGGGCGGATCACCTGCACGCGTCCGTCGCGCTCGATGTAGAAGACCCGCCCGTCGGGCGCGATGTCGAGCTCCATCGGGTTGCTGGTGTTGCTGTCGAGCGTCACCTTCTCGAAGCTGCTCGTCAGCGACGCCCGGCAGTCGGCGTCGACGGCACCGGCAGCGGTCTGGATGCCGCCGAGCAGATGGCCGCGGAACGCCGGGTCGGCGTACGACTCGATGGTGTGGCCCATGCCGGTGTACCAGGCGCGGCCGCCGTCGTAGTCCTGGCACCAGGCGATCGGGTGGTCGGCGCCCATCGCGCCGGCGCCGGGCGCGTAGGTCGACTCGTCGAGTTCGGCCAGCACGTGGGTGTGCCCGCGCGGATTGGTCTGGTAGTTGTACAACTCGTCGAACCGCGACCACTCGGCCGGAAGCTCCGATGTGGACGGATGCGCCGGGTCCTCGACCTTGACCGTGACCTGCTGGTTGGCCGGGTGCGAGGCGAAGTAGGCGCCGACCAGTTCGCCGTACCACGGCCACTGGTACTCGGTGTCGGACGCCGCGTGGACGCCGACGTAGCCGCCGCCAGCCTGGATGTACCGCTCGAACGCGGCCTGCTGGTTGAGGTCGAGCACGTCGCCGGTCGTCGACAGCCAGATCACCGCCGCGTACTGCGCGAGGTTGTCGTCGGTGAACGCGGCCGCGTCCTCGGTGGTGGCCACCGAGAATCCGTTGGCGGCGCCCAGATCCTGGATCGCGGCGATGCCGGCCGGGATGGAGTCGTGGCGGAAGCCGGCGGTCTTGGAGAAGACCAGCACGGAGAAGGGGTCCGCCGCTTTCGGCGCGGCGGGCGCCGACCGGGCGGGGGCCGCGGTGAGGGCCGCGGCGACGACGGTGCCGACGATCGCGAGCAACAAGCTCACGGCGGCATGGACGAATCTGCTACGGCGATGTGCGGACACGCGGGCTCCTCGAAGGAAGGGGTGGTGCGCCCACGCCGGCTCGCCGAAGACCGACCTGGGTGTACGTAAGGTCACCGAACAAAGCAGTGGTGAGCCTAAATGAAGACGACCCTCGATTGGAACCCTCTTGTTCCGAGGGCCTGACCTATATAGAGTACGATAATGAGGTTGACGCTCCAGGTGCAGCTGGTCCTCCGGACCCTGCTCGACGACCCCGACCGTGAGCTCTACGGCCTGGAGTTCGTCGACGGCACCGGCCTGCCGCCCGGCACGATCTATCCGATCCTGGCCCGCCTGGAGAGCGCCGGCTGGATCGACAGCCGGTGGGAGGAGGTCGACCAGCACGAGGTCGGCCGGCCCCGGCGCCGCTACTACCGGCTGACGCCCGACGGGACGGAGCAGGCCCGCGACGGGCTCGCCGCCGTGGCCGCCCGCCAGCGCCGCACGGGGGGCGCCGCCAGCCGGTTCGCGACCGGGGGTGCGTCATGGAATGGCTGAAGCTCCTGCTGCGCGTCGCGGGCCTGGCGCTGCCCGCGCCGTACCGGCAGCGGTGGTTGGAGGAGACGCTGGCCGTCCTCCACGACGTGCACGGGTGGCGGCGCTGGTGGTACGCCGTCGACACCGCGCTGAAGGCACCGTTGCTGGCCCGCGAGTACCAGCGTGGCCCGCTGCTGCCGCCGCGCTGGCTGACCGCGTTCGCCGGTGCCGTGCTGGTGGCGACGCCCTGCCTGACCGTCGGCTAGGTGTACCTCGGCGCGATGGTCGGGCTCGATTCGCGGGTGACCCTCATCGTGCTGATGCTGCTGGCACCGCTGCCCACGGTTGCCGTCCGGTCGTTCCTCATCGCGACCCGGCGCGGCGGCGGCGTCCGCTACGCCGGGGCCGCCGCGCTCACGGCGATGGTCGCGGTCGGCCCGATCGGCACGCTCCGGGCCGCCGTCGAGGAAAAAGGCGATTGGACGGTGCTGGGCGCGGCCCTTCTCGGCGGGTGGCTCATCTGGGTCAACGTCGCGATCCTGCGCCGCCGCACCGGAGCGGCCGATCAGGCGGTGCTCGGCGTCGTCGCCGGAGGTGCGATCGTGCTCCTCGCGGCGGCGGCGTTGGTGACCGAGGGCATGCTGTGGGGGTTCGTGATCATCGGCATCATGACGACGATCCCCGTGCTCGGCATGTGGTGCCTGATGGCCGGGTTCCGCATGCTGTTCGGGCGTCCCGACCTGATGCTCGGGTCAGATGCCGGCGGCACCGATCGCGGTGTTGAGGTCGGCGGCTAGCTTCGTCAACGTGGCGTCGGAGTCGCGGATCGTGTTGGTGTTGACGATGTAGCACCAGTCGATCCCGTCGGTGCGCGACTCGGCGCGGCTGTAGCAGCCCGGCATCGAGCCGGTGCGGGCCGAGCCCGGCGCGCGCCCGCCGATGCCCCACACGGCGTGGTCGGCGATGAAGCGGGTCACCGCGGGCGCGGTGGTGATCAGGCCGCCGCCGGAGTCCATCGCCTCGACGAGGAAGTTGCCGTACGCCGCCGGCACCAGCGCGTCCGACCACGGGTCGACGGCACTGCTGCCGGCGTCGGCGTGGTCGTAGCTCACCTCGTCGCCGCGCCGGCCGGCCCGCTCGGTGGCGCCGACGAACACCTGGCCGTCGACGCCGAGGGGCTGCAGCACCGACTGCGCGAGGTAGTCGCGGAACGGCATGCCGCTGACCTCCTCCACGACGAGACCGAGCAGCACGTAGCCGAAGTTCGAGTACCGGTCGCCGGAGTCGTAGGCGGTCGTGTCGCCGGGGGTGTACTGCAGGGGCTCGCCGTACATGTAGCGGGCGACGTCGCGCTTTGTCGCGCGTCCCGGAAGATTCAACGCCCGGGCGATGTCGCGCGTCCGGAACACCGGGTCCACGCCGGACACCCGGCGGACCCAGCCGCCGGTGTGGTCGACACACTGCCGCACGGTGACGTCGTCGACGCGCCCGTCCTTCGTCTGGCTCGGCAGCGCGACGCCGGTGATGCCGAGCAGCGGGAACACCTCGTCGTCGAGGTCGAGTTGGCCGTTCTGCACCAGGCTGCGGATCGCGGCGCAGGCGAACGCCTTGCTGACGCTGGCGACGCGCATGAGGCTGTCGGACTGCGTCTCCGGATAGCCGGGCTCGGCCCAGGTGTAGCCGGCCGACAGCCGCAACGTCCCGTTGCGCCGGACCGCGAGCTGGCCGGCCCGGACCCCGCGCGACTGCATGAAGTCGCGCATCACCGCGTGGACGCCGGTGAACGACCCGCCGGCGGCGACGGTCTGCGTGAAGGCGCGCGGGATCGGCAGGTCGCGAGCGGCGAACACGGCCGCATAGCGGGTGCCCGCACCGGTTCCGCCACCCTGCACGACGATCGGGTACCGGCCGGCCGCGAGCTGCGTGTCGAATTCCTGTTGGTACTGCTGGGAATCCAGGCCGTGGCGGGCAACCCAGCCGCCGACGCTGTCGTCGGTGAACACGCCGAGGTACTGCAGGGAGTCGGACGCGTCGACGAACGCCGGCCGCAGGCCCGCCGCCGTGTAGCCGTCGAACCAGTCCTGGTACCCGTTGCCGTCGCCCATGTCGTGCGCCTGCCACTTGACGTCGCCCGGGTTCGGGAGCCAGACGCCGGCGTAGGTGCGGTCGCGGTTGCCGCCGTAGATGGCGATCGTCTTCGGGACGCAGTGGTGGTCGCGCGCCCACGCGTTGACGTTCGACAGCGTGCCTTCCGTGTCGGCCGGCCCGTCGACCAACCCGTGGCGGGCGATCCAGGCGGGTGCCGTGATCTTCTCGAACACCGCGGCGAAGACCGGGTTGGCGCGCGGGCCGGTGGCGCTCACGAGTACCGGCACGAAGCCGTCTCTGGTCAGTTGGTCGAACCGCGCCTGGTAGCCGGCCGCGTCGAGGCCGTGCAGCGCCGCCCAGGCCGGGCCGCCCCGCCTGATCCAGACCGCCGCGTAGCGTGGATCGGCCCGGTGGCCGTAGACGCTGAGCGAGATCATCCGGTAGCCGGCGGCGCTCAGTTCGTTGAACTTCTGCTGGTGGGTGGCGCCGGTGACGCCGTGGTACGCGGTCATCGCCTCGCCCGGCGCCGCGTGCGCGATGTCCGTCGCGACAAGCAACGGCGTGCCCGCTGCCGCCGGGGCCGCGACGGTGGCCGCCGCGGCGGCGCGGATGAGCGAACGGCGGCTCACGGTCCAGGTCATGTTCTAGTCCCCTCAGGCATCCGGCTGCGGGGCGATCCTTACATGGTGATTTGACCTGATTCCGAGTAATCCTTATTTTGCCCCATTTTCTGTCGCGCTTCCGACGCGCCGGTGGACGTCGCGCAGCGCGTCGAGAAGGTCGGGCGGGCCGTCGACCGTGAAGTCGGCGTCGAGCATCAGGATGTGCAGCGCGAGCCGGGCGGGGCTGTCGGCGCCCGCGTGGACGACGCACGTCGCGTCGTCGACCGGCTCGACCAGCACGGTGGGCGGCACCCTGGCCGCGATCTCCGCGGCGGGCGCGTGCACGGTGACCCGGGCCCGCAGGCGACTCAGCGCCGCGTCGACCCCGCGCGGCACGAGATCGGCGGGCGGCTCCGCGCGCGGCGTGAACCGCGACCCGGCCGGTGTCCGCAGGGTCATCCGGTCGACCCGGAAGGTCCGCCAGGCGTCGCGGTGCACGTCCCAGGCGACGAGGTACCAGCGGCGGCCGGTGTTGACCAGCCGGTACGGCTCGACGTCCCGTTCGTCCCGGCCGCCGTCGTGCGCCCGGTAGTCGAAGCGGATGCGGTGCCGGTCACGACAGGCCGAGGTGACGCTCACCAGCATGCCGGTGTCGATGGGTGCCACGGCCGGCTGGAGCATGGACGTGTACTCGTGCACGGCGCCGACCCGCCGCCGCAACCGGTCGGGGAGCACCTGTTCGAGCTTGACCAGCGCCCGCACGGCCGTCTCCTCGATGCCGGTCACCGTGCCACCGGCCGCCGCCCGCAGGCTGGTGGCGACGGCCACCGCCTCCTCGTCGTCGAGGAGCAGCGGCGGGAGCTTCGCACCGGCGCCCAGCCGGTACCCGCCGGCGACCCCGGGGACGGCGTGCACCGGGTAACCGAGGTCGCGCAGCTTCCCGACGTCGTACCGCAGGGTGCGCGGGCTCACCCGGAGGCGATCGGCCAGCTCCGCGCCCGTCCAATTGCTTCTGCTCTGCAAAAGGGACAGCAGTTGGAGAAGGCGGGCCGAGGGTTCCAACATCCCGCCAACTCTGCCGCAGATCGCGGCAACTATCTTGCCGCAATTGTCGCCAGGCTGATCGCATGACGGTTCCTCTCACGATCGAAATTCCGCAGACCGACCTCGACGACCTGCGTGAGCGGCTGCTCCGGGTGCGGTGGCCGGAACCGGTGCCGGGCGCCGGTGCCGAGCGCGGCATGCCGCAGGACCGGATGCGTGAGCTGGTCGAGTACTGGGCGACGAAGTACGACTGGCGGGCCCACGAGGCGCGGCTCAACGCGTTTCCGCAGTTCCGGACCACGATCGACGGGCAGCCGATCCACTTCCTGCACGTGCGCTCGCCCGAGCCGGACGCCGTCCCGCTGATCCTCACCCACGGCTGGCCCGGCTCGGTCGTCGAGTTCCTCGACGTGATCGGCCCGCTGACCGAACCCCGCGCCGACGGCCCCGCCTTTCACCTGGTGATCCCGTCGCTGCCCGGTTACGGGTTCTCCGCGCCGCTGGCCGGCACCGGCTGGACCATCAACCGCATCGCCCGCGCGTGGGCGGAGCTCATGGCGTCGCTGGGCTACGACCGGTACGGCGCCCAGGGTGGCGACTGGGGCTCGGGCATCTCGCGCGAACTCGGCCGGGTCGACCCGGACCACGTGATCGGCATCCACGTCAACTACCTCCTGACCTTCGGTTCCCCGGCCGGCCTGGACTCCGCGGATCAGGCCCGGTTGGCGGGTCTCCAGCGGTTCACCGGTGACCTGGGCGGTTACATGGCGATCCAGTCCACCCGCCCCGACACGCTCGCCTACGGCCTCGCCGACTCGCCGGTCGGCCAGCTCGCCTGGATCGCCGAGAAGTTCGTCGACCGACGGCGACGTGGACGTCGACGCCCTGCTGACGAACGTCACGCTGTACTGGCTGACGAACACGGCGGGCTCGTCGGCCCAGCTCTACTACGAGTTCACGCACGCCTGGGGCGAGCCGCAGCGGTCGGGCGTGCCCACCGGGGTCGCGGTGTTCCCGAAGGACATCGCGCTGCCGGTGCGGTCGCTCGCCGAACAGACCGACACGGTGACCCACTGGACCGAGTTCGACCGGGGTGGCCACTTCGCCGCCCTGGAAACACCCGACCTGTTGGTGGACGACGTGCGCGCGTTCTTCCGTTCGATCTGCCCGTAGCGGTTCGACGATCAGGGTGTGACCAGGCCGGTCTCGTAGGCGAGGACCACCAGTTGGGCGCGGTCGCGGGCGTGCAGTTTGGTCATGGCGCGGCTGATGTGCGTCTTCGCGGTGGCGACGCTGATCACCATGCGCTCGGCGATGTCGTGGTTGGAGAGCCCGCGCGCGGCGAGCGCCATCACCTCCCGTTCCCGATTGGTCAGGACGTCGAGCGCCGCCGTGCGACCGCTGCTCGGCGGCCTCGACACGTACGCGCCGATCAGGCGGCGGGTGATCGCGGGGGAGAGCAGCGCGTCGCCGCGCGCGGCCACCCGGATGCCGTGCAACAGGTCGACCGGTTCGGTGTCCTTGACCAGGAATCCGGCCGCACCGGCCCGCAACCCCTCGTAGACGTGCTCGTCGATGCCGTAGTTGGTGAGGATCACCACCCGGGTGCCGGCGAGCGCCGGATCGGCGACGATGCGCCGGGTCGCCTCGATGCCGTCGAGCACCGGCATCTGGATGTCGACGAGTGCCACGTCGGGCCGGTGCCGCGCGGCGAGCGTGACCGCCTCGGCACCGTTGGCGGCCTCGGCCACCACGCTGAGGTCGTCTTCGGCCTCGATGAGCGCCCGGAAGCCGGCCCGGATGAGCGGTTGATCGTCGACGAGCAGGATCCGTATCTGTGTCATGGTGCCGCCTCCACGGTCATGCTGCGGCCTCCACGGGTAAGACGGCGCGCACGCTGAACCCGGCGTCGGGACGCGGACCAAAATGCAACGACCCGCCCAGCGCGGCGACCCGTTCGCGCATGCCGGTGAGCCCGACGCCGGGTTCGGCCGCGCCACCCCGGCCGTCGTCGTCGACCTGGACGGCGAGTTCGCCGTCGCGGTACTCCACGTGCACCGACGCGGTGGCCGGCCCGGCGTGCCGGGTGACGTTGGTGAGCGCCTCCTGCACGATGCGGTACGCGGTGCGGTCGACCGGGGGCGGCAGGTCGCGCCGTTCACCGCTGACCGTGACCCGCACCGGTACGCCGGCCTTCACCGCTCCCTCCACGAGCCCGTCGAGCCGGCTCAACCCGACCGTCGCCGGCTCCCCATCGGCTTGCGGGTCGGCCCGCAGCACCTCCAGCGTCGCCCGCAGTTCGCGCATCGCCTCCCGGCTGGTCTCCTGGATGGTCAGCAGCGCCGGCGGCACCTCCTCGGACCGCTTGCGGGCCAGGTGCACCGCGACCCCGGCCTGCACGTTGATCAGCGAGATGCTGTGGGTGAGCGAGTCGTGCAGTTCGCGCGCGATGCGTAGCCGCTCCTCGTCGGCCCGGCGCCGCGCCGTCTCCTCGCGGGTGCGCTCCGCGTCGAGCGCCCGCTGCTCGAGCTGGCGGACGAGTTCGGCCGCCACGCAGGCCGCGACCATCCAACCGATGAGCAGCATCCAGCGCTGCAGCGCGTCGGGCGGAAGCCGCCCGCTGCCCACCGTCGCCAGCTCCGCGGTGTAGCCGCCGACGAGCACGGCCGTGACGGCCGCGCCGGCCGCCCACCGCTGCCGCGACCGGACGGCCATGTACAGCGCGACGATCACCGGCAGCGACGACGCCACCCCGGGGTAGCCGCGGGCCTGGTAGGCCAGCAGCGCGACCGTGGTGACCGCGAGGACCGGCACCGGCGCCCGCCCGGCCGCCGCCGTCGCGAGCGCCGCGGTGACGAGCAGCAGCACACCGACGACATCGAGCGCCCGCCGGCTCTCCGGCGCGGTGACGGCGGCCAGCAGCACCACGACGACGAGCCCGAGCACGCCGGCGAGGGGCCGCAGTTGCCTGTTCATGGACGCACGATAGGCGCCGGCACCCGCGGCGCACGTCGCCCCGTGGTGGGAGATCCGGGTACCACTCCGGAGGTAGGACCGCGGATCCTACTGTCGCGGAGGTAGTTCCGAGGCCGCCCGGGACGCGACGACCGATCAACGCCGACATCAAGGTGTGGGCGGCCACCGCCCCACCGCCGGACCACGCCGCGATCCTCCGTCGCTGGGAGATCTTCAACGTGGTCCGGGCGGTGGCGGCGGTGGCCGCCTTCGGACTGTTGCTCGTACCTACCCGCCGGTGATGGTGAACTGCGTACCCGGTTGCCGGACGATGTCGCCGTCGGCCGAGTTCGTGATGGTGACGTTGGTCAGGGCCGCGCTGCCCTGTGCCTGTGCCATCGCCAGGATGCCGGCGCCGTTGTTCGACCGGTCGATCCGGACGTTGGTGACGACGACCCCCGGCATGTTGCCGCCCTTGAACTGGAGGCCGTCGTAGGTGGAGTCGACGATGTCGGTGTCGCGGATCGTGACGCCGACGATGGGGCTGGTGGCGGCGAACAGCGTGATCGCGCCGAACTCCTGCGCCTCGTTCCAGAACGCGCCGCCGCACCGGTACAGGCCGTTGTTGGCGACCAGCGTCGTCTGCGAGAACGGCAGCGGACTGTGGTCGGTCGCCAGCATGATGCCCGGGTAGTTCGCCGTGTCGTAGACGAGGTTGTTCTCGATCGAGTTCCGATAGCCGCCGTAGATCGCGATGCCGTTGGCCCGCCAGGGAAGCTGCACGGTGTTGTTGACGAAGTGGTTGTCGTGCCCGATGTCGACCGACTGGTCCTTCACGAACTGGTTGGCCCACACCGCGAGCGCGTCGTCGCCGGTGGTGCGGAACGACGAGTTGAACACCCGCGAGTTGCGCGTGCCGTTGCTGAAGTTGATGCCGTCGGCGTACGTGTCGCGGATGCGCATCCCGGTGAACTCCAGGCCGTCACCGGGATTCCAGTACGCCGGGGTGTCGCTGTAGTCGCGGCCGACCCACGCGCCGACGTTGACGTGCTCGATCCAGACGTTGCTGATCCTCGTGTTCTTCCCGAACCGCCCGTTGAGGCCGTGGCCGCGGTTGGCGCGGTTGGTCGTCATCCCGAAGATGGCGATGTCGGAGATCTGCGTGTTGTCGTCGATGTCGAAGCCGACGTTGCCCTCGTGCGGGTGGTTGATGTTCCCGACGACGTTCTGCGGCTCGGTGTTCGTGTACAGCTGCGAGTGCCACATGCCGGCGCCGCGCACCGTCACGTTGCGGATGCCCTTCTGGTTGTTGCCGGTGCGGGTCGGGTCGGGCGACAGGATCTTCTGCTCCTGCCGGAACCGGCCGGCGGGGATCCAGACGCAGCCGATCACACCGTTCTCGTCGTCGGTCACCGCGCGCTGGATCGCGGCGGTGTCGTCGGTGTTGTCGTCGGGCGTCGCTCCATATTGGACGATCGACGTGCATCCGGCCGGCTGGCTCAGCGCTGGCGCCACCTGCTCCAGGTCGATGAAGTCGATGACGTAGAACGACGCGCTGTCACCCGCGTCCCGTTGCAACTTGAACCGCGTACCCGGCGGGTACGACTGGCTCAGCAACGCGTTCGACTCGTCGAAGAGCCGCCGCGCGTTGGCCTGCGGCGAGTTCGACAGGCTCTCGGTGTCGTCGGTGGTGCCGTAGAGCCAGCTGTTGCGCGAGGACAGGGTCAGCTTCCGGGAGAAGGTGCCGTTGATGTAGAGGCTGATCGTCCAGTCCTGGCCGCCTCCGGAAGAAGAATCGGGGACGGAGTTGCGCACCACGATCGAGTTCGCCTGGTTCGTCGACGTGAACTCGACGAACTGGCCCTGCGAACCCAGGCGCACCGACCGGCGGCCCGACGACTCGGAGCCGAAGTTGGTGTGCCCGAACGTCCGCAGCGGGTCGGCGGTGAGAACCTCGCCGTTGTGTGCGGCGATCTCCGCCTCGTAGCTCACGTACGGCACCGCCGCGCCGCGTCCGACCACGATGGACTGGGTCAGCGAGTTGTTGCCCTCGTTGGTCTCCGCGACCACGTTGGTGGCGTCGGCGGTGGCGGTGATGGTGGCGCCGCCGCTGGTGGCCGTCCAGCTACCACTGATCGCGACGGTAGCCGTCGTACCGGCGGCGATCGACGCGGTGCTGCCGTTCAGCGTGGTGCCGCCGACCACGACCCGCGTGGTGGAAGCGGCGGAGGCGCTCGTTCCCCGGTTCTGCACGTTCACCGTGAACGTCACCTGGGCGCCGATCGCCGGGTTCGGCGGGTTGGTGCTGATCCCGGTGACCAGCAGGTCGGGGCCGGGCGCCTGGGCGACCACGAGCTGCGTCGGCGCGGTGAGGCTGTTGTTGCCGTTGTTCTGTTCCACCACCGTGTTGGTCGGATCGACCACGGCGGTGACCGCGTAGCTGCCCTGCGCGCGCGTCCCCGCGTTGACCTGAACCGTCTGCGACGCGCCGGCGGCGAGCGCACCGACGTCGGCGCTGCCGACGACCGCGCCGCCGAGGCTGAGGTTGACGGTGGTGGCCGGGCTGGCTGCCGTCCCGATGTTCTGCACCGTCGCCGACAGTGTGACGACGGAGGTCTCGGTCGGGTTGGCCGGTGACCACGTCACCGAACTCACGACGAGGTCGGGGTTCGGCGCGGGGGTGCCGCACACCTCAAGTTCGGCCACCTGACCGGACGGGGCGCCGGTGTTGGAGTTGAACCGCAACTGGACGTCGGCGGTGGTCGCGCTCACCGGGATCGTGACCGCGTTCGTGCCCTGCGTGAACTGGTAGTTGGCCGCCGACACCAGGTTCGTGTAGGCGGTCGCCGCCTGGTCGCGGCCGAGGATCTGGAAGTTCTGCGTGCGGGTGCCCCACGCCGGGTCGGGGTTCAGCTTGACGTTGACCGCGGTGATGACGTGGTTGGCGCCCAACGCCACCGTGAGGTTCTGCGGGTACGTCGCCGAGCCCTCCCAGTAGGTGGCGAGTTGGCCGTCGTTGGCCTTGTCGGGCGTGAACGTGAACGTGGACCCGGTCGCCGTCATCGTCTTGCCCTGCGCCACGTTGACGCACTGCGGCGGCTGGGATCCGGTGCGGGTGACCGTGTTGCTGTCGCCCGACAGGTTGCCGGCGCCGTCGCGCGCCCGCACGAAGTACGAGACGGTGGCCGTCGGCGGCTGGGTGTCCTGATAGGACAGTACGGTGCCGAGCGTCGCGATCAGGCTGCCGCCGCGGTACACGTTGTACCCGGCCAGGCCGCTGCCGCCGGTGTCGGTGCTCGCACCCCAGTTCAGCGTGATGACGTTGCCGGAGGTGCTGTGCGACAACGTTCCCGGCACGCTGGGCGAGGTGGTGTCGGTGCCGGTTCCGGTGCGCGTCACCGTGTTGCTGTTGCCCGACACGTTGCCGGCGGCGTCGCGGGCGCGCACGAAGTACGACACGGTGGCCGTGGTGGGCTGGGTGTCGGTGAACGTGGTGACGTTGCCGAGGGACTGCGCGAGCGTCCCGTTGCGGTAGACGTCGTACCCGGTGACCCCGACGTTGTCCGTCGAGGCGCCCCAGTTGAGGGTGATCGAGCTGCCGGACTGGGTGTAGGACAGGGTTCCGGGCACGCTCGGCGGCGTGGTGTCGGTGCCGGCGCCCGGGCCGTAGACCTCCACTTCGGACAGTTGCCCGGCCGGCCACCCGCTGTTCGCCGTGATGCTGATCCGCACGTACCGCGCGGTGGTCGTCGGCAGGCTGATGGTGACGCTGTTGGCGTTGACCGCGGGATCGAACGTGTAGTTCTGCGACGTCGTGAGGTCGGTGAACGTCGACCCGTTCGTGCTGCCCTGCACGGTGAGCGTCTGCGTGCGGGTCGCCCAGCCCGACGCCGGAAGCTTCAACACCACGCGGTTGATGCTCAGCGCGGAGCCGAGGTCGATCCGGACCCACGCCGGGAAGCCGTTGCTCTCCCAGTAGGAGCCCTGGTTCCCGTCGGTGGTCCGCGACGAGTCGTAGACGTCGGCGTGGCCGCTCTCCTGCGTCGGCCGGCCCTGCGCGAGGTTGCCGGTGGGCGTCCCGGCGCCGTAGACCTCCAGCTCGGACAGTTGCGCCGCGGCCCACCCCGTGTTGCCGCTGATGTTCACACGCACGTACCGGGTGGTCGTGGCGGTGAAGTCGACGGTGACGGCGTTACCCGTGGCGGGGTTGAACGTGCGTCCGGCACTCGCGACGATCGTGGTGAAGTTGGTTCCGTCGGCGCTGCCTTCGATGCTGAGGGTCTGCGTGCGCGCGCCCCAGCCGGTGGGCAGCTTCAGCACCACCTGGTCGACGCTGACGCTGCTGCCGAGGTCGACGCGGGCCCACTGCGGGAGGGCGCCCGAGCTCTCCCAGTAGCTGCCCTGGTTGCCGTCGTTGATGTTGCCGGCCGCGTAGGGTCCGTTGACGGTGCTGGCGGCGGCGGCCTTGCCGATGGACAGGTTCGGGCCGCCGGCCGCGCTTGCGGCGGGCACCCAGGCCCCCGCCGTCGCGGCCACGACGGCGACCGCCGTCGTGAGCACGGAGATCAGTCTTCTCATCGTGGTCCTTCTCGCTGGGGGCGGTACCGCGCGCGGCGGCCGCCCGGGCGAGGGGATCCGCGGACGCGCAGGGTGGGGTGCTTCCCGGCTGGCGGGCCGGGTGCCGTTGCACAAGAATTTCATCGACTTGTAGGAATCTTGCGCTGGGTTGGCCAAAGGTTACCTATGCCCTGTCGAGGCGTCAACACTTCAACCAGGTTCGATGTCCCCGATGGCGCCTCAGGCGGCCAGGGGCGCCGGGACGACCACCCGGTGGGTGCCCGGCTCCAGCGGCCGCACCCGTTCGCCGGGCAGGTCGAGCGTCGCGCTGGTGCCGAACGGGACGACCACCTCGACCGTCAGTTCGCCGTCGGCGGCCAGGTTCCAGGCGATCGCCGTCCGTCCGTACGGCGTCTCGTGCTCCGCCCTCGCCCACGTGAGGCCGCCGCCCGGGCGGGGCCGGAACGCGATCTCGCGGTAGCCCGGCGCCGCCGGGGCGATGCCGGCCACCACGCGGTGCATCCAGTCGGCGATCGCGCCGAAGGCGTAGTGGTTGAACGACGTCATCGTGCCGGGGTTGACCGAGCCGTCGGGCAGCAGGCTGTCCCAGCGTTCCCAGATCGTCGTCGCGCCCCGGGTCACCGGGTACAGCCACGACGGGCACCCGCGTTCGAGGAGAAGATCGTACGCGGTGTCGAGGTGACCGGTGCGGGAGAGCGCGTCGGCGACCAGCGGGGTACCGAGGAAGCCGGTGCCGATCCGGTTGCCGCCCCGCGCGACCAGTTCCGCGAGGCGCCGCCCCGCCAGCGGTAGCTCGTCGGCCGGCAGGAGGTCGAACATGATGGCGAGCGCGTACGCCGTCTGCGTGTCGCTCTCCAACCGGCCCGGGCCGGTGCGGTACCGGGCGGCGAACGCCTTCCGTACGGCGACGGCCAGCGTGCGGTAGTGGGCGGCATCGTCCACAAGGGACAGTACCGCGGCCGTGTCGGCGAGCCGGCGCGCCGACTGCGCGAAGTAGGCCGTCGCCACCAGGTGCCGGTCGGTGGCGGCCGCCGCCGGGTCGTCGGCCGGCGCAGTCGGGTCGAGCCAGTCGCCGAGTTGGAAGTCGGTGTCCCAGATGTGGTCGGGCCCGGCGTGCCGGTCGAGGAGGTCGACCCACGCCTTCGCGCTCGGATACTGGCGGACGAGGATTCCGGCGTCGCCGTAGCGCTCGTACAGCGTCCACGGGGTGAGCACCGCGGCGTCGCCCCAGCCGGCGCCGGGCCGGATGGGCGTCCACACCTGGTGCGACGGGATCACCGGGACGTACCACGGCACCGTGCCGTCGGGCAGCTGCTCCAACGACACGTCGACGAGCCACGAGGCGAGCATTCCCGAGCAGTCGTACAGGAACGACGCCGTCGGCGCGAAGACCTGGATGTCGCCGGTCCAGCCGACCCGTTCGTCGCGCTGTGGACAGTCGGTGGGTATGTCGAGGAAGTTGCCCCGCATGCTCCAGACGACGTTGTCGTGCAAGCGGTTCAGCGCCGTGTCCGAGCACTCGAACCAGCCTGTCCGCGTCATGTCGGTGTGGTGGACGCGGGCCGTCAGGTCACCGTTGGCGGCGGCCCGGTCGAGGTCACCGGGCCAGCCGTCGACCTCGACGTACCGGAAGCCGTGGAACGTGAACCGCGGCTCCCACTCCTCGTTCGGCCGGCCGGCCATCGTGTAGGAGTCGGTCGACCGGGCCTCCCGCAGCGGCCGCTGGTACAACTCGCCGTCCTGCAGCACCTCGGCGGTGCGCAGGGTCACCGTCTGTCCGGCGGCTCCGCTGACCCGGATCCACGGGCGTCCCACCAGGTTCTGCCCGAAGTCGACGATCCGGCGTCCGCTCGGGGTCGTCAGCACCGCGACCGGCCGGACCTCGTCGGTGCACCGCACCGGCGGGCCCATCGGCGCGGCGAACGTCGCCGGATCGCGGTGGCGCACCTGAACCCGGCTCCAGCCGGTGTCGTCGAAACCGGGCGACGACCAGCCGGGCGGTTCGCGGCGCGCGTCGTAGGCCTCGCCGTCGTAGTTGCCGCTGTGCAGAATCGGTCCCTGGCCGGCCCGCCACGCGTCGCCGGTGGCGACCGTCTCGGTGCGCCCGTCGGTGTACGTGATCTCGAGTTGGGCGATCAACGACAGGTCGGTGCCGAACAGGTTCCGGAACCCGCCGCGCCAGCCGAGCCGCCCGCGGTACCAACCGTCGCCGAGCCACCCGCCGATCGCGTTGCCGCCTTTGCGGAGCAACGCGGTGACGTCGTACGTGTAATAGCGCAGGCGCCGCGGATACACGGTCCAGCCGGGCGACAGCGCGTCGTCGCCGACGCGTCGCCCGTTGAGTTCGATCTCGTAGACGCCGTGCGCGCTCGCGTAGAGGCGGGCGCGCGCCACCTCGCCGGTCACCTCGAAAGCCGTGCGTACCAGGGCGGGCCGGCGTCGGTCCGACTCCGGGTCCTCCGGCCAGGCCGCGCCGACCGGTCGCGCGACCCAATCTTCGGGACGCAGGAGCCCGGCCTCGATCGCCGTCGACCCGCTCCAGTTCGAGTGCCTGTTGGACGCGTCGAACACGCGCACGCGCACCGAGACCCGCTCGCGCGACCGTAGCGGATCCACGGGCCAGGGGACGAGAATCTGGTCCGGAGACGTCACCCGCGTCACCGAACAGGTGCCAGCACGGGTCACCTCGAGCTCGTAACCGGCCTGCGTCCACGGGCCGGTTCCGGTCACCTGCCAGGACAGGCGCGGTCGGCTCTCGCCGATGCCCAGCGGCACCCGGTGGTGCTCCGCAGTCGGGGGCAGCGGGGCAACGGTCATCAACTACCTCCGGAAGGGGTCTGACACGTTTCAATCTCGCAGCGAAAGAGCTTACTGAAGCGGTTGACACGTTTCAAACACGAGAAGAGGATGGACCGGTGAGCAAACCCACACAGCCGCCCGCCACCGTGGCTCTGGTCGGCACCCTCGACACCAAGGGCGCCGAGTACCAGTGGGTGGCCGAGAAACTACGCGAGCAGGGCGTCGACGTGACGATCGTCGACACCGGGGTCAATCCGGGCACGGTGCCCGCCACCGTCACCGCCGACGAGGTCGCCGCCGCGGCGGGCGCGTCGCTCGACGCGCTGCGGGCGGGGAACGACCGGGGCGCGGCGGTCACCGCGATGGGCGAGGGCGCGGCCGTCGTCCTCAACCGCCTGCACGAGTCGGGCCGCCTCGACGGTGTGCTGGCGCTCGGCGGCAGCGGCGGGTCGTCGATCGCGGCCCGGGCCGTGCGCGATCTGCCGGTGGGCCTGCCCAAGCTGATCGTCTCCACGATGGCGTCCGGCGACGTGTCGCCGTACGTCGGCGTCAGCGACGTCAGCATCATGTACAGCGTCGTCGACGTCGCGGGCATCAACCAGGTCTCCCGCGCGGTGCTCGGAAACGCCGCCGCCGGCATCGCGGGCATGGCTGTCTCCTACGCTTCGCGGCGCTCGGCGCCCGTTGCCGGCGACCGCCCGCTGATCGCCGCGTCGATGTTCGGCGTGACGACCCCGGCGGTCGACGCCGCCCGCGCGCGACTGGAGGAACTGGGCTACGAGGTGCTGGTGTTCCACGCGACCGGCTCGGGTGGCCAGGCGCTGGAAGCCCTTGCACGATCGGGCCTGCTGGCCGGCGTCCTCGATCTCACCACCACGGAACTGGCCGACGACCTCGTCGGTGGCGTGCTCACCGCGGGCCCCGACCGGCTCACCGCCGCCGGCGCGGCGGGCGTGCCGCAGGTGGTCAGCCTCGGCGCGCTCGACATGGTGAACTTCGGCCCGCGCGACACCGTGCCGGAGCGGTTCGAGGGCCGGAACTTCTTCATTCACAACCCCACCGTGACGCTCATGCGCACCACCGTGGAGGAGAACGCGGAACTCGGCCACCGGCTGGGTACCAAGCTCGCCGCCGCCACCGGTCCGGCCGCTCTGATCGTCCCCCGCAACGGTGTGTCGGCGCTCGACGCCGACGGCATGGCCTTCCGCGACGAGGCCGCCGATGCGGCTCTCTTCGACGCGGTGCTCGCGGCCGCCGCCGGCAGCGCGGTGACCATTGTGGACACCGACGCGCACATCAACGACAAGGAACTGGCCGTGGCCGCGGCGGATCTGCTGCACGATCTCATCACGAGGCCCGACGACCGCCCGGGGGTAGCGTGACGATGGACCGGGCCACGGCCCTGAAGCGGTTGCGCGCAACGGTTGCGGCCGGCAAGCCGGTGATCGGCGCCGGTGCGGGAACCGGGCTGTCGGCGAAGTCCGCCGAGGCGGGCGGCGTCGACCTCATCATCATCTACAACTCCGGCCGCTACCGGATGGCCGGGCGCGGGTCACTCAGCGGCCTTCTCGCGTACGGCGACGCGAACCAGGTCGTGGTGGAGATGAGCCGCGAGGTGCTGCCGGTCGTGCGCGACACACCGGTGCTCGCGGGCGTCAACGGCACCGACCCGTTCCGGCTCATGGGCCGGTTCCTCGACGAGCTCAAGCTCATGGGCTTCGCCGGTGTGCAGAACTTCCCGACGGTCGGCCTGTTCGACGGCGTGTTCCGGCAGAACCTCGAAGAGACCGGAATGGGGTACGCGCTCGAGGTCGACATGGTGCGCCTGGCCGCCGAGCGCGACCTGTTGACCGCGCCGTACGTGTTCGACGTCGACTCCGCCGTGGCGATGGCGTCGGCCGGCGCCGACATCCTCGTACCGCATCTGGGTCTCACCACGAGCGGCACGATCGGTGCCAGGACCGCGGTGACGCTGGATCTCGCTGTCGAGCGCGTGCAGGAGATGCGCGACGCGGCGGTGGCCGTCAACCCCGACGTGATCGTGCTCTGCCACGGCGGCCCGATCGCCGAGCCGGCGGACGCCGCGTACGTGCTCGCCAACACCACCGGTGTGGTCGGTTTCTTCGGCGCCTCCTCGATGGAGCGGCTGCCGACCGAGCGCGCGATCGCCGAACAGGCCCGCCAGTTCAAGTCCATTCGTTTTGAGGAGTCTTCGTGAGCGCTGAGTACACCGGCCGCCGTCCGGATGAGGTACCCACCCGCGTCTTCGACTGGGGCACGATCAAGTGGCTCGTCACCCCGCACCTCGACAAGGGTGCCGGCCTCACCACCGGTGAGGTCATCGTGTACCCGGGCCAGGGTCACGCGCCGCACGTGCACCCGAACGAGGAGGAGGTCATCTACGTGATCTCCGGCGAGGGCACGCAGACCGTCGGCGACGGCGCGGAACCGTTCGCCATCAAGGCGGGTGACGCCGTCTACATCCCCGCGAACACCGTCCACTCGACGTACAACACGACGTGGTCGCCGCTGCGGCTCGTCGTCGTCTACACCCCGGGCGGTGCCGAGACCGGCCTCGACGGCCTGCCCGACGCCCGCATCCTGGAGCCCGGCGTGCAGCCGTCCTGGAAGCAGGACGTCTAGTGCCGGTGTTTCCACCGGGACGTTGGATCAACCCGTCGGACCGCCCGGACTGGTGCACTGTCGCCGGTGCCGGGCGGTTCGCCGTTCCCGTCGAGGGTGGACGCTTCGAGCGTCACCACCACGACGACGACGAGATCTGGTTCGTCTCCTCCGGTCGCGCCCGCATCCTTGTCGACGGCTCCCTGCACTACGTGCGGGAGGGTGACATCGTCCTGACGCGGGCCGGCGACACCCACGACGTCGTCGAGGTCTACGAGACGCTGCGCGGGTTCTTCGTCGAGACCGGGCCGCGCGGCGGTCATCGCTACCGCGACCCCGCGGACGCCGCCGGCCACGACGTTCCGTTCCGACCACTGCCGGAGGACTTCCCGTGCGAATCGCGGTAACCGGAAGCTCCGGCAAGCTCGGTCGGTCCACAGTGGACCGGCTGCGTCAGGACGGTCACGACGTGGTCGGCCTGGATCTCGTCGGTGCCGCCGGCTCCGGCTTCACCCGGGTCGACCTCGCGGACTACGGCCAGACGCTCGACTCGCTGCTCGGAATCACGGCCCGGCACAGCGGCCTCGACGCGCTGGTGCACCTGGCCGCCATCCCCGTGAACGGGCTGGTGCCTGACGTGACCACGTTCCACAGCAACATGGGAGTGACGTTCAACGTCCTCCACGCCTGCCTGCGCGCCGGCATCCGCACGGTCGTCTACGCGTCCAGCATCACGGCGAGCGGCTTCCCGTTCCACGAGCCGCCGGCCTACCTTCCATTGGACGAGGACTGCCCGCCGCGGGCCAACAACACCTACGGTCTGGTGAAGGTGCTCGAGGAGGCCGCCGCCGCACAACTGGCGCGCTGGGAGCCCGACCTGTCGCTGACCGGCCTCCGCTTCACGAACGTCACCGGCCCGGGCGAGTACGCGCCCTTCGCGGCGCGCGGTCACGACCCCACCTACCGCCGCGACCTGCTGTGGAGCTACGTCGACGCCCGCGACGGCGCCGCCGCCGTGGCCCTGGCACTGGCCGCCGCCCACCCGGGCGCACGCGCCTACAACGTGGGCGCATCCGACACCGGCGTGACAATTCCGACGGCAAACCTGGTTGCGGAAGCCTTCCCGGACGTGCCGTTGCGGCGCACTTTCGCAGGTCACGAGCCCGTGTTCGCCATCGACAAAGCCACCGCCGACCTCGGGTACATTCCGACATTTTCCTGGCGTCACAAGGACTAGACAGATGTACTAGACAAGATAAGATCCCAATGTGACGAACTCAGACGAGTACGGAACCCGGCTGGATCGATTGGAATGCGAGGTATTCGAACTGAAGCAAACCATCCCTCAACAGCTGAAGGCGATGGGCGTGGGCATCGGCATGGTCTACGAGACCACGCTGCGCCTGCAGACCCAGATGGCCGAGGCACGGTCCGACATCGCCGGGCTCACCGAGGATGTCGGCGGCCTCAAACGCGACATGCGGGTCGTCAAGGCCGACGTGAGCGTCCTCAAGAGCGACGTGAGCGTCCTCAAGAGCGACGTGAGCGTCCTCAAGAGCGACGTGAGCGTCCTCAAGAGCGATGTGCAAGAACTCAAGACCGACGTCGGCGTCCTCAAGAATGACGTGCGCGAACTCAAGGGCGATGTGCGCGAACTCAAGAGCGACATGACCACGGTGAAGACCGAGTTGGCGGGGGTCAAGACCGCGGTGGCGGAGATTCCCGGCATCAAGGCCGATCTGGCGGGGGTCAAGACCGCGGTGGCGGAGATTCCCGGCATCAAGGCCGATCTGGCGGAGGTCAAGACGGCAGTGGCGGAGATTCCCGGTATCAAGATCACGCTCAACGAAATCCTGCTGAGGCTGGACGGTCAGCCTCGTGAAAGGGTCAGCCCGAACTCGTAGGGCTTGACCGGAATACGGTACCGATCCGGCAGGGCTGGGCCGCAGGAGGCGCTGCCCAGTCCCTGCTGTAGATGGTCGATGTTCAGCCACACGGTGTCCGACGGGCGGAGGTCCTGCGGGTGTGCGGCGCGATCCAGGTCTTCGGTGGTCCAGCGCCGCACGGTGAACGCGAAATGCGGATCGCCGGTGACGCGCAGCCGCGGGCGACCGCCGCCGTACAGGCGTAGCCAGCGGGTGTCGACGTGGTTGCCGTTCTCCTGGGGAACGGGGTACGGGGTCTGCAGCGCGTCGACGGATGCGCGATGGCGGCCGACGCGGGCGGCGGTTTGACTGTCCACATAGGACTCGTGCGGGCCGGGGCCGAACCACTCGGCGGTTTCCACAGTTGCCGGCAGGCCGAAGCGGAGGCCGAGGCGGGGAAGCGTCACCGTGTGGTTGCCGATCGGGGTGTTCTCCCAGATGCCGACCGGCTCCACCGTTACCCGCAGGTGCACCGACCGGTCGTCGACGGGGGTCCAGCGGAACTCGGCCTTCAGGGCCAGCGTCTGGGTGGCCGGTCCACAGTGGACGCGCACCACGACCGTGCCGTCGTCCAGTGTGGACACCTCGTCGGTGCGGTGCAGGAACCGGTCCATGCCCACGGCGCGCCACGAGCGGGCCAGGTCGTTGAGGCCGCCGTGCCCGTGATCGTTCTCGATCGGGGCCCGCCACACGTCCAGCCACGGGCCGGTGATCGCGAGGTCGCCGAAGCCGGTCAGGCGGCCGGTCGTGGGGTCGAACCGGGCGACGTTCGTCGAGGAGCGGGACGGCGCGGGCGGCTTGAACACCGCCAGCATGCCCTGGCCCCACGCCACCTCGTGCCCGGCCGGCGCCCACGGCGTGTCGGCGGCGAGCACGGCTCGCACGGTCAGCCATCGTTCGCCGGTTCCGGGTGGCACGGCCAGCGCCGCCGGTGGCACCGGCAGGACGGCCGTGGCGCGGGCGGCCACCGACGGCGTCGCGAGCTCGCCCGACGCGACGGCGATCCCGTCGTCGGCCACCGTCCACAGGAGACGCAGGTGCGCCAGATCGATGACGTCGTAACGGTTCCGCAGCGTGATGTCGCTCGGGCGGACGTCGACGACGACCGGCTCGATCACCTTGGCGTACTCGACCAGCCCGGGTGACGGCGTGCGGTCGGCGAACAGCAGCCCGTCGAGGCAGAAGCGCTCGCCGTTCGGCTTCTGGTCGAGGTCGCCGCCGTGGCGGAGATACGGGACGCCGTCGGCGTCGTGACCCCACAGGCCGTGGTCGATCCACTCCCAGATGAACGCTCCGCAGAACCGTTCGTGGCTCTCCAGGATCCGCTGGTAGTCGGCCAGCGAACCGGGGCCGTTGCCCATGGCGTGGCCGTACTCGCACAGCAGGTGCGGCAGGGAGCGGCGCCGGACGTCGTCGGGAGAACCGGGAGAGACGCCGTCGGGTGCCGGCTCTTCGCGGAGGCCGATCTCCGTGAGCTCAGGCAATGACGGGTACATCACGCTGTGGAAGTCGGAGTGCCGGTAGCTGCGGTCGCGCTCGTAGTGGATGGGTCGCGACGGGTCGCGCTGCCGGATCCAGCGCTCGATGTCGCCGAACGCGTCGCCGGCGCCGCTCTCGTTGCCCAGCGACCAGATGATGACGCTGGGGTGGTTCTTGTCCCGCTCCACCATGCGCTGGGCCCGGTCGACCAGCGCGTCGCGCCAGGCCGGATCGGCGGGCGGGTTGCCCTCCCAGCCGGAGTAGGCGAACCCGTGCGTCTCGATGTCGCACTCGTCGACGACCCACAGCCCGTACTCGTCGCACAGCCGCAGGAACTCGGGGTGCGGCGGGTAGTGGCTGGTGCGGACGGCGTTGATGTTGTGCCGCTTCATCAGCAGCACGTCGCGCCGCATCGTCTCGACGTCGAGCGACCGGCCGCGGTGCGGATCGTGCTCGTGCCGGTTAACGCCGCGCATGAGAATGGGACGCCCGTTGACGAACAGCCGACCGTCCACGATGGACACCGTGCGGAAACCGATCGCCAGCTCCACCCGCTCGCCGCCGGCGACCAGCGTTCCCCGGTACAGCCGCGGCGACTCCGCGCTCCACGGCTCGACGCCGTCGACGGAAACGGAGACTCCCGTGTCGAACCGGAGGGACAGCGACGGGATCTCGACGACCCCGGGCCGGTCGGCGTCGACCCGCACGGTTCCGGTGCCGTCGGCGAAACCGGTGTGCACGAACACGTCGTCGACACACCCGGCCGGCCGGGCGAGCAGTTCCACGTCGCGGAAGATGCCGGGCAGCCACCACATGTCCTGGTCTTCCAGGTAACTGCCGGACGACCACCGGTGCACCCGTACGGCGAGCACGTTGCCGCGCGGCAGCAGCAACCCCGTCACCTCGAATTCGAACGGGAGGCGGCTGCCCTTGGAATGACCGAGTTCGGTGCCGTTGAGCCACACCCGGGCGCACGAGTCGACGCCCTGGAACCGCAGCACCGACGCCGTGTCGGGCCAGTGCGGGGGAAGGTCGAACCGCAGCCGGTAGTCGCCGGTGGGGTTCTCGTCGGGAACGTGCGGCGGGTCGAGCGGGAACGGGTAGGCGGTGTTGGTGTACCAGGGTTCGCCGTGGCCCTCGAGCACCCAGTGCGACGGCACGCGGATGGTGTCCCAGTCCTCGAAAGGATCGTCGGTGCCCTCGGCCGTCGGCGACAGCCGGAACTTCCACTGCCCGTTGAGGCTCAGGCGCGGGGAGTCGGTCTGCAGGTCGGCCCGCGGCGCCCGCCGGCCGGCGCCGGGCGACGGGCTGTCCACATAGGACGTCATGACGGGGTCCCGAGTGCGGCGAGCGCCTCCATCAGCCCGTCGGGAATCGGGTCCGCCGCCAGGGCCTCGATCTCGGCGACCTGGGCCGCGTCGGACACACCGACCACAGTGGAGTCGACCACCCCGGACGTGAGCGAGAAGTGCAGCGCGGCCGCGCTCACCGGCGTCCCATATTCTCCGCAGACGGCGGCGAGCCTTTCGACGAACGCCAGCACCTCCGGAGATGCCGGCCGGTACGCGTAGTCGCCGCGGCGGCGCGGCGATCCGGCGAGGATGCCGCCGCCGAACGGCGCGGCGTTGAAGACCGTCATGTTCCGCTCGCGGGCGGCCGCGATCAGCGCCTCCGCGCTGCGATCGACGAGCGTGTACCGGTTGTGGGTGAGCACCGCGTCGAACATGTCGCTGCGGATGTACTCCTCGACGAGCGCCGGATCGCCGGCGGCGATGCCGATCGCGTCGACGAGCCCCTGCGACCGCAGCTCCACCAACGCCGGAACCGCGGTGCGGAGCCCCTCGGCCACCGACATGCCGTACGGGTCGTGGAGGTGGTAGAGCGGCAGGCGGTCGACGCCGAGCCGGGTGATGCTCTCCTCGAAGGACCGCTTCACGCGGTCGCCGTCGAAGACCCCGGTGACGGGGTCGGCATCGGCCTTCGAGAACACGACGGGCGATGCGCCGGTCTCCCGCAACGCCTCGCCCAACAGCGATTCGCTCCGGCCCTCGGCATAGGCGTTAGAGGTGTCGATCTGCCCGATGGGGGAGCGGACGAGCGCCCGCGCGAGAGCTGAGGCGCCGTCGTCACGCTGCCCCAGCCGGGAGGCGCCGAGGGTGAGTCGACCCGTCATCCTTTGAGCGATCCGTTCGCTAGTCCGGTCATGATCTGCTTGTTCAGGAACAGGTACAGCACCAGGATTCCGAGCAGGTTGATGCTGATCGCGGCGAACAGCGGCCCGTACCGGGTGGACCCGTACTCGTCGCTGAACGCCAGCAGACCTACCTGCACGGTCTGCAGTTCGTCGTGGGTGGTGAACGTCAACGCGATGAGCAGATCGTTCCACACGCTGAAGAACTCCACGAGGGCGATCGTCACGATCGCGTTCTTCATCATGGGGACGCCGATGCGCCAGAACGACGTGAGGAGGCCGGCGCCGTCGACCGTCGCCGACTCGAAGATCTCCCGGGGGATGGCCCGGAAGTACGCGGTCATCAGGAAGACGGTCAGCGGCAGGCCCATCACGGTGTAGGTGAGGATCAGCGGGAACAGGGTGTTGGTGAGCCCGACCTTGAAGTAGACCGTGAACAGCGGCACGAGGATCATCTGGCCCGGAATCATGATGCCGGCGATGAACGTCAGCAGCACCGTGTGGCGACCCTTCCACACCATCACCTCCAGCGCGAACGCCGCCGCCACACCGAGGATCAGCATCAGCAGCACCGACGGCACCGTCACCAGCACGCTGTTGAGAAGGTTCCGGGCGAGGCCGCCGGTGTTCCACGCCTCGGCGTAGTTGTCGAAGGTGAAGTGTTCGGGCAGCGCCCACGTCGGCTTGGAGAAGAACTCGTTCTGCGTCTTGAACGAGCCCAGCACGAGCCAGATCATCGGGTACAGCTCGACCAGCACGAGCAGGGTCAAGGCGATCGGTACCCATACCCGGCGTGGGCGGCGCCGCACCCGCACTCGCGGCGTGGGGACCACCGGAGGGGCGTCGATCGTCTGCAGCGCCATCGCCGTCAGCTCCTCGTGATGTCGCGACGGGCCGACCGGAACACGGCGAGCGTCACCACCAGGCACATCATGGTGAGCACCAGCGCGATCGTGCTGCCGTAGCCGTAGTCGGAGTAGTTGAACACGGTGCGGTACATCTGCAACGTCATCGGCGTGGTCTCCGATCCCGGGCCGCCGTCGTTGAGGGCGAGCAGGGTGTCGAAGACCTTCAACGTGTTGTTCGCGCTGAAGATGGCGGCCGACAACAGGACCGGTAGCGACAGCGGCAGGACGATGTGCCGCACGAGCCGCCAGCCGGTGGCCCCCTCGACGCGGGCCGACTCCAGCACCTCTTCGGGGATGTCGAGCAGGCCGGCGTAGAGCAGCACGGCGAAGAAGCCCATCGACCGCCACAGCTCCATGAGGATCGCGACGACGAACGTGCCGGTGCCGGTCGAGAACCAGTCCACACTGGACATTCCGACGGCCTCCAGGCCCGCGTTCACCGGTCCCTGGTTGTCGCCGACCGCGAAGAGGCTCTTGAACAACAGGCCGACGGCCACCGTGGGCAGCACCGCGGGGAAGAACACCACGGTGCGGACGAACGTCGACGCGCGCCGGATCACGAAGACGTACATCAGCGCGAGCCCGTACCCGAGCGCGAGCTGCCCGACCGTGAGCACCACCGCGTACTTGACGGTGAACCACATCGCCTGGCGCGACTGCGGATCCCGGACGAACGTCGTGAAGTTGTCGACGCCGACCCACTCGAACCCGGACAGCGGGTTGCCGGTGAAGAACGTCAGTCCGAGCGACCACAGCACCGGCCCGAGCTTGATGAGCGTGTAGACGAGCAGGGCCGGGCCGAGCAGGAGCAGCACGACCCGCCGGTCGCCGAGCGTGCGGTTCACGCCGTCTCCTTTCAAGGGAACGAGGCGCGGCGGGCCGCGACGGCCCGCCGCGCCATGACGACTACTTGGCCTGGTCCAGATCCGCCTGGAGAGCTGACATGTACTGCTGCGGCGACATCTGGCCGCTCACCAATAGCGCCACGTTGGTCTGTGCGTCCTTGGTGGTCTTCGCGTCCCACAGGGCCTCGAACCACAGCACGGTCGAGTCGGCCTTGGCGACGATGTCCTGCAGCTCCTTCGTGAGCGGCGGGACGTTCGACACCTCCTTGTTGAGCTTGAACCCGGAGATGACGCCCTGGTTCTGCATGGCGCTGCTGCCGTAGTTCTTGGCGAGACAGCTGAGCCAGTCGCCGACCTTCGGGCCGTAGGCCTTGGTGGACACCGCGATCGCGGCGCCGGCGTTGGCCGGCCACTGGCCGCTGTCGCCCTTGCCGCCGTCGACCGACGGGAACGGGATGAAGCCCACGTTCTCAACGCCAATCTGGTTCTGCTTCGGGTCGTTGAGGTTCGCCAGGAACCATGATCCGTTGTACATCATGGCGGCCTTGCCGGTGAGGAACTGGGTGTTGGCCGTATCGGTGTCGCGGGAGGTGATGCCCTCGCCGAACAGGCCCTGCTTGCCAAGTTCGGCGACGGCCGCCGCACCGGCAACGTAGGCCGGGTCGGTCAGCTTCGCCTGGCCGGCCTTGACCGCCTTCATGGCGTCGGGGCCGACGTTACGGAAGATGTGGTTGCCGATCAGGCGGGTGATGGGCCAGCCCTGGTTGCCGGCCTCGGTGATGGGGGTGACGCCCGCGCCCTTGAACTTCTGCGCGGCGCTCACCAGTTCGCCCCACGTCTTCGGCGCGGTGAGACCCTGGTCGGCGAACAGCTTCTTGTTGTAGAAGATGCCCTCGATGTTGTACTGGTACGGCAGCGAGACCATGCCGCCGTAGACCGACTTCACCGTCTGCGCGGCGGCCGGCAGGATGTTGTCCCAGACGCCGAGGTCCTTCAGCGTCTTCTCGTAGTCGAGCACCAGTTGGTTCTTGCCGAGGTCGCCGTCGGGCTTCACCTGTGCGGTACCGGCTACGAACATCACCGGCAGGGCGTTCTGCCCGGCCAGCAGCGTTATCTTCTGCACGACCTCGGCCTGGGCCACGGTCTCCGCCTTCAGTGGCATGCCCTTCTCGGCGGTGGCGCATTCGCCCTTCGCGAGCGCGGCGAACTCGGTGCGCACGATCGCGTTCTCGGCGGGGGTCAACAGGCTGAACGACGACGGGTTGTCCCCGCCGGAACCCCCGTCGTCCGACGCGCAGCCGGTGGCCGCGACGGCCACTGACAGCACGCCGATTGCGGCGGCGACGATGCGGAACCGACCGCGGCGGCTCATTAAGGCTGGTGGCACGTTTCCTCCCGGTGAAGCACGGCGGCATGAGGAGTAGTTTTGAAGCGTTTCAAAGTCGGAGGCTAACTGTGAGCGTCGGCATAGTCAAGGACGGTTCTCCAGCGTGCGGCATCGATGTCCGCGCATGCTGAAGCCGTCGCGACCGATTGCCGGGTCGTGATTGACACGTTTCAACAACGGTGCAAAAATGCCGCGTGACCACTCTTGCGGGCCGGCGGGCCATCGTGACGGGCGCCGCGGGTGCCCTCGGGCAGGTCATCGCGGAGCGATTGGCCGCGGAGGGCGCGGCCGTCGCCGGGCTCGACCTCAACGCCGAGGGGTTGTCGGCACTGGCCGGGAAGGTCGACGGCCTCGCGGAGCCGGTCGACCTCACCGACTTCGACGCCGTGCAGCAAGCGGTCGGCCGGATCGTCGAGAAGTGGGGCGGTGTCGACGTTCTCGTCAACGGCGCCGGCGGCGGTGCGGTCAGCTGGTTCCACGAGATGACGCCGGAAACCTGGTCGGTTCAGCTCGATCGCAACCTCACGTCGGTCTTCAACGTGACGCGGGCCGTGCTGCCGTCGATGCTGGAGCAGCGGTACGGGCGCATCATCAACATCGCGTCGATCGCGGCGATCTCGGGCGGCCGGTTGGTGCGCGGGGCCACCGCGTACGCGGCCGCGAAGGCGGGCGTCGTGGGCCTCACCAAGGCGCTGGCCATCGAGGTGGCCGAGCAGGGCGTCACCGTCAACTGCATCGCGCCGGGCGCGCAGGCGACGCCGGGCCGTGACCGCGACACCCCGGACCGCCGCGAGGCGCTGCTGAACCAGATTCCGACCCGCCTGCTCGGCGAGCCCGAGCACCTGGCCCGCACGATCGCGTTCCTGGCCGGCCCGGCCGCCGTGAACATCACCGGCGTCATCCTGCCGCTCGACGGCGGGCACTCGATCTAAGGAGAACACGTGTCCGACGACCGCCTCGACAAGGGTCGCAAGCGTTTCGAGGAACTCTACGGACCGGGCACGGCCGACAACCTGATCGCCGGCCAGACCGGCCTGGCACAGGACCTGGCCCGGTACGGCGTCGAGTTCAACTTCGGCGACGTCTACTCGCGTCCCGGGCTCACGCTCGCCCAACGCGAGATGATCACGATCGGCGTGCTGGTGGCACTCGGTGGCCTGGAACCGCAACTGCGCGGCCACACGCGCGGCGCCCTCAACGCCGGCCTCAGCCCGACCGAGATCCTCGAGACGGTCATCCACACGGTTCAGTACGTCGGCTTTCCGCGTGCGCTGAACGCCATCAAGGTGGTCACCGAACGCCTGGAGGAGTGCGGCGCGGAGATCCCGCCGCCTACGACAGCCTGACGCGGAACAGGCTGGTCTTGCCGGTGATGTAGAGATGACCGTCGCCGAAGCAGAGGTTCGACGCCACCTCCGGCAACGGGATCGTGAACAACCGCGAGCCGGCCGGCGAGTACACCTGCACCCCGTCGCCGCTGGAGGTCCACACGCGGCCGAGCGCGTCGACCCGGAACCCGTCGGGTACGCCGGGCTCGACGACCGCGAACACCCGTCCGTTGCGGCACGTGCCGTCGACGACGTCGTACGCGCGGATGTGATGGTGTCCGTCGGCGTGCCACAGCACCGACGTGTCCGACACGTAGAGGATGCGCTCGTCGGGCGAGAACGCCAGCCCGTTCGGGTGCCACAGGTCGGTGGCGACGGCGTCGAGGCGACCGGCGGCCTCGTCGAACCGGAACACGTAGCAGCCGCCGTACTCCTCCTCGCCCGGATGGCCCTGCGCACCGGAGTGGTGGATGCCGTACGGGGGATCGGTGAACCAGATCGACCCGTCCCGGGCGACGACGACGTCGTTGGGCGAGTTCAGCCGGCGTCCCCGGAACGAATCGACCACAGTGGACAGTTGCCCGGACAGATCGCGCTCGATCGCGCGGCGGCCGTGCGAGCACTGCAGCACCGCGCCGGAGTGGTCGAGCGTGCGGCCGTTGGTGTACTCGACCCCGGTGCGGTAGACGCCCGCGCGTCCGGTCAGGGCGTCGTACTCGAGGATGCGGTCGTTCGGGATGTCGCTCCAGCGCACCCGCCGCTCGCGGGGCAGCCACACCGGACCCTCGCCCCACGCCGTCCCGGTGAATAACGTTTCAAGTGTGGAGACGTCAGGACGCATCTGTTCAGCATGACAGATATGCGCTAGCTTTGACACGTTTCAAGTTGCAGACGGAGGGGCGCGATGACCGGGTGGCGCATCGTCGTCGGGTCCGACGACGCGGGCTACGACTACAAGGAGGTCCTCAAGCGGGACCTGGAGGCCAGCGCCCTGGTCGAGAGCGTCGTCGACGTCGGTGTGGCGGCCGACGACCGTACGGCCTACCCGCACGTGGCGGTGCGGGCCGCACAACTGGTGGCTGACGGCCGCGCCGACCGCGCGCTGCTGGTGTGCGGAACCGGCCTGGGCGTGGCGATCGCGGCCAACAAGGTGCGCGGCATCCGCGCGGTGACCGCGCACGACTCGTACTCGGTCGAGCGGGCGATACTCAGCAACAACGCGCAGGTGCTGACGATGGGGCAGCGCGTCATCGGGCTGGAGCTCGCGCGTCGCCTGGTACGGCAGTGGCTGGAGTACCGGTTCGACGAGGGGTCGGCGTCGGCCGCGAAAGTCAGAGCCATCGGCGCGTACGAAAGCTAGTACGGTGTCAGAGACCGGGAGAGGGTGAAGTGGCGCGGATAGGGATCCGGGAGGTGGCCGCACAGGCGGGCGTCTCGATGGGCACGGTTTCGCACTACCTGAACCACCCGTCGCGGGTCTCCGCCGAGAAGGCCGGGCGCATCCAGGCCGCCATCGACAACCTCGGGTTCGTGCGGAACAACGCCGGGCGGCAGTTGCGGCTGGGCCGCAGCACCACGATGGCCTACATCGTCCCGGACGTCAGCAACCCGTTCTTCGCGACCATTGCCGAAGGCGTGGAGCAGCGGGCGTCCGAAGCGGGTCTGTCGGTCTTCCTGGCGAACTCGGGCGGCAAGCGCGCCCGCGAGGACTCGTACCTCGAGCTGTTCCAGGAGCACGGCGTGCTCGGGATCCTGGTCGCGTCGCCCGAGCCGATCGAAGACCGGTTGGCCGCGATCAAGAGCCGCGGCACGCCCTCGGTGCTCGTCGGGCAGCTCGCTGCGTCGCCGGCACAGCCGAGCGTGTCGATCGACGACGTCTCCGGCGGCTACCTCGCCGCCCGGCACCTCATCGAGATCGGCTGCCGTCGGCTCGCGTTCGTCGGCGGGCCGCTGAGCATCCGTCAGGTCGCCGACCGGCTGCAGGGCGCCAGCCGCGCCGTCCGCGAGGCCGGCTCGGCCACCCTGGAGATCATCGACGTCGAGCCGCGCGTGATCGCCGTCGGGCACAAGGTCGGCGCCGAGATCGCCGGCCGGCCCGAGGCGAACCGTCCCGACGGCGTGTTCACGGTCAACGACATGCTCGGCATCGGTCTCGTGCAGACGCTCGTGACCAGTGGGGTGCGGGTGCCGGAAGAGATCGCCGTGATCGGTTACGACGACATCGAGTACGCCGAGAACTCGTTGGTACCGCTGAGTTCGATTCGGCCGCCGCACCAGGAGTTCGGGATCGCGGCGGTCGACCTGATGCTCGTGATGGTCGAGGAGAAGGAGTCGGACCTGCACCGGGTGTTCGCACCCGAACTGGTGGTACGGAGAAGCGCGGAGCGCTAGACACTCAGTGTGATTCCCGGGCCACCCGGTCGCCGCTCGCGCCGACCAGGAACCCCAGGTCCGCACCGGTGTCGGCGCCGAGCACGGTGTCGACGTACAGCTTCTCCCACCCGCGCCGGGGCTCGGCCAGCGCGGCCAGCATCGCGGGTGCCGGCTCACGCGCGTCAAGATCTGCCTGGACGTCGATGCGCCGCCGGGCCACGTCGAGCGTCACGACGTCGCCGGTGCGTACCCGGGCCAGCGGTCCGCCGGTGGCCGCCTCGGGAGCCACGTGCAGCACCACGGTTCCGTACGCGGTGCCGCTCATCCGCCCGTCGCACACCCGCACCATGTCGCGCACGCCCTGCCGTAGAACCTTCTCCGGCAGCGGCAGGTTCGCGACCTCCGGCATCCCCGGATACCCCTTCGGCCCGCAGCCGCGCAGCACGAGAACCGAGTCGGCGTCGACGTCGAGCGTCGGGTCGTCGATGCGCGCGTGCATGTCTTCGACGGAGTCGAAGACGACCGCCCGGCCCTGGTGCGTCAGCAGTTCCGGCGTCGCGGCGGCCGGCTTGATGATGGCGCCGTCGGGCGCGAGGTTGCCGCGGAGAACCGCGATGCCCGCGTGTGGTTTGAGGGGGGACGCACGTGAGCGGATCACCTCGTCGTCGAAGATCTGGCCCGTACCGATCTCGTCGACCAGTGGCCGCCCGCTGACCGTGAGCGCCTCCGGGTCGAGCAGGTCGCGCACCTCCTGCAGCACGGCGTGCAGGCCGCCGGCCCGGTGCAGGTCCTCCATCAGGTGCCGACCGGCCGGCTGCAGGTCGACGAGCAGCGGGACGTCGGCACCGATGCTGTCGAAGTCGTCCAACGCGAGCGGTGTCCCCACGCGTCCCGCGATCGCCAGAAGGTGGACCACGGCGTTGGTGGAACCACCCAGCGCCGCGAGCGCGACGATCGCATTGCGGAATGCGCTCCGGGTGAGGATGTCGCTGGGCTTCCGCTGCTTCTCGACCAGGTCGACGACGAGCCGTCCGGACTCGTGCGCGCGGGCGAGGAGCCGGCTGTCGGGCGCCGGGATGCCCGCGGTGCCCGGCAGCACCATGCCGAGCGACTCCGCGAGCAGCCCCATGGTGGACGCGGTGCCCATCGTGTTGCAGTGCCCGCGGCTGCGGATCATCGACGACTCGGAGTCGATGAAGTCCTTTTCGGACAGTGTGCCCGCGCGGACCTCCTCGCTCAGCCGCCACACGTCGGTGCCGCAGCCGAGCGGCACGCCGCGGAACGTGCCGGTGAGCATCGGTCCGCCGGGCACGACGATCGCCGGCAGGTCGACGGACGCGGCGGCCATCAGCAGCGCGGGGATCGTCTTGTCGCAGCCGCCGAGCAGCACGACGCCGTCGACCGGGTTGGCGCGCAGCATCTCCTCGGCGGCCATCGCGGCCATGTTGCGCCAGAGCATCGCGGTGGGGCGCACGAGCGTCTCGCCGAGCGACACCACGGGCAGGTTCAACGGGACGCCGCCGGCCGCCCAGATCCCCTGCTTGACGCTCTCGGCGACCTCGTTGAGGTGGCTGTTGCACGGGGTGAGATCGGACGCGCTGTTGGCGATGGCGATCTGCGGGCGCCCGGTGAAGGCGTCGGGCGGCGCGCCCCGGCGCATCCAGGCCCGGTGGATGTAGGCGTTCCGGTCGTTGCCGGCGTACCACTGCGCGCTGCGGAGCTCGGACATGTACGTTCTCCCTTTAGAAAGGGACCCTACCCGTGCGCGCCTTTGTTATCACCGGTCCACGTTCATCGGCCGTGGTCGACGTGCCGCCGCCGGTCGCCGCTTCCGGCGAGGTCGTGGTCGACGTCCGGCGGGCCGGCGTGTGCGGCACCGACGTCGAGTTCTTCACCGGCGAGATGGCGTACCTGCACTCGGGCGACGCCGCCTACCCGATGCGGATCGGGCACGAGTGGTGCGGGGTCGTGGCGTCGGTCGGCACCGGCGTGGACCCGTCGTGGGTCGGCCGCCGGGTCACCGGTGACACGATGCTGGGGTGCTCGTCGTGCGCCCGGTGTGTGTCGGGGCGGCAGCACCTGTGCGCGTCGCGCTACGAGATCGGCATCCGGGGCGGCTGGCCGGGCGCGCTCGCGTCGTCGCTGCTGGTTCCCGCCAGGGCTCTGGTGCCGCTGCCGTCCACTGTGGACGACACGGTCGGCGCGCTGGTCGAGCCCGGCGGCAACGCGTTGCGGGCGTTCCGGGCGGCCGGCGTCGCCGCGGGGGAGCGGCTGCTCGTGGTGGGCCCGGGCGCGATCGGGTTGCTGGTGGCGCTGATCGCCCGCTCGTTCGGCGTCGACGTGCACCTGCTCGGGGTGACGCCGGCGTCGCTGTCGTTCGCGCGGTCGCTCGGGTTCGCCTCGGTGTGGACGCCGTCCGACGTCCCCGCCCTGGGATTCGACGGGGTGGTCGACGCCTCGACCGGCGCCGAGGTGCCCGCGCTGGCGCTGTCGGTGGTCGAGCCCGGCCGACGGGTCGTCTACATCGGACTGTCGGGCGAGCCGAGCCTGGTCGACTCCCGCGAGCTGGTCTTCAAGGACCTGACGGTGACGGGGATCCTGAGTGCCTCGGGTGGCCTGGAGGGCACCGTCGACCTGTACGCCAGCGGCACGGTGGATCCCCGCCCGCTGGTGGCGACCACGGTAGGTCTCGACGAGGTGGCGGCGATCCTGGCCGGCGATCGCCCCGCCGGCCAGGCTCCGAAGATCCACGTCGACCCGACCCGCTGACCCCTCTGGATCTTGGACTCCTTGCGGGCCTGGAGCACCGCGCGGAGTCCAAGATCCAGTTGTCAGGTCAGCGGGAGCGGCCGGCCCTTGACCGGCTGGAGAACGCGGCGGCTCCGCCGGAGCGGGGCGCGGGTGCCGCGGATGCGGTGCCGGCCCGGCCCGCTCCGGCCCGCCGTGACCTGGTCGGCCGGGGTGCGTGTCCGTCCGCCGCGGCGGCCCGTCCGGTGCCCGCTCCGCGTCGCGGCTCGGCGACGCGTCCGGCATCCGCGGTGCGGCTTCCGCCGGCAGCGCGTCCCGAGTCCGCGGCGCGTCCGGAGACCGTCGCGCGCCCGGAGCCGGACGTGCGGCCGGCGGCCGGTGACTGCCGGCGGCCCGCTGTCCGGGTGCGGTCTCCGCCGCCGCCCGACGTTCCGCCCGACGACCCGCCCGAGGCGCGGCCCGGGGGCACGGCCTCCGGCTGGACGAACGAGCGCTGCCCCGGGGCCAGCTCCGCCAGCAGCGGATCGCCGAGCCGGAGGCGGGTGGTCGTCGGCTTGATGCCGGCGCGGTTGGCCAGGTCGCGGACGTCGGCCACCTGGGCGTCGGTCATCAGCGTCACCACGGTGCCGGCGGCGCCGGCCCGGGCGGTGCGGCCGGAGCGGTGCAGGTAGGCCTTGTGCTCCGCGGGCGGATCGGCGTGGATGACGAGCGTCACATCGTCGACGTGGATGCCGCGCGCCGCGATGTCGGTGGCGACCAGCGTGCGGACCTTGCCCTCGGCGAAGTCGGACATGTTGCGCGTACGGGCGTTCTGCGCCAGGTTGCCGTGCAGTTCGACGGCCGGCACGCCGGCGGCGACGAGCTTCTTGGTGAGCACCTTGGCACCGCGCTTGGTGCGGGTGAAGACCAGCGAGCGGCCCGGTGCCGCCGTGAGGTCGACGAGCACCGGGAAGCGGTCGTCGGCACGCACGTGCAGCATGTGGTGCGACATCGTCTCCACCGGGGACTGCGGCGAGTCGACACTGTGCGTCACCGGCTTGTACAGGAAGCGGCGGACCAGCACGTCGACGGCGGCGTCGAGCGTGGCCGAGAAGAGCAGGCGCTGCCCGTCTTCCGGCGTCTGGTCGAGCAGCCGCCGCACGGCCGGCAGGAACCCGAGGTCGGCCATGTGGTCGGCCTCGTCGAGCACCGTGACCTCGACCGAGTCGAGGCTGGCGTGGCCCGACCGCACATGGTCCTCGAGCCGGCCGGGGCAGGCGACGAGGACGTCGACGCCCTTCGCCAGCGCGTTGATCTGCGGACGGGCACCGACGCCGCCGAACACGGTGAGTACCCGCATCGACAGTGTGTCGGCGAGCGGGGTGAGCGACGCCTCGATCTGGGTGGCGAGCTCGCGGGTCGGGGCCAGGATGAGCGCGCGCGGGCGCCCGGGCCGGCGGCGGGTGCCGCTGGCCGCGAGCCGGGCCAGGAGCGGCACCACGAACGCGTAGGTCTTTCCGGAACCGGTGCGGCCGCGGCCCAGCACGTCGCGGCCGGCCAACGCGTCGGGCAGCGTGGCCGTTTGAATGGGGAACGGGCTGGTGACGCCCTGGGTGGCGAGAGCGGCGACAAGCGCCTGCGGCACACCGAGGGCGGCGAACGACGTGGTAATCGGATCTCCGAACGTTGCAGTGGAGCCTCAACGGCCGGCGTCACACTCGCTCGGCGGACTCGTGATCTCCCTACTGTACCCGAGTCAGGTACTCGTACAGTGCGGCAGACGCCTGGAGGCGGAGCAAACTGCGTCGATGGAGATCCTGCTCACGTCTGGCAAGCTCGGCGCGGACGCGGTGCGGACTGCCGGTTGTGCGTAGTTCGTCGATCACGGCCCGTACGATCGAGATCGGGTAGTTGCCCCGTCGCAGCAGCGCCACCACCCGCGCGCGGCGCAGTTCGGCGTCGTCGTAGACCCGGTAACCGGTCACCCGTTCGCGCGACGGGCGCAGCAGCCCGTGCCGCTCCCACACCCGCAACGCCGACGTGCGCACGCCCACGGCGTCGGCAACCGCCCCGATCCGGAAGACGGCCCGCGCCGGCGCACCCGTCGGCAACGGCAGGAGCGTGGCGAACGCGCCGAGCACCCCCGCGATCTCGGACCGTTCCCGGTCGAGTTCGGCGTGGCTGCGGTCGAGTTCGGCGAGCGCGGTGGCGACGTCGCCCGCGTGCACGGAGCGCATCACGATGCGGGCCCGCTCCCAGCCGTGCCCCTCGGCGAGCAGCCGCACCACCCGCAACGCCGCGGCGTGCTCCGGCGTGAAGATGCGGTATCCCGCCTCGGTGCGGGCCAGCGGCGGCAGCACACCTTCCGCCTCGTAGTTGCGCACCTGCTGCACGGAGACGCCCGCACCGCGGGCCACGTCGATCGCGCGGAGCCGGGCCACGCGACGAGCATAGTGGTGTAGACGGGGTTGAGACTTCGAGGTGCAAACGCGTCTAAATTCTTTGAATCTCTACCCTGGGCGTTCAATGAAACACTTGAACGGTGGATACGAATTCCCAGAGGAACGCGGCCGACAGCCATGACGTGATCCAGGTCCGCGGCGCGCGGGAGAACAATCTCGCCGACATCTCCCTCGACATTCCCAAGCGCCGGCTCACCGTCTTCACCGGCGTCTCGGGGTCCGGAAAGTCGTCGCTCGTGTTCGGCACCATCGCCGCCGAGTCGCAGCGCCTCATCAACGAGACGTACACCGCGTTCCTGCAGTCGTTCATGCCGAACATCCCGCGCCCCGACGTCGACGCGCTGCACAACCTCAGCGCGGCGATCGTGGTGGACCAGGAGCGGATGGGCGCCAACGCCCGGTCGACCGTCGGCACCGCGACCGACGCGTTCACCATGCTGCGCATCGTGTTCAGCCGCCTCGGGCAGCCGTACATCGGCCACTCCGGGTTCTTCAGCTTCAACCTGCCCGACGGCATGTGCCCGAACTGTGAAGGGCTCGGGCGGGTCACCACCATCGACGAGGACGAACTCGTCGACAAGGACCTGTCGCTGAACGAGGGCGCGGTCACGGTCCCCAACTTTCAGGTCGGAACCTGGTACTGGAAGGGATTGGCGGAGTCCGGGTACGTCGACCCGGACCGGAAGCTGCGCGACTACACCGAACAGCAGTGGTTCGACCTCATGCACCGCCCCGCCGAGAAACGCAAGATGATGGGCATGAACACCACGTACGAGGGGCTCGTGGTGAAGGTGCAGCGGCTGTTCCTCAGCAAGGACAAGGAGTCCGGGCAGGCGCACATCAAGTCCTTTGTGGACCGTGCGGTCACGTTCCGGTCGTGCCCGGCGTGCGCGGGCGCGCGGCTGAACGAGGCGGCGCTGTCGTCACGCATCAGGGGGCGCAACATCGCCGACTGCGCCTCGATGCAGATCAGCGACCTCGCGGCGTTCCTGCACGAGATCGACGATCCGTCGGTCGGGCCGCTGATGGCGAACCTGCGCGACCTGCTCGACTCGCTCGACGGGATCGGGCTCGGCTACCTGAGCCTCGACCGGGAGTCGGGCACGCTCAGCGGTGGCGAGGCGCAGCGCGTGAAAATGGTGCGGCACCTGGGATCCAGCCTCACCGACGTCACCTATGTCTTCGACGAGCCGACGGTCGGCCTCCACCCGCACGACATCCGGCGCATGAACGAGCTGCTGCAACGCCTGCGCGACAAGGGAAACACGGTACTGGTCGTGGAGCACAAGCCGGAGACCATCGAGATCGCCGACCATGTCGTCGATCTCGGCCCGGGCGCCGGGTCCGCCGGGGGCCGGGTGTGCTTCGCGGGTGACGTCGTCGGGCTCCGCGGATCGGGGACGCTCACCGGCGAACACCTCGACCACCGCGCCGGTCTCCGCGACCAGGTACGCAAGCCGACCGGATTTCTCGAGATCCGCGGCGCGACGCGGCACAACCTCCGCGACGTCGACGTCGACATCCCGCTCGGCGTGCTCACCGTGGTCACCGGTGTGGCCGGATCCGGGAAGAGCTCGCTGATCCACGGGTCCCTCGGCCGGCGCAGCGACGTGATCGTGGTCGACCAGTCGGCGATCCGCGGGTCGCGGCGCAGCAACCCGGCCACCTACAGCGGGCTGCTCGACCCGATCCGGGCCGCGTTCGCGAAGGCCAACGGCGTCAAGGCCGCGCTGTTCAGCGCGAACTCCGAGGGCGCCTGCCAGAACTGCAAGGGGATCGGGCTGGTCTACACCGACCTGGCGATGATGGCCGGCGTGGCGACGGTGTGCGAGCGGTGCGAGGGCAAGCGGTTCACGGCGGAGGTGCTCAAGCACACGCTGAACGGGAAGAACATCAGCGAGGTGCTGGCGATGCCGGTCACCGAGGCCCGGGAGTTCTTCACGAAGGGCCAGGCCCGGCTGATCCTCAACCGGCTGGCCGACGTCGGGCTGGGCTACCTGGGGCTGGGCCAGCCGTTGACCACGCTGTCGGGCGGCGAGCGCCAACGCCTGAAGCTGGCGATCCACATGGCCGAGAAGGCGTGCACGTACGTGCTCGACGAGCCCACCACGGGCCTCCACCTGGCCGACGTCGACCAGCTGCTCGCCCTGCTCGACCGCCTGGTCGACACCGGCAACTCGGTGATCGTGATCGAACACCACCAGGCCGTGATGGCCCACGCCGACTGGCTGATCGACCTGGGCCCCGGCGCCGGCCACGACGGCGGCCGGATCGTCTTCGCGGGCACCCCGGCCGACCTGGTCGCGACGGCGGAGACGCTGACCGCCCAGCACCTGCGTGAGTACCTGGAGAAAGCCGTCTCCTGACGCGGTTCGGGTTGCGCGGGGTGGGGGGCGTCCCGGAAGGTTGACCGGGTGGCGGGCAGAGCATCCAAAGGCAAGGCACCCAAGGAGACGCGGCACGGGGTCGACCTCACCAACCTCGACCAGCCGCTGTTCGACGGCGCCGAGGCGAGCAAGCGTGACCTCGTCGACTATCTCGACGCCGTGCACGACAGGATTCTGCCCGGGCTGCGCGACCGGCCGCTCTCGGTGATCCGGGTGCGGCCGGGGCAGCCGCCGTTCATGCAGAAGAACCTGCCCAAGTACACGCCGGACTTCGTGGCGACGACCACGGTGTGGGCGGAGGCGTCGCACCGCGAGATCAACTATGCCCTGTGCAACGACCTGCCGACCCTCATCTGGTTCGCCAACCAGCGGGCGGTCGAGTACCACCCGACGCTGTTCACCGACGGGAACTGGCAGCACCCGTCGCACCTGATCCTCGACCTCGACCCGCCCGAGGGCACCGAGGCGTTCGACCTCGCCGTGAAGGCCGCCCACCTGGTGCGGCAGGCGCTGGCCGACGTGGGCATGGCGGGCGCGGTGAAGACCAGCGGGTCGAAGGGCGTCCACGTGTTCGTGCCGCTCGACCCCGGTGACGCCGCCACCCCCGAGGACATCGCGGCGGCCACGCGGGCGGTGGCGAGGCGGGCCGAGCAGATCGACCCGGCGCTCGCCACCACGGCCTACATCAAGGAGGACCGCGAGGGGAAGGTGTTCCTCGACTCCACCCGCGCCGGTGGGGCGACCGTGGTCGCCGCCTACAGTCCGCGGGTGCGGCCGGGCACGCCGGTGTCGTTCCCGGTGCCGTGGGACGAGCTGGACAGCGTCTCCCCGAAGGATTTCACCGTGCGCTCGGCGCCGGGGCTGCTCAAGGACGGCGACCCGTGGGCCGAGCTGCTGCCCGAGCCGCAGCGCATCGACCCCGGCCTCATCGAGCTGGGCCACACCATCCCGGTGGCCCGGGTCGCGGCCATGCACGAGGGCAAGCGGCGCAAGCGGGCGGCGGAGAAGGCGTCCGAATAAAAGATCTTCGAGATGACTGTCGAAGCACGGCGCGGTCGTTCGACGCCTGGGTGAGGACACCCCGAGAGAGGACGACGATCATGAGCAAGGTCTACACCGGTGCCAGCATGTCGATCGACGGCTTCATCGCCGGCCCGGAGAACAGCGGCTTCGAGCACCTGTTCGCCTGGTACGGCAACGGCGACGTCGAGATCCCCAACGAGATCCACCCGGACCTGAGCCTGAAGGTCACCGAGGTGAGCGCCGCGCACCTGCGCACGATCACCGGGATGAGCGGGGCGATCGTGGTCGGCCGCAAGTTGTGGGACTTCACCAACGCCTGGGGCGGAAAGCACCCGATGGGTCTGCCGGTGGTGGTGCTCACCCACAGCGTCCCGGACGGCTGGGAGCGCGAGGGCGAGTGGTTCACGTTCGTCACCGAGGGCGGCATCGAGGCGGCGATCGCCAAGGCGCGGGAGCTGGCCGGCGACAAGGGGGTCGCGGTGAACGGGGGCGAGATGGCTCGGCAGGCCCTCGACGCCGGCCTGCTCGACGAGGTCTGGGTCGACCTGGTGCCGGTGATCCTCGGCGCGGGCACACCGTTCTTCAGCCAGCTCGCGGAGAAGCCGGTGCCGCTGGAGGGGCCGGTGAGCGTCCAGGAGGGCAGGTCCGTGACGCACCTGCGGTACCTGGTGAAGCGCTGATCAGCGCAGCGTGATCGTGTTGCCCGTGATGAGGCGGCCCCGGTCGGAGACGAGGTACGCGATCACCTCGGCCACCTCGTCCGGGGTCGCCACGTTCACCAGCGCGCTCGACCGTTCGACGAACTCGCGCACCGGGTCGGTGACCCACCCGGTGTCGGTGACCGGCGGGTGGACCATGTTCGCGGTGACGCCGTACGGCGCCAACTCGACGGCCGCCGACATCGTGTAGTTGGTCTGCGCCGCCTTGGCCGCCCCGTACGACACCTCGCTGGGGAAGCCGAGTTCGCCGCCCGAGTGCAGGCCGACGATGCGTCCCCAGGTGCCGCCGCGGGCCGCGTGCCGGCCGGCGAACTCGGCGATGAGCAGCGCGGGCGCCATCGCGTCGACGCCGAACTGCTGCGTCCACGTCTCGGGGGTGACCCGCTGCATCGCCCGCCCCAGGTCGTCTTCGGTGGCCGGGCGGAACGTGTCCTGCACCCAGCCGGTGGCGTTGTTGATCAGGATGTCGACCGGGCCGAACTCGGCCTCGGCGGCGTCGAACAGCGCTCGTGGGGTGCCCGGGTCGCGCAGGTCGGCCGCGACCGCGGTGGCCCGCCCGCCGGCGGCGCGGATCGCGGCGACGACCGGGTCACCGTCGAGGGCGCGGTTGTCGCGGTACGCCTGGGGGACGCCCGGGTCGACCGGGTCGTGGACCACCCAGTAGGCGCACAACACCGAGACGCCCTCGGCGGCAAGGGCCCGTGCGGTCGCCGCGCCGATGCCGTGGTTCGAACCGGTGACGATCGCTACGTGTTCGGTCATGCCCGATTCTGGCGCAGAGTCAGAACGGTGATCTCACTCGGGGCGAAGATGCGGAACGGCGGGCCCCAGAAGCCGGTGCCGCGGCTGGTGTAGAGGCGGGTCCGCTCGCCGTGCCGGCTCAGCCCGGCCACCGTCGGCTGGTCGAGCCGCACCAGGTAGTTGAACGGCCACATCTGCCCGCCGTGGGTGTGCCCGCTGATCTGCAGGTCGACGCCGTGCGCGACCGCGTCGTCGATCTGCTTGGGCTGGTGGGCGAGCAGCAGCACGGGCAGGTCGGGGTCGGCACCGGACAGGGCGGCGGCGTGGTCGGCCCGGTGGCCGCCGAGGCCCGAGCCGGCGGCGGTGCGGTCGTCGACGCCGGCCACCACGAGCCGGTCGCCGCCGCGCTCGACCACGAGGTGACGGTTGTGCAGCGGCGTCCAGCCCAGCTCCCGCATGTGGTCGAGCCAGCCCTGCGCCTCGCCGAAGTACTCGTGGTTGCCGGTGACGTAGGTGCGGGCGAGGCGCGCCTCGGCCCGGCCGAGCGGCGCCGCCTGCTCGCGTCGCATGTCGACGGTGCCGTCGGCGATGTCGCCGGTGTGGCAGAGCACGTCGGCGTCGAGTTCGTTGACCGTGTCGATCACCCGGGACGACCAGCGCGCCCGGTTGATCGGGCCGTAGTGGGTGTCGGTGAGGAGCACCACGCGCAATCCGTCGAGGCCGGCGCCGAGCCGCTCGATCGGCACGTCGACCCGGCGCACCCGCGGCACCCGCATCGCCTCGACGTAGCCCCAGACCAGCAGCACCGCCGACACCGCCAGCACCGCGACCGCCACCACGCGGCCGCGGGTCGGGTCGGCGACGCCGCCCACGGCGAGGGCGGCCCGCAGTACGTTGCCGAGCACCGACCACACGAACAGCACCCACACCACGCCGAGCGTGGTGTCGGCGGTGCGGGCGGCCCAGTCGCGGTGGTTGCGGCCGTGTCCGGCCATCATGAGGACCGGGAACGCGACGCCGCCGCCGACGAACAGCACCGTGCCGAGCGCCACCACGGGCGCCGGCCAGTGGGCACCGGCGAGCACGATCGTGTACCAGGGCACCAGTAACAGCAGCGCCAGGGTCGCGGTGATCACCAGGCCGAAGATCAGGGGACGCAGCAGCGACCGCCGGGCGGGTACGGCAACGCTCTCCGACATGGGGACTCCTCAGGAAGGGGTGGAGTAAAGCGTGACACCTAGTAGACGGTCACGTCCACTATCGGCTCTCAGCTGGTTCTCAAGTAGGGTCCTCTCATGAGCGTCCCCGCGCTGTTCTCCCCGGACCTCCACGTGGCCGACCGGCCGATGCTCACGTTCTACGACGATCGCACGGGTGAACGGCGCGACCTCACCGCCGCCGCGCTCGGCGAACTGGCGGGCCGGGTGGCGCGGCTGCTGCGCGAGGGGTGCGGGTTGCGGGCCGGTGCCCGTGTGGCGGTGAAGGTCCCGCCGCACTGGCAGACCGCCGCGGTGATCCTGGGCGCCTGGTCGGTCGGCGCGGCGCTGTCGTTCCGGCTGTCGGCGACGGCGGGCCTGAAGGCGCTCGACAGCACCGACGGCGAACTGCTCGACGCGGTGTTCGTCGAGCGCACCCGCATCGACGACTGGCTCGACGACGTTCCCGACGCGCGGCACCGGTTCGTGCTGGGCCTCGCCCCCGGCGGTGCCCCGCTCGCCGATGTGCCCGACGGATACCGCGACCTCGTCACCGCGATGGCTGAACATCCGGGCACGCTGCCCGCCTACGGGCTGGTGCGGCCGTCCGACGCGGCGAGCGCCGACGGCACCAGCTTCGGTGCGTGGGGACGGCTCGCCGGCGAGATCGCCGGGCGGTGGGACCTCCACCCGGGCGACCGCGTGCTGATCGACGCGAACGAGCACGAGCACCCGTTCAAATGGCTGTTGACCCCGCTGTCCGTGGGCGCGACCGTGGTGTTGTGCGCGAATCTCGACCGCGCTGGCCTCGACGCCCGGATCGCGGCCGAGCGCGTCACCCGGGTCATGGCAGACAGCGTCACGGCGGCATAGCGCGATGTGGCCGAAGAACTGGGACGCGTTGGTCAGCGGCGAGGCGTGCCCGATGTGCAACGGCGGGCGGCCGGAGCGCGACGCTTACGGCGTCCGGATCCACAGTGGACAGTTCACCGACGCGTACCTGCAGCGGGCCGGCGTGCAGCGCGGGTACACGCTGGTGATCTGGCGCGGTGACCGGCACGTCACCGAGCCCACCGAACTCTCCGACGCCGAGGCAGCCGGCTACTGGGCCGAGGTGCTCACGGTCGCCCGGGCGCTGATCGCGCACTACGGCCCGCTGAAGCTGAACTACGAGACGCTCGGCAACACCGTCCCGCACCTGCACACCCACCTGATCCCGCGGTACATCGCCGACCCGGTACCGGGCGGGCCGTTCCCGCTGGCCGCCGCCGCGGCGGCGGCCCTGCCGATTCCCGACGAGCAGTTGGAGGCCGAGGCCGCCGACCTCCGCGACAGGTTGAGCACCGGTACCTAGGCGGGTTGAGCACCGGCGCCGGTGCCCGGTCGCTCCGGAAAAGCGACGCTGATCGGCATGATGAACGTCGCCACGCTCGCGAAGGCCACCCCGGTCACCCGGGACCGGTACATCGACCTGCTCCGCGTGCTGTCGCTCGGCGTGGTGGTGCTCGGCCACTGGCTGATGGCGGTGGTCGTGGTCGGCGCCGACGGCTCGGTGCGCGCCACCAACCTGCTGGCGGTCCAGCCGGCGCTGCAGCCGGTGACCTGGCTGCTCCAGGTGATGCCGGTGTTCTTCCTCGTCGGCGGGTTCTCGCACGCCACGGCGTGCGCGTCGCTGGAGCGGCGGGGCGGGCGGTACGCCGACTTCGTGCGGTCGCGGGCCGGCCGGCTGCTGCGGCCGACCGCGGTGTTCGCGGGCGTGTGGCTGGTGCTGGCGCTGCTGATCGAACTGCTCGGCGCCGACACCGGCGTGCTGAAGCTGGCGACCCGGGTGGTGGCCCAGCCGCTGTGGTTCGTGGGCGTGTACCTCGGAATCGTGGCACTGGCACCCGCGATGCTGCGGCTGCACCGCTGGAGCGGGCGGTGGGCGCCGGTGGTACCGCTGGCGTTCGGCGCCGCGGCCGGGCTGGTCGACGTGGCGCGGTTCGCTTACGACGTCCCCTATGTTGCTTTTCTGAATCTGGCCTTCGTGTGGCTGGGCGTGCACCAGGTGGGTTTCCTCTACGCCGACGGCCTCTTCAGGAACCGGCGGCTGCCGTTGGTGCTGCTGGTGACCGGGCTGGCCGGAACCGTGCTGTGCACCACCGTCGGGCCGTACCCGACGTCGATGGTCGGCATGCCGGGCGAGAAGGTGTCGAACATGTCGCCGCCGACGTTCGCGCTCGCGATGTGCGCCGTCTCGCTGATCGGGCTGACGATGCTGCTGCGCGGCCCGGTGACCCGCTGGCTCGACCGGCCCGCCGTCTGGCGCGGTGTGATCGCCGCGAACGGCCTGGCGATGACGGCGTTCCTGTGGCACCTGACCGCGATGTTCCTGGCGACGGCGGCCGTGCTGGCGGTGGGCGTCACCCTGCCGGCGGTCGGTTCCGGCGCGTGGTGGCTGCTGCGTCCGGTGTGGCTCGGCGTGCTGGTCGCCCTGACGGCCGCACTGGTGGCCGCGTTCCGCGGCGCCGACCGGCCCCGCGCCACCACGGTGGGTGCGCGGGGTACCGGGTTCGCGATCGGCGGGATGGTGCTGTGCACGCTCGGCGTGCTCGGGTTCTCGGCGGTGGGATTCGGCGGGCTGCTGGCCGGCCGGACGGCGACGCTGATCGTGCTGCCGGTGACGCCGCTGACCGCGGCCCTGCTGGTGGCGGGCGGCGCCGCCCTCCTGCGGGCGACGCGACCGGTTACTGCGGCTGCGTGATGTTGACCATCCAGGCGACGCCGAACCGGTCGACGCACTGGCCGAACACGTCGCCCCACATCTGCTTCTCCAGCGGCATGGTGACCTCGCCACCCTCGGCGAGTTTCGCCCAGTAGCCGCGGAGTTCGGCGTCGTCGTCACCGCTGAGGCTGATGGTGAAGTTGTTGCCGGCCTTGAGTTCCTGGCCCGGCGGCCCGTCGGAGCCCATGAGCGTGAAGCCGCTCGGGGTGGTGAGCATGGCGTGCATGACGTTGTCGGCGATCGACGCGTCGGCGCCTGGGAAGCTGCCGAACGTGTTCACGGTGAGGTCGCCGCCGAACACGTTCTCGTAGAACTGCATCGCCTCGCGGGCATTGCCGTCGAAGTTGATGTACGGGTTCAGGACCGAGGCCATCCGTTCCTCCTCAGGACGAAGGATTAGTCGGACCAGACGTTAGTCCTCGCCGTGCCCGCGGGAGCGGTGCCTTGCGACTACGAGCGAATCTCGACACTCGTTGTATTTGGAATGTTACTTTCGGTCACACAGAGATTGAATACGGCCCGAAATGGCCGCCGTTCAGCACCGAGAGGACACCTGCTCCATGCACATCGCCATACCCAGCCGGCGTTTAGGCGGCACCGCAGTGGCGGCCGGCGCCCTTGCGGCCACGTTGGTGGGTGTACTCCTGCCAGCGCCGGCCCAAGCGGCCGACCTGGTCGGAACCATCGCCACGTCGCCGACCAGCGGCAAGCTCGCCGCCCTGACGGCGAAACAGGTCATCACGCTCACCGTCAGCGGCGCCGGCGTGCCGGCGCTCTCGGAAGACAACGTTGCCAGCGTCGACCTCGGCGCCTGCACCGCGATCGCCACCTACGTGGTCCAGAGCGCCACGGTGATCAGCGTCAAGACACCCAACACCTGTGCCGTTGCTGCCGCCGCTGACATCGTGATCAACTTCGTCAACGGCGACAAGCTCAAGAAGACCGGCGGTGTCACGTTCGTCGGGGCGCCCGCGATCCTCGCGACCGCGGCCGAGCGGCCGGTGATCAACGACAACAGCGTGTCCATCGCGGACGTGACCAAGCAGGCGCGGCGCTTCTCGACCGGCGGTGGCCAGGTCGTCCGGATCAAGGCACTCTCCACCTACGCGTTCGACCCCCGTTCGACCGCGGGTCTGGCGGCGTCGATGGGCGGCAAGCCGGGCACCAACATCAAGGTCTACGCGGACGAGGACGGGACGACCCCGCTCGGGACGTCAACGGCGGGAAGCGTCGGCAACTCCATGACGTTCACCACCGCGTCCGGCATGGTGGCGGGCGACAACACGGTCACCATCAGCCAGGACGGTGTGTCGAAGTCCTTCCTGGTTGCCGACACCGGCATCGCGATTGTCTCGGCGCCGACCGTCACCGGCCTCAGTGTGCCCGCGGGCCGGGCGAACGCGACGAACATTTCCACGGTGATCAGCGGAACCAACTTCCCGACCGTCCTGGCCGACCTCAAGGATCCGGCCAAGTGGTCCGTGAAGTTCTGCGGGGTGGAGGTGGCGCCCGCGGGCTTCACCGCCTCAACCACCACCGCCACGGCCATGACGGTCACGGTTCCTGACCTTGCCGCCGTCGCCGTCGGCAGTGGCGGCCTGGGCGCCGCCGTCTACGCCGGTGTCTGCCCGGTCACGGTCACCGATGTCCTGGCCTCGCAGACGAGTCCGATCACGGCTGCATCGCACTACACGGTCGTCAACGAGTAGACCGAACGATCATCGAACGGCCCGGTTCCCACCCAGGGAGCCGGGCCGTTCGGCGTCTGTTCAGGATTCCGGTGCGAGAACGGCGACGAGGAAGTCGGCGCCGTCCCGGTACGGCCGCAGGTCCCAGGTGGCGAGCATGAGATCCGGGGCCAGGCCGGCGGAGCCGGCGTCGGCGACGAAGTCGTCGACCTCGTAGCCGCGGCCGGTGCCGAACCCGATCACGGCGCGACCGCCGTCGCGCAGATGGTCCTTCATGCGACCCAGCACCGGGCGCCGCGTGTCGGGCGCGAGGAACGTCATCACGTTGCCGCCGCAGACGATCACGTCGAAGCCCGCGCCGGGCAGGTCGAGCTCGGCGAGATCGCCGACCAGCCACCGGGGACCCGGATGATCGACCCGGGCCGCCGCGATGAGCAACGGGTCGAGGTCGACCCCGGTGACGTCGTGACCGGCCCGGGCCAGGTAGCCGCCGACCCGGCCGGGGCCGCAACCCGCGTCGAGGATCCGCGCGCCGCGGCCCACCATCGCGTCGACGAGCCGGGCCTCGCCGTGCAGGTCGGTGCCCTCGTCGGCGAGCTTCCGGAACCGGTCGATGTACCACTGCGAGTGGCCCGGGTTCTCCTCGATGAGCGCGAGCCAGCCGTTCCTGTCGTTCACCCGGCAATCATGCCCCGGCGCCCGGTCAGACGCCCGCGCGGGCCATCCGAGAACCGCCGCGCAGGTAGGCGAACACGGTGACCGCCAGCATCACGAGGAACAACCCGACGTAGAAGCGCAGGGCCGGCTCGATGTTGCCGTACGTCGACCGGGACCACGCGTAGCAGATCGGCACCAGGAAGCCGCCGAACGCACCCACCGACGAGATGACGCCCAGGGCGCCCGCCGCCTGCCGGCGCATGCTGAGCATCGTCTCCGGTGACCCGCCCAGGTCCTCGCCCTTCACCTGGAAAATGCGCGAGATCATCCGGTACGTCGAGCCGTTGCCGATACCGGTGGCGACGAACAGGAACATGAAGCTCACGAAGAAGACGCCGAGGCTCTTGTGCTGCACCGACCAGAGCCCGAGGTAGGCGCCGGCGGCGAGCGCGGCGAAGCTGGCCGCGGTGACCCGGGCGCCGCCGATCCGGTCGCTGAGCCGCCCGCCCAGCGGCCGGCTGATCGAGCCGATCCCGGCGCCGAGGAACGCCCACTCCAGGGCGATGTCGGACCGGTGGAACACCGCGGTCAGCAGCGTCGGGAACGCCGCGGAGTAGCCGATGAACGAGCCGAACGTCCCGATGTAGAGCAGCGACATGATCCAGGTGTCGGTGTGCCGCAGCGACGACAGCACCGGCTTCACGTCGGCCTTGGCTTCGGCGAGGTTGTCCATCCACAGGTAGGCGCAGACCGCCGCGATCACCGCGAGGGGGATGTAGAAGAGGCCGGCCCGCGCGAGCGCGAAGCCACCGCCGAGAACGATGATCTTCGGGATGACGAACTGGACCACGGCGACGCCGATGTTGCCGCCGGCCGCGTTGAGCCCGAGCGCCCAGCCCTTCTCCCGCTCCGGGTAGAAGAACGAGATGTTGGCCATGCTCGACGCGAAGTTGCCGCCGCCGACGCCGGCCAGGGCGGCGACCAGGAGCAGCCCGCCGAAGCCGATCTCGGGGTGCTCGACCGCCCAGGCCAGGCCGGCGCAGGGCACCACGAGCAGCAGCGCGGAGACGACCGTCCAGTTGCGTCCGCCGAAGATCGGCACCGCGAACGTGTACGGCAGGCGCAGGAACGCGCCGACCCCGCTGGGTACCGCGGTGAGCCACAGCGACTGGCTCACGCTGAGGTCCCAGCCGGCCGAGCCGAGGCGCACCACGACGATGCTCCACAGCAGCCAGACCGAGAACCCGATGTGCTCCGCGAAGATCGAGAAGATCAGATTGCGACGGGCGACCTTGCGGCCCGTGGTCTCCCAGAACAGCGGATCCTCGGGATTCCAGTGGGAGATCCAACCCTTGCGTTCAACCGCTACGTCGAGCATGCGCGCTCCCCTTGAATGAAGAGATCTCCGTCGGCGTCGACCCGCACGTCGTAGACGCGCAGCGCCGGCTGGCCACTCTTCGAGCAGCCCGTGGCGAGCTCGAAGATGTGCTGGTGCAGCGGGCAGATCACGACGTCGTCGTCGATGAGCCCGTCGGCGATCGGTCCGCCGGCGTGCGGGCAGACCGCCGACACCGCGCGGATCGTGCCGTTGTGCAGCCGGAACACGGCCACCATGTCGCCGTCGACCGGATAGGTGCGGCCCTCGCCCTGGGGCAGGTCTCGAACGGGACCCAGCTTCATGACCGCACCGGAACCAGGGGGAGCGGAACCAGCGGCAGCGAGGTGCGGAACTGGCCGGGACTGGCCGGCTCCGCGCCCTCCTTCCACGGGTCCTTGTAGGCGGCGACGGCCTCCTCGACGCGTTCGTCGAGGCCCTCGCCGTCCTCGTCGAGCAGTTCGCGGATCCGGTCGACGCCGATGCGCGGGACGAACGAGTAGGTGCGTTCGAGCCAGTTCGCGTTCTCCCGGTAGTACTGGATGAAGCGGCCGGCCAGCGTCATCACCTCGTCGGCACTGTCCACAGTGGCCAGCAGGTCGCCCTTGCGGATGTGGGCACCGGCCGCGCCGCCGACGTAGATCTCCCACTTCCCGCCGTCGATGGCCACCACGCCGAGGTCCTTCACGTACGCCTCGGCGCAGTTGCGCGGGCATCCGGTGACCGCGAGCTTCAGCTTCCCCGGGCTCTCCAGCCCCTGGAACCGCGACTCGATCGCGATTCCCAGCGCGGTGGAGTCGCCGACGCCGAAGCGGCAGAAGTCGCTGCCCACACAGGTCTTCACCGTGCGGAAGCTCTTGCCGTACGCGTACCCGGACGGCATGTCGAGGTCGGCCCACACCTTCGGCAGGTCCTCCTTGCGGATGCCGAGCAGGTCGATGCGCTGGCCGCCGGTGAGCTTCACCATCGGGACGCGGTACTTGTCGGCCACGTCGGCGATGCGGCGCAACTGGTCGGGCGTGGTGACGCCGCCCTTCATCTGCGGCACCACGGAGAACGTCCCGTCGCGCTGGATGTTGGCGTGCACGCGGTCGTTGATGAACCGGGCGCCGCGCTCGTCCTCGTACTCGTCGCCCCACATCATGCGCAGCAGGGAGACCAGGCCCATCTTGCTCTTCGCGTCCTGCCGGCCGCCGGCGAGCGCGTCGAACACGGCGGAGACGCTGCGCAGGTTCCGCGCGCGGATCGCGTCCATCAACGCGGGCTTGTCGAGCGGGACGCCGGGCACGTACCAGTTCGCCGCCGGGTCCTCCTCGGCCGCGCCGCCGGCGGCCCAGTCGACGATCCGCTGCACCAGCGACTTGCAGGAGCCGCAGCCCTTGCCGGCCCGGGTCGCGTCCATCACGCCGGTGACCGTCTTCACTCCACTGTGGACGGTCGCGCAGATCGCGCCCTTGCTGACGCCGTTGCAGTTGCACACCTGCGCGTCGTCGTCCATTTCCGCGGGCTCCAGTTCGGTGGCCGGCCCGCCGAGGTCGAAGAACAACTTCGCCCGCTCCTCGGGCAGCGGCAGCCCGCGGTCGAACGCCTGCATCAGGAAACCGGCCTTGCCGACGTCGCCGAGCAGCGTGGCGCCGATGAGCCGGTCGTCGCGGATGACGACGCTCTTGTACACGCCCTTCCGCGGCTCGGAGAACACCACGAACTCGTCGTCGTCGCGCTCCGGACCGGTGACGCCCATCGCGGCGAGGTCGACGCCGGCGACCTTCAACTTGGTGGCGGTGCGCGAACCGTGGTACGCGGCGTCCCGGTTGGCGCCGGTGAGGTGGTCGGCCAGCACGGTCGCCTGCTCCCACAGCGGAGCGACGAGGCCGTACGTGGCGCCGCGGTGCTGCACGCACTCGCCGACCGCGTAGATGTCGGACTCGTCGGCCACGCGCAACTGGTCGTCGACGACGATGGCCCGCTCGACCGGCAGCCCGCTCGCCCGGGCGACCTCGGTGTTCGGGCGGATGCCGGCGGCCACCACCACCATGTCGCACGGGATCGTGCGCCCGTCGGCGAACCGCACGCCCTCGACCTTGTCCGCGCCGACGACCGCCTGGGTCATCGCGTCGAGTTCGACGGTGATGCCGAGCTTCTCGACGCTGCTGCGCAGGATCGCGCCCGCCTGGGCGTCGAGTTGCACGTTCATCAGGTGGCTCAGGTTGTGCACGAGGGTCACGGCGACGCCGTACTCCTGCAGCCCGCGCGCCGCCTCCAGCCCGAGCAGGCCGCCGCCGATGACCACCGCCCGCTCGTGGTCGCGGGCGTAGCGGGTCATCGCGCGGGTGTCGTCGATGGTGCGGAACGTGAAGACGCCCTGATGGAAGCCGCGCTTCGGGTTGCGCATGCCCTCGATCGGCGGCACGAACGGCGTGCTGCCGGTGGCGATGATGAGCTTGTCGTAGTGGGTGGTGGAGCCGTCGCTGGCGTACACGGTGCGCGCGTGCCGGTCGATGCGCTCCACGCGCGTCGCGGCGCGCAGGTCGATGCCGTTCTCGGCGTACCAGGCGAGGCTGTTCAGGAAGATGCCCGCCTCCTCCTCGGCACCGGAGAGCACATTGCTGAGCAGGATCCGGTTGTAGTTGCCGTACGGCTCCTCGCCGAACATCGTGATGGCGAAGTCGTCGGAGCGCTTGAGGACCTCCTCGACCGTCCGCGCACCCGCCATGCCGTTGCCGATGACCACCAGCCGTCGCATCTAGACCTCCACCAGACCGAGGTCGACGACGACCGTCCCGGTGAGACCCTCGGGCGCGGCGAGCAGCAGTTCGATCACCGTGCCGCTCATGAGGTCCTCCACGACGCGGAGCGACACGTGGGTGTCGGCCTTCGCGCCGACCGGGAAGTACCGCATCGGCGCGCCGTCGCGGGTCAGCACGAGGCAGACGAGTTCGTCGGTGGCGTTGCCGGCCCGGATGTAGACGGCCTGTGCGGTGACGCCACGGGGAACCGTGTAGGCGAGTGCCGCGTCAAGGGTGACCGGCGCGTCGAGGCCCTTTCCCGTAAAGGGAAAGACACCTTGCAGGAAGCGTGGTGTCGACTGCATTCAGCGGTCCTCCTTGATGGGGGTGATCGCGACCGCGCACACCTTGAACGCGGGCATCTTCGAGTGCGGGTCGAGGGCGGGATCGGTCAACGCGTTCGCGCTCTGCTCGCCGCCCCAGTGGAACGGCGCGAACACGGTGTCCGGGCGGATCGTGTTCGTGATCAGTGCGCGGAACACCGCGCGGCCGCGCCGGGTGCGCAGCTCCACCAGGTCGGCCGCGTCGATTCCGAGGCGGCGGGCCAGATCCGGGTGCAGTTCGACCTTCGGGTCGGTGGCGCTGGCGTGCAGCGAGCGGGCCCGCCGGGTCTGGTTGCCGCTCTGGTACTGCTGCATGACGCGGCCGGTGGTGAGCACGTACGGGAACTCGCGGTCGGGCGTCTCGGCCGGCTCGGTGTGGTCGACCCGGATGAACCGCGCGCGGCCGTCCGGCGTGGGGAACCCGTCGGCGAACAGGTGCGGGGTGCCGGGGTGGTCGTCGGACGGGCAGGGCCAGAACACGCCCTGTTCGGCGTCGACGCGTTCGTAGGAGATGCCGGCGTAGTCGGCGATCCCGCCGGCGCTGGCGCGGCGCAGTTCGTCGAAGACGGTGCGCGGATCCGCCGAGAACGAATGCCCGAGGCGTTCGGCCAACAGGGACATGAGCGTCAGGTCGTCGTGGACGCCGGGCGGGGGATCGAGGACGCGGCGGCGGCGCAGCACCCGTCCCTCCAGGTTGGTCATCGTGCCGTCCTCCTCCGCCCACTGCGCGGTGGGGAACACGACGTCGGCGAGCGCGGCCGTCTCGGACAGGAAGAAATCGGAGACGACGAGAAGGTCCAGCGCGCCCAGGCGTTCGCGCACGCGGTTGCGGTCCGGCGCGGAGACGACCACGTTGGACGCGAGCACGAGCAGCACCCGTACGCCGTCCGGCCGGCCGCACCGGTCCAGCAGTTCCACCGCCGAGACGCCCGGGCCGGGCAGGTCGTCGGGGTCGATGCCCCAGACGGCCGCGACGTGCGCGCGCGCCGCCGGGTCGTCGATGCGGCGGTAACCCGGTAGCTGGTCGGCCTTCTGGCCGTGTTCGCGGCCGCCCTGCCCGTTGCCCTGCCCGGTGACCGTGCCGAACCCGGAGTACGGGCGGCCCGGCAGCCCGAGGGCGAGCGCCAGGTTGATCCAGGCCTGCGTGGTGTCCGTCCCGTTGCGGTGCTGCTCCGCGCCGCGGGCCGTGAGAATCATCGCCGACCGCGCCGTGCCGAGCAGCTCGACCGCGCGCCGCAGGTGCGCGACGGGCACGCCCGTCATCCGCTCGACCCGGTCCGGCCAGTAGGCCGCCACCGCGGCGCGGACCGCGGCGAACCCGGAGGTCCGGGTGTCGACGTACGCCTGGTCGACGTACCCCTCGCGGATCGCGATGTGCAGCAGGCCGTTGGCGAGCGCCAGGTCGGTGCCCGGTGTCGGTTGCAGGTGCAGCGTGCTGCCCTTCGCCGTGGCCGTGTACCGCGGATCGACGACGATGTGCGCGGCGCCGTTCGCGCGTCCCGTGTCGAAGTACTGCATCGCGGGCGGCATGGTGTCGGCCGGGTTGCTGCCGACGAGGAGCACGGTCTGCGCGCCTGCGATGTCGGCGAGCGGGAACGGCAGCCCGCGGTCGACGCCGAACGCGCGGTTGCCGGCGGTCGCCGCCGACGACATGCAGAACCGGCCGTTGTAGTCGATGTACGGCGTGCGCAGGGCAACCCGGGCGAACTTGCCGAACTGGTACGCCTTCTCGTTGGTGAGACCGCCACCGCCGAAGCAGCCGACCGACTCCGGGCCGTACCGGGCCTGCGCCGTTTTGATGGCCGCTGTCACCCGATCGAGTGCTTCGTCCCACGTGGACGGTCGCAGTTCGCCGTTGTCCCGGACGAGCGGGGTGGTGAGGCGGTCGGGGTGGTCGAGGAGTTCGGCGGCGCTCCAGCCCTTGGCGCACAGCCCGCCGCGGTTGGTGGGGAAGTCGTCGGGCTCCAGCAGCGGCGGGCGGGGCGCCGCCTGGATGCGCATGGTGACGCCGCACTGCAGTGAGCAGTACGGGCAGTGCGTCGCCACCGAAGTCATGGGGTGATGTTCGGCACCCGGAGTTGCCCCTGCGTTCCGTCATCGTTTCGGTGCGTTGAGAAAGATCTCGCGACCGGCGGGCGACGATGGTGAGGCACGGTTTCCACCGTGGTAACACGAAGGAGCCAACGTGGAAACGGCGGGTCGTCAGCCTCTCAGAGATGAGTGGAGCCGATGAGGAGTTGTCCGGGCGCCGCACGGGGGCGCCCGGCGACACCCCGTTGACCGGCTTTACCATCGCCGTCACCGCCGAGCGCCGTCGCGACGAACAGAGCGTGCTGCTGGAACGCCGCGGAGCCCGGGTGGTGAGTGTGCCCGTCATCACACACGTCCCGTTGCTCGACGACGAGGCGCTGCACGAGGCCACCCGCGAGTGCATCGACAACGCGCCCGACCTGGTCGTGGTGAACACCGGCATCGGGTTCCGCGGGTGGTTGGAGGCGGCCGAGGGCTGGGGCCTGGGCGACGAGCTGCGCGCCGGCCTCGCGCGGGCCGCGCTGATCGCGCGCGGGGCCAAGCCGTGCGGCGCCATCCGCGCGGCGGGCCTGAGCGAGGTGTGGTCGGCGCCCAGCGAGTCGTGCGAGGAGATTCAGGAGCGGCTGCTGGCCGAGGGCGTCGCCGGGCGGCGGATCGCGGTGCAGTTGCACGGCGGCGTCCAGATGGACTTCGTGAACGCGCTTCGCTCGGCCGGCGCCGACGTCGTCGAGGTGTCGGTGTACCGGTACCGGCTGCCCGACGATCCCGCGCCGGTGCGGCGGCTGGTCGAGCAGGTGCTCGCCGGCCGGGTCGACGCGGTGACGTTCACCAGCGCGCCGGCCGTCAACGCGCTGCTGGAGGTCGCCGGCTCCGACGGGCCCGCGCTGTTGCGCGCGTTCGACGGCCGCGTGGTCGCCGCGTGCGTGGGGCCGGTGACGGCGGCGCCGCTGGTGAACGCCGGCGTTCCCGCGCTGGTGCCGGCCCGGTCGCGGCTGGGCGCGATGGTGCGCTCGGTCACCGACGAACTGCCCCGGCGGGCCCGGCGGGTACGCGTCGCCGGGTGCGAGTTGGAGATCCGGGGCCACGCCGTGCTCGTCGACGGCGACGTGCGGATGCTGGCACCGGCGAGCATGACCGCGCTCGGCGCGCTGGCATCGCGTCCCGGAGCGGTTGTCTCGCGGGCGGCGCTGGCCACCGCGCTGCCGGGCGGAACCGACGGCCACTCCGTGGATGTCGCCGTCGCGCGGTTGCGCGCGGCGCTCGGTTCGGGCCGGTTCATCGAGACGGTTGTGAAGCGCGGCTACCGGTTGCGGGTGGATTCGTGACCGAGCGCTTGCGCGAGGGCACCATTAGGCAGAGTCGCCCCGGTCAGGGCGGGTCACCACGAAGTGGGGACCCGTCGTGACGCTGATCCTCGTGGCGCACGGTACGCGGGCAGCGGCCGGTCAGGCCCAGATCCATGCCCTGGCGGCGCGGCTCTCCCGCCGCCGACCGACCCTGCCGGTCCGGCTGTCCTATGTGGACGTTCAGGAGCCGTCCCTCGCCTCGGTGGTGTCCACTGTGGACGCGCCGGCGGTCGCGGTGCCGTTGCTGTTGACCACCGGATACCACGTCCGCGTCGACATCGCGTCGGCGACCGCCGGCACACCGGTGGTCGCCGCGCCGCCGCTGTACGACGACCGGCTGGTGGCCGCGCTAGCCGACCGCGTCGCGCTGGCCGACCGCGCGTCCGCCGCGGGCCCGGCCGACGCCGTGGTGCTGGCCGCCGCCGGTTCCAGCGATCCGCGCGGCCGGGCCGACGTCGCCGCGGTGGCCGACGCCCTGCCGTTCCCGTGCCACGTCGCGTACGCGAGCCCCTCGCTGACGCCACGGGTACCCGACGTGGTGGCCGCGCTCCGCGCGCAAGGCGCCGCGCGGATCACCGTCGCGGCGTACCTCCTCGTCGACGGGCTCTTCCACCGTTCCCTGTACACGGCCGGCGCCGACGCGGTCACCGCGCCGCTCATCACCCACCCGGCCGTGACGGACCTGGTTCTCCGGCGCTACGACGAGGCGCTGCCGAGGATCTCGCTCGCGGCCTGATCGAGCGTCAGCGTGCGGAGCCGGGCCGCGGGCTCGCCGGCCAGCCGCTGGGCGAGCCGCAACACCTCGGGCATCTCCCGCTCGTGAACGGCGATCACCGACCGGACGTCGCGCTCCACCGACGAGACCAGCGGCAGTACCGCACCGAGTGTCCTCAGTGGACTCTTCAGGGGGCCTTCGCGCCGGGTCCAGCGGCGGGCGATGTTCTCGTTGACGTCGGGCAGGCGGTCGATGCCGTGCCAGAACGGGTCCTCGGCCGCGTAGCGGACGGTGCCGACGTGGCTGAAGCGCAGCGCGGAACTGCACAGCAGGCACGGTTCGAGCGTCGAGTACAGGACGTGGTCGCCGTACTCGCCGCGCGGCAGGGTCGCCAGCGCGTTGATCTCGGCGTGGGCGATGTAGCTGCCGGCGATCTCGCCGGGCGGAGCGACCGACTCGTTGAACCGGTTCCGGCCCCGGCTGACCACGGCGCCGTCCGGGCCGAGCAGCACCGCGCCGACGGGAATGCTGCCGACCCGGAACGACTCCCACGCGAGGAGAAAGCACTCGCGCCAGACCGGATCGGCAGCTTCCCAGGCGTCCGTCAGCACGCGGCTACGGTACCGCCCGTGATGCTCGCGACGTAGGCGTGGCTGATGAACTGGCCGGTGGCCAGGCGGTCCCACTGGTTGCTGGTGCGGTAGGTGCCGGTCACCGTCGTGCCGGTGGCGAAGCACTCGACGGGCACCCGCGAATACGGGGCGACGTAGCCGAGCGCCGTGCCCGAGGTGCTCGCCGACGGGCGGATGTTCAGGAGATCGTTGCCGAGCGTGGCGCGGGAACCGGTGCCGGTCCACAGGTACGACACGTTCACCCAGGAGTTGTCGGTCAGCTTGAGGCCGTCCCAGAACGTGCCGTCGGCGAGGTCGATGCCGGCCGGGTTCGCCACCTGGCGTCCAAATTGATCTTCACCGCCGTTGTAGTTGTTCTGGTACGCGGCCTGCGCCTCCGGCCTGCCCTGCGGCAGGTCCTTCCACGACTGGCGGGTGGCCGACGGGTTCCAGTAGTCGTCGGTGGTGTTCCACGGGCCTACGTCCCAGACCGGCGCGTACTCGCAGCGCAGGGTCCCGCTGGTGGTGCAGACCTTCACCGTGTAGTCGCCGGCGTTCCGCGCGGCCAGCCCGCGCCGCGACGGCAACGCCACGAAGTGGTCGCGGCTCGTGATGACGTGCCCGTTCGCGGTGGTGCCCCCGACGAGACCTTCGCGGGTGGCGAAAACGCGGTAGGTCAGGCCGGGCGTCGCGGCGTGGGTTTTCGGTGACGCCGTGAGCGTCGCCGACAGGGCCAGTTCCCCGATCGTGGCGTTCGCACCCGTCAGCACCACCCGGACCTGCACCAGGAGCGTCGGCTCCGACAGCGCGGTGCCGGCCTCCCGCCACTCGCCCCATTCCCCGTCGGCCTGCTGGCCGCGCACCTCGATGGTGACGCCGGTGCCCGCTCCCGCGCCGGGCCCGACCCCCTTGTAATCGGCCGTGACGAGGTCGGCGGGGGTGGCAAGCTGATGGGTGGCGGTGACCAGCATGCCCTCCGGCACCGGACGGCGCAGGCTCGCCGGGGTCCTGGTGAGATCGGCCAGTCGCAGTCGCCCGTCGACGTTCGTCACGTTGGTGTCGTCGTCGTCGATCGTGACCAGATCTGCCGACCAGGTGTTGGACGGATCGTCCTGCCGTACGGGGTCCGCCTGCGCGGGCAGGCCCGTGCCGGCGATCATCCCGGCGACGAGAGTGAGGGCGAGCGCACCCAGGCGCCCGCTACGGAAAAGAGTCTGATGGCGCACCGCTGCCTCCCTGAAGGATCGCTAGGCAGACAGAACGATAGCGATGGATATCGATGGATGTCAAAGACCAACCGGTCGGTCGGCGGCGACGGAAATTTCCTTCAGCATGCGTCGAGGTCGGGTCATCCGGATCTTGGACTGCATGAGGTGCCATAGCACCGCAAGGAGTCCAAGATCCGCCCCGCGGTCCGCGTGCGCGTCGCCGTGTCCGGCGATCTTGCAGTTGTGGTGCCGGGTTCGGGGCCGTTCGGGCGGCTTTGACGGGCACCACAACTGCAAGATCGACTCGGGGGTGGGGGTTAGCGGGGGGTGGCGGCGAGCCAGAACAGTTGGCGGGCGCCCCTGGCGGCGAGGTTCTCGGCGAGCAGTTCGGCGTCGGCGCGGGAGCCGAACCTCGCTATCTCGCGTACGGTGCCGGCGTTGTCGCGGCGCCACATGGTCCAGGCGACGTCGGGCCTGAACGGCTCGGCGCCCGCCGCCAGCAGGTCGCGCAGTAGCGGGCCGACGTGCGGGTCCACCGCTACGCGGAAGCGGCCGATCGGCGTTTCGTACGACGCGATCACGCGCCGGCCCACCGCGGGGCGGTCGTCCGCGCCGGCCAGGGCCAGCTGTGGGTCGTCGCTGCCGAGGAGGGGCCAGGTCGCCGGCGCGTGGCCGCCGTCCGGCTGGAAGGACAGCCACCCGGGTACGGCCGTCAGCCGGCCCGCGATCCAGCCGTCCCGGGACTTCGCCGTGCCGTAGCCCTGCACCAGGCACGCCACGGTGACCTCGCCGCCGTCGCACAGCCGGTCGCGGGAGAGATCGGTGACGTCGTCGGCGGCCACCCGCGTCACGATCGGCTCGCCCAGTGACGACGGGGCACCCGCACGGCGGATCTCCGCCGCCGCGGTGTCACGCAGAGCATGCCCGGTGGTGACAGCGGAGTAGCGCACCAGCATGCCGTCGCCGCGGCGGCCGTGTGCCTCCACGGTCCACCGGCGGACCAGCAACCGGGCCGGCACCGCGAACGGCAGCAGCGCGATCAGCAGCGTCCACTCGACCAGCAGCACCGGCAACAGGAGCATGCTCGGCAACAGACCCATAACGAATGTGAGGTCGTCGCCGGCGTCCACCCGGGACCAGAGGAGGGCCACCGCGCGGTGGATCCGGGGACGCCACGGCAGCCAGCGGCGGTGCACCGTCCACGGCCACCCGGCCGGATCCACGACTCGCACCCCGCCATCGTCCGCGCCGTCCTTCAACTGGCCTTAAAACATTCGATACCGTCACCGCATGGGGTCGTACACGCCGCTGTGGAAGCGCGCGATCCCGCCGGCCGCTCCGGACCTCGTCGCCCGCCCGGAGCTCGTGCGGCGGTTCGATTCGGCCGTCCGCCGGCCGGTCACGCACGTCTGCGCGGCGCCGGGTTACGGCAAGACCACGCAACTCGCCATGTGGGCGCGGACCCGCGCGGTGGGCGTCACCTGGTACAGCCTCGACGGCCGCGACCGCGACCCCGCGATGTTCGCGGCCGGGCTCCTGGCCGCGGTCGGGGAAAAACTTCAATTGGACGCCCACCGCGCGCTCCCGGCGCAACACGGGCCCGACGCGGCCAGCGACCGCACGGCCGACGCCACCGCCGAAGCGATCGCCGACGCGGTGGAACGCGCGCTCACCGAGCCGCTCGTGCTGGTGCTCGACGGGTGCGAGCACCTGGCCGGCCTGTCGGCGGCGTTGCTCACGGCGCTCACCCGGCAGCTTCCGGCCCGGTTGCACCTGGTGCTCGCCACGCGGACGCCGGCACCCGTCCCGCTCGCCGAACTGCGCGGCCGCGGCCTCCTCAGCGACGTCGCAGCCGCCGATCTCGCGTTCTCCGCCGGGCAGACCGCCGAGGTGCTGGCCGGCGCGCTCGGGCCGGACGGCCGGGAACTCGCCGGCGCGGTGCAGCGGTACACCGGTGGCTGGCCGGCCGCCGTCCGGTTGCTGGCCGAGACGCTGGGCCGGGTGCCGCAGAAGGACCGGCTCGCCCACCTGGACGCGATGACACCGACCACAGTGGACACTGTCGACTATCTCGCCGAGGAGGTGGTCGCGAGCGGCGCCGAGCGGATCCGTCCACTGTGGTGGGTGGCCGGCGGGCAGCCGCGGTTCACCGGTGCCATGTGCCGGGCGGCCGGGCTCGACATCACCGAGGCGGATCTGCGCGACCTCGCCAACCGGGGACTGTTGACGCTCGTGGAGGACGTGCCCGACCGCGCTTACGCCGTCCCCCCGCTTCTTGCCGCCGCCGGAAGGACCGCCGCCGCCAGCGCGACCGACGACCGGCGCCGCGCGTTCGCGGCCGCCGCGGCCCGGGCCTTCCACGAGCGCGGCCGGCCGGCCGAGGCGCTGCGGGCGATCCTCGTGCTCGACGACCCGGCCGCGCTCACCGGGCACCTCGCCGAGCACGGCGCCGCGCTGCTGGCCGCCGGCGAGGCCGCCGCGGTGAGTGCTGCGGTGAGCGCGGCGGTCGCGCGGATCCCCGGCGGATCGTTGCCGCCGGCCGTGCACATGGTCGCCGGGCAGGCGCGGCACATCCAGGGCGACTGGGACTCGGCGCTGGCGCATTTCCGGGCGGCCGATCCGGGTGCCGGGCCGTTGCCGGCGGGGTTGGCGTGGCGGCTCGCGGTCATCCACTACGACCGCGGCGAACTCGACGCCGCGCTCGCGGCGACTGAGCGCGCCGACAGAGACGCCGACAGAGACGCCGACAGAGACGCCGACAGAGACGCCGACAGAGACGCCGACAGAGACGCCGACAAAGACACCGACAGAGACACCGACAGCGATACGGACCGCGCGCTGCTGCTCAGCTGGACCGCCGCGATCCACTGGCTGCGCCACGACGCGCGGCGGTGCCGGGAGGCCGCGACCGCCGCGCTCGACGCAGCACAGGCGAGCGGCGACGACTCCGCGCTCGCCACCGCGCACATCACGTGCGGCATGGTCGCCGCGATGGACGGTGACCAGAACGGCAACGCGATGCATTACGAGCAGGCGATCCGCGCCGCGACGCGGGCGGGCGACGTGCTCGCGTTGATGCGGGTGCGGAACAACAACGGGTCCCGGCTGTCGGAGGCGGGCCAGTTCCGGTCCGCCGTCCGCGAGTTCGACGAGGCGATCCGGTTGGCCGAGCTCACCGGGTCGCCGTCGAGTCTCGCGTTGGCGACCGCCAACCGGGGCGTGGCGACGTTCGCGCTGGGGCGGCTCGACGAGGCGGTCACCGACTTCGGCACGGCGCTGGCGATCTGCCGGCGGCTGGGCAGCCGGATGGCGGCGTACCCGCTGCTCGCCTCGGCCGACCTGCACCGGGCGCGGGGCAACCTGGAACTGGCCCGCGCGACCTACGAGGAGGCGGTGACGCACGCGCGGGCGGGCAGCGACCGGCAGAGTTCGGTGCCGGCGCTGGCCGGGCTGGCCAGGTCCATTGTGGACGATGACCCGGACCGCGCCGACGCGCTCGTCGCCGAGGCGCTCGACGTCGACAAGGGCATCGCCGAGGCGGAGGTGACGCTCGCGGCCGGCTGGATCGCGCTGATCCGGGGCGCGCCGGAGGCCGCCGCCGGATGGGCCGAACGGGCGCTCGCGGCGGCGGGTACGCGCCGGCAGGGTCCGCGGATGGCCGAGGCGATCGAACTGGCCGCGCTCGCCGGTCCGCCGGAGGGCCGGGTGGCCCGGCTGGCCGAGGCCGCCGACCTGTGGCGGGGCATGGAGCACGAGCCGGGCGCGGCCGTCAACGAGTACCTGCGGGCGCGGCTCACCGGCGGGCCGGCCGGCGCCGCCGAGCACCGGTTGCAGTTGATGGCCGTGCGTGCCGCCGACAGCCGGCACGCCGCCGGGCCGTTGCGCTGGCTCGCGGGCCAGCACCCGCCGCCGTCGGTGCGGCTGCGCACGCTCGGCGGGTTCGAACTGCTGCGGGACGGCGTGCCGGTGACCGTCGAGGAGTGGCGCTCCCGCAAGGCCCGCGACCTGTTGACGATCCTGGTCGCGAGCCGCGGCCGCATGGTCTCCCGCGACAGCGTCGCCGAGACACTGTGGCCGGGCGAGCCGACGGAGCGGCTGCCGAACCGGTTGTCGGTCGCGCTGTCGACGCTGCGGGCGGTGCTCGACCCGACCCGCCGGTTCGAGCCGGACCGCTACGTGGTGGCCGACCGCGCCCGGTTGCGCCTCGGCACGCTCGACGTCGACGTCCTCACGTTCCTGCGCACCGCCGACGACGGCACGCGCCTGCTCGCCGCCGGCCAACCGGCCCGGGCCCGCGCCGCGCTCGTCGGCGCCGAGGTCGCCTACACCGGTGACTTCCTCAGCGACGACCCGTACGCGGCCTGGAGCGCCGGCCTGCGCGACGAGGCCCGGGCCACGTACCTGCGCGTGGCGCGCACGCTGGCCGATCTCGCCGCGTCGGACGGCGACACCGATACCGCCGTGCAGTACCTGCTCCGGCTGCTCGGTCACGACCCGCACGACGAGCCGGCGCACCTGCGCCTGGTGGCGGTGCTCCGCGCCGGCGGCCGGCACGGCGAGGCGCGCCGCGCCTACCGGCGCTACACCGAGAGCATGGCCGACATCGAGGTCGAGCCGGCGCCGTTCCCGGCCCTCACGGCGTGAGCGGGAACGGCCATCACGCGGTTGCGCCCGCCTTCCTTGGCGGCGTACAGCGCCATGTCGGCCAACCGCACCACGTCCTCCGGCGACCCGGCGTCGGCCGGCACGGTCGCGGTACCGATCGACACGGTGACGGCCACCTCCTGCCCGTCGCCGATCGGCATCGGTTCGGTCATCGCGCGCCGCAGCCCCTCGGCGATCTCCGCGATCCGGTCGGGGCCGGCGCCCGGCACCAGCACCGCGAACTCCTCGCCGCCGTACCGCGCCACGATGTCGCCCGACCGGCACCGCCCGGTGAGCCGCGCCGCCACGACCCGCAGGACCGCGTCACCGGCCGGATGGCCGAAGCCGTCGTTGATCCGTTTGAAGTGGTCGACGTCGAGCAGCAGGAGACCCAACGGAACGCCGCTGCGGCCGGACCGGGTGACCTCGACCGCCAGCGTGGGTCCGAAGAACCGCCGCGTGTACAGCCCGGTGAGCGGGTCGGTGATCGCGTGCCGCCGGTGCGCCGCGACGAGTCCGGACATCCGCACGAAGACGAGCAGGAACAGCACCGCGCAGGCGGCCGCGATCACGAGCACGTCCCGCAAGGTGCCGCGGAGGTGCTCGACCACCAGGATCACCGGTGCGATGAGGGCACCCGCCGCGAGCAGGCCGAGCCGGGCCGGCGTCGGTTCGAGCGGCGGCGCGTCGACGCGCTCGGCGAGCCCGGTCATTGACGGGTGCAGCGCCGCGGCTCCGAGCAGGACGCCGGCGACGATGTACCCGGCCGACGTCGGTGACTCGGGGGTGAACGTGCCGGCGATGCGCTCCAGCAGGTACAGCGTGTCGGTCGCCAGCGACACGGCGAACGAGCCCAGGAGCAGCGACCGGGCCGGTACGCGCTCACCGCCGCCGAGGGTGAACCGGAGCGCGACCGCGAGGACGATCAGGTCCATGACCGGGTACGTCACCACGATGATCAGGCCGCCGGTCGCGCCGGTGCCGAACTCCGCGGTGGCCGGTCGCAGCAGGTACACCCACGCGGCGAGCGCGGCGCTGGTCGCGAGCACGGCGGCGTCGATGAGCGCGGCCCGCTGCCACCCCGGGCTGCGCGCCCGGACGAACAGCACCAGCGCGGCGATGATCAGCGGATACTGGCCGACGAGGTAGGTCGCGTCGGCCGGACCGGGGAACGACTGACCGGGCAGCAGCCGGTCGTCGATCATGAAGATCACGATCCCGGCGACGAACCCGACCTGCGCGCCGGCGAGGAGCAGCCACGCGGCCGGTCGAGCCGGCCGGAACCACCGGACGCCGACGACCACCGCACCGGCCGCCGACAGCCCCGTCGCGGCGGCGACCACGGTGGCGGCCAGGTCGTGACCGGCCGCGGCGAGCGCCACCATCACCACGATCAGCAGCCCCTGCCACCACAGGAACCACGCCAGGGGACGCCTGCCAGCCGGTTCCGTCGAGGTCACCACCGGCCATCGGCGGCCGTGCCGGGCAGTTGAGGTTCAGCTGCGTGTGAGCACCCTCTCGTCCGGCGCGGCCTGCGGGTCGGGCCGGTAGAAGATGTCGATGTCGACCTCTTCGCCGCCGACGATCATCGTGTCCCAGGGGCCGCTGTCGACCAGCGTCCGCAGCGTCTCCGGGCGCAGGGTCCGCAGGTGGGCGCGCAGCGTGTCGTCGTCGGGCAGGTCGGCGAGGCGGCCGGTCAGCCGGCCACGGATCTGCCGCAGCCGTTCCATCAGGCCCTCGACGGCGGCGTCGAGGTCGAATCCGGCGTCGAGCGGCGCCTCGATGCTCTCGGCGATCGTCGTCTTGATCGCCTTGCTGTTCCCGTCCTCGTCGAACGTGACCATCGACTTCCAGGCGCGGCTCTTGTGCCGGTACTGGAGCATCGACATCGCCGCCTCGTGGCGGATGAAGTCGGCGTCGCGGAACGGGCGCCCGCGCCAGGCGGCGCCGAGCGACCGGGCCAGCGAGATCGCCGACGCCAGCCCGCTGTTGAGCCCGCGGCCGGGCCAGAAGTGGATGGCGTTGGCCGCGTCACCGAGCAGGAACCCGTACGTGCCCGGCGTGCGCGCGGTGGGGGAGAACAGTTCGGCGGTGAACCGGGGACGCTGCACCATGTCGAGCCGGAACGCGGTCACCGCGCTGAGGTCGGCCTCGGCGACGCCGAACAACCGCAGGCCCTCCAGCACCCGGCGCCACAGCGCCGACCCGCGCACCAGCGCCGGCAGGAACAGCGAGCTGTGGGTCGAGCACTTGAAGTCGCCGTGCTCGTCGCGGCCCATCACGCACGGGCGCGACGCGATGCACTCCTCGAACGTCCGCCGCACCGGGTCGATGCCGACGACCTCCTGCGCCTCGGCGTCGGTGAGGCGCATGTTGAGGAAGCCCTCGCCGCGCAACGAGTTCAGCAGGAACCGGTTCTGCGCGACGGTGAGCAGCACGCTCATCGGGTCGGTCAGCGTCGACTTGACCCGCAGCCCGAGCACGACGTCCTGCAGGTGCTCGCCGTCGAGCGAGTAGATGGACTTGTCGGCGGTGCCGAACTTCGGTGCGAAGAAGTCGCGGGTGCGCGACCGGCTGCCCTCGCAGATCGCGAGCACGTGCGAGCCGGTCATTTCGGCGCGGCGCTCGGCCGGGTCGAACTTCTCCGGGACGAGCGTGATGCGCGCCGATTCGTTGGCGAGCTCCAGCAGCGTGTCCTCGACGTACGCGATGCGCACGTTGCGCGGGCCTGCGCCTTGTACGGAGTCGGGGCCGGCCGGCCACATCTCGGTGAACGCGCCGGCCTGGAACAGCCGCTCCTGGATGTGCTCGGGCAGGTTGAGGTACTGGCGGCTCTGCACGGTGACGACCTGCTGCCGCCGCACGTTGCCGGCCGCCTCGTTCTTCCACACCACCGTGTCGCCGTCGGTGGTCCAGCGCGCATCGTAGACGGTGACCGCGACCCGCGCGCCCATGATGTGCTCGAGCAGCAGGGCCAGGCTCAGCCCGACCGGCCCGCCACCGGAGACGGTGACGTTGAGCACCGGCACCGTCGCGGCTACCACCGGATCGATCGGCTTCACGGGCGGCAGCCCGAGGACGGTGCGCGTCACCTCGGCCACCTCGAAGCAGAACGTCTCGTTGCCGATCGCGAACAGGTCGCCCGGCCGCAGCACGTACTCCTTGATACGCCGGCCGTTGACCAGCGTGCCGTTGCTGCTGCCGAGGTCGACCAGCACGTACCGGCCGTCTTCGCGGCGCACCTCGGCGTGGTAGCGCGACGCCGCCCGGCTCGTGACGACCACGGTGTTGTCGGGTTTACGACCGAAGGTGACCGGCGCATCACCGACGCGGACGCTCGTGCCTGTGTTGGGACCTTCGCGCCCGACGATCTCCGGTGCCACGGGGTGTCTCCTTCTCGGATCTGCAACGTCCTGGGGGTGGCCTTGCACCCTCACCAACGTTCCGACCCGGCTCCGGGTTCACCGTGGGTTCTGGGCGGCACGAATACGGGAGAGCCATCGTCCCATCGAGCTACCCGGATGTTCTGTCGGCTAGGTGTCAAATAGCGGAAGCAGCCGTCACCTTCCAGTCGCCCCGCACCGGCACCATCGTGATCACCACGCGGTTCTGGTCGACCTTCTCGCCGTCGATGTTCGCGTTGCGGCGGTACTGGTTGAGGAACAGCAGCAGTTCCACCCGGTCGCGTGTCGCCGACACGACACCGGCGGCCGACACCGCCGCCCGCACCACGGCCTTCTCGGCCACGGCGGTGTTCTTGAGCGCGGCGGTGGTCTGGCCGTACTCGTCGGCGAAGCCGCCGGTGACGAACGACCGTCCATTCGCGACACTCGTGTCGAAGCTGCGGTAGTCGTACGAGAAGATGGCCTGCGCCGCCGCGGTCGACGCGGCGAGGGCCGCGCGCACCGCCGCGTCGCGCCGGCCGGCCGAGCGGTCGGCCCACCAGGCGGCGCCCGCGCCCGCGAGCGCCAGCACGATCGCTGCGATCAACAGTTTCCGCTTCACGTTCCTCACCCCACGAACTGCAGTCGCGACACGAGCCACGCGCCGTCCTTGCGCGCGAGTTCCACCTGGATCCGGTAGTGCGACTGGCGGCCGTCCGGCGCGTTGGCGTTGCGCACGGTCGCGTCGATCGCGACGAGCACCGTGGCGCGCCGGCGGTCGCCCGACAGCAGCGCCGCGCGCAGCACGGTGCCCTGCGACTGCACGTTGTTCTCCACCACGGCGGCCCGCACCTGCGACTGGCCGCGGCTGAACTCGTCGCGGAAGTCGCCGGTGGTGCCGGCGAGAATCCGTTGCAGGTCGCGGTCGACGCTGGCCGCGCTGACCGACACGAAGTCGACGGTGGCCTGTTTGGCGGCGGCGACCGCCTGCCGCTGCGCCCGCTCGGTCTCGCGGTCGCCGTACCACTTCACGCCGAAGAACGCGGCGCCGGCCAGCGCCGCGCAGAGCACGAGCAACAGTGCCGCGGTGGTCCGGCTCGGTCGGCCGGTCCAGCGCCGTCGCGGTGCCGGTGGTTCTACCGGACGCCGGACAGCGCGGCGCCGCTGCCGCGGAATCCGTGGCTTCTCCTCGGCTGGGCCATCGGCTGGGCCCTCGGCGGGGGCCTCGACGGGTTCCTCGTCGAGCCGCTCGAGCACCTCGGCGACGGGATCGCGGCCGGGCGGCGTGCGGCGGGTCACCGTGCGGCGGCTGCCGGTGCGGCGGCGGGCGGTGTGCGTCCGGCTGCCCGGTTCCGTCTCGGCCGGGTCCTCGGGTGAGCCGCCCTTGATGAGCTTCAGCGTCATGATGTCACTCCCGCCAGGAGAAGCTGTTTCCAGGACTGGTCGCCGGCGAGCGCGTACTGGCCGCCGGTCCCGCCGAACTGCACCGGTCGCCCGTCCGGCCCGAGCACCAGTCCGGTCACCGGGTCGTAACCGGCCACTGTGGACGGATCGTCGGCGGGCTCCGCGCCCGAGCCCGTCGACGGCGGCGCGCCGGCGCGCGGCGCGTTGTTCGAGCCGCGCACGTTCGAACCGCGCGCCTGGTCGGCGGCGGTGCACGTCGGCTTTCCGCCGTACACGCACGGCGGCGGATCGTTGACGTTGAGCGCCAGCCCGAAGTGCGCGGTTCCGTCGCCGGGCGTCACCGTGAAGCCGCCCGCGACCGCGAGCGGATACACCACCAGCAGGTGCTCGATTCCCGCCAACCGCCGGGCGGCAACCCCGTTGACCGCGATCAGGTTCCCGAGCAGCGCGCCGATCGCCGGCTCCAGCCCGTCGAGCAGCGCGACCAGTTCGGTCGCGGCCGGCGGACCGGCGGCCAGGATCCGGCGCAGGTCACCGTCGGACGCCCGCACCGTCTCCGCCAGCCGCGCGAGCCCGGCCGCCCACTGCCGGATCATCTCGGCCGACTCGGCCTGCGTGCGGAGCACGGTCGCGCCGTCGCGGATCAGCGTGACGGTCTGCGGGAGGTTCGCCACGGCGTCGTCGAGAACGAGCGTGCTCGCGTCGAGGATGGTGCGCAGCGCGGTCTCGCTGCCCTCGAACGCCGCGCCGAGTTCGTCGATGACCACCGCGAGGTCGTCGGGGTTCACCGAGCGGACGAGCGCGTCGAGGTTGGCGAGCAACGTCTCCGGCGGCAGCGGCACACCGGTGCGCTCGCGCGGGATCACCGCGCCGTCGCGCAGGTACGGGCCGCCGTCGCGGTCGGGGCGCAGGTCGAGGTACTGCTCGCCGACCGCGGACCGGTGCGCCACAACGGCTCTGAGGCCGGTGGGGACGCGCACTGCGTCCTCGATTCTGGTCGTGACCCGGGCGCCCGTACCGTGCAGGGTGACGGCCGTGACCCGCCCGACCGGCACGCCGCGGTAGGTCACCGGCGCGTTGGCGAAGATGCCGCCGCCGTCGGCCAGGTCGACGTAGACGGTGTAGCCGTGGCCGAGGAGCCGCTCGCCGAGCCCGACGTACCGCACCGCGACGAAGCCGGTGCCGAGCAGGCTCACCACCGCGAACACGATCACCTTGATGCGCACCGACGTCGTGATCACGGCGCCAGCCCGCCCGGCAGGAGGTCGGCGACGCCGCCCCGCTGCGCGTCGACGGCGCCGGTCGCCTTGGGCAGCAGGCACTGCGGCGTGAGGATGGTGCCGGGCAGCAGCAGGGTTCCCGGTGGGAACACGGTGCCCGGAGGAACCACGCCGCCCGGCGGCCGGAGGCTCCCCGGCGGCGCCGACGCGGTCGGCGGCAGCAGCGCGCACCCGGGCGGCACCGTGCAGCCCTGCGGCGGCACCCAGCCGGGCAGCAACGGGCCGACGACGGGCAGGCAGCCGATCGGCAGGATCTCCGGCAGCGACGGGACGATCGGCACCACCGGCTTCGTGCCGCCGTTGTTGCCTTTGTCGTCACCGCCCGGCGGGGTCGGCTGCCTGCCGCCGCCCGACTGTCCTGTTTGGACGGTCTTCGGCGGGGTGATGAGGAGGTTCGCCAGGATCTGCGCGGCGTCCAGGTCGGCGGTCGCCCCGAGGTTCACGTAGTCGCCGACGATCGCGCCGGTGACGCCCGGCGGGAACGGGAAGCTCAGCAGGAAGTCCAGCGACCGCGGGAGGTTGTCGCCGGCGCTGGCCAACTGCTGGAGGGTCGGTTGCAGCGCGCGCAGGCTGGCGAGCAGGTCGTCGCGGGTGGCGTTGACCACCCGCGTGCCGACGGCGCCGAGTTCGCCGAGCGCGGTGAGCGCGCCGGTCAACTGGGTGCGCTGGTCGGCGAGCACGGTGAGGCCGGGGCCGAGCGCGTCGAGCGCGCTGCCGATCACCGCGCGCTGGTCGGCGAGTCGGGTGGTGAGCCGGTCGAGCGCGTCGATCGCGCGCACCAGATCGGCCTTCTGCGCCTCCAGCCCGCCGACGAACGAGTCCAGCTGGTGCAGGAGGTCCTTTGTGGACGCTTCGCGCCCGTCGAGCGCGGTGCCGAGTTCCCGGTTGATCGTCTGGAGCTGGGCCAGGCCGCCGCCGTTGAGCAGCAGGCCGAGCGCGGCCAGCACCTCCTCCACCTCGGCGGAGCGGCGGGTGCGGGCGAGCGGGATCGTGTCGCCGTCCGTCATCGTGCCGCGGGCCGACTCGGTGGTGGGCCGGGCGAGCGACACGTACTTCTCGCCGAGCAGGCTGCTCTGCCGCACGGCCGCGGTCGCGTTGGCCGGCAGTTCGACGTCGCGCCCGATCCGGATGCGGACCCGGGCCGTCCAGCCGGCGAGCCAGATCTTCTCGACGCTGCCGACGGTGACGTCGTCGACCTTCACCGCGGCCTGCGGCACCAGGTCGAGCACGTCCTGGAACTCGACGGTGACCCGGTACGCGGGACCGTCGGGCGCGCCGCCGGGCAGCGGCACGTCGGCGACCGTGCATCCGGTGAGCGCCAGGGCGAGGAGGATCGTAGCCGCTCTCATGGCGCGCCCCGCAGGATTCCGCCGAGGGTCCGGTCGAGCGCGCCGCCGACGTCCACCGGGAGCCCTGGGAGTGTGGGCTGTTGCGGCCCGGCCGGTGGCGCGGCGCCGACCGGCGGCGTGGCCGGTGCCAGCCCGAGGAGCTTGCGGAGCTGGTCGGGCAGCGGCAGGCCCTTGGCGGCCAGGGTCTGCGCGAGGGCTGTGCACTCCGCGGGCAGCTGCGGCAGCGGAACCGCGTCGGCCAGCAGCGCGCACACGAACGCGGCCGGATCGTAGGGGCCGAGCGCGTCATTGCGGGTGTCGAGCGTCCCGGATCGCGGGTTGTACGCGAGATTGAGGTTCGACGCGGCGAGCGGCGCCACGTCGAGGATGTCGGCGATCGCCTTCTGCTGGCGGGCCAGCACCGACGTGATGTCGGCGAGCGCGCTGACGTTGGCGCGCAACGCCTCCCGGTTGTCGCGCACGAACGTGGTCACCTCGGCCAGCGCGATCGCGAGGCTGTGCAGCGCCTTCGCGAGGTCGTCGCGTTCGGCCGCGAGCTGCGTGGCCACGTCGGCGAGTTGCTGGTTGAAGACGCGCACCTGCTGGTCGCTCTTCGCGAGCGCGGTGGTGAGGACCTGGAGGTTGCCGACGGTGCCGAACAGGTCCGCCCGGCCGTCGGCCACCGTGGACAGTGCCCGCGACACGCTGTCGAGCGTGGTGTGCAGGTTGGCGCCGTTGCCTTCCAGATTCGCCCGGCCCGCCTTGACCAGGTCGGCGAGCGCGCCGTCGGCGTTGGCGCCGGTGGGGCCGAGGGCGGTGTTGAACTCGTCGAGCGCCGTGTAGACGTCGTCGATCTCCAGCGGCACGGCGGTGCGCTCCACCGGAACGTCGGCCTTGTCGGGCAGCGCGGCGCCACCGTCGTAGGCCGGCGTGAGCTGGATGTAGCGGTCGCTGACCACGCTCGGCGGGATCACGAGCGCCTGCGCGCCGGCCGGGATGCGCAGGTCGCGGTCGTAGCGCATGTCGACGCGCACGGTGCGCCCGGTCGGCGTCACCTTGACGACCCGTCCGACGCGCACGCCGAGCACCCGGACGTCGGACCCCGCGAAGATGCCGACCGCGCGGGTGAAGTGCGCGGTGAGCCGGCGCTCGGCCGGGTTGAGCCTCCACAGTGGAACGGCGAGCGCGACGGCCAGGATCACCACGGCTCCGGCGATCAATGCGCGTCTCATCGGCGGCCTCCCGGTACCAGCGGCTGCACGAGACCCGCGACGTAGGAGTCGAACCAGCGTCCGTTGCCGACGACGTTGGCGAACGCGGTGACGAACGGCCCCATCTTCTGGATCGTCCGCTCCAGGTTCGTGCGGTTGCGTTGGAGGATCGCTACGGTGGCGCGGAGTTCGGTGAGCGCGGGCTGTAGCTGCGCCCGGTTGTCGGCGACCAGCCCGGTGAGCTGCTCGCTCAACGTGTTCGTGCCGACGAGGAGTTCGTGGATCGCGTCGCGGCGGCGGCTCACCTCGGCCAGCAGCAGGCCGCCGTCGGCCACGAGCTTGCGGAACTCCTCGTCGCGGCCGGCGAGCACGGCGGTCACCGAGCGGGCGCGGCCGAGCAGTTCGCGGAGTTCCGCGTCGCGGTCGGCGACGGTCTTCGACAACCGCGACAGGCCGTCGAGCGACGTGCGCACGCTCGCCGGCGTGTCGGTGAACGCCTCGGCGACGGTGCTGAACGCGGTGGCGAGTTGCGTGGTGTCGATCGCGTCGATGGTGCCGGCGAGCCCGGTGACCGCCTGCACGACGTCGAACGGTGACGCCGTGCGGTCGAGCGGGATCTGGGCGTCCGCCCGGAGCCGACCCGGGCCCTTGGGTTCGATCGCGAGGTACTTCTGCCCGAGCACGGTCTTGATGCGGATCGACGCGGCGGTGTCGGTGCCGAACCGGATGCCGTCCTCCTCGATCCGGAACGTCACGCGCACGTACGGGGCGGGCCTCTGCGCGAGTTCGACGTCGCTGACCCGGCCGACGCGCACCCCGGCGACGCGGACCTCGTTGCCGGGCGCGAGCCCGCTCGCGTCGCGGAACGCGGCGCGGTAGGTGGTGGCCGTCAGCGACGCGAGGTCGTCGAGCCGGAACGCCACGACCACGAGCGCGACGAGCACACCCAGGCACACCAGCCCGACGACCCGCGGGTTGCGGTGCCGGAACGGTGTCCACAGTGGAGGTCTCATGCCGCGTTGCACCTCGGTGCGGTGGACGAGAACGTCGGCATGGCGACCGTCGTGCCGCCCAGCGTGACGTTCCCGCTCAGGTCGCAGAGGAAGAAGTTGAACCAGGAGCCGTGCGACGCCACCCGGGTCAGCGCCTCGTACCGGCCCGGCATCGCGGCGAGCGCCCGGTCGATCGCCGCGGAGTTCGCGTTCAGGTTGCCCGCCACCTGCCGCAGACCGTCCACATCGGACGCCAGCGGCGGCCGGGCGTCACCGAGCAGCGAGCCGGTGGCGAGGGTGAGCTCACCGAGGTTCGCCAACGACTGTCCGATGGCGCCCCGGTCGGCGGCCAGGCCCGACACCAGTTGCTGCAACTGGGCGATGGTCTGGTCGAGCTGCCCGTCGCGTTCGTCCACGGTGGACAGCACCGCGTTCAGGTTGGTGATGACCCGGCCGATCACCGCGTCGCGGTCGGCCAGCGTGCTGGTCAGTGACGCGGTGCGCCGGAGCAGGCTGGCCATCGTGCCGCCCTCGCCCTGCAGCACCTGGATGATCTCGTAGGCGAGCTTGTTCACGTCGTCCGGCGACAGCGCGGTGAACAGCGGACGGAAGCCGTTGAACAACGTGGTGAGGTCGAGCGCCGGCGCGGTCTGCTCCAGCGGGATCACGCCGTTGCGGTGCAGCGTGCGTCCGGTCGACGGGCCCTCGAACAGCGCGAGGTACCGCTGGCCGACCAGGTTCCGGTAGCGGATCTTCGCGCGGACACCGGTGCCCAGCGGAACGTCGTCGGTGACCGTGAACCGCACCTCGGCGATGCTGTCGTCGACCACCCGGATCCGGGTTATCTTCCCGACGCGAACGCCGGCGATCCGGACGTCGTCGCCCTCCAGCAGGCTGGTGACGTCGGTGAACCGGGCCCGGTACTCGGTGCCGCCGGTCGCCCACGAGCCCAGCGTCTGCGCCAGCATCGCGGTGAGGACGATCGTCACCACCGCGAAGACGATCAGTTTGATGAGCGGTGCCCGGATGCTCATGGCGCGTTCCTCGCATTCACAACGGCGCCGCGCAGCAGCGGTCCCCATAAAATGACCGCGATGTCGGGGACCTCCACCGGCGGAACGCCCAGCGCCGCGCCCACGATGGGGCGCACGATGCCCTGCTCCTCCGCCGTACCCGCGGAACCCATCGGCCCCTGCACGGTTCCCGGTGTGCCGACCGGGATCCGTTTCGCCGCACCGGGTCCGGCGCCGTAGTCGTAGCCGTCGTTGATCGGGTACTCGGGCGCCGGGATCGGCGGGTTCGGCATGCCGTGACAGTCGGGTCCGTTGCGCGCCCCGTACACCGGTTCGTCCCGGCCCGGCACGTACTTGCCGCCGTCGCGCGTGATCTCCAGCGTGATGTGCATGCGCCCGTCGCGGAACACCTCGTCGGCCCGCGGCTGCACCGCGACCAGGGTCCCCAGCAGGCACGGGTATTCGGGGGAGTAGGCGGCCAGCAGTTCGAGGACCGGCCGCGTCACATCACCGAGTTGAATGAGCTGATCGCCGTGCCGTTGAAGGAAGAGTCGCGTGGCGTCGGCCGCGCCGGTGGTGTCGGCGAGCAGCGCCGCGAGCTGCTCGCGCTGGTCGCTCACGGTGTTCGCGGTGACGGTGACGTCGCGCAGCAGGGCCAGCAGGTCGGGCATCGCGTCGGCGTAGGTGTCGAGGACGGTGACGAGCCGGCGCACGTCCTCGGCGATCGTCGGCATCTCCGCGTTCAGCTCGGCGAGGTATCCGTCCAGTGTGGACAGTGTGCGGCCGAGCTTGTCGCCGCGACCCTCCAGCGCGGTGGCGAGCGCCGCCAGCGTCGCGGCGAGCTTGTCCGGCCGGATCGACTGCAGCAGCGGCAACGCGTTGTCGAGCACCCGTTCCAGCTCAACGGCGCTGGTGCTGCGGTCCTGTGGGATCGTCGCGCCCGCTCTGATCCCTTGCGCGGACGCCGTTCCGGGCGGCACCAGCGCCACGTAGCGCTCGCCGAACAGCGTCTTCGGGAGCAGTCGCGCGCTCACGTCGGCCGGTATCCGCGGCGTCAGGTCGGGGTCGAGCGCGAGCGTGACGCGCGCACCGCGTCCCCTCGTATTCACCTCGCGGACCTCGCCCACGATCACGCCGTGGAGCTTGACGTCGGCGCCCGGGTTGAGCTGCAACCCGGTGTGGTCGGCGAGCAACGTGACCCGGTCCACCGGCGTGAACGCCTTGCGGTACTGGAGGACCGACAGGCTGAGCGCCCCGGCGAGCACCGCGACAAAGACGATCCCGAGGATCCGGTTGTGCCTCATCCCGCGATCCGCACCGTCGTGGTAGCGCCCCAGATGGCCAGCGACAGGAAGAAGTCGACGACGTTCACCGCGACGATCGCGAGCCGCACCGCGCGGCCCACCGCCACGCCGACGCCGGCCGGGCCGCCGCTCGCGGTGTAGCCGTAGTAGCAGTGCACGAGCACCACGATCACGCTGAAGATGAGCGCCTTCGCGAACGACCACAGCACGTCGCCCGGCGGCAGGAACAGGTGGAAGTAGTAGTCGTAGGTGCCGCCCGACTGTCCGAAGTAGCCGGTCGCGATCGTGCGGGTGGCCCAGTAGCTTGTGAGCAGCCCGATGACGTACAACGGGATCACCGCGACGAACCCGGCGATCATCCGCGTGGTGACGAGGTACGGCAACGACGGCACGCCCATCACCTCGAGCGCGTCGACCTCCTCGGAGATGCGCATCGCGCCCAGTTGCGCGGTGAACCCGCACCCGACGGTGGCGCTGAGCGCGAGCGCGGCGACGAGCGGCGAGATCTCGCGGGTGTTGAAGTACGCGGAGATGAAGCCGGTGAACGCGCTGCTGCCCAACTGGTTCAGCGCCTGGTAGCCCTGCAACCCCACCTCGGTACCGGTGAAGAACGTCAGGAAACAGATGACGCCCACCGTGCCGCCGATCACCGCCAGCGCACCGGTTCCGAAGCTCACCTCGGCGAGCAGCCGGATGATTTCTCTTCTGTACCGGCTGATTGTTCTCGGGGTCCAGCGCAGCGCGTTCAGGTAGAACGCGAGTTGTCCGCCCAGTTGGTCCAGCATCTACTGGCCCTTCTGCGGAACGATCTGGAAGTACAGCGCGGTGATGACGAAGTTCAGCGCGAACAGCAGCATGAACGTGATGACCACGCTCTGGTTCACCGCGTCACCGACGCCCTTCGGCCCGCCCTTCGCCGTCATTCCCTTGTACGACGCGACGAGCGCGGCGACGAGCCCGAACACCAGGGCCTTGATCTCACCGACCACGAGGTCCGGAAGCTGGCCCAGCGCCTGGAAACTGGCCAGGTACGCGCCGGGCGTGCCGTTCTGCAGGATGACGTTGAAGAAGTAGCCGCCACCGACGCCGACCACGCTCACCAATCCGTTGAGCAGAACGGCAACCACCATCGACGCGACCACGCGGGGCGTCACCAACCGCCGCACCGGGTCGATGCCGAGCACCTCCATCGCGTCGAGTTCCTCGCGGATCTTCCGCGCGCCGAGGTCGGCGCAGATCGCCGAACCGCCGGCGCCGGCGATGATGAGCGCGGTGACGATCGGGCCGGCTTCCCTGACGACGGCGAGCACGCTGGCCGCGCCGGTGAACGACTGCGCGCCCATCTGCCGCACCAGCGATCCGAGTTGCAGCGCGATCACCGCACCGAACGGGATCGAGACGAGCGCCGCCGGCACGATCGACACCGAGCTGATGAACCACGCCTGCTGGATGAACTCCCGCCATTGCCACGGTCGTCGGGCGAGGCCGAGGATCGTGTCGAGACAGAACGCGAAGAAGCCGCCGGTCTGCACGAGGCCCCGGTCGACCTTCATCAGGACGGCCATGACACCTTCACCTTCTCGGCTCCCTCGAAGGACCCGGGCGGAGGCGTGACGCCGTTCTCGGCGCACCACTGGCCGGGCGGTCGTTCGGTGCGCCGTGTTCCCCCGTCGGAAGGCTGCAGTTGCAAGGGAATCGGGGGCAGCGGCGGCAGTTCCGCACCGGCGTCCGCTTCGGCCTTGAGCTCGTCGGCGTCCTTCTCCTCGCTCATGCCGATGGGGCCGACGCGCTGCGCGTTGAGGAACTGCCGCACCACCGGCTCGGTGCTCGACAGCAGCATCTCCCGCGGCCCGAACATCGCGAGATGCCCGTGGTACAGCAGGCCGATGTTGTCGGGCACGGTCCGCGCGGTGTTGATGTCGTGGGTGACGATGAGGAACGTCGCGCCGGTACGCTGGTTCAGGTCGATGATGAGCTGGTTCAGGTATGCGGTGCGGACCGGGTCGAGCCCGGAGTCCGGCTCGTCGAAGAGGATGATCTCCGGTTCGAGGACGAGCGCGCGGGCCAGCCCGGCACGCTTGCGCATCCCGCCGGAGATCTGGCCGGGCAGCTTGTCCTCGGCACCGACGAGCCCGACCATGTCGAGCTTTTCATCGACCGTCGCCTTGATGTCGCCTTCGGATAGTTTCGTGTGTTCCCGCAACGGGAACGCGACGTTGTCGTAGATGTTCATCGACCCGAACAACGCGCCGTCCTGGAACAGCACACCGAAGAGCCGGCGGATCTCGTACAGCCCCTTCTCGGACAGGCTGGGGAGATCCCTGTCGTCGATCCAGATGTGGCCCCGGTCCGGTTTGAGCAGGCCCACGAGGGCCTTGAGAAACACCGACTTTCCGGTGCCGGACGGGCCGAGCAGTACCGAGATCTCGCCGGCAGGCAGGGTCAACGTGACGTCCGACCAGACCGGCTTGCCGCCGAACGACTTCGTCAGCCCGTCCACCCGCACTTCGACGCCCATGACACCTCCCTTGTCACCTCCATCGCTCGTCCCCTGTTTTTTGCAACAGCGACCTTCGATGCTGTCCCCGAGTGGTGCCCGGGCGGCGATGGCGCTACGGTGCGGGTTGCCCCAGTGACGAAGGTGCAGATGACCGCCGCTATCGACACCGATCTCGTGCGCAGGGCCGCCCGCCGGGATGCCGACGCGATGGCGGTCCTGCTGACCGAGCTACGCCCCGGACTGGTCCGCTACTGCCGCGCCCGCCTCGGCCGGATCGGCGGCGCCTACACCACGGCCGACGACGTGGCCCAGGAGGTGTGCCTGGCCCTGCTGCGGGCCCTACCCACCTACCGCGACGTCGGCAAGCCGTTCTCGGCGTTCGTCTACGGCATCGCCGCACACAAGGTCGCCGACGCCCAACGCGCCGCCGTCCGCAACTCGGTCGCCGCGCCGGTGGCCGAGATCAGCGACGAGCCCGACACCACCGAGCCGGGCCCGGAGCAGTCCGCCGAACGCAACGACCTGGCCCGCCGCCTGTCCGGCCTGCTGGCCCGGTTGTCCGAGACCCACCGCGAGATCGTACTGTTGCGGGTCGCCGTGGGCCTGTCGGCCGAAGAGGTCGGCGAGGTCGTCGGCATGACGGCTGCGGCGGTGCGCGTCACCCAGTCCCGCGCATTGGCCCGGCTCCGTACGCTTGCAGCGGACTCCCTGAGGGAGGTGGCGGCATGAGTGCCGGAGCGGAGCGGAGGCGCTCGTGCCGCGGGTCTCTGGTTGCTTCCCCTGGGAGGCACAGCATGAGTGCCGGAGCGGAGCGGAGGCGCTCGTGCCGCGGGTCTCTGGTTGCTTCCTTGGGAGGCACGGCATGAGCACTCGACGCGATGACGCCAACCTGGACCTGACCGTGATCGCCGCTGACGACGCCTTGCTCGACGCCCTGGGCCGGGGCGACCCGGCGCCGGACGACGACAAGCTGGCCGGCGTCCTGGCCGCCTGGCGCACCGACCTCGACGCCGACCAACCGACCGACTTCGACATGACCGCGATGCTGGCCGAACTGGCAAACACCGAGCCGGCGGATGCCGGGCCGGTCGATGCCGCCGAGCCGGCCGATGGCACCACGTTGGCCGGTGTTGCCGATTTGGCCGCCGAGTTGGGCGGCGGCGCCGGGACAGTTTCGGAGCTGAAGCCGGCCGGAGCCGGTGTGGCGGATGGCGCCGGCGTGCCGGTGCGGCCAGTCCCGGCCGGGCGACCGCGTCGGTGGCGACCGGGACCGCGGGTGCGGCGGTACGTCACCGGCATGGCCGCGGCCGGACTCCTGATCGGCGGGCTCGCCGTTGGCGCGGGCCAGGCCGGTCCGGAGAGCCCGTTGTGGCCGATCGCCCGCGTCCTCTACCCGGAGCGGTCCGACCTGCGGCTCGCCGAGCACACCATCGGCCTGGCCCGCGAGGCCGCCGCCACCGGCCGCTACGCCGACGCCCGCCGCACGCTCGACAAGGCGGCCGACGAGGTCGAGCGGGTCGACGATCCGGAACTGGCCAGCCGTCTCCGCGCCCAGATCGAGGAGATCCGCCGGACCCTTCCCCCCACCGACGCCGAACGCGACAACCCGGTCACTCCCACACCGTCTGCCCCGACGTCGGCGCCGCCCACCACCGCCCCCGCCACCCCACCCGGCGGCGGTGTGCCGGCCGTCCCCGGTGTGCCGGGCCAGCCGGGCGGTGGCGGCACCAACCCCGACCCACCCGTCGAGGACATCATCCCCGATGTACCGGACATACCGGTACCAACCCTGCCCATCCCGATTCCGATCCCGACCCTGCCGGCACCGGCGCTCCCACTCGGTCTGGTGCCTTGATCTCACGGCCGAACGAGTTCGCCGCTCCCTGGGGTGGTCGCTGACCGACGGCTACGGGAGGGACGGACGGGCGGCTGCCAGCCGGTCCCGGATCTCGTCGGCCTCGGGAGCGACCAGATCGTCGACGATGCGCACGGCTGCGGCGTGTGCACGGCTCGCAGCGGCGTGATCGCCCAGGGCAGTCTGCGCATCGGCCAGAATGGCCAGGATTCGGGCCCGCTGACACGAGTCACCAAGCTCGTCGGCGAGCGTGAGAGCGCGCTCACAAGCGGTCATCGCGGCCTGGTTCTCGGCGGACGCCAGCGCGATGTCGGCGCTGGTGGCGAACGCTTCGCAGTGGGCCGCGTCGTCCTTGATCCGGGCATGGATCCGCAACGCCATCGCGATGTGGTTCCGGGCAGCACCAAGCTGGCCGAGGACGAGGTACAGGTCTGCGAGGTCGTGGTGAGTGGCCCCGTGCCCGCGCATGGAGCCGACCCGATCGAGCACCGACAACGCGCTCGTGAGATATGCGAGCGCCGCCTCGAACCGGCCCAACCGGCGGCTCGCGTCGGCCAGACCGCGGAGCGCCGCCACCTCTCCGGCTGCGTTCCGCCCGGCGCGGAACCGGGCGAGCACATCCTGGTACAGCTCGATCGCGCGGGCCGGCTCGCCCGTCCGCCGGAACAGCGAGGCGAGGTTGTGCGAACAGGCCGTCTCGGCCACGTCGAGCCCGATCTGGCGGGCTACGTCGATGCCCTGCTCAAAACTCTTCCGGGCCCGCGTGTAGTCCCGCTGACGAACATAGATCGATCCGAGATTGCACAACGTCGCTGTGCGGCCGACGAGGTGGCCGTCCTCGTCAACCGCGCGGAGCGCAAGCTCGTGGAGTTCACGCATGTCGTCCTGACGGCCGTAGCGTTCGAAGATCTCGTGAACCGCCGCAGGTATCTGCCACGCATGTCGGAACAGGCCGTTCCGCCCGGCCCAGCTCGCGACCGCCACCAGGTTGGCGCGTTCCAGTTGGCACCACTTGATCGCGGTCTCCTCGGCCGACTCGGCGCCGCCGGTGAACGACTCCGGTGCCACGTCGATCGGCGTCGGTAGATCGGGGACCGCCGGGCGATTCGGGGCCAGCAGCGCGGCCGCGCGTGCCGCCGACAGCAGATAGAAGTCGGCCAGTCTTCGCATCGACCCGGTCAGGTCGTCGGTGGTGTCCTCGCGAAGAGCGCGATCGGTGGCGTACTTGCGGATCAGATCATGGAAACGGTACCGATCCGGAGCCTCCTCGCGGTTGATGAGGTGCCCGCGCGCGAGCGTGTTCAGCAACTGCGGCACCTCGTCCGGATCGATTCCCGCCAGCGCCGCGGCGGCACCGGGCCCGATGTTCATCCCGGGATGGTTGCCGAGCGTCCTGAAGAGCCGCGCGGCCGAGGCGGTCAGCGAGGAATATGACCACGCGAATGCGGTCCGCAGCCCAGCCGCCTCGCCGACGTCGTCAAGAACGTGCATGCGGAGTTGACTCACGAGGTCCGCAACGGCGGTTCTGCTTCGCTCGGCCACCTGTTCGCCGAGGAGCCGAAGCGCCAGCGGAAGCCCACCTGCGAGGTGTACCAGGGTCCGCACGGCGCCCGGTTCGGCCGCTGCCCGGGCGCCGATGATCCCAGCGAGCAGCGCAGTGCTGGCCCGGTCGGAGAGCGGGCCAACCGTGACGTGGCGGGCACCTTCCCGGACGCTGAGGCTCATCATCCGGTTGCGGCTGGTGATCAGCGTCAGGCAGCCGTCGGCGGCCGGCAGCAGCGGCCGGACCTGGTCCGCGTCGCGGGCGTTGTCGATGACGATCAGAACACGACGACCGACCAGCAACCGGTTCAACCGATCGCGTCGCTGCTCTACTCCGGCCGGAATGCGGTCGACCGGTACGCCGAGCGCCTGAAGGAATCCGCTCAACGCGACATCGGGTGAAACGGCGGGGGCAGGGCCGAACGCATGCGCGTCGAGGTAAAGCTGCCCATCCGGGAACCGGTCGAGGTGCAAATGGCCGAAGTGGGTCGCCAGCGTGCTCTTCCCGGCGCCGGGCATTCCGCCGATCACAACCACCCGGGAACCGTTCTTGGCGCTCGTCAATGCATCGAGCTCTGCCAGCAGTTCGATCCGGCCGGAGAAATCCCGGAGATCCGACGGGAGCTGGTGCGGACGTCCAGCCTCGGCCGGGAATTCCGATCGCGATCCCGGCGCGAAGATCGATGCATGCGTCACCGGCACGTGCACGCGAGGTTCGGCCCGAATTGTCTTCAGGTATCGCGCCCGGAACTGATCCAGATAGGCGCGCGCATCATCCTCGCGACCTACCCCGCACAGCGCCGAAATCCACAATTGCGCGAGCGATTCGTCGAGATTGAAATCGTGAATGAGTGAATCGAGTTGGGCGAGAACATGGTCAGGTTGGCCCGATCGGAGCCGGCACTTCGCGAGCAACTTGTGCGCACCCAGCCAGACCCCACGCATTTCCCTGCGCAGTCCGTCGGCGCGCTCCCCGCGCAAGTCGGAAACCGGTTCGCCGCCCCATAGCGGAATCGCATCGCTGATCGCCGCTATCGATGCCTGGAAATCGTTCCGGGCGGCCGCGTCCCGCGCGTTCCGCGTCAGCCGGCTGAACCGGTGGTAGTCCACGGTCTCGGGATTCACGTCGAGCCGGTACGCGGCGAGACCGTTCACCCGGACCAACGACGCTCCGATTTCCGCCGCGCCGAGAACCGCTCGGACCCGGCTGGTCACCGCGTAGAGGTTCGCTCGACATTCATCCGGGTCGCGACCCTCCCACAGGTGGTCCACCATCGTACTGACCCGAACCGGTTCCCCGGCGTGGTACAGCAGCACCGCGAGCATGCCGCGTTGTTTCGCCGGACCGAGCGGAACACGTCGGCCGTTTCGCCGGAGCGTTGTCGGACCGATGATCTGAAATTCCATTCCGGTCATCCCGGCCGCCTAGATCTGACAGACGACATGCAAGTGACCCGGCAAGCGGAGTCGCAACCTGGCCGACAACCCCTCGACCGATGCTGGGCTCAACCGCGAATGGGGGGACCAGGAAATGTCGACGTACGAATGGTTAACGGCACCGGTCGGATTGGACTCCGGACGATGGAACACCAGGATGGGATGCCGGAGCGTGCTGGTGGCTGTGCACACTCTCGTTGCCGGCCATCGGCTGTTCGACGTCCTCGATCTCATCGAGGACGACCCACGGGTGCAAATCATGTTCACCGTTGCTCCAGACGCCTTCAATCATCCGGTGCACCGCCATCTATCCGATCTCGGCGCGCTGGTGCTGCCCTGGGAGCAGGCGACCAAGCTGACGTTTGATCTCGTGATAGCGGCGGCGCACGGTGGCTTGTCTGAGTTACACGGCCCGATTCTCATGATGGCTCATGGCGCCGGACGCGGGAAATATTCGGCGGAGCCGGAACGCGGTGGGCCGGTGTTGGCTCGAAAGACCGTCTACGGGCTGGATTCAGCTCGATTGGCACGAGACGGTCGGGTGCTCGCGAGCAAGATCCTACTCGCACATGATGCCGAATCAGACATCCTGCTCCACCAATGTCCGGAGGCGATGGGTGTGGCGGTTGTCGTGGGAGATCCGTGCTATGACCGGCTCGTATCCAGCCTTCCTCACCGTGATCGCTATCGTCGGGGATTCGGGGTCACCTCCGGGGATCGGCTGATCCTGGTGAGCTCCACATGGGGTGCCGACGGACTTTTCGGAAACACGGTCGACCTGCTGCCCCGGCTCATGGAACAACTGGCCGGAACGCATTTCCGAGTCGGTGTCGTGCTACATCCGGCGGTGTGGAGTGCGCACGGCGTCCGCCAGGTGCGGGCCTGGCTGCGCGACTGCACCGAAGCGGGGTTGCGCCTGGTCGATCCGACCCATGACTGGCGCGCCGCCGTGATCGCCGCCGACCACGTCGTCGGTGATCACGGCTCGGTCACCGCGTACGCCGCCGCGATCGGGCGTCCCGTCCTGAGCCTGGCCGGCGTCGGTGTCGATCGGCTCCGGCCCGGATCGGCGCAGTCGATCGTGCTGCGCCAGGCCGACCGGCTGGATCTCTCGGGCCGGATCGCCGAACAGTTCGGGGTCGCCCGTCCACTCGACCGGGACACTGTGGTACAGGCCATCACGTCGCGCCCGGGTCAGGCCGGAACGCTGATCAGGCGGGCACTGTACGAACTGCTCCGTCTGGACGAACCGGGTCGGCACCGAGGTCCTGCACCGGTGCCGGACCCACCCTCCACGTCGACTCTTGTGGTGGTGGCATCATGAGCGGCCCAGGCGTGACGGTAGTGGTGGTGACCATCCACCCGTTCCTCCAACACCCCCGGAACGCCGGCGTGGCAGATGTGCTCATCGCACCGTCGGATCACCGAGCCGGGTCGGAGTACTGCGCCTACCTGCTCGGCCGGTATCCACACGTGACGTTGGTGCTCGTCCCCGATCAGACGGGTGGGGTCCTGATCGGGACGCGGAGCGGCGAACGGGCCCTGCTGCGTCTGCCGGAGGCGTTGCGGTCAGCCGACGCGACGCGGGTCCTCGCCGTCGCACTCTTCGAGGTGATTCGGGACCGCGGCATCGGTGTCGATCCGGCCGAGGCCCGCCCGTAGGTCGTCCGCGCGACCCGATCCGAGTCCTTCGAAGATCTCCACCGCGACGCGGTAGTACCGCTCCGCTCGAGCCGGTTCCGACCGGTGCTCCGCCACCGATCCCAGCAGGGCGAGCGCTTCTGCCCGTTCGAATTGCGATCCGTTCGCCGCGGCGAGTTCGGCACCTCTCGTCGCGGCGAGCGCCGCCTCCGCCAGGTCATTGCCGGCAAGGTGCGCGGCGGCACGGGCGATCGTCGCGCGCGCCAGGTTGTAGGGATCCACCGAAACCAGGCGCGCAAGAATGAGTTCCGCCTCGCGTAACAGGGTGACCGCTCCGATCGGGTCGCCGGTGCGGGAACGCAGCGTCCCGAGGTTGATCAGGGTGAGCGCGATCCGGCGCGGATCGGCACGGGCGCGCTTGCGCGCGAGCACCTCGGTGAGGATCCGCTCCGCCTCGGCCTCCCGGCCGGAGTCCCGAAGCATCACAGCGAAGCCCTCCCACGCGTCGTCGACGCCGTCGGGATCTTTCGCGCGGGTGTACAGACCGATCGCGGCCCGTGTGTGCCGCTCGGCCGCGGCACGATCACCGAGCGTCCAACTTGCCCGCCCGAGACGCTTGGTCATCACAGCTTCGGCCCAGACGTCACCCCATTCCCTCGCGGCTGCCACGCCGAGGCCATCGACCTCGAACCGGACCGGGTAATGCTTGCGGTTCAGGAACAACGGCCAAAGTGCGTCGCACAGCTGCCATGTCAGGTCGGGCCATCCGTGCCGCATCGCCGTCTGGGCGGCTGCGGTCAGATTGCCCAGTTCCCGCTCGAACCAACCCAGTGCATCTCCTCGCCCTCCGGGGACCGGAACGTTCGCCGGTTCGGATTTCCAGTCGAACCCGGGTCGCCGCCGATACGGCGTGATCGCCTCGTCGGCCTTTCGGGCGGCTGCCAGGTACCACTCGATGAACGCCCGGGTCACGCCGGATCGGTCCGCGGACGTCTCCTCGGCCTCCGCCCGGCCGTGTGCGTGCAGCCGGATCAGGTCATGAAAGCGGAACCTCTCCTCGTCTATCTCTTCGAGGAGGTTGGCCGCCAGTAACCGATCGAGATCGTCGACGCCGGGGCGCCCGTCGGACGGGGCAAGGGACAGCACGACGTCGACGGCTCCTGGGCCGAAGTCATGACCCGGGTGCAGCGCCAGCCTCCGGTAGAGCACCGCCGCCGACCGCGGAAGCGAGCGGTAGGAGGTGTCGAAGACGGCTGGCACCGAGTAGCCGTCCGGAACGGAAAGCCGCGCCAGCCGACCGGTCTCGTCGGCAAGTTCGGCGACGAGACGGCCGAGCGTGAGGTGGGGACGGTTGGCCAGTCGCGAGGCCGCGACGCACAATGCGATCGGCAGACCACCGCACAACGACGCGAGTTTCCGCGCCTGCTCAGGCTCCTGCGCAACGCGGGAACCGACCGCTCTGCTCAACAGCCGCATCCCTTCCTCGGAGCTGAAGGGCCCGAGGTTGACCAGCACCGCACCGTTGGCCACCAGATCGGCCATCCGGTGCCTGCTTGTGATCACCACCATGGCGTCGCCAGCCGGCAACAGATCACCGATCTGGGCAGGGGAGTCCGCGTTGTCGAGAACCACGAGGAGCGAGCGGCCGGCGGTCAGCGACCGCAACATGCTCGATCTCTCGACCCTGCTTCCGGGGACGTTCGCCGGTTGAACACCGAGTGCCCGGAGCATCGTGCCCAACGCCTCGTCGGGTGAGACCGGCCGCTGGCCGCCGAGTTCGACATAGATCTGGCCTTCACGGAAGCGTTCGGCCGATCCGTGCGCCCAGCGCACCGCGAGCGTGGTCTTTCCCACGCCGCCCGGCCCGCTCAGCACGACGAGTCGGTTTCCCCTGCTGTGCAGCGCATCAAGCTCGGCCAACTCATCGTCGCGGCCCGTAAAGGTGTGCGATGTGGCGATCAGTTGGCGCGGCAGTACCGGCGGATCACCGGTCCGGTGGATGTGTATCCCGCCGTGGATCGTGCCTGCCTGCACGCTGGGACCGTGAATGGTGCCGGAGATCTCGTTGACGGTTCGCTCCGGGTTCCCGGCCGCCTCAGAAGTTGACATCACCGCGGATGTCGCGTGCCTGCACCGCTTTCTCGGCTGTACCGCTGAGGTTGTTGACCACACCGCCGCCGGATGCGGTCGAGTGGGTCGAGGCCTCGGCCCACAGCCGTCGCAGCTGCTCCGCGAAGGCCGGATCGCTTGCGGCCTCGGACTCGATGGCCTCGGCCAGGGCCGTGACCGCCGACTCGTCGTTCGAGTTCTCTTCTGCCGCCTCGAGTGCCGCGGCGGCGTCGGGGCGACGCGCGAAGCGGCCCCGTAACAACCGGACCAACGCCTGGATGGCACTCTGTCCGCCACCGACCAACGCGTCGGCGCCCCGGGCAGCCAACGCCGCCGCAATCGTCATGATAAGTTCGTCCGGCACAGCATCATCCCCCCATCGAAGTTTACCGTTCGAATCGGTGGGTTGGGCAATCTGTGACAACGAAGTGTCAGCAACGCCCAGCGGCTACGGTTGCCGACGCATCTCCGTCCACCTAATCCCAGCGGAAAGCCCGCACGGCCGCGATCACCGCGACCACCGACCACAGCCCGAGCGAGCACCATGCCGGCAGCGGCGCGGCCGCGCCGTCGGTGAGCGCGGCCCGCAGCGCGTCGGCATGTGCGGTGACGGGGAGCAGGTACTCGGCGCCGCCGAGGTCGGGTGCGGGGAACATCGTGCCGCCGCCGACGAGGAGCACCGCGTAGACGAGCGTGGCGGCGGCCGTGGTGGCCTCGGGGCGGGTGACGCTCGCCAGCGTGAGTGCGAGTCCGCTGTAGACGGCCGTCGCCAGCAGGGTGCTCGCCAGCGCCGCGGCGAGGTGGCCGGGGTGCGGATGCCAGCCGACGCCGAGCCCGACCAGCGCGACCACCAGCGACTGGGCCAGCACGAGCACCACGGTGGCCAGCGTCTTGCCGGCGACCAGCCCGGTGCGGGTCAGCGACGACGCGCCGAGGCGTGCGAGCGCGCCGTAGAACCGTTCGTAGCCGACGGAGATCGCCTGACCGGTGAACGCGGTCGACAGGGTGGTCAGCGCGATCACGCCCGGCACCACGAACCCGGCGCGATCGCCGGCGCTGTCGCCGGTGGGCAGCCGGATCGCGTCGGTGAGCACCACGGCCAGCAGGCCGAGGATCGGCACGCCGAGGCTGAGCACGACGGCCTCGGCCCGCCGCGCGTTGATGGTCAGCTCGAAGCGGGCGTGGCGCAGCACCACGAGGTGGCCGCGTCCCGGCGCGGGTGCGAACGGGTTCACCGGTCGGCCTTCCTCGTGGTCATTGCGAGAAATACGTCCTCCAGCGTTCGGCGCTGGCTGTGCACCGCGGTGACGTGCGCGCCCCGCGCCGCGAACCACCCGAGTACGGCGGCGGCCGCGGCGGCGTCGAGTGTCCCTTGTGGACTGTCCACCGTGTACCGGCCGGGCGCCTCCTCCCGCACCGTGCAGCCCGCCACGTCGGCGACGGGCAGTGCCGGGTCGGCGTGCACCGTCAGCCGGTCGATGCCGGCCGTGGTGGTCAGGTGCGCCGGCGACCCGGCCGCGACCACCCGGCCGCGATCGACGATCACCACGTCGTCGGCCAGCCGCTCGGCCTCGTCGAGCAGGTGCGTGGTGAGCAGCACCGACACGCCGGCGGCGCGCAGGTCGGCGATGACGGCCCACGTCGTGTGCCGGGCCTCGACGTCCATTCCGGCCGTCGGTTCGTCGAGAAAGACCAGTTCGGGACGCCCGACGACGGCCAGCGCCAGCGCGAGCCGCTGCAGTTCGCCACCGGACAACCGCCGGCACGGCCGCCGCAGCGTGTGTGCGAGGCCGAGGCGGTCGGCCAGGTAGTCGACGTCGACCGGGTCGGCCGCGTACGACGCGAACAGCCGCAGCAGTTCGCCGGCCTTGGCCAACGGGTGCACCGCGCCGCCCTGCGGCATGATGCCGACCCGGGGCATCAACCGATCGCGCTCGGCGAACGGGTCGACGCCCAGCGTGGCCACCCGCCCTCCGTCGGGACGGCGGAAGCCTTCGCACACCCGCAGCAGGCTCGTCTTGCCGGCACCGTTCGGGCCGAGCAGCGCCAGCACCCGACCCCGCGGCAGCGCGAACGACGCCCCGTCGACCGCGGCGATGTTCCCGTACCGCACCACCACCGAGTCGACCGACAATGCATCGAGTGCCACGCCGGCAATCTACTACACCTCGTAGTAGTGGCCTCCGTCGCCGCCGGGCGTCACCAGCCCCGTCTCGTACGCGACGACGACGGCCTGCACCCGGTCACGCAACTGCAGCTTCGTCAGGATCCGGGTGACGTGGGTCTTCACCGTCGCCTCGCTCAGGTGGAGCTTTCCGGCGAGTTCGATGTTGCTCAGCCCGCCGGCGAGCAGGGTCAGCACCTCCAGTTCGCGCGGGGTGAGGCTGGCGAGGTCGCGGTGCAGCGTCGTCTTGTCGGGGTCGGTACGGGCGAACCGCTCGACGAGGCGGCGGGTGATGGCGGGGGCGAGCAGCGCGTCACCGTCACGGACCGCCCGGACCGCGTGGATCAGCTGATCGGGCGTGACGTCTTTGAGCAGGAAGCCGCTGGCACCCGCCGAGAGGGCCGCGTAGACGTACCGGTCGAGGTCGAACGTGGTGAGGATCAGGATCCGCACGGGCCCGCCGTCGCTGGCCGGTGGCGGATCGGCGAGGATCTGCCGGGTGGCCTCCAGCCCGTCGCATTCGGGCATGCGGATGTCCATCAACACCACGTCGGGGCGTAACCGGCGGGTGGCCGCCACCGCCTCGTTCCCGTTGGCGGCGTGACCGACCACCTCGATGCCCGCGCTGGCGAGGATCATGCCGAACCCCGACCGGACGAGCGCCAGGTCGTCGACGAGCAGGACGCGCGTCATGCGACCTCCAGAGGCATGCTGGCCCGAACCCGGAACCCGCCGCCGGGACGCCGGCCGGTCTCCAGTTCGCCGTCGTAGAGGCGCAGCCGCTCGGCCAGCCCGATGAGCCCGGAGCCCGACCCGGCGTGCGACCAGTACGCCGGGTCGAGCTCGACCTCGAGCTTCGGCGCGTCGTTCGTCACCTCGACCACGAACCAGCGGCAGTCCATCGCGATGTTGATCCGGGTGCGGGCGCCCGGCGCGTACCGCAGCGCGTTCGTCAGCCCCTCCTGCACCACCCGGTAGGCGGCCAGGTCCATCCCGCGCGGCAGGTCGACCGGCGTGCGGTTCACCGTGACCGGCTGGCCCGCCTGCCGGACGTTGGCCACCAGCGCGTCGAGCTGGTCGAGCCCCGGCTGCGGACGGAGCAGCTCGGCGTCGGCCGGCTCCGGTGCCAGCGCGCCGAGCAGGTGGCGGAGCTCGGCCATGGTCTCCCGGCCGCTCGCCTCGATCGCCGCCAGCGCCTCGCGGGCCAGTTCCGGCTGGTCGTCGAGCACCTTGCCGGCGGCACCGGCCTGGATCGTCATCACGCTGACGTGGTGGGTGACCACGTCGTGCAGCTCGCGGGTGATGCGGGCGCGCTCCTGCACGATGGCCAGCCGGGTGCCGACCTGCTGCTCGCGCTGCAGCGCCTCGGCCCGTTGATGGGACGCCTCCGCCCGTTCGCGCGCGCTGCGGATCGCCACCCCGAACAGCCCGATGGGGAGCAGGATCACGAACACCCCCGCCCAGCCGGGCACCCGTGGCCACGTCTCGCTCTCGATCATCGCGGTGATCGCGGCCGTGCCCACCAGCGTGCTCATCGACAGCGCCGCCGGCAGGTAGACGGCCACCGAGTAGGCGCCGATCAGCACCGCCAGCAGCGCCGGCACGTTGTTGGCCGCCTCGGCCGCCAGCAAAACCGGATATTGGACCGCGAAGCAGGCCAGCGGCCATCGCCGCCGCACCACCAGCGGACCCGCGATCAACAGGACCGCCAGCAGCACGAGGCCGACCGGGCTCTCGTCGTTGTCGGTGGGCAGCACGGACCCGTTGCGGGCGAGTGGCGGGGCCGGCATGTCGCCCCCCTGCGGCCCCGTGCCCCGCAGGAGGTTCGGGAGGAACCGGTCGAAGAGCACCATGGCGACCGCCAGGACCGCGACGAGGGCGAGGTCCCGCCAGGGAAGGCGGCGGAGGATCGGGTGCACGGACCCATTCTGCGCACCGGCCGCCGTTCGCACGTCCCCCCGGACGCGTACATCCCAGGGATGACACGCGTCCCCCGTCATCGAAATGCGGTACGCCATGACCACCTCGCGCCGGATCCGCGGCCCCACACCGACCTCCTACCGTCCCGGCCATGAGCGAATTGGTGCGTCTCACGGGCGTTGGCAAGCGGTACGAGTCCGCCGGTCCGCCCGCCCTCGACGGGGTCGACCTCTCCGTCGCGGCGGGCGAGGCGGTCGCGGTGATGGGCCCGTCGGGCAGCGGAAAGTCGACGCTGCTCAACCTGATCGCGGGCCTCGACCGGGCGACCGACGGCCGGGTGGAGGTGGCCGGAACCGACCTCACCGGCCTGTCGGAGACGGCGCTGGCCCGGTTCCGGCGCCGGCACATCGGGATCGTGTTCCAGTTCTTCCACCTGCTCGACGAGTTGACCGCCCGCGACAACGTCCTCCTGCCGGCGCGGCTCACCGGTATGCCGCGTCGCGCGGCGACCGCCCGTGCCGACGAACTGCTCGACTCGCTCGGCATCGCCGGCCGCGCCAACGCCTACCCGGCGCGCCTGTCGGGCGGCGAGCGGCAGCGGGTGGCGGTGGCCCGTGCGCTGATCAACCGTCCGCCGATCCTGCTCGCCGACGAGCCGACCGGTGCGGTCGACGCCCGCGCCGGCGACCAGATCACCGACCTGCTGCGCGACCTCAACGAGGGCGGTCAGACCGTCGTGCTGGTCACCCACGACGCGGCGCTGGCGGCCCGGTGCGCCACCCGGGTCGTCGAGGTCCGCGACGGTCACCTTCGTGAACAGGTTGCTGCGTGATCACCGTTGCGTGGGCGGCCGTTCGGCGGCGGCGGCTGCAGAGCGTGGTGATCGCGACGGTGGTGCTGCTGACCAGTGCCACCACGGTGCTCGCCCTCGGGCTGCTCGTCGCGTCGTCGGCACCGTTCGAATCCGCGTTCGCGCGGCTGCACGGCGCGCACGCGATGGCGAGCTTCGATCCGTCCATTACTTCTACCACCGATCTCGCCGCGACCGGCCGACGGCCGGGAGTGACCGCGGCCGCCGGGCCCTTCGGCGCGGTCGAGGCGCAGGTGGTCGGCGCGCGTGGCCGGCGCCTGCCGGTCGGGCTCGTCGTGGGCCGCTCCGACGCCGGCGGATCCGTCGACCGCCTGCACATCGACGAGGGGACGTGGCTGACCGGCACCGGCCAGATCGTGCTGTCGCGCGAGTTCGTGCGCACCGGCGACACGGCGTGGACGATCGGCAGCACGGTCACCGTCGACGGGTCCTCGGTGACGATCGTGGGCATCGCCGAGTCGGTGACCGGATCGGCCGGTGCGTGGGTGTGGCCGGATCAGTTGAGCGCGCCGACGAGCCTGCAGATGCTGTACCGGTTCGCGTCCGCCGGCACCGACGACGACATCCGGTCGGGCCTGGCCTCGGCGACGGGCGCACTGCCGGCCGGCGCGCTGACCGGTTCGACGTCGTATCTCGCGGTGAAGCTGCGGGCCAACGAGGCGCTGAAGCCGATGGTGCCGTTCGTGGTCGCGTTCGCCGTGCTCGGGCTGGTGATGTCGGCGCTGATCGTGGTGAACGTCGTGGCGGGAGCGGTGGTGGCCGGGTACCGGTCGATCGGCGTCCAGAAGACGCTCGGGTTCTCGCCGGCGCAGGTGGTCACCGGGTACGCCGTGCAGGTGCTGGCCGTGGGTGTTCCGGCCTGCGTCGTGGGCGTGGCGGCCGGAACAGCGCTGGCCGTCCCGATTCTCGCGATGACCGCCGACGCCTACAGCGTGGCGGGCGGAACCAGCGTGCCGGTGTGGGTGCCCGCGCTGGTGCTGCTCGTCGTACCGGCGCTGGTCCTGTTGTCGGCGGTCGGGCCGGCCACCCGCGCCGGACGGCTGCCCGCCGTGCAGGCGATCACGGTGGGCCGGGCACCGCGCGCCGGGCACGGATTCCGGCTCCGGCGGGCACTGATGCGGATGCGCCTCCCGCGGCCGATCGGCCTGGGGCTGGCCGCGCCGCTCGCCCGGCCGTCACGCGCGGCGGTCACGGTGGTCGCCGTGCTGCTGGGCGCCGCGACGTTCGTGCTGGCGGCCGGGCTCGCGACGTCGCTGACCCGGGTGGCGGAGGGCGTCAACCGCACGGAGGCGGCGCCGGTGCTCGTCGCGATGATGGGCCCAGATATGGGCGGCGGGCCCGACGCCGATCCGGCTTCCGGGCCGAAACCGGGCGCGGACCGCACGCCGGCTGATCCGGCCGCGGTGCACGCGGTGATCGCGGCCCAACCCGGAACGGCGCACATCGCCGGCCTGAGCGAGGCGAGCATCAGCCTCGCCGGCTCGACCCAACCGATCGACGTGCGCGCCTACGACGCCGACGCCTCCTGGGCCGGCTATCCGATCATCGACGGACGCTGGTACCGGAGCCCGTCCGAGGTGGTGGCCTCGTCGCGGATGCTGCGGCTGACCGGTGTACAGGTCGGCGACGAGATCACCGTCAGCGCGGCGGCCGGCCAACGCCGGGTGACGGTCGTCGGCGAGGTGATGCTCAACGGCGGCGACCCGACGCTCGTCATGGACGCGGCCACGCTGACCGGCATCGCCGGACCGGTGACCCCGCGCCAGTACGAGGTGGCCCTGACGCCCGGCACCGACCCGCACCGGTACGTCTCCGCGCTGTCGGCCGCGCTCGCGGGGCAGTCCGCCGACCCGATCGTCAGCGCCGACACCCAGGAGAACGAGGCGATCACCGTGATGCTCACGCTGATCAGCATCCTGGCGCTGCTGCTCGGTTCGGTGGCGGCGCTGGGCGTGTTCAACACGGTGGTGCTCAACACGCGGGAGCGGGTGCACGAGATCGGGGTGCTGAAGTCCGTCGGGATGACGCCGTGGCAGGTCCGCACGATGGTGGTGACCTCGATGGTCGCGGTCGGCCTGGTCGGCGGCGCGCTGGCGGTCCCACTCGGCTGGGGCGTACACCGCTGGATCGTGCCGGTGATGTTCGACGCCGCCGGCTTCGGCTACGCACCCGAGTTCATCGCGGTGTACAACCCGTGGGAACTGCTCGCCCTGGGTGCGACGGGCATCGTGCTGGCGGTGCTGGGCGCCCTGATCCCGGCGGGCTGGGCCGCCCGCACCCGGGCGGCGACCGCGCTCCGCGCCGAGTAGTGTCGCAGGCAGCGCAGCCGGATCGGACCGACTGTCCTCAGTGGACGCAGAGCGCGGCGAGGCCACTAAAGCTCCACTTAGGACAGTCGTAACCTGACCTTGCTTGCGGCCCGATCGCCTCTTCGTCTGGGATGTCAGGTGTGGACAATCACATAGATATATGGGACTTGGTCAACCGCCTCCTCAAGGGGGCGCGGACCTGATCAAGTCCTGTCGATTGCAGGGGTGCCCCGCCATGGGCACCCCTTTTTCGTGTGGCGCTTGCGCGATGCCGACTGTATCAGTGTAGACGTCTATGGACAAGACTGATCATCCTGTTACGACGCGGGGGCAACGCTGTCGCGGGGGACGATCACCGGTGGGAGCAGCCTCGTCTCCGGTGCCGTGGCGATCGGGCTGTCGAGGAGGCGCATCGCCATCGTGACCGCCAGCGTGCCCACCTCGTGCGCCGGGATCTCGGCCGTGGTCAGGCGGACGGGCAGCGGCGGCACCGCGTCGCGCGGGCAGACGGCCACTACCGAGACGTCCTCCGGCACGCGGCGGCCGTCGACGCGGAGCAGGTCGAGCAGCGGGACCAGCGCCGCCTCGTTGTGGACGACCAGGGCGGTGAAGTCGGGCCCGATCCGGTCGAGGCAGTCGCGCACGCCGGACCGGCTGGGGTCGCACGGTTCGGCGACCACCGGCTCGCCCAGCGCCGTCACGGCGCCGGTGAACCCGGTGAGGAAGCGGTTGGCGTAGCTCGTGCCCCGCTGGTAGACACCGGGTGCCGGCCCGACGAGCGCGATCCGCCGGTGTCCGTGGTCGGCCAGGTGCTCGACGCACGCCCGCGCGGTCGCCTCGAAGTCCAGGTCGACGCAGCTCAGCCCGGTGGACTCGGTCGGCAGCCCGATCAGCACCGACGGTTGGCGCAGCCCGAGCAGCGCGGGCACGCGGGCGTCGTCGCTCTCCACGTCCATGACGATCAACGCGTCGACCATCGCGCCGCCCGCGACGCGCTGCAGCCCCGCGGTCCCCTCGTCTTTTGTCAGAAGTAGGACGTCGTAGTTGTGTTCGCGCGCGGCCGTGACCACCGCGGTGACGAACTCCATGATCACGGGCACGTTGATGTCCGACCGCAGCGGAGCCACCAGGGCCAGGACGCTCGACCGGCTGCTCGCCAGCGCCCGCGCGCCGGCGTGCGGGTGGTACCCCAGCTCGGCGATCGCCGCGGCGACCCGTTCCCGGGTGGCGGGCGAGATGGGGCGCCGGCCGCTCAGCGCGTAGGACACCGTGCTGGTGGACACCCCGGCGGCGCGCGCCACGTCGTCGATCGTGACCACGGTTACGCACTGTAAGCCGCCGGGGCGACGGTGGCAACGACCTGGTCAAGTTGTGCCGGATACGCCGTCCTCCATACGATTCCGGCGTGAACCGGTCGGTCTGCGTCGATGAATCGCGGTCGTGGTGAGCGCAGAGACGCTGCCCACCGGTGAAACCGGGCCGAGCGACGGCGAACTGGTCGGTGCGCTGGCCGGCGAGCACCCGGTGGCGCGGCGGGCCTGGTCGCTGCTGGTGGCCCGGCACTCGGCCCGGATGTACGCGGTGGCCCGCTCGTTCGGCGTCGACCCGTCGACCGCCGAAGACCTCGTGCAGACGGCCTGGCTGCGCCTGCTCGACCGGGCCCACCAGCTGCGTGACCCGCAGGCCGTCGGGGCGTGGCTGTGCATGATCGTGCGCAACGAGGCCCGGCGGCTGACCGTGCGGCGGCGCGAGATCCCGTTGGTGTCGCCGTTGGAGCTGCGCCCCGGCGTCACCGATCCGGCCGACACCCGGTTGCTGCGCGACGAGCGCGCGGCCGCGCTGCGGACGGCCTTCGCCCGACTCGGGCACGACTGCAGGCAGCTGCTGCAACTGCTGCTCGCCGACCCGGCCCTGAGCTACGACGAGATCGCGGCGGCGCTCGGCCGGCCCCGCGGGTCGCTCGGCCCGACCCGCCGCCGCTGCCTCGACACCCTGCGCCGGTTGCTGCCACCGGGATTCGAACCGTGAAGGGGCGATCATGAGCGACGAACGGCTGCTCGCCGACCTCGGGCGGGCGCTGCCCCCCGATCCCGCCCCGCCCGGCCTGGCCGACCGGGCCGACGCGCTGTTCGCCGTGCGTGATCTCGACGGCGGGCTCGCCGAGCTGCTCGAACCCGAGGCCGCCGAACCCGCCGGAGTTCGCGGCGGCGACATCGGGACCGATCAGCTGACCTTCGAACTCGGCGCCGTGACCGTCGAGCTCACCGTCGGGCCGAACCGCATCGCCGGCCGCGTCCTCGGCGCCGGCCCCTGGACGGTGACGCTGGAACATCCCACCGGCACCCCGGCCAGCACCCCGGCCGGCGACCTGGGCGAGTTCGCCTTCGA
>NZ_BOPG01000002.1 GCF_016863635.1 Virgisporangium aurantiacum | reverse complement strand
GCCCATCGCAGGCCCGACCCGCCTCCGCCTCGACGCCCCGCAGCGAAACCCCATCCGCACCGACTGGTTCCTCGCGTAGCCCACCAGGGCGATCTTGGACGATTCGCGGTGTCAGGGGCCCGCACGGCGTCCAAGATCCGCGAAGCGCTTCCATGGGAGCGCTTCCATACTTCGGTGATCACGTTGGGTAAAAGTTAGGAAATCTGCCGTACATGCCGTTGACATTGAACCGGCCCCCTCCCTAGCGTCTGCGCAAGCGCTTCGACGCCCGCATCGTCGAAGCGCTTCGACAACAACCCGGCGGCGGGCGCCGGGCTGATCGGTACCTGTCTCCCACCGGGAGGACCCCATGTCCCGAACCACCACCCTGACCCGTTCTCTCCTGGCGGTGGCGCTCGCCGCGACCACCGCGCTGGCCGCCTGCAGCGGCTCCGACGACGACGAGGGCTCCGACGCCAAGAGCCTCACGCTCTGGCACTACGAGGGCCCGACCAGCGCCATGGGCGTCGCCTGGAACCGGGCGATCGAGATCTTCAAGGAAAAGCACCCCGGCGTGGAGGTGAAGTTCGAAGAGAAGAGCTTCGAGCAGATCCAGCAGAGCGCCGGCATGATCCTCAACTCCGACAACGCGCCCGACCTCATGGAGTACAACAAGGGCAACGCGACCAGCGGCCTGCTCTCGAAGCAGGGCCTGCTCACGGACCTCAGCAGCGAGGCGACCAAGCGCGGCTGGGACAAGAAGCTCAGCACCAGCCTGCAGACCACCGCCAAGTACGACGCCGACGGCGTGATGGGCAGCGGCAAGTGGTTCGGCGTCCCGAACTACGGCGAGTACGTGATGGTCTACTACAACAAGGATCTGTTCGCGCAGAAGAACATCGCGATCCCGAAGACGCAGCAAGAGTTCGAGACCGTGCTCGACACGTTCGCCAAGGGCGGCCAGGTGCCGCTGTCGGTGGGCGGCGCCGAGTACCCGGCGATGCAGATTCTCTACGAGCTCGCCCTGTCGAAGGCGAACCGGTCCTGGGTCGACAGCTTCCAGCTGTACAAGGGCAAGTTCGACTTCAAGGGCCCGGAGATGACGTACGGCGCCACCACGTTCTCGGACTGGGTGAAGAAGGGCTACATCAGCAAGGACGCCGCGGGCATCAAGGCCGAAGACATGGGTGTCGCGTTCACCCAGGGCAAGTTCCCGATCCTGATCTCGGGTAGCTGGTGGTACGGCCGGTTCACCAAGGAGATCAAGGGCTTCCAGTGGGGCTCGTTCCTGTTCCCCGGCAACAAGCTGCACCTGGGTTCGAGCGGCAACCTGTGGGTCGTCCCGACGAAGTCGAAGGCGAAGGGCCTCGCGTACGACTTCATCGACATCACGATGTCGCCGGAGATCCAGAACCTGCTCGGCAACTCCGGTGGCGTTCCGGTCGCGGCCGAGCCCGACAAGATCACCGACGCGAAGAGCAAGGAACTCATCGAGAACTTCAACCTGGTGCTGAAGGACGACGGCCTCGCGTTCTACCCGGACTGGCCGGCGCCCGGCTACTACGCCGTGATGGCGGCCGCGACGCAGGGCCTCATCACCGGTTCGAAGACGGTCGCGCAGTGGCAGGACGAGGTGGCCAAGCCGTACGACCAGAACCGTAAGGATCTCGGAAAATAATGTCAGCGCGAAAGGGCGGCTACTTCGTCTTCCTGCTGCCCGGGATCCTGGCCTCGATCGTCGTCATCGTCATTCCGTTGGTGATGACGATCGGGGCCAGCTTCACCAAGTGGAACGGGATCGGCGACCCCGAATGGATCGGGCTCGACAACTACACCCGCCTGTTCGGCGACGAACTGTTCTGGCGTTCCTTCAAGAACATCGTCGCGCTGATCGTCGCGATGGCGGTGGTGCCGACGCTGATCGGCCTGCTGCTCGCCGCCGTGCTGTTCGACTACGTCGGCAAGAAGTTCGGCCCGCGCACGGCGAACGTCTTCCGCTCCGGTTTCTACCTGCCGCAGGTGATCCCGGTGGCGGTGACCGGCATCGTGTGGGGCTGGATCCTGCACCCGGAATACGGTGCGCTGAACCGGATTCTCGACGCGGTGGGCCTCGGCAGCCTCGGGCGGAACTGGCTCGGCGACGAACGGTACGCGCTCTACAGCGTGATGGGCGTGCTCATCTGGGTGCAGATCGGCTACCCGCTCGTGATGTTCATGGCCGGCCTGCAACGCATCGACCCGCAGCTCTACGAAGCGGCCGACCTTGACGGAGCCTCGTGGTGGCAACGGTTCCGGCGGATCACCGTCCACATGCTACGGCCGGAGTTCTACGTCGTGCTCGTCACCACGACCATCGCGGCGCTGAAGGTGTTCGGCCCGGTGTTCGTGCTCACCAACGGCGGCCCCGCCAACGCGACGGTGGTGCCGAGTTACTTCGCGTGGCGGAACTTCTTCGAGAGAGCCAATGTCGGGTACGGATCGGCGATCTCCGTCGTGCTCACCGTGTTGATCGTGGCGTTGTCGGTGGTCTTCCTCAAGCTGCAAAATCGGGGGGACGCGCGATGAGCACGATCGAGAAGCGTGGCCCCTTCAAGTACCCCGTCCTGCTGGTGCTGATCGTCGCGCTGGTGCTGACCGTCGGCCCGATCCTCGTGATCGTGGTCAACGCGGTGAAGAGCCCCGCCGACTACGCGACCAACGGGCCGCTGTCGTTGCCCGGCACGCTCTACGTCGACGGCATCATCGACTTCTGGGAGCGCGTCGACTTCACCAGGAAGCTGTGGAACAGCTTCTTCGTGAGCATCGTCGTGTCGGTGCTCGCGGTGGTGCTGTCGGTGCTCAACGCGTACGCGCTGGGCATCGGGCGGATGCGGGGCCGGATCTGGTTCCTGATCTTCTTCCTGATGGCCAACCTGCTGCCGCAGGAGGTGCTGGTCTACCCGCTGTACTACCTGTCGAAGGAGGTCCACCTCTACGACAGCCTGTGGGCCGTGATCATCATCTTCACGGTGGTGCAGAGCGCGTTCGGCACGTATCTCCTGTCGAGCGTCTACGCGGAGTTTCCGCGCGAACTGCTCGACGCGTCCGAAGTGGACGGTGCCGGCCGCTGGCGCACGCTGTGGAGCGTCGTCGTGCCGATCAGCCGGCCCACCATGGGTGTGCTCTTCACGTTCTTCTTCATCTGGACGTGGAACGAGTTCTTCCTCCCGCTGATCTTCCTGATCTCCAACGAGAACCAGACCGTTCCGGTGGCCCTCGCGGTGTTGCAGGGCGACCGGCAGATGGACGTCACCACCACCTCGGCGTCGGCGCTCATCGGCGTGCTGCCGGCGATCCTGTTCTTCGTCATTTTCCAGCGCACGCTCACCCGCGGCATCACCGCCGGTGCGATCAAGTAACAGGAGTACCACGCCATGAAGTTCACCGACGGGTACTGGCGTAAGCGGGACGGCGTCACCGCGTTGCACCCCGCGCACCTGCACGACGTCGAGGCCGACGCGACGACGCTGACCGTGTTCGCCGCGACCAGGCGCGTGCACCAGCGGGGCGACACCCTCAACGCGCCGGTCATCACGGTCACCTGCAGCAGCCCGATGCCCGACGTGATCCGGGTGACCGTGAGCCACTTCCTCGGCGAGCAGCCGAAGTATCCGCGGTTCGAGATCGCGCACGACGACGCCGTGCGCCCGGTCGTGAACGAAGAGGACGCGACGTTCGCGAGTGGACGGTTGACCGCCCGCTTCGACCGGAGCGAGCACTGGGGGCTCACGTTCGAGGCGGAGGGCCGCACGCTCACGAGCAGCGGCTGGAAGGGCATCGGCGTCATCGACACCGACGACGGCGAGCACTACGTGCACGAGCAGCTCGCGTTGAGCGTCGGCGAGACCGTGTACGGGCTGGGGGAGCGGTTCGGGCCGCTGGTGAAGAACGGCCAGAGCATCGACATCTGGAACGAGGACGGCGGCACCAGCAGCGAGCAGGCGTACAAGAACGTGCCGTTCTACCTCACCAACCGCGGGTACGGCGTGCTGGTCGACCACCCCGGGCGGGTGTCGTTCGAGGTCGGTTCCGAGGTGGTGTCGCGCACGCAGTTCAGCGTCGCCGGGCAGAGCCTGTCGTACCTCGTCATCTACGGGCCGTCGCCGAAGGAGATCCTGCGCCGCTACACGGCGCTCACCGGGCGTCCCGCGCTGCCGCCGGCCTGGTCGTTCGGGCTGTGGCTGACAACCAGCTTCACCACGAGCTACGACGAGGAGACGGTGACGTCCTTTGTGGACGGTATGGCCGAGCGCGACCTCCCGCTGTCGGTGTTCCACTTCGACACGTTCTGGATGCGCGAGTTCTCCTGGTGCGACTTCCAGTGGGACTCCCGCGCGTTCCCCGATCCGCCCGCGATGCTCAAGCGCCTCAAGGACCGGGGGCTCCGGATCTGCCTCTGGATCAACCCCTACATCGCGCAGCGGTCGGTGCTCTTCGCCGAGGGAATGGCGAACGGGTATCTCGTGCGGAAGCACGACGGCGACGTCTGGCAGTGGGACCGGTGGCAGGCCGGGATGGCGCTGGTCGACTTCACCAACCCCGGCGCCCGGGAGTGGTACGCCGGCAAGCTGAAGGCCCTGCTGGACATGGGTGTCGACTGCTTCAAGTCCGACTTCGGCGAGCGCGTGCCGACCGACGTGGTGTGGCACGACGGATCCGATCCCGAACGCATGCACAACTGGTACACCCAGCTGTACAACGAGACGGTGTTCGACGTGCTCCGCGAGACCCGCGGCGACGGCGACGCGGTGGTGTTCGCGCGGAGCGCCACCGTCGGCGGGCAGAAGTTTCCGGTGCACTGGGGCGGCGACTGCTCGTCGACGTTCGAGAGCATGGCCGAGAGCCTCCGCGGCGGCCTTTCCCTTGCGGCATCAGGGTTCGGCTTCTGGAGCCACGACATCGGCGGCTTCGAGGGGAAGCCGGATCCGGCCGTGTTCAAGCGGTGGGTGCCGTTCGGCCTGCTGTCGTCGCACAGCCGGCTGCACGGCAACCAGACGTACCGGGTGCCGTGGCTGTTCGACGAGGAGTCGGTCGACGTCCTCAGGACGTTCACTCGCCTCAAGCACCGCCTGATGCCGTACCTCTTCGGTGCCGCCGTGAAGGCGCACACCGAGGGCGTCCCGGTGATGCGCCCGATGGCGCTCGACTTCCCCGACGACCCCGCGTGCGCGTACCTGGAGACGCAGTACATGCTCGGCGACAGCCTCCTCGTCGCGCCGGTGTTCGCGGCGGACGGTGACGTGCGGTACTACGTCCCGGCCGGACGGTGGACGAAGTTCACCACGGGCGAGGTCGTCGAGGGCCCGCGCTGGGTGCGCGAGACGCACGGCTTCGACAGCGTGCCGCTGCTGGTGCGCCCAGGATCGGTGGTCGCGGTCGGCGCGGTCGACGGCCGTCCGGACTACGAGTACGCCGACGGCGTCACCCTGCGCCTGTTCGAACTGCCCGACGGCGAGCGGACGGTGAGCGTCCCCGGAATCGACGGAACCACGGCCGCGACGTTCGCGATCACCCGGACCGGCGCGAAGGTGAAGGTCGAGCGGACCGCAGGGCCGCACGCCTGGGCCATCGAACTGGTCGGCGCGGGCGAGCCGTTGCGGGTTCCGGCCACCGGTTCCCAGGCGGCGATCGGGTAGCGATACTGGGCGCATGAGCATGGACACGGCCGCGACGCTCGAGGCGTGGCGGCACACGTTCGCGGCGAGCATCGACGTCTGCGCGGACCTCACCGACGAGGAGTGGTCCGCGCAGACCGAATGTCCACTATGGACCGTGAAGGACGTGTGCGCCCACCTGGTCGGCGGCGAAGTGTGGATGAGCGAGGGGCATCCCCCGCCGACGGAGGGGCTCGCCCGCATCGCCGACCGGCCGGTGGCCGAGCGTCGCCACGCGAGCGGCGCCGAGGTCCTCGCGGAACTGCGCGACGTGTTCGCGTTGCGGCAGCGGCAGGTGGCGGAGAACCCGCCCGACCCGGCCGAGCCCGCGATCACCGCCTACGGGGTGCCGGTGACCCTCGGGATCCTGCTGACCCATCGCGCCTTCGACGGGTGGGTACACGAGCAGGACCTCCGGCGCGCGCTCGGGCGCCCGGGCAACCTCGACGCGCCGGCGGCGCCGATCGCCCGCGACATCCTCCTCGCCAGCCTGGCCCGCGTCGTCGCGAAACACGCGGCCGCGCCGCCCGGATCGGTGGTGCGCCTCGAGGTCGACGGGCCGCTCGCGTTCGACGTCGCGGTCACCGTCGACGAGCGCGGCCGCGGCCACCTCGCGCCCTGGGTCGGCGGTGCCGCCGCCACCACGCTGCACACCGACTGGGAGACCTACGCCCGCCTGGCCGCCGGCCGCATCGCGCCGGCCGCCGCCGAGGTCAAGGTCCACGGCGACGCCGAGGTCGCCGCGCGCGTCCTGGCCCATTTCGCGGTGACGCCATGAGCGAGGCCTAGGGTCGACCCATGGCTCAGATACCCGATGACCTGGCGGCCGCGAACCGGAAGCTGATCGACGAGTTCCGCGCCGCCGGACGCTCGTTGCCCGGGCGCCCGCTGCTCCTGCTCACCACCACCGGCGCCCGCACCGGGCAACCGCGCACCAACCCGATGATGTACGTGCGCGTCGACGACCGGCTTCTGGTGATCGCGTCGGCCGCCGGCGCGCCGAAGCATCCGGACTGGTATCACAACCTGGTCGCCCACCCCGAGGTGACGGTGGAGGCCGACGGCGCGGAGTACCCGGCGACGGCCAGGCCCACCGAGGGCGCCGACCGCAACGCGCTGTTCGCCCGGATCGTGGAGCAGTACCCGTTCTTCACCGACCACCAGGCCGGCGTCGACCGCACCATCCCGGTGGTGGAACTCATCCGACGCTAACCGACCAGCCGCGCTGTGCCGCCGAAATCCCGCACAAGAGCGTCGCTGGCATGCCCGCCTTCGGCGGTCATACCAGCGAGGACGGCCTCCAGCGCCTCCGCGGCGGGGGTCTCGACGTCGGGGAGGACGCCGGTGCCCTCCCAGTTGTCGCCGGCCTCCGGGTCGAGGGCCCGGCCGGTGGGGATGGTCAGCTCCAGGTGCGGGTGCAGCCGGTGCCCGACGCGGGGGTGGGCGCCGCCGCCGGTGCGCTCGCCGACCACCGTGGCCCGCTTCCGGCGCTGCAGGTCGAAGGCGAGCTCCTCGCCGCCGGAGAACGTGGTGCCGCTGGTGAGGACGAACACCGGTTTGGTGCCGCCGAACCGGCGGCCCGGCACGTAGGGAGCGCTCCAGCTCTGCGTGGTGCGGTCGCCGACGCGTTCGTAGATGTCGATGAGGTGGGTCGGCTCGTCGAACAGGTAACCGCAGATGAACGCCACCATCGTCGGGTCGCCGCCGAGGGTCTTCCGCAGGTCCAGGACCAGGGCGTCGGCGGGGGCCGCCACCTGCATCGCGCCGGCGACCGCCTCGCCCGCCATCGTGGGCGGGAACAGGATCGGGTTGATCTCGATCCGGGCCACGGTGGTGCCGTTCGGGCCGGCCAGCCGCTCGACCGCGGCGACTCCGCCGAGGGTGCGGGCCGCCTGCGCGGTGAACATCGCGACCGTCATCTCCTCGCTCGGCAGGTCGGGGATCTCGTCGTCGTGGTGCTTCAGGCGCAGGTGCCGGTCGCCGTTGGCCGACTGCAGGTCGGTGGTGACGAGCGCGGACAGCTCGGTGACGCCCGCGCCGGCGTACCGGCCGCCGCGCAGGTTGGCGCGCAGCAGGTCGGCGAGCTTCGTCCCGGTCTCCGGGAAGACGTACTGGGCGCTCAGGAGGTCGGCCGAGGTGGTGACGATGCGGTCGAGTTCGGCCGCTGCGAGGGGGGTCATGGCAGTCGAGTAGAGCAGCCGGTTGACAAAGCGTCAAGAGTCCTTGACGCTTTCTGTATGCCCGACGAAGTCTTCGAGGCCTCCACGCCGGCCCAGCTCAAGGCGCTCGCCCATCCGCTACGGCAGCGGCTGCTGTACGCGCTGGGCGGCGACGAGTCGGCCACGATCAGCCAACTGGCCGCGTCGTTCGGGGAGAACAAGGGAAATATCGGACACCACCTGAAGGTGCTGCACGCAGCGGGCCTGGTACGGATCGTGGCCACCCGGCAGGTGCGCGGCGGAACCGAGCACCACTACCAGCGCACCGCGCGGCGGGTACACGTCGGCGGGCCGCCGCAGGCGACGACCACCGCGATGCTGCAGGCGGTGGCCGACGAACTGGCCGGCACACCCGAGGAACCGGTGCTGATCCTGCGGCACGTCCGGCTCTCGCCGGCGCAGGCCGAACGGCTGGCCGCCGCGCTCACCGCGATCGTCGAGGACGCCACCGACGACGGCCCGGACGCGCGTCGCCACGGCCTGCTGGTCGGCCTCTACGAGTGCTGACCCGGGTCGACGACCGCCGCCACGGCGTCGCGCAACGACGACATGAGGTGCTCGGCGGGGAACTCGCACATCCGCAGCGTGAACCACGGTCCGGAGGTGTCCGGCGCGACGATCACCGCGGTGCTGCCGGCCCGCCGGTGCCGGCCGATCAGCCGGTCCATCAGCCGCACGCCCGCGCTGTCGAGGAACCCCACCCCGGTGAGGTCGACCACCAGCGGCGCCGACGGCGTGGTCCGGGCGAAGATCTCGGCCTCGATGCGGTCGGCCACCGCCGTGTCGATGTCCTGCCCCAACGTGATCACGCAGACCCCGCCGAGGGACCGGATCGACACGTCATGCGGTGTCACGGGTCCATCCTCACTCCACCCCACGCTCACGTAACGCGCGACGCATCGTGATCGTCGTTCCGCCGTCGCGGACGATCGTCACGTCGTCGACCACGGTCCGGATGAGCGGCAGCCCACGGCCCCGGTCGGTGCGCGGGTCGGGTTCCCGCCACCTGCCCCGATCGTGGACGGTCAGCTCCACCGAGCGGCCGGCCGGCTCGTCGGTGACGGCGGCGTCGACGCGCACCACGCCGTCGCCGTCGGACGCGTACGCGTGCTCGATCGCGTTCGCGAGCGCCTCCGAGCACGCCAGCACCAGGGCCTCCTGGTCGAGCGCCGGCACGCCGAAGCCGGCCAGCCAGGTGCGCAGGTCGTCCCGGACGCTCTTGATCCGCACGATGTCGGCCGGAACCGTGCACGCGAACACCGGCCCCACGCCGTAGGCGAGGCAGAGCATGCACGCGTCGTCGTCCGGTTCCTCGGCGAGCGCCGCGCCGAGGTCGGGCAGCAGCCAGGCGAGCGGCGCGTACCGGCGGGCCGCGGCCTCGCCGGCGAGCCGGGCGAGATCGGTGTGCAGGTTCCCGGTGCGCCGCTCGACCAGCCCGTCGGTGTAGAACAGCAGGCGCGCGCCGGGCCGCAACTGCACGTCGGCCTCGACCCGCGGCTTCATGCCCGTGTACGCGGCGATCGGGGTCGACCGGCCCGACCACAGGAACCGCTCGCCCCGGCCGGGCTCGATGAGCAGCGGCGGGACGTGTCCGGCGCAGGCGTACCGCAGGTGGCCCGAGGTCAGGTCGAGCAGCCCGTACGCGACGGTCGACATCCGCCCGTCCTCGAACCGGTCGACGAACCGGTCGAGCCGCTCCAGCAGTCCCGCCGGTCCGGGATCCGTCGCCGCCAGCGCCCGGACGGCGCTGCGCAGGTGGCCCATCGTGGCGGCGGCCCGGATGCCGCGGCCCACGACGTCGCCCACGACGATCGCCACCCGGTTCGGACCCACCAGGAACGAGTCGTGCCAGTCGCCGCCGACCTCCACGGTGTCGGACGCCGGCCGGTACCAGGTGCCGATCGCCATCCGCGGATCGTGCGGCGGGTCGCCGGCCAGCAGGCCGCTCTGCAGGATGTGCGCGTTCTCGTGCTCCTGGTCGTAGAGCCGGCCGTTCTCCAGCGCCAGCCCGGCGGAGGCGGCGAGTTCGCTGAGGAACCGGGTCCGCCGGTGGAGCTCGCTGCCGCGCGCGCACCCCAGCACGAGGACGCCGATCACCCGCCCGCGCGCCCGCAGCGGAACCGCCACGTCGCGCTCACCGGTGCCGGCGTGCGTCGACGTGGTCGTGGTGCCGGTGCGGACCGCCGTGTCGACGAACTCCTGGTCGGTGTGGGGGACCGCGTCGGCCGATTCCGCGTCCTCGTCCGCCGGCGCGGACGCGAGCAGCGTGCGCCCCGCGTCCACGACAAGTTCTATCCGCGCCCGCAGCGTGACCGTCGGGACCAGCTCGGCCACGAGGGCCTCCGCCCGCGACACCAGCCCCGCGGTCTCGTCGAGCCGCCGGCTCAGGCCGACCAGGAACGTCGCCTCGTGCTGCAGTTCGACGGTCTCCGCGTGCAGCCGGGCCCGCTCCAGCGCCTGCGCGCACTGGGTGGCGAACGTGCGCAGGAAGCTCCGCTCGCCCGGCGGGAACGGTCGCACGCCGGCCCGGCCGAGGACCATCGAGCCGAGCCCGGTGGCGCCGACGCGCAGCGGCAGCACGGCCACCGACCAGTCCTCGATGTCGGTGAACAGGCCGGCGAGCCGGTCGGCGTGATCGGCCGCCCGGGCGAAGAACGTCCCCTCGCCGGCCGGCCAGGTCAGGATCTGCCGCAACGGGGCCGGATCGCGGCCCCATCCGTCCACAATGGACTGTGGAAACCCTTTGGTGACGGCCGGCACCGCCGACCTCGCGGGGGCCAGGCGGTCGGCGACCGGCGCGCCGCCCGGAAGCACGACCAGGAGCCGGTCGAAGTCCAGCGCCGCGGCGACCCGGTGGGCGGTGGCGACCGCGATCTGTTGCGCGTCAAGGGGGACGGCGAGCGCGGCGGTGATCAGTTGCAGCGTCTCGGCGCGCTGGCGCAGCTGCTTCTCGACCTCGAACTGCCGCGCCCGCTGGATGGTCTGCGCGGCCTGGCGGCCCAGCGTCCAGATGAGCTGACGCGTCTCCGGGTCGATGTCGTCGACGGTCCGGTACGCGAAGGCGGCCACACCGAGGACCCGGTCGCCGACCGTCAACGGGACGAGCGCCAGCGCGCCCAGCCCGAGTTTGACCAACGTGTCGGCGGCACGGGGGAGGTCCTTGCGGACCTCGTCGGGCGACTCGACCACCACCAGCGTCCTCGTGCGGGCCGCCCGCGCGTGCGGCAGCGGATCGTCGAGCGTCGTGCGGAACACCCGCGGTTCGCCCGGCTGCGTTCCGCCGTTCATCCATTCGAGGGACATGCCGTCCTCGGTCACCAGCCACACCGAGCTTTCCATGGCGTGGGCGGCCCGCCGCCCGGTGCCGGCCAGGGCGGCGACGACGTCGCTGTGGGTCAGCGCGACCGCGAACTCGGAGATCACGGTCTGCAGCAGCGTCAGCCGCCGCTCCGACTCCTCGGCGGCCCGCCGGGCGGCGAGCAGTTCCTGCTCGTACTCGCGCCGGAACAGGGCGCTGAAAACGGCGGTGTGGATGAACGCGGGCGTGCCGTCGGGGCCGAGCTGCACGTCGGAGTTGACCAGGGCGGGCATCCGGCTGCCGTCGCTGCGCACCAGGTCGACGGCGATCTCGCGCACCGCGCCCTGCATCGCCAGCAGCGGACCGTAGTGGGTCTCGTAGTAGATGCGCCCGCCGATCGCCAGCAGGCTCTGGAACGTGGTGTACCCGACCAGTTCGTCGCGCTCGTATCCGAGCCATTCCAGGAGGGTCTCGTTGACGCCGACGATCGTGCCGTCCATGCGGGTGGACAGGTAACCGCACGGCGCGTTCGATAACCGCTCGTCGGGGTCGCTCACACGCCCAGGAAGGCCTTCATCGCGTCGACGGTCTCGGACGGCGCGCTCAGGTTGGGGCAGTGCCCGGTCGCTTCCATCACCACGAGCTTGCTGTCGGCGACGTGCTCGTGCACGTAACGGCCAACCGCCAGCGGCGCGATGACGTCGTTGGAACATTGCAGTACGAGTGTCGGAACCGTGATCCCGGGCAGGTCGGCGCGGTTGTCGGAGGTGAACGTGACCTCCGCGAAGTGCCGGGCCACCACCGGGTCGGTGCGGCAGAAGCTGTTGGTCAGCTCCTCGCCGAGTTCCGGCCGGTCGGGATTTCCCATGATCACCGGCGCCATCACCCGCGACCACCCGAGATAGTTGCTGTCGACCGATTCCAGCAGTTCGGCGATGTCGGCGTCGGAGAAACCACCGGTGTATCCGGTGGCCGGGTCGTCGAGATAGCGCGGCGACGGGCCGATCATGACGAGGTTGGCGAACCGGTCGGGCTCGCGGCGCACCGCGATCGCGCCGATCATCGCGGCGACCGAGTGCCCGACGAACGTGACGTCGTGCAGATCGAGTTCGTGCACGATGTCGAGAATGTCGGCGGCGTACCCGTCGAGCGAGGAGTACTTCTCGGCCGAGTACGCGTTGAGGTTGGACAGGCCGTATCCGATGTGATCGAACAGCACGACGCGATGGGTGTCGACGAATGCCGGTGCGACGAACCGCCACATGTTCTGATCGCAGCCGTATCCGTGCGCCAAAAGCATCGGCGCGCCGTTCTGGAGACCCGTCACCGTGACCGCGTTGTCTACCACAGATCCCACTCAGGACACATTACGGTGCGTGGTGTCGGACGCAAATTGACCATCGGGTCGGATACCGCGCGTCGATCGGCACCGGTGGATCATCCGCTTTGCAGAATTTTTTTGTGAGCACAAGCGTGACGGTTCGTAATCGTAATCGCGCTACGGATCGTCACTCCAGCGTGGTGACGCGGCGGTTAATCGCCCGCGATCACAGAACGTGAAACACCGCGCATGTCGGTGGTGCCACACGACCCCAACAGCCCATTTACATCCGCTGCGCCAGGCCACTAGCTTGCCGAAGCGTGAATGGGTATTCCCGCAGGTCATCCGCGCGTTCCGTGCTCGCGGTGATCGCCGTGACCGCCACGCTCACGACGTCTCTCGCAGCCTGCGGCGGGAGCAAGGCCGCCGACTCCGGTGCCGCGAACCCGCCCGCCTCCCCGTCGGCGACGGCCATGAGCGCCGAAAGCATCGCCACGATCGCCCGGTACACGGGGGTGAACGCGGGCAAGGCCACCGGGAGTCCCATCAAGATCGGGTTTGTCAACGCCGACGCGCAGGAACTCGTCGTCGCCGTCGACGAGGTGGTCCGCGCGGTCAACGACACCCTCGGCGGGGTGCGGGGGCACCCGCTCCAGTTGGTCAAGTGCGTGGTGACCAGCGCGGACCAGGCGACGAAATGCGCACAGACGTTCGCGGACGACCCGGCGATGGTGGCCGTCGTGCAGGGCACGATCGACGCCGACGTGACGGCCTTCCACACCATCCTGGCGCCGAAGCTCCCGGTGCTCGGCGGGCTGCCCCTGGCGCTGGCCGACGCGGCCGCGCCCAACTCGTACTACCTCAGCAGCGGCCAGTTCGGCGGCCTGGGCGCGGTGACGTTCGCGAAGCAGTACTCCAAGGCCCGCCGGGTCGCGGTGCTCTCGCCGGGTGGTTCGCCCGCGAACGAACTCGCCGTCGCCACCCTCGAACTGGCGTTCAAGGCCGTCGACATCGACGTGACCGTCGCGCGCTTCCCGATGGACGCCACCGACCTGACCCAGGCCGTCACGGCGAGCCAGGCGGCAAACGCCGACCTGCTCATCCCGGCCATCGGCATCCCGCAGCACTGCGTGTCGCTGAGCAACACGCTGCAGAAGATGGCCGTCTACACGCCGGTGCTGACGTTCGCCGGCTGCCTGGGCGCCGACGTCCGCAAGACGCTCGGCGACTACCCGCGCTGGAACTACCTCGGCTTCAGCGTGAGCGCCGAGGCATCCTCGACCGACGACGCGACCGCGTGGCAGGTGCGCGCCTTCAACGAGTGGTTCCGCCCGCTGGAGAACCGCAGCGTCACCCGCAACGGCGGCGTCCAGATCTTCCAGACGGTGCTGGCGTTGGTGAAGATCCTGGCGTCGATTCCGGGAGACACGTTCATCCCGGCGGTCGTCGGCAACGCGATGAAACGCTTCGGCGGCCCGGTGTACCTCGGCGTGCCCCGGTTGTCGTTCGGCGCGGTGCCGGGGCAGCCCGCGATCGGCTCGCTCGACAGCCGTGTGTACGTGTACCTGGGCAACGACACGTGGCGTGACACCACCGGCGGCCAGTGGCTCTCACCGCCGAATCCCAACCAGCGGCAGGGTCAAGGTCAGGGCCAGGGTCAGGGCCAGACCGGAGGACCGACCCAGAGCCAGAGCACCCGCTAGCCCTCGGTCGGCACCGGTTCGTCGGCGCGGTAGCCGGCGGCCTGTGCGGTGAACAGCCGGGCGTAGGTGCCCTCGGCGGCCATCAGGTCGGCGTGCGTGCCCTGCTCGACGACCCGGCCGTCGTCGAGGACGACGATGAGGTCGGCGTCGCGCACGGCGCTGAGCCGGTGCGAGATGAGCAGGCTGGTCCGGCCGATGCGGTAGCGGCGCAGGTCGGTGTACAGGGCCTGCTCGGCCTCGGCGTCCAGGCCGCTGCTCGGCTCGTCGAGGATCACCAGGTCGGCGTCGCTGCGCAGGTAGGCCCGCGCCAGCGCGACGCGCTGCCACTGCCCGCCGGACAGCAGCACGCCCGCCTCGTCGCCGTCGGTGAACGTGCGGCTCAGCATCGTGTCGTAGCCGCGGGGCAGCGCGTCGAGCGTCCCGTGGATGCCGGCCATCGCCGCCGCGGCCCGGATCCGCGGCCGGTCGTCGATCGCCGAGGTGTCCGCCACGGCGATGTTCTCCGCGGCGGTGAGGTCGTACGCCACGCAGTCCTGGAACACCGTGGTGATCCGCCGGCGCAGCCCGTCCAGGTCGATCTCCCGGTAGTCCGCGCCGTCCCACCGCACCGACCCGCGCTGCGGGTCGTAGAACCGGCACAGGAGCTTCACGAGCGTCGACTTGCCCGATCCGTTGAGCCCCACCAGGGCCACCTCCGTGCCGTGCGGCAGGAACAGGTCCACTCCGCGCAGCACCCACGGATGCGACTCGTCGTAGCGGAACCACACGTCGCGCAGGGTGATGCCGCCGCGCAGCGGCGCGGCCGGCACCGGCGACTGCGGACGCGGCAGGTCGTCGCCCGCGGCCACCACGGCCCGGTAGTGGCCGAACAGCAGCAGCGCCTCGTAGACCATGCCGACGAGCCCGACGAGGCTGCTGATCCCGGCCTGTACACCGGCGACCGCGGCGATGAAGACGGCGATGTCTCCGACGGTGGCTGCACCGCCGACCGACCGGGCCACCACCCACACCAGTCCGCCGCCGGCCACCGCCGCCGCGACGGCGCTGAGGAGGGTCTCGATCCGCAGTTCCCGGCCGTCGAGGCGGCGTTCCGCGGCGGCGTCCGACCGCGCGTCGGTGAGCAGCCGCCGGTGCAGGAAGCCGCCGAGCCCGAACAGGCGCACCTCCTTGGCGGCACCGATGTTCGTGAGCAGCCCGGAGTAGAAGATCTGCCGGCGGCGCAGCGGGCTCAACCGGAACTCCAGCAGCGCGCGGCGGCGGCGCAGCACCAACTCCGACACCACCGCCGGCACGGCGGAGACGACGACGATGAGGGCCATCACCGGATAGGCGACCGCGAGGGTGACGACGAAGCCGGCCACGGTGGTACCGGACTGGGCGATCGCGATGACGGGCAGGACCAGTTGACCGGCCGCGCCCTGCCCGGCGGACTGCGCCACCCGCAGCCGGTCGTGGAACTGCGGGTTCTCGAACCGGCCGAGCCCGAGCGACCGGTTGACGGCGGCGAAGAGCCGGTCGGTGCAGGCGAGGTCGATCTGACGGCGCAACTCGGCGTCGAGGTACCGGTCCAGGTGGGGCAGGACGGTCGTCAGGAGGCCGGTGAGGGCGAGGGCCACCGCGAGGGCGACCACGGTGCCGCGGTCGACGTCGGGGCGGCCCACCTCGTCGAGCAGCAACTTGGTGAGCCAGGCGGCGAGCACCGGCCAGCAGCCGGAGACCACCGCCAACCCCACGCTGCCGACGAGGACACCGGGCCCGGCCCGCCACACCAGGGCCCAGGCCAGCCGCACGCGCTGCCACGGGGTGCCCTCGTCGGGAACGCCGGTCACGAAGCGGTTGTCAGCAGCAGTCGTTGCAGCCGATGACGCACCGCGGGTTCGCGTCGCAGTACCGGTACTGCATGGAGTGCCCACCGGACTGGTAGCACCAGTAGTAGCAGCTGCCGATCCGGCCGATGTACCGGCCCGGGCAGGAGGCCGCGGTGGCAGTGGTGGCCGGCACCAGTTTCGCCAGCAGCCGGTCGCCGAGCGCGTTGAACGTCCTACGCATGTGACTCCTTCCAAGGACGGGGATGTCCGGAGCGAGCCTCGCAACGGTCGTTACCGCGCCGCTTCCGGGCCGCTTCCGGATCGCTTCCGGCCTGCTGGACCTCGGACCCGAGCGTGTCTAATGTCTGCCGGATGTCTCCACAGACGCTGACCAAGGGTGGCAACGCGCCGGTGCCGACCGGCGAGATCCGGGTCGTCGCCCGGTGGCGGCGGGCGGCCGGAACGCCCGAACTGGACCTGACCGGGCTCCTGCTCGGCGGGTCCGGCAAGGTCCGTTCCGACGCCGACATGGTCTTCTACAACCAGCCCCGCCACCCGTCCGGAGCCGCGACGCTGGAGGCCACACCCGACGCCGGCACGCTCCGGGTCAGCCTGCCGGCCGTGCCCGCCGACGTGGCGAAGATCCTGCTCGCCGTGTCGGTGCACGGGTCCACCCTCGACGGCGTGTCCGACCTGCACCTGACCGTCGAGGACGGCGCCGGTGCGGCGGCGCTCCGGTTCGACGTCACCGACACGGCCGGGCTGGCCGCGGTGGTGCTGGGCGAGCTGTACCGGCGCGGCGACGCGTGGAAGCTGCGGGCGGTCGGGCAGGGCTGGTCCGCCGGCCTGGACGGGCTGGCCGCCGCATACGGCATTTCGGTGGACGCGCCTGAACAGGCACCGCCCGCCCCGCCGGCGCCGCTTCAGGCTCCGCCGCCCGCGCCGCAAGCTCCCCTCGCGCCGCAAGCTCCGCCCGCCGCGCCGCAGGCATTCGTGCCGCCGCCCGTCGCCCCGCCCGCGCCGCCCGTCGCCCCGCCCGCGCCGCTCGCCGCGCCGCCGGCCGTCGGCATCCCGGCACCCGATGCCACCGCCGCTCAGGAGGAGCGGTTGCCCGTCGACATGCGGAAGCGGCTGTCGATGCGGAAGCAGATCGTCAACGTCGTCCTCACCAAGAAGGGGCTCGTCGGGCTCCAGGCCCGGGTGATCCTGGTGCTCGACGCGTCCGGATCGATGACGACCCTGTACGGCGACGGCACCGTGGCGCGGGTGGTCGAGCGGATCGCCGCCGTCGGTGCCCGGCTGACTCCGGACGGCGTGCTGCCGGCCTGGACCTTCGCCAGCAACGCGGCGCAGCTGCCGCACCTGACCATCGGCGACCTGCCGCGGTGGATCAAGCTGCACGTGCGCGAGGGTCAGATGAAGCTGATGCCGCGTTCGCGGCCGCTGTACCGGTCCGACGGCACCGTCGACATGCGCGAGATCGGCATCCAGAACGAGGAACAGAAGGTGATGACCGACATCATCCGGGTGGTGTCGGGGCTGCCGCCGGGTCCACCCGCATTTGTATTGTTCTTCTCCGACGGCGGGATCTACCGCGACACCGAGATCGAGCAGATTCTCCGCGACGCGGCCGGGCTGCCCATCTTCTGGCAGTTCATCGGGCTCGGCAACGAGGACTATGGCGTGCTGGAGAAGCTTGACACGCTCGCCGGCCGGGTCGTCGACAACGCCGGGTTCTTCGCGGTCGACGACATCGACCGGATCGGCGACGAGGAGCTCTACGAGCGGCTGCTCACCGAGTTCCCGCTGTGGCTCACCGCCGCCCGCGCCGCAGGAGTTCTGCGGTGAGGGCTTAGAACACCCTTAAGGCCGGCAGGGCTGGCGCGCCGCGTCACCGAAAAGGGTATTTTCCTTTCCGTGACCAAGCAGAGCGCGAACATCGGCGTCATCGGCCTCGCCGTGATGGGCAGCAACCTCGCCCGCAACCTCGCCAGCCGCGAGGGGAACGTGGTGGCCGTCTACAACCGGTCGCCGGAACGGACCCGCCAGCTCATCGCCGAGCACGGCTCCGAGGGCGATTTCGTCCCCAGCGAGACGATCGAGGAGTTCGTCGCGTCGCTCCAACCGCCGCGCACCGCGATCATCATGGTGCAGGCCGGCAAGGGCACCGACGCGGTGATCGACCAGTTGGCCGGGCTGTTCGAGCCGGGCGACATCATCGTCGACGGCGGCAACGCCGACTTCCACGACACCATCCGGCGCGAGAAGGCGATCAGCGCCAAGGGCCTGAACTTCGTCGGCGCCGGCATCTCCGGCGGCGAGGAGGGCGCCCTCAACGGCCCGAGCATCATGCCGGGCGGATCGGCCGAGGCGTACAAGACGCTCGGGCCGATCCTGGCGTCGATCGCGGCGGTCGCCGAGGGCGAGCCGTGCGTGACGCACGTGGGCACCGACGGCGCCGGCCACTTCGTCAAGATGATCCACAACGGCATCGAGTACGCCGACATGCAGCTCATCGCCGAGGCGTTCGACCTGCTGCGCACCGTGGGCGGGCACGAGCCGGCGCAGATCGCCGAGGTCTTCCAGGCGTGGAACACCGGCGACCTGGAGTCGTACCTCATCGAGATCACCGCCGAGGTGCTCAAGCAGGTCGACGCCGACACCGGCAAGCCGTTCGTCGACGTCGTGCTCGACCAGGCCGGACAGAAGGGCACCGGCGTCTGGACCGTGCAGAACGCGCTCGACCTCGGCGTACCGGTCGGTGGCATCGCCGCCGCGGTCTTCGCCCGCAGCGTCTCCAGCCACCCCGAGCAGCGCCGGGCCGTCCAGCGCACGGCCGCGGCGCGACCCACGCCCGTTTCGCCGGGGGAGAACTTCGAGGACGCGGTGCGCGCGGCCCTGTACGCGTCGAAGGTGGTCGCGTACGCCCAGGGCTTCGACGCGATCATCGCCGCGGCCAAGGAGTACAACTGGGACATCGACAAGGGTGCGGTCGCCAAGATCTGGCGGGCCGGCTGCATCATCCGGGCGCAGTTCCTCAACCGCATCGTCGAGGCGTACGAGCGCAACCCCGACCTGGAGACCCTGCTCGAAGACGAGTACTTCGCGCGGGCGGTCGCCGACGGCGTCGACGCGTGGCGGCGCATCGTGTCGGTGGCCGCGCTGTCGGGTGTTCCCGTGCCGGGCTTCTCGGCGGCGCTGAGCTACTACGACTCGCTGTCGGTCGAGCGCCTGCCGGCCGCGCTGATCCAGGGCCAGCGCGACTTCTTCGGCGCGCACACCTACAAGCGGATCGACAAGGACGGCGTCTTCCACACCATGTGGGGCGCCGGCCGCAACGAGGTCCGCCAGGACGGGCACTGAACGAGGGGATCACTTCCGCCCTCCGCGCGGCCGGGTGCGTCTTCGCGGAGGACGAGGCGACGTTGTTGATCGAGGCGGCCGGGTCGACCGACGACCTGGCCGCCCTCGTCGCCCGGCGGGTGGCGGGCGAGCCGCTGGAGCACGTGATCGGCTGGGCGGAGTTCTGCGGGCTGCGCGTCGGCGTCGACCCCGGCGTGTTCGTGCCCCGGCGGCGCACCGCGTTCCTGGCCCGGCAGGCCGCCGCGTTCCTGGCCGGGCGGTCGGCCCCGCCGGGCCGGCCCGGCGCGGTGGTGGTCGACCTGTGCTGCGGCTCGGGCGCGGTCGCTGCGGCGATCGCGCACCTGGCTCCCGGCGTCGAACTGCACGCCGCCGACATCGACCCGGCCGCCGTGCGGTGCGCCCGCCGCAACCTCCCCACCGGCCGGGTGTACGAGGGCGACCTGTTCCGGCCGCTGCCGACCGGCCTGCGCGCCCGGGTCGACGTGCTGGTCGCCAACGCCCCCTACGTGCCGAGCGGCGCCATCGGCCTGATGCCGCCCGAGGCGCGCCTGCACGAGCCGATCGTGGCGCTCGACGGCGGTGCCGACGGTCTCGACGTGCTGCGCCGGGTGATCGCCGCCGCACCCGCCTGGCTCGCGCCGGGCGGGTGCGTGCTCGTCGAGACCGGCGAGCGGCAGGCGCCCGCGCTCGTCGCCGACGCGACCGCGGCCGGCCTGTACCCGGCCGTGGTGACCGGCGCCGAGGCGGACGCGACCGTCGTCGCGGCCACTGTCACCGCGCCGGCGCCGCCAGCGTGAGGATGGCGGAGTTGGCCTGCGGACCGACGTCGCGGAGCGCCCGGACGCCGGGCTGCTCGGCGTAGCCGAACACCGACACGTTCAGGTCGCGGGCGCCGTTCGCCGTCGGCAGCCGCACCTGGAACGCCGTCGTCCGGTTGGCGCCGCTGGCCAGGGCCGGCTGGTGACAGATCACGTGCACGCCCGTCAGCCGCCCGTCGACGCGGACGTCCTCGGTGGTGCACTCCGGCGTCACCTTGAGCGGCTTGCTCAGGGCGGCGCCGTCGCCGCTGGAGACGTACAGGTCGAGGTAGATACCGGGGGCCCGGTTCGGGCCGGCGTTGGTGACGGTGACCGTGACGGTGCCGGTCCACACGCCGGCCGCCGGCGCGCCGAACGGACCCGTGGTGACCGACAGCCCGACGTCGGTCGCCGGCGCCATCGGCGTGAACTGCCGCTCGCCGCCCACCTGCGGGAACTTCTGGCCGTTCCAGCGGTACGACCGCCACTGCTTCTCGACGAACTCCGGCTCCGCCTGGTCGATCCGCTCGCCGACGTTCACGTCGACCGCGCCGTCGGTGCCGGTGCGCACGTCGAGCACGTCCATCAGCGGGTCGGCGTCGCTGCTGGCGACCACCCGCCCGAGCGTGCGGAGGCCGCCCTGGTCGTTCCGGCCGACCGCCAGCACCTGGTCGACGGCACTCTCGTAGCCGCACGAGAAGATCCCCACGGCCTCCTCGTCGCCGTCGCGGTCGACGTCGAACGTGATGACCTTGCCGACCGAGAACTGCTGGTCCATGGTCACCGCACCGAGCTTGCCGATGTTGACCTCGCCCGACGGGCAGACGTCGCGCTGTTTCGGCCAGTTCGGGATGGTGATCGTGGCGACCATGATGTCGGCCTTGGTCACCGGCTTCTGGAGGGTCGCCGACGAGACCGACGCGGCGGTCGACGGCGAGTCCGGCGGCCGTTCGGTCGGCGCGCCGGACACCTGCTGCTGCGGCGGCCCGCCCGTCGACGGTGAGTGAACGTCCTGGGCGGCGAGCCGGAGACCGACCGCCGGCACGGCGACCAGCGCGAGCGCCGCCACCGAGAGCATCGTGCGCCGGGTGACCTGCCGGCGCCGGGCCATTCCACGCACCCTGGCCAGGTCGGGGGCCGGGTGGTCGGCGATCGACTCGGCCCGGAACCGGGCGAACATCTCCTGCACCTCAACGTCTCCCGGGTCAGCCATCGTGCACCTCCGTCCCGGGTGTGCTTTCCCTGTATTCGGTGATCGCCGCGGCCAGGGCGGCCCGGCCCCGGTGCAGCCATGATTTGACCGTGCCGGGCGCTACCCGCTCCTGCGCGGCGATGTCGTTGACCGAGAGATCGCCGAGGTAGTGCAGCACCACCGCCCGGCGCTGCGACTCCGGCAGCGTGGCCAGCGCCTTGACCAGCATCACCCGGTCGGGTGAGGGCTCGGCGACGTGCCGCTCGACGGTCTGTTTTCGCATGAACGTGTTGAATCGGGCGATCCGCCGCCAGTTGCTGGTGGCGAGGTTCCACGCGACCCGGCGCACCCAGGCCTCCGGGTTGTCGTAGGTCGAGACCCGCGACCACCGTTGCAGCGCACGCGCAAAGGCCTCCTGCACCACGTCCTGCGCGGTGCCCATGTCGGCGGTGTAGGCGTGCAACTGGACGATGAAGCGGTCGAAGTTGGCGAGGTAGAACGCGTCGAAGTCGGCCTTCTGGGCGGTTTTCGGGGCGGCCGGTGCCGGTGGCGTCAGGACCGGGGCGGGTGGCGCGTCATCCTCGTCGCGCGCCTCCTCGCCCGGGATTGCCATGTCCAGCATTACCCCCTCCCGCCTTGATCGTGGCCTCCATGCTGGCCGATCGGATACGTACCGACACGCCACAGAGCCGCCGGAGGTTGCAGCGATTGGCGGGAGATTGCGCCCCGGTGCCGGTAGGTTCGGCGAGCGTGAAGCAACAGCTTGCCCTGCCGCCGGCCGAATCCGAGGAAGACTTCGACGAGCTCACCGACGACGATCTCCGGCCCGGGGTCGAGGCATTGTGCCGTGACCTCGGTGCCGACGTGTCCGGTCTGCACCCGTTTCCGACTGGATCGCTACCGGTGTACGCGGCCGGCCGGTTGGTGCTCAAACTCTTCCCCGAGGTGTACGTCGAGGATCTTCCGGTCGAGGCCGGGGTGCTCGCCGCGGTGCACGACAAGCTGCCGATCCCCACGCCCGGGGTGCACGCGGTCGGCGAGCGCGACGGCTGGGGCTACATCCTCATGGACCGGCTGCGCGGCGAGTCGCTGGAGATCGACTGGGACGCGCTGGGGCCCGCCACCCGCGACGGCCTGGCCACCCAGCTCGGCGAGGCGATGGCCGCGCTCCACGCGCTGCCCCATCCCGAGATCGACGACTGGTGGCCGGACGACTGGGCCGGGTTCGTGGCGCAGCAGCGGGCCACGTGCGTCGCCCGGCACCAGGGCCTCGGGCTGGCCCCGGCGTGGGTGGAGCAGATCGGGCCGTTCCTCGACAGCGTCGACCTGCCGGAGAGCGGGCCGGTGCTGCTGCACACCGAGATCATGCGGCAGCACCTGCTCGTGGCACCCGAGGGGACCCGGCTCACCGGGCTGTTCGACTTCGAGCCGGCCATGCGCGGCGCCGCCGAGTACGAGTTCGTCGGGCTCGGGTGTTTCGTCGCCGAGGGCGACGCCCGGTTCCTCGGGCGCGCCCTGCGCGCCTACGGGCTCGAACCCGACGCCGCGTTCCGGCGTCGCATGATGGCCTGGACCCTGCTGCACTACTACAGCAACGTGCGCAAATACCTCGATCGCCTGCCAGACCCGGACGAGCCGACCTTCGAGTCGCTCGCGGACCGCTGGTACGCAACGGATTAGGGCCTCATCAAGGGCGCGGCGACCGGCACCGGGCGTTAGTGTGCGTGGATGTTCCTACGCAGTGCGGTAAGGGCGCTCGCCGCTGCGCTACCCGTGACTCTCGCCATCGCGTTGACGCCCGCCACAGCGTCCGCTCATGGCAACAACCCGGCCACCGATAGGGCCGGGCACTCGCTGCGCGGCCCGGTCACCGACGAGAACTTCTACTTCGTGATGGCCGACCGGTTCGAGAACGGCGACACCGCCAACGACACCGGTGGCCTCACCGGCGACTACCTGACCACCGGCTTCGACCCCACCCGCAAGGGCTTCTACAACGGCGGTGACCTCAAGGGCCTGCTCAACCGGATCGACTACGTCCGGGGCATGGGCACCACCTCGATCTGGCTCACGCCGAGCTTCAAGAACAAGGCCGTGCAACTGGAGGACGGCCCCTCGGCCGGCTACCACGGCTACTGGATCACCGACTTCACCCAGATCGACCCGCACCTGGGCACGAACGCAGACCTCAAGGCGCTCGTCGACGCCGCCCACAAAAAGGGCATGAAGGTCTACTTCGACATCATCACGAACCACACCGCCGACGTGATCGGCTACGACAGCGGCGCCCGCAAGCCGTACGTCAGCAAGGACGTCGCGCCGTACAAGACCGCCAGCGGCCAGCCGTTCGACGACCGCGACTACGCCGGCACGAACCGCTTCCCGCCGCTGAGCGCCGACGCGAGCTTCCCGCCCGGGTACAAGCCCGTGCTCGACCCGGCCGAGCAGAACCTCAAGCAGCCGGCCTGGCTCAACGACGTCACCCTGTACCACAACCGCGGCGACACCACGTTCGTCGGCGAGAACTCGCAGTACGGCGACTTCTTCGGGCTCGACGACCTGTTCACCGAGAACCCGCGCGTGGTGCAGGGCATGATCGACATCTACAAGACGTGGATCCGCGACTTCGGCGTCGACGGGTTCCGCATCGACACGATGAAGCACGTCGACGACGCGTTCTGGCAGGCGTTCGGGCCGCAGGTGCTGCAGTACGCCAGGAGCCAGGGCAAGCGCGAGTTCTTCATGTTCGGCGAGGTCTTCGACACCACCAAGAGCTTCACCTCGCAGTACACCACCCGCAACAAGATGCAGTCGGTGCTCGACTTCCCGTTCCAGGACGCGGCGCGCGGCTTCGCGTCGAAGAGCGGCCCCGCCAACGCGCTGGGAGCCTTCTTCCAGGCCGACGACTGGTACACCGACGACGACTCGAACGTCTACGAACTGCCCACGTTCCTCGGCAACCACGACATGGGACGCATCGGCAGCTTCGTCAAGGCCGACAACCCCGACGCCACCGACGCCGAGTGGGTGGCCCGCGACCGGCTCGCGCACGAGCTGATGTACTTCTCGCGCGGCAACCCGGTGATCTACTACGGCGACGAGCAGGGCTTCACCGGCCCCGGCGGCGACCAGGACGCCCGGCAGACCATGTTCGCCAGCCGCGTGCCCGAGTACCTCGACGACGACCTGCTGGGCACCGCAGCCACCCACGCGACGGCGAACTTCGAACCGGGGCATCCGCTCTACCGGTCGATCAACCAGCTTGCCGCGCTCACGAAGCAGCACCCCGCCCTGCGCGACGGCGCCCACCAGCACCGGTACGGCTCCGACGCGGCGGGCGTCTACGCGTTCTCCCGCATCGATCGCGGCCAGCAGCGCGAGTACGTGGTGGCGCTCAACAACAGCGAGGCGGCGGCCACCGCCGCCATCCCCACGTACGGGCGGAAGGTCAACTTCAAAAAGATCTACGGTGACGGAGTGAGCGTGGCCCGGTCGGCCGCCAACGGCGACCTGACGCTCACCGTGCCGCCGCTGTCGGCCGTCGTCTACCAGGCGACCGACCGGCTCGACCGCTCGCACGCCGCGCCGTCGATCAGCCTCGCCCAGCCGGAGCCAGCCACGGGCGCGAACAGCCGGATGCACGTCAGCGCGCAGGTCGGCGGGTCGTCGTTCTACGAGGTGACGTTCCAGGCGAAGGTCGGCAACGGCCAGTGGCGCTCGATCGGCACCGACGACACCGCGCCGTACCAGGTGTTCCACGACGTGTCCGGCCTCCCGTCGGGCGCCGACGTGCAGTACCGGGCCGAGGTGCTCGACAACGCCGGCCACGAGCGGGCCAGCCCGGTCCGGCGCGCGACCGTGCCGTTGCCGAGCCTGACGATCGAGGTGCCGGCGGCGGGCAGCAACGTGCGCGGCACCGTCGAGGTGCGGGCGGTGGCCGACCCGGAGAAGTCGAGCCACGTGGTGCGCATCGACCGCAGCATCGCGGGCGGCGCGTGGACGCCGATCGGCACCGACTCGTCGTCGCCGGTCTACACCGCGTTCGACAACCTCACCCCGCTGAACCTGGCGACCGGCACCACCATCCGCTACCGGGCGGTGCTGACGTCGGGCCGGGGCGAGGTGACGAGCGCCGTGCGGGAGGTGCGGTACGCCGGCCCGCCGGTGACCGCGGCGACGCTGCGGTACTTCCGCCCGGCCGGCGACTACGCCGACTGGGGCCTGCACATGTGGGGCGATGCGGTCGACCCCGCGGTGCTCGCGCAGATCTCGTGGGGTGCCCCGTGGCAGCGGGTCTCGGTCGACGCCGACGGCTGGGCCGTGTACCAGATCCCGTTGGTGTCGGACACGGTGCCGGTGAACTTCATCATGCACCGGCCCAACGGCGACGCCGTTCCGGACACCCGGGAACCCGGCGGTGACCGGTCGTTCCTGCCGATCAACAGCCCCGAGGTCTGGATAGTCCAGGGCGACCCGGTCGTCCACACGACGAAGCCCTAGCGAAAGCTATAGATCTGGGCTCCCGTGCACCCCATAGGGTGTACGGGAGCCCATTTGATTGGAGTACGGGGATATGCACGACGATCGGCGGGTCATCGAGACGCGGCTCGACCGCACGCTCCGCGAACGCATCCGGCCCGCCGTGTACCCGAACGCGGTGCCGCTGGCGGTCGAGGTCTGGCACGCGCCCGGTGAGCCGGTGCCGGTCGCCGAGGGGTTGGCCGCCGGGTACGGCAAGGCCGCCGTCGGCGAGCCGTGGGGGCCGCCGTGGGGCACGTCGTGGTTCCGGTTCACCGGCGAGGTGCCGGCCGAGTGGGCCGGCAGAACCGTGGAGGCCGTGCTCGACCTGGGGTTCGTCCACCCGGGGCCGGGCTTCTCCGCCGAGGGCCTGGTGTACCGGCCCGACGGTAGCCCGGTGAAGGGGCTGCACCCGAAGAGCCACTGGGTGCGCGTCACCGAGCAGCAGGTGGAGTTGTACGTCGAGGCGGCCGCCAACCCGCTGATCGTCGGACCCACCACCCCGCTCGGCGACCCGCAGACGGCCGGCGACGAGCCGCTGTACCGCCTCGCCCGGGCCGACCTCGCCGTGTTCGACGAGACCGTGTGGAACCTCGCCCACGACCTCGACGTGCTGATCGACCTCATGCGGCAGCTGTCGCTGGAATCGCCGCGGCGCTGGGAGATCCTGCGGGCCTGCGAGCGCGCTCTCGACGTCCTCGATCTTTTCGATCTTGAAGCGACCGCCGCCGCGGCCCGCGACGAGCTCGCGCCCGCCCTGGCGCTGCCGGCCTACTCCGGCGCGCACACGCTGTACTCGGTGGGCCATGCGCACATCGACTCGGCGTGGCTGTGGCCGCTGCGGGAGACCGTGCGCAAGGTGGCCCGCACCACCGCGAACGTCGTGTCGCTCATGGACGAGGATCCCGACGTCGTGTTCGCGATGTCGCAGGCACAGCAGCTGGCGTGGATCAAGGAGCACCGGCCCGAGATCTACACGCGGGTCAAGGAGAAGGTCGCCGACGGGCGGTTCGTGCCGGTCGGCGGCATGTGGGTCGAGGCCGACGCCAACATGCCCGGCGGCGAGGCGATGGCCCGGCAGTTCGTGCACGGCAAGCGGTTCTTCCTCGACGAGTTCGGCATCGAGACCGAGGAGGTGTGGCTGCCCGACTCGTTCGGCTACTCGGCGGCGCTGCCGCAGCTGGTGAAGCTGAGCGGGTCGAAGTGGTTCCTCACCCAGAAGATCTCGTGGAACGAGACGAACAAGTTCCCGCACCACACGTTCTGGTGGGAGGGGCTCGACGGCACCCGGATCTTCACGCACTTCCCGCCGGTCGACACGTACAACGTCGAGTTCAACGCCAAGCAGGTCGCGCACGCGGTGGCGAACTTCCAGGAGAAGGGCGGCGCCACGCGATCGCTGGCCCCGTTCGGCTACGGCGACGGCGGTGGCGGCCCCACCCGCGACATGATGGCCCGCGCCCGGCGGCTGGCGAACCTCGCCGGCTCCCCGAAGGTGCGCGTCGCCGCGCCGGCCCAGTTCTTCGCGGACGCGCACGCCGAGTACCCCGACGCGCCGGTGTGGGTGGGCGAGCTGTACCTCGAACTGCACCGCGGCACCTACACCAGCCAGGCCAAGACCAAGCAGGGCAACCGGCGCAGCGAACACCTGCTGCGCGAGGCCGAGCTGTGGGCGGCGACCGCGGCCCTGCGCGCCGGTGCCGACTACCCGTACGAGCGGCTCGACCGGCTGTGGAAGACCGTGCTGCTGCACCAGTTCCACGACATCCTGCCGGGGTCGTCGATCGCCTGGGTCCACCGCCAGGCCCGCGATACCTATTCGGGGGTCGCGGCCGAGCTCTCCGACATCATCGACGCCGCTCAACGCGCGCTCGCCGGCTCGGGGCAGGGATCCGTCGTGTTCAACGCCGCGCCGCACCGCCGGGCCGGGGTCCCGGCCGGCGGGGCACATCCCGAGTGGACGCCCGCGGAGCCGGCCGCGCCGGAACCGCTCGACGGTGGCTACGTGCTCGACGACGGCGACCTGCGGGTCGTGGTCGACGCCCGTGGGCTGATCACGTCGGTGGTGTCCGGCGGGCGGGAGGCGGTCGCGCCGGGCGCCGCGGCGAACCTGCTCCAGCTGCACCCCGACCACCCGGCCAACTGGGACGCGTGGGACGTCAACCACTACTACCGGAACACCGGCACCGACCTCACCGATGTCGCGTCGATGGAGGTGCGCGCCGGCGCCGTCGTGGTGCGGCGTTCGTTCGGCGCGTCAACGGTCGAGCAGGTGATCTCGCTGGGCGACGGCACGGTCGACGTCGAGACCACCGTCGATTGGCACGAGCGGGAGAAGATCCTCAAGGCGGCGTTCCCGCTCGACGTGCGGGCCGACCGGTCGGCATCGGAGACCCAGTTCGGCCACGTGTACCGGGCCACCCACACCAACACCAGTTGGGACGCGGCCCGGTTCGAGATCTGCGCGCACCGCTGGGTGCACGTCGGCGAGCCGGGCTGGGGCGCGGCCGTGGTCAACGACTCCACGTACGGGCACGACGTGACGTCGACCGTGCGGCCCGACGGCGGCACCACCACGACCGTGCGGCTCTCGCTGCTGCGCGCGCCCCGCTTCCCCGACCCGGAGACCGACCAGGGCGAGCACCGGTTCCGCTACGCGCTCGTGCCCGGTGCCACGATCGGCGCGGCCGTGCGCGCCGGCTACCGGATCAACCTGCCGGCCCGCCGGCAGCCGGGGAGCGCCGTGGTGGTCCCGCTCGTGTCGGTCAACTCCGACGCGGTGGTGGTCGAGGCCGTCAAGCTGGCCGACGACCGGAGCGGCGACGTCGTGGTGCGGCTGTACGAGGCGCTCGGTGGACGGGCGAGCGCCACGCTCGCGGCGAACTTCCCGGTCGCCGCCGCGGCGGAAACGGACCTGCTCGAACGGGTGCTCACGGCGTCCGAAATAACCGCCGGCGGCGTCGGAATCACCTTGCGCCCCTTCCAGGTTGTGACCTTGCGCCTCACCCCTGGGAATTAGTTGCATAGGCAATTAGTTTGGGAAGGCAGGACATCTGATTGAGGAGCGCGAGATGCATTTCGGGGTCTTCACCGTCGGCGACGTGACGCCCGACCCGACCACCGGGCGGGAGCCTACCGAGGCCGAGCGGATCAAGGCGATGGTCGCGATCGCGCTGAAGGCGGAGGAGGTCGGGCTCGACGTGTTCGCCATGGGCGAGCACCACAACCCGCCGTTCGTGCCGTCGTCGCCCACGACCATGCTCGGGTACATCGCCGCGCGCACGTCACGGCTGCTGCTGTCGACGGCGACCACGCTGATCACCACCAACGACCCGGTGAAGATCGCCGAGGACTACGCGATGCTGCAGCACCTGGCCGACGGCCGGGTCGACCTGATGATGGGTCGCGGCAACACCGGGCCGGTGTACCCGTGGTTCGGGCAGGACATCCGGATGGGGATCCCGCTGGCGGTCGAGAACTACGCGCTGCTGCGCCGGTTGTGGCGGGAGGACGTCGTCGACTGGGAGGGGAAGTTCCGTACCCCGCTGCAGTCGTTCACGTCGACGCCGCGGCCGTTGGACGGGGTGCCGCCGTTCGTGTGGCACGGCTCGATCCGCAGCCCGGAGATCGCCGAGCAGGCCGCCTACTACGGCGACGGGTTCTTCGCGAACCACATCTTCTGGCCGGCGTCACACACCCAGCGGATGGTGGGGCTGTACCGCAAGCGGTTCGAGCACTACGGCCACGGGTCGGCCGACCAGGCGATCGTGGGGCTGGGCGGGCAGGTGTTCATGCGTCGCAACTCACAGGACGCGGTGAACGAGTTCCGGCCGTACTTCGACAACGCGCCGGTGTACGGGCACGGGCCGTCGCTGGAGGAGTTCAGCCGCGAGACGCCGTTGACCGTCGGCAGCCCGCAGCAGGTGATCGACCGCACGCTGGGGTTCCGGGAGTACGTCGGCGACTACCAGCGGCAGCTGTTCCTGCTCGACCACGCGGGGCTGCCGTTGAAGACGGTGCTGGAGCAGTTGGACATCCTGGGCGAGGAGGTCGTGCCGGTGCTGCGCAAGGAGTTCGCGGTCGGCCGTCCGCCGCACGTGCCCGACCCGCCGACGCACGCCTCGCTGGTCGCCGCCGGCTCTTTGGAGGTGGCCGCGCAGTGACCCCGCGCACGCTGGCGGTCGTCTCGGCCGGGTTGAGCCAGCCCTCGTCCAGCCGCCTGCTGGCCGAGCGGCTGGCCGCCGGCGTCGTCGCCGCGTCCTCCGACGCCATTCGCGCGTTGCCGGTGATCGAGGTGCGCGACCACTCCCACGACGTGGTCAACAACCTGCTCACCGGCTTCCCGCCGGCGGCGCTCGCGTCGACGCTGGCCGAGATCGCCGGCGCCGACGGCCTGATCGTGGTGACGCCGATCTTCAACACCTCGTACAGCGGCCTGTTCAAGTCGTTCTTCGACGTATTCGAGGAGGGCTCGCTGCGCGACAAGCCCGTCCTGCTCGGCGCCACCGGCGGCACCGCCCGTCACTCGCTGGCGCTGGAGTACGCGCTGCGCCCGATGTTCACGTACCTGCGTGCCGCGCCGGTGGCCACATCGGTGTTCGCGGCACCGGAAGACTGGGCCAGCGGCGGCGCCGACACCGCCCTGGCCGCCCGAATCGAGCGCGCCGCCCACGAACTGTCCGCCGAAATCCTCCGCCGCAACCCCGCCACGGTGCACGACCCCTTCGACCTGACCACGTCTTTCGACCAACTCCTGGCCGGCGACTAGAGCCGAGCGTCGGCCGGCCAGTGGGTGGGTTGGGTGCGGCTGGGCGGGAGGACGGTACGCGCGTCTCCGCGGGCGGAGTTCAGTTGGGACTGCAGCAGGAAGAGGGCGCCGGTGAGGTTGGCGCCGGAGAGGTCTGCTCCGCGTAGGTCGGCCCCGAGGAGGTCGGTGTCGCGGAGGTCGGCGTCGGTGAGGTCGGCGCCGATCAGGTAGGCGCCGCGCAGGGTGGCGCCGCGGAAGTTCGTGCCGGTGAGTACCGCGCCGACCAGGTCGGCGCCGCGACGGTCGCGTTTCGGGCCGCTGGGTTTCCGGCCGCCGGCCGGGCTCCGGGCCAGGTCGCTCACCCGGGACAGCAGGTCGCCCACGCCGGTGCGTAGCGGGGCGACGTCGAGGGCCAGCAGCTCGTCGGGGGAGCCGTCGGTGAGGGCGAGGATGCCGTCGCGGGCGGCGGCCACCTCGGCGTGCAGGCGCCGGGCGCGGGGGACCTCCAGCGACTCGGTCAGGTAGTACAGCAGTTCGTGCAGGTGTCGCATCACGCCGAACGCGGCGAACATCTGGCCGGCGCCGGCGGGGTCGGCCTGCCAGTCGCGGCCGGCGTAGGTGGATCGGGAGATCTGCTGGCCGGCGCCGAAGCAGTCGAACACGGTGCAGCCGGCGAAGCCCTTGTCGCGGAGCGACGAGTGGATGCCGCACCGGAAATCCGTGCCGAGATTCGGGCAGGCGCGGCCGGCCGGCTTGTCGATCGCGAAATCGGACGAGCGGGCGAAGGCCGGGGCGACGCAGCACAAGCCGAAGCAGTTGGCGCAGTCGGCCCGGAGCAGGGTCAGGGAGATTTGGCGTATCCGTCATGCCTACCAGACCGGTAATCCTCAAGTTTCGCCGCGCCGCTCCGACGTGCGGGCTGTGCAGATGAAGACAGGTGCGCGCCGGCCGCTGGTGCTGCTGCTCCCGTACCTGACCTTCCCGTTGATCGTCGCCGCGTTGGTGATCTCGCACGGGCGGCCGGTTCACAACGTCGTGGCCAGCGGGTCGTTCGTCGCGTTGACCTTCGCCGGCGCGCTCTACGCCCTGCGGGCGGCCATCCACCCCGGGCTGCCGAAGGCGCAGCGCCGGCCGTGGTGGCTGGTCATGGCCTGCTTCGTGGCGTTGTGGCTGGCCAGCGTCGGGTTCGGGATCTACGCCGTCACCGACGACCACGAGATGCCGCTGACGCAGGTGCTGAGCATCGGCGGGCGGATCGGGTTCGTGCTGGTGCTGCTCGTCGGCCTGCTGATGTTCGCGGCCGAGCCGCTGACCGGCCGGGCCGGCTGGAAGATGGCCATGGACGTCACCACCGTCGTCGGCGCCGGGCTCATGCTCATCTGGTACTTCCTCGTCGGTCCGGCGATCACCGACCCGGCCGGCAGTGCCGACCGGCAGCAGCTCACCTCGATGATCGTGCCGGTCAGCGACCTGGTGCTGATCCTCGGCGTCTGCACGATGATGCTGCGCGGGGCGGTGCTGGCCGGCCGCCGGCCGCTGTCGCTGCTCTTCGCCGGCACGCTCAGCTACCTCGCCGTCGACTTCTACCTGGCCCTCTCGGCGCTCGCCGGCGGACCGGCGCTCGGCGCCCACCGGCTCGCCGAGGTGCTCATCCCGATCCCGCTGTTCTTCATGATCGCCGCGGCCGTGGAGCAGATCTGGCTGGCCGGGCAGCCGATGCGTCCGGCCCGGCCGGTGTGGTGGCGGTACCGGCCGCGCACCAGCGGGCTGCCCTACGCCGCCCTCCTCCTCGGCTATGGCGTCCTGGCGTACGCCGCCTGGGCGGCGGGCGTCGCGCGCTGGTACGGCCTCGTCGCGGGCGGCGTCGTGATGACCGTCGGGGTCACCGTCCGCCAGGTCCTCACGCTGCGCGAGAACCAGACCCTGCTGGTGACGGACCGGCTCACCGGCGTCGCGAACCGGATGCGCCTGCGGGACGAGCTGTCCCGCAGCGCCCAGCGGGCCGCCCGCTCCGGCCGGCCGGTCGGTGTGCTGCTGCTCGACCTCGACGGGTTCAAGCAGGTCAACGACACGTTCGGGCACGACGCCGGCGACCAGGTGCTGATCGCGTTCGCCGGCGTGCTCAGGGCCAGCGTCCGCGAGGGCGACCTGGTCGCCCGGCTCGGCGGCGACGAGTTCGCCGTCCTGCTGGAGAGCGTCGACGACGTCGCGGCGGCCACGGCGGTCGCCGACCGGATCCTGGCCGCCCTGCAGGAGCCGGTGCTGGTGGCCGGCGCCGAGCGGCACCTGCGCACCAGCATCGGCGTCGCCCTCAGTTCCTTCCCGGACGGTGCGGGCGCCGTCGCCGAGCGCGACCTGCTGCACAGCGCCGACGTGGCGATGTACGTCGCCAAGCGCCGCCGTTCCCACGGCTGGCAGGTGTACGTCGAGGGCAGCATGGAGCTCGGCCGGGAGCTGGCGGTGCTCGGCGAGGAGCTCGGCCAGGCGGTCACCGCCGGCGAGATGCGGGTGGCGTACCAGCCCATCGTGGCGCTGTCGTCCGGCGACCTCGCCGGGGTCGAGGCGCTGGCCCGCTGGCACCACCCCACCCGCGGCATCGTGCCGCCGGCGACGTTCATCCCGCTGGCGGAGGAGACCGGGCACATCCACGAGATCGGCTCGTGGGTGCTGGAACAGGCCCTCGTGCAGGTGAAGCAGTGGCAGGACCGGCTACCGCCGGAACGGGGGATGTACCTGAGCGTCAACGTGTCGGCGCTGCAACTGGAGCGGCCCGCGTTCGCCGACGAGGTGATCGAGCTGATCGAGCGCGTCGGTTACAACCCGGCCCGCCTGGTGCTGGAGGTCACCGAGAGCGCGCTGGTGAACGAGGCGGCGGCCCTGTCGCACCTCACCGAGCTGCGCAAGCGGGGCATCCGGGTGGCGATCGACGACTTCGGCACCGGCTACTCCAGCCTCCGGTACCTGAGCCGGCTGCCGGTCGACATCCTCAAGATCGACCGGAGCTTCGTCGCGGAGCTGAACGGTGACCCGGCGGGCGCGGCCGTGGCCGAGGCGGTGATCCGGCTCGGGCAGATCCTGCAGCTGCACACGGTGGCCGAGGGCATCGAGCAGCCGGCGCAGGCCACCGAGCTGACGATGCTCGGCTGCGACAACGCGCAGGGCTACCACTTCGCCGAGCCGCTCGCCGTCGACGCGATGGACGCCCTGGTGAACCGCGCCAGCGCCGAGTGGCCCAGCCTGCCCGAGGCGCCGGCGCGGGTCAGCTCTGCTTGACCTGGTACTCCAGCACGCTGCCGATCACCTTGTAGCCGATCGCGTCGTTGATCGAGATCATGTAGCTGTTCGAGGCGGCGTTGCCGGTGTCGACCGAGCGGAGTTGCGGCTCCTCGACGGCCAGCCAGCGCAGCATGCCGATCTTCAACAGCAGCCCCAGCCGGTTCCCCCGGTGCGCGCGGACCACGCTGGTGTCGAACTGGAAACCGAGCCACGGCCGCTCCCGGTCGACGCCGACCATCGTGTGGCCGGCCAGCTCGCCGGTGTCGCGGTGCCGGGCCATCAGCCGGTAGATCCGCCGGCCGCGGGCGAGCTGCGCCGTCTCGAAGCGGTGCACGCGCTCCGGCGTGTACACGTCGTCTTCGACGTCGAGGCCGTCCATGGGCGAGTCGTTGATCGCGGCGGTCATCACCGCGACCGCGTCGAGCTGGTCGGCCGGCGTGAGACCGGCGACGCGCACCAGGTCGTACGCGGTGGCCTTCCGCTCCGCGGCTTCGTAGAGGCCGTCGAGCCGGGTCCAGTCGAGCTCGGCCGGGTCCTGGCGGCGCATGATGTTCTCGGCCGCCGGGGAGAGGCCCATCGCGGTGAGGAAGCCGACGCCGGCCGGGTAGTCGTACGTCTCCGACAGGATCGTGGTGCGGTTGTCGGCGCGGGCCCGCTCGACGCCCGCCTCGTACAGCGCCCGGCCGAGCCCCGTGCCCCGCGACAGCGGATCGACGGTGACGCCGATCAGGCCGATGTGCCGGTTGTCCCAGCGCGGCAGCCACACGTCGAGCACGGCGTCGATGCGGCCGCGCGCGTCGCGGTGAACGGCGGTGAGCGGCGGATCGCCGTCCCACCCGTGCTCGAGGCGGTGGGTGAACGAGGTGGTGAGCATGGGTGCCAGCACCGGGGTGTCGGCGGCGCGGGCGACTTCGAGGACCGCCAGCGCGCCGGCGGCGTCGCGCGGATCGAGCTGGTGCGGGTCGAGCCAGTCGAGGTCCATGCGGCCATGAGAGCAGGCGCTCGGGAGCGGACGCGAGCGAATTCCTCAGGATGTCGGGAACCCGGCCGATCCGGATGCGTCGACCGGGTCGGCTCACGGGGGGAACCACACCGTTGGACGCGATCAGCAGCATCACCAGCCGCATCACGTATATCGAATCGCAGCTCGCGGGGCTCCGCACGGGCGCCGTTCCGAGCGGCACCGTGCTGAGCGGCACCGCCAACGCCAAGGCTTTCGCGCAGACCTACACCGATGCGCTGGCCGGCACCGCGGGTCTCGAGGGCGGGTCCGGTAGTGGGCTGAGCCTCGGCGCCACCGGTCTCATCGGCGCCGGCCGGGCCAAGCTGAACGCGAACGGCGTCCCCCTCGATCTCGCCGCCTACGGCAACGGCCGGATCCCGGCCGGCGCGCTCAGCCAGGTCGGCGATACCCGGCACCGGCTGTGGGCGCCCGCCGCCGACTCGTTGACCCGGCTGATGGCCGACGCGAAGCGGGCCGGCGTGAGCATCGGCATCACCGACTCGTACCGCCCGTACGCGGAGCAGGTCGATCTCGCCCAGCGCAAGGGCCTCTACTCGCAGGGCGGCCTGGCGGCGAAGCCCGGCACCAGCGACCACGGCTGGGGAATGGCCGCCGACCTCGACCTGAACCCGCAGGCACAGGCGTGGATGCGCGCGAACGCCGCGAGGTACGGCTTCCGGGAGGACACGCCGCGCGAGCCCTGGCACTGGGCCTACTCGCCGCGCGGCTGAGCCCCCGGCGGCCCGGACCAGCCCTCGAACGGGTCGTAGTCGACCTCGAGCTCCTCCTGCGCCGGCCGTTCGTCGGCCGGGATGTTCGTGACGTTCAGGCGCACCCGGTACCAGGCGGTGCTGCGTCCCCGCATCGCGTCCACCAGAATCTCCGCCGGTTCGAGGCGCTCGACGATGCCGGGGTGGCGGACCTTCCACCTCTCCAGGCCCTCCAGCGCCTCTTCGCGGGTCCTGGCCCGACTGATCTCGATGAGCGCGGCCGACGTGCGCCGCCGCCCCGAGGCGCCGTACGACTTGCCGGGCGCCGACGGCGCGACCTCGCCCTCCGGCGAAGGATCGTCCTTCTGGCGGTCGGCCAGTTCGAGGAGCGAGTCGAGGGAACCGGCCGTGTCGTCGATGCCCGCCCACGGGTCACCGATCGACGCGTACCGGGCCGGCATGGTGTCGATCGTGAAGTCGGCGGGGTCGCAGTCGGGGACCTCGTCCCAGCTCAGCGTCGCGGAAACGCGCGCGTCCTGGGTCGGGCGGACCGAGTAGCCGGCGGCGGTGGTGCGGTCCTTGGCGTTCTGGTTGTAGTCGACGAAGACGCCGTGCCGCTCCTCCTTCCACCACCGTGCCGTGGCGATGTCCGGCGCCCGCTCGGCGATCTCCCGGGCGAGCGCCGCGGCGGCCCGGTGCACCTGGCGGAACGTCCAGGCCGGCGCGATGCGGCAGTAGATGTGGAAGCCGCGCGAGCCGGTGGTCTTCGGCCAGCCGGTGAGGCCGTGGTCGGCGAGCACCTCGCGGGCCACCAGGGCCACGTCGCGCACCATCGACCAGGGGACGCCCGGCACCGGGTCGAGGTCGACCCGGAGTTCGTCGGGGTGGTGGACGTCGGCGGCCCGCACGGAGTGCGGATGCAGGTCGACGCAGCCGAGGTTGACCACCCAGGCGAGCTGCGCGGCCTCGCGCACGACGATCTCGTGCGCCGAGCGTCCCGACGGGTACTTGAGCTCGACCGTCTCGATCCACTCGGGCCGCTTCTCGGGCGCCCGCTTCTGGAAGAACGCCTCCTTGTCGATGCCGTTCACGTACCGCTTGAGCGCCATCGGCCGGTCGCCGACCGCGGTGAGCGCGCCGCCGGCCACCGACAGGTAGTAGCGGACCAGGTCGAGCTTGGTGTGCCCGGTGCGCGGGAAGTACACCTTGGCGGGGTTGGTGACGGTGACGTCGAACCCGTCGACCTCGAGGATCTCCGATCCGCTCTTCACGAGGCCAAGTTACCGGGTACGCAGGGCTTCCTGCACGGTGCTCACCAGCGCCATGACCTCCGGCGAGGCGGCCTCCGGCGTCCAGACCAGGCCGTACGTGATGCGCAGGTCGCCCGCGTCGAGCGGCACGAACCGCACGTCGGGCCGGCGGACGGTCTCGGCCACCAGCCGCGGTGCGGCCAGCACGCCGGCGCCGGCGGCGACCAGGTCGAGGGGTGCGGCGAAGTCGTCGAGGTCCGGGCCGACCACGCGGTGACGTGGAACCAGACCGGCGAGCCGCGCCCACATGCTGCCGGGCGGGCGGGTGGCGGGCAGCAACAAGGGGTGCCGGCCCAGATCGGCGGGCCGGAGCAGGGCGCGACCGGCGAGCGGACCGCCGGCCGGCACCGCCAGGTGGTCCACCGGCACCTGGAACCGGGCGGTGGTCGGGCGGCCGGCCGGGAAGGGGTAGCTGAGGATCGCGGCGGGCACGTCGCCGGCGGCGAGGGCGGCGGTGGCCTCGCTCCACCCGGCCGGGTGCAGGTCGACGTCGACGGCCGGGGTGCGGCCGGCCAACCGCCGGACGACCCGGGCCACCAGCGGGCCGACGAGCGGTGGATAAGCGAATCGAATGGTCGGCACCGACTGCCGGGCCGCCTCGTCGCGCAACGCGGACTCGGCGGCGAGCAGCGCCTCCGCGTAGGGGAGCAGGGCCTTTCCGGCGGTGGTCAGCCGCACCGCGCGGCTGCTGCGCTCGAACAGCCGGGTGCCGAACGCGCGCTCCAGCCGGCCGATCGCCTGGCTGATCGCGGGCTGGGACAGGCGCAGGTCGGCCGCGGCCCGGGAGAAACCACCCCGTTCGGCGACCCGCACGAAACACGCGACGTCGCGCAGCATCGGCCAACTATAAGCATCGGCAATGGAACCGGCGGCGGCCGATCATCGCGGGCAGGATCGGCCGGTCCACGTGAAAGGAGCAAACCGTGCCGTTCCCCGCGTCCACCGTTCTGGGCTACCCGCGCATCGGGCCGCGCCGCGAGTTGAAGCGGGCCCTGGAGGCCTACTGGGACGGCCGCGCCGACCGCGCCGACCTCGACCGCGTCGGCGCCGACCTGCGCGCGCAGGCCTGGCGCACGCTCGCCGGCAAGGGCCTCGGTGGCCTGCCGTCGAACACGTTCTCCGAGTACGACCACGTGCTCGACACGGCCGTGCTGCTCGGCGCCGTGCCGGACCGCTACCGCGACCAGCCCGACCCGTACTTCGCGATGGCCCGCGGCACGGCAAAGACCCCGCCGCTGCGCATGACGAAGTGGTTCAACACGAACTACCACTACATCGTCCCGGAGCTGGGCCGGAACCTGCGGCTCGACGCCACGAAGCCGCTCGCCGAGATCGCCGAGGCCCGCGCGCTCGGCCACGAGACCCGCCCGGTGTTCGTCGGCCCGGTGACGTTCCTGCACCTGGCCGGCGCCGACCCGGCCCGCCTGCCCGAGGTGCTCGACGAGTACGAGAAACTGCTGAGCCTGCTCGCCGCCGAGCGGGTCGAATGGGTGCAGTTCGACGAGCCCGCGTTCGTCACCGACGTTCCGTTCGCCGCGTACGACCGGCTGGGCGCCGTGGCCGACCGGCCGAAGCTCCTCGTGGCCACCTACTTCGGTGACGCCGATCCGGTGCTCCCCGCCCTGGTCGCGTCGCCCGTGGAAGCGATCGCGCTCGATCTCGTGCACGGCGCCGTGCCCACCCTGCCGTTGACCGACAAGATCATCGTGGCGGGCGTGGTGTCCGGACGCGATGTCTGGCGCACCGACCGCGGTGCGGCGCTGGCCACGCTGTACGCCGTCCGCGACCTGGGCGCCTCGGTCGCGGTCGGTACGTCGAGTTCGCTCATGCACGTCCCCTATGATCTTGATCTTGAGCCCGACCTCGACGACGCGTTGCGCGCCCGGCTCGCGTTCGCCGACCAGAAGGTCGCGGAGGTCGTCGACCTGGCCGCGGCCTTCGCGTCGGGCGAGGCCACGGGGCCGGTCTCGGCTCGCGGTGGTTCTGTTGTGGACCGCGTGAGCGCGCCCGCCGTTCGGCGCGGGCCCTATGCCGCGCGGCGGGCGGCGCAGGAGCGGCTCGGGCTGCCGCCGCTGCCGACGACCACGATCGGGTCGTTCCCGCAGACCGGCGAGTTGCGTGCCGCGCGTTCCTCGCTGGCCGCCGGCGATCTGGGCGTTTCGGAGTACGAGAAGCGGATCGAGGCCGAGATCGAGCGGGTGATCCGCTTGCAGGAACGGCTCGGCCTGGACGTGCTCGTGCACGGCGAACCCGAGCGCAACGACATGGTGCAGTACTTCGCGGAACACCTCGACGGGTTCGCGGTGACGCGGCACGGTTGGGTGCAGTCGTACGGTTCGCGGTGCACGCGTCCGCCGATCCTGCACGGCGACGTGCGCCGCGCCGCCCCGATCACCCTGCGCTGGACCGCCTTCGCCCGGTCGCTGACCGACCGGCCGGTGAAGGGCATGCTGACCGGCCCGGTGACGATCGTGGCCTGGTCGTTCGTGCGAACCGACCTACCGTTGCGCGACGTGGTGACGCAGGTGGCCGACGCCGTCGCCGCGGAGGTCGCCGACCTGTCCGCGGCCGGCGTGCCGATCATCCAGGTCGACGAACCGGCGCTGCGGGAACTGCTGCCGCTGCGGCACTCGTCGCAGGCCGAGTACCTGTCGTGGGCGGTCGAGGCCTACCGCCGCGCGACCTCCTCGGCACCCGACGGCGTCCAGGTGCACACCCACCTGTGCTACTCCGACGCCGACCAGATCGTCGCCGCCATCGACGGCCTGGACGCCGACGTGACCACGATCGAGTCGGCCCGCTCCCACGGGCGGATCCTGCCCTCGGTGGCCGCGTTCGACCGTGGCCTGGGCCCGGGCGTGTACGACATCCACTCCCCACGGATCCCCTCGGTCGACGAGGTGTCGGCGGCGCTGGCCGACGCGCTGGCCGTGCTGCCCCGCGACCGGGTCTGGGCCAACCCCGACTGCGGGTTGAAGACCCGCACGTACGAGCAGGTCGAGGCCGCCCTGTCGAACCTCGTGGAGGCCGCCCACCGCAACCGCGCGGCACCCTGACCCTTGCTCCGTTCGTACGTTTCCGGATCTTGGACTGCCCGAGGTGCCATAACCCCTCAAGGAGTCCAAGATCCGCGAAGCGGGCCCAAGATCGACGGGGGTGGCTCGGGTGCGAGGGGGGTGGAAGCGGGTCGATAAAGTGTGTCGGGTTGTCGACGCCACGGGGGTAGGAATCGTGTCTGAGCAGCCCACAGGAGACGAGCGCCCCGTGCTCTGGCCGGGAGCCGGCGGCGGTCCACCCGCTGCCGAGCAAGGGCCCGACCGCGGCAATCCGCCCGGCGCGGCCCGGTCGGGTGGCACATCCGCGCCCGGCGGCGGTGCGGGGGGCGGTGCACCCCGGCCTACCGGCGCGGCCGGCGGTGCTGCGGCCGGCTCTGCGGCTCCCGCGTCCGGGGGCGGGGCTGCCCCTGTCAGTGGCGGCGGTGCGATTTTGTGGCCCTCCTCGGTCACCGGGGGAGCGCAGCCCGCACCGGCGGCGCCCGCACCGTCCGGTGGGGGCGACGACGATCCCGGGTTCGGGCACGGCCGGGCCGGCTTCGGCCAGGGCGGGTTCGGGCACGGGGGGCAGGGGTTCGGGTCCGGCGCAGGGGCGGGATTCGCCCCGGGGCAGGCCGGCTCGCCGGGATTCGGGCCGCCGGGCCAGCCGGGATACGCCCCGCCGGGCCAGCCCGGATACGCCGCGCCGGGCCAGCCGGGATACGCGCCGCCGGGGCAGCCCGGGGGGCAGCCGGGGTTCGGGGGTGGCCAGAGCGCGCCGGGTGGCGGCCCGTTCGGGCCACCGGGGCAGCCGCCGCGACCGGGGCAGCCCGGCTACGGGTCGACCAGCGGGCAGTTTCCGCGGCCGCCGGGGCGGCGCCCCGGCAAGGGCAAGCTGATCGCCATCGTCGTCGCCGCTGTCGTGGTGGTGGCGGCGGTCGGGGTCGGTGGGTGGCTGCTCTTCTCGACGTTCCGGGAGGACGGGGCACCGAAGGCGGCGGCGTGGGAGGTCGGCTCCTGCGTGAAGCAGACCAGCGGCCCGACCACGATCGCACCGAGCACCGACCCGGAGAAGAAGCGGGTGCTGGAGGCGCAGCGGCAGTTCGCACCGGTCGACTGTGACGATCCGCAGGCGCTGTCGAAGATCGCGGCGTTGGGGGTCAAGGTCAATGCCGGTGCGGCGACTCCGGCCGACGACGGCTGCCCCGACAACACCGACGAGGCCTACCTCATCCAGGGGATCGTGGCCGGTGCCGGGCAGATCGTGTGCGCGCGGCTGGTGAAGGGTCCGCATCCCGGCGACGCCGGCGGTGGCGCCGGCAAGGTGGTGACCGGTGACTGCGTCGTGGTGCTGAGCAGCGGCAACCAGCGGGGCGCCAACGACCAGGTCGACGAGGGCGCCTGCGCCACCGACTACTGGGCGAAGGTGCTGGCCACGGCCGCCGACGCGGCCGGCTGCACCGCCGAGGGGACGCTCAGCCGCGTCCCCTTGCCGGGCAAGACGGGTACGGTCCTGTGCCTCGGCCCCGGCGACAAGGGTGGGATGCCCAAGCCCGGCGACTGCGTCGACCTCAGCCTCGAGAACCGCGGACTGCCGCCGCTGCGGGCGGAGTGCGGGTCGCGGGCGTCGTTGTGGCGGTTCGAGGCCTTCGCCGACGGGTCGGGCAAGTGCACGGCGGGCAACACCGCCCGCACGGCCACCGGCTACGACCGCAAGATCTGCGGACGCGCCGCCCGCTAAGCTAGCGGCCGAGGCGCTGGCGCTGGGGTTCGACCGTGTACTTCGGGTCGGCGGCCGACGCCACCCCGGCCTCGTAGATGCCGAACCGCGTCGCCAGGGACGCGGCCAGCAGCGCGACGCCGGACGCGGCCGTCGCCACCCGGCCGCGGCGGCCGAACAGGGCGCCGGCGACCCCGATCGCGGTCAGGGTGCGGCCGGCCCGCAACAGCCGGCCGGCCCGGCCGGTGGCGAAGGGCTCGCTGAGCAGGCCGTGCCGGGTCTCCGCGCGGTGGGCGCCGAACAGCTCCAGCGCCGCACCGGCGACCGCCAGCCGTCGGGCCGGCGTGGCTTCGGCGAGCGCACCGGGCGTCACCGCGGCGGCGACCAGCCCGACCCCGGCGCCGCTGGCCAACGCGCTCCCGGCGAACACCACCGGCAGTTCCCGGTGCGCCACGTGCCACGACGGCATGGCCGTGTTGGCGAGCAGCACGCCGGTGTAGGTGGCCAGCGCCGGTGCCACGGCCGCCGCGCCGAGCCCGGCACCGCGCGCGATGCCACGAAGCGACCGCGAACCGCGGCCACCAGGCGACCGCGAACCGACGCCACCAGCCGACCGCGAACCACCGCCGCCAGGCGACCGCGAACCGAGGTCGGCGACAGCCGCCGTGCCGGCCAGGCCGCCGAAGGCGCTGAGGACCCAGGTGCCCATCGACATCGGTGAGGTCGGCTTCGCCACCCGGAGCATGTGGTGGAACCGTTCCGGGCGGCCCAGGTCGTTCACGAGGAAGTACGTGCTCGCGCCCAGCGCGGCCAACGCCGTCAGCCGGCCGGCGCGGCGGGTGACCGGGCGTCCGGTGAGGTCGGCGCCGGCGGCCAGCAGCGCCGATCCGGCCGCGAGGCCGCCGGTGAAGAGGTAGGCCGGTATGTCGTGCTTCCACACGGGTGCCCTGACGATCGGCCGCCCGTAATAGGAACTCATCGCTTCCTCCCGAGGAACGACACCGCGACGGAGGCCGCCATCGCCAGCGCGGCCCAGCCGGCGCTCTTCCACATCGTCGGCAGGTCGCGGGTGGTGACCACCGGGTCCGGTGGCAGACCGTACACCTCGGGCTCGTCGAGCAGCAGGAAGAACGCGCCGTCGCCGCCCACGCCGTCATCGGGGTCGTGGCCGTACAGCCGGGCGGCCGGGACGCCGGCCTCGTGCAGGGCATCAACGCGGGAAGCGGCCCGCGAGCGGAGCTCGGACAGCTCCCCGTACTGGATCGACTCGGTGGGGCACGCCTTCGCGCAGGCGGGCGTCAGCCCGTCGCCGAGCCGGTCGTAGCACATCGTGCACTTCCAGGCCCGGCCGTCGTCCTTGCGCTGGTCGATGACGCCGTACGGGCAGGCCGGGATGCAGTAGCCGCAACCGTTGCAGATGTCCTCCTGCACCACCACCGTGCCGAACTCGGTGCGGAACAGCGACCCGGTCGGGCAGACGTCGAGGCAGGCGGCGTGGGTGCAGTGCTTGCAGACGTTCGACATCATCAGCCAGCGCGGATCGTCGCCGCCGCCGGGAGCGGGAGGCTGCTCGATGAACGCCACGTGCCGCCACGAGTTCGCGTCGAGCCGCCCGGTGTTGTCGTACGAGAGACCGAGCAGGTTGAACCCGTCGGCCGGAACGGCGTTCCACTCCTTGCAGGCGACCTCGCACGCCTTGCACCCGATGCAGACGCTCGTGTCGGTGAAGAACCCCATCCGCGGCGGCGCGTCGACGTAGCCCGACGCCGTAGCCGGATCGTAGGCAACCATCTAGATCCCCGCCCGTCGCCGGTACTCCTCGACAAAGGAAAGCAGGTCCGGCCCCACCGGGCGACGGCCGGGCCGGATGTCGCACGTGCCCACCTTGCTCTCCTGGATCAGCACGTTCGGGTCCAGGTTGATCCCGATCAGGTCGTTCGTCGAGTCGCCGGTCACCAGGCCGCTGCTGCCCCAGTGGTACGGCAGCCAGAGCTGGTGCAGCTCACGTCCGTCCACCCGCAATGGCCGAAGCCGATCCGTGACGTGCACCCGGGCCTCGACCACCGACCGCGCCGTCACGATATGCGCCCAGTCCATGTGGGAGAGCCCGCGCAAAGAAGCCAACGAGCGCGAGACCTCCACGAACATCGCCGGCTGCAACTCCGACAGGTACGCCAGCGTGCGGCTCATCCCGCCGGCGGTGTGGTGCTCGGTGAGCCGGCTCGTCGTGAAGACGAACGGGAACACCTCGTGGTGGCGGTCCGGCGCGCTCGGGTTGTCGGGGTTCTCCTCGCGCGGGTACGCCTTGCGGGTCGGGTTGGCCTGCTGCTTGTACAGCGGGTTGCTCACCGGCGACTCGACCGGCTCGTAGTGCGTCGGCATGGGTCCGTCGATCAGCCCGGCGGGCACGTACAGCCAGCCCTTCCCGTCTCCCTGCATGATGAACGGGTCGTCACCGGCGAGCGCCTCCGTGCCGCTGGCGTCGGGCGGCGGCCGGTAGCCGGGCGCGAGACCCTTCGGAAAATCGGGGACGTCGTGACCGGTCCACTCGCCCGCTTCGGCATCCCACCACACGTAGGCCTTGCGTTCGCTCCACGGCCGGCCGGAAGGATCCGCCGACGCGCGGTTGTAGAGGATGCGCCGGTTCATCGGCCACACCCAGCCCCACTCGGGCGCCACCCAGCTCTGTTCGCTGCCGGGTCTGCGCCGCGCGGCCTGGTTGACCCCGTCGGCGTACACGCCCGAGTAGATCCAGCAGCCGCCGACCGTCGACCCGTCGTCCTTGTACTCCGCGAAACCGGACAGAAGCCGCCCGGAGGAAACCTCGTACCCGTTGATCTCCTTCAAGACAGCCGAAGCGCTCGGTTCATCCCACGAACCGTGCACCGGGTACTCCCAGGCCAGGTCGAGAACCGGGCGGTCGCGATCAAGCGTGGACGACGCCAGCCGCGACCGGATCTTGAGCCCCAGGTGGTAGAAGAACCACAACTCCGACCGGCAGTCGCCCGGCGGGTCGAGCGCCTTCTCCCGCCACTGCAGCATCCGCTGCGTCTGGGTGAACGTCCCCTCCTTCTCGACGTGCGATGCCGCCGGCATCAGGAACACCTCGGTCCGGCAGGTCGCCGGCGAGATCTCCCCGGTCTCGATCTCCGGGCCGCTGCGCCAGAAGTTGGCGCTCTCGATCTCGTAGAGGTCGCGCACCACGAGCCAGTCGAGGTTGGCCATGCCGAGGCGCTGCGCCTTGCCGTGCGCCGATCCGACCGCCGGGTTCTGGCCGAGCAGGAAGTAGCCCTTGACCTTGCCGTCGATCATGTTCAGCACCTGCTGGTAGGTGCCATGGTCGCCGGTGATGCGGGGCAGATGATCAAAACAGAAATCATTGGACGCGGTGGCAGCGTCGCCGAAGTAGGCCTTCAGGAGTGACGTCGCGAACGCCCCGGCGTTGGCCCAGAACCCCTTCTGGCCGGGTTGCCGCATGCCGTCGATCCACCCGGTCAGCGAGGTGTGCTGGGCGGCGTTGGGCATCGGCAGATAGCCGGGCAGCAGGTTGAACAGCGTCGGGATGTCGGTGGAGCCCTGGATGCTCGCGTGCCCGCGCAGCGCCATGATGCCGCCGCCCGGGCGGCCCATGTTGCCCAGCAGCAACTGGATGATCGCCCCGGTGCGGATGTACTGGACGCCGACGGTGTGCTGCGTCCAGCCGACCGAATAGACCAGGGCGGTGGTGCGGTCACGGCCGGAGTTCTGCGTCCACGCCTCGCACACCGCGCGGAAGTCGGCCGGCGGTACCCCGCACACCTGCTCGACGACCTCCGGCGTGTAGCGGGCGAAGTGCCGCTTCAGCACCTGGTAGACGCAGCGCGGGTGCTGCAGCGTCTCGTCGCGTTCGGTGCCCGAGGGGACCGGCGGACCGTGCGACTCGTGCTCCATCGCCGACGCCGTCTCGCGGTCGCTGTGCGCGTCGCCCGAGTCGTCCGCGCCGGTGTCCTCCTGGCCCTGGTACTGCCACGACGACGGGTCGTACGTGCGCGTCTCCTCGTCGTACCCGGAGAACAGGCCGCCGAGGTCCTCGGTGTCGGCGAAGTCCGCCCGCAGGATCGTGGCCGCGTTGGTGTAGGCGAGCACGTACTCACGGAAGTCGAGCTCGTTCGACAGGATGTAGTTGACGATGCCGCCCAGGAACGCGATGTCCGACCCCGCCCGCACGGCGACGAACTTGTGCGCCAGGGCCGAGGTCCGCGTGAACCGGGGATCGACGTGGATGACCGTCGCCCCACGGTTCTTGGCCTCGATCACCCACTGGAAGCCCACCGGATGGGCCTCGGCCATGTTCGAGCCCTGGATGATGATGCAGTCGGCGTTCGCCAGATCCTGCTGGAAACCGGTCGCGCCACCGCGACCGAAGCTGGTTCCCAGACCGGGAACCGTCGCGGAGTGTCAAATACGGGCCTGGTTCTCGATCTGGATCGCGCCCAGAGCGGTGAACAGCTTCTTGATCAGGTAGTTCTCTTCGTTGTCGAGCGTGGCCCCGCCGAGGCTGGAGATGCCGAGGGTGCGGTTGACCCGCTTCCCGTCGAAGTGCGTCTCCCAGGTCTCGGCACGGGCCTGGACGACCCGGTCGGCGATCATCTCCATCGCCGTGTCGAGGTCGAGGTCCTCCCATTCGGTGCCGAACGGTCGCCGGTATTTGACCGTCCGGAGCCGGTCGGGCGAGGTCACCAGGCTCTTGCTGGCCGAGCCCTTCGGGCACAGCCGGCCGCGGGAGATCGGCGAGTCGGGGTCGCCCTCGATCTGGGTCACCTCGCCGTCGCGCACGAACACCCGCTGGCCGCAGCCCACCGCGCAGTACGGGCAGACGGAACGGGCAACGTGATCGGCGTCACCTGTGCGGGCGTGCAGCGCCTCCGAGCGCGGCGACTTCGCCGCAGCCCCGCGGCCCAGCGGGTCGGTGCCGGTGGCCTGCCGGTACACCGGCCACAGGTTCAACAGCCGACGAACACCCACGATCTGAGAGCCTAACCACGTTCGGGGCGCTCGGCACGGCGAGCCGGCACGGTAGCGTGCTTACGTGAGCGATCAGTGGGATGTCATCGTCGTCGGTGGCGGTCCGCCAGGCGAGAACGCGGCGAGTTACGCGATCCAGGGCAGCGGTCGCACCGCCGCCATCGTGGAGAAGGAACTGGTCGGTGGCGAGTGCTCGTACTGGGCGTGCATGCCGAGCAAGGCGTTGCTGCGATCGGTCGAAGTGGTCGACGCGGCGGGTGCGCTCGCCGGAGTGCGCGGGGCGACGCTCGACGTGGCCGGCGTGCTCAAGCGCCGCGACCAGTTCACCCACGACCACGACGACAGTTCCCAGGTCGAATGGGCCCGGTCCGTCGGCATCGACGTCGTCCGGGGCCGCGCGCGCATCACCGGCATCAAGGAAGTCACCGTCGGCGAGCGCGTCATCACCGCGAACCACGCGGTCGTGCTGGCCACCGGCACCACGGCGCAGATCCCGCCGGTGCCCGGCCTGCGCGAGGCGCTGCCGTGGACCTCGCGCGACGCGACCAACCTGCACGAGGTGCCGTCGAAGGTGGCCGTGATCGGTGGGGGCGTGGTGGCCTGCGAGGCGGCGGTGTGGCTGCGGGCCCTCGGCGCCGAGGTCACCATGCTCGTGCGCGGCAAGGCGCTGCTGGCGCGCAGCGAGCCGTTCGCGAGCGCGCTGGTCGCCGAGCGGTTCGCGGAACTGGGCATCGACGTGCGGTTCGGCGTCGACGTGGAGCGGGTCAGCCGCAAGTCGCCGGCCGACACCGGCGAGGGGCGCGTCCACGGCGGCCCGGTCGACCTGGTGGCGAGCGGCGAGACGCTCGTGGTGGCCGAGGTGGTCGTCGCGGCCGGGCGGGTCCCGGCCACGGACAATCTCGGCCTGGACGCGCTGGGGCTGCCGCTGCGCAACGGCTTCGTCGAGGTCGACGACCATCTGACCGTCCCCGGGCACGAATGGCTCTACGCGGTCGGCGACGTCACCGGGCGGGCGCTGCTCACGCACATGGGCAAGTACCAGGCCCGGATCGCCGGCACCGTGATCGCGGCGCGCGCCGAGGGGCGTCCCCTCGACGGTCCCCGCTACCGCGACATCGCCGACCACGACATGGTGCCGCAGGTCGCGTTCAGCGACCCGCAGGTGGCCTCCGTCGGCCTCACCGAGGCGGCGGCCCGGTCGCGCGGCATCGACGTGGAGACCGTCGAGTACGACCTGGGCAACGTCGCCGGTGCCTCGCTGCACCGCGACGGTTACAAGGGACGTGCCGGCCTGGTCATCGACCGGACGTCGGACGTTCTCGTCGGGGCCACCTTCGTCGGGCCCGATGTTGCTGAACTGGTGCACGCGGCCACCATCGCCGTGGTCGGGAAGGTTCCGGTCTCGACGCTGTGGCACGCCGTCCCGTCGTACCCGACGGTGAGCGAGATCTGGCTTCGCCTGCTCGAAGCCCGTGGGGAGGAATCTCAATGAACGACCTGCCGGTGGAAGCCGACGACCGACGCGCACCGCCGGCCACGCTGGTGATCTTCGGCGCGTCCGGTGACCTGACCGCCCGGAAGTTGGTGCCGGCGCTCAAGCAACTGAGCCACCACAGGCGGCTGGCCAAGGAGTTCGCCGTCGTCGGTGTGGCCCGCAGCCCGATGAGCGACGACGAGTTCCGCGCCAAGCTCTCCAACGGGCCCGACAACGGCCTGCTGGAGCGGTTCCGCTACCTCGCCGGCGGCTACGACGACCCCGACACCTACGCGCGGCTCAAGACGCTGCTCGACGAGATCGACCAGCAGCACGGCACCGGCGGGAGCCGGGTGTTCTACCTGTCGACGCCCGCGCAGGCGTTCGAGCCGGTGGTGCGCGGGCTCACCGCGGCCGGGCTGAACCGGGGCGCCACGCCCGACGGCTTCTCCCGCGTCGTCATCGAGAAGCCGTACGGCCACGACCTGGCCAGCGCCAAGGCGCTCGACGACACGGTGCACGCCGGGTTCGACGAGTCGCAGGTGTTCCGCATCGACCACTACCTCGGCAAGGACACGGTGCAGAACGTGCTGGCGCTGCGGTTCGCCAACGCGATCTTCCAGCCGATCTGGGATCGCACGTGGGTCGACCACGTGCAGATCACGGTCGCCGAGACGCTCGGCGTCGGCACCCGGGGCAGCTTCTACGAGCACGCCGGCGCCACCCGCGACATCCTGCAGAACCACGTGCTGCAGGTGCTCGCGCTGGCGCTGATGGAGCCGCCGGCGTCGTTCTCGCCGGAGAACGTGCGCAACGAGAAGGTGAAGCTGCTGCAGTCGATCAGGCTGCCCACCACCCGCGACATCGACCGCATCGCGGTGCGCGGCCAGTACAGCCGCGGCGGCACGGCCGACGAGCTGATGCCGGGCTACCGCGAGGAGGTCGGCGTCAACCCGCGGTCGAAGACCGAGACGTACGCGGCGCTGCGCCTCGACGTCGACAACTGGCGCTGGGCGGGCGTGCCGTTCTACGTGCGCACCGGCAAGCGCCTGCCGCGGCGGCTCACCGAGGTGGTGCTGCAGTTCCAGCGTCCGCCGCACCTGCCCATCCGGGCCGACCAGGTGAGCGAGCTCAAGCCCGACGCGCTGATCCTGCGCATCCAGCCCGACGAGGGCATCACGCTGCGGTTCGGCGCGAAGGTGCCGGGGCACTCGTTCCAGGTGCGATCGGCGTCGATGGAGTTCTCGTACCAGGAGACGTTCAAGGAGGAGTCGCCGGAGGCGTACGAGCGGCTCCTGCTCGACGCGATGATCGGCGACCCGACGCTGTTCATCCGGTCCGACGAGGTCGAGCACAGCTGGCGGATCGTCGACCCGATCGTCGCCCACTGGCAGGAGAGCGAGGGCCGGATCCCGTTCTACGAGGCGGCCAGCTGGGGCCCGACCGAGGGCGACCAGCTCCTCGAACGCGACGGGCGCGCCTGGCATAACGGCTGAGAGCGCCGGGGCCGCCCGCAGGGCTACTTGCGGGCGGCCGCCAGGCTCCAGAACTGGATCCGGTGGTCGCGGATCACCGCCAGCGTGTCGCCGTTCGGGCTCAGCGCGACGTCCCAGCAGTCGTCCGAGCCGTCCTTGACGAAGACCTGTCCCACCTGGGCGACGCCCGGGACGTCGTAGATCCGCACCGCGTTGAGGCTGGCCGTGATCAACGTGCGGCCGTCGTCGCTGAGGATCACCGAGTGGATCGGCTGCAGCTCGTTGCCGGTGAACTGGGTGTGCTCGCGGGTCACCAGGTTCCAGACGTTGGCAATGAAGTCGCCGCTCCCGTCGGCCAGCAGCGTGCCGCTGTGGTCGAAGGCCAGCGCGTTGATCGGGGCGCCCGGGTCGTGGGCCACCAGCGCCTCACCGTCGGGCTGCCGGGTCTTGGTGTTCCACAGCGTCACCGTGCCGCCGCCGGTGTCACCGGTGGCGATCCGTGACCCGTCCGGGCTGAACGCCACCGACGAGTGCGACCCGTTGATGCCGGCCAGCAGACCGACGAACTCCCGGCCGGCCAGGTTCCACAGCGCGGTTCCGCCGTCGCCGGCGGCGGCCAGCAGCGTGCCGTCGGAGCTGATCGCGATCGAGAACGCCCGGCGCAGGCCGTCGGCGACCAGCGGCTCACCGACCGGCTGCCGGGTCGCGACGTCCCACACCCGGATCGCATTGTCGTCGCTGACGGTGACCAGCCGGCGCCCGTCGGGGCTGATCGCCATCGCCGAGACCGGGGCGCCGACCGCGAACACCGCGCCGTCGCGCCGGTGCGTGACCGGATGCCGGACCTCGACCGACGAACCGGTCGCCGCGAACAGCCAGGTGCCGTCGGGGTCGAACGCCACCGCCCGGAACGACTCGGTCGCGTCGATCTCGCCCTGGTAGCCGCGGGCGGCACGGGAGTCGTCGGCGTCGCCGACCGAGCGGACGGCCAGCACCACCCCGGTGACCGCCAGCATCGCCAGCACCGCGATCGCGGCGATCATGAACGACGCGCGGTTGTCGGCCGACGGCGCCGGTGGCGGCGGCTCGGCCGCCCGCTCGGCGGAGTCGTCCCGAAGCATGGCCTTCACGCCGCACACCCCAGAAACCGATGGAAGTTGATTGCTCTCAGCCTACGGTCACGAACGGTTCGACGGTGATCCCGGCCTCCTCCAGCGCCGCCCGCACCCGCCGACCGACGTCGACCGCGGCGGGCGTGTCGCCGTGCAGGCAGAACGACTCCGCCGCGACCCGCACCACGCTGCCGTCGGCGGCGACCACGGTGCCCTCGCCGGCCATCCGCACGGCCCGCGCGGTGACCTCGGCCGCGTCGTGGATGACGGCACCGGGCTGTCCGCGCGGAACGAGGCCGCCGGTCGCGGTGTAGGCCCGGTCGAGAAAAGCTTCCGGGACGCACCTGAGCCCCTTCTGCGTGGCGGCGTCCATCAGGCGCGAGCCGGGGAGGGTGAGCACGGCGAGGCCGGTGTCGTACGCGGCCACCGCCTCGGCGACCGCGCCGGCCTGCCCGGGGTCCTGCGCGGCCGCGTGGTACAGCGCGCCGTGCGGCTTGACGTAGCGCACCCGGGTGCCGGCGGTGCGGGCGATGCCGTCGAGCGCGGCGAGCTGGTACAGCACGTCGGCGGCCAGCTCGGCGGGCTCGTAGGCGATGTACCGGCGGCCGAAGCCGGCGAGGTCGCGGTACCCCACCTGGGCGCCGACGCTCACCCCCTTGGCGGCGGCGAGCGCGCACACCGAGCGCATGGTCAGCGGGTCGCCGGCGTGGAAGCCGCAGGCGACGTTGGCGCTGGTGACGAAGTCGAGCAGGGCCGCGTCCTCGGTGAGGTGCCAGCGGCCGAAGCCCTCGGCCAGGTCGGCGTTCAGGTCCATGGTTTCCCCTGCGTGAACGTGATGGTGGCCCCCGGCCGGCACTGGGCGAGCAGGGGCAGGTCGTCGGGGTGCACGACCCCGATCACCGGATAGCCGCCGGTGGTGGGGTGGTCGGCGAGGAACACCAGCGGCTCGCCGCCGGCGGGCACCTGCACCGCGCCGAGGACGATGCCCTCGCTGGGTAGTTCGTCGGGGTTGGCGCGGGTGAGTTTCGGGCCTTCCAGGCGGGCGGCGACCCGGTTGGACCTGGTCGAGACGGTCCAGGTGGCCGTGGTCAGGGTGCCGATCGCGTCGGCGGTGAACCAGTCGTCGCGGGGGCCGAGGGCGACGCGCAGCCGCGGCTCGCGGTCGGCTGCCGGCGTGAACCAGACCGGCGCGGCCGGGCCGGTGGGCGCACCGACCCGCAGCGTGTCGCCGTCGCGCAGCGGTGCCGGTCCGAGCCCGGACAGCGTGTCGGTCGACCGGGAGCCGAGCACCGGCGGCACGTCGATCCCGCCGGCCACGGCCAGGTAGGTGCGCACGCCGGCGGTCGCCGGACCGATGTCGAGCACCGCACCCGCCGGCACGGGCACCGGGACACCGGCGTCGACGCTGCGGGCGTCCACTGTGATCTTTGTGGTGGGCGCGCCGGTGACCGCGACGATCGTGGTCCGGTGGACGCGCAGCCGGCAGCCGGAGACGGTGATCTCGAGGCCGGCCGCGGCCCGGTCGTTGCCGACGAGGCGGTTGGCCAGGCGCAGCGCGGGGCCGTCGAGCGCGCCGGCGGTGGGGACGCCGAGGTGTGCGTGGCCGGCGCGGCCCTGATCCTGGACCGTCGTCAGCGCGCCCGCCCGGAGCACCGTGATCATTTCGCCTCGAACCGCACGCGGGTGCCCGGTTGGAACAGGCTGGGCGGATCCCGGTCAAGATCGAATAGGACGAGGTCGGTGCGGCCGAGCAACCGCCAGCCGCCCGGCGACGCGGCCGGGTAGACCGCGGCATACTCGTCGGCGAGCGCCACCGACCCGCGCGGGACGCTGACGCGGGGCTCGCCCAGTCGCGGCACGCGCAGCTCGGGCGGCAGGCCGGTGAGGTACGCGAAGCCCGGCGCGAACCCGCAGAACGCCACCTCGAACTCGATTTCCTGATGCCGTTCGACGACGCCGGCCGGGGTGGTGTTCCAGCGCTCGGCGATGTCGGCGAGGTCGAGGCCGTCGTAGACGGTGGGCACGGTGATCAGCGCGCCCTTGTCCCGGCGCGATGTTGCCGGATCGGGTGCGTTTTGAAGGCTTTCCAGCATTTTGTGCGGATCCGGCACGCCGTCGATGAGCACGGTGCGGGCCGCCGGCACGATGTCGACGGCGCTGATCCGCCCTTCGGCGCGCTGCCTGACGAGCTCGGCGTACCAGGCGGCGACCTCGTCGTGCCCGCCGACCTCGAGCAGCACGGCCGTCCGTCCCACCACGCGCGCTGCTCTCACGCAGGCAGCCTAATAGGCTGGCCTGGTGCCCCAGTCCGCCGAGCTGACCGTCGGACAACTGTCCGCCCGTTCCGGCGCCGCCGTGTCGACGCTGCACTTCTACGAGCAACGTGGGTTGATCCACAGCCGCCGCACGGCCGGCAACCAGCGCCGGTACAGCCGCGACACGCTGCGCCGGGTGGCGTTCGTGCGCGCCGCCCAGCGCGTCGGCATGCCGCTGAAGGACATCGCGGCCGCCCTGGCCGCCCTGCCCGACGGCCGGGTACCCACCCGCGGCGACTGGGCCACCCTGTCGGCGACGTGGCGGGCAGCCCTGAACGACCGGATCGAACGCCTTCAACGCCTCCGCGACAACCTCGACGACTGCATCGGCTGCGGATGCCTGTCGCTGGACCGCTGCGCCCTCGCCAACCCCGACGACGAACTGGCCACGTCCGGCCCGGGCGCCCCGCGCCTCTAGGTCGTCATCCGGTTCTCAGGGTTCCCGGCGGCAGCACAGCGTGGGCGCCGACCACCTGGTTGACGATCTGGGTGACCCGTACGTCGACCGCCACGCTCGCCAGTGCCAGCGCGTCGGGCCGGGACACCCCGTACAGCCTGGACAGCTGGGTGAACATCCCATCGAGCGCCATATATGTCGCGTCGTCGAGGGTGGCGCCGAGGCCCATGGTCACGAGGCCGGCCGGCGTCTCCGCGAACGGCGCCGTCAACGGGAGGTCGTCGCGGACGTCGAAGGTCAGCTCGACCCGGTCCATCGGACACTCGATCGCGGTGCCGCTCACCTCGCCGTCGCCCTGGGCGGCGTGCCCGTCGCCCACCGAGAACAGCGCACCGGGCACGGTCACCGGCAGGTAGAGCGTGCTGCCGACCACCAGTTCCTTGCAGTCGAGGTTGCCGCCGCAGAACCGGGGCGGGATCGTCGAGTGGTCACCGGGCTCCGCCGGCGGCAGCCCCATCACCCCCATGAACGGCCGCAGCGTCACCGTGTGCCCGTGCTGGTTGCGGCCGATGCCGTCGGCCAGCGTCCAGGTGTGCACGATCCCCTCGCCGGTCAGCCCGTACCGCTCGTTGAACACGCTCGGCCAGCCACCGCCGACGCAGTAGCCCCACCCGCCGGGCTCCACGGCGTCGATCCGCACCGCCAGCGTGGTGCCCGGCGTGGCGCCGCGCACGTACACGGGCCCGACGAGCGCGTGCCCGTACGACGGCTGGTGCTGCGGCACCCGGGGTCGGTCGGGGAACGGCACGTCGTGCCGGTACTGGCCGGCCGACCAGCCCGAGTCGAGGGTGCGGTACCGCACGGTGTCGCCGGGGTCGATCGTGAGCACGGGCTCGCGGCCGGGGGAGAAGAAACCGTGCAGCGTGCGGTCGTCCGGGTCCAGTTCCAACAGCGCCATGCCTGCGAACGTTGCCAGGAAAGGCTTCCGGAGGCCAATGTTTTCGGATTGCTTTCGGCGCCCGCTGGTGGCATGGGTCCAGACCAACGAAGGGGTGGACCCAGTGCGGAAATCAGTGATGGCAGGAGTCGTGGCGGCCGGCGCGATCGGCGCGGCGCTCGCGGTGGGCGGCGTCGCCTACGCGGCCGGCGACCCGGACTCCGGCACCGGCGAGCAGATCGTCCGGGTGGTGGATCAGGGCGGCGAGCAGACCCGCGGCGACTGCCCGGACAAGGGCGAGAACAACAACGGCAACACTGAAACCGGAACCGGAGAGAACCTGTGACGGAGCCGGCGAAGCTGCTGGAACAGGCGATGTTCCAGGTGCGGCGGGTGATCGTCGGGCAGGACCGGATGGTCGAGCGCCTGCTCACCGCGCTCGTCGCCGACGGTCACTGCCTCCTCGAAGGCGTGCCCGGCGTGGCCAAGACGTTGGCCGCGCACACCCTCGCGACGGCCGTCGGCGGCACGTTCGCCCGGATCCAGTTCACGCCCGACCTGGTGCCGTCCGACATCGTCGGCACCCGGATCTACCGGGCCTCGAAGGAGACCTTCGACGTCGAACTGGGCCCGGTGATGCACAACCTCGTCCTCGCCGACGAGATCAACCGCGCACCGGCGAAGGTGCAGTCGGCGCTGCTGGAGGTGATGGCCGAGCGTCAGGTGTCGATCGGCGGGCGCACCTACGAACTGCCGAAGCCGTTCCTGGTGCTGGCGACCCAGAACCCGATCGAGTCGGAGGGCGTCTACCAGCTTCCCGAGGCCCAGCGCGACCGCTTCCTCATGAAGATCGTCGTCGACTACCCGACCGACGGCGAGGAACTGGCGATCCTCTACCGCCTCGGCACGGGCCGGCCGACGGCGAAGCCGGTCCTCGATCCGGAAACGCTGCTGAGCCTCCAGGACCAGGCCAGGGACGTCTTCGTGCACCACGCGATCGCCGAGTACGTCGTCCGGCTGGTGCTCGCCACCCGCCAACCGCAGCGGTTCGGCGCGCCGGACGTCGCCCCGAACCTGGCCTACGGCGCCAGCCCGCGGGCCACGCTCGGGCTCACGGCGGCGGCCCGGGCCCTGGCCCTGATCCGCGGCCGCGAGTACGTGCTGCCCGAGGACGTGCACGAACTCGCGGTCGACGTCCTGAGCCACCGGCTGGTGCTGAGCTTCGAGGCGGTCGCCGACGGCGTCACCGCCGAGCAGCTCACGCGGCGCCTGCTGGAGGTCGTGCCGCCGCCGCGCATCACGTCGGTCACCGGCGGCCCGGGCCTGGGGGCGATGGCAACCGGCGAGCCGAAGCAGTTGGCCGCATGAGCGTCCACCAACTCGCACCGCAGCAGAAGCTGAGAAGGCTGGAACTGGTCATCACCAGGAGGCTCGACGGCCTCCTCCAGGGTCAGCACCTCGGTCTCCTGCCCGGCCCGGGCAGCGAACCGGCCGGCAGCCGCGAGTACCGGCCCGGCGAGGACGAGGTCCGCCGCATGGACTGGGCCGTCACCGCGCGAACGACGGTGCCGCACGTCCGCACGGTCGACGCCGACCGCGAGCTCACCACCTGGGTGCTCGTCGACGGCACGGCCAGCATGGACTTCGGCACGGCCGATCAGGAGAAGCGGGACCTCGCGGTGTCGGCGGTCGCGGCGGTGGGCTTCCTCACCGCCGGCCACGGCAACCGGATCGGCGGGTTCGTCGCGGGCCGCGACCGGCTCCGGCGCTATCCGGCCCGCACCGGTCGGATCCATCTGCTCGGGATGCTGCGGTCGCTCGTCGACCTGCCGCGCCAGCCGGAAGGCCCGGCCCCCGAACTGAAAGACGCGATTGAATCCATGGCCAGGCTCGCGGCGCGGCGCGGCCTGGTCGTCATCGTCAGTGATTTTTTGGATGACGGTGAGAGCGCCGACTGGGTACAACCGTTACGCCGGTTGGCTGCGCGCCACCAGGTGCTGGCCGTGGAGGTACTGGACCCCCGCGAGCTGGAGCTTCCCGACGTCGGCCTGCTCACGCTCGTCGACCCGGAAACCGGCCGCAAGCGCGAGGTCGCGACCACGCGCAAGGTGCGCGAACGCTACGCGGCCGCGGCGGAGGAGCAACGACTGGCCACGGCGGCGGCCATCCGCCGGGCCGGTGCCGCGCACCTGCGCCTGCGCACCGACCGCGACTGGGTCCTCGACCTGGTGCGGCACGTGTACGCCCAGCGCCGTCTCGCCCGGGCGGCCCACCGGCCCGGTGGTGCGGCATGAGTTTCGAGTCACCGGCCCGGCTGTGGCTGCTCCTTGGCGTGGCGGCGCTCGCCATCGCGTACGTGTTCGCGCAGCGGCGGCGCAGCCGGTACACCGTCCGCTTCACGAACCTGGCGCTGCTCGACAAGGTCGCGCCGAAGCGACCGGGCTGGCGCCGGCACCTGCCGGCGGGCCTGTTCCTGGCCATGCTGGTGCCGCTGGTAGCCGGCTTCGCCCGGCCGGCCGACGACGTGCAGGTACCCCGCGAGCGGGCCACGGTGATCGTCGCGGTGGACGCCTCGACGTCGATGCGGGCCGACGACGTCGACCCGAGCCGGTTGCAGGCGGCCGAGGACGCCGCCCGCGAGTTCGTGCGCGGGCTGCCGGCGGAGTTCAACGTCGGCCTGGTGACGTTCGCCGGCGGCGCGACGCTGCAGGTGGCGCCGACCACCGACCGCGACGTGCTGGCGGCCGGCATCGAGCGGATCTCCGACGGCTACTCCGGTGCGCAGGGCACGGCGATCGGTACCGCGATCGACACGGCGCTGCAGGCGATCCGGTCGTTCGACGCCTCGTTCGACGCCGAAGCCGCCGGCGCCGAGGCCGATCCGCCGCCGGCGCGGGTGGTGGTGCTCTCCGACGGCGCCAACACGTCCGGGCGCGATCCGGCGGAGGTGTCGGCGGAGGCGGCCACGGCGCAGGTGCCGGTCGACACGATCGCGTTCGGCACCGCTGACGGGACGGTCGACGTGAGTGGCCGCACCATCCGGGTGCCGGTCGACGGGGAGACGCTGGAGCAGGTCGCCGAGGCGACCGGCGGCGCCTACCACGAGGCGGGCAGCAGCGACGAGTTGCGGGCCGTCTACGAGGACATCGGCTCCGACGTCGGCTACGTCACGCAGAAGCAGGACGTGTCGGCCCGGTTCATCGGGGTCGGCCTGATGTTCGCGATGGCCGCGGCGGCCACGTCCCTGCTGTGGTTCGCCAGATTGCCATAGGTTCGAAGGACCATGCGCCTGCTCCTGGTGGAGGACGAGGAAGATCTGGCCGGCGCGCTCCGACTCGGGTTGGAGCGCGCCGGCTACGCCGTGGACGTCGCCGGTGACGCCGCCGACGCCTACGAGCGGCTCGCCGTGCACGCCTACGACCTGATGCTGCTCGACATCAACCTGCCCGACGCCGACGGGTTCACGATCTGCCGGGCGCTGCGCCGGGGCGAGGTCGAGGTCGCCGGCGGCCCGGGCCTGCGGCTGCTGATGCTCACCGCCCGTGGTGCCCTGAAGGACCGGGTGCGGGGCCTCGACGAGGGCGCCGACGACTACCTGGTGAAGCCGTTCGCGCTCGCCGAGCTGCTGGCCCGGGTGCGGGCCCTGCTCCGCCGCGACACCGGGGCCACCGGTTCCGTGCTCACCGTCGGTGAGCTGCAACTGGACGCCGCCCGGCACAGCGCGTCGCGGACGGGCACGCCGTTGCGCCTCACCCCGAAGGAGTTCGGCGTGCTGGAGTACCTGATGACCCGGCCCGGACACGTGGTCCCGGCCGAGGAACTGCTGGAGCACGTCTGGGACGAGAACGCCGACCCGTTCACCGAGACCGTGCGGGTCACGGTCGGCACCTTGCGCCGCAAACTCGGCCCGCGTGTCGACGGCGGGCCGCTGATCGAGACCGTGGTCGGTCGCGGGTACCGGTTGCGGGAGGACCCATGAAGTTGCCCCGGTTCACCCAGTCGATCCGGTTCCGGCTGACCGTCCTGTACTCGCTCCTGCTGTTCGCGCTCGCCGGTTCCGCGCTGGCGGTGACGTACGTGGCCGTCGAGCGGAGCACCGACCCGAAGCCGATCACGAAGAGCTACGAGGTCGAGCTGCGCAAGCGCGGCTACGACGGCCGGGAGCGGACCGTCGAGACCGTCGACATGGCCGCCGTCGAGGAGGTCGAGTCGGCGGTCAACTTCCGCACGCTGCAGACGCTGCGTAACTACTCCGGGCTGGCCCTCGGCGGCCTGTTCCTGGCCAGCCTCGGCATCGGCTGGGTGCTGTCGGGCCGGGCGCTGCGTCCGGTGGGCCGGATGGCCCGCACCGCCCGCGAGATCCAGGCGACCGACCTGTCCCGCCGGATCCACCTCGGCGGCTACCGCGACGAGCTGCGCGACCTCGCCGACACGATCGACTCGATGCTCGACCGGCTCGACTCCGCGTTCGCGGCCCAACGGCAGCTGATCGACGACGCCTCGCACGAGCTACGGACCCCGCTGGCGATCATCCGGGCGAACCTCGACGCGACGCTCGCCGTCCCCGGTACCGGTGCCGAGGAGCGCGACCGGGCGGTCGCGGTGATCGACCGGGCGACCGTGCGGATGTCGCGGCTCGTGGAGGACCTGCTGGCCACCGCCCGCCGGGAGGCCGAGGGGTTCGACGATGCGGCGGTCGACCTGGCCGAGGTGGCGCGCGAGGCCGGCGAGGAGTTCGGGGCCGTCGCGGGGGAGCGGGGCGTGTCGATCGAGTATGCGCTGGGCGACGGGCTGATCGCGTCGGGTGACCACGACGCGCTGCGCCGGGCGGTGGCGAACCTGCTCTCCAACGCGACCCGCCTCGCGCCCGTCGACTCCGTCGTCACCGTCGGCGCCGGGAGCATCGACGGATGGTTGTGGATCGCGGTCGCGGACCGCGGACCGGGCATCGACGCCGGCGACCGGGACAAGGTGTTCGACCGGTTCTGGCGCCGGGAGGCGGGACCGAACCGGACGGCCGAGCGGCGGACCGGGCTCGGGTTGGCGATCGTGCGGCAGATCGTGGAGTCGCACGGCGGCCGCGCCGCGGTGCACTCGACGGTGGGTGCCGGCAGCACCTTCGTCCTCTGGCTTCCGGCCGACGGCGCCGACCGGGCCGACGGCCCGGCACCGACCGAGGTAAATCCCCTAGTCAGGGCATAAGGGAGGCCGGCACTCACGGGGGAAAGTGCCGGCCTCGGAATACAAGAGTATGGCCTACGAGCGCGCTAGGCAATCGGCGGTCGCCTACCCGACGGGACGAAATTTCGCAGACCGCGGCATGACCCCCGCGGAGGGGTCGTGGCGCCGGAGATCGAGTAGTCGCACTGCGACGGCATGCGATGTTCGGTGGCCATATGACGGCTGATCGGTCGATGTATGCCTTCTGGTGTTGACCGGACCTGCACCGTTCGACGTAGATTCACGGACGGTCGGAAAACCGGGGAGGGAAGCGGCTCGTCCCCTGCTTGCTGCGTGGGTCCGGAAGGATCTTCGTCGAAGTGGTGGAGAGAGCGTTTGCCCGTTGAGCGGGAGGCGACATTGGCGGTCGCGGAACGCCGGGCCAGCGTTGGCTGGGTTCGGGTGGTCATGGCGGCACTGCTGGCGGTAGCCGTTTTGGTACCGATGGCCACGGTCGCCGCCTGGGCGTCGGCGGAGAACAGTGACGGACGGGCCCGGATCGAGTCCGAGCGGCGGGGTGTGGCGTACCTGCGGCCGTTGACCCGGCTGCTCGACACGCTGGCCGCCGGCCAGAGCGCCGCCGTGCGCGGCGAGCAGGTCGACAACCCGTCGATCGAGAGCGCGCTCGCGGCCGTCGAGCTGGTGGAGCTCCGGCACGGCGCCGAGCTGAACAGCCGGTCGCGGTGGCCCACCCTGCGCGACTCGATCAAGGAACTCGTCCAGCGGCCCGGCTCGCCCGGCCTGGAGGCGTACCAGCGCTGGGGGCAGGCGGTCGACCTCACCGTGGCCCTGATCCGCCGCGTCGGTGACACGTCCCGGCTGATCGTCGACTCCGAGGTCGACTCGTCGTACCTCGTCGACGCCGGCCTGGTGCGGCTGCCGGAGATCGTGCAGGCCGCCGGCCAGCTCGCCGACCTCGGCCACATGACGCCGGGCCTGCGCGCCGAGGACCCGCGCGCCGCCATCCTGCGCGACCGCATCGCGACCAACGCCGGAGCGGTCGCCGCCGGGCTGAGCAACGTGGCCGACGCCAGCCGGAGCGGACAGGTCGGCAGCGCGCTGCTCTCCCCGCTCGACCAGTTCGGTGCCGCCACCGATCAGCTCGCACCGTCGGTGGCGGTGGCCACCATGCCGCCGCTGCCCGACAACCTCACGGCGGCGTCCGTCGGCGTGCGTGACTCGTCGCAGCGGCTCGGCCAGACCATCTGGGCCGAACTCGACCGGCTGCTGGTGGCCCGGCTCGACGACCTCGCCGATCGGCGGCTCCAGATCCTCGTCGTCGTGGTCGTCGGCCTGCTGGTGGCGGTGGGCGCCGCGGTCGCGCTGCTGATCCTCACCCGCCGCCAGCGGCCGCCGCGCCGCCGCAGCCCGGCGCACGCCGCGCCGGACGACCCGGACGAGTCGGGCCGGCCGGCGACGTTGGGCGCCTCGTTGAGCGCGACGTTCGGCAATGATCCGCCCGGCCAGCACAGCGTCCTGCCCGGCGGCGGGTTGTACGGCGGGCCCGGCACCGACCCCGCCGTCACCGCGGTCGTCGGCACCGGAATCGGCGGCTCCGGGAGATCACCGGCAGGTGCCCGGTGATCTACCGGCTCCGCCGGCGGCTCGGCCGGCTGCGGGTCTCGCAGAGGCTGGCCCTGCTGGTGCTCGTCCCGCTGGCCGCGGTGGTGGGTCTCGCCGTGCCGGTCGTCGTCGACCGCGCCGACCGCGCGCAGGCGCAGGCGTCGATCGCCGAGGAGGCCGAGACCCGCCGCACCGTCGGCGTGCTGCTGGAGGAGTTGCAGCGCGAGCGCCTGCTGACGCTGCTGTACCTGGCTCTCGACGAGGCCGACAGCGGGCCCGTGGTGCGGCAGAGCCAGGCGGTCAACGACGCGATCGACGAGGTACGCACCGACGCGGATCCGCGCCTGCGCCCCGCCGTGGCGAGCGTGATCGAGCTGCTCGGCACGCTGCGGACCCGCGCGCTCGAACGCAGCGTGCTGAGCCTGGTGGCGCACACCGTCTTCAGCGACGCCATCGCGGAGATCATCGACGCCGTCCCGCCGGCCACCGCGGCCGGTACCGACGCCTCACTGCCGCCGGCGGCGGCGCTCGACGAGCTGCTGCGGGCCAACGAACAGGCGGCCCGCCTGGGCACCGCGGTGCTGGTGCGGGTCACCGAGCCGGTACCGGGCCAGGCGCTGCAGAACGATGCGGAGACGGCGCTCGAGCTCTACACCGACCGCTTCGGCACGCTGGCCAGCGCGAACCAGCGCAACCTGCTGACCCTCGCCGAGAACAGTCAGGCCTCCGAGCGCGTGCGCACCCTCGCCGGCACCAGCTCGTTCGGCGAGCTGAACGCGGCCGTCAGCAGCATCGCCTCCGCCGTCGAGACCTACACGACGCTGCGCCGGCTCGTCGGTGACCGTATCGCCCGTGAGATCACCGACGAGGCCGCCGCCGACGCCGCCGACGCGCGCACCGAGGCGATCGTGGTGGGGCTGCTCGCGCTGCTCCTGCTGCTGGTCGTCGCCGCGCTGGCCGCCGCCGGCGCCCGCTCGATCGCGGTGCCGCTGGCGCAACTCAACGCGGCCGCGATCGCGGTGGCCGCGGCCACCGGACGGGAACTGGAGCGGGTCAGCGACGTCGAGAACCAGTCCGAGTCGACCCCGGCGCTGCGGGCGGTGCCCACCACCGGTCCCGGTGACGTGGCCGACCTCGCGGCCGCGTTCAACCAGGTGCAGGAGGGCGCGGCCGCGCTGCTCGCCCGCCAGGTGACCACCCGGCGCAACGTCTCGGCGATGTTCGCCACCGTCGCCCGGCGCACCCGTAACCTGGCCGACCGGCAGCTGAACCTCATCGACGTGCTCGAACGCCAGCAGCAGGACCCGCAGCTGCTGGAACGGCTCTACCGCCTCGACCACGTCGCCACCCGCCTGCGCCGGAGCGCCTCGGCGCTGCTCGTGGTGTCGGGCGCCGCCGACGACCCGGCCACCGGCCCGATGCGGCTGGCCGACGTCGTGCGCGCCGCCGCCGCCGAGATCGAGCAGTTCACCCGCGTGCGGCTGGAGGACGCGATCGACGTGGCGGCCGTGCCGCGCGTCGTCTCCGACCTGATCCTGCTGGTGGCCGAGCTGCTCGACAACGCCGTGTCGTACTCGCCGCCGCCCGGCCCGGTCACCGTGTCGGTGTCGGTCCTCGGCGAGGGCTGCCGGATCTCGATCGCCGACGTCGGCATCGGCATGTCGGTCGAGCAGCTCGCGGCCGAGAACCAGCGGCTGGTCGACCGCGAACGGCTGGAGATCGCGCCCACCCGGGTGCTCGGCCTGTTCGTGGTGGGCCGGATCGCCCGCCGGCACAGCCTCACCGTGACCCTGCAGGCGAACCAGCCGCAGGGCATCGTCGCCCACATCGACCTGCCGGCCCGCCTGCTCACCGCGCCGGTGGGCGTCATCGCGCCGGCACCCCAGCCCCGCGGCCTGCGCCAGTCGGCGCGCACGGGCGGACAGATCGTTCCGGTGTCGGAGCGCACGGTGACCGCGATGCAGGTCGCCGGCATCGAGCACTTCGACTGGTTCGGCGACCCGATCCTGCCGGGCGGAGGGAAGCCCGCGATCGCGGCCGGCGCCCCGGTCGCCGGCGAGATCGCCCCGCGCCAGGTCGCCCGCGGCCACGACACGGTGCCCCTGGCGGCCCTGGATATGCCCCGCGCCGGCCGTATCCCGCCCGCGGGCGGGGTACCGGCACCGCTGGTACCACCCTCGGTGGCGTCGGGGCCGATCGTTCCGCTGGCCGCGACCCGACCCGCGATCCCGACCGAACCCGTGGCCGGTGCGCCCGCCGGGTCCGCCGGCGCGCTCGCCGGGCCCACCGGACCGCAGGCCCCGCCGATCCGGCCGGGATCGTTGCGCGACCGGCCGCAGTTGCCGGGCGAGCCACCGGTGCCCGCGGTCCCGATGCCGTCGGGCCGGCCACCGATGCCGCCGAACGCCACGCCGGCCGACGCGACGTCCGCCGGGCCGGACGGCGGTTCTCCCGCCGATGCGGCGCAGTCCGATGCGGCGCCGCCCGTCGAGGAGCGGGGTGGGCTGAGCCGGCGGGTGCCGGGTCGAAACCTGCCCAGCGGACTCGCTCCGGCCGAGCCCCGCGACCCGAACCCGGTCGACCCGGCCACGGCCAAAGCCGAGGCCGACGCGTTCAGCCAGGGCTTCGCCCGCGGGGTGGCGAGTGTCCCGGGTGCGATGCGACCGTCCGAGGTGACCGAGCCGGCCCCGGCGCCCGGACCGCAGCAGGCGCCACCGCAGTGGCCGCTCTCGACCGCTGTTCCGGCGCCGCGGGTGCCGCATTCGACCGAGCGGATCGACCCGGCCCCGGTCGACCCCGCGACGGGAGATGCGACCCGGCCGGTGAGCGGCGCTCCGGTGAGCGGTGCGCCCGTGAGCGGCGCTCCGGTAAGTGGCGCGCCTGTCAGCGGTGCGCCCGTGAGTGGTGCGCCGGTGAGCGGTGCTCCGGTGAGTGGCGCGCCCGTCAGTGGCGTTCCGGTCAGCGGCGCGCCGGTGAGCGGGATGCCGGTCAGTGGCGCACCGGTCAGTTCGGTGCCGGTCAGTTCGGCTCCGGTCAGTTCGGGGCCGTCGAACGGGTCCGCAACCGATGCGAGCCCCGGCCCGGCGGACGCCGGGCCGACATTGGAGGACGCGGCGCGATACCCGCTACCACCGCGGCGGGTGCCGGGCCAAACGCGGAACGGATGGGCGGGCGACGACACCCAGTCGGTGCCCACGGTTGCCGCGGCCGCACAGCCCGACGAGGGAGGCCTCACCCGGCGGGTGCCCGGCAGCCACCTGGCCAGCGAACTGCGCGGGCCGGGCGGGGTGCAGCGGGCACCGGCCGGAACACCGCCGTTGTCGGGCCGCACGCAGGCCCCGATCGACCGGGACCCGCAGGCCGAACAGCTTCAACTCAACGCTCTCGTCGCCGGATTCGCTCGCGGGGACGCCGCGGCCGACGTCGGCAACGGTGCACCGGACCGTGGCCCCAACCTGGGGCCGTTCGAACAACCACCACCCAGCTATCAGTACGACAGCGGTGTACCTAACGGGGCTGAACCGCAGAATGTGGAGCGACGATGACCATCGCCTCGCCGGAAGCACGTAGTTTCAACTGGTTGTTGGACCGGTTCGCCGCCGAGACCGCCGGGGTCTCCGACGCGATCGCGGTTTCGTCCGACGGCCTGCTCATCGCGATGGCCACCACCAGCAACCGCGACGACGCCGAGCGGTTCGCGGCCATCACCTCCGCCATCACCAGCCTGGCCGGTGGCGCGTCCCGGCTGTACCAGATGGGCTACACCAACAAGGTCATCATCGACTTCGAACACGGCTACCTGCTCGTGGCGACGATCTCGGCCGGCTCGGCACTCGGTGTGCTCGCGTCGCGCCGGGCCGACCTCGGCACGATCGCGTACGAGATGGCCGTGTTCGCCAACCGGGCCGGACGGGTGCTCACCCCGCAGTTGATCGATGAATTGAAGAACTCCGTGGCGGCGGTATGAGTGCCGTAGCGCAGCGGAGGCGCTCATACCGCAGTCTTTTCGCCCGATTTTTAGGCGGCACGGTATGAGTAGGTGGCGATGACCGGACCCTCGGACCGGCTACGGCCGTACATGCGTGGCGCGGAGCCCACAGCGGGCCCGCTTCCGTCCGTGCCGCCCGGCCCGTTCGGCGGGCCCGTGCTCGACGGCGAGGTCGTCTCCGACCTGTCGGACGACTATCCGATCGGCGATTCGCTCGACGACGAACCGCTCGACGCGTCGCCGCTGCGGCCCTACCAGCTCACCGGTGGGCGCACCGCGCCGGTCGACCCGACGCTCGCCATCGAGGCGCAGGTCGTGGCGATCGGCGACGCTCTGGCGCTGCCGCAGGCGGTGCGGTTCGAGCATCGCGACGTCGTCACGGCCGCCCGCGCACCGGTGTCGGTGGCCGAACTCGGGGCGCTGCTGCGCCTGCACCTGCAGGTGGTGCGGGTGCTCGTGGCCGACCTCGCCGCCGCCGGCCATCTGCGGGTGCTGCGTCCGCAGCACTCGATCGCCAAGGATCCGGCCATGATCGAGAGGGTGATCCGTGGGCTATCCGCAATATCCTGAGCCGATCGCGCCCACGCCGATCAAGATTGTGATCGCCGGTGGGTTCGGCGTGGGAAAGACCACCGCTGTGGGCGTCATCTCGGATTCTCCGCCGCTCACCACCGAAGCCGCGATGACCGACGTGGCCGCGCAGATCGACCGCACCGGCGAGGTGCCCGAGAAGACCACGACCACGGTCGCGATCGACTTCGGCACGATCCGGCTCGACGAGGGCCTGAAGCTGTACCTGTTCGGCACGCCCGGGCAGGACCGGTTCGGGTTCATGTGGCACGACATCTGCCTCGGCGCCCTGGGCGCGCTGGTGATCGTCGACACCCGCCGGCTCGACGACTGCTACCCGGCCGTCGACTATTTCGAACAGGCCGGCATCCCGTTCGTGGTGGCCATCAACATGTTCTACGGCCGGCTGAAGCACAACATCGAGGACGTGCGTTGGGCGCTCGCCGCGAACAACGACACCCCGCTGATCACGTTCGACGCCCGGTCCCGCCCGTCCGTCCGGGATGCTCTGCTCACCGTCTGCCGGCATGCGTTGCAACGCGCGACCGCCGGCGTCTAGCACCAATAGGAGAACTGCTGTGAGGTTCCGCTTGCGCGGGACGCTGGTCGCGCTGCTGGCCGTTTCCCTTTCGACCTCGGCGTTGACCGCTGCCTGCGGGTCCGACGATCCGGAGGCATCGGATCCGCCCGCCGCCGTGGCCGGTTCCGGCGCCTCCGCGTCGCCGGTCGACCTGGTGACCGAGGCGAAGACCATGGTCACCAGCGCGTTCAAGGGCACCTACAAGGCACCGGACGCCACCCTCCGGATCGCCGCGAAGGGCATCCGGATCGCGATCATCTCGCGCGGCCAGCAGTCGCCCAGCTCCAAGATCCCCACCGACGCCGCCGAGGAGGCGGCCCGCGCCCTCGGCTGGGACGTGCTGCGCTACGACCTGGAACTCGACCCGAAGAAGGCGCCGCAGGCCGTGCGGGACGCAACCGGGATCGGCGTGCACGCGATCGTCACCAACATCGACTGCGCCTACGCCTCGCAGGAGTTCGCCGACGCCAAGGCGAAGGGCGTGCTGATCATCCCGCTGTTCGCGTTCGACTGCACCGACCCGACCGTCACCGGGTCGGCCGGCCCGGCGCAGTTCACCACGTTCGTGAACTACACCGGCGACGGTAAGCGCACCGACCCGGGCAGGCAGAACGCCGGGGCCGGCGTGCTCGCGGCGAACGCGGTGATCCTCGCGACCAACCAGAAGGCCAAGGTGCTGGCGTTCTCGGAGACGAGTTCGACGATCCTCAACTACATGCACCTCGGGTTCGTGGCGCAGATCAAGAAGTGCACGTCGTGCCAGTTGCTCGAGGAGATCAAGTACACCGCCGGCGACGTCGCGAGCGGCGCGCTGCGGGGGATGGTCGACGACGCGCTGAGGCGTCACCCCGAGGTCACCGCGATCCGGGGTCCGAACTCGACCGCGATCCAGAAGGCGATCTCGCCGGCGTTGCAGGCGGCGAAGATGCAGAACCAGGTCGTGGTGGTCGGCGGCGAAGGGCTGCAGGCGGACCTCGACCTGATCCGCGCGAAGCAGGGTCTCAACATCACGCTGAGTTTCGACACCCCCTGGCACGCGTGGGCCGCCATCGACACCCTCAACAGCACGCTGAACGGCGAGCCGGCGCGGTACCCGGGCGTCGGCATCATGCTGATCGACCGGGAGCACAACCTGCCGCCGTCCGGGCCGGTGCAGCACAACGTCAACTACAAGGACGTGTACCGGAAGGCGTGGGGGGTCGGGTAGTCGGACGAGACCTCGATCTCAACCGGGTTGAGCTACGGTCAACTGGCTGAAACGTCTATCGAAAGGCTTGGGGAGTTGGCTGACAACCTCACGGGTGAGCCCGGCACCGGTTCTGGCCGCGTGGCCCTGGTCACCGGCGCGGCCCGGGGCATCGGCGCCGCCACCGCCGTGCGGCTCGCCGCCGACGGGTACGCGGTCGGGGTGCTCGACCTCACCGAGGAGTCCGGCAAGGAGACCGCCGAGAAGATCACCTCCGCTGGCGGGCGGGCCATCGCCGTGGGTGCCGACGTGAGCGACCGGGCACAGGTCGAGGCGGCCGTCGCCCGGGTGAAGGACGAACTCGGCCCGGTGGCGGTGCTGGTGAACAACGCCGGCGTCATCCGTGACAACATGCTCTTCAAGATGAGCGACGACGACTGGGAAACCGTCATGAACGTGCACCTGCGCGGCGCGTTCCTGATGAGCCGCGCCGTGCAGAGCCAGATGGTCGACCAGCAGTTCGGCCGCATCATCAACCTGTCGAGCAGCAGCGCGCTCGGCAACCGCGGCCAGGCCAACTACTCCGCGGCAAAGGCCGGCCTGCAGGGCTTCACCAAGACCCTGGCGATCGAACTGGGCAAGTTCGGCATCACCGCGAACTCGATCGCGCCCGGGTTCATCGCCACCGACATGACCGCCGCCACCGCCGAACGCATGGGCGTCGACTTCGAGACGTTCCAGAAGGCGGCGATCGAGCGCATCCCGGTGCGGCGGGTCGGCAAGCCGGAAGACATCGCCGCGCTGGCCTCGTTCCTGGCGAGTGAGGAGTCGGGCTTCGTGAGCGGCCAGGTCATCTACGTTGCCGGCGGTCCCCTGAACTGAGCTACCACTAGCACCGGAAAACCGGTGCCGCAAAGGGTTTCCGGTCGCTTACCGTCGTTTCCGTTAAGGAGACGACGATGAATGTTGACCTGATCGCTCAGCTCGCGGCTCCCGGTGAGCCGCTGCGCGTGTCGCGTGCCGGCCGGGTCACGGGGCCGGCCGGCGCCGACACCCACGACGCCGCGTACGCGCTCGATCCCGAGGGCTATGCCCTCCTCGCGCTGCTGCCCGGTGCCACGAACGAGCAGCGGGCCGGCATCCTCCTGCGGCTCCTCGGCGCGTCCCGTACCGGCCTGAGCCCTGCCGCCCGGCGCACCGTCGAGCGGGTCACGCGGGTGCTGGTGCTCGGCCTGCCGGCGCGCACCGTCGGCACCGTGCTGCTGGCGCTGCGGCACCGGCGCGCGAACCACAAGCACGTCACGCGGGCCGCGCTGCGGTTGCTGGTCGAGCACGCCGAGGCGGCCACGTTCGTGCGCGCGCACCGGCGGATGGCGGTGTCCATTGTGGAGCATGCCATCGGCAAGGCGACCGCCCGTGGCGTGGCCCGCGCGCTGCGCACCGGCGAATCTCTGCCCAATGCGCCCGCCTCCGCGGGCGCGGGCCCTGGGGCCTCTGAGGCGCCGCCTTCCCTCGTCGCTATGGTCGCTGCGCTCCCTCCGCTCCTCAGTCCAGGCGCCGCCGGCCCCAGGGCCGGTGCCGACACGCATCGGGCGTTCCTGCGGTTCGCGTCGAACCCGGGGCTCGCGGCCCAGCGGCTCATCGAGGTGTACGCGGGTGCGCCCGCCGGCGCGGATGACACTGCGGTGGGCGTCACCCCGCTCGACCTCGACCTCGGCGCCGAGCGCCCGGCCGTGGTCACCGCGACCAACCGCGGCGATCTCGCCGCGACGCTCGTGCACCGGCTGCGTGGCGGCGACTCGCCCGAACTCGGCGCGGCACAGGAGCGGTACCTGGCCGCGGCGGCAGCCGTCGTGCCGCACTTCCCGGGCCGGCTGGCCCTGGTGGTCGACCGGTCGGCGTCGATGCGTGGTTACGGTGACCGCGAGTGGGCGGTGCGGTCGCAGGTCGACGCGCTGGAACTGGTGCTGGGCGAGCGTTGCGCGGCACTGGCCACCGTGCCGACCGCCGGCGACGGCACCGACCTGGCCGGCGCCGTCATCGCGGCGGCGCGCGAGCGGCCCGACCTGATTGTGGTGGTCACCGACGGATACGAGAACACGTACCCGGGCGACCTGGCCCGGGTGGCGGCGACCCTGCCGCGGCTGGGTGTCGAGGCGGCGGTCGTGTGCTGCCCGGCGACGTTCAGCCACAGCGACGACCTGACGCTGCGCCGGCCGGCTCCGGCGTGTGCGCAGCGGGCGTTCTGGCACGAGGCCGACTTCGCGTCGCTGGTGCTGTGGATGCTGTTCCAGACGAAGGCGGCCGGTGCGGCCGAGTGGCAGCGCGCGGCTCTCCGCGAGCGACTGTCCATTGTGGAAGGAGGTGCGGCATGACTGCTCTCGCGATGATCGACCTCGCCGGGTTCCGGCTGGGCGCGCCGCAGCGGGCGGGTGTGCTCACCATGGTGCCGGTGTTCGGTCCGGCGTACCCGGGCGTGCTGTCGCCGCGCGACGGCGTGAAGCTCGCGCGGGTCGACGGCTACGGCACGGTGATCCTGCGCAACCCGGGCAACGACGGCGTGGCGATCGTGCCGCTGCACGTGGGTTACGTGCAGGACGGTGCGCAGAACCACGCGCTGTGCCGGTCGGCGTTCCTCGCCGCCGGCCAGGAGCTGCGGTTCGAAGACGCGTGCTGCGTGCAGGAGTCCGTCGGCGGCTACCTCGGCGAGCGCGACCAGTGGTTCTTCACGCTGCCGCTGGAGCTGCGCGCCACGGCGCTGGCGCTGCGCGGCGAGACCAACTACACCAAGCTGTGGCCGGCGATCCGTACGCTGAACCGCAGCTACCGTCTGCCGGGCCGGGGCCACCTGGAGTCGATCCTGGCGCGCAAGCGCCACATGCTCACGCAGTTCCGTAGCCGGCTGGAGCTGGTGGCGGGTCAGCTGGGTGCGCTGTTCTTCCTCGGTTCCCGGCTGGTCGGCGCGGAGATCGCACCGTCGCCGGCGTTCTTCGCCGACGTGTGGCCGGCGCTGGTCTGCTTCGCCTACGGCCCGGCGGCCATGCGCCGCGAGCCGGCGGCCGAGGAGACGGCGGAGCCGTACGCGGTGACGACGCTCGATGAGCTGGTCGCCCTCCGGGAGGCCGAGCTGCGCGAGCGGGCCGGTGAGGTGCGCGGCTGGATCGACGCCGCGAATTGGGCCGCGCCGGCGGTCACCGAGGAGGACCGCTACCTCCACATGCGACTGTGCACTGTGGACGGTGAGCGGGTCGCCGGTCAGGTCGTGCTGGCCGACGAGCGTCCGGTCTACGCGTCGCTCTTCGCGAAGGAAATCGTTTGACGGTAGGCGGTTCGCACTGTCTACTTGAGACACGCCGGGAACTGCACCGGGCATGGTGGGCGGAACCTCGAATTCCAAACGCGGGAAATGATTGCCCAATCAAGGCGATTGCAATGCCTGCCGCCGCGCTGGTCGCCCGTCCCGGCCCAGCTTTGAAAGCACGGAAACAGCACCCGTACGACCCCCGGCTCCTCCCGGGGGTCGTACGCTTTCTGTCGTGGTCACAGTTCCCGAGTCGCCCGTGGTGCACCGGCCGGTCATGTACCAGAGCTGGCTCGACCTCACGTTCCTGCACTGGCGCTACCCGGCCGACGCCGTGCAGCGGCTGCTGCCGCCCGGCCTCAGCGTGCAGGAGTTCGACGGCTCCGCCTGGATCGGGCTGGTGCCGTTCTTGATGAGCGGCGTCCGGTTCCCCGGGGTGCCGGCCCTGCCGTGGATGTCGCGCTTTCCCGAGACGAACGTGCGAACGTACGTCACCGGCCCCGACGGGTCCCAGGGAATCTGGTTCTTCTCCCTCGACGCCACCCGCCTGCCCGCCGTGCTGATGGGGCGCACCACGTACCGGTTGCCGTACCTGTGGTCGCGCATGCGGGTCGAGGCGACGCCCGACCGGTTCCGCTACCGGGCGTCGCGCCGGTGGCCGGGCCCGCGCGGCGCCCGCTGCGACGCGGTGGTGGCCCGCGGCCCCGCGATCGAACCAAACGCCCTCGAATACTTCCTGACGTACCGGTTCCAGCTGTTCTCCGTGATCCGCGGCCGCCTGGTGCAGGCGCTGGCGGCCCACGGCCCGTGGCCGCTGTACGGCGGAACGGTGGAATCCCTGTCCGAGACCGTGATCGCCGCCGGTGGCCTGCCCGCACCCGAGGGCGACCCGCTGGTGCACACGTCGCCCGGCGTATCGGTCCGCATCGGCGGCTGGCGCGAGATCGCCCGCTGACCCCGACTCCCAGCGGTGCCTAATTCGGTTGCCGGGCCGCGCCCGGGCTGATTCGGTGAACGGGACGTCAACCAGGGGAGTCGAGATGCCACGCACGTTCATGTCGCAGCAGAAGGGAAGTTTCGCCTACCCGAAGGACATGAACGCCCGGTGCATTTTCTCAACCTGGGAATCCTCGCCCACGTAGACGCCGGCAAGACCAGCCTTACCGAGCGCCTCCTCTACACCGCCGGTGTCATCGACGAGGTCGGCAGCGTCGACGCGGGCAGTACCCGTACCGACACCATGGACCTGGAACGCCAGCGCGGCATCACCATCAAGGCCGCCGTCGTCTCGTTCCCGGTCACCGACGACGTCACCGTCAACCTCATCGACACCCCCGGCCACCCGGACTTCATCGCCGAGGTGGAGCGGGCGCTCAGCGTGCTCGACGGCGCCGTGCTGGTGGTGTCGGCGGTCGAGGGGGTGCAGGCGCAGACCCGCGTGCTCATGCGCACCCTCAAGCGCCTGTGCCTACCGACCCTGATCTTCGTCAACAAGCTCGACCGCAGGAACGCCGACCCCGAGCGCGTGCTGGCAGAGATCGCGCGGATGACGCCGGCGATGGCACAGGACGACCCGCGGCTGCTCGACCACCTCGCCGACCACGACGACGACCTGCTCGCCGCGTACGTCGACAACCGGCCCACCGGCGATCTCCGGGAACGGCTCCGGGAACAGACCGCCCGGGCCCGCGTGTGCCCCGTGTACTTCGGCTCCGCGATCACCGGAGCGGGCGTCCCCGAGCTCATGGACGGGATCGCGGCGCTGCTGCCGCCGACGAAGGCCGACCCCGACGCGCCCGTCTCCGGCACCGTTTTCAAGATCGACCGTGGCCCGGCCGGCGAGCGCATCGCCTACGTCCGCATGTTCGCGGGCACGCTGCGGGTCCGCGACCGCCTCGACGATGCCAACCGGATCACCGGCATCGAGGTCTTCGAGAACGGCGCGGTCGTCGCGCGGCCGGCCGTCGGGGCCGGCCGCATCGCGACGCTGCGCGGTCTCTCGCGGGTCAGAATCGGGGACGCGGTGGGCACGGCCGGGCCGCATCGCCAGCAGAGCCGGAAAGCCGCGTTCGTTCCGCCGTCGCTGGAGACGGTCGTCGAGCCGGCCCGGCAACGCGACGCGGGTGCCCTGCACGCGGCGCTCACCCGGCTCGCCGAGCAGGATCCGCTGATCAACCTGCGTCAGGACGGCACCACGCTCTCGGTGAGCCTCTACGGCGAGGTGCAGAAGGAGGTCATCCAGGCCACGCTCGAGGCCGATCACGGGATCGACGTCACGTTCCGGGAGAGCACCACGATCCACGTCGAGCGGCTGCTCGGCACCGGCGAGGCCGTCGAGGTGATCGCGACCGGCGGCAACCCGTTCCTGGCCACGGTCGGGCTGCGGGTCGAGCCGGCACCGCCCGGCAGCGGGCTGACGTTCCGGCTCGGGGTCGAACTGGGTTCGATGCCGTACGCGTTCTTCGTCGCCGTCGAGGAGAGCGTCCGGCGCACCCTCCGGACGGGCGGCCGTCACGGCTGGGAGGTCGTCGACTGCACCGTCACGATGACCCGCTCGGGCTACTGGGCGCGCCAGAGCCACGCGCACGGCACGTTCGACAAGAGCATGTCGAGCACGGCGGGCGACTTCCGCAACCTCACCCCGCTCGTCCTCCGCGAGGCCGTGAAAAGGGCGGGCACCCGCGTCCACGAACCGGTCCACGCGTTCCACCTGGACTGTCCGGCAGACCTGGTGCCCGCGATGATGCCGGCCCTGGCCAAGCTGCGGGCGGTGCCGCTCGGCACGGGCGAACGGGAGATCACCGGTGAGATACCGGCGGCGTCGGTGCATCGGCTCCAGATGGCGCTGCCGGCGCTGACCCGGGGCGAGGGGACGCTGGAGACGTCGTTCGTCCGCTACGAGCCGGTGATCGGCCCACCGCCCAGCCGCGTCACATGATCAGCGGGACGTCGAACACCGACAGGTCGGCACGCCTGCGCTCGTACCGCACCGCGTGCCGCCACCGGGTGTGCTCGTACGCCGAGTCCACCCGGACCTCCGCCACGATCACCGGCGCCACCTGCCGGTACTCCAGCGGCCCGGCCCGGTCGAAGCTGCCGGTCCAGCCGGCCGGCAGCGGCTTCGGCCAGGGGTGGTTGACCCGGCCGTCGCGGCGGTTGCCCGACTGCGTGAGCAGCGGCGCGAGTTCCCTCCGGGCCGCGGGAGGCAACGGGCTCGTGCGGCCGGCGTACCGGAGCCTGCCGTCGACGTCGTAGCGGGCGAGCAGCAGCACCTCCGGCTCGTGCAGGGTGCCGATCACGCCCGCGATGATGGCCTCGGTGGTGTGCCGCCGGCGCAGCTTGCGCCAGCCGCGCTTCCCGGGCTGGTAGCGGCCGCGCAGCGGCTTGATCACCAGGCCCTCGACGCCCTGTGCGGTCCACGCGTCGAGCCACTCCCGCGCCTCGGCCGGGTCGGTGGTCTGCGGGCACACGGTGAGCTGCGGCGGAGCGTCGGCGAGCGTCGCGAGCAGGGCCGCGCGGCGCTCGGGCAGCGGCCGGTCGAGAAGTTGCGCGCCGTCCTTTTCGAGAAGATCGAAGGTGACGAGGTGAGCGGGGTTCCGGTACGCCTCCCGCACCGGGCTGCCGGTGGCCACGCGGCGCTGGAGCAGCGCGAAGCTGGTCCGTTGCCGGGCGGCGTCCCAGATGATCAGTTCGCCGTCGAGCACGACGCCCGGTGGCAGGGTGCGGGCCAGCCGGGTGACCTCGGGGAAGTAGCCGGCGAGCGGCTTGCCGGTGCGCGACTGCAGGTAGACCCCGTCGGCGTCGCGGAACACCAGGACGCGCCACCCGTCCCACTTGGGCTCGTAGGCGTTCGCGCCGACCGGTAGCCGGTCGACCGACGCGGCCAGCATCGGCGTGACGGGCGGCGTGAGCATGCGGACCCCTGCTTGTCGGGCGGGGGTCGAACTTCGGTGAGTGGACCGCGTCGGTCCTATCGCCTTGCCATAGTGACAGAATGTGGCGATTTACGGCGATATCACGGAGGTATGCCACTCGGCCGCTCATCGTGTGGGCGCTCGTCCTGTCCGCCGTCGCCACCGGCGTCTTCTGGGTCGACAACAACGGTCACGTCGAGTTGGAGCACCGGTTCCGGCTGCGGGTCGCGATCGCCTCCGACTTCGTGTCGACCTACGTCGAGGACCTCCTGGAGCGGGAACGCACGCAGGCCATGCAGTTCCTCTCGGACCCCACCGTGGAGCCCCGCGCGTTCGCGCAGTCCGTCGCGTCGTTCGGTTACACCGCCGCGGTGCTGCTCGACGGCAACGGGCAGGTGCTCCACGCGGTCCCATCGAATCCGACCATCATGGGCGTCGACCTCACCACCCGCTACGAGCACCTGCGGGCGGCCCTGCGCGACAACCGACCGGCCGTGTCGCGGGTGGTGTCGTCGGCGGCCGAGGGGCTGCCGGTGGTCTCGTTCGCCACCCCGTTCGAGACGGCCGGCGGGCGCCGGGTGTTCGCCGGCGCCGTCGACATCCGGTCGAGCTCGCTCGGCGACTACCTGACCCACGCCATCGCGCTCGCCGGCAGCCACACCTACCTCGTCGACACCGCGGGCAACGTCGTCGGCGCCAACCAGACCCTGACGGGCATCAACCCGCTCGCCGTGCGCGACCCCTCGCTGGCGCGGGCGGTCGCCGACGGGGACGCCGGCCGGTACGACGACCGGGGCGAGGCCTGGCACTTCGACTCGTCCCCCGTCGTCGGTACCCCGTGGAAGCTCGTCGCCGCCGTCCGCAACGCGGTGCTGTACCAACCGGTCGCCGGCACCGCGACCGGCGGCTGGGTGACGCTCGGCGGCCTCGCCGTCCTCGGGCTCTTCGGTGTGCGGCTGTGGGCCCGCAGCGCCCGGAACCGGGCCGAGCTGCGCGAGAGCGAGGAGCGCTTCCGCGGCCTGTTCGACGGGTCGCTGGTCGGCATGATGCTCGTCGGCGCGTCGAACGGGCGCCTGATCCGGGTCAACCCGGCGCTGGGCGACCTGCTCGGCTACCGCGGCAACACGCTCGCCGGCCAGACCATCGACGACATCGTCCACCCCGAGGACCTGCCGTCCTACGACCTGATGCGGGCCGACGCGGTCGCCGGTACCCGGCGCGGGTTCACCGCCGAACTGCGGTTCGTCGACGCGATGAGCCGCGCGCTGCCGGTGGCGCTCACCGCCACGCTGATCCGGGACGGCGACGGGCGTCCGCTGTACTTCGCCGCGCAGGCCGTCGACGTCAGCGAGAAGCACCGGTGGGCGGCCGAACAGCGCCGCATCCAGGTGGAGCTGACCAGCCGGGCCGGTGCCCTGGAACGGGCGAACGACGCGCTCAAGGCGGCCCAGCAGCGCACCGCCGACCTCGTCGCGATGCTCTCGCACGACGTGCGCCAGCCGCTCGGCGTGATCACCGGCTACTGCGAGGTCCTGCTGGAGAGCTGGCAGGCCATGAGCGACGAGATGAAGCTGCGCGAGGTGGGCCGCATCTCCCGGGCCGGTACCCGGATGATGGAGCTGGTCGAGGAGGTGCTGACGCTCACCGAGGTCGATCACGGCGGCCTGCGGGCCCGGCGCAGCGGCATCGCCATGGAGGACGCGCTCGACGAGGCCCTCGGCGCGCTCAGCGTCGAGCTGCGGACGCGCACCCGCGTCGACGTGGAGCCGGGGCTCGCCGTGCTGGCCGACGCCCGGCACCTGCAGCAGATCCTGGTGAACCTGTTGAGCAACGCCCACAAGTACGGCGGCGGCCAGGTCCGCGTGCAGGCGGGCCGGTTGGACAACGCGCTGGTGGAGGTCTGCGTGTCCGACGAGGGCGAGGGCGTGCCGCCGGAGTTCGTGCCGCACCTGTTCGAGCGGTTCTCGCGGGCCGGCAGCGGGGTCGCGCCGACCCGCACGGGCACCGGGCTCGGGCTGTACATCGTCGGCGAACTCGTGGAGGCGAACGGCGGATCGATCCGGTACGAGCCGAACCGGCCGACCGGCAGCCGGTTCGTGGTGGAGCTGCCCGCCGACCCGGCGCGGGTGCGGGAACTGACATCCAGATGATCGTGTTGTAGGGGGCCTCTCATGCGTGTTCCGACGCTGTCGGATTCTGCCGTCCGCGACCTCGACCTCCTCGCGCGCGGGCCGGAACCGGACCTGGACGCGATGGTCGAGCTGACCGCGGTGATCTGCGGGACGCCGATCGCCGTGGTGTCGGTGCTCGACGGCGACGAGCACTCGGCCAAGGCCGGTGTCGGCGTCGACCTCGGCGCACCGGTGCGCGGCCAACCGCTGTGCGCGTACACGATCGACGGTCACGGCCTGCTGGTGGTGCCCGACGCGCTGGCCGACCCGAGGTTCGCCGACCACCCCGACGTTCGGCGCGAGCCCGGCATCCGGTTCTACGCCGGCGCGCCGCTGCTGACCGCCGAAGGCATCGCGCTGGGCACCCTGTGCGTGGCCGACGCGGTGCCGCGCCGGCTCGGGCTGGGCCAGTTGCGCGCGTTGCGGGCGCTCGCGCGTCAGGTGACGACGCTGCTCGAACTGCGGCACGGCGCGGCCCGGATGGCCCGCGAGTCGGTGCGCCGCCACGAGACCGAACGCCTGCACGACGACCTGGTGCCCCTGCTCGCCGGCGAACTGCGCCAGCCGCTGACCGAACTGCGCCGCAACGTCGAGGTGCTGCGCGACCTCGACTTCTGCCCCGCCGAGGTGGCCGCCCGCCTGGGCGCCGCCGCCCACGCGTACGCCCCGGAACTGTTGCGCCTGCTCGACATCCTGCTCCGGATGGCCGAACCGACCGCAACGGCTGATGTGTCGCCGGGTGAGGCGACGGGCGGCGAGCGGCGCACCGTCGACCTGAACACGCTCGTGGAGTGGGCGGTGCGCGAGGTCCGACCGATCGCCGAGGCCCGCGACATCCACCTCCGCCTCGACGCCGGACCGCCCGCCCCCGTGCCCGCCGACCCGCGCCGGCTCGCACAGGCGCTGGCCCACCTCATGTTCAGCGCGGCGAGGTTCACCCCGCCGACCGGCCGCATCCGGGTGCGCGTCGCCGGCGGACCCGCCACGCCGACGCTGGAGGTGCGGGCGCTGGGCCTGGCCGACGACCCGGCGACGCTGTTCCCGCACCTGGTGAACGGGGCGCTGCGAGCCGCACCCCCGACCGGCGAGGACGCGGGGCTGGCCGCGCTGAAGGTCGTCCTCGACGCGCACCACGCCACGGTCGCCGTGTGCGACACCCCCGACGAGGGGACCGCGCTGCGGGTCGTCTTCCCGCCGGCCTGATCACTCAGAGGTCGTCGACCTGGGTGGGGCGGTTGGTGATCGCGTCCCGCACCCGGTCCACCAGGCCGGTGCCCGGGGTGACCAGGCGGTTGACCGGCGCGTGCGGGTGGGGGCGGGTGGGTGCGATCCGCTTCGCCGCCTCGGCGCGGCGGCCCAGGCTCTCCAGGCGGTCGGCGGGGCAGGACCGGCGGAGGCGGGGGAACAGGTCGCGTTCCTGTTCGGCGATGTGGTCGCGGGCGGCCGCGATCAGGGCGGCGACGGTCCCGGGTTCGGCGGGGTCCAGCGCGTCCATGGTGCGTTCGAGGTCGGCGTGCTGCCGCAGTTCGCGGTCGGCGACCGGGTCGCCGTCGGGGAGGAGGTCGCGGACGGTCGGGTAGAGGTACAGCTCCTCGGCGACCGCGTGGCCCACCAGTTCGGCGACGACCACGTCGACGACGTCCCGGTGGTGCCCCGGGTCGCCCGGTTCCGTTTCCAGCTCAACGAACAGCGTCTCCACCCGGCGGTGGTCCTGTACCAGGACGTCGATCAGGTCCGTCATGCCACCTCCGTTACCCCGTCCGCGGCTCGCGGTATCGTCGCGTCAACCAGGGTTGACGAACCGGCCCCGGTCAACGTAAGTTGACAGGTATGGAAGAGCCGAATCAGTCGGTCGCGGCGGCCGCCAGCAGTGCCGATCCCACGGTCGGGCTGCGGGCCGTCGTCGCGCTGTACCGGCTCGCCGAGACGCTGGAGGCGCTCCAGGTCCGCAACGCCCGGAACAAGGGCTGGTCGTGGCAGGAGATCGCCGAGGCGCTCGGCGTCAGCAAGCAGGCCGTACACAAGAAGCACTCGGGGAGGGTGTGATGTTCGAACGCTTCACGCGCGAGGCCCGCGAGGTGGTCGTCGGCGCACAGGAGGCCGCGCGCCGGTTGGCCCACCGGCGGATCGGCACCGAGCACCTGCTGCTCTCGCTGCTGGCCAACGGCGGCGGGACGGCCGGCGTCATGACCGGCCACGGCGTCACCGCCCGGGCGGTCGAGGCGGCGGTCGCCCGTCACCTCGGCAACGCCCCCGGCATGCTCGGCCCCGCCGACGCCGCCGCCCTCAAGGTGATCGGCATCGACCTCGACGAGGTGCGGGCCCACCTGGAGGCGAACTTCGGCCCGGAACCGTTCGCCCAACCGCCCGCGCCACCGCCGCGCCGCCGGTTCGGGCTGCGCCGCTCGCAGCGCGACGACGAGGGTGCCCCGCCCACCGGTCACATCCCCTTCTCCCCGCGGGCGAAGAAGGTGCTCGAACTGTCGCTGCGCGAGGCGCTGCGGCTCAAGCGCCGGGAGATCCGGTCGGAGCACATCCTGCTCGGGCTGATCCGCGAGGGCGAGGGCCTGGCCGCGAAGATCCTGGCCGAGGCCGACGTCGACCTGAAGGACCTGCGGGCCGAGGTCGAGCAGCGGATGGCGCCGAAGGCCGCCTAAGCGGGCGCCGGCTCCAGTTCGCGCACCTTCGCGGTGGCCCACCGCTCGGCCACGAAGCTCAGCACCGGGATGGTGCCGGCCAGCAGCAGCAGGACCGTGCGGCTCAGCGGCCACTTCGCCCGCATCGAGAGGTCGAACGTCACCACGAGGTAGACCATGTACAGGAAGCCGTGCACCGGTGCGATCACGGCGACGAAGCCCGGCGAGTCGAAGAAGTACTTCAGCGGCATCGCCACCAGGATGAAAACGATCAGCACCACGCCGACGACGTAGGCCACCACCCGGAACCGGGTGAGTGCAGCGGACATGCTTGTCAGACCTCGCGGTAGTCGGCCGGCCGGGCGTCGGGGTTGGCGTTCAGCCAGGCCAGGTAGCGGTTGTAGGCGGCCAGTTGCTCGTCGTTGCCGTCGTCGTACCCGGGACCCACCCGGGCCGGGCGGTTGGCGCGGAGGGGCGGCGGTTGCTCGTCCACGAAAGAACTGCGCGAAGAACCATGCGCGGACCGCTCCCGACGGACCTCCTTGACCCAGACGAAGATCACGAACCCCGCGAACACCGGCCACTCGACGGCGTAGGCGTAGCTGAGCAGGTTGCCGCTGGCGGCCCGGCCGATCTGCCACCAGCCGAGCCCGAGGAACGCCACCACGAGGGTGGCCGCCAACACGTGGCGGACCAGCCAGGCGGGGGTCCAGAACACGTATCGAGCGTAGCGAGCGGCGCCCGGCCTAGGGTGGACCGGGTGCGCCTCGCGACGTTCAACGTGCTGCACGGCCGCTCGCTCGACGACGGCCTGGTGAGCGCCGACCGGTTCCGGGCCGCCGTCGCGGCGCTCGACGCCGACGTGGTCGGGCTGCAGGAGGTCGACCTCGACCAGCCGCGCAGCGGGCGGCTTGACCTCACCGCGCTCGCCGCCGAGGCGCTCGGCGCCGTCGACCACCGGTTCGTGGCCGCCGTCGTGGGCACGCCGGGGGAGGCGTGGCGGGCCGCGGGCACGCCGCCACCCGACGGCGAGCCGCAGTACGGCGTGGCGATGGTCAGCCGCTTCCCGGTGCGGCGGTGGCTGATCCACCGCCTGCCGGCCGCGCCGACGCGGTCGCCGATCGCGATCGGTGGCCGCGTCGTGCTGCTGCCCGACGAGCCGCGGGTGCTGCTGGCGGCGGTCATCGACGCCCCGCACGGTCCGGTGACCGTCGCGACCACGCACCTGTCGTTCGTGCCCGGCTGGAACGTGCGGCAACTGCGCCGGTCGGTGCGCGCGCTCCGGGCGCTGCCCGGGCCGCGCGTGCTGCTCGGCGACCTCAACCTCCCGGCCGGCATCGCCCGCGTGGTGACGGGGTGGCGGGTGGCCGCCCGGATGCCGACCTACCCGTCGACGACGCCGAAGATCCAACTGGACCACGTGCTGGTGGACCCCGCGTTCCGGGGGACGATCGGCGCGGTGTCGACGCCGCCGTCCCCGGTCTCCGACCACCGGCCGCTGGTCGTGGACCTTGTGATGTGACCGTGTAGCAACGTCACCGCGACCGCGAATACTCTGTGCCGGGCCGAGTCTGGGCATCATGCGTCTTCGAGCGGCTCTGATCGGCCTGGTCGTGGCTGCCGCGACCGGGCTTCTCGGCGCCGCGCCGGCACGGGCCGACACCTCCGACACCCCCGACCCGGCCGGCATGTACGTCGTCGTGCTGAGGTCGACGCCCTCCTGGGCCTCGGCGCGGGCGCTCGCCGAGCGCTACGGCGGCCGGCTGGAGCAGGCGTTCCAGACCGCCCTCCCCGGTTTCTCCGCGCGGATGACCGCCGCCGCGGCCGGGCGCCTCGCGGCCGACCCGGCCGTCGAGTCGGTGCAGCCGGACCGGCAGGTGCGGTCCACCGGCACCCAGGTCGACCCCGCGTCGTGGGGCCTCGACCGGATCGACCAGGCGAGCCTGCCCCGCAACGGCGCCTACACGTACCCGACCACCGCCGGCAACGTCACCGCGTACGTGATCGACAGCGGCATCCGCACGACGCACACCGACTTCGGTGGGCGGGCCACCAGCGGCTGGGACTTCGTCGACAACGACGCCGACGCCGACGACTGCGCCGGGCACGGCACGCACGTCGCCGGCACCATCGGCGGCACCTCGTACGGGGTGGCCAAGGGCGTCAACCTGGTCGCGCTGCGGGTGCTGGGCTGCGACGGCGCCGGCAGCTACGCCGGGATCATCGCGGCCGTCGACTGGGTGACCGCGAACGCGCACAAGCCGGCCGTGGTGAACATGAGCTTCAGCGGCACCACCTACGCCCCGCTGAACGAGGCGGTCGCGGCGTCGATCGCGAGCGGCGTCACCTATGTCGTGTCCGCCGGCAACGACGGCGCCGACGCGTGCGGCTACTCGCCGGCCGGCGTCGCGGCGGCCGTCACGGTCGGCGCGACCGGCCAGACCGACGCCCGCGCCCCGTTCTCCAACGCCGGCCCGTGCGTCGACCTGTTCGCGCCCGGCGTCGGCATCACCTCCGCGGGCATCGCCGACGACTCGGCGAGCCGCAGCATGAACGGCACGTCGATGGCCGCGCCGCACGTGGCCGGCGCCGCCGCGCTCATCCTGGCCGACCACCCGGAGGCGACGCCGGCGCAGGTCGCGTCGGCGCTCGGCGCGGCCGCCCGGCCGGGTGTGGTCACCGACCCGGCCGGTGCGCCGGGCCTGCTGGCGCAGACGGCGCCGTCGTCGTGCGATGTCCGTACCGACGGCGCGGATGTCGCGATCAAGGACCGGGGGACGGTCGTGAGCACGATCGCGTTGGCCGGCTGCTCCGGCCGGGCGACGTGGGTGTCGGTCGAGGTGCACATCGCGCACCCGCGCCGGGGCGACCTGGTGGTCGAACTGATCGCGCCGAACGGCGTCGTGAAGCGGCTGAAGTCGTCGAACCGCCACGACAGGGCCGCCGACGTCTCCGCCACCTACCCGGTGACGCTGTCGGTGAAGGACCGCACCGGCACCTGGAAGCTGCGCGTCCGCGACACGACCCGCGCCGCGACCGGTCACATCGACTCGTGGACCCTGACCGTGGCCTGACTCAGGTCGACAGCGTCGCCCAGACGACCTTGCCGTCGACGGTCGGGGTGGCGCCCCAGGCGCGCGACATGATGCCCACGACAAGCAGCCCCCGGCCGCCCTCGACGGTCGGCGGCACCGGCCCGCCCGGCTTCGGCAGCCGCCGGCTGCGGTCGCGCACCGACACGTAGACGGCGCCGACCCCGCGGGTCAGCGTCACCTCGACGGCGGCCGACGCGGCGACGGTGCCGTGCCGCACGGCGTTGCTCACGAGTTCGGTGACCACCAGCCGGGCGGTGTCGCGCAGCGCCGGCAGCCCCCACTGGGCGCACGCCTTGTCGACCAGGCGGCGGGCGCTGGCGGCGGCCGACTCGATCGGCGACAGCCCCAGCTTCAGCCGGGGCGCCTCGGCCTGGTGGGCCCGGATCGCCGCCGCACCGGCGACGGCGTCGCGCAGGGTCGGAAAGCTCGGCAGGTTGCCGGCCCGCACCAGCGACGCGCCGAGCGCCCGCGACACGCCGCCGATCACCACCGTGGCACCCGGCCAGGCGTAGGCCTGGTCGGCGAGGGTGACCAGGCTGGCTTCGGCGCCGTCGGCGACCGTGACCGCGGTGAAGTCGAGCGCGACGATCTCCGGCTCGGTGCTCAGCAGCGTGGTGAGCGCATCGTGCAGCACCGGCGCGGTGTGCGCGTCGAGGGTGCCCACGACCCGAAGAGCGACCGGTTCGCCCGGCGCGGCCGCATCGACGTCCGCGGTCAGGCGGGTCATGGGCCGCACTTTACCGTGTGTGCCTGTGTGGCCGCCCGTTCGGAGGTCCGGATACCCGGATGGGGTCAGCCCGCGGTCGCCAGGGTGCGCTCGTTGCGCATGATCGCGGTGACCTCGGCGTCGGTGAGGTCGGGGATGTCGCGGTACCAGAGCCCGGTGGCGCTGAAGCAGCACGGGCAGCGGACGTGCACCACGCCGTCGGCCTCGACGGCGAGCCCGCCGGTGGCCTCGGCCGCGCAGACCGGGGTGGCGAACACCAGGTGCGCCGGCATGCCGGCGTGCAGCGCCCGCAGCGCGGCCCGCGCCCGGACGCCGGTCTGCATCCCGTCGTCGACCACGATCACCGTGCGGTCGGCGACGTCGATCGGCGCCCGCCCGTCCCGGTACATCTCGCCGAGCGCGGCCAGCGCGGCGCGTTCGACCGACACGACGGGGGAGAGGTCGCACGCGGAGAGGTTCGACCGCGTCAGCGCGTCGTGGTTGATGACGAGCGGGCCGGTCTCGGTGATCGCGCCCACCGAGAACTCGTGCTTCCACGGCGAGTGGACGGGGCCGACGACGAGCACGTCGAGGTCCGCCCCGATGGCGCGGGCCACCTCGGCGGCGACCGGTACCCCGCCGCGCGACATGCCGAGGACGAGCGGACGGCCGGTGCCGCCGTTCTCCTTCAGGTAGGTGGAGATCTCGCCGGCCAGTGCCGCCCCCGCTTCGACCCGGTCGGCGAAGCGCATCGACTCGTCAGGCACCATCGGGGACTCCTTCACGTATCACCTGTGCGTCACAGGACTGACACGGAGAGTACAGCTTTTCGGGTGCAACGCCAGTGGGTGCGATCCTCGTACGGTGCTAGCGGTCTTCGACGTCGACGGGGTGGTCGCCGACGTGCGGCACCGGCTGAAATACCTGACCCGCAACCCCAAGGACTGGGCCGGCTTCTTCGCGGCCGCGGCCGCCGATCCGCCGCTGGAGACGGGCGTGGGGCTGGCCCGCGAGTGGGCGGCGTCGCACGACCTGGTGTGGCTGACCGGCCGGCCGGAGCACCTGCGTCGCGTCACCGAGCGCTGGCTGCGCGACCAGGGGCTGCCCGTCGAGCGCCTGCTGATGCGCCCGGCGAACGACCGTCGCCCGGCGAAGTACTTCAAGGCCGACCAGATCCGCGCCCTGGCCGCCGGCACCGAGGTCGCGGTCGTGGTCGACGACGACCCGGCCGTCACCGCGGAACTGACCCGCCGCGGCTGGCCCGTCTACCTCGCCGACTGGGTGCCCCGGGCCGAGGCCCTCGCCGAGGCCCAGGAAACGGACGGCCGCACGTAGCGGGTTGGGACGGGCGCGTCGAACGGGTTAAACGGGCGAAATGACTATTCTGCTCATGTGCCCCAGGCCTGGACGAATGTGAACACCACCCGCCTCCTGCGCGGGATCGCCGTCGTGCTCGTGGTGCTCGGGCTGGTGGTCGGGGTCGGCGTCGCCTGGCAGTGGTTCGCCAGGATCCGGCACATCTCGGCCGAGCAGACGCGGTTGGAGAAGACGCTCTCCGCGCAGTGGTCCGCCGGCTGGACCGGCGGCCGGCGGGAGTCGACCCGGGTGAGCCGGATCGAGCGGGTCGCCACCGGCACGCCGATCGCCCGGCTGCACCTGCCCACGATCAGCCAGACCCTGGTGGTGGTCGAGGGCGCCGACGAACGGCAGCTCGACAAGGGCCCGGGCCGCATGGCCGAGACCGCCCCGCTCGGTGGGCCGGGCAACACGGCGCTCGCCGGGCACCGGTACCCGGGCGTCTTCTGGAACCTCGACCTGCTGGCGGTGGGTGACCCGGTGGTGGTGGAGACGGCCGGGTCGTGGCTGGTCTACCGCATGGTGCGCACGGTGGTGGTCCAGCCGGTGGACGAGGCCGTGCTGGCCGCTCCCGCGCCCGGCGGCCCGACCGTGCTGACGCTGATCACCTGCGAGCCGAAGCTCAGCACCACCCACCGTCTGATCAAGCAGGCCGAGCTGACGCGCACCGACCCCAAGCCCGGCCCGGCGCCGCGGGAACTCAAGGCCGCCACCAAGCGGTAGGGGACGGGTGCAGATCGGCGCCCAGAATGGAGCAAAACAGTCTCAAGTCCGCCTAAGCCGTGCCGATCAGGGATGTCGGCGAAGGGAGTCATGGTGGACGAACTGGGCGATATCGTTCAGGAGTTCCTGGTCGAGAGCCACGAGAACCTCGACCAGCTCGACCGGGATCTGGTGGCGCTGGAAGCTGATCCGGGGTCGCGAGATCTCCTGTCGAGCATCTTCCGCACCATCCACACGATCAAGGGCACCAGCGGCTTCCTCGCATTCAACCGCCTGGAGAAGGTGACCCACGTCGGCGAGTCGCTGCTGGCCCGCCTGCGCGACGGCGCGCAGGCGATGACGCCGGAGACCACCGACGCGCTGCTGCGCATGGTCGACGTGGTCCGCGATCTGCTGTCGATCATCGAGGACACCAGCAGCGACCAGTCCGGCAACGAGGCCAACCTCGACACGGTGGTCGCCGCCGTCCAGGCCTGCATCGAGAATCCGGTCGGCGGTACGGCGAAGCCCGCGGCCCTCGCGGTGCACGCCTCCGAGGCGGCGACCGAGGCCGCGGTGGTGGCGGGTTCCGCGGTCGCCGACGCGGTGGCCGCCGGTGAGGCCGCCGACGCCGCCGCGGAGGCCGCCGGTGCCGCGCTCGGCGCCGCCGGTGTCGCCGCGAGCCGGGCCGACTCGGCCGCCGGCGCGGCGGTCGCCGCGACCACGGTCGCCGAGGCCGCGGCCCAGGACGCCGCCACCGTGGCGGCAGCCGCCGCCGAGAAGGCCGCGGGCGAGCGGGCGGCCGCGGAGGCCACCGCGGCGGCGCGGGTCGAGGCGGCCAAGGGCGAGGCGATCGAGGAGGCGGCGAGCGCCCTGCCGCCGCCGAAACCGCCGGCCAAGGCCACCCCGGCCGGCGGGGGCGAGGGGGACGCGGACGGCCACGCCCGCCGCAGCATCGCCGACAGCTCGATCCGCGTCGACGTCGACCTGCTCGACACCCTGATGCGGCTGGTCGGTGAGCTCGTGCTCACCCGCAACCAGCTCATCCGCGCGATCGGCACCGCCGGCGACCCGAACATGACCCGCACCGGCCAGCGGCTCAACCTCATCACGAGCGAGCTGCAGGAATCGGTCATGAAGACCCGGATGCAGGCCATCGACAACCTGTGGTCGAAGCTGCCGCGGGTCGTCCGGGACCTGTCCGGCTCGCTGGGCAAGCAGGTCCGGCTCGCGATGGAGGGCCGCGAGACCGAGCTCGACCGGAGCCTGCTCGAAGCGGTCAAGGACCCGCTGACCCACCTCGTGCGCAACGCCGTCGACCACGGCATCGAGACGCCGTCCGCGCGCCGGGCCAAGGGCAAGGACCCCGAGGGGACGCTGACGCTGCGCGCCTACCACGAGGGCGGCCACGTGGTCGTCGAGGTGTGCGACGACGGCGCGGGCATCGACCCCGACCGCATCGCCGAGGTGGCGGTGCAGCGCGGCCTGCTCACCCGCGACCAGGTGGCGTTGATGGACCGCCGTGAGGTCCTGATGCAGGTGTTCCGGCCGGGCTTCTCCACCGCGAAGACGGTCACCAACGTGTCCGGCCGCGGCGTCGGCATGGACGTCGTGAAGACCAACATCGAGCGGATCGGTGGCGCGGTCGACGTCGAGAGCAACCTCAGCGTCGGCACCACGTGGCGGCTGACGATCCCGCTGACGCTCGCGATCATCCAGGCGCTGACGATCGAGTGCGGCCGGCAGCGGTACGTGATTCCGCAGGTCGCCGTCCACGAACTGGTGTACCTGGACGGCCAGGGCGGCCGGGTCATCGAGCACGCCATGGGCGCGCCGGTCTACCGGCTGCGCGGCAAGCTGCTGCCGCTGGTGCACCTCGACCACATGCTCGGCGTCCGCTCCGACCACGGCGACGCCGCCAACCGCGACGTCTACGTGGCCGTGCTGGCCGCCGAGGGCCGGAAGTTCGGTCTCGTGGTCGACCGCGTGCTGAACACCGAGGAGGTGGTGGTCAAGCCGCTGAGCGCCCGGTTCAAGGACGTGGGCGCCTACGCCGGCGCGACCCTCCTCGGCGACGGCACGGTGGCGCTCATCCTCGACGTGGCGAGCCTCGCCCGCCGCTCGCACCTCGCCGCCGAGAAGGTCCAGCAGGCCCAGCAGCAGGTGGACCAGACGTCGAAGGCCGCGACCAGCACCGTCGACCGGCTGCTCATCGCCGGTGTCGGCGAGCGCCGGGTGGCGATCCCGCTCGACATGGTGACGCGGCTGGAGGAGTTCTCGGTCGACCGGATCGAGCGGGTCGGCAACCGCGAGGTCGTGCAGTACCGCGACCAGATCCTGCCGGTGCTCCGGCTGGCGCACCTGCTCGGCACGTACCCGGCCGAGGACGGCGCGACGGTTCCGGTGGTCGTCTACACCGAACGCGGGCGCAGCGTCGCGCTCGCCGTCGACAAGATCCTCGACATCGTCGAGGACGTCGTGGAGGCCCGCAGCGAGGTCGGCGACGACGGCCTGCTCGGCTCCGCGGTGATCCAGCAGCGGGTGACCGAACTGCTCGACGTGCGCCGCGCGATTCTCGCGGCGGACCCGCGGTTCAACGAACCCGACGAGGCGTACAGCGAGTACGACAACGCCGGGTACCAGGGCTACGAGGACTACCAGGGTCAGCAGATGGCGGGGGTGTGACGGGACATGGGTAGTCGCCAGTACGCGACCTTCGAGGTCGAGGACCAGCTTTTCGGCGTGCCGGTGGCCATCGTGCAGGAGGTGCTCAGCTTCAACGAGTACACACCGGTGCCGTTGGCGCCGCAGGCGGTCGGCGGGCTGTTCAACCTGCGCGGCCAGGTGATCGCGGCCGTCGACCTGCGGGTGCAGCTCGGCCTGCCGCCGCGCGCCATCGACGGCCCGGCCATGAACGTGATCGTCCGCCAGGAGGACGAGTCGGTGAGCCTGCTCGTCGACCGCATCGGCGAGGTGGTGCGGCTCGACGACGAGGCGTTCGAGCCGCCGCCGGATACGCTGCACGGCCCGACGCGGGAGCTCATCAACGGCGCGTTCAAGCTCGACGGCCGGCTGATGCTGGCGCTCGACACCGCCCGGGCCACCGACACGGGGTCCGGGGCGGAGCTCAGCGAACTTCACTCTGCGTAGTTCGTGTGAAGCACTCAGCAGGGGTGGCATGGGGTTTGATCTCGGCTTTGTCATCCGACCGGCCAGATTGCAGGTAGCGGAGAGTAGCCGCAGACCCGTTTGGTGGATTGTCGGTTGCAACCCGGTTGTTGAAGACTGTGCGTTGTGTACAGCCTGGTGAGTGCCCCCGTACTGGGATTCGACCTGACCCGCCTCGACGGTGGGGCGGCAGCGGCCGATGTGCTGCTGCGCGCCCTCACGGTGACCGCGGACGACCTACCCGTCATCGCTGCCGCCCAGCTTGATGAGTGGAGCCGCGTCGGCCACTGGCTCGACGTCGACGCCGCCGCCCGCACCCGCCGCCGCGTCACGACCAAGACCGGCGGCTCATCCACGAGGGCCAAGACCGACAGCGGTCCGGCCGCTCCCAATGAGACGGCCGAGCAATTGGCCGACACGTTGGCGACCCTCGAACGGGCGCCGATCGGGACCGTCGACGGCCTGATGCACCTCGTGCGTCACGACGTCTTCGACTGGACCTGGCGCCGGCACCCCGGCGGCCTGTCCCAGATCAAGCCGGCCGACCGCGCCGTCGGCGTGGTCTGCGACGCCGCCGCGGCCGCCTACCTCTGGGAGATGCTGCCCGACAACACCCGTCGGGACCTCACCGCGCCGTGGCTCACCGCGCTGGCGACGCTGCCCGAGCGGGCGGTCGACCTCGGCCCGCAGGCCACCGCGGTCAACGCGTTGATCGAGCGGGTGGCGGCATTGTCGCCGCAGGTCGTCCGCCGGCTCGGGGCCGCCTCCGGCAAGGCCCGTCCGGCGCTGGCCGACTGGGCCGCGGCCGTGCACTCCGCGTCGTGGTCGGTGTTCGTCGCCGGCCGGGTCCGCGCCTCCGCGGCCGCGCAGCTGATGCTGGTGCAGGCGGTCGAGAAGGCCGGCGTGCCGGTGGCCGACCGGGCCGGCGGCGTGTGGAACCTGCTCAGCGGCGCCGTCCAGGCGTTGGTGGTGCGCGACGTGCTCGACGGGCCGACGCTCTACCGCCTGCTCGACCCGGTGGTCTCCGTGCTCGGGCCGGTCGTCGTGCCGCGCCGCCCGATCGACTAAACGCAGAGTCACAAAACAACTTCGGATAGTTCTCAAGCGGGAGGTATCGGGCGCCGATAAAGAGGTCGGGACCTGACAGCGGCTCCGCGCTGTCCCCGTCACTGGAGGCGCGCGCGTGATCTCGGTGCTGGTCGTGGACGACTCGGTGGTCGTCCGTCGCCTGATCACCGATGCCCTCGCTGATGATTCCAAAATCAACGTGGTCGGCACCGCCCCGAACGGGCGGGTCGCCCTGCAGAAGATCGACCAACTTAAACCGGACGTCGTGACGCTCGACATCGAGATGCCGGTGATGGATGGTCTGACGACGCTGCGAGAGCTTCGGAAGAAATACCGGACGCTGCCGGTGATCATGTTCAGCACGCTGACGGCGAACGGCGCCGCCGCCACGCTGGACGCGCTCTCCGCGGGTGCCAGCGACTACGTGACCAAGCCGGCGAACGTCGGCAGCGTGACGGAGTCGATCCGCAGCGTCCGGGAGCAGCTGATTCCGCGGATCCACGCGCTCACCAGCCGCCGGGTCGGGCCATCGGGTCCGCCACCCGGCCGGCCGGGCGGGCCGCCGCCACCCGGCCGTCCCGGCGCGCCCACGGCGTACCCGGGCCGACCGACCGGTGCCCCGCCCCGGACACCCGCCACGCCGGCGGGTGCTCCGCCGCGTCCCGGAATCGTTGGCCGCACGCCGCCGGGCCCGGCAGCGGCGGGGCCGGCCCGACCACCGACCGCGCCCGCCCGCGGAAGCGGCACCGGCAAGATCGACGTCCTCGCCATCGGCTGCTCGACCGGCGGCCCCGACGCGCTGACCCGCGTGATGAGCAAGCTGCCCGGAAGCCTGCCGGTGCCCGTGGTGGTGGTGCAGCACATGCCGCCCGTCTTCACGAAGATGTTCGCCGAACGGCTCGACCGCAACTGCCCGCTGACCGTCGTGGAGGCGGTCAGCGACACCCCGCTGGAGGCGGGCACGGTCTACGTCGCGCCGGGCGACTTCCACCTCGAGGTCCAGCGGCAGGGCACCACGATCAGCACCAAGCTGCACACCGGGCCGCCGGAGAACTTCTGCCGCCCGGCCGTCGACGTGCTCTTCCGCTCGGTCAACCGGGTGTTCGGCAAGAGCACGCTGGCCGTGATCCTCACCGGAATGGGCCATGACGGCCGGAACGGCTGCGCCGAGCTCGCCCGTTCGGGTGCGGAGATCGTGGCCCAGGACGAGGCGACCTCTGTGGTGTGGGGGATGCCCGGCGCGGTGACCAATGCCGGCCTGGCATCGGTCGTCCTGCCTCTCGACGACATCAGCAACCACGTTCTGACCCGCGTCAACGGGGGACGCGCCGCCAGGTCCATGGAGGTGATCCGATGACACTCAGCGCGAGCGAGTTCGCGTACATCAGCCAGCTCGTGCGCCGGGATGCGGCGATCGTGCTCGAACCCGGTAAGGAGTATCTGGTCGAGGCCCGCCTGACCCCTCTCGCCCGACAGAGCGGCGCGGCCACGGTGTCCGAGTTCGTGATGCGCGCCCAGCAGAGGCTCGACCCGGAGACGCAGCGTCGCATCGTCGACGCGCTGACCACCAACGAGACGTCGTTCTTCCGCGACGGCGAACCGTTCGCGGCGATCACCAACATGGTCCTTCCGGAGCTGATCGCGAACCGGGGCGCCACCCGTCAGATCCGGTTGTGGTCGGCGGCCTGCTCCAGCGGCCAGGAGGCGTACACGCTGGCGATGCAGATGGAGGACAACCTTCCCGGCGGGTGGAGCTACGAGATCATCGGCACCGACATCTCCACCGAGGTGCTCGCCAAGGCCGAGGCGGGAAAGTTCAGCCAGCTCGAAGTGAACCGCGGCCTGCCGGCGACGGCGCTGGTGCGCCACTTCGAGCGGGTCGGCGCGCACTGGCAGGTATCGCAGAAGCTGCGCCGCAGCGTCAGCTTCAAGAAGCTCAATCTCGCGGCGGCGTTCCCCCCGATGCCCCAGTTCGATGTGATCTTCATCCGCAACGTACTGATCTACTTCGACGTCGCGACCAAGCGGGCCGTACTCGGCCGCGTGCGGGCGTTGCTGAAGCCGGACGGCTGGCTGTTCCTCGGCTCCGCCGAAACGACGATCGGTATCGATGAGCAGTTCGACCGTGTGGTGACCGGACGCACCTCGGCCTACCGCCTGCGTTCCGCCGCCGCTAAATCTGCACCAGCGCCGCTCGGCGTGGCAGGAAAGAGGTGACGCTATGCAGGCAATGGTGATTGACGATTCCCGTGCGATGCGGCTGATCCTGGCCCGCATCGCCGGCCAGTTGGGGTTCGACGTCGTCCAGGCCGGCAACGGCAGGGAGGCGTTGGAGCGGCTCGCGGAGCTGGAGTCCACGCCCGAACTGGCGCTGGTCGACTGGAACATGCCGGAGATGAACGGGCTCGAGTTCATCGTGGCGGTCCGCAAAGAGCCCAGGTACAAGTCGATGACGCTGATGATGGTGACCACCGAGAGTGAGCAGGGCCAGATCGTGCGGGCGCTCGCGGCGGGCGCGCACGAATACGTGATCAAGCCGTTCACCCCGGACGCCATCGTCGAGAAGCTCGCGCTGCTCGGCCTTGTCAGAAATGGGGATTCGGCATGACGACACACGAGATGCCGCAGGAGTCCGACCTGTGGGCGATCACCGAGATGATCTGGGCCTCCTATCTCGACCCGCTCGGTGAGAACCCCCTGATGGCCGGCGCGGCCCCGCACAAGGACGACGACGTCCACGGGTCCGTGTCGGTCACCGGCGCCTGGGACGGGCAGGTCGTCGTCACGTTCTCGCAGGTCGCGGCCCAGCGGGCCACCGCGGCTCTCCTCGGCATCGACTTCGAGGAGGTGAGCTCCGCCGACGTCATGGACGCCGTCGGCGAGCTGGTCAACATCATCGGCGGCAGCGTCAAGAGCCTCATGCCGCAGCCGACCGTGCTGTCCCTGCCGTCGGTGCGCACCGGGCCGCCGGGAGAACTCGTCGGTACCGAGATGCTGGTGCTGACCGGCACCTGGATGGAAGAGCCGGTGAGCATTGCCGTGCTGGAGAGCGCGGACGCCTATGCAGGAACAGGGGGGACGTCACGATGAAGATCCTGATCGCCGACGACAGCCGCGTGATGCGGCAGATCGTCACGCGCACGCTGCGCCAGGCCGGCTACGACGGCCACGAACTGGTGGAGGCGGAGAACGGTAAGGAGCTCTTCGACGCGGCGACCGCGCAGAAGCCCGACCTCGTGCTCTCCGACTGGAACATGCCGGAGATGAACGGGTTGGAGGCGCTGAAGGCCGTCCGGGCCGCCGGGCTGAACATGCCGTTCGGCTTCGTGACCACCGAGGGCACCCCGGAGATGCGCCAGATGGCCGAGGACGCCGGCGCCCTTTTCCTCATCACAAAGCCGTTCACGGCCGAGAGTTTTAAGGAAATATTGGGCCCCATTTTGGGATGATATGAACTATGCCGCGCGAATTGCCCGTTCCCAAGAACGTCAAGGACCTTTTTGACGAACTGCTCGGTCGGCCCGTCACCGTCGGGCCGGCCGATCCCATGCGCGCCCCGGATCTCCACGCCCAGCCGCTGAGCTGCCTCTACGTCGACGATTCCCTGACCCTGCGGGCGATCATCGCGATGGACATCAGACTCGCCGCCTACACCGGCGCCGCGCTCGGCCTGGTGCCCGCGACCGCCGCCGAGGCGAGCATCGAGGAGAAGGAACTCTCCGAGACGATCGCGGAGAACGTCGCCGAGGTCTGCAACATCATGAGCTCGATGCTCAACCACGAGGGCGAACCGCGCGTGAAGGTGCACCAGACCTACCTGCCGGGCCAGATGCCGCCGGGGGACGCGATCGGCTACATGCTGGCGTTCGGCCGGCGCCTGGACCTCACGGTCGACGTGCAGGGCTACGGCTCCGGCCGGATCTGGGTCACCCTGGCGAAGAACTGACGTTCCTACGGTGACGGCTCGCGCGGCTGCACCGGCGCGTCGCCCTCGATCGGCCGGTCCGGTCGGGGATCCGTCCGGCGCCGCAACAGGTGCGCGATGATCGGCTCCGGCCCTGACCCGTAGTCGCGGGTCAGGGCCCGGAGAATGGCCAGCATGATCGCGGCCACCGGAACACAGATCAGGTAACGCAGCGACGCGTCGCCGATGGGCGTCTCGCCCTTCGCGCAGCTCGCGATCGCCGGGCTGGCGAGCAGCGCGGCGACCAGGAGTACGGCAGGACTAGCGATCGCCACCGGCGAACTCCTCTTCGAACAGGCGGCGGCTCAGCAGCGCGGCCCATCCGTGCGGGCCGGCCGGCTGGCCGTCCAGCAACGCCACCGGAACGCCCAGCGCGAGCGGGCTCGCCGGGTCGGCCGTCGCCTCCAGCTGGTGCACCGCCAGGGCGTCGACCCGCGGCAGCGACCGCAGCTGCCGGGCCACGTCGGCCGGCTTGCGGGTGGCGTCGACCGCGCACCACACCGCGTCCGGCCGCAGCGCGACCACGACCTGCTGCACCCAGCTCGTCGGCGCCGGCGCGTCGACGCACACCAGCCGCGGCTGGTCGCCACCGCGCAGCCGGGCCGCCTGCCGACCGGCGTCACCCGGGTCGGCCATGTGCCGGCCGACCTGGGGCGACTCGCTCGCGATCAGGATGCGGTCGGCGTCCAGACGCAGAATCCGGGCAATATCCTCGGCGACGGCCAGTGCGCCGGCCAGCTCACCGATGATCGTGACAATCGTGCCGGGCCCGGTCGGCAGCGGCGGCGCCGACGGCTCGTCGAGCAGCGCCCGCACGATCGACGGATACGCTTCGCCCAGCGGCAGCCGGTCGATCACCCGCTGCGGCAGGCCCAGGTCGGCCAGCCGCTGCGGCAACGGGCTCTCGGACGGGATAGTTTCGAGGTCGCCGTACGACAAAAAATGGTTGGGGCGTCGGGGATCCGGCGACAGCGGCCGGGTCCGCGCCGGCGCCGTCGTGCGCGCGGCGCTCCCGCGCGCCGCCCCGCCCGGCCCCACATTCTGAGTGGACGCCGACTGCGCCGCCCCCGCACTCGAAGCGCCCGCCCGGGTACCGGTCCCCGCCGGAGCCCCGTTCGCCACGCCGTGCACCACACCCGCTGCCGCCCCGTTCGCCAGGCCGGTGCCGTGTGCCGCGCCGTGTGCCGCGCTCGCGCCGTGTGCCGCGCCCGCGCCGGTAGCCGCACCGTGCGCGGTGCCGCTGGCCGAGCCAGGCGCGGTGCCGGTGGCCGCACCGAATGCCGTGCCCGTGCCGTGCGCCGTGCCGTTGCCCTGTGCCGCGCCGTACCCCGTGCCGTTGCCTTGTGCCGCGCCGTGCGCGTTGCCGGTGGCCGCGCCGAATGCCGTGCCGTTGCCGTGTGCCGCGCCCGCACCGTGTGCCGCGCCCGCGGCCGTGCCGTTCGCGGTGCCGTGCGTCGTGCCTGCGGCCGC
>NZ_BOPG01000001.1 GCF_016863635.1 Virgisporangium aurantiacum | reverse complement strand
TGCCCGTGCCGTTCGGGGCACCGTTTGCTGTGCCGTGCAGCGCGCCGTTGGCGGCGCCGTTCGCGGTTCCGTTGATGGCGCCGTTCGGGGCGCCATTCGGAGCGAGGCCGGCGGGCGAGGGGGGCGCCTCGGGGCGCTTGGCCGGTGCGAAGATCGGATCCATCGAGAACTCCACCGTTTCTAGGCCGGACGGGCTCGATTCCTGCCGCAGGGCACCGGGCAAGGAACTTTCCAGAGCGTTCTCCAGAGCGCTCTGGGCGCTGGACTGTGCTGGTTGGGCCGCTCCCTCGGCGGCGGTGGCCTGGGCGATGGCCGCGGCCCGGGCGATGGCGGCGCCGTTGCCGACACCGGTGTTTCCGTTGACGCCGCGCAGCTCGGCGAGGACGTCGTCGAAGTTGCCGACCGCGGAGGAGTCGGGGGTGGCCTGCTCGCGCTGTTCGAGCAGCGCCAGCAGTTCGTCGACGTCGGGGGCCGCGTCGCCGGTGGCGATCGCCTGCCGGGTGGCCGGCGCCGCCGGGCGCGCCCCGGTGCCGGCGGTGCCGACGGTGCCGGCAGTACTGGCGTTGCCGGCCTTCGCCGCGGCCGTCGTAGCCGGGCGGGTCGTCGTGGCGGGGGCCGCCGCTGCGCGCGTCACATTTGATGGTGATGCCGGACGGGCCGCGGGCGCGCCCGGTGGTGGGGGCGCGGCGGCCGGACCGGCCGACCCGCCCGCGCCCGCCGGCGCGCCGACGGCGACCGGCGCCTCGGCGGACTCGTCGTCGGCCAGTTCGACCGTGATCTCGTAGCGTTCGGCGCGCAGGAGGCCGGTGAGGCCGCCCGCACGGACGCGCTCGGCCGAGACGATCTTCGCGCGCGCGCCGTGCTCCTCGCGCACCTGCGCGAGCAGCTCCTGTAGGTCGCCGCCTTCAAGCAGCAATCGAGTGGGCACCGCTTACCACCCCAACAGTTTCGATACGGAATGTGCACTTCGCGATCTCGGCGTAGGACAAGATCGGCAACCGGGGGACGGCCACCGCGGTCAGCCGCCGGAGCGGCATGCGCAGTTGCGGCGAGACCACGACGACGGGCGTCGTGCCCTGCTGCTCGGCCGTTTCGAGCAACCGGTTCAGGTCGCTGAGCAGCGACTCGGCCCGGTGCGGGTCGACGAGGATCTGCAGCCCGGCGTCGGTGGGACGCAGGGACTCCAGCAACGACTGCTCCAGGCGGGGCTCCAGCGTGATGGCGTGGAGCGTCCCGTCGGTGAGGTGGCGGGCCGCGATCGCCGGGCCCAGCGCCACCCGCGCCGCCTCCAGGAGGGAGTCGTGGTCGGTGGTGACCTTCGCGGTCAGCGACAGCGACTCGAAGATCCGCACCAGGTCGCGGATCGGGACGCCCTCGTCGAGCAGGCCCGCGAGCACGCGCTGGACCTGACCGAGCGAAAGCAGAGTCGGAGTCAGTTCTTCCACCACTACAGGATGCGTTCGTTTGACCACTTCTGTGAGAGTTCGTACATCTTCGCGACCGAGTAGTCGCGCAGCGTTGGAACGCACGACTTCAGCGAGGTGCGTGATGATCACTGAGGCGCGGTCGACCACCGTTGCGCCGCTCATTTCGGCCTGGTGCCGCAGTTCGGCCGGCACCCATTTGCCGGGCAGGCCGAACACCGGCTCCACCCCGGCGCGGCCGGGCAGGAAGTCGAGGCCCTCGCCGATCGCGAGCACCGTGCCGGGCGGCGCCTGACCGGTCGCCACCTCCACGCCCGAGATGCGGATCGAGTACGTCGACAGGTCGAGCGTCAGGTCGTCGCGGGTGCGCACCGGCGGCATGAGGATGCCGATGTCCAGCGCGATCTTCCGCCGGAGCGCGCGGACGCGGTCGAGCAGGTCGCCGCCGCCGGTGTCGACGAGGTCGACGAGGTCCGGCGCGAGCGCCATCTCCAGCGGGTCGACCCGCATCTCGCCGATGAGCGCCTCGGGGGAGTCCGGCGAGGGCAGTTCCGGCGGCGCCTCCTCCCGCGCCTCGATCGCTTCCAGCTCCGACGCCTTCGGCAGCCGCTGGGCCAGGATCAGCACCGCGCCGCCGACGATCAGGAACGGCAGCTTCGGCAGGCCCGGTATCAGGCACAGGGCTAGCGCGGCGGCGCCACCGATCTGCATCGCCAGGCGCTGCCGGGAGAACTGGGCGATCACCGTCGACCCCATGTCGCCCTCGCCGGCGGCGCGGGTGACCATGAGACCGGTGGCCACGCTCAGGAGCAGCGCGGGGATCTGCGACACCAGGCCGTCACCGATGGACAGGAGACTGTAGGTCTCCACGGCGTCCATCGCGTCCATGCCCTTCTGGAGCATGCCGACGGCGAACCCGCCGATCAGGTTGATCAGCGTGATGATGATCGCGGCGATCGCGTCACCCTTGACGAACTTCGAGGCACCGTCCATGGAGCCGTAGAAGTCGGCCTCCGCGCCGACGTCCTCGCGACGCTTGCGGGCCGTGTTCTCGTCGATCAGGCCGGCGTTGAGGTCGGCGTCGATCGCCATCTGCTTACCGGGCATCGCGTCGAGGGTGAAGCGGGCGCCGACCTCGGCGACGCGCTCGGCGCCCTTCGTGATCACGATGAACTGGATGACGACCAGGATCGCGAAGATCACCAGGCCGACGATGAGCGAGCCACCGACCACGAAATGGCCGAACGCCTCGATGACGTCACCGGCGAACCCGTCGAGCAGCACGAGCCGGGTGGCACTGATGTTCAGCGCGAGCCGGAACAGCGTGGCGACCAGGAGGATCGCGGGAAAGGCGGAAAACTCGAGCGGACGGTTGACGAACATCGCGACCAGCACGATGAGCATCGCCGCCGTGATGTTGACCGCGATCAGAAGGTCGATCAGCAGCGCCGGCAGCGGCACGACCATCATGATGATGATCAGGACCACGCCAACCGGCACCACGAAGCGACCGATCCGACCCACGCACACCCACCCTGCCCCGGTGCCGTGCAGATGTCGGCCACCGTGTCAACTCGGAGCGCCGTCCTGGCAGAGTTTTTCGCCGTCCTGGCAGTCGTCCGATCGGCCACTCCTGCGCAGGGTTGAGGTTTTTCTTCATTCAGTGCCGTGGGTGCCGATCCGGACCAGCGTGACCCTCGTGACTGAAGCCGCTGGAGCCAGCGGACTCGTACACATCGGCAGACAGCCGATCCATGACCGCTCGGGAGCGATCGTGGCGTACGAACTTCTGTTCCGGGGCGCGCGGTCGGCCGTCACCGCCACCCAGTCCGACGCGTACGCGACCACGCAGGTGATCCTGACGGCGTTCCAGGAGTTCGGCCTCGACCAGATCGTCGGCGACAAGCGCTGCCTGTTGAACATGACCCGCGAGTTTCTCGTCGGCGACCTGCCGTTGCCGTTCGAGCCGGAGCGCGTGGTCCTCGAAGTGCTGGAGACCGTCGAGATCGACGAGGAGGTCATCGCCGGTGTGGCCGCGCTGGCCGCCCGCGGTTTCAAGATCGCATTGGACGACTTCGTGTGGGGCAGCGGGCACGAGCGTCTGCTGGGGTTGGCGTCGTACGTGAAACTCGACGTGCTCGGCGTGCCGATCGCGGAGGTGGAAGCCGCTCTGCACGACGTGCGGCGGTACCCGCACATCGAGGTGCTGGCCGAGCGCATCGAGACGCAGGAACAGCTCGACGCGTTGATGGACCTGGGGTTCGACTACTTTCAGGGGCACGTGTACGCGCGTCCGCAGACGCTCACCGCGGTGTCGGTGAACCCGTCCCGGCTGCGCCGGCTGGAGCTGTTCACCGCTCTGTCGGCCGCCGACACCGACATCGACGAGGTCGTGCCGATCGTCACCGCCGATCCCGCCCTGTCGTTCCGGGTGCTGCAGGCCACCAACTCCGCCGCGGTCGGCCTGGCGCGCAAGGTGTCCTCGGTACGCGAGGCCGCCACGGTGCTCGGTGCCAACCGCATCCGCCAGTGGGTGGTGCTTCTGATGGCGTCCGACGTCGCGGAGGCGTCGCCGGAACAGTTGGCCGGCACCCTCACCCGGGCCCGCCTGTGCCAGTTGGTGGCCCGGCACGCGGGTGCGCCCACAGATGCCGCCTTCACCGTCGGTCTTCTCTCGGGGGTGGCCGACCTGGTCGCCGAGCCGATCGAGGAGCTGGTGCCGCGCCTGCCGGTGACGCCGGAGATCGCCGCCGCGCTGACCGGCGGCTCGGGGCGGCTCGGCGCGGTGCTGCAACTGGTGCGGGCCTACGAGAGCTCGGATCTGCCGGCGCTGGCGGTGTCGCCGATGTCGGCGACGGAGCTGGCGCGGGCGTATCTGTCGGCGGTGGGGTGGAGCGAGAGCGCACTCGCGGGGCTGGCCCGGTAAGCGACCGCCCGGTCAGGCGACGGGGGCGTTCGGTTGGCGATGCAGGCCGGCGGCCGCTCCCTTGGCCTTCAGCGACATGACGAACGCCAGCACCCGCGCCACCGCCACATACAACTCGGGCGGGATCTCCTGCCCGAGCTCGACCGTCTTGTAGAGGGTCCGGGCGAGCTCGTGGTTCTGCACCATCGGGATGCGTAGTTCGGTCGCCTTCTCGCGGATCTTCGCCGCGATGGCGCCGGCGCCCTTGGCGATCACCCGCGGCGCGCCCTTCGACGGCTCGTAGGCCAGTGCCACCGCCACGTGCGTCGGGTTCACCATCACGACGTCGGCCACCGGCAGGTTGGACATCATGCGGTTGCGGGCCATCGCGATCTGCTTCGCCCGGATGGCGCCCTTCACGTGCGGGTCACCTTCGGTGTTCTTGTGTTCCTGCTTGATCTCTTCCTTGCTCATGTAGATCTGCTTGTTGATGCGCCGTTTGGCCATCGCGTAGTCGGCCGCGGCCATCACCAGACCGGCGGCGGCCGCATACCGCATCAGGCCGACAGCCGTGTCGGCGACCAGGTGCAGGAGTGTCTCCAGCGGCATCGCGCCGTGTGCGATGACCGCCGGCACCAGGTCCTTGACGGCGTAGTACAGCACCAGCCCGAGCACCGAGGTCTTCAGCGTGACCTTCACGGCCTCCCACACGGCGTGGCCGCCGAACGTGCGCTTGAGGCCGGGGAACGGGTTGAGCCGGTTGAACTTCGGCATGAACATCTTCGCCGGGAAGTGGATCCCGCCCTGCGCCGCGCCGGCCGCCAGACCGAGTGCCATGAGCCCCAGGCCCAGCGGCGCGACGGCCATCGCCGCGTCGATGAAGCCGCTCTTGAACAGTTCCTGCGCCTTGCCGATGTCGGGGTCGCTCGCCATCTGGACGCCCTGCCGGAAGACCTGTGCGGCGCTGTCCATCGCGCTGCCGAGCGCCCTCGGGACGAGGAAGCTGGCCAGCAGCATGCCCGCCCAGGCGCCGAGGTCGGGGGTCCGCGCGATCTGCCCCTCGGAGATCGCCTTCTTCTTGCGTTGCGCGGTGGGTTTTTCGGTCTTCTCACCGGACATCGGATCGGCTCACCCCCCGATCAGATCCAGCACCGCCCGCACGGCCCGGTCGATCAGACCGGTGAACGCGTGCGGCAGCAGCACCAGTGCGGTGCCGGCGACGGTGAGGGTCAGGGCGATCTTCAGCGGGAACGCGAGCGAGAACACGTTGAGCCCGGGCGCCACGCGGGTGAGCAGGCCGAGCGCGACGTCGGTGCAGAACAGCACCGCGACGAGCGGTCCGGCGATCTGCAGCGCGGCCAGGAACATCTGGTCGACGCCGGTGGTGAGCAGCCGGGCCAGGCCCTCCCACGAGAAGACGCCGCCGATCGGCAGCGTGCGGTAGGACGTGGCGAACCCGCGGACGATCATCGCGTAGCCGTCGGTGGCGAACAGCAGCGCCGTCGCGAGGATGTTGTAGAACCGGCCGAACACGGCGGTGCCGCTGTTGGCGAACGGGTCGAACGCGAACGCCACGGAGAAGCCGCCGAACAGGTCGATCATGCTGCCGGCGGCCTGCACCGCGGCGAAGAACAGCGCGGTGACGAAGCCCAGCGAGGCACCGACCACCACCTGTTCCAGGATCGCGCCGAGGAAGCGCCCCGTGTCGGACGTCGGCGGGGCCGAGTCGACGAGCATCGGCGCGAGCGGAAGCGCGATGGCCACGCTCACGATCGCCTTGACCCGCGCCGGAACCAGCCGGGAGTTGAACGGGGGGACCGCGATGAGCCACGCCAGCGCGCGCACCGACGCCAGCAGCACCGCGATCAGGGTGTCTTCCGCGACCCCCAGGTTCATAGCAGGAGGGACGGAATCTGCTCGTACAGGTTCGTCGTGTACGTGACCATCTCGTGGAGCATCCAGTTGCCGCTGAACAGCAGCGCCACGCCGATGCCGGCCGCCTTCGGCACGAACGACAGGGTGGCTTCCTGGATCTGGGTGACGGACTGGAACAGGGAGATGCCGAATCCGAGGATGAGCGCGGTGAGCAGGATCGGCGCGCCGAGCTTCAACGAGATCTGGAACGCCTGCATGCCCAGCGTCACGACTTCGTTGTCGGTCATGAAGACCCCCAAACGCTACTGGTAACTCGCCACCAGGGCCGTGATGATCAGGCCCCATCCGTTGACGAGCACGAAGAGCAGCATCTTGAACGGAAGTGACACGGTCACCGGGGGGAGCATCATCATGCCCAGCGACATCAGTGCCGCCGATACGACCATGTCGATGATCAGGAACGGTATGTAGATGACGAAGCCGATGATGAACGCGGCCCGCAGTTCCGAGAGCGCGAACGCCGGGATCAGCGTGGTCAGTTCGACGTCGTCGGCGTTCTTCGGCTGCGGCTTGTTCGCCACCTTGGTCAGCAGCGCGATCTCTTCCTCGCGCGTCTGTTTGAGCATGAACTGGCGCAGCGGCTTCACCCCGTCCTCGAAGGCGACCGTCTGGGTCTTCTCGCCTTTGAGGTAGGGCTGGACGCCCTGCTTGTTCATCTCACCCACTGTCGGCCCCATGATGAACAAGCTGAGGAAAAGGGCCAGTCCGGCTATCACCTGATTGGGTGGCACGGTGGTCAGGCCGAGCGCGTTGCGGGTGATCGACAGGACCACGAACACCTTGGTGAACGCCGTCGTCATCAGCAGGATCGAGGGGGCGATCGACAGCACCGTCAGCGCGAGGATGATCACGATGGACGTGCTGGGCTTGCCGCCGCCGATGTCGATGTTGACCCCGGCCGGTGGCGAGGGCGGTGCCGGTGGCGAGGGCGTGGGCGCCGCCTCGACACCCGAACCCCACAGGACGACGAGCAGCATCCCGAAACACGCGCCCGCCACCAACCTCCTCACGACTTCCGCCCGCCGCGGATGGCGTCGACCGCGCGGCGCCAGGTCGTGGGGGACAGCACGGAACCGTCGAGCGGGATCTGTTCCCGGATCTCGTGCGGCGGGTTGACCGCCGCCTCGATCGCGGCGGGGTCGGTCTCCGCGAGCAACGTCACGGTCTGATCGGTGACGCCGAGCACGAACGCCTGCCGGCCGACGCGCACCACGGCCACCGACGCCCCACGCGTCAACGGTTGGCGGGCCAGCACCGCCATCGCGCCGGCACCCCGCCCGCCCAGCGGCCGCCGGACCAGCCGGGTCAGCAACCACATCAGCCCCAGCACGAAGGCCAGGGCCAGGAACATGTTCACCGCGATCTGGATCATGCGACGATCTCGGTGATCCGGATGCCGAAGTTCTCGTCGATCACCACCACTTCCCCCCGGGCGATGAGCCGGCCGTTGACGAGCAGGTCGGCCGGCCCGCCGGCCAGCCGGTCCAGTTCGATCACCGCGCCGGGCGCGAGCGACAGCAGGTCCCGCACGGTCATGCGGGTGCGGCCCAGTTCGGCGGTGACCTCCATCTCGACGTCGTGCAGCAGTTCCAGCCCGCCCCGCACCACGGGCGCGCCCCGGGGTCCCGGCGTCAGCGGCGAGAAGCCGGCCGGCACGGCGCCCGGGTCGCCGTCGAGTTCGCCCTCCAGCACGTCGTCTTCGTCGTCCCCACCGCCGAACCCGCCGCGGGCGCCGCCGCCGCCCGCCCCGCCGATCTGACGGTCGATGACCAGCCCGATGAGCGCCCGGACCTCGGGCTCCTCGGCGCCCTCCTCGACCAGCGGCACCAGGAGCCCGCCCGCGTCGATGATGGACTGCATCGCGACCGCCGGGTCACCCTCGACGCCCGGGTCGACCACGACGGGGCCGAGCGTGGCCGCGGCGGCCTCCAGCGCCGGGCGGACGGCCTGCGTGATGTCGAGCGCGCCGAGCGGGCTGAGCGCCAGCGCACCGACGAGTTCGGGACCCACCATGACCGCGATCTCGCCCTGCGCGGATCCGGTGAAGCGGGCGGTGATGGCCTGTCCGAAGAGTTCGACCGGCTCGTTGCCCGGCGTGCCGACCGCGAGCGGCGTGGGGGCGGGCAGCAGCCCCACAGCCGCCTCAGCGGCGGCGCTCGCGCGCGCGTCGGTCAACGCAGAGGTCATGCGGTTCAGTCCTCCTTCGGCGGCGGGACCACGAGACAGGCCAGGCGGTTACCGGAACTACCGGCGACGGCGTGCGCGAACGTGACGCCGTGCGAGGTGACGACCAGCGGCGTGGTCACCGGGTGCTCCAGCGGAACGATGTCGCCTGGTCGCAACGTGACCAGATCGCGTGGGGACATCAGCACCGAGTTGAAGCGCACGGAGACCTCCACCGGTGCGGTGCCCAACCCTGCGGTCATCGCCCGGAGGGCGGCGTCGCGGGACTGCCGCTGCGTGTCCGTCAGCTCGGCGCCCTCGGCATCGGGGCGCAGCTTCGGGAAGATCGAAGCGAACGGCATGCAAATGGTCGCGACGCACTCCTGGCTGCCCACCTTCAACTCGAACGAGGTGACGATCATCGCGTCAGACATGGAGGCGGTCTGCGCGAACTGCGGGTTGTACTCCAGCCCGACGATTTTCGGCGGACTGAGCTCGACGATGTGCTCGAACGCGCCCCGAAGTTCGCCGAACACCCGGTCGAGCATGCTGTTGACCAGTGGTACCTCGATGTCTGTCAGTGGCCGTTGGGGCTGCTTGCCGCCCGGGCCGCCGAGCATGTGGTCGACCCAGGCCAGCGCCGTCGTCAGTGAGAACTCGAAGATCGTGACCCCGGGCAGCGGCTCCATTTCGATCATGAACATGCAGGTCGGGTTGTTCAGGCTGGCGATGTAGTCGTCGTAGGTGACCTGCTCGATGGACAGTAGGGAAACCTGTGAGACGGCGCGCAGGGTGCTCGTGAGCAGGGTCGTGTACTGGCGGGCGAAGGCCTCGTACGCGACCTGGAGCGTCCGGATGTGCTCCCGGGCGAGCTTCGTCGGGCGCCGGAAGTCGTACTTCTCCGGCCCGGCCGACTTGGCGCGCCGGTTGCCCCGCCCGGTTGACCGGGTGGTGCCGGTCTTAGGCGCCGAATTGCTCACAGTCGGCCCATCGGCAGCCCATATGCCGGGTTAAGCAAAGTCCGTCCCGATGCGATCCACGCGTCATCACGCCATAAACTAACTCACTAACGGATCAAATGGGTCACTGCATGACAAACTCGGTGAAGTAGACGTCGTACACCTCTTCCTCGTACGCCTTCTTGATCTTCTCCACCAGCTCCTTCTTCATCTCGTCGCGCGCCTCGTTCGTCGACAGCTCGGCCACCGACCTGTTGCTGAACTGGCTGATCAGGATGTCGAGAGCCTTGCTGCCGTCGGGCTCCTCGTGCGCCTCGATGGTGGCCTGCAACGCGATGCTGACCTTGAGGAAGTGCCCGTCCTCCAGGTTGATCGTGATGGGCTCCAACGCCACCACCACGCCCGGCTCCGGAGCCACGACCTCCTCCTCGCCGCTGCTCTTGAAGAACATGAAGTAGGCACCGGCGCCACCGCCACCCAGAAGCACGACGGCGAGGACGATGATGATGAGCATCTTCTTGCTCTTCTTCGGCGCCTCGGCGCCTTCGGCTTCCTTCTCCTTGGCCATTGATCAGTTCCCTCGGTAGGTCAGTTGGTGTCGGCGGCGGCGCCGGGGAGCAACGCGGCTTCGTTGGCGGGCAGGGTCGACATGACGATGACCTCGACGCGACGGTTCATGGTCGCCGCCTGCGGGTCGCTCGGGGGGATGAGTGGACGCGTGTCGGCGTAGCCGGCCGCGCTCATCCGGGTTGCGGGGAGGCCGAACTTGGAGATCAGGTACCGCACCACGCTCGACGCGCGGGCCGACGACAGCTCCCACCCGCTCGGGTAGTTGCGCGTCTGCACCGGCAGCTGGTTCGTGTGCCCGTCCACCTGGATCCGGTTCGGCAGCGCGGCGATCGTCGGCCCGACGGAGTCGAGCACCCCGCGGCCGCCCTCCTGCAGTTCCGCGCTGTCGCCGGCGAAGATCACGGAGCTGGTGACGATCGTGACCACCAGCCCCCGCTCGTCGATGGTGAACCGGACGTTGTCGGCCAGGCCCTTGGCGGCCAGCTCCGCGGCGAGCTTCTTCTGGATCTCCTGCAACTTGTCGGCCTCGGTCTCGGCGTGCTGCGCCATCTGGCTCTGCTTGGCGCGGTCGGCACCGGCCACCGCCTTCTTCAGCTCCTCGTCCTCGGCCGCTTCCGAGCCGGCGTCGACCGGCACGCCGACCTTCGCGCCCGGGTCGAACGGCTGGGTGTCCGGGTTGGCCTCCTCGAGCTCCTTGCCCTGCCCCTCCAGCGCCACGCTCTCGGCGCCGAACCCCGCCGCGAGGCCCGACTTGAGCTTCACGAACTTGGTGGCGTCGACCTGGCTGATCGCGAACAGCACGATGAACAGCACCATCAGGAGCGTCATCATGTCGGCGTAACTCACCAACCAGCGCTCGTGGTTCTCGTGCTCCTCGTGGGGAGGATGTTTCTTGTGGCGACGGCCCTTGCCACCGTGCCCACCTGACATGCGACGCCCTCCTAAGCGGCCTTCTTGTCGTCCGCGGGGGCGGAGCCGGGCGGCAGCATGCTGCGCAGCTTCTGGCCGACCAGGCGCGGGTTGGCGCCCGACTGGATGTTCACGATGCCGGCGATGACCAGCTCCATCTGGGTGGCCTCGTACTCCGAGACCCGCTTGATCTTGGCCGACAGCGGCAGCCACATCATGTTCGCCGAGAGCAGGCCCCACAGCGTCGCCACGAACGCGCTGGCGATGAGGTGGCCGAGCTTCTCCGGCTCGCTGAGGTTGGCCAGCGCGTTGATCAGACCCAGCGTGGTGCCCACGATGCCGACCGTCGGCGCGTACGCGCCCATGTCGGCGAGGATCTTCGCGTTGACCTTGTCGTGCTTGCGTTTCGCCTCGACCTCGGCCTCCAGGATGTCCTGCAGCTCGTCCTGGTCGGTGCCGTCGACGGCGAGCTGCAGGCCCTTGCGGAGGAACTCGTTCTCGACGTCGCGCATGCCGTCCTCGAGCGCCAGCAGACCTTCGCGCCGCGCCTTCTCGGCGAGCTTGACGATGTCGGCGAGCAGCGCGTCGGGCGGCTGGACCTTGGTCATCAGCGCGTCCTTGAGCGACCCGAACATGCCGGTCATGTCCTTGAGCAGGCCGCCGGCGAGAGCGACGCCCAGCGTGCCGCCGAACACGAGGAGCAGCGGGGCGACGAGGAACATCTCGCCGATGCTGCCGCCCTCGAGGATGACGAGCGTGAAGACGGCGCCGAAGGCAACGATGATGCCGATGATGCTGGCCGGATCCATCTGTCAGCGCTCCCTTGGGTGTAGCTGGACGACGTTGGTCGGCTCGGTGCCGTCGTCGGACTCGGGCGGGGTCTCGCCACCGTTGGTGGCACGGGGGTTGTTGCGGCCGTGCGAAACGGTCAGCATCGCCTCACCGGCCATGTGCTGCGCGTCGGCGATCACCGTGGCGCGGTACTGCCGGATGAGGCTGATGACCTCCGGCAGCGACTCCGCGACGAGGTACTTCTTGCCGTCGACGAGCGTGATGACCGTGTCGGGCGTGCAGTCGCACCGCTCGACCAGATCGGGGTTCAGGGCGAATACGGGGCCGCCCAGGCGGGTCAGGAGTATCACGGTTGTCCTTCCGTCCCAAGCAAGTCCGGGCGGCCTCTTGTGTCGTCCTACCGGCTGGTTATCGCTTCATGTTGACGAGCTCTTGGAGCAGCTCGTCGGCGGTCGTGATGACCTTCGAGTTCGCCTGGAAACCGCGCTGGGACACCACCAGGTTGGTGAACTCCTGGCCGAGGTCCACATTGGACATTTCCAGCGCCTGGCCCTGGAGGAAGCCACGGCCACCGGTACCGGCGGTACCGAGCTGGGCCTCACCGGAGTTGACCGACGCGCGGTAGACCGATTCACCGGCCTTCTCCAGACCCGGCGGGTTGTTGAAGTTCGCCATCGTGAGCTGCGCCAGGGTCTGCTTGCTGCCGTTGGAGAAGACGCCGACGAGCAGGCCGTCCTTGGAGATGCTGAACGACGACAGCGAGCCCATCGCGGAACCGGTCTGGCTCTGCGGCGCGACGGTGTTCTGCCCCTTGTACCCCGTCACCCCGGTGAGGTCGATCGTGATCGAGTTGCTGGACTGCGCGATGGGCAGGGTGAGGACGGTGTTGTGTTTGTTGGCGCCGTTGGCGCCGGGTTCGATGGAACCGGTGACGGTGTTCGGCGGGGTGGCGGTGTCGGTCACCGACACCTGCCACGTCGTCGCCGGCGCGGCGTCCTTCGTGAACGTCACCGACAGCGTCTGCTCGCCACCGGCCTGGTCGTAGACCTTGACCGAGGAGGTCAGCTCGGTGGCGTCCTTCGCGTCGCCGGGCAGGTTACCGGTGAAGATGGCCTTGTCGGTTTCCTTCGGCGCCCGCAGCGTGCTGATCGGCAGCGTCACGTCCTTGGGGACCGACTTGGTGTCGATCGCGCCCGCGGCGTTCGTGCCCCAGCCCTGCATCACCATGCCCTGCGGGTTGACCAGGCGGCCGTCGGCGTCGAACGAGAACGAGCCGGCCCGGGTGTACATCTGCTCGCCCTTGTTGTCGACCACGAAGAAGCCGTCACCGTTGATCATCATGTCGGTGTTGCGACCGGTCACCTGCGTCGAGCCCTGGGTGAAGTTCGTGGTGACGGCCGACAGCTGCACGCCCAGACCGATCTGCGCCGGGTTCGTACCGCCGTTGCCGGCCTGCGGCGCGCCGGCGCCGGTGACCATCTGGCTCAGCGTGTCCTGGAAGATCGCCGACGACGACTTGAACCCGGTGGTGTTGACGTTCGCGATGTTGTTCGCGGTGATGTCCATCATCTGCTGGTGCGTGCGCAGACCACTGATGCCGGTGAAGAGAGAACGAAGCATGGCGGATGTTGCCTTTCAGCTCTTGACTTCCCTGACCGAGGACAGCGCAACATCCGTGTTCCCGACCTTCAGGTGCGGGTCGCTGCCGATGGTGGTGGCGGTGACTACTCCGGTGGCTTCCTTGCCGTCGAGGCCGGTGTAGGTGACGGTCCTGCCGAGCATGCTGGTCGCGCTCGTCATCAGTTGGGCGGTGATCAGCTGCTGCTGTTGCTTGGCCGCCTCCTCCATCTTCTCGACCATCGTGAACTGCGCGGTCTGCGAGAGGAACTGCGACGTGTCGGTCGGTCGGGACGGGTCCTGGAACTTCAGCTGCGCCACGAGCAGTTTGAGGAACAGGTCCTTGTCCATCGCGTTCCTCGACTTGGCGTTCGGGTCGGGCGTGGGTCCGGTGCCGGGTGTCGCCGGGATCGTCGGCGCGGTGGCCGGCAGGCCGGGCGATCCGGGAGGCGACCCGGAGACGGGCGTCGTCATCGCGATTCCTTCTTCCAGTCGAGTGGGTCAGACCCGGAGGTCCACCGAGCGGACGCCGGCGCGGTTCGCGGGCCGGTTCCCGGTGGCCGGTGGATCGGGCTCGCCGGGCGCGGGATGGCCGGCCTGCGTTCCGGCGCCGTTGTCGGGCGCGGGGCCGGGATGCCGCCCGCCGGTGAAGCCGGGCTGATTCGGTTGCTGGCCGGGTTGTCCGCCGGGCTGGCCGAGATTCAGTTGTGCGGAAAGCTGCTGCTGCCCGGCGCTGTTGCCGGCACCGGCACCGCCCGACTGGGCACCCGACGACTGGTGCGTCGCGGCGACCGCTCCGGCGGCGCTGTACTGGCCGGTGCTGTCGTCTCTCCGGATCGGACCGGATCCGTCCGGCTGAAGGACCTGTCCGATCGGCTGACCGTCAGTCTTGGCGCCCGTGGTTGTCGTTGCGGTTCCGTTGGTTGCGAAGTCGGTTGCAGTCGGCGTGACCGCTGCGGCGCCCGGTGCCACCTGCGTCGGCTGCGCCGGTTGTGCCGCCTGTGCCGGCTGCGCCGGTTGGGCCGGTTGGGGTGCGGTCGGGGTGGCCCACGCCGGGCGGGGATCGGGCGGCGGCGCGTCGCGCACGTTCAGGGTGAGCGTGGCGAAGCCACCGTCGCGCAGGTCGCGTTCCAGCTCCGGCAGGGCGGCGCGGAGCGCGTCCCGGCCCACCTCGGTGGCACCGGTCAGCTGCACCGACAACTGGTCGCCCTTCACCGTCGCCACCACGCTGACCGCGCCGAGTTCCGCCGGGTGCAGCAGGATGGTGAGCTGGTGCGTGCCGTCCGGCCCGGCGCGCAACGGCGCCAGCCGCAACGCCAACTGTGCGGCCGGTGGCAGTTGCGGCGCGGGCGGCTGGCCCGGTGCCGCCGGCGCGGTCGGTGCGGCGCTGTCCGCGCGGGCCGCGGCCAGCGTCGGTGCCCACCCCGCTTCGGGACCGCGGGGGAGCGCGCCGTCGCCGCCGTCCGGCCCGGCGGCGTTGTCGCCGAAGGCGTGCCGGGAGCGGGTCGTGGTCTCCACCGGGGACCCGGCTCCGGTGTCCACTGTGGACGACGCGGCACCCGGCGGGCCGGTGGCGACGCGGGTGACCGGGTCGGTGGCGGCGACCTTCGGCACACCCGGAGCGGGTGTCGTGCCGGCCGCGGTGGCACCCGCCACCGAGCCGGCGAGCGTTCCGGTGAGCGCGGCCGCCGCGGCCGCACCGGCGAACGCCTGTGTGGCCGGCAGAACCGGCGCGCCGGCGACCGGAACCGTCGGAGCGTCCCGTGTGGACGGTGCGCCGGCGACGACGGCCGTGGCCCCCGGTGGCGCGGCCGTGTCCTGTGTGGACGGTGCGGCCGGTACGCCGCCGGCCGGCACACCGGTGCCCGACACGCCCGTGCCCGCGACACCGGTGCCCGACACGTCCGTGCCCGCGACGCCGGCGCCCGGGACGGCTGTGCCCGCCAGGCCCGTGGCCGGCGCGCCGCCAGCCGCCATGCCGCCAGCCGCCACGCCGCCGGTGGCCACGCCGCCAGCCGCAATGCCGGCGACCGCAACGCCGCCGGCCGCAATGCCGGTGCCCGCAACGCCGGTGGCCGGCACGGTACCGCCGAACGGCGTCGGCGTCGCGGATCCGGAGAGGACCGGCGGGAGCCCGGTGCCGCCTGTCGGCGTGGCCGCCACCACCGGTGTCCGTACCGCGAGTTGCGCGGTCGCTCCGGGGACCGTGCGCCCGTCACCGATCGGGAGATTGAGCCCGATGAGCAACGCGCCGCCCAGCGGCGCGGAACCGGCCGCGGCCAACGCGTTCAGGGCTTCCTCGGTGGGAGCCTCGCGGTCGTCGTCGGGTGAACCACCGAGATCGGCGGAGATCCCGGAAAGCACCGCGCCGAACAGCGCACCGGGCTCGCCGCTCGTGGCGGAAGCGCCCGCCGGGGCCGGTGATGCCGGCGCGACCGGTGCGGTGAACGTGATCGGCATGGACATGACATCAGCCTCCGAGCGCGGACAGGGCCGCCTTGACCTTGGGCACGTACGCCTGCGTCTCCGCGCTCGGCGGGATGCCCCGGTGCTTCCGTACGGCGCCGCCACCCGAGTTGTAGGCGGCCAACGCGAGATCGACAGATCCGAATTCCTTCAGGTTCGCCTTCAGGATGCGGGCCGCGCCGTCGACGGCCTGGGCCGGATCGAACGCGTCGACGCCGAGGCCGCGCGCGGTCGACGGCATGAGTTGCATCAGTCCCTGCGCGCCCGCGGGACTGACCGCGCGCCGGTTGAACTCCGACTCCACCCGCGCGACGGCCGCGAGCAGTTGCGGCGGGACGCCGTGCCGCGCGCCGGCGGCGTTGAACAGGTCGGCGTAGGGGACGCCGGACACGTCTCCGGTGAGGCCGGTGGCCGCCCGGAGGTTCGCCGGGCGCGCGGCGTAGGCGGCCGGGTTCGCGTTGCGGGCCACGGACTTCTCCGTGCTGTGGCCACCGACCGCGGACTGCAGGGTGGCCGCGAACTGTTCGCTCGCCGCCGTGAACGGCCGGCGTTTCACCGTGAGCTGGCCCTGCAGCTGCGCGATCCGGTTCATCACATCGTTAATCGCCATGGCGGTCCTTCCGCTGGTTGCGCTGGCTGGCCGTGTAGCGGCCGTTGGTCAGGTCGTCGACCTCGGCGCGCTCGGCGATGTCGGCGCGGTGCCGGCGGGTGGCGGCGTGCCGTTCGGAGAGCTTCTCCATCGCCTTGCGCTGGCGGGCCGCCGCGGCCAGGTCGGCCTTGCGGTTCTCGACGATCACCTCGGCCTCCTCGGCCTCGCCCTGCGCGAAGCTCAGCTCGGCCGCCATCGCCTGCCGGGTGGCGAGCGCGACGGCGAGCGCGTTCGCGGTGCTGTAGCCGGCCTTCTCGGCCTCGTCGAGGGTGGCCGACTGGCGGTGCACCTCCGCCATCGCGGCGCCGGCCGCGACCCGCGACCGGGCCACCTCGGCCTTCGCCGCGTTCTCCTGAGCGACGCGGGCGCGCAGCACGCCGGCGAACTTGAACAGAGCCATCAGGATTCTCCCTCCATGAGCAGATGGGCCAGCGCGACCCAGGCGTCGTGCGCAGAGGTCTGGTCGGTCATGTCCTGGCGCAGGAACGCGTTGATGCGCGGTTCCAGCGCCCGGCCGCGGTCGGCCATCGGGTTGGTGCCGGGTACGTACGCGCCGATCTCGACGAGCTCCTTCACCTCGCGGCCGGCGGCCATCAGGCGGCGCAGTTCGGTTGCCGCAGCCCGCTGGGCGGGCGTGGTGACGGCACCGGCGACCCGGGAGATGGACTCCAGCACGTCGATGCTCGGGAAGTGGCCGGAGGTCGCCAGCTTCCGGTCGAGCACCACGTGACCGTCCAAAATGGACCGTGCCGCGTCGGCGATCGGTTCGTTGTGCTCGTCGCCCTCGACGAGCACGGTGTAGAGCCCGGTGATGCTGCCGACCGGGCCGGGCCCGGCGCGCTCCAGGAGGCGGGGGAGCATCGCGAACGTCGACGGCGGGTAGCCCCGGGTCGCCGGCGGCTCGCCGGCCGACAGACCCACCTCGCGCTGCGCCATCGCGGCGCGGGTGAGGCTGTCCATCAGCAGCAGCACGTCCTTTCCGGCATCGCGGAAGAACTCGGCGATGCGGGTCGCCACGAAGCAGGCGCGCAGGCGCACCAGCGGTGGCTGGTCGGAGGTGGCGATCACCACCACCGCCCGGGCCAGGCCCTCGGTGCCGAGGTCGTGTTCGAGGAACTCGCGGACCTCGCGCCCGCGCTCACCCACCAGGCAGACCACGGTGATCTCGGCCTCGGTGCCGCGCGTGATCATCGACATCAGGCTGGACTTGCCGACGCCGGAACCGGCGAAGATGCCCAGACGCTGCCCGCGGCCGCAGGGGATCAGCGTGTCGAGCGCCCGCACGCCGAGCGGCAGCGGTTCGTTGACGAGCTTGCGCTCCAACGCGTTCGGCGGCGTGTTCTCGACCGTCACGAAGTGCAGCCCCGGCGGCAGCGGTCGGCCGTCCATCGGTTGGCCCAGCCCGTCGAGGATGCGGCCGCGCAGGCTGTCGCCGACCGGGATCTGCAACGGGGCGCCGCTGTTGCGTACCCGGTCGCCGGACGCGATGCCGGCGAGGGGCCCGAGCGGTAGGCACTGGAGGACGTCGTCGTCGATCGCGACGACCTCGCCGGGCACCCGTTCGTCGATCAGCACGAGGTCACCGACGGCGGCGCGGATGCCGCTGACGGCGATCGACAGGCCGACGACCGACGAGACCCGGCCGAAGACCTCGGGAGCGGCGACCAGGAACGCGGGTCGCATGACGTCCATCAGACTCACTCGGGAATTCCTATCTGCAGTGCCTGGCGGGCCCGCTCCATGGCCGCGCCCAGACGGGACTCGATGGTGCTGGCCTCGCACTCGACGATCGCGTCGCCGGGTGCGATGGCCGGGTCGGCGACCACCACGATGTCGCGTCCCGCGACGGTGGCGGTGCCGGGCAGGGTGGCCGCGTCGGCGGGGTTCAGCCGCACGGCGGCGCCGCGACCGGGCGGCGCGAAGGCGAGGGCGCGGGCGGCCGCGTCACGGCCGGGCTCGGCGGCCGTGGCCAGTTCCCGCCCGATGACGAACTCGGCCAGCGCGAACGCCGCCTCGACGAGTTGGTCCTGGAGGTCCTCCACGGCCGGGGTGGCCCGCTGTTCGAACCGGTCGACCGCGTCGGCGACGGCGCCCAGCACCAGCCGGGCACCCTCCTCCGTCGCGTCGGCGATCGCGGCCGCGTCGGCGGCGAACGCCTCCCGCGCCTCGCGGGCGGCGAGTTCGGCCGCCTGCCGGCCCTCGGCCCACCCGGCCGCGAAGCCGGCGGCCTGTGCCTCGGAGCGCAGCCTGGCGACCAGTTCGGCGGGCAGTGCGGCGTGCTGCGCGAAGGCGGCGTCGAACCGGACGCTGCGCACGGTGTCGTCCGTGGCGTCCTTCTTCACCGGCGCCGTCGTCACGGCCCGAAACCCGCGCGGGTCAGCCGACCATCTCGTCATCGTCACCCCGTGTGATCATGATCTGGCCCGATTCCTCGAGCGCCCGGATGCTCTGGACGATCTTGGCCTGGGCGTCCTCGACGGTCTTCACCCGCTGCGGGCCGAGCAGTTCGATCTCCTCGCTGAGGTTCTCGGCCGCCCGCTCCGACATGTTCTTCATGACCTTCTGGCGCACGTCCTCGCGCACACCCTTGAGGGCGACGGCGAGGTCGCCGCTCTCGACCTGCCGCAGCACCAGCTGGATGGCGCGGTCGTCGAGCGTGACGATGTCCTCGAACACGAACATCTGCGCCCGGACCAGCTCGGCGAGCTCGGGGTTGCGCTCGGTGAGCCCCTCCAGGATCATCCGCTCGGTCGCCCGGTCGGACCGGTTGATGATGTCGACCAGCGGTTGCAGGCCACCCACACTCGACAGGTCCGACGGCTGCAGGACGGAGCTGAGCTTGCGCTTGAGCGTCGCCTCGACCTGGCGCACGATGTCCGGCGACGTGCGGTCCATCACCGCGATCCGGTTCGCGACGTCGGCCTGCAGGTCGGGCGAGAGCCCGGACAGGACCTGCGAGGCCGCCGAGGCGGTCATGTGCGCGAGGACGAGGGCGACCGTCTGCGGGTGCTCGTCCTGCACGAACGAGAGCAGTTGCCGCGAGTCGGCCTTCTCCAGGAACGCGAACGGCAGATCGGCGAACACCGCCGCCAGCCGGTCGACGATCTCGTTGGCCTTGTCCCGGCCCAGCGACTGGACGAGCATCTCCCGGGCGAAGTCCATGCCGCCCTGTGCCACGTGCCGCTGCACGGTCATCATCGAGTGGAACTCGTCGACCACGTTGTCGATCGCGTCGGCGTCGACGTAAGCGGTCCGCACGATCTCGGCGGTCAGCTCCTCGACCTCCGAGTCGCGCATCTGCCCGAGCACCTTGGCCGCGTGCTCCTTGCCCATCTGGACCAGGAGCACCGCCGCTTTACGCAGCCCGCTCATGTCGTCGGCCATGGTTCCTCCTCCCAGTGCTCAGGTAGACGTGCTCGGGTATCGGGTCAGCCGCGCCGGTCGGCCAGCCACGTGCGCAGGAGCGTGGCGACCTCGTCCGGCTGGCGTTCCACGAGCGCCGTGATGTCGCGGGCGCGTTCGGCCCGGGCGAGCGCCTCGGCGTCGCTCCCGGATCCGGCCGTCAGGGCGCCGGCGGCGCCGGTGCCCGCGGAGAGGGCGGCCATCTGGCGGCTCTCCAGCTCCGCCTGCTCCGCCTCGAACCGCTCGATCTCGGCCTGCAGCATCTTCTTCAGCTTCTTGTTGCGGCGCCGGTTGCCCAGCAGCGCGATCAGGATCAGCAGCACGACGCCGAAGATGGTGGCGCCGGTCTTGATCATCGACATCAGCGCGGCGTTCTTGTCCGCCGCCTGCGCCTGCTCCAGTTGCCGCTGGGCCGCCTCGGCGCCGCTGGTGTCGAACGCCATCGCGCTGACCGCGATCGAGTCGCCCCGCGTCGGGTCCAGGCCGACCGCCGAGGAGATCAGCTGTTGCAACTGGGCCTCGTTGGCGCCCTGCACGGCGTCACTGTTGATCATCACCGCGATCGAGAGCTTCTTGACCGCGCCCGGCGCCGACCGTCTCACCTCGTCGGTGACGTCGACCGCGTTGTTGCGGGTCGCCTCGCTCTGCTCGTACGAGCCGCCGCCGGCGCTGTCGTTGTTGACCGGCACCTGGACGTTGTCCGGGCCCAGCACGCCGCCGACCGGTGCTCCGTTGCCGCCGGAGTACTTCTCGGTTTTGGTGTTCTCCGCCACCGGTGGCATGTTCGGCGTCGCCGAGTACTTCCGGCTCTTCGTCTCGGTGTTGTCGAAGTCGAGGTCGGCGCTGATCTGCACCACCGCGTTGCCGGAGCCCAGCGCCTGGTCGAGCATCCGTTGCACCGCGGCGTTCAGCCGCGATTCGTAGTCCGACGTGGCCCGGGCGCGCGAGTCGCTGCTCGTGCCGCCGGAACCGGATCCGTTGGCGGACAACACCTTGCCGTCGGCGCCCACCACCGTCACGGCACTCGGTTCGAGCCCCTCGATACTCGACGACACCAGATGCACCACGGCCTGGACCTGATCGTCGGTCAGCTCCTTGCCGGCTCCGGTGGCCACGAGTACCGAGGCGGTCGGCTTCTGCTGCTCGTCGGTGAAGACGTCCTTCTGCGGGATCGCCAGGTGCACGGTCGCGGCGGTCACGCCGTCGATCGACTTGATGGTGTTGGCGAGCTCGCCCTCCATCGCCCGGCGGTACCCGACCTGCTGCATGAACTCGCTCGTCATGACGTTCTGGTTGTCGAGGATCGAGTAGCCGCCGTTCGACGTGTCGGCCGGTAGCCCCTGCCCGCTCATCTGCAGGCGCAGCGAGTACACCTGGTCCTTCGGCACCAGGATCGTGTTGCCGCCGTCGGTCAGCTCGTACGGCACGCCGTCGGCGTCGAGCTGCTCGACGATCGCCGCCGCGTCGGACGAGGCGAGGTTCGAGAACAGCGGCGAATACGTGGGCTTGGACACCCACGTCGCGAAGAAGTACCCGCCCACCGCGATCGCGATGACCGCGACGATCGAGACGGCCTTCTGCCCGGGTGTGAACGAGCCGAACTTGCCCGTCACACTCCGCAGAGCGGCCGTGAGCCGATCCTTCACGCCTGCAACCTCATGATCTCGTTGAAGGCTTCAACCGCCTTGTTCCGCAACGCGACGGTGAGCTGGACGGCGAGCCCGGCCTCGTTCGCGGCGATCAGGTAGTCGTGCACGTCCTGCAGCCGGCCGGAGGCGGCCTCGATCGCGAGCCCGTCGGACCGGTCCTGCAGCGCCTGCACCTTCTCCAGGCCGCCGGCGACCAGCGCGCCGAAGTCGGGACCCGAGGTGGAGCCGACGGCGTCCGGGTTGCCGATCGCCGCGGTGTTGGTCAGCCCGGCGACGGGACTCAGCGGCGCGAACCCGCCGATGGCGCCGATAGGTTCGATGCTCATGCTGTCGCTCCGCTTCGCTCCGCGACGCATGAGCCGAACACTGAGTTGATGATTCGCTCGCTATGCTCGCTCATGCTCAGCCCTTCCCGAGTTGCAGCGCCGACTGGTACGCCTCCCGCGCGCGGTCGACGACCGCGAGGTTCGCCTGGTATCCGCGCTGCGCCATGATGAGGTTCCCCATCTGGTCGCCGAGGTTGATGTCGGGATACCGCACGTTGCCCCGCTCGTCGGCGAGCGGGTGATCGGGCTCGTAGACGGTCTTTCCCTCCCGCTTGCCGGAGAGCGCCGCACCGCCGACCTGTACCCCCTCGGTGCCACGGCCGTAGTCGACCGCCTGCGCGAGGATGTAGCGCGCCTGGAAGGCGTCGTTGCTCGTGCTGGTGACGTTGTTGATGTTCGCGATGTTGTCGCTGGCCGCGTCGAGCCATTTCCGGTGGACCGTGAGGCCCGTGCCCGCGATGCCCAGCGCACCGAAGATTCCACTCATGATGCTCAGCCACCCATCGCCGTGCGCAGCGTCGAGATCTTGCCGTCGAGGACGCGCAGCATCAGTTGGTAGCGCAGGTTCGTGTCGATGTGCGTGAGCGTCTCGTGGTCGAGGTTGACGTTGTTGCCGTTGACCCGCGTGGGCTCCATCGAGCGCTCGTTGAGGAACTTCGTCTCGGTGGGCCGGCCGTCCGCGACGGCCTTCCGCAGGTTGTCCTCGAACGAGACGCGTCCGGCGAGGAAGCCCGGGGTCTCGATGTTCGCGATGTTGTCCGCGGTGACCCGCTGCCGCATGGCGAGGCCGTCGAGTGCCGTGTGCGCTGTGACGGAGGTGATGTCGTCGAGCACGGACGAACTCCTTCTCGCGAGGAGGATGCCAGTCCGTGGCCGGTGTCGAGCGATCCGTGCTCTTCACAACCACTATCGGATTTTCGTCCGGCGCGCCGAGTGCGATTCGGGTGCGGACCGGTTGTATCCTGCGCCGAACCGGACACCCGGGCGGTTCCGTCCGGTTGCGAAAGGGTTGCGAGCCATCGCTTACCCAATTCCGTTGCCGTACAAAGAGAAACGGCCCTCCGGTTCGGGCCGGAGAGCCGTTCCTTCTACATCGCCCTGTCTACATAGGACGGTGGTGCTTTTCCGTAACCACCGGCCTCCACCCGGGCGGCGAACGCGGCCTGCTTGCGGTTGGCCGCGATCGCCAGGGTGAGTTGCCGGGTCGCGTGCAACTGGCGGGCCAGGATCGCGTCGGCGCGCGGGCGCAGGTCGAGCGGCAGCGGCCCGAGGCCCGCCGGTGGCGACCACGGGTCGCTGAGCGGAAGATCGCGGACGCGTTGCGCGTCGGCGAGCAGTTCCTCGACCAGCACCACGTCGGCGTCCAGAGCGTCCAGGGCCGCGACCCAGGCGGACCGCCAGTTCTCGGGTTGGGGGGTCTCCGGGCGGGCCATGGCGCTACGGCGTCGCGGCCGCTACCGGTGCCATCACCGACATTGCGGCCTCGCGCCAACTCTCGCGCAGCGGCTCGATCAGGCCGCGACAGTCGGACACCCGCTTGATGTCCCCGTTCATGTTGGCGTGGATGAGCTCGGTGAGCACGAACGTGTAGATCTGTGCCAGCCCGTTCGCGCCCTCCCACTCGTCCAGCTTCAGCGACGTGCGCAGTTCCAGCACGATGTCCTGGGCGTGGATGAGGTGCCCCGACGCGCCCGTCCGGTCGCCCGACCGCAGAGCGTCCTCGGCGCGGGTGAGGTCGAGGACGAGCCGGTCGTACAGCATGACGAGCAGCTTGGCCGGCGGAGCGGTGGCGATGGTGTCGGCGAGGTAGCGCTCGCGCATCGCCGGGTTGGGAACGGTCATGGATTATCGTCCCTTGCTGGTCGGGTGTTCGCGGATCTGGGGATCAGCCGAGGCTCGCCAGCTGGCCGGAGAGCCAACTTGACTGCGACTGCAGCTTGCTCAGGGCGACCTCGAGACCGGAGAACTGCCGCTCCAGGTTGGTCTTGCGCAGTTCCAGGCGGGTGTCCCACGCGGCGACCTGGTCGTTGAGGCCCTTGATGGTCTCGTTCCGGCGGGAGATGATGCCGGCGAGCGTGCCCTGCTTGACGGTGCCGTCCTGGTCGGTGGGCCGGATGACGCCCTCGGTGGCCGTGACGCTGAGGGTCTGCAGCTTGCGCGCGAGGCCGTCGGCGGTGTCCCAGCCCGGATCGAACGCGGCCGGGTTCGCCTTCGCGTGCGGAACCTCGGTGTAACTGTCGAAGTAGGCCTGTGTCTTCACCGGGTCGGCCTCGTACGCGGTGAGGAACTTGTCGCGGTCGAAGCTCAGCGTTCCGGTCTTGTCGAGATTGATGCCGACCGCGGAGAGGCTGCCGAGGTTACCGGCGCCGCCGGCCACCGCGCTCAGGATGCCCTGGCTCAGCTGGCGCAGCGCGGTGTCGCCCGGCAGGGGGCCGGCGGCCGGGTTGGTGCCGCCCTTCGTGGCGGTCGCGGTGCTGATCTCGGACAACGCGCCCTGTGCGGCCTCGACCATCGCGGCGACCTTGTCGGCCACGGCGGCGGAGTCGGTCGCGACGCCGACGGTCACCGGGGTGTCGGTCTGCTTCTTGGTGACGGTGATCGACAGGCCCGGCAGCACGTCGTTGAACGTGTTGCTGGCCGAGGTGACCGTGAACCCGGTGCCGGGGTCGCCGACGGTCAGTTTCGCGTCGGTGCCCTTGGTGGTGGTGGTCGGGGCGCCGCCGAGCAGGTCGAGGCCGAACGGTGCGTAGGCGCCGCCCGCGGCGTCCGCCGCCTTGGTGAGCGCGCCCTCCGCGCCGGGCTCGGTCGCGGTGAGCTGCAACGTGTACTTGCCGGGGGAGACCTGCACCGCCGCGGCCTTGTAGGCGGCGTTCGCGGTGTTGTTGATCGCCTGCACCACCGACTGCAGCGACCCGTCCGCCGGATTGATGTCGACCTCGCCGCCGTTGCCCTTGAGCAGGACGCGCAGGGTACCGCCCGACATCACCGGATCGCTGACGGAGCTGACGAAGCCGCCCGTGTAGGTCTCGGTGTGGGTCGCGGCGACGGCGTCGACGGTGAAGCTCAGTGAGCCGGTGGGGGTGCCGGCCTTCGCGGTGACGATTGCGGCGTCCGAGGAGGAGGTGGTTTTCGCCGCGCCCCACGTTTCGGCGGAGCTGACCGCCTTGGCCGCGGTGGCGAGCGCGGCGAGTTTCGTGTTGACGGCCTGGTACGCGGTGACGGCCTTGTTCTGTACGGAGATCTTGGTCTTGAGCTGGTTCTGTGGAACGGCTTCGACCTGCATGAGCTGTTTGATCATGTTGGTCGTGTCGAGACCGCTGACCAGTCCGTCGATGCTTGACGTCATCGGTGGCTCCTCCGGGAACAGAGCTGAAGCGAAAGACAGGCGGCCGGCGATGTCGCCGACCGCCCGCCTGTTCGGTTGTGGGTTCGTCTCACCGAACCGATTCAGTTGTGTATTCGGTTGTGGGCTGCTCGCCGCTCACACACTCCGCGTGCGTGAGCGGCCGTTGTTGCTACCGCTCGGATTAGCGGAGCAGCTGCAGAACACCCTGCGGAGCCTGGTTGGCCTGCGCCAGCATCGCGGTACCCGCCTGGGACAGGATCTGGCTCTTGGTGAACGAGACCATCTCCTGCGCCATGTCGGTGTCACGGATCCGGCTCTCGGACGCGCTCAGGTTCTCCACCGCAACCGACAGAGAGTTGATCGTGTGCTCGAGCCGGTTCTGCGACGCACCCATCTTCGAGCGCTCCGAAGAGATCGCCGTGATCTGGGTGTCGAGATCCGTGATCGCCGTCCCCCGCGTGGTGCTTGCGAGGGTGTTGCCGGTCACCGCGTCGTCCAGCGACTTCGCGGCGGCGGCCAGGTCGACGCTGCTCAGGTCCACGTCGAGCGTGTCGGTCGCGTTCGCACCCACCTGGAACTTCAGGTTCGCGTTGCCGTCGAGCAGCTTGACGCCGTTGAAGTCCGTGCGGACACCGATCGCCTCGATCTCGTCCGCGAGGGACGTGAGCTCGGCGTTGATGCCGTCCAGGGAGGTCTGGTTGTTGCTGCCGTTCGCGGCCTGCACCTGCAGGTCGCGAGCGCGCTGAAGAATGCTGTGCACCTCGGTGAGGGCACCTTCAGCGGTCTGCACAACGCTCACACCGTCCTGGGCGTTGCGAGTGGCCGTCTTGAGACCACCGATCTGGCTCCGCAGACCCTCGCTGATCGCGAGGCCCGCGGCGTCGTCGGCCGCCCGGTTGATCCGGAAACCCGACGACAGCTTCTCGAGCGACTTGGACATCTGGCCGTCGTTGACGGACAGGTTCCGGTAGGCGTTCTGAGCAGCGATGTTCTGGTTGATACGGAGGGCCATGGTGTCCTTCTTCCTTGAGGGGTCCTCTACACCGGCTCCATCCGTGGGGCCGGTCGACTGTCACATCGGGTGTGCGGCTGCGGTCCTGAGGAATCGCGGCGAACTTTTCCGGAAAATATTGGGAAAACCAGTTCGCAACCGGTCAGCAACCGTTAAAAGACAACGACAAAGCCCTGCCGACCACGCCGGATGCGTGGAACGGCAGGGCCTCGGTCATACCGGAGTTACGCGGTGCGGGTCAGGGGAAGGCCGTGGTGGTCGGTGAACGAAAGCCGGCTGCGCAGGTCGCCGTTCGCGCTGATCTGCGCGTAGTAGGCCTCGCGCCGGCGCGCGACGCAGCCGCCCGGGCGGTCCGGCTCGGTCACCAGGTCGGGGTCGAGGTGCGCGTTCAGCCCGTCGCGGAGCAGGATCAGCGCCTCGGCGCGCAGCTGCGACACCCGGGACTCGGTGACGCCGAGCTCCGACGCGATGTCGGCCATCGGCAGCTCCTGGAAGAAGTACGCCTCCACCACGCGGCGCAGCCGGTCCGGCAGCACGGCGATCGCGGTGTGCAGATAGCCGACCTTCTCCCGGTGCACGAGCATGTCCTCCGGACCGGCGGTGCGCTCGGGCACCAGGTCCTCGGCGGTACCGGCGGCGAAGCCCTGCAGGCTCAGGACCACCGCGCGCTGCACGTCCTCGTCGACGGCCTTGATCTCGTCGATCGCGACACCCATCGCCTCGGCCAGTTCGGCCGGCGTGGGCGTGCGGCCCAGCGTGGCGGTGAGCTGCTGCTGCGCGTTCTCCAGCCGGCGGGCCCGGCTGCGCACCGAGCGGCTGGCCCAGTCGAGGCCGCGCAGCTCGTCCAGCAGCGCGCCGCGGATGCGCGTGGTGGCGAACCCGCCGAACGGGATGCCGCGGTCGGCGTCGAAGTTCTGCGCCGCGCCCGCCAGCGCGGCCATCCCGGCCGAGACCAGGTCTTCGCGGCTGACGTGCGACGGCAGCCGGCTGAGCATCTCGCGGACCAGGTGTCCGACCAGCGGCAGGTGGCTACGGACCAGCTCATCGACCGACGGGTTGGCGGTCGGTGCGGGTGCGGTGGAAAGACTCACGGCGACCTCTTCGCAGGCGATGTGGCTGTGCAGGTGCGGCAGCAGGTCGGAATCGGATCCGTGATCAGCTGGCCAGGTACGAGCCTGCGTTGCTCTGGGTGCACCCAGAAGTCACTGTCAGTTGCAGTCGAGTTGCCGTCGTCGGGGGCGGACACCGAAAACCTCAGGTGCCGCCGGTGACCGACGAATTGCCAGGCAACGCCAGCGCTTGAGGCGCGGCGCCGACGGAAGGGGCAGCAGGTGGGCCTGTCAGACCTGTCGAGCATCCTGTGGCGGGAACGGGAAATGCTCGAGCTGCTCCTGTTCAAGCTCGAGGAGGAGCAGCTCATCCTCGCGAGCGGTCGCGGCCGGTGGCTGGCTCACGCGACGCGCGAGGTGGAAGTCGTGCTCGACCAGATCCGCCGCACCGAGGTGGTGCGCGCGGCGGAGGTCGAGGTCATCGGTGCCCAGCTCGGGCTCGGCCCGGACGCCAGCCTCGGCCAGATCGCCGACCTCGCCCCCGCCCCCTGGGGCGACCTGCTCCGCGAACACCGGAAGGCGTTCCTCGCGCTCGCCGCCGAGGTGAGCGCGATCGCCGAGACCAACCGCGACCTGCTCACCTCCGGCCAACGCGCGGTTCGGGAGACGATGCTCGCCTTCGTCGGCTCGGTGGAGACCTACAACCCGCGGGGCGAGACGGTCGCGGCGGCCCCTCGAACCCGCATTCTGGACCAGGCGGTGTGAATTGAGTAGCTTTCGAGGCATTTCCGCTTCGCTGACCGCGTTGCACGCGAATCAGCGGGCGATGGAGGTGTCGGCGAACAACATCGCGAACGTCAACACCGAGGGCTACACCCGGCAGCGCGTCAACATGACCGAGATCGGCGGCCCGTCCGTGCCCGGCATGTACTCGCAGGCCCGGGCGATCGGCGACGGTGTGATCATCGACAACGTCGAGCGGCTGCGGGACCAGTTCCTGGAGAGCCGCGGCCGGGTCGAGCACGGCCAGCAGGCTTACCTGCAGGGCACGCAGCGGACGCTGGCCGGCATCGAGACGGCGTTCGCCGAGCCCGGCGACACCGCGTTGCAGGCGCAACTGGGCGACATGTGGAACGCGTTCGCCGACGTGGCGAACAAGCCCGAGGACGAGGCCGTCCGCTCTGCGCTGGTGGTGCGCAGCACGCTGGTGGCCGACACCCTCCGGAACACCTCCGGCCAGCTCGAATCGGTGTGGGACACCACCTACAACGAGTTGGAGTCGATGGTCTCCGAGGTCAACGCGACGGCCCGGACGGTGGCCGACCTGAACAAGTCCATCGTCATGAACGGCAACCTCGGCCAGCCCGCGAACGACCTCTCCGACCGGCGCGACATGGCGGCGATGAAACTGGTCGAGATGACCGGCGGCACGGTGCTCAACCGGCCCGACGGCTCACTCGACATCATGGTGGGCGGCTCGATGCTCGTCGGTGGCAGCACGACCCGCGAGATACTGCCGCCGTCGGGCGCACACACCGTGGACGACGCGAAGGCCGGCACCCTGGTCGACCTGCGGTGGGCCGACGGGACCAACCCGAAGGTCACCACCTCGTCCGGCAAGCTGGGCGCCAACCTGGAGTCGCTGAACTCGACGCTGCCCACGTACAGCAAGGGGCTCGACGAGGTGGCGAAGGACCTGGCCGCCACGGTGAACGCCACGCACGCCAAGGGGCAGACCGACGCCGGCGTCGCGGGCGGCACGTACTTCGGATCGGGCTCGACGGACCCGGTGGACGCGTCGAACATCCGCATGGACATCACCGCCCCCAAGGATCTGGCAATGGCCGACCTGGGCGTGACTCCCGGCGCGAAGGACGGCACGAACGCCGACCGGATGGCCGATCTGGCCAAGGATCCCAACGGGCCGAACGCGCGCTACAAGCGGCTGGTCGTCGACCTCGGCGTGCAGACCCAGGCGGCCAACCGCCGGGTGGACATCCAGACCGGCATCGTCGGCGACGTCGACGCCCAGCGGGCCGGCGAGTCCGGCGTGAACATCGACGAGGAGATGACCAACCTTGTGCAGTTCGAGCGTGGCTACCAGGCCGCGGCGAAGGTGATCACCACCATCGACGAGATGCTCGACACGCTGATCAACAGGATGTGATGAACGATGCGGGTAACCCACGGCTCGATCGCCAAGAACGTCCTCGCCAACCTCCAGGGCAACATCAGCCGCATGAGCGACACCCAACAGCGGATGTCGAGCGGCAAGCAGATCAACCGGCCGTCCGACTCACCGAGCGGCACGGCGTCGGCGATGGAACTGCGGGCGCAACTCGCCCAGCAACAGCAGTATGTGCGCAACATCGACGACGGGACGGCCTGGCTCAACGCGGCCGACAGTGCCCTGCAGGGCGTCGACGAGAAGGTGGCCCGCGCGCGCAGCCTGGTGCTGCAGGGCATGTCGGCGGGCAGCAGCGGGCAGACCACCCGGGACGCGCTCGCGGCGGACATCCGTGAGCTGAGCGAGTCGATCCGGGTCGAGGCGAACACGACCTACCTGAACCGCCCCGTGTTCGCCGGCAACAGCGACAAGGGCGAGGCGTACACGGCGTCGGGAGGCTTCAACGGCGACGGCGGAACGGTGGTTCGCACGGTGGGTTCCAACACCAAGGTGGCGGTCAACGTGGATGGGAAGGCTGTGTTCGGTGAGGGCAACGATTCGATATTCAGCATTCTGTCGACGATCGCCACCAAGTTGGAGTCCGATCCCGGTGCGTTGACAGGAGAACTCGACCGCCTCGACGTGCGGGCGGCTACGATCCGAAATGGATTAACCACTGTCGGTGCACGTAGCAACCAGTTGGAACGGATGCGTCAGTCGGCCGACGACATGGCCCTCAACGTGACCAAGTCCCTGAGCGACGTGGAGGACATCGACCTGCCCCAGACGATTACGGATTTGCAACTCCAACAGACCGCGTACCAGGCGGCACTTGCCGCCGGAGCCCGCGTCGTCCAACCCAGCCTTATCGATTTCCTCCGTTAAGGAGTCACATCATGCCTAGCGTCAAAACCCGATCCGAGAAGGCCGTGGAGAACGCCGAGATGGCCGCAGCCGACCTCGAGATTCCCGTTCTCGAGTTCGTATCGCCGATGCCGGGCTTCCCGGGTCACCGCCAGTTCGTGCTGGTGCGCGTGCACGAAGAAGGCGTCCTGTACGCACTGACCTCGGTCTCCGACCCGGATCTGCGCTTCCTCGTCGTGCCGCCGGGGCCGTTCTTCCTCAACTACGAGCCGGAGATCGACGACGAGTCGCTCTCCGCGCTGGGCGCCTCCGAGTCCGACGCCGGCAACCTGGCGATCCTGTTGGTGGTGACGGCCGGCGACACCGCCGGGTCCTCGACCGCCAACCTGATGGCGCCGATCATCGTGAACGAGTCCAACCGGACGGCGTGCCAGCTGGTCCTCGGCGGGGACTGGCCCATCCGTGCGGTTCTCATGCCTGCGGCGTAAATCGGGTACTCTACGCTTATCGCCCATTTCGGGGTGACCACCCGAAGGGGGAGCGCCAGTGCTCGTGCTGACCCGCCGCCCAGGCGAGAGCATCATGATCGGCGACGACATCGTCGTCACCGTGCTCGACGTCCGCGGCGAAGTCGTCCGCGTGGGCATCCGGGCGCCGCGATCGGTTCAGGTACACCGTGAAGAGGTCTACCTCGAACTGCAGAAAGCCAACCGGGAGGCGGCCTCGCCGAGCGAATCCGCTGTGGAGGCGCTCGGCGAGCTGCTGAAGGGCGGCCACCCGTCCTGAGCGGAACCGACGGGGCGAGGCGGCCCCTCGACTCCGCCGGTAGCTGGCGGCGACTGGTGTCGGCGCTGTGGCGGTGCGCCGGTGCGGCGGTCACGTGGACCACGCACCGGCTGGTGCCGCGCATCGCGTCCGCGAGAACCGCCGCCGGCCGCGAGCGTGAGTTCACCGCGGCCGTGCTCGACGCGAGCGCCCTGCTTCTGGTCGTTCTCGACGGGGACGGCCGCATCGTCGCGTTCAACCGCCGCTGCGAGGAGCAGACCGGGCTGCGCGCGGCCGACGTGCTCGGCAAGCCGTTCTTCGACGTCGCACCGGCGCCGGAGGCGTCGACCGCCGACCCGCACACGATCCGCGCGGCGTTCACCCGGATCGCGGCCGACGACTTCCCGCTCACCTACGAGAACCACTGGGCGTTCGTCGACGGCCGGCGCCACGCGCTCGTGTGGCGGGCCACCGCCCGCACCGACCGGACCGGTGCGGTGACGCAGGTGATCGTCACCGCCGTCGACGTCACCGACCAGCGCGAGGCCGAACTGACGCTGGCACACGTGCTCGCCGCCGCGACCGACAACGCGATCATCGCGACCGGCACCGACGGCGTGGTCACGGTCTTCAACGCCGGCGCGGAGCGGATGCTCGGCTACGACGCCGAGGAGGTCGTCGGCTGGGTGTCGCCGTTGCTGTGGCACGAGCCCGACGAGATCGCCGCCCGGGCGGCGGCCATGGGGGTCGTGCCGGGGCCGGCGTTGTTCCGTCCGGCCGAGGAGATCGGCCCGCAGGAGTGGACGTTCGTGCGCAAGGACGGCTCGCGGCTGCCGGTCGTGCTGACCACCACCGAGATCCGTGACGACAACGGCGGCGTGACCGGGTTCCTCGGCGTCGCCCGCGACGTCACCCGCGAGCGGCGCGGCGCCGAGGCGATGCGGGCGGCGCTGGCCAGGGAGACCGCCGCCGTCGACCGGCTCCGCGAACTCGACCGGGTCCGCAGCGACCTCGTGGCCACCGTCTCGCACGAACTGCGCACGCCGCTCACCAGCATCCTGGGCAACGTCGAGCTCCTGACCGACGGCGACGCCGGCGCCCTCGGCGCACCGCAGGCCCGCCTGTTGGGCGCCGTCGAACGCAACGCGCGGCGGCTGCTGGCCCTGATCGAGGACCTGCTGATGCTGTCGCGGATCGAGGCCGGCGCGGTGAAGATCAACGCCCGTCCGGTGCACGTGCGGGCGATCGTCGGCGGTGCGCTGGAGGCGCTGCACTCGACCCGGGCCGGCCGCGGCGTCGAGCTGTCCGTCGACCTGCGGCACGAGCACCTGGTGGTGCTGGGCGACCAGGCCCAGCTGGAACGGGTCCTGATAAACCTGGTCGACAACGGCTTGAAGTTCACCCCACCCGGCGGCCATGTCCGGGTGACCGTCGACGGCGACGAGGAGGGGTTCGCCCGGCTGGTCGTCTCCGACACCGGGATGGGCATCCCGGGCGACGAGGTCGACAGCGTGTTCGAGCGGTTCTTCCGCTCCACCCGGTCGCAGGAGCGGGCCGCGCAGGGCACCGGCCTCGGGTTGGCGATCACGAAGTCGATCGTCGAACGCCACGGCGGCCGCATCTGGGCCGCCTCCGCGGGCGAGGGCACCGAGGTGACGTGCCTGCTGCCGCGCGCCTGAGGTCCGTGCGGTCTACGGCAGGTCGTACTGGTACAGGTTGTACTTGACCATGATGCCGACGAGCTTGTCGGTGTAGGTCAGGTCCGTCGCGTAGCCGGCCTTGTGGATCTCGGCGGCGAACTGGTTCGGGTTGTTCGGGTAGTTGAACGCCGCCTTGTAGCGGGTCAGCGTCGCCAACTGCTTGCCGTGGTCGCGGAACGAGTCCGTGGGGGAGTGGTAGACCCGGAACGTCGCGGTGGTGGTGAAGCAGGTCTGGGTGGCCTGGTCGCACTCCGTCGTCACGTAGTCGTGGCAACCGATCGCGATCGTGCCGGGGTTGCCGAAGCACTTCATGCCGAAGTAGTTGCGGTCGTTCACCGACAGCTTGCTCTTGCCCCAGCCCGACTCCAGAATGGCCTGGGCCAGGGTCACCGACGCCGGCACCTTGAACTCGTACTGGCTGGCCCGCGCCGGTGCCACCGCGGCGGCGAGGAACGCGGCGTTGCTCGTGGTGGCGAGCGGACCGGCCGGGGCCATCGGCGCCGTCACCGGCTCCGGGCACGCCGGGATCGTCGCGCTGGTCTGCACGTTGGCGTGCGCCAGGAACTTACCGGTCGACAACAGGTCCCACTGCGTGGAGTTGCCGACGGTCCCCTTCACGTACTGGCCGTTGACCCGGCACTTGATGACGACCCGGGTCTCGGCCCGCACCGTGTCGACCCGGCCGACCGCGTTGGTGGCGGACGCCCGGGTGGCTCCGTCGGCCTTGACGATCCCGGTGATCTCACCGGTACCGCCGTCGAAGGCCGGAGCGGCACCGGCGTCGATGGTCAGAACGGCGCCGGATGCGCACACGGCCAGGAGCGGACCGAGCAACAGGCGGCGGGCATTTCGGAACATCGTGGGCCTCCGACGGGGGGAACTGGTGAGTCCCTACCGTCGGTGTCGCGGGTAGCCCTGATCGGACCCGCGACGGTGCGCGATGGTTGCGGCGCGCCCTACCGGCGCGGCCGTCCTATGTAGACAGTTGCGGTCGAGTTGCCGCCGAGTACCCACCCGTCAAGGCGGCGTCGGCGCGCTTACGAGTTCGGCCGTGGTCGCGCCGCACTTGTGCGGACACCTTTTGTAGCCAGGACTGCAAAAAGTGCACGCCATCCATGCTGATCGAGGAAGAAAAGGCCTGTCAGGACAGGCCCACTCTTCCTCGATCACTTTGTCCGGCCACGCTCCGTGGCTGAGAGGCGATCCGAGCCCGGACCTGGGAGACAAAGGTCGGCCGGAACCGACGTTTCTCTCCCCAAAGTGCCGTGTCATTGCCGCGATTCACGTAGGCGCGGCAGAGCGCGCAAATCGCCCCCGGCAGCTGGATTGCCGAGGGCGAAAGCGCGAGAAGGGACCTACGTGGTGCCGTATTGGCCGCGGAGGGTTTGGTAGTCGCCCAACCCGAGGGCGCGGAAGCCGGTCGAGCAGGCGGCCAGGCCGTCGCTCATCGTCAGTTCGCCGTGTTCGGCGTACGAGACGTGACCCAGGCCGAAGACGTGGCCGAACTCGTGCGTCAGCGTCCCCTGCAGGTCCCAGCTGCCCGAGCACCCGGCCACCGGGTCCAGCGTGAACAGGCCCGGCACGTCGCTGATCCGCACGTCGGACTCCACCGTGCGCCCGCGCGACCACCATAGGCAGGTCAGCGCCAGCAGACCGCCGTCGAGGCGGCCGAACGCGACCACGTTGCGGTCGTCGCGGTCGCCGCAGGTGCCGTCGGCGTTGATGCCGGCGTCGCGGGTGGTCTCGCCGCTGTAGCGCTGTGACAGGGCCAGGTCGGCGGTCAGGCCGCAGCTGTTGCGGCCCTGGTCCACGGAGGTCGCGGCGGCGCGGACGGCGTCGCGGACCGGTTCGAACGCGCCGAGGTAGGCGGGCAGGCCGGCGACCCGCATCGTCCAGCGGTAGGGGCTCTGCCAGCGCATGCCGAGCCAGGCGCCGGCCGCGTCGCCGCACCGCACGCTGGCGGTCTCGGTGACGGCGCGGCCCATCCGCGACACCGGGGGCCGCGGTGCCGGCGCGCCGCCGGGTCGCCAGATCCGCGCGCGCACCGTCCCGTGGCGCCGTTCGACCGTCAGCGTCGTCGGGTGTCCGGTCCGCGCGGACCCGGCGGCCGTCACGGCCTCACCGTCCTTTTCGGGGACGCGCACCGCGAGCGGCCCGAAGCCGACGACCTTGCCGGCGAGGGCGCAGGCCCGGGCCGGAACGGGCGACTCGAGTGTCGCCGCCGACACCGTTCCGGCCGCGTCGACCGTGGGGCAACCGTCGGTCGACGGCACCGCCGGACCGATGCCGATCAATGCCGCGGCGGCCACGAGCGCGACCACGGTGGGGAGCAGGATCCCACGCCTCTTCATGATCTTTCATTGTGAGACGCGAGCGGCATCTTGTCCGGATTTCTCCAGTTTTCGCGAACGCGCCTCGGGGCGCGCTCGCTTATGCCGCAGCCGAGTCCAGGAGTCCCTGCGTCACCGCGGCCATCAGCGCCTGCGACCGGTTGTTGACGCGCAGCTTCGTGTACAGCCGGGCGACGTACGTCTTCACCGTCGCCTCCGACACCGCGAGCCGGTCGGCGATGCCGGGCAGGCTGATGCCGTCGCGCATGAGCGCCAGCACCTGGCGCTCGCGCTGGCTGAGCAGCCCGACCGACGCCCGCCGGCGGGCCAGCGCCGCGGCCAGGCCGACCGCGTTGAACGACCGGGGCGCCTGCGCCGCGTGCCGCACGGCCGCGAGCACGTTCGACGGCGGGGCGTCCTTGCTGACGAACGCCGAGAGGCCCTCGTCGAGTGCCCGGGTCATGGCGGCGTCGTCGCCGTTCGAGCTGAGCAGCACGAGGCCGAGGGTCGGGTCGGCGGCCCGGAGTTCGCGGGCCATGTCCCAGCCGTCGCCGTCGGGCAGGGCGGTGTCGAACATGACGACGGTGGGCCGGGTCTCCTCGACCAGGGCCCGTGCCTCGGCAACGGTTCCGGCCTCACCGACGAGTTCGATGTCGGCGATGCCGGCGAGCAGGCGGGTCAGGCCGAGCCGGATCAGGGCGTGTTCGTCCACAACGATCAGTCGGATGTTCATTGGGGGGACTCCTCGGGGGATGGAGCATTTCTGTGGGGGATGGGGTTACAGCGGTGCGCCTACGAACTGCATGAACGGGACGGGGTCGATGGCGTTCTCCCGGGTGGCCGGGTCGCCGAGGTGCACCTCGAAGTGCAGGTGCGGTCCGGACGAGTGACCGGAGGTGCCGACGAAGCCGAGCACCTGGCCGGACTCGACGGCGTCGCCCACCACGACCTCGGGTTGGCGGACCATGTGGCAGTACCGGGTGGTGATGCGATCGGGGTGCACCACCTCGACGTACCAGCCGCAGCCGCGGATGCCGGGTGAGCCGTCGACGTCACAGGAGGGGCCGGAGGTGTTGCAGCGCACCGTCACCACGACGCCGGCGGCCGCCGCGACGATCGGCGTGTTGCGCGCCTGCGGCAGGTCGACGCCGTCGTGCTCGGGCCGGCCGACGGTTCGGAAGCCGCCGACCTCGGTCGGCGGGACGGGCAGCGTCCACAACGGCTTGTTCTGCTCGAACGTCGCCGCCGGTCCGGTGAGCGGGTACACCGATCTCGCCGGGCCGATGCCGCGGTATGCCGCCGCGGGGCCGGCCGGCACCACGGTCGGCGCGCACGCCGGTACGGCGATGTTCCTGTCGCGCTTGATGAACGCGTCCGACACGTAACGGCCGTTGGTCAGCCGGTCCCATCGGTCGGTGCTGCGCACGCGTCCCTTGATGCGCTCGTCGCCGCGGACCTGGCACACGACGCTGACCTTCGCCTTGTTCCTGAGGAACTCGACGTGGGCCGAGCCGGCCGTGGCCGCGACCCGGACCGCCAGGCTGCCCTTGACCACGACGGTGCCGGCGACGGCCCCGTTGGCGGTGGCGGAGGTGGGTTCGCCGAACAGGGCCGCTGTCGCGCCCGCGAGGGCAACGAACAACACACCGAAACCGCGAGCACGTCCCATAAGACAGCCTTCCGTCCGGTGACAAGCCCCGACCGGTCGGTCGGGTGCAGCCCACAGCACCGAGCCGAGGCTCGGAAAAGTCGGGCACTTGTCGAGGTTCGCTGGCCGAGAGCGCTACAGCGGTCCCCGCCGGATGCGAACGGGTTGCCGAGTACGTCCGGAATTTACCGTACAACCCATGACACTAGGTAAGAATGGGACGCACAAAGAGTGAGGAGAACTGTGCGCGGAGACACCGATCACGGCTCAGCCGCCGAACTCGTGGCACCGGCTGCCACCGAGTTGATCGATCGCGCCGAGCGGGCCACGACGATGGTCGAGGTTCAGGCGCTCCTCCCGGACGTGCGCCAACTGCCCGGCGTGCGCGGCGCCGGCTTCACGCTCGCGGGCCGGCCCGGCGCGGGCGGTCGGCCGGAGCTCACCGCCTCCCGGCCGGTCGGACCGCTCGAATGGCGGCAGACGCTGCGCGCCGACCTGTCCGACCCGGAGGCGCACCGGCTGGCCCGCGGCGCCCTCGACGCGATCGTCGACGCGGCCGGCCGCGCCCTGCGGCTGCCCTGCCGGGCGGTGCCCGAGCACCCGGGGCCGCCGGTCGGGCTGCACGGGGTGCTCTCCCGGAACGCCCGGGCCCTGATCGTCGTGATCGACCCCGCACACGGCTGGACCCCGCTGTCGGAGTCGTTCGGCAGCCTGCTCGGCTACGACCGGGAAAGCCCGCCCACCGACAACCTGCTCGACCTGATCCACCCGGAGGACCGGCCGGACGCGATCGGCACCTTCATCGCCGCCTGCGCCGGCGAGACGCCGCCGAGCAGCGTCGACCTGCGGATCCGCACTGCGGCCGGCAACTGGCGCCGGTTCGAGTTCGCGGTCCGCAGCTTCGTCGACGTGCCGGACGCCGGTGTCGTCGCCTACTTCGGGCTCGACGTCACCACCCAGCGGGCCGCGGAACGCGCGTTGCGGGTGGAACGGGGGAGGCTGCTGTCGCTCGTCGAGACGCTGCGCGACGGCATTCTCCTGATCGACGAGGACCAGCGCGTCACCGTCGCGAACTCGGCGTTCCGCCGCATCCTCGGCATGGCCGACCCGGTGCAGGTCGGCGGCGAACGGGGCTGGCCGCGGCTGCTGGCCAAGCTGCAGCCGCTGTTCGGCGCCGGGGTCACCGACGCCGTGCGCCTGCGCGACATCGTGGCGGCGCGCCGGGCCGTGATGGGCGAGGAGGTCGAGCTCGCCGACGGTCGCGTGGTCGAACTCGACTTCGTGCCGCTGGAGAGCGAGGGCGGGCACCGCGGCACGCTGATGCACCTGCGCGACGTCACCTCGAAGGTGGCCGTGCGGCGCGGCCTGGAGGAGCGCAACCGCGGCCTCGCCGAGGCCGCGGCCCTGAACAACCAGTTCGTGGCGACCGTCGCGCACGAGCTGCGCGGTCCGCTCTCGTCGGTGGTCGCCTTCGGTCACCTGCTCGGTGACGCGAGCAGCGGGCTGCTCAACGACGAACAGCGGCAGTACCTCGACGTCATCGACCGCAACGCCAACCGGCTGCTCCGCCTGATCGAGGACCTGCTCCTGCTGTCCCGCCTGGAAGCGCGCACCCTGCACCTGCGGCCGGCCCCGGTGCGCCTGCCCGACCTGGTGCGTACCGCCGTGACCGAACGGCTGCCGGCGGCCGAGAACGCCGGCCTGCGCCTGGTGGTGGAGACGCACGACGGCCCCGAGCTGACGTGCGACGAGACCCGGCTGCACCAGGTGATCGACAACCTGCTGAACAACGCGCTGAAGTTCACCCCGGCCGGCGGGTCGGTCACGGTCCGGGCGCAGCCCGTCTCCACCGGCTGGCAGCTGTCGGTGGGCGACACCGGCGTGGGTATCCCGGCCGCGGAGCTGGCCCGGGTGTTCAGCGCGTTCTTCCGGGGCTCGAACACCGCGGCGGGCGGCCAGCCGACCCCGCCCGGCACCGGGCTCGGACTGGTGGTCAGCCGGGCCATCGTCGAACTGCACGGCGGCACCATCCAGGTCGCCAGCACCGAGGGCGCAGGCACCACGGTGACCGTGACCCTTCCCACGCGTCCCGCACGTCGCACACATGGAGGTTCGTCATGAGTCGTCTTTTGGTCGTTGAGGACGATCCGGACATCGCCCTCGCTCTGCGACTGCTGCTGCAGCGGGCCGGCCACCAGGTCGCGCACGCCAAGGACGGCCGGGCCGGCCTCCGCGACGCCTTCAACGAGCGGCCGGAGCTGGTGATCCTCGACATCGGCCTGCCCGGCATGGACGGCTGGCAGGTGCTGGAACGCCTGCGCGACATCTCCGACGTGCCGGTGTTGCTGCTCACCGCGCACGGCCAGGAGTCGGACAAGGTGCGCGGCCTGCGCGGCGGCGCCGACGACTACCTGACCAAGCCGTTCACCAACGCCGAACTGGTGGCCCGGGTGGAGGCGCTGCTGCGCCGGTCGGGCACCACCGCGTCGTGGGCCGACGAGGTCTACGACGACGGGACGTTGCGGATCGACCCGGCCGCCCGGCGCGCGTTCGTGTCCGACGCGGAGGTCCGCCTGACGCCGACCGAGTTCCGGTTGTTGAACGTGCTCGTGCGGCACGCGGGCGCGGTGCTGTCGCCGAACCAGTTGCTGGCACAGGCCTGGGACGACCCGACCGGCATCGGCCCCGAGCGGGTCAAGTTCGCCGTGCTGCGGCTGCGCCGCAAGCTCGGCTGGACCGACCCGGAGGCGAGCCCGATCGAGAGCGTGCGCGGCTTCGGCTACCGGTACCGGCGGCCGGCCCCCGTGCAGTAACCACCTTTCGGCAACGTCGCGGGTCACCGAACGGCACGGGTCGGTCCGGAGTATTGGTCAGGCAAGCCACCGCCCCTGCCAACACACGGATGTGTACCCATGATCGATCTGAGCCGCGACGCCCACGTCCACACCGCCTACGCGGCCGGCCACGACAGCGTCAGCATCGTCGTCGCGGCCGCCGAGGCGGCCGGCATCACCGAGCTGACGTTCGCCGACCGGGTCGGGTCGGACACCGGTTGGCTGCCCTCGTACATCGCGACCATCCAGCGGGCGCAGAAGCGCACCGACGTGATCCTCCGGCGCGGTGTCGAGGTCGAGGCCATCGGCGTCGACGGCTGGCTGGCGTTCCCGTCCGACCTCGGCCAGCTGGAGATCATCTCGCTGGCCGTCTCCCGGCTGCCCACCCCGGCCGGCCTGCTCGGCCCCGACCTCGTGCGGGCCCAGCTCGACAGCGGCGTCCTGGCCGCCGACGAGGTCGCCGCCCGGCTCGTCGGCGTGCTGTGCCTGGCGATGGAGCGCGTCGGCCGCTACGCCCCGACCACCCTGGCCCGCCCGCTGGAGTTCCTGGCCGAGGCCGGTATCGCGGAGTCCACTGTGGACGATGCCATCCTCGCCACGCTCGCCGACGCCTGCCGCGGTACCGGTACCGCCGTCGAGCTGAGCGAGCGGCACCGCCTGCCCACCCGCCGGGTGGCCGGGGCGATGGCCGCCGCGGGCGTGAAACTGGTGGCCGCGAGCGATGCCTACACCGCCCGTGACGTGGGCCGCTGGCAGTACCTCGAAGAGCTGGCCGCCGACCTCTCCGAGGCACCGCTGTCGGTCTGAGGCAACGCCGTCAGCGGCGCACGTCGCCGAACAGGTGCGCGTTCACCGCGCGCACCGCGTCCGAAAGCTCGTTCATTTCGACCACCTCGACCCCGGCGGCGCGCAACATTCCCGCGCCGCCGCCGGGCGCGAGCGTCGGTGGTTCGCGCATCGCGAACACCACGCGGCCGATCGCCGTTTCGGCGATCAGCCGCGCGCACGGCACGGGTCGCGACGTCCGTACCCCGCACGGCTCGAGCGACGAATACAGCGTGGCGTCCGCAAGATCATTTAATGTGACGCGTGCCAGCGCCGCCTCCTCCGCATGCGCCGTCGCCTCCGTCTCGCGGGAGTAGCCGCGGGCCAGTTCCACCCCGGCCGACGACACGATGATCGCGCCGACCGAGTACGCGGCGTAACTCGGCAGGCAGTGCCGCGAGTGCTCGATGGCCGTCCGCAGCCACTCCTCGTCGGTCTTCATCACGGTCTTTTCCAGGGCCGGCCGTAGGTGAGCACGGCCATGTCGCCGACCCGGTCCATCGCCAGCAGGGTGAGGCGGCCGGGCGGGAACGTGGCCGGCTCGACGAACCGGGTGCCGCCGCCGACCAGGATCGGCGCGACGGCGAGCTGGAGCTCGTCGGCCAGCCCGCCGGACAGGAACGCGGTGTGCATCGCGGTGCCGCCCTCGACCAGCAGCCGCTCCACGCCGCGGCCGGCCAGGTCTTCGAGCAGCGCGGGCAGGCCGTCGGCGGCCACGATCGTGGCCGGGAGGTCCGCGGTGGTTCCGGGTGGCACGTAGACGATCCTCGCCGCGTCGCCCGCCGTGAAGAAGGCGGCGTGCGGGTCGAGGTCGCCGGTCGTGGTGAGCGTCACCTTCGTCGGGTTCTCCGGCTTTTTCCGACGCTTGCGCTCGGCCCGACGCGTCGCGCTGCGGACCAGCAGGCGCGGATTGTCGGCGCGCACGGTGCCGGCGCCGACCAGGATCGCGTCGCAACCCGCGCGCAGGGCGTCGACCCGGTCGAGGTCGGCCGGGCCGGAGAGGATCAGCCTCTCGTCGGTGGCGTCGTCGATGTACCCGTCGAGGGACATCGCGCAGCTGAGGATCACGTGCGGCCGCATCGGCTCCTAGCGTGCCTCATGGAAGCCGGTGCGCGTCATCACACCCCACACCTGGCGTTTCTTCCGGATCGCGGCCCAGGCGCCCATCACCCGCCACACCGCCGTCAACTGGCGGTAGCCGATGTTCTCCAGAGCGCTCGCGACGGTCGCGTAGGCGAGGTCCTTCCAGCCCGGGTAGCGGGCGAACGTGAACTCCTCGACGGCGAGCGCGATCAGGTTCACCACCATCGCGTAGCCGTAGGCCACGAGGAGGAACTTCAGCGCGAAGTCGACGTTCACCGCGCCGACGGCGAAGCCGAGCGGCACCATCACCAGCCCGGCCAGCTCGATCACCGGCGCCAGGAACTCGAACAACACGTAGTAGGGCATCGCTATGAGCCCGATCCGGCCGTACCGCGGGTTGGCGAGCATGCGGCGGTGCTTCCACAGGATCTCGGAGATGCCGCGGTGCCACCGGCGCCGCTGCCGGCCGAGCACCCGCGCCGTCGACGGCGCCTCGCTCCACGACACCGGCTCGGCGACGAACACCACGCGGTAGTCGCGCCGCTGCTCGCGCATGTGCCGGTGCAGCCGGACCACCAGTTCGGCGTCCTCGCCGATCGTGTCGTGGTCGAGCCCGCCGATCTCCACGACCAGGTCGCGGCGGAACATGCCGAACGCGCCGGAGATGATGAGCAGCCCGCCGAGCCGCGACCAGCCGGTGCGCCCGAGCAGGAACGCCCGCAGGTACTCCACCACCTGCACCCGGGGCAGCCACTTCGGCGGCATCCGGACGTCGACGATGCGGCCGGCGACGACGCTGCAGCCGTTGGCCACCCGGATGACCCCGCCGGTGGCGGCGGTGCGCAGCGGGTCGTCGGCGAACGGCTTGGCCACGGTCAGGAGGGCCTGCGGGTCGAGGATGGAGTCGGCGTCGACCATGCACACCAACGGCTGCCGGGCGAGGTTGATGCCGGTGTTGAGCGCGTCGGTCTTGCCGCCGTTCTCCTTGCGCACCACGATCAACGGCTCGGGCCGCAGGCGGGGCACGTAGACGCCGACCACCTTGCCCTTGGTAGGCACCTCGTTCGGCACGACGCGGGGCGTCTCGATGAGGTCGAACTCCTCTTTCAGCCGGTCGAAGGTCCTGTCGGTCGAGCCGTCGTCGATGACGATCACCTCGAGCTGCGGGTAGCGCAGCGCGAGCATCCCCTGCACCGACGCGACGATCCCGGCCTCCTCGTTGTGGGCCGGCACGAGCACGGAGACGCCCGGGGTGAGCGGGCTGCGGTACATGTCCTCCAGGCCGGCGAACGGCTGGTGCCGCAGGTGCCGGACGAACTCGGCCGCGGCGAGCACGATGAGGATCAGGTAACTCGTGTTGATGACGAGGAAGTAGGTGAGGATCGCCACGTCGGTGATGCGGAAGAAGTCCTGGATCACCGCGCTGCCCCGGCCAGCGCGTCTTTCCGCAGCTCCGCGAGGTGGGCGGCGCTGAGCGCCTCGCGGGCGTGCCCGCCCGGGGTCTCGGCGTTCAGCGGCTCGTCGTCGGCCTCGTCGACCGCCTTCTCCAGCTCGCTCCGCCCGGCCACGCCCAGCTTCAACAGCGCCCGCGCCGACTCGTGGGCCACCTCGTACTCGTCGTCGGCGAGCAGCGCCGCAAGCGGCTGCGCCGCAGCCGGCGCCCCCAGCTCACCGAGCGCCTTCGCCGCCTCGGCCCGCAACTGCTTGGCGTGGCCCGGCTCGACCGCCTCCAGCAGCGGCGCCAGCGCCGACCGCGGACCGAGCCGGCCGAGCGTGCGGGCGGCCCGCACCCGGACCTCCAGCGACAGGTCCGAGCGCAGCGCGAACTCCACCTGCTTGGCGGCGCCCACCGCGCCGATCAGGCCGAGCACCTCCAGCGCGGTGGCGCGGACCAGTTCGGAGTGGTGCAGCATCCCGGCCGAGAACGCGGCCTGCGCGCCCAGCCCCAGCCGAACGAGCGCGTGCGCGGCGATCTGCGGCGGCACGGCGTTCCGGCCGTCGAGCGAGTCGAGCAGCGGGATCGCCGCGGCCGGGTCGGCGATGCGGCCGAGCGACCGGGCGGCGACCACCCGGACGTCGGGGTCGCGGTCGCGGAGCAGCGTGCACAGCGCGGGGACGGACGCCGGGTCACCGAGGTTGCCGAGCACCTCGGCGGCGCGGGCCCGGGTCACCGGTCCGCGCGCGGTGAGTTCCCTGAGCGCGCGGTCGCCGGCACCGCGCCGCTTGAACACGGTGACGAGGCTCGTGTGCGCCTCCCCCCGCACCTTGCCGAGCATCCCGACCGCGGCCGGCTCGACGGCGTTCCAGGTGCGCTGGTCGACGGCGACCAGTTGGTCGAGGAGCGTCTCGTCGTCGTCGCCCGCCGTCAGCCGTACCAACAGCTTGCGCGCGGGTGCGGCGAGCCGGGCGCGGCGGGCCGTCAACTGCCTCTTCGTCACGCGTCCCAGCACGGTGATCGCGCCGAACAGCAGCGCCGCGGCCATCAGCGCGGCGAGCGCGATCGCCGCGGCGTGCGCAAGCGTCATGCGTTGGCGCTCATGCTTTGGCGCGCGACAGTACGGCCTCGACCCGGCTCACGAGTTCCTTGGGACTGAACGGCTTGACGACGTAGTCGTCGGCGCCGGCGCCGAACCCGATCTGGACGTCGCCCTCCTGCGCGCGGGCCGTCAGCAGGATCACCGGCAGCTGGGCGGTGGCCTCTTCGGCGCGCAGCGCCCGGCACACGTCGATGCCCGACAGCCCCGGCATCATGACGTCGAGCAGAGCGAGGTCGGGTGGCCGGTTACGGGCGGCTTCCAGTGCGGAGAGTCCATTGTCGACCGCGGTGACGTCGAAGCCCGCCGCCTCGAGCTTAAACAGCACGAGCTCCCGAATGTCCTCGTCGTCATCGGCGACCAGGATCGCGGTCATCGAACCCCCTTTTCCCCGCTATTTGTCCAACTCTAGGCAGCGGGTCCCTGCCGTGCTCCGCGTTCCCCGGTACTGGTGCGCCCGATCATGCGCTGTTCACGCCAGTTCGACCGGTGCCGGTTGAGGGTCGGCGGGCGCTCGTTCACGAAGTGGCCCAGCGGCGGGTGGTCCCGCTCGACCTGGCGCTTGAACTCCGGCAGGTCGGCCGCGAGCCCGTCGACGATCGTCGCCGGCCCGTTCAGCTCGGCGGTCACCAGGCATCGTTGCGGGGAAAGTGGCTGGATCGTGACGGTCTCCGTGCAGTCCGGGCCGTCGACGCTGTGCCACTGCAGCAGGCGGTCGGGCTCCCGCAGGTCGAGCCGGGCGGTGAAACTCTCGCCGGGGAGATCCCACCGCAGCGTGTCGTCCGACAACGCGAGCACTTCACGTACCTGATGCCGAAACAATGGATACTCTTCGATGCGACACATCCGCTCGTACGCGATGTGCGCGGGCACTGCGATCTCGACCGTGCGCCGCACGGCCGCCCCCCGGGTCTCCATTCTGAACACGGTACGTCTCACACTCGCGTTTGCCTACAAAAGGTAAAAGTCAGGCAATCACTGGGTCTGCTGATACGCAAAGGGCGCCTCCGGCTCGGTGGAGGCGCCCTTGTTTTGGTTGTTCAGACGGTGAGATTCCAGGTGTCGAGAGTGCCGGTGTCGCCGGCGAACGCGTCCTGCACCCGCAGTTTCCAGGTGCCGGCGCGGACCTCGCCCGACAGGTTGACGGTGTAGACCGCGTTGAGGTTGGCCACGTCGTCACCGGAGGTGGCGGTCTTCAACTGGTATTGCGTGCCGTCCGGGGCGATCAGGTAGACGGCCAGGTCACCGCGATCGGTGTGGCGGGCGCTGACCTTGACCACGGCGGCAGCGGAGCCGTTGCCTGCCGCGTTCGCGACGGTGATGGGGCTTTCGACGGTGGCGCGGTCAGCGATCGGGAACGCGGTGGGGTTGATGATGTAGACGGTGGTTCCCGCCGGTGTGGTCGGGACCGCGGGCTTGATGTTGCCGGTGTAGACGAGTTTGTTCGGGG